>JAGWFS010000100.1 GCA_028867785.1 Nitrososphaerota archaeon
ATTTTTTTCGTAACTGTTCGCGAGACTCTAAAGTGTCTCTTACTATTGGACCAACTTTTACAATGTTGTTATAGCTCTGACCGTCCTCTGGCATGATGACAAGATCGCATTTTTCTATGATGTTTTTCATGGCTTGGTTCATCTTTTTTTCAATGATAGAGCCTGCACCTTTTGCAAATTTTGTCTCCAAAATATCAGTAACAAGGATTGTCTTGATCTTGTGCTTTTGTGCTATCACAAGCGATGCAAAGTCTTCGTCGCTTACTACAAGACGAGGAGCCTCATCTTCTATTACTTTTGTAGAGATCTTTTTACATTCTTTATAATATGAAAGGTAATCAAAAAGCCACCTGAGCGGGCTGCGAAGCTTGCCGTTTTCAATCCTAAACGGAGGAGGCCTGTAGAGATTATCTGCGTCAAACCCATATCCTGAAAGTAACTTGTATGCTCCAGCTCCACTGATGAATTTTTTTGGAATATTGTCCAGGTGCTGTGAAATTGCAACATCCCTTGTTGCATGCCCCAGCCCTATGGGGCTTGTAAAGAAAACCAAGTCTTTCATGAAATGTATCCAAAAAATATTTCACACTTGCCAGTTATATTTGAAGAAGAAAAGTATGCCCTGAGAAATTTAGGCGGCCTGTCTTAATTCCAGTTCCTTTTTCTGTATTGCCACGATGGCCGTATACAGCTTTAGTATCAGATCCTCGCTGGGCTCTGTCTGCTCCAAACGCTTGCGGTCAATTCCATGTTCTTCTATTTTGCGCCACATCTCGCTTTGAGATACGTTTGCAGGCAATCTACTTGTTATATGTGCTTTAAAATATTTCAGTCTTGTGCAACAATGTTACTATCGATGAATCTGTATTAAAGAAATCCTACGTAGCTGTAATCACACTTGCAATAGATTTTCTAGATTATCCCGAATTATTTTCATAAATTAATTCGAATAGCATATTTCATGTAGATTGAGTAAAAACTTGACATCTTCGCTGTTAGACTTATATGCATTTTAAATTGGAGCTTGCTTGGGTTCATAGTCCAGTTGGTTATGACGTCGCCCTTACACG
>JAGWFS010000101.1:0-258 GCA_028867785.1 Nitrososphaerota archaeon
AGTTGTGTTAAATCCTTCTGGAGATAAGGTGGCGTTGCCGCCTAGTTGAAAATATGGATGTGCATCCCATTTTGGGTCAGAGCCTGTTGCATATACGGGATACATTGTCATGACAGATATCATCGATACTAGAACCAGTACAGAGATGACAAGACTTCTGCTCAATTTTGAATTTTGCCAAGTTTTTTACATAAAAGGACAACTCAGCTTTAACTGCCAATTATGTTTAAAACTATTATCATAGCCTGCCCTAAAATC
>JAGWFS010000101.1:303-1063 GCA_028867785.1 Nitrososphaerota archaeon
ACAACGACTAGTTCTTGCCTGTTTCCATGGAACTTGTGTTCAATGTTTTTTGCCACAAAATACGACATTCCTTCTGATATGGTGTAATCCTTTCCACCAATGTTTAGAAAACCGTCTCCCCTTACGACATAGTACACCTCATCACTTTCATGGGGAGCCTGTGTGTCTTCCTGACGTGGTGCCAGCCGGAGTATACCTGCTGCGATATTCTCACGGTTTAGAAATGTGTGAAAATATGATTTTCCTTTTGAGATGTCTTTTAGGTATTTTTTTGTATCAAACTCTATCTTCAACAGATTATGACCAGCACCTCAGATTAATGACCTTAACTGATAGTTTGGTTAATTATTGAATTAAGGTTTACGAGTTAGAAGGTCTTTAGCTAGACTCTTCTTCATAGAGTCAACAATAAATGAAAGAATTTGTCTACTTTCTTTCTGGTATTCAGGATACATATCAAAAGCCATCCATCTCCCTACGATCCACCTGCCAAGCTTGCCAAAAGAAATTACACTTATTGGGATTACAAGAACAAGCGGTAAAACAAAGTATAGCAATGCCTTGGCTCCAATAAGACGAGAATCATCATCCTTTGCAGATAATTTTTTTATCCATTTTGCTATTTTGTGAATCAACGTTGTAGTATCATTAGGATCATTTTTTTCATTTCTTGCTATTTTTACTGTGAAACGTACTGCACTTAATGGTATAATCATAGTATATCCATTGAGTGCAAGATATGCCATGGTGGCAAGTAAAG
>JAGWFS010000102.1 GCA_028867785.1 Nitrososphaerota archaeon
CGAACAAATGTTTTTTAGTCAACTGCAATCCAGTGGTCTAACTCTCTTAAACCAACTCGACGCTCTATCTTATGCCAGTTATTGATGAATGCTAATTTCTTTTTCAAATATCTTTCCAAGGAATGTTATAGTCATTTTATAAGTGCCAGTCTCGCTAATTCTTATACTGCCCAATCCTCCGTCGTCAAGAATCCAATGCCATGGGAGAGGCTGCCATGATGCAGATGTTACATCGCAGAACATAAAGTCAGGTTTGTTAGTCCATACAATACTTCCATTTGCAGAAGTCAATGTTACATGTGGTCGTGAGCATTCTTTTGAGGTAGTTGTCAGGTTAAAGTTTATTCTTTGACCCACAAGGTATGTATCATTTAGACCACTAACTACAATTTTCACATCATGTGAGTTTTCCTCTGAAGTAGGTGTAATTTTTCCAAAAATTGGATGAGTCATCACGTATGTTCCAAATGTAACTAGAGAGATCATTGTTGTAATTATAATTATTGCAAGATAGAGAGTTTTCAAAATATGATTCTTCTAAAATCAAGCCTACTCATGCGTTCTCGAACAAATGTTTTTTAGTCAACTGCAATACGGTGGTCTAACGCTAATCCTGCCATGTTATTCATATTGAGAAAAGTAGCATTTTCATTTCTCTAGTTTGTCAAACATGCACTTTGCTGATATGAGTCCTGTCTTATCTTCAAATTCAGCAAATGGTATGGGTTTAGAAACAATTCTTTTCAGTGTAAGAAATTCTACCTCTGAATTTGTTGGAATACTGCTACCGCAGTTTCCGATAAAAAAATCACCTATTTTGACTGTCTTTGTAATGGGATTTCCAATCCAGATGTTATTTTGATAATCAGACAGTATAACACTAATTGTATTATTATCTAGTACTTTTAATGACTGAATGTACCAGAAACTATCTGTTTCCTTAAAAAGATAAAAGAAAACTTCTGGAGAATTCGTTCCCTTGAAGAGTGGTGTTGTGCCATGATAGTTTGGATCAAAACCTACTACTGTTATCA
>JAGWFS010000103.1 GCA_028867785.1 Nitrososphaerota archaeon
GAATGTCCAGTTCCTGGGTCATATGGTACATCACATATGTCATGGGTCACTGTTTTATTCAACCCAAGTCCAGTACTTGCCATTTCTTTTACCCATGACATTACACTCATCTGGATCATGTTGTCTCCCTTTTCAAATGGGATTGTGATGGTTCTCTCAGTAGGCGTATCTGTTTCATCAAAGATGCCTATTGAACCAGAGTTTGTCATAATGTAAAAGGTATCATTTTTGTCATCAGGATTTGTGTCAATCACAGATCTTGGCAGAGTTAATTTCACATTGCCATCAGTATTCGACTGTATTGGAATGAAAAGACGTTCTCCCTGTGAATCCCTTATGATGCCCAATAGTTTTCCTCCTGTTATATCATATGTTACCGATGAATCATATCCTGTGACCTTGATTGTGTTTTGTAAATTGGTTTTTTGATTTTCAGACTCAGCCCAACCACGTATCAAAAGTTGTGCGGCATGAGAAGCATAGACACATGCAGGAGAACCGTCTTCTGATTTTATTACAAGAACAAAATCTTTTTGACAAGTGACATTTTTTACAGGAATTCCGGATTTGAACTGCCCAAGTGGATCTAATGTTATGGTAACTGGATCCGATGTTATGGTAACTACAGATCCACCTCCACCATAAGTTGGAATGGTTGAATTTGTGTTGCTGTCATAAATTGTGAACAAAAATGATTTTGAAACAGTCTGTCTGATTTCTGGCTGGTTAGGATCTGTTTGGTTTTTCACAGAATATGGAAATGTTACAGTTACATTTGCAGTTCCAGATTCTGTTGCAGTATAAGTAAAAGAAAGACCTGGGCTAGTTCCAGTGTTTTTTTTACCTGGGTCTAATCTTTCCTGAAGAGCGACATAGCTGCATGTTGCACCCTGTTTCTCAACAACCTTGATATGATTATCAAACGTTACAGTGAAAAACGGTCCTTCGCAATCATTACTACCCATGTTACCAACAAGTATTGGATCTGTTGAATTGTTTACCAGTGTTGCTGTAATGGAAAATGTATCTCCA
>JAGWFS010000104.1 GCA_028867785.1 Nitrososphaerota archaeon
TTACATTTTGAATCATAAATATGTACTAGACCTATTCCTGCTTCCTTATCTGAATCTGCTTTGTAAATAGAATTCGGCAAGCCTGGATAAGATTGATTGAAAGGAGTTTCATAAAAATTAAACTGTATACAGTCAACATGATACCATGCCATAAGACCGCATACTAACATTTCAATCATTGAAAGACACCAAAAAGAAATCTAGAGCCTTGGCCTCCAGTTTCACCAAACACCAAGGACTCTGATCCCATCCCCAAACAGACGATACATGCAACAACGGGGATGAGCTTAATCATTTTTCTTTTCCTCCTTGATGTCATTCTTTAAACAGTCTGCATAATGGGGGCAATTACGGCATAACCAATCGAGATCTTTATCTTTTGTAACTCCACGAGCTAGCATTGGATCTTTCTTTTCCAAAGCCATAAGATAAAACTCCTTGTCTAATAGCAACTTTTGTTTTGTGGTATTCATTTCTTCCTCATCCATTGTAATTTCAAATTCCACAAATGGTTTGTCATCAAAGTGCATTAAAAGTTGAACTAGAACTACTCCTGTCTTGCTTCCCAGAATAGCCATGTATGCCTTTAGTTGTGAAACATAATGAGGCTTGACTACATCCATAGTCTTGACTCTGGCAGATTTACACTCTATTGGAATGTTGTTTTCTGTATCGACTAGATCGACATGTCCTGAAATTCCTTCCCAAGACAACTCTTTTTCAATTTCAAATTTTTTCTTGTTATGATTTGCCAAAGTCTGTATTGAGTCGTGGATCGATCTTCCACTTGAGAAGAAATTGAGATCACGTGGAGTACAAGGTTCAGGATTCAGCTTTCTCCAGACCGATTTACGAGGGCATAAAGTTAGATCAGATACATGTATTCCTGATCTCTCATCTCCGTTAAATTTCTCATAAAGTGACGTCAGTAATTGTTCTAGATACATTAGGACTCATCCTCTGATACTATATGATATGGCACATCTTCGAGAATGTAGGCAAGCTTTCGTTTTGTTTCCTCAATATTT
>JAGWFS010000105.1 GCA_028867785.1 Nitrososphaerota archaeon
TTTTAACGAACCTTTTTTAGTTTCGCCTTTGGCTTTTGCTTTGTAGAATGCTTCTACATCTGCTTTCTCTTCTGATGTTACGTCATCGTCTATTTTCTTGGGTTTTATTGCACGTTGCATTTCTCTTCACTATTTTATTAGATAGTCTTTCTATATAATTATATAGAGTCATATAGAAGCGGTCGCTCCGTCTCAATTCACCCCGTCCCTTCAGGACACCCCTCTTGAGACTATGCTAAGAAACTTTTAGAAAAAGTTTCATCAAAAGCCGACACCTTCGCTCATCCTCTGGCTACGGACATAAAGTCCTGCCAGCCCTTCGGGTCGGACTCTCCGAGGTGGAGGTAAAAGCTCGGTCTTTACGTTTGGCAAATTCACCCCGTCTCGCTTTTGCTCGACACCCCTCTTTGCCACTTCAAGCCCTCACTCCTCGCCTACTCGGACGCCATGAAATCATTCATGGCGTTTTCCCTCCACCTCGCATCGGACGCCATGCTTCGCATGGCTCTCGCTTCGCTCGCCTCGCTCGGTGTCGGCAGGGGTTTCGTTTTGGAACAAAACGACCATACTTTTGGAAAAAGTAGGCAAAAAGGGGTTTCTAAGAATGTTTTAGTAAAAGTTTGTCGGATAATAAACGTGATAAGATGAGATTATTTGGTAGAAGGGAGAAACTACTGAATTGAACAAATAAACAGAGGCGAAAATACTTTTGATCCAAGAAATAATAAAAAATGAACTTGTTAATTTGGTTGCAGGCTTTGATTATCCAATAATTGGTAAAGCAAATGAAAGAGTCGAATTAGAAATTAAATCTGCCGCCGTAGCAAAGAAGTCATTTATAGAATATCTAAATAATAATGAAAAATTCGATGAAAGTATAGTAGCTGAGATATGTAAAAAACTTGTTAAAAAAACGCCAGAAGAATTGCTTAATGAATTCATTGAAGATGGGCATTATAAGGAGGTTTATGGTTTATCGTTTGATGAACTCGGATCCATTAACGACTTGTCTGAAAAAAAATATA
>JAGWFS010000106.1 GCA_028867785.1 Nitrososphaerota archaeon
TTCAGGTAAACCAGCCAGTCCAGGTGATATCAACAACACCAGAGCAAAATAACACCAAGTCACCTGACCAAGGAAACACAGTTCAAATCGTCCCATACTCGAATTCAAATAATGACGGTAGCACAAGTTCACAGACCACCTCGCCTACAAACTCATCGCCAAACTCGCCTACAAATTCTGATAACAATGACGGTTCCAGTGGACAAACATCTGATCCTACTATGCCTCCATACTTCCAGACGGTCCAGCTAAACGCAGTAAACCAGGGAACAAACATTTTGTTTTCATATGACGATACTACTGACAAGACCATCCAAGTTACTATAACCGTGAAAAATGACGAGAAAGTTCTCTTTTCTGGAACCCTTTACTCATCACAATTTCATACCGAAGTAAATGACATCCCAGATACTCCGCATATAATAGAAATGACCATTCAAAATTCAGTCTATGGAACACTGCATGCCTCAGTCTACGCACCGCCCAACATCCAAAATTCAACGATATCTGGAATATTTACAAATTAAGCAACCAAGAAGATAAACAGGTAAACCTTAATAATTTACAATCAAAGGCCAGGTCAATTTAAGAATTATCTCATCGTGATATCGCTTGCAGTATTTGTATTTTTTTGTTGCAATCCACTCATCAAGCAGAGGCAATCACATTTGATTGAAATCTTTGGAACTTCACCCAAGAACCAAAAGGTTTCTTGAAAGAAATGAACGTTGCAAACTTTGAGAAGAACAAGTTCTTATTGCAGATTGGAAGAATTGTCATAGAATCATCTGTTTTGCAAATATTGATAAACCAAGCTTAGAATCTCAGCCTAGTTCTTGCCGAAAATATTATGATCGAAACTATTGAAGCTACCAGTATCAAAGATACCATCGGACCAAATTCCGGAACCGTACTTGATGTAGAGTTTGGAACAGCCTGTGCAGCTGGCGTATTTGTTAAATTACCTGCAGGTCCCGGCCCAAGATCTGTCGTATTTTCGCTTGGTACGCCCAGATCTCCTGTG
>JAGWFS010000107.1 GCA_028867785.1 Nitrososphaerota archaeon
GGTACTGTCCAAGGTCCAAAAGGTAATCACCTTGATCATTGAGACACATGAACAGAAAAATGAGGAAATCACAGCATAAAGTCTAGAAGATTAATTCAAGAAAATATCTAGACCTTAAAAACAAACGTCTCTTCTTTGGCATGTACAATTTTGACATGGAAAAGATAACGCAGTTCGAGCCAAGACCTGCATTGAAATTCTGGAATCCTACCTTGGACTTTGTTGGAATAATAGAATGCTTGGGTGAGATAAGACACATCGCAAAGACAGGCAACATGAAGTCAGACGTAGATGTTGTAGATGTCAGGATCCTCCAGGGAATAGAGACCATAGAAGAGATCTATGAAGAGATGGGCAGGGAAAAAACAAAGACATGCCAAAAAGAGTATGCAAATGAAGAACGCACTCTAACTTTGGCAAAATCTGTGTTGCGTACTGCCATGCCACATCTTGCACCCCTCACAAGCAAGAAGATCTTCATAGCCGGAAAGGGCAAAAAGTCAGGCAAGAACTTCAAGTATGATGACTATATTGTACTGGAAGAGTCTGATGCACGAAAAGTGGGTCTGATACGTTGAGACTTGATTCTTGCAGGTCATGCGGATCAGATCAGATTCCATGCACGAGATGTATAGTGTGTAGGGAACCCATCATATTTTTTTGCCAGACTTGTACTGATGTGGACGCAAAGACACACATGCATTTTTGAGAAGATATGGAACACAATATGATCTAAGGACAAAAATAAATGCAAAATGGGTGGGCAAGTCTCAGGTATGAGAAAACCTGTTACAATACTTTCAGTATGTGACACGGTAGCCCATCCAAATTATTTCCTTAAATCCAACAGGACTGTCTTTTGTGTTGGAAATCATTCTCCAGAAACAAAGGTCGCGAGTCAACAATGGTAACAATTACTACAAGTATCGTATTACAATACCAGTACAAATTGTAGAACAACTCAGATTAAAGAAGGGTGAGAGACTTGATGTCTCTGTAATACAAAATGTTATTGTAATCA
>JAGWFS010000108.1 GCA_028867785.1 Nitrososphaerota archaeon
CCGCCATAATGCGAAACTATTACATGCTTGTCAAATACACCCTATATGTAATTTGAATCAAAATAAACCGTACGTGATCCGACATTGTTTACTATGGCATTCACTGTGAAATGGTCTCCTACATGCAGGGTTTCTGGAGTAGTTGTAATATTTGTAATTAGTATTTTGGGTAACACATCATTAATTGGATTCATAATCAAGTAAACACCCAATACTACAAACGGTATAATTCCCGATATGATAATTATTGAAAAATGTAGAGTTTTCATTTTGTAACAGAGTCTTCCTTGAATAATCCAAAAATAATAATCCAACCTACTACCACGCCACCAATCGCTAGAACCTCCCACACAATAGGCGAAATTTCCTGTTGTGGTGGAACAAGTTGTGATGATCCAGCAGTACAGTATCCAACACAATGTCCGAAGGCATCTACTCCTAATTCAATGTTAATTCCAATCATAGTTACTCCAATAATTATTACAAAGGATGGAATTTTCAGGGTGCTGTTATTCTATCTTCAAACTTTAAAAAACTGGCGTAGATTTTCCCCATCTATAAATCCATCACTTGATAGAAGTTTGTTCTATATCTGACAATTTTGTGCCGTTAAAGAAAGTATCAAGTGTCATCTTCATTCCCTGATCAAAAGATGATATAGAATTAAAAATTACATGATAACCATTTTGGTAAAATTCAAAACGGTAAAAACCTAATGGTATTCCTTTGGCATCTGTAAGTCCGGCATAAGAGTAAACAGTATGATTACCAAATTGCCAGGCTTGTGTATCTTTTTTTAGACTGTAATAGTGTGAGCCATCTTCTAACCATCCAGTACAGTTGCAATATGAGATGTCGATGCTTGGAGTAGAGATAGTGGGTTTGTCCAAAGTGTATCGAAAATCAGCCGCCTTGCCTCCATCATATGATACAGCAATGAGAAATGACCCGTCTTCAAGTAAGAGTGGTATTGGAACATCATTTTTTGATATGCTCTTGTATTTTTCCAGCATGAA
>JAGWFS010000109.1 GCA_028867785.1 Nitrososphaerota archaeon
CTTGGAATCGTATGCAGTATCTGTCAACACCTTTATCACCTTTCCATGACCTGACGCCTGCTCTACAAGAGATGGTAGATGTTGTACATCAGATGATCGCTCATCTGTTATCTTCAGTGATACAATTTCTTGGATGCAACATCAACACCGACATATATCTTCAGAAATTCCCTCTATGATTTCATTTGTCACGCATCCACCGCCTCGGTTTACTACTTTGATTCCGGTACTATCAATTGCTATTACGATATCATTGTTGCCAAGGTCAGGATCTACCTTGATGTCCAGACGATTGATTCTTTTGTGGATTGTAGTATAGTCTGGCACCTTTGGTATTGTATTACTGTATGTTCGTAACAATCTGTCTGTCTGTACGGCAACCCAAAGTAGACCTTGGCATACCCACTATTTTCATAAATGATTAGAGAAAGAGAAACTTTCTACCTTATTTTCTACAGTTCATTTCCACAAGTTCTTTATCCTAATTCTTGAAACAATCGTCTGAGATGAGAATCTCACCTCTCCTTACCAGCTTCTCATTGTAATTTGTCCAATGGTACATGAGACATCTGCAGGAGAGTCTGATCCAAAGCTTGTTTGGTAGAATAATCTAGATCAGGATGTCAATGATTGATGGAGTTAGTCAACAAAACACCTTTGAGTCTCTTATTTTTTACTGTTAATTGATTGTTTGTATAGTCTAGAATATTTTAGAAACAAAAAATCTATTAATTTTTTAATGGTATATTTTTTATTGATGGTAGAAACAGATAATGAATTAGCATCAATAAGTATTTGATTTTTTTCTAATACTAGTCGATAATTTTCTGCTAATACATACCAATCAAATAAAATTTTAGATTGTTTTTCTAACAAAGGTTGTAATGATAATTGTGATTTTGTTATGGACGACATTACGTCCATAAATTCAGATGCTTGTGTATCCCAGTCAGGCCAATTGTTAGCTGTTTTTAATGCATTTTGTTTAAGAGTATTCAACAAATCAGGTT
>JAGWFS010000010.1:0-60042 GCA_028867785.1 Nitrososphaerota archaeon
CATTTAAGTTGTCAAGGAGAAACAATTACAGTTGGTGCAATAATGGAAACTAAAAGAAAAACAATTCCAATCATTCAAGATGGATGCGGTTTTGAGGGATATGATGCAGTGTCTCTCATGTCAGAGACTGCCAAGCTAAGAAAGATAATTACCAAAAGGGGCACGCTTGAGATCCTAATTCCTTTATGTTGTACCACAAGACCCGTGAGACATAAACAATTCAAAGATACGTTGAAAGGAATAAGCAGCAGGACTCTTGCCACGAGACTAAAGGAATTGGAGAAGAGCGGAGTATTGGAAAGATTATCGTACAATGAGATTCCACCAAGAGTAGAATACAGGCTGACTAGCAAGGGACAGGAACTTGTAGAATCCATGATAAGCTTGCTGCAATGGATGAAAAAATGGTCTAAATCAAGATAAAACAAAAAATGTCAAACCAGATAGTAATGTGCCATGGCTCTTGAGACTGTTCTCTTTCCATATCATGCCCTCGTTTGCCATGTAGGGAAACGACTCTTTTTGCAGTTCGATTATTTTTGGAACGTCTTCCAAGGTGAGATTTCTTATGGTGACCTTGAGGCTGGCCTTTTGCATATAGAGTTCACGATTATTGATCTTAAGGCTTTCATCGCATTTATCTACTTGTCAGCCGGCTCTTCTTGCTGTTCTGCAACCTTTTCATAAAAGGTGTCTGATTTTTTCAGTCATTTCAATATGGAATCGATAGTCCCACGGCAGCCAGCTTGTCCAGTGAAATGCCTCCGAAAAGTTGCACCTCCACACCATTTGCATTATACTCTATTACTGACGGATTCTGAATGGGCCACCCCTCAAAATTGCCCGTATGGTTACTGCCTGCCCATCCCTTGTAACCGTTAATGATCATATCATGTGCATCCGGATATCCATCCACTTTCTCGCCGCGGATGTACCCAGTCCAATTACCATAGTTTGGATCATGCATCCAGTTTGAGTTGTAATCATATCGTATCATTATCCCTTTGTCGTGCCAGAAATCGTGTACACGCATGGTATCTTGGATGGGTGATTCGGAATAAAAGAGATAGACGTACTTGTGCTGCGGTAAAAGCGGGCGCATCACGGCCAGTTGCAGAGTATAGTTGGCTGGCAGTTTCGTTGGAAACCTTACGGCATAACCTGCAAGCAAGGATGCGTCGGTTTCATTGTGCACCTTGGCGTCATTGCCCCAGATAGTGTAAATCGTTCGTTCTTTGGAAAGCGGATTAGTGCTAGAATTTATGATATTGCGATATACTGGAATCCTAGGTCCAAATGACGACTCCGCTGGACCGTGATTTGCCAGTGGCGGGTGTGCCCATCCTCTCTCAACCAACTTCTGGGCTGTTTCATGTGTCACACATGCAGGAGACCCGTCTTCTGCCTTGAGTACCAGCTGCAAACCTGCATTACATCTGATATCTCCTATTGACATCCCTGGTTTGATTTGTTTTAGAGGAGGTTGCAGAGCAGGTGCTTTATGCGAGTGTACCGTGCCTCCCCCACCAGTGGGACCCAGCCGTATTCCACCACCTCCAAAGTATACGGCAGGCGGGATGCTTACCTGAATGTGTCCGGTATAGTTTTTCCCGCCTATCTTCTCACCCACAAGAACCGTGGCATGCGCCCCGGTGGGAGGGGCCATGGTGCCGGTCTCAACCTTCATGTAGAAAGGCTGCGAGTAGTTGAGTGTAAATGATGACGGCACAAGTTTGACTGAGAGCCACGACGGTAGTGGAACCGTGGTGTTGTTCTGTGACACTCCAAGTACTGTAAATGATACTGGAAGTGATCCTGATGTGGAATCATATACCATGCCAAGCGACGACGGGGTTGTGTGGTTGATGTTGACGCCGGCAGCATCAAACTCGACTGGGCCTTTTCCGTCAAGTATGTCTACCTTCTCGCCGCCACCAAGTGGCATGTATGTCACCGAGCTGCCTTGCGTCGTGTTGGCGTATATGTGTCCCACCTTGACGCTGAGCACATTTATCTCAAACGGCTCTCCCGCGCCTGCCATCACAAGTTTTGATGGCGTTCCTTCTGGGGTTGCAACCACCTGCTGCGGCAGGAACTTGACCCATGTGCCGTTTGGCAGATTTGTTGCGCCAAGACTGACGGTCCGGGTCACATCAGAGTAGACGGTAACAGGAAAGTCCTCATATCCTACAAACCCCATGCAGTTTGTCCCCCCTCCATAACCGTTGATCATCGGTTCCTTTGAGCAGAACGTGAAGGGATGCAGGTTTGGAGGCCCGATTACTGCATACGATGACGGCCTGCCTGTCGAGTTTATTGTAACATTCAGGGCACCTACCTGCCGGCCGTTCTCATGCTCCGATGTGATAACGGTTGGTAATCGCAGGTTGCCCCCGGCAGGCGGCATCGGATTTCCCACGTCAAATATTGTCCCGTTGAGCAGGTTTGCTGCAACCCCCCTGCCTTCTATCTTGAGCGAGTTGGTTCCAGGTGCCGCTGCCGAGCCGGCGTAAACATACATTGTGAGGTTGTCAAGCTTGTAGTCATATGAAAAGATGGAATACTTGTCAAACCATGCCTCGATTCCCCGCGGGGCGTCAATCCACAAGCTGATGTTGTGCAGTCTGTAGTTTGGAGAGCTTGGCCCCGCCTTTACTGTGAACTTGGCCCACCCTCCCTGGTTTAGGGCGGAGGAATCATTTACTATCTTGAACTGGACCGGCGTCGTGGCTGAAAAATTTCCAAGATACTTGTTTTCTGATACCTGTACAGTCTGGTTGTTTGAATATATCGTATCTGTCTTGTTGTTTGGATTTAGAAGTGATGCCACAATGGTGTAGTTGCCAGCAGCCTGCGGGGACCAGTATATGACATTGTTTGGCGAGTATCCGCATGTGACAGTATAGTTTTCTTGTGACTGGAATGTAACATTGCCGTCCTTTATTGCCTGTATCTGATAGATTGTCTTGTAGCTCTTATTGTGCACTGCATGCATCTCCGTACTTGTAGCAACATCCCAGCCTGTCAGAATCGAGGAGCTTGGCATGCCGTCGACCATTGCCTCTGGCCTGTCAAGGATCACAGAACCTGTCTGTGGATCTTGGTTGATTGGACAGGGAAGACCTCTTTCCGTATAGCTTGTATCGTTGACGGATTCAAAGAAGAGGTTCTGGCCCGCACCAAATGATAGATACAGTCCCAAGCCTCCTTGTGAGATGTGGAATCCTCCTGCCTGGTATAGATCCTCAATTGTCCTTATCCTGCCAAGCGAGTCTGGTGTAATTTCACCAAGAAAGACATGTTGTGCACCTGCCTTGTCGGTTCCAGACCATACAGCATATGCCGAATTGCCGTATGATGTTATCTGTGAATCAAGCTGTACTGCAAGCGGGGTGGTGGCACCGCTTATCTCTTCTGGCATGCCAAATGTCTTGCCAACATCCGAGCTTCGCTCTACATAGATCGGTTCGGGCTGGAGTCCCAGCTCGTATACGGTCCAAAACTGGTACAACATGGAATCTGTGAGAACCGGAAAGATTCCGTCCATGTAGACATTATACGTTGATGACGTGGTGGAAAATGTCTTGCCCCAGTCATGACTCTGCATCATGGTTATGGTACTGTTCTCAAAGACTGCATCATCATATGTGCGCTTGAGACCCTCTACAAGAACTGTATTTGAATTTGCTACAATTGCTATCGGAAATACTCCGTCAAGGGATTCCAGGTGCACTGTGTCCCCAACTGTTCCATCATTGATCGGTCGTAAAAAAAGCATGGTCTTGCAGTTTCCCATTGGGTCAGGGCAGTTCTGCCGCGAGTTCCAGACAACATATGTAACTGAGTTTGACTGGGCAACTGACTGCTCGTTTGACTGCAGCAAGGAATCACTGAGTAGGACCGGATCTCCAAAGGTGGCACCTCCGTCTGTGCTCTGTGATATCATTACAGACTGGGTCCTGTTTGGACCAAAGAGCCCTGTCCAGACCAGGTTGACATTGTTGCCATAAGAAGTGACCGCTCCAATTGTAAACTGGGTGGCGTTTCCAGTAATGACTGCTACAGGGTCCTGAAAGGTCGTTCCACTATCCGTGCTACGGAGCACCATGATTTTCGACTGGTTCTCCTGCTGGTCCCATACCACATAGACATTGTTGTCTGATGTTGAAATGTCTGGCTTGTCGATTCTTGTTGTGTTGGCAAGCAACATCGGGTTGCCAAATGTTTTTCCGCCGTCTGCGCTTTTTTCAAAGAAGAGTGACATTCCCTGGCCGGGATTCTGTACCGACCAGATAAAGTATATGTTGTTTCCCGACGAGGCCGTCTTATGATCCCGTAAGGATGGGGTTTGTGCAATAGGACCTATTGGCCTCATAGGCCCCCCCATAACCTGGGCAAAGATTTGAGACGGAAGAAACAAGGAGCAAACAAGAAGAAATAACGAGGCTGCAACCATGATGAGATATGTTTTCAAAGGACTTGATCAAGCTCTTCCACTATTGATTAAAAAACTTGACGTATCTTTGTTCTAAATTCCAAACCAGTGATCTTCAAGTCATAAACAATCCCAATAACAAGTGAGGATTTTGAGAATTTTGGACAGATAGACATGGTTTTGGATTGTGTTTGATGAAAGCAGGATTTCATCAAACGTTTTAAGTCATCTTGGATTAGTTATTGCATGAAATATGTTGTAGCCATGATTATCACAGTATTATCTGTAGGAGCTACCTTGCCGTCTTTTGCGCAGCTATACTATAATGATCAATCCTCATCAACATCAAGCAGTGCACCACAAAACCAGGTAAAACTAACAGACAAAGGAGACCTGATGGTTGGTTTCTATACCGACCCTCAGAGTCCCACCACCTCAAGTCAGACCAGCTTTCAGATCAGCTTTGCAAACAAGGGTGACGCTGGAATTGTGATACCAAACGTAAGCTATACGATATCTGTAACAAGGGGCGATTCCCCAGTATTTCAAAGTCCGGTCTTGCAAAGCCCACAGGGCACCGCCAGCGTACAATACCAATTCCTGGAGCCTGGAAGTTATGCGGTAACCGTGTATGTTTCCGGCATGAACTCCAAACAGATTCCACAAGAGGCCGCAACATTTGCAGTTGATGTCAGCGGTTCATCAACATCTGCGGTACCAGAGTTTCCAAGTCCCGTCATAATCTTCGGGGTTGCTACTGCATCTGTGGTAGCTGCCATCTCCGCAGCCTCAAGAAAGTTAACGATCTAGCTTTTTTCTCTTTGGCGTCCATCTTTTCATTGCAAGCGAGCTCATGGTGACAGAGACAGAGCTTGCAGCCATCGCAACTCCGGCAAGCGCGGGATACAACAACCCCATTGCAGCTATTGGTATGAGGACGGCATTGTACATGAAGGCATATGCCAGATTCTGCCTCATCTTTCCTACAGTCTTTTTTGCAATTTCTATTGCCGTGACAACATCGTAAACATTGTCCCTGACAAGTATTACTTTGCCTGCTTCTATTGCAATGTCTGTTCCTGAACCGATAGCGATTCCTACGTCCGAAGCAGTAAGAGCTGGGGCATCGTTTATTCCATCACCTATCATTGTGATTTTGTTGCCTTTGCTCTGAATCTCTCTTACCACGTCTACTTTTCCTGCAGGCAATACGTCTGCAAATATCCTGTCTATGCCAACCATTTGCGCAATCTTTCTTGCAGTCTTTTCATTGTCTCCTGTGAGCATCACGGATTCTATCCCCATCGACTTTAAAACCAAGACAGACTCTCTTGCTCCCTGCTTTGGAGTGTCAAGCAATCCTATCAACCCAAGAACTGCATTATCCACGGAAACTATCACTACAGTCTTTCCTTCTTCCTGAAGTTTGTCGATTGCCTGCTTTGAAGACGAAATATCCATGTTCTGGTCTTTCATGAATGCGGGACTGCCTACCTTCAGATTCAAATTGTTATAGGTTGCCATGACTCCAAGTCCTGGGATTGCTTCAAAGTATGATACGTCGCCTGTCTTCACTTTGTGATTTTGCGCATGTGCAACAATTGCCCTAGCAAGGGGGTGTTCTGAGCCTTTCTCAGCAATTGCGGCAAGAGCCAGTGTTGAGATTTCATTTTCATTGGAATCAGTGGAAGAAATTGCAGCCAATTCTTTTATCTCTATTACATCGGTGACCTGCGGTTTTCCCTCTGTTAATGTGCCTGTCTTGTCAAATATTGCAACCGATATCTTGTTGAGCATCTCCATTGCCTCTCCTCCCCTGAATATCACGCCATTTGATGCACCCTTGCTCATTCCGACCATGATTGCAGTCGGGGTTGCAAGACCAAGGGCACACGGGCATGCAACGACAAGAACAGCCACTGCTGGAATTATTGCAGCACCAGCAGCATACTGCGCCGTTGCAAAATACCACGCAAGAAAAGTTGCAAGTGCAACGATCATGACTGCATATGCAAAATATCCTGCAATCCTGTCCACCAGTTTCTGTAGGACCGGTTTTCTTCCCATTGCTTCTTCGACTAGTTTTACTACCTGTGAAAGGAACGAGTCAGAGCCAATTTTTGTTGCCTTTGCAAGAATCATGCCTTCCCTGTTAATTGTTCCGCCTATGACGCCGTCTCCAACTTTTTTTGTGACGGGCATGGACTCACCGGTTATCATGGATTCGTCTACTGTTGATGTTCCAAGAATGATGCTCGAGTCAACTGCAATTTTCTCTCCCGGCCTGACCACAAGAATATCTCCGGGTTGTATGGATTCAACGGACATCTCTGCCTCCTCGCCGTTTTCCTTTCTTATTCTTGCAGTCTTGGGCTGCAATTCTAGCATTTTTCGAATTATGGAACTTGTCCTGCCCTTGGTCTTCAGTTCCATCCATTTCCCAAGAATTATGAATGTAATCACTACGGCTGCTGCGTCATAGTATACTGCATGCCAGTTGGGAGTAGGAAACGTGTTAAACGCACTGAAGACATATGCTGCTGTAGTGCCAAGCACTACAAGTGTGTCCATGTTAGCGGATCTCATCCTTGCGATTCGGAAAGCTCCTGTGTAGAATCTGCTTCCTGGAACAAACTGGACTATTGATGCGAATGCAAACATGGAATATGCGGCAAGACTTGTGCCTGCAAGAGGCAAAGATCCAAACACTTCTGGATAGCTAAACAAGATCACAGGAACAGTGAAAACTACCCCAACTATGAACAGGCGTCTGAGCTTTCTTGATTCAGTGTCCTGCGCCGATACCCCGAGATCCTCGCTCAGTATTTCATATCCGGATTCCGTTATCTTTTTTCGTATGTCAGCAAGTGACAGTAGTGCAGAATTGTATTCTATGCTAGCTTGCGAGTTTCCATAGTTGACTGATACGGATTTTATCCCATCTATTCGGAGTCTTTTCTCGAGCCTTTCTGCATCTGTAGAATCAGAGACTCCGCCAAGCTTTAGAATTAATTTTTCATAAACTACCTTGTAACCTGTCTTCTCTATTGCCTTTTCAATTGATTCAAGTTTCACTTTTGCCTGATCAAACTCCAGGGTTGCCTTTTCGGTTGCAAGATTGACCTCTATCTTGTTTACACCCGGCACCTCTGAGACAGATCTCTGGATGGAGTTGACACATCCGGCACAGTGCATGCCTCCTATTTTCAGCACGGTGCGCTTTGTATTTTCTTGCTTGGAAACCTCGACAGTCAATTGATATAACATACAACTGACATTTACTTAACTATGGGACTTTACAATTGTAAAGCGTACAAGATATACATGCATGAGATGCAATCCAATCATGCCGTTTAGATTGGATGATACAGACATTGCCGTATTGGAATCCCTGATAAAAGACGGAAGAAAATCCTTCAGGCAGATCTCACGAGAGATAGGTACAAGCACCCCTACTGTGAAGCAGAGATACGAGAGGCTGGTCAATATGGGCCTGATCAAGGCTGTAATGCCAATAGTGGACATTGGTATGATTGAGAACAAGGAAAGCAAAAAGCTTGATCAAATAAGGCATGAAACAATCAAGCATCACAACGTCAGGATAAGCAAGAACATGATGATAAAGATGGTTTGTGATTACTGCAAGGGGCCAGTACATGAAAGGCCCCATATGTTGAAATTTGCAAACCTTGAAAGATTCTTCTGCTGTACATCATGCAAGTCACTCTATAAAGAAAAATACAAAGGAAGAATTGACTCGCTTGCAAGCCGAAACAATCTCTGAGTCTTGGTCAATGTACAGATAAATTTCGATGGATAAATACCGATAAATCAGTTGCAATTTGGTTCTGTATCGTTCGCGGGACACAGTTCAACCTGTTTTCCGTCTGGACATGGAAGGACATGTCCCAAAAGAACAGAATACTGATGTTAAAGAAGATGAAATATCCTCATTCATTAGAAATGGTTGAAAGCAAGTGTCAAAGTGATAACCTCAGTCATGCAACTTTATTTCACAGGAGAATCGAGAAAAGAACACAGTTCTTAATTACAAGGCGTTAATGTAGAACATAGTACAGTTTACGGTTGGATCAAAAGATACACTGCTTTGATGGAAAAGTATCTTGAAAACATAACTCCACAGGTAGGTGATACGTGGCGTGCTGATGGGGTATGGGTAAAAGTAAAAGGCAATAACAGATGGGTTACACCAATACAGAACGCCAGTAAGGGAACAGTATAATATCCTATATCCCAGGGGGGAGGATATGTTTTTTTAGTACCAACAGTGATTCCAGCTAGAAAGAGCATTGATCAATCTAATTCCGTATATCGTAGGGGCAGGGGTGGTTGGAATACTACACATGTCCGCACCAGATCATTGGGCTACACTCTGCCTGCTTGCGAAAAACAAACAATGGGCACCAAAGAAGCTATTTGGAATATCTCTTGTAACTGCCATTGGTCATGTGGCTTTGTCTATTGTGATGGGCCTTGCGGTGGTAGCGGTTGGATTGGTGGTTTCACACCTAATCTCACATTATCTTGATACCGGGATAGGAATAATCATGATTGGGGCAGGATTGTTCTTTGGTCTCAAGCCATTTATCATAAAAACAGGACATCAACGTGAACACGAACAGAAACTTGATCATAGAGATCATGATCATGAAAACGAAAAGAAAGGCATTAGCAAAGTTGCGGGAGGTTTGGGCTATTTTGTGGTTCTAGGAGCTGCGCTATCGCCTGATCCTACCATTATACCGATTTATCTTGCAGCAATACCTGCAGGATTTTATTTTGCAGTGGAATTATCAGCAGTTTTTGCAGCGGCGTCAATCTTGACTCTTTTGTTCTTTGTCCAACTTGGAACGGTTGGACTGGCAAAGGTTTTCGAGAGAATCCCTGAAAGGTACACTGATTCATTAGTTGGTTTTGTAATCGCAGCCATAGGAATTTATGTCCTTGTTACAGGATAGGTTGGATAAACTATCCAATTAGATAAATATCTCAATTAGGTACAAAATATCATGACTCATCATAAACTTCCCGAAGTAAAGAAAAGATTGGCAAGGATAGAAGGCCATGTCAAAGGCATTGGTAAAATGATTGACGAGGGCAAAGGGTATCCTGAGATTGTTCAGCAAATTACTGCCGTCAGAGCTGCGTTAGACAGTACAATGGAAATAATAATTGAAGATCTTGTGGATCATGTAAATCTGAATACGAATGCTAAAGGTAAGAAGGCAGCCATCGATTTGAAAAATACGGTTTCCAAGATTCTATAGTTCATGTCCCGAGTCAAAACACGGTAAATTATGTCCCATGATCCTAACAGAATCCTGATTATACCGGTATGTCTTGGCCACATTTCATTTTCATGAGATTATTCTGTTGGATACAAGATATTGAATCAGGTTCAGAAAGGTTGCATCGTCTATCTTTCCCTCAAACCACCAGTTGGCAGTGTTCTTTATCCAGCCAGGAATCCCCTTTTCGCCAGACACTCCCCCGTCTGTTGCCAGTTGCTGCCCGGTCAGGTTTTGCACAACGTTGTAAAAGTCAGAATCTGCAGCATGTCCGTTTGCCCAGAGGCCTGCCACCCTTTTTGCCCACAGGGGATTAGAGCTGTACTGAAGTGCCTTGCCGGTCTGGTTGGAATATATGTAAAACCAAGCTATTCCCGGCTCTGTTTTATCGATTAGAGTTCCGTTGAGAAATACTATGTTGTTTGAGGAGCCAAACTCGGTATAATCCATGTTCACTGCCCTGAGTGTAATCTCTCCTCCATTTCTAAATTGAGGATAGTCACTGACTTTGAGAACCGTGGTATCAAAATAGCCATTTTTGGTCTCATTTGGAAGTATGGATTTTGTGATCACCTCTCCCCCCTTTTCTTCCATCAGCTCGGATGCAAACTTTGATTGCAGGGGGTTGATTATTTTGTGATCAGGGTCGGCATATGAATAGTCTATTTCCTGCCGGGGTGTTTTGTTGCAGATTTCCTGTCTCCAGACGCTAGGTGACTTGATCGCATCAATCATTAGCTGGCCGTGGAGGAATTCGTGGTACAAGACGACATCGTCTTCTACTTGGTGAACTGCAGGGTCTACGCCGGTTCCGTTCAATAAAATATCAGAATTGAGCCGCAGTTCGTTGTTGCATTGTAGCGTGACCTTTCCTGCTTCTGTTGTAACAAGACAGTTCCATGTGTATGTTCCGCCTATGACCTGGTCCTCGTGAACTTTTGTCTCATCAAACCTGGCCAGCCTGGTAGTGATTACTGCGACCACGAAATTATTCGTGTCATTAGCGTTGCATGGAAAATTTATGACAAGCGGTTTTCCAAATGTCTGTATAACATCTGTCACGTCTTTTTTGGCAACGTCAACCTGCTCAAATTGACCGAGTAGCTGGCCAAAGAGACCCGCTTCCTGCGTGGTCGGGGGCTCGTAGGTTGCATATGCCGAAGCAAAATTTGTAAGAAGCAGGGCAATGATTGCCAGACACAAATTTTTCAAGCTAGCAAATTCACTTTTTTACAATCAAGAATTCGGGCTCATCTGTATCTGGTTCCTGAACTCGTCCCAGGCAGGCTTTGTGTTGTTGTTTGCATCAATCAGGCCGGTACTGCACAGATATGCTGCCGTATTGTTCAAAAGGATGCGATTGGCAAACCCTGTCTGTACGTTTGTGTTAAGGCCGTTATAGCACGTGTCAAATGGCCTGTCATACTGCCTGTACCACGTCATAAACTCAAACTGGGATGCATTTTTCCTGTAAAAGTCAAACACGTCCTTTACAAATTCTGCCTGATTGGCATCTGTCCCGTTGACTTTTTTGTCAGTGGCCCAGCCAATCTCCATCAGCCCAATCTTTTTCCCATCTGAAAAGTTCATCATGTCCTGAAGATCTTGTGCTTCCTTGTCCGGACTGCCGGTTTGATAGAATAACAGATCAACAGGCGAATAGGAATACGCCACGAAATCCCCCTGGTTGAGTTTTTTTACCATGCCGCCATCGTGGTGATTTACCAGGTCGTTTAGCGAGAACCAGTTTCCAAACTTGACACCTGGATGCTTTGCCTTGAGCTTGGAATATACGGAATCAAAAAAGTCCACGTATTTTGGAATGTCACCCGGATGGTCTCTAAAGTAGATGTTCAAATCCCCGCCTATTATTACATAATCAACAATATAGTATCTTGACAATATGGTATCAAGTGCGGTTGCTGTCTCGTTTGCAAGTTTTTCATCAAAGCTTGGCTGCTGTCCCACCCAGTTTGGAAACGGCCCAAGCTGCTCGTTATTTACTACAGAAAAGTAGAGCGTTACATTGAGGCGCTGCTGCCTGTTTAGCCCCATTAGTATGTCATAGGTCTGCCAGTTGAATTTTCCTTCCTGTGGTTCTATGATCGGCCACAACATGTAGACATTGCTTCTGCCAATGCCTGTAGATGCAGCCTGGACGTAAGCACTGTGTATTTGATCAAGCGTCGGCCTTTCAGTCAGCGGCATTATGACCAGGCCAAGTTTTGGATTGGGTGTTACTTGGGGTTGTGACAGGTTTGATGGTTGTAAAACAAGAAGTAAGACTGCAATTGCAACAGCTGCTGCACCTATGGCAATGCCAATTTTTTTCTTTGATTTGCCACTATTCTTCTCTTTATTGCCTGGCTCTTTTGGAGCAACATCGGTCCCCTTTTTCTTCAACGCTATTTTTCAGTATTGGATGACTCTAAAAGAGTTTTGATTTGAAAAAGTTTTGATTATCCAGACGTGCATCCGCTGTATCCGCATTCGATGCAGATGTTGCAGCCTTCTGCAAACACAAGTGTGTTTTTGCACGCGGGGCACAGCCTCTCCTCGATCTGTTCAGCAGTGAGTTTTGGTTGCGGTTGCGTGACGTCAGATTCCGGGATCTTGATTGCAAGTGCCTTTTCCACCTGGCTTCTCAGGTAAGAGTTTGTAATGTTCTTTGAGATATAGTCAGTCACGTACACACTTGGAGTGACCTGAAATGTCTTCTGCACGTTGTCGCCTGTCATGTGAAGCACCTGTTCGTGTCTTGAGCCGTCTCGAAATACAGTGATTCCCTTCAGTCCAAGCTCGTGAGCCAGGAGATATGATGCCTTGACGTCATCTGATGATACGTCGTTTGGCATGTTGATTGTCTTTGCAATCGCATTTCCAATCCACCTCTGCCACACCCCCTGCGCCATGAGGTGATCAGCCCAGTGAATATCCATGGCAGTGACAAAGATTTTCTGTATCCACTCTGGAATTTCTTCAATGCCCTTTACCGAGCCATAGTTATTTGCAATTTTCTCCAGTATCTGGTCGTTGTATAGCCCGTGCTCTTTTAGAACCGACTCGAATATCTTGTTTGTATAGAAGAACCTGCCCACTGTCACCCTCTTCTCAAAGACAAGTGCAAACATTGGTTCCATTCCGTTAGAACAGTCTGCAATCATTGACAGTGTTCCGGTCGGTGCAACCGTAGTAGTGAGTACGTTTCGGATTCCGTGCTTTTGGATCTTTGCTATCAATGCGTCCCAGTCATATGTGCGAGTGTTTCTTGGCTTTTCATAGTATCCAGCCACCGGGATTTTTCCTTCCGGATATTCCGTTTTTGAGCACAGAGGGAACGGTCCTCTTGTTTTTGCAAGCGCAACGCTTTCTTCCATGGAATAGTAGGTCAGCGCTTCGGCCAATTTCTCCTGGAATTCGTACCCCTCTTTGGAATTGTACGGTATGCGTAGCTTGAACATCAAGTCTGCAACGCCCATCACCCCCAGTCCTATTCTTCTAGAGTCCTTTGATGCCTTGTCTATTTCTGAGATTGGATAGTTGTTTACATCGATTATGTTGTCTAGGAATCGGGTTGTTTTTCGAATTGTCTCTTCATATCTTTGCCAGTCAAATTCGTATTGTCCATCCGCCTTTCTCTTAACAAAGTTAGCTAGATTGATCGAGCCCAGATTGCATGACTCGTACGGATACAGGCTTTGCTCACCGCAAGGATTTGTTGCACGCAGTGGTGCGCCCCTGGCCTTTGCAAATACGTTGTACTTGTTTATCATGTCAAAGAAGATCAGTCCAGGTTCCGCACTCTTCCATGCAGAGAGAGCTATCAAGTCAATCAGGTGATGAGCGTTTACCTCACGCACAGGAGTCTTGTCAACAGGGCTTCGCAGTGTGTATTTGCCATCTGCTGAATTTACAAGTGCTTCCCAAAAGTCCTCCCAGACTCCCACACTTACGTTAAAGTTCTCCAGAATGCCCGGCTTTGTCTTTGCAGTGATAAATTTCTCAATGTCTGGGTGCCATGCCTCTATGATTCCCATGTTTGCACCCCTTCGCTTGCCTCCCTGCTTGACGACTTCTGTGACAGTGTTAATTATGTTCATGAAGGAGACCGGTCCTGATGCAACGCCAGATGTCGATGCAACCATGTCTCCCTCTGGCCTCAAATCTGAATAGTTGATGCCTACACCGCCGCCTGACTTGAATATCAGGGCGGCATCAGAGGATGATTTCATTATTTTTTCCATGTCGTCTGGCATTCCAAGCACAAAGCACGCAGAAAGCTGCCCAAGTCTTGCTCCTGCGTTCATCATTGTGGGCGAGTTTGGCAGGTAGTCCTGGGAGGCCATCATTTCATAGTATTCGCGGATTCTTTCCCCGTATTGCTCAAATCTGTTAGCGGCAAGCATTGTAAGGAACTCTTTTACGCCAACCTTCATCTGGCCCTTCTTGGCCAGGTCAATGTAATGCTGTATCAGCGACCTAAAGTGATACTTGTTGAGGTAATACCTGCCTATCTTGAATTTAAAGTCAAAGTCATCAAGCTTGTCCATATAGCGTTCTGCGTCCTCTGTGTTCTGGGCCTGTGCACGTTCTGCACTGAAGACTAGCGGATCTTTGAGCACGTCTGATATTCCAACCAGCATTGCAACTCTTTCAAACATCTGGCCTGGACTTTCGTTTATCTGTCCCTTGTTGTTTTTAAGCAGATATCTAGAAGCCAAAACTCTGAGGCAGTTGAGATCAAATTTCTTGGCGACAGAGTCCAAGGATTCTGACTCGAGTACCTTCATCTTCTCCTCTCTAAGTCTTCTGCGCTCATGTCTGTACAATATGTATGCCTTGGCAATCTCTCCCTGTCCTTCGTCGATCAAGGTTGATTCCACCATGTCTTGAATGTCTTCGACGCTTGGCGACTCGGAAGAAGAGTAACCGTGGTTTACAAGTTTTTCAAGAACACGGTTTGATAGCTTATCTGCCAGTCCGTGATCCGGTTTGCCGCATGCGATTAATGCTTTATAGATCGCATTTGAAATTTTATCTTTTTGGAACGATGATACTCGACCGTCGCGCTTCTTAACATTGATGATCGTGTTCTCTATTTGTGAAAAATCTGTCATTTTACACTCCCCGCATCAGTATAAAATGGGAGTTAAATAAAGTCTGCGGCAAAATTTTTTTTCCCATTACTGAGCTTTGCGTCAATTTTGTTGACACCATTCCAATTTTCATGGTAATAGATCGATTAATGCCAATATAATCGTAAAAGAATTTTTTAAAAATTTCTGAGCGGATTTGGAAGGATTTTTGAATTTTTTATCTGTTGATGTTTTACCGTAAAAATGGACTTAGGCAAACATGTAAGGTGATTTGCAGACCGGACATTTTTCTGCAGTCTTTTCTTCCTTGAGTCCGCAGTTGCCACATATGGGCACCCTCTTGACTGGCCTAAATGAGCCTAACAATTCCCCCGCCTTTTCTATTGCCTTCTTGATTCCAGAAGAGTCCATCGTGTCTGGAATCTTGAGCTGTACAAGCAGTCCCCCGTTGAGCATCTTTGAGAGGTGGTTAGATTCCGCTATTTTCTCGCTCTTATGAGTCATCTCTTCCATCTCCGAGGCGTCAACAATGACTCCCTCCGAGTATGATTCCCCTTCCACGTGTGGATGGATTGACATTTTGCCATACTTTTCGCCGTCCAGTGAAGAAAAGCGAGAAGCCGCATCGCTTTCAGTTATGGAAATGGTAACGTTATCACCCATCTCCTTTCCCTTTTTGGCTGCCACTTCAATAGCAGTAGCCACAACTTTTGCCAGAATTTCCTGTCCAGCCTTGTTATTCTCATAGCCCAGAATACCGTACACCGCCTCCTTGAGTCCTATCAGGTTAACAACCAGCGTTACTGATCCCTTTTGCATGTACTGCGTGTTGTTTGCAAGAATGGGGTTAAGTCCCCTTCTAGTGTGATCTGATATCTCCTTCTTTCGTAATGACATTGCTGCAAGAGCTGGCTTCATTAGCAACGCCAGTCTTGCTCTAAAGTAAGTCTCGTCTTTGTTTGATTCAAATGCAAGTCGCGGCATGTTAATGGACAGGGACTGCAGGTTGATCGATGTAGATGACGAGTTCTTTCCGTCTCCCTTTGAGAGTCCCTTGTTTGATGCCAGTCCCTTTGAGAACATTACGCGTCCTCCCAACGAAATGGTTTCTGCAAGAATGCCGGAGAAGTCGCTAATCTTTGCTTTTTCATAGTCCACTATGATTCCTACGGTAGGCACGGGTGTGGACTTGACATAGTTTTTGTATGCAGCAAGAATAGCTCCAACGATTTTCGGCTCAGTGGCCAGTGGAATTCTAAATGATGCAAGTGTTTCGTCCTTTCCATATTTTGATACGGCGGATATTTTGGCAAAGGAATTTGCAAGTTTTTCTTCAATTTCTGAAATATTTTTCGAGTATTTTTGTAGCAATACTACAAGGCCGTCCATAATTACCTCCTGAGAAGCTTCTTTGACAAGAAGCGATGCAGCAAGAGAAACGGAGGCAGCTAGCGTATCAAGAGAGTCGGCTGCAGGAGTTCTTGTCACACCTAGGAACTTGCCTCTGAGGTCAATTCCATCCTCTATGAGTTCCTTGATGTTGACAAATATGGCATCAGGCAGAAGAGACCACAGGCCTGCGTTTGTAATATGGATATCACCTGAGAGATGCGAGTCAGCAACATCCTTTGGTAGCGTATTCAATACCAGGTATTCTCCAAAAACTGTCTGTCCTGTCTTAAATAACAGGCCCTCTACGCCATTGTGAATACCGTCCACATTGGTGAGCATTTCATGTATATCGTACGCAGGAAGTCCAAATCGTGCCAGTCTGTGCCTGTAATCCTCGTGGCCCTGTTCCAAAAGCACGGAATTGACCATTTCCCGTATTAGTGAAGAGGTAAGGTATGACGTCTGGAATTTATATATGCGGTTCTCAACCTCTTCGGTTATCTTTTGTGCAAGCTCAAGAGGCAGGCTGCCTTCTCGAACCAGCGACTGGATTATCTTATGGGAGTTGAACTCCTCTATGGATTCATGGGATGTGCGTACGTACATCTTGCCGCTTTCAATGATCGAGCGTTCCTCGATCTGCCTGGCAAGACTTAGCACCAGTTTTCCCAGATTTGTAATAGTGTATCTTCGTTCAGACTTGTTTAAGGCTACAAGAGATTGGCGCAGTAGTTTTCTGAGGTGATAGGCAAATTTTCCGCTTTCTTTCTTTGACTTGAATCCGGCAAGGGACTTTAGTTCAGAATACGTAAGCGGGCCCTTGGAATTTAAGATTCTTAAAATGTCTATTCTGTTCGGGCTTGCCATTACAGAAAAGATCATTCTTACACGTTTTGATGCAGATTGTAAAATGCCCCCGCGTTTTTGATCGCCAAAGTCTTCACTCAGTTCCATAGGCATGTCTACTTGGCATGCCTAAATAAGATTTATGACAGTCTGATCAGTGCGCAAGCTTTTTAGATCAGTTCTTCTGGACGTCCACACTAAATTCTGACGACGACAGTGTCTTACCACAAGACGGACACTTACTATTATATGGCCTCATTACATCTTTGATCGATTTTAACATGCGCATGTTTGCTATTTTAGCCCCGCATTTATCGCATACAACATCCACTGACATGAAAAGAGATCCGAAATAATGTTATAAAAGAAAGATTTCGAGTTTTTTTTAATTAACTTACTAAAATTGATTTACTGTTTCTCGATTATTATTCCGCGCTCGTCGTGACCGGTTATCTTTATTTTTGTTCCTAGGGGCAGATCTGCCGGAGATTTTATTCCGCCCATAAAGCCTGAAATTCTCAGCTCGGAGTTATCCACTTTCATGACAACCCAAGCGTATGGGACATATTTTTCATAGCCTTCCGGGGGGACAGTTATTATGGTATATGTAACAACAGTGCCCTTGCCATCAATTATTACATTTTCAAACCCCTTGTTTCCGCAATTTTGGCAAAAATACGTGGTTACAAGATGCGGATGCCCGCATTTGGTGCATTTTCGTGCAAGTATCTTGCCTACCTTTGCGTTATTGATGAATTCCTCTTTTGAGAGCAAGTTTATACACTTTGGAAGATGTGAACTGCGCAGCTGGCTCCGGTTGCGCCAAAGTTGTGCGTGAGGCCGATTTGCGCGTCCCTGACGGTTCGTTCGCCTGCTTTTCCCGTTAACTGATCAAAGACCTCGGCTACCTGCCCGATCCCGGTTGCGCCTATTGGGTGGCCCTTTGACTTGAGTCCTCCTGACGGGTTTATTGAAATGTCGCTGTTGAGTTTTGTTCTTCCTTGTCGCACTGCCTCTGCGGCCCTTCCCTTTTCAAAAAAGCCAAGATCCTCAGAATCAACCAACTCGGCAATTGTAAAGCAGTCGTGAACCTCTGCAAAATCGACATCTTTTGGCGTAATGCCTGCCATCTTGTAGGCTGCCTGGGCTGCAATCTTTGTACTTGGTATTGTAGTGATATGATCCCGTCCCTGCAGTGCGGCAGGTGATCCACCCCTTCCTGATCCGATTACTTGAACATAGTCTTTCGAGTGTGCCTTGGCAAATTTTTCGCTGCACAGAATTACTGAGCTTGCTCCATCTGAAAATGGGCAGCAGTCATATAGCTTCAAGGGACTTGCAACCACGGCTGATTTGAGCACGTCATCGACGGTAATTTTTTTTCTGAGATGAGCTTTTGGGTTGAGAAGCCCGTTGTCGTGGTTTTTTACTGCAACCATTGCAAGATCTTCTTCAGTTGCCTTGAACTCTGCAAGATATGCCCGTGCCATGGATGCAAACAGCCCCGGGAATGATGCGCCGGCCCCACCTTCATAAAAAAAGTCAGAGCAGTACGAAAAGTATGTCGTAGTCCATTCTGTGCCGGTATGCGTTACTTTTTCAACTCCAGTTGCTAAAACTACATCGTAAAATCCTGCAGCTACGTTTGCAAATGCTTCTCTAAATGATACTGAACCGCTTCCACACGCAGATTCAATTGATAATGACGGCACTTCAGGAATTCCAAGGTTGCTCATTATTACAGGTCCCAGGTGGACTTGCTTGTCTGCAATACCAAACACATTTGAAATGTACCCTGCCTGAATTTCCTTTGGTTCTATGCCAGCGCTCTCTATTGCGCCCACAGATGCTTGAAGTGCTATATCGGTAATGCTGTCCTCGAGCTTACCATACTTTGTACTGCCAGCGCCAAGAACACAAACCTTTTCCACAAATCTCGCTGACTAGATTCCATATAAAAATTCTTCACTACTGTTCTTTAACCGGTCAGACCAGATTGTAATATCAATGAAGAAAAATGCCGCCCAACTAGTTATGCTAAAAAAAAGATCAGGTACAAGAAACTCTGTCCGGGTTACGGACAAGAAAATTTCAAGGCTCAAAGACGAGATACGCCAATACTATGACAGCAACGGCTACCTCTCATGGTCAGAAAAACGGAGAAAATACGTCATTTTAGGAACAAATCTGCCCACAAACGGGCTGGTCGCATGTCCCCAGTGCAAAGTCGGCATGATCGTGGTTGTCCGCTCCAGGCAGACCAGAAAGCGTTTCATGGGTTGTTCTAACTATCATAACGGCTGCAGGGCGTCTTCTCCGCTGATTCAGAGGGGGATGCTTTATGCGACAAAAATTTCGTGCAAGGCTTGCTCGTGGCCCATGATTTTGTTCAGGTATTCAGCGAGACAAAAATGGACGCGGCTATGCGGCAACATAAGATGCCCCGGCAGGACTGTCAAATCTTAAAGTCTGCGTATATGTCGGTTCGCCGGTTTTTCAAGAGCGGTAACTTTTTGCGGACCTGTTTTACTTGATCCACTGATACATCAACTATGCCGATTCCCTCCCTTTTTTTCATATCCAGAAGGACTTTGCCAAAAGGATCCACCACCAGGCTGCGCCCGCAGTAAATGTTTCCCACCTGATCCGGCGCAATGACATAGCATCCGTTCTCTATTGCCCGCGTCTTGTTGATTGTTATCCAGTGTTCCTCCTTCATCTTCCCCCTTACCCATGCAGACGGGGCAACTAGAATTTCCGAGCCAGAAGATGACAGCATGCGGGACATTTCAGGAAACCTCAGGTCGTAGCAAATCATCATGCCAATCTTGCCAGCGGCAGAACTTGCCGGCCTTGCAACTGAGGATCCAGGATAAAGTTTGTCGGATTCTTTGAATCCAAGTGCGTCATAAAGGTGAATTTTCCTGTATCTTGACACCAGCTTGCCGTTTTTGTCAATCAGAAATGATGTGTCATAGACCCGGTTTGCACGAGGACTCTGTTCATAAAACGTTCCCACAACCTGGATTGAATTTTCTTTTGCAGCTTTTGATATTGAAGTGACAAATTCTCCAGATGTTTTTTCTGCCAGGCCTGCAAGCTCTGATGCAGACTGGTTGGATGGGGTATAGAACATCATAAACTCTGGAAAGGCACAGAGCTTTGAGCCCCTCCTTGATGCTTGTTTGATGTAGCCGAGAACTTTTTTGAGGTTTTTTTCTTTTCGAGTGTCAGCTTTCATCTGTACGACTGCAATTTTTGTCACAGATTTTGTGAATTTTTATAAAATAAAAGTGTGTTTAGAGAGTACACTGGATAATTAGAGAGGATTGCCTGCCATATACCAGTTCTCTTTTGGATTTTCTTCAAAAACCACAATTACGTGGTTTTCCTTGGTTTTGAGAATCTCTACGGCTGCTTTTGTGACTGCTTTTGCAAATTCCTCTTTCTGTTTTTCGGTTCTTCCAGGATACATGGAGACTGTTATCAGCGGCATGCTGTTTTGCCAGGTTTATGAGATTTATTTCTTGGGAATTGCAACGCCGATGCAGACTAGGCATGTCCCTTCCAGCCATACCGTGTTCCATACATAAATTCCGAGCCGTGTGTCTTTTTGTACAGGAACCCGCAGAACAGGCCGATGAGAAATCCTCCAATGTGAGCAAAGAACGCAACTCCAGATGCCGAGCCCAGAAATGCCGGCAGTAGGTTTTGGAAGATAAACCAGAACGGCAGATACCATTTTGCAGAGATTCTGATGAGTCTGGTAAAGAATCCCATGAACAGCAGGGTCACGACCTTCACATTTGGAAACAGTATGAGATATGCCCCAAGCACGCCAGAGATTGCACCGGATGCGCCTATTGCCGGTATCGGGCTAGATGGATCAGACAATACGTGAGTAAATCCCGCTACCAACCCCCAGAAAAGATACAGGCCTAGATATTTTCCCCTCCCAAACCTGTGTTCTATGTTGTCTCCAAAAATATACAGGAACAACATGTTTCCCCCGATGTGGATTAGTCCTTCATGCAGAAACATCGACGTGAAAATACTTGTGACTACACCGTACTGATGATTTGCAAGCCCGTTGCTTATCACCTGCGGTATCGTCCCATAGTTCAACATCATTGTCTCGGCCCTGCTGTTGGTTAGCTCAAAAAATTGGTGAGTTGCTGCAATTTCCCAGAAGAATACGACTATGTTAACGAGAATTAATGCATAGGTTACGTACGGCCTGTAGCCAGGAGGTTTTGGATTTTCATCCCTGATTGGTAACATCAGACGATAAAATCACAATTAGTTTGTATAAATAGCATTAGTGGGCTAGACTGTGATTATTCCAATTTTTATAAGATACTGGATGCCTGCGACAAACGTTTGATCATCTATCTGTCCGTTAGACCACCAGCCTGCGTTTGACTTGACCCACTGGGGTATCTGGACGCCGGGTGAGGCCTGACCCTGCTGCGACGCCGGTATCTGAATTATGCCCTGCTTTATCATGTACTGGATTCCGGATGCAAAGGTAGAGTCGTCTATGGTATTTTGTGACCACCATTTTGCATTGTTCTTTACCCATGACGGTATTACGATTGGCGTGTTCGTATTGGTTGGAGGCGGATTGTTTGTCTGTATCAGCCCGCCTTGGTTTTGAGGTTGGTCTCCTATGGCAACAACTCCCGTATCGGCAGTAACCGTAGATGGAATGACCAGGTTGCCCCTGGCAATTCCTATTCTTGAGGTGTCAGGCAGTCCTGTCGGGCCTACTACGGACGTGATGTTCATCTGTACCGAGTAGATTCCGTTGCCGGGCAGGTTGAGGGTCTGCGTGTCCACTGAGGATTTTGCAACCAGGTTGCTCTTAGAGAGTATCGGGCTGCCGCTGCTGTCCAGTATCTTTAGATCATAGTGCACGTCCCCGTTGACTGGCTTCTCGGTGAATGCATCAAAGAACGAAAGCTGCAGTTTGTTTTGCGAATTTGCAGTGATATCGGTCGGATTCCATCCCATCTTTACCCCCCATCCTCCAAAGTCAGTGAGCGCGCTGTTTGACGTCTGCACGTTGGGCTTGGCAGGTGCAAGGGTAAAGTTCATCGTGTCCGTGCCAGGAGGCATGTGCTTTGCCATGTCCTGTATGTCTATCTTGTTTAGCAGTATGTGTGCAATGACCGCGGTTCCGGAGGTATACGGGTCAACAATGAGTCTTCTGCCAGTTATTTGATAGCCGTTCATTGTTGCAGAATACGTCGGGGTGTTTGTAAACTCCTTGAAGGATTTTGGAATGTGAATTTCCTCGTGCACAAAGATTGGCTGGTTTGCAAGTCTTGTCATGTTCCAGTCAAAGGGCATTGAATATGAGATCTGCATTTTTGACGGATCAAAATTAAAGTCGTCGTTTATCTTGTCATAGTATGAGATTATTGTAGAGTTGTAGGTGTTTCCGTTGTATGTGAGATCGTGGCTTGAGACGTCGCCGACGCTGAGATAGGCATCAAAGTTTGGTATAGCCTGCGGATTGGTGGTCGTATCAAAGATATTCTTGTCAAAGTCAATCGAGAACATCTGTATGTTAAAGTGATACAGCCCTCCCTCGTTGAATATTGGCCCGTTTACAACAATAGGATCGTCTCCATTGTCAGGCACCCACGCATCAAGGGTTGGTTCTTTATCTGCATATACAGTCCAGGTTTTATCGTTGTTCGGATTAATCTCCATGTTGAGTATCCCGTCATGTGTGTGAAGGAGTTCCCGGAACAGCAGCTGGTTGTGTTTTGTGACGGTAAGGAAAAATGATATGTGCTGGAGTGTTTCATTGGTGTTTGCATCGAACCATCTGAAAAACACCGTCGGCTGTATGCCGGAATTGGAGTAGAGTATTGTCGGATTTAGCTTTATGAAGACCTGGACCTGCCTGTTTCCTACCGATGCAGGCGGAAGGTTTTCCATGGCAAAGCCGTCGCCAAACGCGTTGCGCGGTAGCGACGAAAATACAATAGATGCAAGCAGAAATGCAAAAAGCGAAAACTTGAAAAGTTTTTTCAATTATAGTACCCGATCCACAATGCGGCCCGCTTCATATTTAATGGTAGCTCTATTCTCATTACCATTATATTATTACCAGAGTTTAACTGGCTTGTGAAAAATTGGCAGAAATCCTACATGGCTCTGGTTGCTGCAGGGATTATTGCTGTTGTTGCAATCAGTTTTCCATTACAGGAACATAGCTCGGTACTGGCGCAAAGTTCGCCTGCAGGATCAAACGCAAATAAAATGACGGGATCAGATTCAAAGAACCCTACATCCATGCCAAATTCCGAATACGTCAATTCAACAAGCCCGTCCGGAGTAATGTATACTGCAAAGTTTGAGTGCGGTTCAATTTTTGCAGGAGAGGGTCCGCTCAGGCCCGGCCATTACGATACTGATGTGAGCATGTTCAACAAAGAGAGATCAGAGTCGACAATATTTTGGAATGTCGTAGTAAACAACGGGCCCAGCTCAAACGCAATGCTGGTCCGCCTAGGTCCAGAGAACGCTACAAGCATAACATGCCAGGACATTAGACAGGTTCTTGGCAATTACAATGAGAACTTCCTTGAGGGATTCATCATAATGAACGTGCCGTTTGATTCAATTTTACAGTCTTCCAAGGGAGTTACAATATCAAATGCAGGCTATGATTCCAATCCTTTGGAGGTGCAGGTTTTCTATACTGCAAATGCCCTGGACACACTGCCTCACGAGGTTGTTGTGGACAAGATAGCATTTTACATAATTCAGGACGGTACGGGAAAGATTCCGGCAAACATGATGAGGCAGACGCTCGATATTTCCATTCCTTCTTCGCTCAATGAACTGTCCAACACAGGGGATAGGGTAAAGGAAGTCCTTGCCAAGCAGTACAATCTTACAAGTGACGACCTGCCAAAGGTGGTAGTGCGGATACAAAGTGTCAATGTAGGAGTTGGCGTGCTAATTGACGATCATGCAATATCACTCAGTACGGTAAGACCGCAGTTGACCCCGTGACTGTAGAGACAGCGTAGTAATCCGTTATTCTAGTTTGTCCTGCAGTTAGGAAATTTCTTGCAGTACCGCTTTTTTTGAGAACAGACCTGCATGTCTTGCCAGCAGTGTACCGACATACATTGCAACCAGTATCATTACTATGCTTCCCGACGGTGCAAGGTTGAGCGGATATGACAGGATTATTCCAATCATGGTTGCAGCAACCGACAGGGAGATGGAAATTATCATCGTTTTTTTGAATCCTTTCCCCATCATCATGCTTGTTATATTTGGAAGGACTATTAGTGCGGAAATAAGCAGGATTCCAACAAGCCTCATGGTTATGATTACGGTAACAGCTGCCAGAGCTATGAAAAGATAATTCAGCTTCTCGACGGAGACCCCGTTTATTTTGGCTTGTTCTTCGTCAAACGTGAAATGCAGGAGAGGCTTTCTAAATACAAGCAGCGTAGCAATCACACCACCACTTATTCCTATGAAGGACAGTGTGTCGCTCGTGTTTGTTAACAAGACACTTCCAAAGAGAAAGCTGAAAAGATCAATGGTGAACCCGTGAGCTGCGCTCACAAGTATTACTCCCATGCCCAGTCCAGAGGACAGCATGACAGCAATTGCCGCATCCCCGGATATCTTGGTGCTCTTCCTCAGCTTTGTAATCCCCATTGCTGCCGATACGGATACTGCGGTAGCAGTCCATATCGGATACACATTGAGAAAATACCCAAGAGCTATGCCGCCAAATGCCATGTGAGAGAGAGCGTCTCCAAAAAGCGAATACCGTTTCAATACCAGGTACAATCCCACCATTGCACAACAGACCGCAGCAGCTATGCCAGTGATCAGCGCTCTCTGCATAAAACCATACGTCAAAAAATCGAGGCCCATCTGCTACACTTCGTGGCTGTGGTTGTGCATGTGCATCTGCATTGCCGATTCTGAATAGGTTTTGATTAGATCCTTGTTTGAGAAAAACTCGTCTTTCTCGCCGTGGAAGAACAGGTCCCTGTTCATGCATGCTACTTTGGTTGCATGATCAGAGATTGCGGTAAGATCATGCGAGGCCCAGATTATAGTAATCTTGTTCTCCTTGTTTATTTTTCGAAGTACAGAGTAGAATTTGTTTTGTACCTCCATGTCAACTCCAGTAACTGGCTCGTCAAGTATCAGCAGGACGGGTTCCTTGACAAGAGCGCTTGCAATGAATGTGCGCTGCTGCTCCCCTCCTGACAGCTCGCTGATCCTGCGGCTCCTTAAGGGCTCGAGCCCAACAATTTCGAGCGCCTTTTCTATTTTTTCGCTGTTCTTGCTTGACGTTCCAAATATTCTGTTCCAGCAGCAGCCGCAGTTTTGAATCAACTTGGCGCCTTTGTTCAGTTTTTTCTCAGACAGGAGTCCCATTTCTACAACATCATACACGGTGGCAGGAAAATTTGGTTCAAGACTTACTTTTTGCGGAACATACCCCACCATTGGAAGCAGCGATGCGTACTGGCTTCCCTCGTAGCCAAATAATTTTATCTTTCCCTGATAGTTCTGCAGCCCCAGGATTGCCCTGAACAGCGTGGTCTTACCGGCACCGTTTGGCCCCACTATCCCCAGAAGATCGCCTTCCCGCACGTTAAAAGAGATCTTGCTTATGGCCAAGGCTCCATTATAGCTTGCAGACACATTTTCTACATCAAGCACATTCATTGGCATCCCATGGCCTCCTTGAGATTATCCAGGTTTTGATACCACTTGTCCAGGAATGTCACGCCTTGTTTTTGTTCAGTCTTGTTTATGCCTTCAAGAGGGCTCAGTATCCTTACCTGTGCGCCCGTGTCTTCTGCAAGAGTTTGAGCAAGTTTTGGGTCTACAAGATCTTCTGAGAAGACTGTTTTTACATTGTTAGTTTTGATGGTATTTTCTACCCTTGCCAGATCCTGAGGGGCGATCTCTGCCTCTGGTGCAAGTCCGGATATCCAGATATCAGTCAGGTTGTATCTTTGTGAAAAGTAATTGAATGCATTATGAAATGATACAAATGTACGCGTTTGACAATCTGCCAGCCCCGATCTGATGTCCCGATCTAGCTTGGCAAGTTTGCCAATGTATGCATCTGTATTGTTTTCATAGTATTTCGCATTGGCAGGATCAGCTTTTTCCATTGCATTTCCAATGGTTCTGACTTCTTGTTCTGCAAGTATGGGATCATTCCATACGTGTGGATCCTTTCCTCCTTGCGCTATGACAGGTCCGGATTCATCCGAATCCATGTGCTGGACATCTGCATCCTGCATTTTGATTCCCTGTGATGCCCGGACAAATGTCGTATTTGGAAAATTTTCTGCAGATAGAAATGTTGGAATGAATGCTTCCACGCCAGCCCCGTTATAGATGAAAAGTTGTGAGTTTTGCACGTCCTGCACCTGTCGTGTTGGCGGCTCCCATCCATGCGGCTCCTCGCCTATCGGAATAAAGACGCTAACATCTGCCTTATCGCCTGCCACGTTTCTTGCAAACTCGTACATCGGAAAGAAAGATGCCATGACCCTGATTTTTTGCGATGTCGTATTTGCAGCGCTGCCGGTCAAGTTTGTTTTCGGGCCGGTAACAACATCGTTTGTGCCCCCAATAACAATTGCAGCAATAACCGCTACTGCAATTCCGCCTGCTATTGCGACAGTTTTCTTTCCAGACTTCAACAAGAATCATATCATATTATTATTAATAAATTTATAAAATCTTAATAAGAATTATTGCTAAACTTATAAGATAGTTAATAATATCTACGCCATGCCTATTGTCTCAATCTCATTGAATGATGAGATACTGTCGGAGATAGACAGGTTGCAAAAGACAATGGGGTTTTCCGGAAGATCAGAAATTATTCGCGCTGGAATTAGAAATTTAGTGTCAGAAGAAAAACAGAGGGGAAATCTTGCAGGACAGATTCACGCAATTCTAATGGTTATCCATAATGAGGAGTCGGAGCAGATTGTCACAGGAATCAAGCACAACCATGAGGACCTGATTGGAACTCACCTTCACAGCAAGGTGGATGGAAACAAATGCATGGAACTTTTCTTGTTGCATGGAGATGCTGAAAAAATCAGTATTATGACTAGAGATTTTAAGACAAACAAAAAGATGGAAGATGTCAAGCTTGTGGCAATGTAGCTAGATACAAATTAAATGAGATGCTTTATATTAACATGAAATTTTTTTATGCAATTCCCGTCTTTGTGCTGCTTGGAGTCTTGTTTCATGTTGCGGGTGCAGAGGTTTATGTGCCGGACAAGGAATATGCCGGATATTTTGATCATGATGGAATCTATGCCGTATATGGCTCTGTAAAGAACACAGAAAGCCAGCCGGTGATTGCAAGAGTTCAGGTTACTGTAAACAACGGAAATGAGACATTTTCAGAATCGCGCATCCTTCCTGTAATCTACTCGTTAAGAGACATGCCTTTCAAGTTCACGTTTCCACAAATAACTTCCGGAAGCCCCACACTTCAAAACCCCGCCGTATCCTTTATTCCTACCAACAGCAGTCCGCTAAACATCGAGATAAACTATGACAGGACTCTGGTAAAATATCCCGATGGCCACCTGACAGGCTATATCACAAATACCGGAGATTACATTGTACACAACATAAACATCTATGCCCTGGTGCATGACAGGAACAACAAATATCTCGACGAAGTGGAAAACACATGGACCATACCAAGTCTCGGTCCTGAAAACAAGACAGAGTTTGCAATGTATCCCGACCCAACTGTTGCAAAACAAGTGTATTATTACAGTTGTTTTATTCCCGGAACCGACAGTTCTGTGGAGATGTCAACACCATGGAAAGACAAACCTTTCTACTTTAGCGTGCTCTCAATTGTATACTTTACAAACCAGAAATTTGATGAAAACAGTAATTCGATATCTTTTGATGCGGCAAACCCCTGGCAGATACCGTATTACGCCAATTTCATGTTCCCAGAGGGTTCAAGCAGTGGAAACTTTGAGGTATCCATAGACGGCAGCAAGATAAAACCGCTGATAAGCATTGACAACGATACCAAGAGCTGGCATGTGGCATTCAACGTAGATTATGGGCAGCACAAGGTGACAATTTCAGGCTTTGATCCAGACTATGTTCCAAACGCCGACGAGTACTTTTATCTTAATGCAAAATCTGCACTGGTAGCCTGGGCCGGCCTGTCAGCGTTTACCATATCCGACTCTAAACTGCTAGACGTGCTTGGAATTCACGGCCAATACATCCCACCATGGGTGAAAAATACGGTTGGTTTCATGGTATACAACAATCTTCCTGCAGATGACGTAATCAGCGAGATGAAATATCTAAAACAGGCCGGAGTAATCAAGTAACGAAGTCAGTGCCTGTAAATTGTCCTCAAGCTAGTTTTTGCAGTGATAATCACTAATGTAGATATTGCTATTACAAAAACGAGAACAGCTGCAGGACCAAACTCTGGTGTCGCCTGGGTGCTCATCTGATCTATGGATGAAGAAAACACCGAGGCCGGCTGGGGACCTGTTATCTCTTGCATTGTTCCGGAAGGCCCAACTATGAAAAATGTCGGCGTTCCTTGGACCCCCTTTGACAGACCTACTTCCTTGTTGTGTGTCACCCTGTCCGAGTATTTTCCAGAATCAAGGCATGCGTTGAATTGATTTGTATCAAGGCCTAGCGATGACGCATATGACTTGAGGTTGTTTGTGCTGGCCCAGCCCGATTGTATTCCGCCTTGATTTTGGTATAGATAGTCGTGATATTGCCAGTATTTTCCCTGATCACCTGCACAATAGGAGGATTCTGCCGCAGCTATGGAGTCTGCACCAGCCCATGGAAAGTCTACAAAGTATAGCTTGGCTTTGTTTGTGTCAATATAGTTTGCCTTGATGGCAGGTTCCTGATTTTTGAACCAGGCATCGCATTCTGGACATTGGTAATCACCAAACTCTATTATTGTAACAGGAGCGCTTGACGAACCTTCCACAGGAGATGCCATGGACAGGTCAATATTTCCACTTGACATCATTATGTTTCCGCCCTTCATGGAACTGTTTCCCCATCCTGACATGTTGCTGCCCATCATGGAATTGCTTGACATGTTGTTTTCATTCATCATGGAACCACTTGACATGTTGCTGCTACCCATCATATTTTCATGCATCGGCATCGAACCACTACCTTGCATAGAGTCTGCGTATGCGTAAGAGAAACCCGCAATTATTGGAATGAAAGCAAAAAGCAATAGTTTTTCAACTGTCATCATTGTGTTATGTGTGACCTGTTTTTCGATTTAACTTTTTTTCCAAATTGGTTCCAAAATGGATTCAATTGAATCTTGAACTGCCAAGGACACGTCTGATTTGGAAATACTGTTAAATAATTTTACATCTATAGATGAAGTGAAGTGCACAAAGAAGCACTAGGCCTAGTATTTTCAAATAAGCGATACATTGCTTTGTCAGCAACCATCTTTGTTATTCTTTTGATGACACTCTCCATAGTTTCAGAGTTTGTCTTTTTCTCCCCCAGTTTTCTTTTCTATGTTCCTGTCTACGGTATTGCAAACTTTTCGCTGATTGTTATAGTTGCAGCACTATCTGGACTGGTCATAAGCCTTAGCATATATCGAATTCATGCGCTTGGCATCGGCGTAAAAAGATCAGGAAGCGGATTTGCGGGCACTATCATAGGGGCTAGTGCCGGTGCGTGTAGCTGCGGTTCAATAGGCTTTGCAGTAGTATCCATATTTGGAGCAGCTGGTGGCGCAGCTACCGCATTTCTGACCAATTATGAGATTCCATTACGCCTAGTTTCTATTGCTATTTTGGCATACACATATTTTGTTTCTGTCAGGGGAATAACTACACAGTGTAAAATTACAAAGTGAGATCATGAGAGTAAAATGTGCTGACTGTGGCTGTCTGCCATCAGAATGCGAGTTGTCGAAATCCCCCGAGAGCTGTCCTAATTGCTCTTGGAAAAAATGTTGCTGCCGGGCTGGTGAAAAGACGGCTTACGATGAGGACCACGAGGAACAATAGTTCAGATGCTCTAGATTCCCTTCTCGTTTAGGACAAGCGCAAGCAGTGCTGCGCGCGTGTCCTTGCCATATTGCGCTTGTTTAAAGTATTTTGCGTTTGGTGTCGAGTCAAGCTTGTGCGATATCTCATCCAGTCTTGGCAGGGGATGCATTATGATTACATCGCTCTTCATCTTCTTTAACAGATCAGGTCCTATCTTGTAGCTGCCTTTTACTTTCACATATTCTTCCATGTCGGCAAATCTCTCCTTTTGTATCCGAGTTACGTATACCACATCAAGATCATCTAGGTTTTCCTCAAGGTCTGTTGCCTCCGTGTAGGCCAGCTTCTTTCGTATCTCATATGTCGAGTCAGAGCGCACCTTGAGCGAGGGCGGAGATATCAATCGAACATCAACCTTGTAGTTGCCTAGTGCATACAAGAGTGAATAGACAGTCCTGCCGTATTTTAGGTCCCCGACTATACCGATTTTCAGGCCGTCAATCTTCTTCTTTTCCTTCCGCATTGTATAGAGATCAAGTATTGCCTGCGTGGGGTGCTCCTCTGTTCCGCTGCCTGCGTTAATCAGGGGTTTTTCTGAGACCTCGGCTGCAAACCTGCTGGAGCCGTCAAGCTGGTGGCGCAGTACAACGACATCGGAGTACAGCGACATTATTCGCACGGTATCTGCAAGGCTCTCGCCCTTTTTTGCAGAGGATGATGACGCGTCAGCTATGCCAATTGATGTTCCCCCAAGCGATGCCATTGCAGCCTCAAAGCTCATCCTCGTCCTTGTGCTTGGCTCAAAGAACAGGTATCCAAGAACTTTTCCCCGCGCAAGCTCTCTTCTCTCGCTTGGGTTCATCTCAATTATTTTATCGGTAGCTTGGAAAACTTCCTCAAACTTTTGCTTGTCAAAATCGCGTACCGAGACAATATCTTTTTGGAAAAAAGTATTGCTCATGGCAGTTCACTGTTATATATGAGTGGTACAAAAACTATTCCAATGTCAGAGTCCGACCTGATTGTTCGAAAGATAAAAAATGGCACGGTCATTGATCACATAGAATCCGGGAAGGGCCTCAAGGTTCTCAGTGCCCTTGGCATAGATGGAAAGGACGGCAACGTCATCACAATAGCGCTCAACGTTCCAAGCTCAAAGGTTGCAAAAAAAGACATCATAAAGGTAGAGAACAAATTCCTGCAGGATTCCGATACCAACAAGCTCGCGCTCATTTCTCCCAAGGCAACTGTAAACATCATCAAGGAATACAAATTGGTCGAGAAAAGGCGCGTCACGCTGCCAAACGAGATTGAAAGGATATTTCGCTGCTCAAATCCCGACTGCGTGTCAAACAGCGACGAAGACATTGACCCTGTGATGGATGTGGTTGACAAGACAGGACTTGTTCTGAGGTGCAGGTTCTGCACTAGAACACTTGATGTTAACGAGTTAAAATATTATTGAGCCTGCAGAATCCGATGTACGTAAAGCATAGTAACTGACGGAATTACTATCCAAACGTTTCAGCTGATTTTGCTGTTCCGCGAATAGGTCTTTGAAGTGTTAGACTAGTTTAGCTGTCTTACCAATCGATTTCTTCGGCAACAAGAGATATTTCCGGATATTCTTTTGTATTTGTATGGCCCATCATTCGTACTATCTCCGATGCGTGAAGCCAGGCAAGTTTTTTTGTAGCAGATTCGTCAAGCTTGTCAAGGCCCGGAATATTCAGTAGCTCAAGTGTTCTTTTTGGCATCTTTACGGCCCTCTCCATTAGTCTTGTAGCTATTCGGAGTTTATCTCGGGGTTTCCAGTATTTGCCAAGCTTGTATTTTCCCGTCATGACCTCAGGCATGATCTTTGTCAGTCTAACACCCCTGATGGCAGCCATGTCTGGTTTTAGTTTTTCATATCCTCCTTCAATCTGGTTTTTTTCCATCAGCGCGGTTAATGCGTCTGTTTTTTCCTGATTATCAGTTACTGTTTTTGCAATTCCCTTGATTACCACACTGATGTACAGGGTATCAGTCAATGAGGCGTCAGTAGGCGGCTCAAAAAAGTACGAGGGCAGAAATGCCAGCTCCTTGTCTACTTCAAAACCGCATTTCGGGTTTCTTTCAATATTTTCGTATTTTTCGCCCCTCGGAAAGCCGTGTACATAGATGGCATCGTCATGATATACAAAATTCATTGGCGCAATGAATATGAATCCATTTTTGTCAGTTGTAGCAATCCTTCCTATTCTTTCCTGCTTTAGAAACTCGATCATCCTTTCTTTTGATTTTATCATGGAATCGGGGGTGAACTGCACACTTGTATGAGATCTGCGAATTAGATATTTTTTGCCATCAGAGTCACAGTAGACGGATATCATGGATCTCATATTATTGACAAGGTTTGGCAAGAAAAATTAATTTTCATTAGAGGAACTGCTTGTCAGGCATCCCGTTGAAATTCTTCTCTGGCCTTGCTTGCAAAAAAGAAAAGAGCTGTCAGATTCAGAATTTCATAAACTCGTTTTAGAGTTTTTTAAATAAAAGCGGTTTTAGAAAGTGGATGTTGTTTTCATCAGACAGACTTTGCCTGCAGGGTCCCAGAATAGAATCTCTAGTGATAAGATTATTTTTCCTTGGCCTTTAGCTCGTACTGGTCATAGGTGTACCTTCTTGGCGTCCCAAATGGTCTAAACGGCCTTCCGTTTCCGTGGTAGAACTTGGAGAAAAACTCCACGTAAATCAATCTTGCCCCCTGGATTCCAGGCTCGAACACCCCGATTATGATGTTGAATATGTGCCCGATGAAAATTATGATCGCCCCAAGTATGATAAAGGGTATCGAGTGGTGCAGCGTCTTGATGAAGATAAAGTCAATCACATCGGCAAGAATTACGGATGCAAGCAGGATTCCGACAAGCCTTGTATATGACAGAATGTGGCTCACAATTGACGGCAGTTCCATGATTGCCCTTACGCCCTCTCCGTAGAACATGAGCCCGATTCCTGCAAGCATTAGCCCGACATAGCCTATTCCCGCCACGTGGTGTACTGGATTGATGTGTTGGTGGTGCAGCAGCGCAAGTCCTGTCAGGACAACGCCCCAGCCAAAGAGCAGCCAGCCCATCTTTCCTATTGCGTGCTTCTTCTCCCCCTCCCTTATGGTATTGAGTATGCCAAGAACCAGTCCAAATGTCACCATGCCAAGCCCAATGTATCCTGATATTAGCAGCAGCTTTCGCAGTCCGGTAATAGGATCAAAGAACGCGCCGCTTGCAGGCAAGTGCAGGCCAAATGTGGCATTGAGATAGCTGAACAGGTACACGTTGGGATGGAATCCAAAGTACAGATTGAACAAAAACCCCAATCCCATTGCAATGATTGCGCCGGGTGTCATGGCCTTTGCAAGCTTTACCATCTGCCTGGGTTTGAGTATGGTTAGCGCAAACTTGCGCAACGGAGTCGGCATGATGTTAAAGCTCCTCTTTCCTCCCTCCACTCTTCGAATCACCCACCTTGATACCAGAAGTATGACAAGCCCGTAGCCAAAGTCGCCTATCATCAGCCCATAGAATACCGGAAAGAGCGTCCCAAAAATAAGCGTGGGATCAAACTCCTTTCCTGACGGCAGTGAGTAGAATCTGATAAAGGCCTCAAAGAGCTTGAATCTTTTTGGATTGTCAAACAGCGTAGGCGGGTTCTCGTCAGTTTCAAGTACAAAAAGCATTGTTCCCTTGGCATGACTGTCAAAACCCTCCCTTAGCTGGTCCGCCTTTGACTTGGGGATCCATCCCTCCAGGGCAAAAGAGTCCGAGGTAACCCCGAGATTATCAACCACCTCAAGCTTTTTGTTCTCGATTTCCAGCTGCTCCTCGACGCATGTTATATCCACATAGTGGTTTCCTGAGATCTCGGCCAGTTGCCTGCCAATCTCGCTTAACTTCTGGTTTATCTCACTCTGCTTTCTCTTCAGCTCCTGTGCAAGCTCCGCTGCCTTGCCTTTTAGTTTTGGAACGGCCTCTAGCCTTACGTTGTATTCCTGTACTACGGTAGCCAGTGCATGCGGCGGAAAGTTTGGAAAAGTGACCAGTATGATTTGTGTCGCATCCTTTCCCTCCTTTGAATATAGGAATACGTCCTGGCTGTTCACGTCGAGCGCCTTTTTGAAGTTGGCAAAATTCTTTGGGTTTATCCTGCCAAAGTAAGAGTGTGCCGATGAGAGTTGTAGCACGTCAAAGTCTTCAGGAAAGAATGAAAACTCTTCAACCAGCTTGGAATGATTCTCGGCCTCTTTTAGCTGTGTAAGAAGATATTCCCTTTCCCTTTCAATTGATGCAACCTTGGCATCGATATCAATGGACCTTGCCTTTTCCAAGAGCTGCTCCACAGAGCCAAACCTCTGGCACCGGGTTACCTGGACCGATGGCAGTACTGTCTTGAGAGCTTTCATCCTGAGAAGCTGGTCTGATACCTGCCGATATTCACCGTCGTCTCGTTCGTTTCGCATAAGCGATGCAACATCTTTTGAGAGGGGTTCCAGCTGGACTGCGTTTAGATCATGAAGAATCGAGACTACTGTCTGCCTTTCTTTTCGCAGTCCCAGCACGGCAATGCGTGCCATTGGTACGGGTTTTAGGACCAAAGTCTATACCTCTTTTAATAAATCGTCAATTATTTCTCGCACAGTCTGCGCGTCAATTCTTGTAGAAACCGTCTTTGATTTTGCCGTGGCGTCCTCGATTATTTTTTCTGTCTCTGCAGAGGCCTTTTTTCTGGACTGCTCTGTGCTTGTCTCTACCAGTCTTTCTCCGTCGCTTTTTGCACTGGTGATTGTCTTTGATACATGGCTTTCAAAGTTTCTAAACTCCTCCGATACTTTTTTCTTGTGCTCGTCTATTTGCGATTGCGTGCTGTCTTCTGCGTCCTTGATCTGCTTGAGCGAATGAAGGTATTTTTCTGCAGTTGACATTTTAAACTCCTAGAAAGTGTCTCCCTGCATACAGCACAAGGGCTACAGTGCCAAATATGTTTCCAAACTTGAAGGCCCTCATTATCATGTAGAATCTCTTCTGCTGCTCGTTTTTGAAGCTAGGCAACTATCTCCCTCCCCTTTTTTAGCTGGGCCTCCTGTTCCCTTTCGCCCATCTTTTTCTTGACTGTCTTTAGCATGATGAAAGTGTCCCGCTCCATCTCGTCCAGCCGGAATGTAATGAACTTTACTGCGGCCTGCAGCCTAGGTATGAAGACGTTTTCTATTGCATTTGACTTGCGTTTTGTCTTTTCTATCTCAAGCAAGAGTTTTCGCAGTGCTGTTTCCTTCTCTGCAACCTCAAGCACCATCTTGTGCACGTTCTGGAATGCCTTTATCGCCTCGTTAATTGACGGCGGCAGCTCAAGCAGGTGCTCTACCAGGGCATGCTCGTTTTGGCCGCCTCCGATCTTTGGTATTCTTACTCCCATCACGTTTTTTGATGTAATCTGCAGTTTGTTTAGCTGCGGAATCTTCATTGCCTCGTTTTCAAGTCTCATCGAGCCTGCAAGCATCTCTGCCATCTTTATGCTTTGATATCCCTTGATGAGCTCCGCCTGTAGGGCACCCCTAAGGGACGCGGCAGTCTTGCTGGTATTGAAGAATTCAAGGATCAGGGCCTGTCTTTTCAGCTTGAGTAGCTTTAGGCCTTTTTGTGCTATCTTTATTCTTTTTTTTGTGCGGATGTATTCGAGTCGAGTTGGTCTAATGTTAAGTGCTGACGGCAACCCTACTTTTCACCCGGGCCAGTCCTCTTTCTATATTTTTCAATGAATTCAGGCTTGATGCGGTTTAACTCAGAGTCTGAAAGATCGTTTAGCAATTCCCAGCCTATGTTGAGGGTCTGCTCGATGGAGCGGTTCTCGTCCATTCCCTGATTGACAAACTTTCTTTCAAAGTTGTTGGCAACCTTTAGGAATTTTCTATCAAGGTCGCTTAGGGCCTCTTCTCCTACAATGGCTGCAAGTGATCTTGCATCCTTTCCTTGTGCATAGGTGGAATAGAGCTGGTCTGCAAGGCTTCTGTGGTCTTCCCTTGTTCTTCCCTTTCCTATTCCCTGGTTCATCAAACGTGAAAGACTTGTCAGCACATCTACTGGCGGGTGAATGTCTCCCCTGTGCAGGTCCCTGCTCATGACAATCTGTCCCTCCGTGATGTATCCAGTAAGGTCAGGAATTGGGTGAGTAATGTCGTCTGCCGGCATGGTTAGGATTGGAATCTGCGTTACAGAGCCGTTTCTTCCCTTTATCTTGCCTGCCCTTTCATAGAGAGATGCCAAGTCAGTGTACATGTAACCTGGATATCCCCTTCTTCCGGGAACTTCTTCTCTTGCAGCTGAGATTTCTCTTAATGCCTCGCAATAGTTTGTCATGTCAGTCATGATTACAAGTACGTGCATGTCTCTCTCATATGCAAGATATTCCGCGGTGGTTAGTGCAAGTCGTGGTGTAAGCAAACGCTCCATTGATGGGTCCGATGACAGATTCAGGAAAAGAGAGGTCCTGCCAAGGGCGCCGCTTTCCTCAAATTGTTTTACGAAAAAGTTTGCCTCTTCGCTTGTAATTCCCATTGCTGCAAATACTACTGAAAAGTTTTCGGATGCGCTGAGCACCTTTGCCTGCCTTGCAATCTGTGCCGCAAGCAGGTTGTGAGGAAGGCCTGCTCCGGAAAAGACTGGAAGTTTCTGTCCCCTTACCAGAGTGTTCATGGCGTCAATGTTTGACATGCCAGTCTGGATAAATTCAGATGGCTCTTCTCGTGAATATGGATTGATGCCGGAACCTACCAAGTCTACCTTGTGTTTTGATACAATCTTGGGTCCGTTGTCTCTTGGATTTCCAAGCCCGTCAAAGACCCTGCCAAGCATGTCGTCAGATACCGATAATTGTGCTGTCTCGCCAAGGAACTTGACGGATGTACCGTTGGTGTTAAGCCCCAGTGTTGGGCCAAACACCTGTACTACTGCCAGGCCCTGTCTTGTGTCAAGAACCTGGCCCTGTCTTCTCTCGCCGTTTACAAGCTTGATTTCTACAATCTCGCCATAGGCCGCATTGTCTACGCCCTCTACAAACATCAACGGGCCCGCAATCTTGTCAATTGTCTTGTATGATACTGTAGACATCTAGTGCGTAACCTCCACTAGCAAACTGTTAAACTCTTGCTGCATCTTGTTCTGAAAGTCTTTTACCAGCTGTTCCACCTGGTCTTCTTTTGTCCATTTTATCTTTGATATCATCTTTCTTGATTCTAATGTGCCTATCTTTGATGATGGGGCTCCCTTCTTGATTGCCTCTGCCTCCATCTTTCCAAAGTCTATGATTGCGGTAAGCATGAGGAATTGTTTTCTAATTGAGGTGTATGTATCCACGTCGTCGTATGCACTTTGTTGCAGATAGTCTTCCCGAATAGAGCGCGCGGTGTCAAGCACCCCCTTTTCTGGTTCTGGCAGCGCGTCATAACCGACAAGCTGTACAATTTCCTGCAACTCTGACTCTTTCTGGAGTATTTCAAGTGCTTCCTTTCGTAGTGCTATCCATTCTGCTGCAACATGTTGCTTGTACCAGTCGCCCATGCCATCTGCATACAGCGAATAGCTGGTAAGCCAGTTGATTGATGGAAAGTGCCTTCTTGATGCCAGGCTTGCATCAAGTGCCCAAAAGACCCTGGTTACTCGAAGCGTGTTTTGCGACACCGGCTCTGAAAAGTCTCCGCCAGGAGGCGAGACTGCGCCCACAAGAGTAAGTGAGCCTACACGCTCCTCAGGAGATATGACAATTGCCTTGCCACCCCTTTCGTAAAATTCTGCCAGTCTTCTGCCAAGATAAGCCGGGTATCCCTCTTCGCCTGGCATCTCTTCCAGCCTGCCGGAAATTTCTCGTAGTGCTTCTGCCCACCTGGAGGTACTGTCTGCCATCAATGCAACGCCATATCCCATGTCACGATAGTACTCGCCCATTGTGATTCCGGTGTAAATGCTTGCCTCTCTTGCTGCGACAGGCATGTTAGAAGTGTTAGCTACAAGAATTGTGCGTTCCATCAGGGGTCGTTTTGATTTTGGATCCTCAAGTTTTGGGAATGTCGAAAGAACTTCGGTCATCTCGTTTCCTCTTTCGCCGCATCCAACGTATACGATTACATTGCTGTCTGCCCACTTGGCAAGTTGCTGCTGGGTTACTGTCTTTCCGCTTCCAAACGGCCCAGGAATTGCAGCTGTTCCGCCCTTTGCAACCGGGAAGAACGTATCAAGCACTCTCTGTCCAGTAAGAAGTGGCTCCTCGGGCGCAAGTTTTTTGAGAACTGGTCTTGGAGTTCTTACAGTCCACCAGCTTGAAAGGCCAATGTCTGTCTTGGCGCTGTTTTGTACTGTTGCGACAATATCGTTTACTGTAAACTTGCCATCGGAGATTTCAGACAGCTGCCCCTCGACATTGTATGGCACCATGATTTTGTGCATGATGAGCGGGGTCTCTTGCACCTCTCCAATTATTTCTCCTGGTGATACCTTGTCTCCCTTTTTCTTTAATGGAACAAAGTCCCATTTCTTGGTCTGATCAAGCGCAGGTATTACCTTTCCCCTGCTGATAAAGTCACCACTCTGTTCTCTTAGAACGTCAAGCGGTCTTTGAATTCCGTCATAAATAGAAGTAAGCAGTCCCGGACCTAGCTGCATTGAGAGCGGTCGTTTTGTATTGGTTACCTTCTCTCCCGGGCGCAGGCCTGTGGTATCCTCATAGACCTGAACGGTTGCCTTGTTTCCCTCCAGCCGGATTATCTCGCCTACCAGTCCCATCTCGCCTATACGGACGACATCGAACATCTGGGCTCCCTCAAGTCCACTAGCGATAACTACCGGGCCCGATATTCTTGAAATTATTCCATCAGCCATTTACTATCATCAACTTGTAGGGATACTTATTCCTAACACTCTCTTTGCCAGTGCCGCTATTGACTCTTCTTGAATGTTTCCTTCCATGGCCGGCATGAAAAGTACCAGAGGTTCTATCGATGCCTCGATCTTTTTTCTAAAGACTGCAGGAAGGACATTTCTTACAGCATCGCTTGCAATAATGAGGCTGAACTTTCCTGATGAATACAGGTCTTGGACGGTCCTGCCGGCGTCTTCGCCGCTGACCACAAACGTGTCCTCGATTCCAAGCAGGCTGTACCCTATGACCAGTTCACGTTCTCCTACCACTGCTATTCTGCCGCTTGATTGTGTTTTTTGTGTCGACATTATCTCACTCTAGCAACAACGATGTGATGTACTCTGTTGAAAGGTTGTAGCGTTTTCCATATGCAATTCTTTTGATGTTTTCACGCTCCTGTTCCATCTTGATGATAAAGTAGAATATTGTTCCAATTGATAATGCAATGTTTTTCAACTTGCTCACATATTCGGAATTTATGAATTTATCCAGCGCGACCTCGAAATCGATAAGGCTTTTTGATTTTTTGTATTGTGCCAGTGCATTGACCAGCATAAAGCGATTCTCTATTCTTCCTACAATTTCTGGTACGTCCTTTGCTCCATAGATATCCAACAATTCATTTTTTGTAACCATTCCGCCGTCAATGATGTGCTTGCTTAGCAGCTCTTTGTCAAGGTTAGACTCTTTTGCCTTGAGCAGGCTTAGAACATTTTTCTTGTCAATCTCTGCCCGGAAAAGGCCTCGAATTGCTCCCTCGTCTCCCTGGAAGAACTTGAGTGATTCCAGCAGGCTCTGATAGTAATGGGCCTGGAGTGCCGACATCATGGGTCCCAAGTCTCCTGTCTTTTGATATATCTCTAGGTTATGCATCAGGATGGTGCCATAGTTGTGCTTGACCAGTTGGTTTACCACTCCCTCCACATTGTTCTGTGATAGTATGACCTTCATTTCATCATGCGGTATGTTTCCTGCAGAAATTCCCGCCGGTACGTTCCTGCTTGATACAAGAAACGATTCCACCTCGGTAATTGGCCTGTTCATGCTTTTTGAGGACAGTATCAGTTCTATGTTATACATGTCCCACTTGGAAAGATACGCGCGGACGGCAGATTTTCCGTTAAATGGCGTTGCTTCAAGCGCAATCTTGTTTACCTGAACCAGATGCCTGTTTAGTGCAACTTCCAGAAGATCTGCGTCTTTGAACAAAGTTGCGGCCTTTTCAATTTCCGGGCCATACCAACCTGGTTCAAGGATCTTTACCATCTCTCCCTCGTCTTTTGCCTTCAACAGGCTTTGCGTTGTTTCCTTTGACAGGAGGTTTAATGAAATTGCTTGTAGACGGCCAAAAGATGATGCATACTGCGATGTCGGCAACTACATTCTCTCCGAAAGGAAACTTTTGATTTGGTCTTCATGAGTTCGCAGCAGTTCATCAAAAGTAAGATCGAGTTCTTTTGTTCCTTCCTTGTTCTCCGCAACTATACCGCCGAGGGTCTTGATGGACTTGCCTATTGCTATTCCCATGTCTTTGAGCACTGGTTTGTCACCGTCTCTGCAGTGGACAACAATGTTTTGTCCAAGTTTCTTCTTGGAACTGTTTACCATTGTTTCAAGTGCCTTTTTGTATTGAGGTCCTGCGGTATAACTTTCAATTTCTTTTTTTATTGCATCAAATGCAGACTGCATGTTTTCATTGATTGCATCAAACATTATTTTTTTTGCCTGGAGTTTTGATGCCTCAATTATTCTTGCATATTCCCTTTCCGACTTGATCTTTGCCTCGTTTGCAAACTTTTCTTGAATCTCTTTTAGTGTGATGTCAAGTTCTGCCTGAAGTTTGGATTTCTTTTCTGTCAGGTCCTTATCCAGACTTTCAAGCTCCTTCTTCTTTCTGTTTTCTATCTCAAGGAGGAAAGTCTCGATGCTCATTTTACTGAAACCACTACAGGATACCTAGCAGCAAGATGATTCCCAGTACGAATCCAATGATCCATAATGTTTCGGGAATGACGAAGAAGAACAGCACCTGGCCAAACTTCTCCGGTTTCTCTGCAATGATACCCATACCGGCGGCACCAATACCTTGTTGTGCATTACCAGTACCTATCAGACCACCAGCAATTGCAATAGCTGCAGCGATAGCAAGTAATGGTTTTGTCAAACCGCTGCTTGTAGCAGCCGTGTCTGCAGCAAACGCAGAATGAGTTGTAAAGAAGGTCGATAGTCCGATTGTCAACCCCGCCGTTATGATGATAAGCGATAACTTGGAACGCTTGTTCAGCACCATCAGGTATGGCTCATTTGCCGACGGTATATTAATCTAATTCTTACAAAGCCGCAACGAATTTTTTCAAAAAATAAGAAAATTCCATGGTGCGATCATCGTACAGTGTTTGCTGTATTGCAATATTTAGAATTGTCAGCTATTCTTCAACTGGAAGATCGAGCCTGTTGCCCCATTCGCCCCAAGATCCAAGATAGACCTTTACGTTTTCAAAGCCCAGCATTTTTAGCGCCACAAAAGAGTTTGCCGCGCGATATCCTCCCTGACAATACGTTATGATCTCGTCTTTTTTTGAAAACGGGTACATTTTTCCAAGTTCTTCAAGCGACTTCATGGTGCCATCGTCGTTGATGTTGTGCATCCAGTCGATATTGACAGAGTTTGGTATGCGGCCCTTTCTTGCTGCGCGCATCACCCTGCCTTCATATTCTTCTCTTGTCCTTGTATCAATCAGCTTTGCCTTGCCAAGATTTTTCCTGACATGTTCAAAGTCTGCAAGTATTTTCCTGTCGGTCCTTCCGGAAAACTTGGCTGGTCTGAACCCATTTGTCTTGGTCTCCATGGGAAGTCCAAGACTTTTCCACTTTCGAAATCCCCCATCTAGCATGAATGCATTGGTATGCGAAAAATATCTCAAGAGCCACACTCCCCTGGCTGCTCCCATGCCTGCAACGTCATCATAAAATACTGCAGTTGTTTGCCCGGTAATTCCCATAAATGAGAAGAGCAGATGCATCTGCTTCTCAAACGCCTTGACACCATCCTTTGTTGTGTCAAGCCAGTGGTAGTAGAACAGGTCTGCATTTACTGCTCCTGGAATGTGCCCCTCCGCATATTCTTTGTAGGACCTACAGTCAACTAGAACCAACCCTGGCATGTCCATTAGTTTTACAAGTTCCTCTGTAGATTTGAGCACAAAAATCATCTGGAGGCAACCGATGTAAATTCATTTCACATCTTTGGATCGGCTCCAGATGGAATACACGGGTAGAAGCATTGTTGGAAAATTTGCCAAATTTTTTGAAATTCCTGTGCAGTCAAACCATGTATTGTGAACAATAATGCCGTAATTTGTGCCAATTCTTTCAAAATCGTAAATTCTTATATCTATGCAAAGTATGATACTATCACAAAATGACGATTCCAAATTATAACAGTATTAATCTCAAGTCTGTGTCAATCCTAAAATCGACACAAGTGAGTAACAAATGACCAAGTCAAATAAGACCACCCCAAAGTTGTCTGTTTTTCAGACGTTTAAGACAAAGAACAAAGAGTTTACAGGTGAAGCGATGCGTCAGCGCGGAATAATCATGCATCTGGCCGTAGAAACTCTTCCGACAAAAAAGACCAGAACTGCAATAGCACACAGGCTTGCGGAAAAAAACGGAACCACCTGGCAAAACATCTATTCCGGGATTTTCAGGGATCTTGATGAAGTTCTTTTACCGCTTGGCATTGTTGAAGAATCTGGCAGACTGCCTATAAAGCGGGGGCCCAAGGCGCTTCAAGAACAGGGAGTCCCGTATTACCAGCTAACAGAGGGGGGCTTGCTTGTTGCTGCCTCCCTGTCGGAGATGGGAAAAGATCGGCTGCGAATCATGATCGATTTTTTTGAAAAAAATTCCAACTCGAAAGACAAGGATCTGAGGATATCAATTCTTACACTGCTTGATGTTGCCCCGAATTTTGTTTCGTCTCTGCTAAGAAGATACGTCGAGTCATACAGCGAGGGAAGGATAGACAGGTTGATTCCATTTGAGAGCGACATGGTCAAAAAGACGCTTGACGAGTCGCTGATGATCCAGCGCGAGTTGCTAGAGGGTTTCTCGTCACTGTCAAGCACGGACAGAGAGCCCATCATAAGCTTCCTCAGAAAAGTGAGCTAGCCCCACGTATAATCAAAATCCTTTTCCAAAGGAGTTTGATAATATTGATAAGGTCGTCTAAAGCCGAACCTAGCGATTCAGCACACATCGAGGCATAGGTGATTACAACGAGCGACGAGCTAATCGAGCATGTATTGTACCTGATTGATGCGAAAAAAGGAGACAATGGCAGACTGAACTATATTCTCAGCATGCTCCAAGATGGCAGGCCGCTTTACATCTCTGACAGAAAATACCTTGAATCGCTTATTTCCACATACATAGAGCCGTCCAAGGGAAAGGGCGGACAGCAACAGTCCGTTGAGGAATTAAAGACAGAACTTGTTCGCGTAAAACAGAAACTTGAAAGATATGAAAAGCGCGGATACAAAAAGGCAATTGGAAGAAAGGCAATCTTCTTTTTTGTCACGTTCTTCTTCGGCTGGCATGCAGTGGTAAAGCTGCTTGGAGACACCATATCTTTCAACCAGGATATCAATCCGTACCTTTTCCCCCTGTACCAGCTGCAGACGATACTGCCATCTCAGGCAACCGCAGTTTTGACTCAGTATGGAACAAGCCTGCAGCAATTGGTCGTGTTTGCATGGGGAGCAATGCTGCTTACGTGGGTAATTCTTGGCTTTGTCTATCTTGTAAGGTTCATGCGATCAAGATACAATCCCGCATTGCAGTAAAACCTATTTTGTAAAGTTAAAATCTTCATTAAAGTCGCTGCCGCTAAATGCAGTCTTTACCGCATAGTAGGCAGTACCCGAGACTGTAATCTTTGCAGTCCCCTTTTCAAGTGCAGACCAGACATCCGGATAGTTCCCGGTATTTTTTATGACCGCATTGTTGCTTATGTTAGACGATGTTTGCTCTACAAGTGGATAGTATGTAGAGCTCTCCCAGCTTCCCTCGTATCTCTGTCCCAGCTGGCCGTGTCCAACCACAGTCCCGTCAGCAGTGATGACATAGTCTATCGATTCGAGGATAACCGTGGTGGTATTTGGATTTGTAATGTAGAAGGCGGTTTGAAGCGTTGCATCCCTTTCACTTGATGATACGACCGAAGTTCCGTTGTACGATATGACAAGCGGCTTTATCTCAGTTGATACTGCTGTCATGGACGACGGCACATTTGGGCCCTGCGGAATAATGTTTTTTATCATTCCCGACCCTGGCAGAACTGCAAACACGACGACTACTGCCATTATCACTACAGCAACTGCACCAAGCAGAATTCTTGTATCCAAATGTACTAGCCGGTGAATCTGATCTTCAATTAAACCTTCAGCTGAAAACCCTTATAGTAAAAGTTCCGAGATCTAATTTGTGCAGTATCATCAGGCCATAAGAATCGGCCAGGACAGAGCAAGAAAATCACAGATGATTCTGTTTGAACATGCGGGATTTGCCATGCTTACACTTACAGTAAAAAAATCACGGGGAGTTTTTGTCCCGGTGGGAGAAAAGGATCTTGCATCGGTGGCTCAGAAAACAGAAGGGTGGGTGGCTGTCATAGTAGACGAGGAAGGATATGCCAAGGCACAGTCAAAGATTTTGCCCGAAGACCAGGCAAGAGAGATTTTGCAAAAGGCAGTTGCTGCAGGTATTCCAGAATATACCGGAACTGTCAAGCTAGTGTGATTTCCGTGCCTTCCGGGCTTCCCCTGATGGCCCTGTCAAGTGCCTTGATGTCTGCCTTGAGAATTCTTGTCTTGATCTTGGAGCGCTCAATTACCTTCAGGGCTACTATATCCATCAGGTCGTATCCTCCGGCAACAGAGTCCTGGTGCACAAGCATGCCACGGAGTTTTTTTAGAGGAATTTTTTTGAATTTTTTTGCGTGCCTGTTCTTGCGCGGATCGGAATCGTAGACTCCGTCCACGTCTGTTGCGTTAAGAAACGCACTTGCCCGCGCCTTTTCTGCAATCAGTGCGGCAGTGGCATTTGTGCTCTGTCCCGGGTGGAGGCCTCCTGTCACTACAATCAGGCCGCTGTCTGCAGCGTTGGCTACCTCCTTGAGGCTGGTTGGCGGGTGCGGATATGCCTTGTCTTGCAGTGCAAAGATCAATAGCTTGGCGTTGAGCCTTGAGACCTCGATTCCAAGCTCGTCAAGGGTCGACTCGTCTGCGCCCGAGGACCTTGCGTGGGAGATATAGTGTCTTGCTATCTTTCCCCCTCCTGCAATTATTATTGGCTGGCAGGTCTTGCTTGCCCGGACAAAAAACTCTGCAAACTGCTTTAGCGTCTTTTCGTCGTCTAGGCTAAACAGGCTGCCTGATAGTTTTATGACGATTCTTTTTTTCATTATACGTTTTCACCAAGGATGGCCTGTGCTGCAATTTCAACCTTTTTTCTAAATTGCTGTCTTGCATAGATTCTAAGAATGTCCATGAATCCCGAGATGGCAGACACCAGAGGAATCTCCGATATCGGAAGCTCATAGGCCTCCTTTGGGCCTGCCCCCCTAGTCGAGGTCAGGACAATTGACTGGGATTCTTTTTTTGACGGTGCAAGTGGAATTGACGGCGTCTTTGATATGTCAACGAACACCTCTGTCTCGCTTACCTTGGCCTTTTTTGCAATCTCATGCCGTAGTTCCACCGGATTGACCTTGCCCATTCTTGGCTTCATGAAGATTTTTTCATAGACGCATTTTAGCAGCCTGCGCTCCTGATAATCAAGTGCAAGCTGGCTTGCCCTCCTAAGCTCGGAGCTGGTCTTTGGCAGGGAGACAAGTTTTGAGATGACAAGCTCGTCTGTAAGCTGCACGTATCTTTTCAGGTCGTCGGTTGCAAGGCCCAGCTCACTGTCTGCAAGCAGCATGGATTCAAGCAGCATGACTTCTGCCGCCCTCACGGTCTTGTGAAAATAGACTGCCCTGAACATCTGGTATCGCGAGATCATCATGGACTCGAACGAATGAAGGGCTGACTTGTTAAGTGAGAGTTTTTTCTGGTGCACGTCAAGCGAGTTTATGATTCTCTTAAAGTCGATTCTTGCGTGCTCTGCCCCCGTAAAATATCCGTCCCGGAGTAGATAGTCCATCATGTCTGCACTGAGACCGCCTGAAATTATCTCGTTCATGAACTGATATTTTGAATTTCCAAACGATAGCTTGCTGATAAAGACCCTGTCAAAACCCCCCCTTGACACAAGATCACCAATCTCCGATTTTAGTATGAGCCGTTCGCCGATTTTTTCATGAGAAATTTTTTTCTTTTTCTGCAGCACCTCTTCAAACAGGTGGGAAAATGGTCCATGGCCTATGTCATGCAGCAGGGCTGCAAGCCTGAGGTTTTCTATGCTGTCAGAATCAAGATATCCTTTTTCTTCCAGTATGGATGCCACCTGTCCTGCAACATGCATTGTCCCAAGCGAGTGCTCAAACCTAGAGTGCTGCGCCCCGGGATAGATCAGGTGGGCCCCTGCCAGCTGTCTTATTCTTCTCAGTCTCTGAAAGACTGGACTGTCAATTAGTGCTGCCTCGTGTCCGTAAACATTGATGAAGCCGTGTATTGGGTCAACTATCTGCAGATATTTTTTTGCCATGTCATTTTGCTATACATTTCAAAACGATTTGTCTGATGTCCTGATGCACTTGTTGCTTGTGGCGTGATGCGTTTACGATATTCCAGCCAAATTCCTTTGCAAGCTTTCTGTATGTCTTGGTAATCTTTTGGGCAAATTCTATATTTTCTTCAAATCTGTCGCGCCTTTCCTTTTTGCGTAAAAACGAGTCGTCCGGGTCTACGTCAAGAAGAATGACAAGGTCTTCTTTTGGAAGCCCGCTGTCAAGGTTCTGCAGCCATTTCATATCAAGCCCGTTTACCGTTCCATAGACTAGGTTTGATTGATAATATCTGTTCATGATTACGACATTGTTTTCTGCCAGCGCATCATTGATCTCCCTTGCTTTTTCCCACCTGTTTGCAGCAAGCAGGCAGTGAATCACCTGGTGGGAAAACGAGCGGCTTCCGTTGAGATAGCGCCTTATTTCCTTCCCGATTGGAGTGCGGTAGTCCGGAAAGCTGAATATTTTTGATTTCATGTTTTTGGTCTTGAGAAACTTGGCCAAAAGTTTTGATTGTGTCATCTTGCCTGCCTGGTCAAAACCCTCTACAACTATAATCATCAGATCCTATTGAATGGGGCGGTAGATAAATTGTAAATTTGATATCGCTGTTAATTTTTGGGGAATTTGACTAACGTTTAATAATCAAAAAAGTGATAAAATTGACAAATGGGCTTGGGCTACTACATGGTAAAGGAAGTCATGAGAGAGATAGGAAACAGGTCAAGAGAGTTCTTCGAGTTTGTCCTTCCGCCAGTGGATGTAGTGATACAAAATGACAAGCTTATCGTCTCAATAGACATGCCGGGATTTGACAAAAAAGACATCAAGCTTAGAATTCACGGTCACATACTGTCAATAAACGCAAAAAGAGAGACAGTTGACGAGGGCACCATCATATGGCGTCAGAGACCCAATGTCGTGGACAAAAAGATCAGGCTGCCAATGAGGGTAAAGGAGGACGAGGACCTTGGCGCGTCTGCAAAATACCAAGACGGGGTGCTTGTCTTGACAGTCCCAATAAAGTCTGGAAAAAATATCGCAATAGAATAATCTAGCGCCCCTTTACTGCAACAGTTATTCCCATTATAGCTACAGAACCCACCATCCCTATCTCTCCCATCAGAAGGTTTGTCGTGTACAGTATGGTAGACCCGACAAAGACTGCCGCTGAAAGTATGCTTCCTGCAAGCAACGTAGCTCTTGGTTTGGGGGGATTTTCCCGCATTCTCTTGGTGTCGTCCAGAAACTTTCTGATCTCAGGAACAACTGCTATTGTAGCGTCGACAGATTTTACAAACCTGTTAAATGCAAGTTTTATCTCCTCGACATAGGCATCCTTTACAATGTTTTCTTCTTCCAGTATGTTTTGCAGTACTCCGATGAACTTGAAATTCACCTTGTGCGTCAGATAGATTCCCTCCAGGATGGACGCCATCCTCATGTAGAGTGCCAGATGTTTTGGAAGCTTGAACGGGAATCTGCTCATTGTCTTGTTTGCAAGATCCATCAGGGCCCTGACTTCCATCCTGTCCACCTTTGTCCCATACATTGCCTGTATGGAAAGGCTGATTCCCTGCTCGATAATTCCCCTGTCGTATCCTGGCATCAGCATGCCAAGATCATCCATGGCGTTGACTGTTCTTGACGGGTCTCTTTCAACAAGTGCAAGATACAGGCGTATCAGCTTTAGGCGGGTTTTTGTGTCAAGTCTTCCTACCATCCCAAAGTCGTACAGTATGAGGGAGCCGTCGTTTGCAACCGAGATGTTTCCAGGATGCGGGTCTGCGTGGAACATCTCGTGACGCAAAAGCATGGTAAAAAAGACCTTGTGCGCGCGTACCACAAGCTGTTCCCTGTTGATTCCAGCCTCCTCGAGCGCCTTTACGTTGGTTATCTTGATTCCAGGGATGTACTCCATGATAAGGATATTTTTGCTTGAATAGTCATCCAATATTGAGGGGATGACCACCTTTGGATAGTCCCTGAGGTTTCTTCGAATTGTTTTGAGATTTTCCGACTCGATGCGATAGTCCATCTCCTCGTGTATTGTTTCTATGAACTGCGAGAGCATGGCTTCTGCAGAGTACCGCAGGTTTGGGTCGACGAACTTCATCGCAAAAGGAATTATTTTCTTTAGGACCTTGATGTCTTTTTCTACCGTCTCTTCAATGCCAGGCCTCTTTACTTTTACAATTACGTCCTGTCCCTTTATTTTTGCACGATATACCTGGCCAAGCGAGGCTCCAGAGATTGCATTTTTATCAATGTACTCAAAGTTTCTTTCAATCGGACCAAGATCATTTTCTATAATTGGCCTGACCTGCTCAAATGGCGCTGCAGGAACCTCGTCCTGAAGCTTTGCAAGCTCCTCCATGTATGGCTGCGGCAGTATGTCAGCTCTTGATGAGAGCCACTGCCCCAGCTTGATGTAAACGGGGCCCATGGAAACAAAGGTCTTGAGTGCCTTGCGCGCATTTTTTTGATATCGCGATAGGTTTACGTTCTTTCCCTCCCTTCTTACCCACTCCCTCCTGTCTTTTCGCAGAGCCAGCACAAGGGGCAAGAGTTTGAGGAAGGTGCCAAGTGTTCTAGATGTTGAAATGACAGTCCAGCTCCTAAAAGTCCTTTAGTTTCTTTATCAATGAATATCCCAAGTATCCTGTTACAACAGACGCAAGCAGGCCTGCCACCCCCGACCCGACTGCTGCAAAGGGCTTGTTCTTTTGCAGTTTGTAGACCTCGGAGGCGACTTTTTTTCCGCCCAAGTAGGCACTTGCCATACCAACAAGAAATTCCGGTGCATCGTGTACCAGGTGCCCCAGCGGATCGTTTCTTGGGTCCACCTTGTCCATGTGTACAAGGTACTTGTCTTCATATTCTCGAATGTGCAAGTTGCCATATCGAAACTGTCTTATGGCGCCGTTTTTTTGGCCCAAGTTTGTTTCCTCAGCGTCTTCTAGCATAAAGGGGCGAACATCTTTTGGGACTTCGATCTCATCCGAAGCCATGCTCAAAAATCGGCCATCATCTAAATAATAACTTTAGGCTGCTTCCTGCACTTTCTTTTCCAGCGGTTCCCTTGGCTTTTTCTTTATCTTAAAGACGATTCCGCCGATTCCTGCTGCTATTGCAACAAGTATGACAAGCTGCAGCTGTGAGGAGCTCTCGTCAGGAGGCTGCGCTGCTGCGCCAAATGATACCGTATCCACCTGTGTTATCGTGTGGGGCTGCAGGAGCGTATCCTTGTATGTTAGCGTGACCAGAACCTTCTGGTCACCTGACAGGCCTCCAGTGGTTGACTGTATTGCAATGTTAAATGGAGTTGGTGCGTCAATGTCAATGTCGCCAACGTATTGTGTTGCTTCCTTGATTGTAGAGCCCTCCATAGGATCAACTGTCACTATTGCAAACTGGCCCTTGATGTTTCCCTGGTTGAGTATGTTTCCAATTATCATTTTCTGGCCTGCAATCTCTGATACCTGTATGCCGTATACTGAAACGTCAATGACCGGCCTTATGTATGTGGCAAAGCTCTGCTTCTCTATTACTGTCGAGCCGTCCTTTGTGTACTGTATATTGACGTCAAAGTTAACCGCTTGGTTGGCAATGTTCTGGTCTGCAAACACCGGTATCTCCAGCTTGGAGACGGTCAGGGGATCTACCTCCTCTACAAACCATCTTGGATCATCCAGAATCCTCAGATCGGAAGAGCTCGGCGTAAGTGTAATCGATATGTTTGATATCTTTGACGTGGAGAGATTTTCAAGTCCAAGAGTCAGGTTTTGCATGACTCCCATCATGATGTAGGAGGGGGTTGATAGCTTGACGTTAAAGTTAGAGTTTGCAGGACCTACGATCAGGTCTACCGTCCTGTCATCTGTTATCTGATTTCCCTGGCTGTCAAAGTACGTCAGTGTCAGTGGCAGGTGCAAGCTCTGGCCTGCACTGTCTTGCGGCACAAAGGCGTTAAACGAAAATGACTTGGCAAGTCCAGCCCCTACAGTTCCAATGTTCCAGTGGTGCTGGTCTATTACGACATTTTGCAGGCTGGCCGGTATAGAGCTGCCAGACGAGTTGATTGTGATGTCTACGTTGTTGAGAGGGGCAGTGCCGTTGTCAGTCACCTGTACAGTTATCTGGTTGTTTGATGCTGGCTGGATGAAGGGATTTACAGCGTTCATGTTCAGGACGCTTTTTCCTGGCACCTTAAAGTTAAAGTCATAGAAAGAGTCACGGACGCCGTTCTCCCGCACCCTGTTGTAGGTAAGCTTGACTGTTCCTGCATAGTCATGTATAACAATTGACTTGTCCAGGTTTACGAAAAATGTGAGGGCAAAGGAACTTCCAGTTGTTGCAGTCTGCGAGTTGTCTGCTTCAATAAGCCCTTCAACTAGCGGGGTTGCTGCAGTAAATCCCGCAGGAAGGCTTAGCAGTCCGCGAATTCCCGCAATGTCTTCTGTACCGACGTTTGAAAATAATATCGTAAATGGAACGTTCCTGTCCCCTGGCTGCACCTCTATCTTCTGGTTTGGGTATCCAAAATATGCATCCAGGAACTTGACGTCGGTATACCCATGCTCAAACGGCGAGGCGCCAGGCAGGGCCTGCTCGGATGCACTCTGACCATAGCTGGGGGCCACCAGCTGTCCCAGTAGAATAACTGCTGCAATTAGAATGGTCTTGTAAATCATGCCAAGCTTGCCTCCAGCTCTCCCTCGATAATCTTGCCGTCTTTTATTGTTACTATTTTGTCAACGTCTCCAAATTGGGGCCTGTCATGGGTTACAATGATAAAAGTTTGATTTAGTTTTTTGTTAAGTGATTTCAAAAGCTGCACGGTGGTCTCTGCAGAGATTGAATCCAAGTTTCCGGTCGGTTCGTCTGCCAATACTATGGCAGGCTTGTTTATCAGCGCCCTTGTGATTGCCACTCTCTGGGCCTGTCCTCCTGAGATCTTGTTTGCAAACTTGTTCACCTGAGCTTCCAGCCCTACGGTCCTAAGAAGCGCCCTTGCTTCCTCTTCTGCTCCCTCTAGCGTCCCTTGAATTTTTCTTGGCAACAAAACATTTTCCAAAACTGTCAGGTCCGACAACAGGTTTGAAAACTGGAATATGAATCCTAATTTTGAATTTCTAAAAGAGGAAAGACTGTTGTCGTTCAAAGTAGAGGCGTCTGTGCCGTCAATGAGTATGCTCCCATTGGTAGGCCTGTCAAGCAGGCCTATCATGTTGAGCAGTGTTGACTTGCCAGAGCCTGAGCTTCCTACAATGAGCATAAACTCGCCCCTCTTTACAGATACGTTGATGTTCTGAAGCGCGTGGACTGACGTCTCTCCCTCTCCATACACCTTCTCCAGGTTTCGTATGTCCAGCACGTTATCAGGCAGTCCTCATCGCCTCCACTGGTTGCAGTTTTGTTGCCTTGAATGCAGGATATATTGATGCCACAATAGCGAGCACAAAAGCCATGATATCTGTCTGGACAAGTCCCATCCAGTTGTACTTTACCTCAAGGGCCAGGCTTCCATTGAACGTCATGTGTGTCTCCTTTGCATAAGTGGTATATCCTATTGCCATTGCCGTTCCCATGGCAGCCCCGATGGCACCTATCACTATGCCTTGGAAAATAAACACCAAGAGGACATCCTTTCTCTTTGAGCCAATTGCCCTCATTACTCCGATATCGCGCGTCTTGCTTGTCACCTGCATCATTTGGATCGTTACAACTCCAAATGCCGACGAGACCATTCCAAAAAGCCCCACTAGGTTGATCAGTGCAATGCCTGATCTGAAACCTGCAAGCTGTACTTCAGCGGCTTCTTCTATTGTCTGGGCCTTGAATTTGTCTGCGCTTGACGGAAATGCGCTAAGGAATAGTTGCTTGACATAGTCCGCCTTTGACGGATCGTTCAACCGCACAATAATCTCCGAGCTTTGGCCAGGCCTTGCCATTATCTCCCGCAGTGTATCGATGTTGATCAATACTCCGTTGTCGTTTCCTTGGCTGCCCGCAGTTTGAGAAATTCCAACAATTACAAATCTTTTGACGACATCATTGCCAAACTGGTCCTTGAATCTTGCCTTTACGGTATCTCCAATTTGTGGATACCCAAGATCCCTGTCAACTAGCTCGCCCAGAACTATCGAGTCTCGGTACGAGACATACTGGCCTTTCACAGTTTCATGTAGAGTAGATGCCTCCACGTCCCACTCTGGTTTTACGCCAATCACAGAAACAGGCGCGTTGTTGTCTTGTATGAGTTGTCCATTTACGGTCGAGTTGAGAGACAGTATAGAATATTCAAGTCTTGGAGCTGCAGCTTGAACATATGGTATACGGTCAAGCCAGTTTACCAACATAAAGTCTGATCTTGAAATAAAGTCTCCACGTTTTGTAATGAATACATTCCCAAACCGATAGTTTGTCAGGTCCCTGACTATTGCATCATACAGGCCCTGAAAGATTACCGAGTTTACCTGTACCACCAGGATGGCAATTGCAATGGCAAGGCATGCTGCCACAAGGCTGCCCTTGCGCCTTGTGATGAACCTGATGCCTATCTGTGCCCTGTAATCCAACGAGTGATCAAAAAATAGTCGGATATTTAATATTTTGTCGTAGTTTAATTAGAGAACAAGACAATTATATATACAAATATTCTGTATCCTAAGAATAATAGGATAAAGATGCTAGAGAATGGACAAATTAGACATTGAGATTCTGTCACGTTTGCTCAACAACTGCAGGACACCAGACAGCCAGATAGGCAAGGAACTTGGAGTTTCCGGAGTTGCCGTCAAGTCAAGAATTCAGAAAATGGTTGACAGAAAGATAATTGAGAGATTCACCCTGAAAATAGAGCCTCCCGTTTTGGGTTACAGCGTACTCTATTTTGTGGTAATAGGAAAAGAGCTTGGTGATATCCTGGCTAAGGTAAGACTTGTCGGGGAGCCTTTTTTTGTTGTTCCCTGTGTCGGCGGAATCACAGTCTGCAGCGTGGTGGTAAAGGAGAACCCGGAACATGCAATGGAGATTGCAAAAAACATTCTAAGAGATATCAGGGTGTTGAGCATATTTGAGGCCAAGAATCCAGAGATAAGATCGGATTTGACAAAGACAGACATTGCAATAATTGATATTTTGTTAAAGGACCCACGGCTGAAAATAGAAAGGATTGCCAAGCTCTCCGGTTTTTCCACAAAAACGGTGACAAGGTCTCTTGACAAACTACAAAACGATGAGGCCATACAGTTTACCCTGATTTACAGCCCAAGAAAGATGGGGGAGTACATACCTTTTACAATGCTTGTATCAGTTGACAATGTCAAAAAAACATTGTCCAGACTAAAAGAAAAATTTGAGAGCTCTTTTTTGCAAAAACCGTTTGTGCATCTTGACAAGATAGTTATCTTCCTTTATGGAGACGACATTTACAAGATCGACGAGTTTGGCCAGAAAATCCACGAGGTTGACGGAATACAGTCAGTTGATCTTTTCATTCCAAAAGAAATTAATTTTCCACAAAAATGGGCAAAGGATACAATCGAGCAGGCAAAGAAATCAAAGAGACTGCACCTGGCAGCCGAGATACATTCATAACATATTTCATCCGTTTCTTTGTGCAGTGCGCAAAAGAATTTTCCAGGGCAGAGTCCTCTCTCTTGATGTTTACAAGGTATCTCTTGCGGGACGCAAGGTGACAAGAGAAGTGATTGAGCATCCGGGAGCTGCTGCAATGCTTGCCATAGAGGATGGAAAACTGCTGCTTGTAAAGCAGCACAGGTTTCCCCATGGGTTTGTTCTTGAGATTCCTGCAGGAACCATGAAAAGAGGCGAAAAGCCGCAAAAATGCGCACTCAGAGAGCTAAGGGAGGAGACAGGCTACGCGGCAAAGAAGATGATTCCGCTTGTCAAGTACTATCCCTCAATTGGGTACAATACAGAGATAATCCATTGTTTTGTGGCGTCCGGCATCAAAAAAGTGTCAGGACTGGAACTGGACGAGGACGAGATAATATCTGTCGTAAAAATCGATTTCAAAAAGGTACTAAGGATGATCCTGTCAGGAAAAATTACCGATTCAAAGACTATCTGTGCCGTGCTTACGTATGCAATGAAAAAGAAAATTCACGTATAAACCGGCTTTACCAAATCAGCAACATCTGCCCAACATCTTGCAAGTTTTTCAAGCGTATACACCAGATCCAGAAACTGTATTGATACCTGTTTTTTTGGCTCTACAGAAGATCGTATGTCGGAGATCTTTTTTTGATATGTCCTAAATGACTTGATGGCCTCGATCGCAAGCAGGCGGTTGTTTTCGATAAACGAGGTGATGGATTTTTCATGAATGTCTTCAATTTCTGTTGCCAGTGTGTGAAGCCTCTTTGATTCCATCCTGGAGCTTCCAAGCTCTGATATGGAGTTTGCAAGCTCCACAATTGTGTCTCCCGCACTTTCCATGAGGTTTGCCGCAATCCTGTAATCCAGAATGTCAATGTTTCCAAGATTAAACGCGGTTGCAAGTTTCTTGTCCACCATTGCGCTGCGAATCAGTCTGACAAGCAGGAAATACTGCCTGTCTATCTCGTCGTCCCTGCTTGGAATTGTCTGCAGTACCGTATTGTCATCTGATGTAAGGGAGTTTATCGTATCCCGAAACAATCCCAGTGCAATTGAGCTCATCCTCTTTAGAATTTTGTCCGGACTGAGAGTTGTGGCATCAAGAAGAAACTGTACGTTAACGTTCGTAGCATCCTCGTCTACAATTTCCATGCCAACAAGCCTCCGCATGAGTCCGCGTATTTTTTCCCTGTCCCCAACAGAGATTGAAGACCTGCCTTTTATCTTGATGATGTCATACCCAAGCAGGTATGCCCCTGTAATGTCTGCACTGATGTTCTCTTCTTTTGATACCGGATACTGTATCACGACCTCCTTCAGCGACCTGTTGCTTCCAGTGGGAGTAATTGATATGCTGTTGGTTCCGGTCTCAATTTCTACCTCGTCGCTTTTTTCAAGCTTGTTTGATTCCACCCACTCTATTGGAAGCGATACCAAGATGCTGCTGCCTATCTTTTGCAGGCGTCGAATGAATTTAGTCAATTTATATCAATATAAATAATATAATCATCATTTTTATATTTTTATCAAAATTTAAACTCATTATGCAGGCAGTAGCCTTTGCTCCGGGTCACATAACAGGTTTTTTCAAGGCCGAGGTAGAACCGGCAAGACCAGAACTGAAGGGCTCCATCGGGGCGGGATTTTGCATAAAAGAAGGCGTTACGACAAGAGTCAAGATCACTACATCGGACAGACAGGGATTTAAGATCACGACTACAGGCTACAAGTCAAACAACACCCAGGTTTCAGAATTTGTTGCAAGGGAATTTCTGAAAATTGTCAAGGAAGATTATTTTTTTGACATTGAACATCACAGTGAGATTCCTGTGGGCTATGGCCTAGGTTCCAGCGGTGCTGTTGCATTGAGCCTGGCCTTTGCGCTAAACAAGGCACTTGGGACAAATCTTTCCAGGACACAGGTCGGGCAGATAGCTCACAATGCAGAGATACACTGCAGGACAGGGCTTGGCACCGTGTTATCATCGTATCACGGAGGCTTTGAGATAAGGACAAGACATGGCGCGCCGGGAATTGGCAGCCTCAAAAAAATTCATACTGACTATTCTGCAGTCGTAATCTGTTTTTCTCCAATATCTACAAAGAGATTCATCAGCACGCAGCTTGCAAAGATAAATGGGCTTGGTGGAAAGATGGTAACAAGGCTTCTCAAGTCAAGGGATCAGATGGAGTTTCTTGACATGTCATTAGAGTTTGCAAGATATGTCGGAGTGATCACCCCGAAGATGCAGCAGGTAATTGACGACCTGCAGTGTCACGGGTTCAAGTGCGGCATCGCAATGTTTGGAGAGACGGTATTTACCCTGATACCAAAGACAAAAGAATTGCAGGTTTTGGACATTTTAGAAAAATATCATGACGGAATAATAATCAAGACGGAAGTTGACAAGAGTGGAGCTAGAGCATCCTAGTGCTTGTTCCAAGGTCTCATCCGAGAGCTGCATCCCTTCACATCAGGGAGAGGCTGGTTCACGGATACAGAAAGGGTCTGGTTGTTGAAGAAGGCCTCCTGGCACATGGAAGGGGCGAGATGTTTGACTATCTCATGGGCGAGAAAACCTTGAAAACCTCTCACGATGCGGTAAAGGCTGCCTCGCGCATGCTGCTTTTGGCAAAAAGGCCTGTCATATCGGTAAACGGCAACCTTGCTGCCCTCTGTCCAAGGGAGATCGTGGTTCTTGCGAGGGCAAGCGGGGCCAAGATAGAGGTGAACCTGTTTTATGCAAGCGAAAAAAGAAAAAAGGCAATAGCTGGCGTATTGAAGAGAAGCGGCGCAAAGGAGGTGCTGGGGCTTGATGCCAGGTGTTCGCAAAAGATTCCAAACCTTGACAGTGCCAGGAGAGTTGTTGACGAGCGCGGCATATTCATTGCAGATGTCGTACTGGTGCCGCTGGAAGACGGCGACAGGACAGAAGCTCTGAAAAGATTTGGAAAAAAGGTGATAACATTTGATCTCAACCCAATGTCGCGCACGGCACAGGCTGCCGACATTACAATAGTGGATAATGTAACAAGAGGAATGCAGCTTTTGATCAAGAGCTGCAGGAAGATGAAAAAATGCCGTCTTGGCAAAAATTTCAAGTTTGACAACAAGAAGAACCTGAGCAGGTCCATACTTGCAATAAAAAACAACCTTGGGAGGATGGCACATGCCTAGGTCTGTTAGAGACATACTTTCCATGAAAAATTCCAGAAAGATTACCGTGATTACCGCATATGATTACACCACTGCGCAGCTTTGCGACAAGGCCGGAGTCGACATACTTCTTGTCGGGGACAGCGGGGGGATGGTCATGCTGGGCTATGAAAATACCATTCCTGTTACAATGGAGCAGATGTGCTTTTTCACAGAGGCAGCAAGCAGGGGCAGACATAACGCAATGGTTGTAGCTGACATGCCTTTCATGTCATACCAGTCAAGCAAGTCGCAGGCAATTGAGAATGCCGGTAAATTAATCAAGACAGGAGCTGACGCGGTAAAGCTGGAAGGCGGAATTGAGATCAAGGATACTGTCAGGTCGATTGTCGAGATTGGCATACCTGTAATGGGACACATTGGTTTCCAGCCGCAGACTACCACACTGCAAGAGGGCTACAAGGTGCAGGCAAGGACAAGGGACTCGGCTCTCAGTCTAATACAGAATGCAAAGGCGCTAGAAGAAGCCGGCGCCTTTGGCATTGTACTAGAAATGGTGACAAAAGAGGTAGCCAATATAATATCAGGGTCAGTCAGGATTCCCACAATAGGGATTGGCTCCGGCCCTGACTGTGACGGGCAGGTTCTGGTTTTTCACGATGTTCTTGGCCTGTTTGAAAAACTAAAACCAAAATTTGCCAAGCGATATCTTGAGCTTGCAGGGGAGATTGTGGATGCCGTAACATCATACAAGAACGACGTGGTGTCGGGCAGGTTTCCCGCACAGGAACATTCATTTTCAATTGAAAAATCTGAGCTTGAAAGGTTGAGAAGAGAGATTGTGTGAACATCCATCGCTTGACATTGTAAGCTCTGACGGCTCGGAGCTTGCAGGAAAAAAAATCGTACTATGCATAACTGGAAGCGTCGCCGCATACAAGTCAATCGAGCTTGCCAGACTGCTTATGCGCCATGGTGCGGATGTCACCTGTGTAGCAAGCAGGGCCGCAACAGATCTGATAAAGCCAAGCTACTTCAAGTGGGCCACGGGAAATGAGGTCATAACAAAGCTGACAGGTGATCTTGAACACATCAAGGTTGCAGACTATGGACAGTCCGACCTGATTGTGGTGTATCCATGCACTGCAAATACGCTTGGAAAACTTGCACATGGAATAGACGACACGCCAATCTCTACTGTCCTAAGCGTGGGATTTGGTTCAAGGATTCCGATAATAATTTCGCTTGCAATGCACCAAGCCATGTATGAAAATCCTGCAGTGGCAAAAAACATCGAGTTTCTAAAAAACAAGGTGCAGTTTGTTGCGCCACAGTTTGTCGAGGGAAAGGCAAAGGCTGCAGAACCTGAGCAGGTACTGGACATTGTATTGAAAAAATACGAGGCATATTCTGTCTTCCGGGGAAAGAAGGTTCTGATCACTGCAGGGCCCACTATGGAATACATCGATCCTGTGCGTGTCATAACAAACCTGAGCTCAGGCAAGACTGGTGTTTTGCTTGCAAAGGAGTTTATCCTGTCTGGCGCCAGAGTCACAATTGTTTACGGCCCGGGTACAGAGCCTCTCCCCAAGGGGGCCAAAGTAGTGAGGGTAAGGACAAGCAGTGAGATGCTGGAAGCAGTAAGACGCGAGATGAGACAGAGATTTGATATCATAGTGCTTGCTGCCGCAGTCTCTGACTATACTGTTGCAAGCCCAAGCAGGACAAAGATCAGGAGCAGCGCGGATAAAATGACTGTAAGACTGAAAAAGGTTCCAAAAATAATCAACGAGATAAAAAAAATTCAAAAGGACGCATTTCTTGTAGGATTCAAGGCTGAAACTGACGTATCAAAAGAGAAGCTGGTTCTGTCATCGCGTGCAAAGTTAAGGGAATCTGGAGCGGATATTATAATTGCAAATGACATTGGAACAAAATACAGAAAAAACCCGGAAAAAAACAACGTGATTATTGTTGACTCTGAAAGCAGGTTAGAATCAGGATGGAAGGATAAGGTAATGATTGCAAGATTTGTTGCTAAGCAGATAAAACAAAGATTTGCAAAACTTAATGATTAAAAATAACTTTCGTTAGGAGTCGTTTTTGAATAAAAAGGAAAAAGGGGAAAGTTAGTTTTGTGTGTTGAAGTTTCTAGTCTACTGTACGTTGATTGTCGTGCTCAACGGCGGGCTCAGTGCGTTTGGATTGTCAATAGACTGCCATACAAAGATTTGAGCAGTGTATGTGCCTGCCTGTGACGGGGTCCAAGACTGTGCCGGGTTGAGTGACTGACCTGCTGACAGTGTTCCTGTGATCCACGATAACGATACTGTTACACCGTTTGCATCCTGTATCTGTACAAGATATGCAAAGGGCTGGTCCCTGTTCTGGCCGTTGGCAAGGTCTGCAGTCACTTGGATCTGC
>JAGWFS010000010.1:60052-60295 GCA_028867785.1 Nitrososphaerota archaeon
CCCACCTTGACGGTGCCATTGATTGCGTTTCCAAACGAGTCAACGATTCTCGGGTTGGTTGCCGGCGCCCTCTCGAGCGGCGGAACTATAGTACCGATGAATGTTGTCGATGTAAGACGCAACTGATCAGCCGGGGTGTATGGCGGAGGCAAGGTTCTGTCCTTGTACTCGCCGGTTACTGTATCGCCTTCTGAGACGTGCAACCTGTTACCAGATGACTGGAAGTTGGTTGTAAAGTATACC
>JAGWFS010000110.1 GCA_028867785.1 Nitrososphaerota archaeon
ACTACCTGCTGCGGTAGGAACTTTATCCATGCACCATTAGGTAGGTTACTTGCACTGAGATTGACGGTCCCAGTCATATCGGAGTAGACCATGAGTGGAAACTCTTCATACCCTACAAATCCCATGCAGGTACCACCACCCCCATGTGTACCTGATCGTGTTGAACAGAGATTTACATAATGAACATCTGGTTTGCCCACAGTCACATGTGCAGAAGGCTTACTAGGTGAATTTATGGTAATGTTAATTGCGCCAATCTGCTGCCCGTTTTCATGCAATGCTGATATCTCTGCCGGGAATCTTGGTGGACCGGCTGGTGGCATTGGGTTTCCTACGTTAAAGACTGTTCCTGAAACAAGGTTTGCTGCAACCCCCTTGCCCTCTATCTTCAAGGAATTGATTCCAGGATTTGCGGCTGAGCCTGCATAGACGTACATTGTAAGATTTTCCAGTCTGTAATCGTATGAAAAGATGGAATACTTGTCAAACCATGCCTCTATTCCTGTGGGTGTGTCTATCCACAAACTGATGTTATGCAACCTATAGTTTTGGGAGATTGGTCCTGCCTCAACTGTGAACTTGGCAAAACCTCCCTGAACTACCTTGGCAGTATCGTTTAGCAGCTTGAACTGGACTGGAGTAGGAAATGCCCTAGACTCGTTGTTTTCTGATATCTGGACTGTCTGGTTGCTTGACGATATGATCTCTGTGGGATTACTTGGGTTTAGCAGTGATGTTTGGATTGTATAATTTCCAGCACTCTGTGTAGACCAATTGATTACATCCTTTGATGAATCTCCACATGTTGCAGTAAAGTTTTCTTCTGACTGCCATGTGGCTGCACCGTCCTTTATTGCCTCTACCTGGTAGATTACCTTGTCATTCTCTTTTTGTGTGTCGTGTATGCTTGAGCTGACGACAACACTCCATCCAGCCAGAATCGAGGTTGTCTGTTCTCCATCAACCAAGAGCTCTGGCTTGTCTAAAATGACAGAGCCTGCCTGAGGG
>JAGWFS010000111.1 GCA_028867785.1 Nitrososphaerota archaeon
GTACCAGCCTGAGATTCCAAGCGGCCCTACAATCTTGAACGAATACAAGTATGTACCATTTTTGTCTACATGAATTTGGCCTGATTTGTAGAGCGAATCAGTTGGGGTGTACACTGCAACCTGCATGGTATGATTATCTTGCTCCAAGAGTACGTCGTCCACATGGCCCAGAATTGTAATTGTATCATTTGTAGCATATCCATGTTCGTCTGAAGATATGGTCATGTGTAACTCTGGTGGAGGCCCAGTTGAGACATATGCAAAAGACGTGCCAATGCATGACAGAATGATTGTAGTCATCAGTCCAATAATTATGATGTACAGTGCTTTCATCTTCTATTTTCCAATCTCATGATGCGGTAGGGTCTACTATCTGTCCTAGAAACAGAACCTGTATCTATAGATGAAATTATGACAGAGACTAGAATTATTCCAAGCTGTAGAATCTTCATGTATTATTTCATACGGTACAAACATGGTTTAAAAAAGTGGCGTAGATTTCTTCTAGTTTTCATTATCTACAATCGAATTTACGAGAGAAAATAAGAATTGAAACAATTCCTACGATAAGTATTGGTATTGCAAATGGAAATTCTGGTACTGGCTGGACAAGCTACATCCTAAACAACTTTTGATCTGAATCTTATTCTGTAAAACACAATTGCCGATATTACACCAATCAGAAGAACCGGCATTACAAATGGAAATTCAGGAGATTTTGAAGTCATCGTCTCCCCAGAATTTTGATGGGATGGCAGTGAGGTATTTGTTGCATTGGGTATGACAGAAAATCCAACACTGTACGTTTGTCTAAACGTACCATTGTCATTTTTTATGTATATATTTGAATAATATTTCCCGCTTTTTAGACTTGATTCCCATTTTGCGAATTCCATCCACTCGCATTTCTTGGAACTGATATTGATCTCGTTACTTGAAATAATTCTGTTTGAAGGATCTTCTAATATGTCATAT
>JAGWFS010000112.1 GCA_028867785.1 Nitrososphaerota archaeon
CAGTATATGACTGCCCTTGTGTTAGTTGGAGCGCCCACTGTAGTTGCACCGGTTATGGGTGCCGCGCTAATGCATCCATTTAATACTGCTTGATTCAGTGCACCAGTTACGTTATTGTACGTAGCAGTTGTCAGAACACATTTGTTTGCATAGATGTTGTCGTATCGTACCGTATTGCTGTAGTACTTGATGCTGGTCTGGTTCGGATTCAGACTGACCGAGTCTCCACCGCTTGCCAATTGGAGTGGTATGATGGTAGCATTGAGCACACCTGTGCCAACGTTTCCAATTCCTGTGACTTTGCCTGCAACCTCTAATGCACTGCTTGCCTCAGTATAACTGGATATTATCGCAGTCTTTGCTTTCTGTGTGGTCGAAAAACCCATGTTGAGTACAACGAATGCTAGAGCTGCTGCTACTATTACAAATGCAATCATAACAATTGCAGCTTCTATACCCATGACTCCACGACGAGTTCTACGTTTTGGAACGGAGTTCATTATTGATGATATGATTACGTGAAGTATTATCCTCGAGTGTGTATGATATGATCAAACATGTGTTTTATCATTTTTTCAAGCTTTGATGATGCTATGATATATCAAATACTGCATACTTGAAATAAATTCTTCGTCTGATATGGTTCCACTAGACCACCATCCTGCATCACTTTTAATCCAAGGAGGGATTGTATTTGTTTTTGTTAATGTTTGGCTTGAAAGAGTTGTCTTTAAATCTCCAGCCGTTACAAGGTATTGAATACCTTTTATGAAATCTTCATCACTAATCTGATTCTGTGACCACCATTTTGCATTATTTTTCACCCAATATGGAATTTTAAAAGACTCCAAGTTAGTATTTGTGGTATTCTGACTTGAATTGTTGAAGAAAAAGTTAACATCTGTAACTGTTGCTGGAAATTCGTAGAATGCTTTGATCTTGTAGTTTCCTGAGGTTTTAAAAATGGAGTTT
>JAGWFS010000113.1:0-420 GCA_028867785.1 Nitrososphaerota archaeon
GATCACTCGATGTTTTTTACTTAGGAATGGTACTACCGGTAACCATCTCTCCGCCATTCCTCCTAACCCGTGAAGTAAAACTATGGTATTTTTAGAATCCCCTTCCTCGATATACCTTATTTTATTTCCATTTACTGTGATGTGTCTTTCTTGCATGATGATTTGGTCAATTTTATCATGACATAAGTTTTTGTCGAGCTATATTATTTGCCAATTTTGGCAACTAATTGAGCCTAGATGTAATTTAAAATGTTATCTTGCAAAACAGGAAACTTAGTGGTTTGAAATTTTCTGAAAAGGAGTACCAAGAGATCTGGAAAGCATCCTTGAGTAATAATCAAGTGCAAGACGTATGTATTCGTCAAGTGTTTTAATGGACGATATCTGAGTCTGTAAGTATGTTTTTTGGATATTGTTGAC
>JAGWFS010000113.1:473-972 GCA_028867785.1 Nitrososphaerota archaeon
TAGCAACTGTCTTGGCATATGTGTCAAAGGATTGTAGAGCCTTCTGATCAATTCCCATCTTGGACAAGATTTCATTTTCTGCTATGTAGCATGCACCAAAAAGATCTTGCAGAGAATGTAAATATTCTGTATAAAAATCAGAATACATCTGCATGTTTATGGGTAAAAGAGATTCCATCTTTTCAATTACATTATTGGCATTAGTGTGTATGATATCACAAACAGAAATCGTTGACTTGTTTTCTACAGTGTCAGGTTTTGTAGGCTGTGGTCTCTTTTGCGTCATTGTACTACTATGACACTAGGTATCTTTTAATGATTTGCAGGTCCAAAACATCGAATTCGAACTGAGCGATTAAATATATTATATCAAATATCTGCAATTGCAACCATTCCTTAACTTTGTTAATCATTATTTAATATCGATGAGACGTTCTGAGATCATCCTCTCTCAATACAGCGTAGCAATCTCTATAAGATGTGAATGTTACTTAATACA
>JAGWFS010000114.1:0-331 GCA_028867785.1 Nitrososphaerota archaeon
TCATTTGTTCGGTAGAAGAGACCACCTGTTCAGAATTTGAAGCAACAAGAGATGAGCCATTTCGTACTTGAGATACTAAATGACGCAAGCTAACAACCATGTCATTAAATGTATTAATTAGTTTTCCAAGCTCGTCATGTGATTTTGATTCGTATAAATTCACTGTGAGATCACCTTGGCTGATTTTTTCTGCAATAGACGTCATTCTGAGTATTGGTCTTGCAATAGAGCGCGCCATAAAATATGCCGATACTCCTACAACGCCTTGCATAATGATACCTGTTACGACATACCGTAAAGTATCATCACTACCAGTAGCATGACCTGCGGC
>JAGWFS010000114.1:341-969 GCA_028867785.1 Nitrososphaerota archaeon
TAGTTGCAATGGAAACAGCAGAGGCTACGTTGACCATGGCAATAATTTTTGTTTTAAGACTTTTTTTGAAAATGGAGTTAAAGTTCATCCTAATGTCAGTTTATCATATAGAACCATAATATGTGCACGTGTGTTTGAATTGATCATACATGTGAATGAGTATGTGGTTTTAGTGGAAAACTTTTGCATTAAAATAATTTAAAATTCAGAATTGGAATTTTCAGTTTTCCTGTTTGCACCTACAAGTTTTTTTCTAAGTTCTTCTTCAACCTCTGTTGCCCGAAGTTTTGAGAAAACTATATCATGCAACAACCCTACATCATGTCTTGCCAGTGCACGCTCTTCTAGTTTTAATAATTCCTTCTTGACATATCCTATGTGTGAGAGCCCCCAGCGATACCCATCTGCTTTGCTCAAGGGTTCAAAATCTTGCATTCTTACAACATTCCAAATGTCATCAGACTGGTTATCGTTTGGTATACTATTCATCATTATCAAGTCCGACCTGAGGAATTAAAACAATTACGCATTCCATGGCTTTATTGCAGACCATTTTGGCATCCGATGTGATGGATCGTGTCCAGCAATACTCTATCTAGAACTCAACCATGCACAAATTTTAGGCTTG
>JAGWFS010000115.1 GCA_028867785.1 Nitrososphaerota archaeon
TTGAAATATCGTCTAACAGAATTTGAACTAATATTCCTTGTTTGTTCTCGGTAACTGATTTCTTTCTTTGAGTTTTTTTGATAGGATCAATAAAACACTGGTGCACCAAGAAGGATCACTTTTTGCTTTCTTTACAAACTCCGCAGCTCGTTCTTCAAATGTTCCTGTCAGAATATCTTCCAGACATCACAGAGTATTCCCTTAATGTCCTGGTGTATTTTTCCTTGGTCACTGGAGATTTTATTCCATGATAGAACAACTGCAGAGGTTCCTCGCTAATGCTTTGAATGTCTTCTTTTCTTAGCTTCAAGACAAATATCCATGCCTAGTGGAACCATAAAAAGAAGATTATACTGGCGGGCCCGGGGGGAGCTCTGTAATCTAAAGCAAGAGTTTTTGCATAATACATCTCAATAATAGTATGAAGTTCTGAGCTTTATACTTTACTATTATAATAGAATTTTTACCCTGTACTGAGAATTTCTAAAAACTTAGTTTTTCTGTTTAAGATAAACGGTTCCTATTTTCCATTATTTTGAAAAGTTATCCATCATTCCCCTTTTATGAGCGTGAATTAAGTGAACTTCAAGACCTTCATTTGAGTAAAAAACAGTATTACATTCCTTGCAAGTTGGCATGAATACATTTACAAGGCTCTGTAGAAACCATCAACTTTTGAGCATTTTGTAGATCAGATTCTTGCGTCAGATCTATAGCTGATAACATGGTTCCATATACCATGAAGCCATCTCTGTATGTGAGAATGGCTCGTACAATGTTGCAGATAATCAAAAAAGCTAGAGTACCACCATACCTGCACCGCAAGTCCAATCACGTGTACAGCGTATGGCAGCACTTGATACTCCTTACACTGCGTCAGTACGAGTCAAAGAGTTACCGTAGGTTTGTAGAATTCCTACAAGAATCTTTTGGTATGATGCAATACCTTGGATTATCAAAAATTCCA
>JAGWFS010000116.1 GCA_028867785.1 Nitrososphaerota archaeon
GAATTTTTGATATTCTTGAGACGATATAATCTCTTGCGTATCCTCTAACTCGATTTACTTCAGAGAGTACTACATCACATAATACTATCTTTACAGATTTTCCTTTGAGGCCTTGTTTTAATTTCAATCCAATCTTTGGGTCTTCGATCATGCTGATTACTACGCATGAATCAAGTGCAATGTTTTGTGTGGTTATCATACAATAACTCCTGGTCCGAAATTATTATATATGATAGCAATAGTATGGAAACTGTAGATACCGTTATGAGTAATATATCAAAACTACGCATACACATTGCTCCTGTGGGATTTGAGATAGACAGAGTGGTAATTCCTGCAATAAAAGAGAGGGCAGACAAGGTCTGGCTTTTGATCCATGACATGTCAACAGAAGACAAGGCGGGGCCATACATGGAGAAGATCGAAAAAGAACTGAAGAAAAATAACATCAAGTATGAGGTTGCAAAAGCAGATAGGCTTGATTTGTTCAAGATAATAAAATCAGTAAAGGAGATTATTCTTAAAGAAAAAACAAATGACATTTACGTTAATGTGGCATCAGGCTCTAAAATTCAGGCAATTGCATGCATGATGGCTTGTATGATATTTAACAATAAAAATAATGTCAAGCCATTTTATGCAGAAGCTGAAAAGTATGCGGCATTTGAAGGCAAACAACAATCAATTGGCTGGAAGAGAAACATTGGGCTGCCTGCTTACGAGATTCAAATTCCAAAACCAGATCTTGTTGCCGCGTTGAAAATTATACGAGACAAGGGTGGGAAGATAACAAAAAAAGAGATGGCACAATTAGCTGATGATGCCAAGATAATCACAGTAGGTGCAAGAGAAGAGAACTTTGAACAAGCTAGATTTGCAAGTCTTGATAAAAACATCATACAACCATTGGCTGACCACTGGAAGTTTGTAGAAGTTGAAAAAGTTGGAAGAAACAGGT
>JAGWFS010000117.1:0-368 GCA_028867785.1 Nitrososphaerota archaeon
CAAGCGAGACTTTAGTATTTGTAGAGATAAAGTTGTTTTTTAATGAAGAGTTTGTTGCACCCCATGGAATTGCGACTATTGTTGCAAATCTAGATTTGGATTTACATAGATAATTATCATCGTTTTGTTTTTCACATATTCTTCCAATTTTCTCATTGGTGTCTTTACAGACCGCATCACACGGTTCAGTGTTGAAAATCACATTTGTAGAATTGTAGGTAATTCCAGTTGTGTTTTCTTGATATAGTTTTGAACCTATCATCATCGGATTAGGTCCTCGATAAAGTGCAAATTCTATAACGACAATTATGATAATAATAAAAACCAAAATTGCGAGTATGGAGTAATGTAGGGTTTTCAAAATATAC
>JAGWFS010000117.1:378-953 GCA_028867785.1 Nitrososphaerota archaeon
CACTTTTCAAACCTTAAAAAACTGACGTAGATTTTTGATGAGATTCTCCAAAACTGTGCCTATTCACACGTACCCGAACAAATGTTTTTTAGTCAACTGTGAAACACGGGTCTAAATGCTAATGTTGTCAGGTTAATCGCAAAGAAGCAAGGGTTTCATTTTATCACTAAGGATATGGAATGTATCTGATACCAATTCCACTTAGACTGTCAATATGGTATTCATATGACTGCATTGGACAATAAATTGTTCCACCAAGATATGGAAAATCACCAGAGACTATTCTAGAATTATTGTCATATCCTACAGCAAAAGGTAAACCTCCACAAAATAGAGATAACCCATAAAATCCTGCATGATTTCCTGTCTTTATCCAATAAACTATGGTGGAATTGCCTATTGGAATTGTATTGTTTTTAGCATCATTCCAAGTTGTGATATCTGTAGTATCCCGATCCATGTTATTTGCCTCAAATATTCTTACACTTATTGGTGCTGTAAAGTCGTTGAGATTGTGATATCTTACACATATTTTTCCAGTAGAATTTACAGGCATGTACAACACTGTTTCACCT
>JAGWFS010000118.1 GCA_028867785.1 Nitrososphaerota archaeon
ACTTTCTCAGATCTTTTCTAAAGTGTGACAGCGATGAGAATCTCACCTGCGTTATCAGTTCCTGCCAGAGAACCTTGTGATACCTTTCTATCTTGCCCCTGCCTTTTGGATGGTATGGTTCTCCATAGATTGGTTTGATGTGGTATCTTGCAAGCTCGGCCTTGAACTCTTCTGCAATAAACTGTTTTCCATTGTCAAGATATACCTGCCGTGGAACTCTTCCCTTTCTTAGCGCATGACATAATGCGTCAATTGATTCTTTCCGGCTCTTGTGCAGATATGCTCTTGATACTATGCGGTATCGCGAGCGGTCGTCCGTAAAGCCTGTTACATAGACCCTCCCCGTGCCTGAAATGCGGAACTGGAACGTGTCCCCCTGCCACATTGAATCCACATATCTTCTCTGAAATCTTTTTGATGGCTGTGGCTTGGGCTTGATTCTTACAAGCATCTGGCGTCTCTTGATTACACGGTGTACGGTCCTCCAGTGACAGGAAATATCATACTGGTACTTGATCCGTCTTGCACCCCATGATGGATGCTTTTGCTTGAGTCTTACTATCTTCTCTTCAATCTTCTTTGGAATAAAATGTGGATGCTTGGGACCGGGCTTCTTTGATTCTAATGCTTGAATTCCTCCAGTCCTGTATGTGCTGACCCACCTGGTCAGTGTTCTTCGAGATATTCCAAACATTGTACATATTTCATTTGCTTGGTGTATACGTTCCACATAGAGGAGAACTGCCCTAGATTTTGTATTGATTGTAGATTTTACCATGCAATGTTAATGGAACATGCATGGTAAGATGGACATTAATTGTGGCACGCTTTATGGACATTGATTCTGTCACTCTACACATACGTTTGCGTCAGGAATCACGATATGCGATTTTGAATTTGTGTTCATGCTTTCCTCCTAATTCTCTTGTTGATCATTTCCTGTT
>JAGWFS010000119.1 GCA_028867785.1 Nitrososphaerota archaeon
AAATCAATCCAGTTACCCTCAACGAAGCGGCTATAGCCGTCATGGTCGGTAAACTGCCAGCCATGCACAACGCGATGCAATCCAGTTCCCAAATTGACAGCGCGGGGACCGCGACTAATTGACCATCTGTAAATCTTTTGATTCTCGTCTTGAAGTCTGATTACGATTGTTTTTTCCATCTTGTCTCCTCCGTCCTGATTATTGCTTGCCATAGTGCTAAATGCACGTGCTGCGCCTCTGTGAAGCGCAGTATGTACACTTACCCACGGGGAGGACGGCTGTTGACAGGGCGTTCGCCTTTAATCACAGCCATGAAGTGATCTCGATTGAATCTTTCATTGTCGCGTTCAAACAAGTCAGAAACCCTTTGAATAACTCCCCACATTTTGTCAGCGGCCGCATGTTTGTAAGCAACTGGCTCATTAGCGCGAACAATCGAGTCAAACTCTTCCCTGAAGATTCCAGCAAACTCTTGGTAATGCTGCTTTGAGAATTTCGCCATCGGAATACCCTCTCGGCTGGTCTTTTCTAGCCACTTATCACAGTGCAATCCACTTACCACAAAGTGACAATGACAGGTTAAACCTCATATATACCCATGTCAAGTAAAAAGTGTCATTCTGTGGCAAAAAGCTGTGGAAAACTCAGGCAGGCTAACGGTTGGAGCGTCGCGGAGGATGTGCCTGGAAGTAGGCTCTTACATCCGGCCAGTGATACACTGGCATGTACCCTATCTTAAACACAGGGCTAGGGAAATCAGGCTTTCTAACCCGCTTGGAGACCGCATCAACCTTCATGCCGACCATGCGGCTTATCTCCGTCAAGTTAATGAGCTGCAGCTCCCCTGTGTCCATATCAACCTAGATTTATAACGCAAATGGTTGGAAAAAATCAAGCCATTAAGACGCTGTCGCGTTCCGGTCACACC
>JAGWFS010000011.1 GCA_028867785.1 Nitrososphaerota archaeon
GCAGACAGATAGGGAAAATCTGTCACATGAGACAATCCGAAAATTAATCTTATATATTCAGAAGAAGATATCTCAGATATGAAAACAGGCTCTGAGCGGGATGCAATGAAAAAACAAATCAAAGAGAAGTATTCTAGGATATTTGATGACTTGACAAATGAAAAGAGATATTTGCTCAAACGTTCCAGTAAATGACATTTTATCTTTTACCAGTCTAAAAATAAACGCCGTGTGTGCAGTTTAGTTTAAGAGAGTCTAATACTGCATTGAATCTTGTCAAAGATTGAATTCTGACTTGAAATTACGATAAAATGTTTGCATGTTGTCCTGGACAATATCCAAGTTTTTGGGCATGTCATCTATTATTTCTTGAACTCTGATGTGCGGTGCAGGGCTTAGGTCCTCTTTGGATTTTTCAAGCCATAGCCTTATTGTAATCTCGTCCACTTCTAGGTGAAACTGTACTCCCACTGCGCTTCCAATCTTTATTGCCTGATTTTGATAATACTTAGAATGTGCAAGCCTTGTTGCTTCCTCTGGAAGGTCAAACGTGTCTCCGTGCCAGTGAAATACTGTAGCAGGGTTTTGTATTCCTTGGAAAATCTTTGACCTTGAGGTATTGTCAAATTCTATATCATGATAGAACCCAATCTCTTTTTTCTTACCTTGGTACACTCTTGCTCCAAATGCCTTTGCAATAAGCTGCGACCCAAGGCATATTCCCAGAACTGGTACATTGTTTTTTACCGCATCCCGTATCAGTGCTAGCTCATCCCTTAGGTAAGACAGGTCGTCATTTGCACTCTCGGGGGCACCGAGTATGACCAGGGCTTGGGGTTTTGATGACGGGATCTTTTCTTTTTTGGCAAGAACAGTTGTTATGGTAAAACCGTCTTGTTCCAGCAGACTTCCTAGGGCCGCAATTCCTTCATTTTTTGTATTCTGTATGACCAGAATGTCTGACACAAGTACATTTTTGAAAATTGCTTAATATGTTTAATCACAAATGAAACCGTGGATCTTGACGAGTCGGAAATAGCTGAGGTTCATGATTTCATCAAGTCTCTTAATTCAAAAAAGGATAGTATCGTGGTTGTAGAGGGAAAACGAGACGGGGAAGCACTTGAAAAACTTGGTTTTACTGGAAATGTTTGCCAGTTTCACAGCTTTCAAGGTTTGATAAAGTTTGTTGACTATGCCATGCAGTACAAGAACCTGATTCCATTGCTAGATTCAGACAGAAAAGGCACATACCTCACAAAAAGGATAATCTCACAACTAGGACATCGTATGACGGTCGATCTCTCATTTAGACGCAAGCTAACCGCAATAACAAAAGGCAAGGCACGGCATGTTGAGGGCCTCCTCTCATATTATGGGGCAATCTAACTGCCTGACAAAAAGCACTTATATCTGCCCCCTTGGAAAGTAAACTGATCAAAAATTAAGAGGTTTATGAATTGCCATATAGTGGAATTGTCAAGTATCACGTTAAGCTCAGCTTTGACGTCGATGGACTCGTTGAAAAAGCCGACATAATAGGCGCAATCTTTGGCCAAACAGAAGGACTGCTTGGACCAGAGATGAACCTAAATGAACTTCAGAAAGTCTCGAAAGTAGGAAGAATCGAGGTCAACACTACGAGCACGACTAATCAAACAAAAGGCGACGCCCTGATTCCTATGAGTACGGATATCAACACTGCCGCACTTATTGCAGCTGCAATAGAAAGCATCGACAAGGTTGGCCCGTTCCAGGCCCACTTTAAGCTAGAAGCAATAGAGGATGTCCGTTCTGCAAAAAAGAAAGAGATTGTTGACAGGGCAAAACAGATTGTGCAGAAATGGTCTACAAAAACAATAAGCGAAGGAGAGGAGATGCTAAAGGATGTACAAGACGTCACATCATCTGGCAAGCTTACTACGTTTGGAAGAGAGAAACTTGCGTGCGGCTCTGGCGTCTTCGAGTCACCGTGGGTGATTCTAGTTGAGGGAAGGGCAGATGTCATCAACCTACTCAGAGCGGGATTTGACAATGCACTTGCAATAGAGGGCGCAAGAATCGACGAATCAATCACATCACTTTGCGAATCAAAGCAGAAGGTTGTGGCATTTCTTGACGGAGACAGGGCAGGAGGCTTCATACTGAAAGAATTAAAATCACTTGTAAACGTAGATGTCGTCCATCGCGCACCAGAAGGCGTTGAAGTGGAAGAGCTGACCCCACAACAGATTGCTGATATTCTCAAGGAAACAGCAGAGGAGATGAAAAAAGAAACCGCCAAGCCAAAACTCCAGGATCCAAAGGACGAGCCAATTGCAAATGTTGCAAAAAAGGTGTTCCCAGACCTAAATGAATCTCTAGAGGCAATAGCACTAGACGAGGGACTCAACAGCGTCTTCAAGGTGCCTGTAAGCGAGGTAGTGTCGAAACTTTCACCTGGATCAGGGATAAAATACCTCATACTGGACGGCATCATAACCCAGAGGCTTATTGATTCTGCCAAGCAAGCTGGAATAGAGTGTGTCATAGGACACAGGATGGCCAATCTAAAATCAACTGATGGCATGACGCTGAAAACATTTACAGAGCTTGGTATTGCATAAAACCAATGCCGGAACTCAAACTACAGCACATACTAACACTTGCAGAACTTTTTTCCAAGGGGGCTCGCTACAACTTTATTCCAATCACGACCTCGTCCCTTGGAAAAAACATACACAAATCGCAGCAGGCCGCATCAAAACACCTTGTAGATCTAGAGTCTGACGGGTACATCGAAAGGCTGAGATCTGGCACCAAAGTCTCTGTCAGGATAACTACAAAAGGGCACGCAGAAATGTTGAAAATTTTTTCAATCCTGAAATCAAGCCTTGAGACCTCGCCTTCATATGTCGAATTCAAGGGAATGATAATTTCAGGAATGGGAGAGGGGGCATATTACATGTCAATGAAAGGGTACACAAGGCAATTCAAGTCAAAGCTTGGGTATGTTCCATTTCCAGGAACGCTTAATGTAAAACTGAGAGACAAGGAATTCATCGAGGCAAAACGGCTGCTTGACGCACATCCTGCAATAATGATAAGCGGGTTTTCAGATGGAAAGCGCACGTATGGCTGGGTAAAATGCTATCCTGCAAGAGTCAATAACAATGTGGATGCTGCGCTCATCGTGCTTGAGAGAACACACCATGACGATTCTGTAATAGAGCTCATCTCAAAGGAAAACATAAAAAAATCGACAAAACTTTCGACAGGTTCCCAGATGACAATACGTGTAAATGTAAAACCGAAATCCACAGAATAAAATCAAAGACCGTAAATTGATTTGCCGTAATCGCTCTCTATCTTTGAACTCTTGATGTCAGGTATTGGCGACTGGAGCCTTGCAATGGATACCTCCACTCCGATCTTCTTGCATCCGTCTATGATGAATTTTTCTTGGTGTATCTGGTCGTAACCCAGGGCAATTATGTTGGGCCTGACACGCGCCACTGTCTTGAATATGTCTCCTTCGTGGCCAACCACTGCATGGTCCACCATTGACAGGGACTTTACAAGGTCTCGCCGAAGGTCCATGTTGTGCAGAGGTATCCTGTTTTTCATCTTTTGCGCGGTGCTGTCTGTTGCAACCACCACAACCAGCACGTTGCCAAGCGCCTTGGCCCCCTTCAACGTGTGTATGTGCCCAGGATGTATGATGTCAAAGACTCCTCCTGCAAGAACTATTCTTATGGCTCCTCTTCCAAGCTCGGTGAGTGTTTTTCTGTCTTTTTCAATAAAACCATTTGACACAAGAGAATCCAATCTGCTGAGTACATAATCGGGGTTCACCGACAGCTTTTTTCTGACAACCTCCACCGTGTCTTCACCAGAAAGCTTGGCAACATAACATGCGGAAATTAGCTCCTTGTCAAGCGCATCCAAACGTATCACAGGAGCTGAAGCTTTACCACTTGATTAATCTATGTCCAAGGGTCTATTCCCTTGGAGAGGCGGAGCGCATCCATGAGCCCTTCCGCATAACCTATGCTTAGCACGGCAAGCTCTTCTTTTCCCTCGCTTTGGAATTTTTCGGCATCGTCTATGTACAGCTGGGCGTTTTCTATCACAGGCTGCATCTCCTTGTCATCTTTGAACATTCTGATTACTTCTTCTAGTGCCTTTCTTGCCTTTGGGACATATTTTGCAAGCATCTGGTCTGATATCTTTTGAATCTTTGAATTGCCAAAGGGCTCATCAAGACATCTTGCAAATACCTCGAGTGCGTCCGTTTCTGTAAAATGCATTCTTCCAGGTATTATCACTGTATGTGGGGGCTTGCCAAAGTCTAATTTTGCAAGGCTTGAAATCTTCCCTGCAACTATGTTCTGCTTCTTTGAGCCTATTCTTGATGCCACTATTGCAAAAGTGGACCTGTCTATCACATTTCTTTTCTGTTCTTTCTCTGCTGACAAGAGGCTTGCAACCGCATCCTTTGGATCTAGAAAGAATCCAGCATCACTGTTGTATTCAAGAATCAGCATGCTATGCATTCCTCTGACAAGATTTTCATAAATGGTATAGTATACGGTATTCCACGACTGTTGCTCCCTCATTATGGTAACAGGCTTGCCCATCTTGTAATACTGCAAACCGCACTCGCCTACAAGGGAGGGAATTGCCGATGCGGCGTGCACAGTTCTGGTCTTTATCTTTTCAAGTTCGGCTCTAGTTCGCAGCTCAATATGAGTAGTGGCAATGTACGGGTCGCCATATGCGAGCAAGACTGCTGTCTTTTTTTTGGCCTCTGAGAGAATCATCTTGCCGTCTTCTACCAGCCATCGGGGAGCTACCATGAATCTGCTTCTGACTAGTTTTTTTATCTTGACCTGGTCGCTTTTTGGTATCGGGCTTGTAAAGTTTTCAAAAAAAACCACGCCTGCTTTTTTTAAAATCTTCAACGTGCTTGGACTCATACCATCAATTCCAGTGATGCCAAGCCCGATAAACCATAACATAGCGCCAGTCCAACTGTTGTATATTTTGATGTTCGTTTTACGGCGTACATTATTTCTTCTGGCCGTCGTGCAGTCTCTTTAGGTGCTGCAGCATCTTCTTGAAGACCTCGATGCTTCGTAGATACTCATCTGTTGACACGTGCTCGTCAATTGTATGGGATGCATGAGGGTCCCCCGGACCGTATGTTACAACGGGAATATTCAAAGAGTTTCCAATTATGTTCATGTCGCCTGTCCCTGTCTTTCTGATAAGCTGCGGCCTGGTCTTTTCTACATCCAAAATTCCAAGAGTCAGAGCCCTGACTAGGGGGGAACTGTGCGGGGCCTCAAACGGTTCTGTCTCGTCTAGCACGGAATAAAAAGCATTTACTCCCTGTTTCTTGGCTACCTCCTGCACTATGGTGGCAATCTTCTCTCCAACCATCTTGCAGTTCATGTCTACTGGAATTCTAATGTCTATTATTGCATCACATTCTACTGCAGTGACGTTGTGACTTGTTCCTCCCTTTATCTCGGTAAGGGCTGCTGTCAGCATCATGCTTTTGGGTTTGTTTTCTTGGTTTCCCTCAAGTGATTCCTTGATTGCCTTGGTAAAGACATATGATTCCTCAATTGCATTCTTTGCAAGCCATGGGGCGCTTGCATGTGCGCTGTCTCCAACATTTATCTTGAGGTTTATGGCAATCCTTCCTTTGTATGCTATTGTGATGTTTCTGATGCTGCTTGGCTCGCCAAATATCGCATAGTCGATGTCAAGCTTTTGTTTGACAAGGCTTTTGATACCTGTTGCATTGCCTTCCTCGTCTACAACTGCCGCAAAGACAACCGTGCCGTTATTGTTTTGAAATGAGGCAGCAGCAAGAAGCATTGCCATCAATGGCGCCTTTGCATCCGAAGCACCTCTTCCGTAGATGTATCCATTCTCGTTTCTTACCTTTATCTTGCCTGGGACTGTGTCCATGTGTCCGCAAAGCAGGATCTTTGGTGACCCAGAACCCTTTGTTGCTATGAGGTTGCCGACTTCATCAATGTGTATGTTCTCAAACCCAAGATCATCGCACTTGTCTGCCAGAAATTCAGCCAGCTGCTTTTCAGAAAGCGAGGGGGTGTAGAGCCTTAGAGCCTTCTCTAGCATCTTTACTGAATATCTGGGTGTGACGGTAATTGAAGAGTCCAATTCTTATTTTCTCAACTGTCTGGCGTAATCTATCATCAAGGCTGGTATATCTACGCCAGTAACTCTTACGGTATTTTTGTATTCCGTTGTGTTGTTAACCTCGTGAACAACAAGCCCATTTTCTTTACTTTCCATGAGATCTATGCCAACTATCTGGCCTTGCACTGCATTCTTTGCCTTTATACAAATGTCTTCCATCTCCTTTGTTGCTTTCAACGGTTCGGCCTTGCCGCCTAGTGCCATGTTTGTCTTCCACTGCCCGTCTCCAGAATAGCGGTATATTGCTGCAACCACCGTGTCTCCCACCATGATTGCCCTTATGTCGCGTGGAGGCCTGATGACAAACTCTTCTAGATAGTAAACTTGGTAGATTGGATGCATCTTTTCACGCATCTCGATTATTCCTTCTGCAGAATCCCGATCTTTTAGCAGTGAGATCATCCTTCCCCAGCTTCCCACGGTGGGCTTGAGCACCATCGGGTAGCCTTTTTTATCAAGATATTCAAGTGCTGCTTCCTCTGAAAACGCAACTGCGCTAAACGGAGTAGGAACCCCGCTCTTTACAAGAAGCATATGTGTGAACAGCTTGTTTCCTGCAAGTATGCTTGTGTTTAGGCCATTGATGACATTGACTCCCTTGCCCTCAAGAGCTGCTGTCGAATGCAGACTTCGGTAGTAGCTTACACATCGCTGTATGGCAGTTTCGTATTCTTCCTTGCTCTTGTCTAAATTAATGGATAAACTCTTGCAATCGACCATCTTTGCATCGATGCCTTTTTTCTTTGCGGCATCAAACAGAGCCTTTTCTTCCCACCTGATGGTATCGTAGAGTATCGATAGGCCTGAGCTCACTGGCCCCAGTCCTCACCAACAGTTTGTGCTGGTTTCAACTCAAAGCCTGAGGATCCTTTTGCTAGTTCAAAGCTTGCGCCACAGTCTGGGCAAGTCACAATTTCGCCCTCCATGGAGTCTTTTGGGGGATTTATGTCCGCGTCGCATTCTAAACATTTCATATTATTTACCTGTCTTTACCTTCATTTGGGTGTCATTAATTATCTTTCTTTCAAGCCTGTCATCAAGGGGTATCTCCAGCAAGTCGCCCATTCTTAGGTTCTTGAGACCGGCAGCTACCTTCTTTGCATGGTCTTCGTCTTGATCAAGGCCCAAAAGAGACATGAGATATGCGGCGCCGTTCTTTCCTGCAAGCTCGCCGAAAACAATCTTTCTCCTGTTGCCGACCACCTTTGGCTCTATTGGTTCGTATGCTGCTGGATTTCGAAGTATTGCTGCCAGGTGCGTTCCTGCCTTGTGCTTGTATGCAGTAGCGCCAACAATTGGCTTGGAATCATACGGGACGATTCCGGTATACTGCTCAATCAGTCTTGAAAGGTCCATGAGCATGTCTAGTCTGAAATTATTTGGAGATCTGTAAAGATAAGTAAGTGCCACTGCCGTCTCTGCCAAGGCAGGTATGCCTGTTCTTTCCCCTACGCCGTCAATGGTTGTGTGTATCTGGTCTGCTCCTGCATCGCAGCCTGCAAGCGCGTTGGCCAACGCAAGGCCAATATCATTGTGGCAGTGCACATCAAGCGGAGTCTTGACGTTGTCGCGTACTGTTTTGACAAGATTGTACATGCCAATCGGCCTCATTATTCCTACTGTATCTGGTATGCTGATCCTGTCAACTCCGGCATTTGCTATCTCCTTGCAAACCTTGATGAGAAACTCTGGGTCAGCCCTGCTGCCGTCTTCTACCGTAAACCGCATCTTGAGACCGTGGGATTTTGCATACTCGACTGTTTCTACTGCTCTTCTCAGAGCCTCCTCCCTTGTTATCCTGAGCTTGTCTCTCATGTGTATTTCAGAAATTCCAAGATATGTGGCCATCCATGTGGCATCACATTCTAGTGCAATATCGACATCCTCTTTCAGCGCTCGTACGTGTGCAACAATGTCTGCCTTGAGTCCCTGCTTGAGTATTGTTTTGGTAGCTTCCTTGTGGTCTGGCGATACCACTGGCGAAATCTCAATCTGGTCAACCCCGAAATAGTCAAGCATCCATGCAATCTGGATTCTCTGCTTGTTGGAAAATGTAACACCTGGATGCTGTTCTCCTTCTCTTAGGGTACTATCAAGTATGCGGATCTTCTTTGGTTTCTGTCCCATCTCGTTATGCTTGTATGCGTAATAGTTTGCGTCATCCATTGCTTATTTAGTAGAAAATTTTGCGAATATAAACATATTTGTGCATGTTTCGTCTGTTTTTGTTGCTTTTATAACGATTTTCGTTAACAGTTGAAATCTAGAGCCGAACTTCGTTTTATGATACTGTTCTCAGTATTATGACTGTATTTGTGTCAAAAACGCCAGGTACTTTGCGCAGAGCATCTATGCACGCGTTAATCTCTGTTATGTTTGGCGCGCGAATGACTGTTGCAATGTCATACTGCCCGGTTATTTCGTAAACCGTGTGTACGCCTTGAAGCTTTGACAGCCTTGCAGAAACTTTTGAGGTATCTGTGGAGGAGTCAACTGATATCAGGATTATTGCACTAGTTGAATTGCTGTCACCTGTCTCTATTGTAAATTTCTTTATCGTCCCTCCATCGGTGAGGTTTTTCACTCTTCTTCTTACTGCGGACTCGGATAGGCCAAGCTTTTCTCCAATCTCTACAAAAGACTGCCTAGAGTCCTTCTTTAGCATCTCGATTATAGTCTCGTCAGTCTTGTCCCTATACATTTCTCCTCTGTTCCTCCTTTGTTAGTATTAGGTCCAGAGTTTCTAAAGCTTTGTTTATGTCAGACTCGGAAATCACAAGAGGTGGCAACAGTCTCAGTATGTTCTTTCCGGAATAGAGGAGCAGCAAGTTGTTTGCAATTCCGTCAAACAGAATGTCTTTTACTTCAAACTTTAACTCGACTCCAATCATGAGTCCCTTGCCTCGTATCTCGCGAATTATCTTATGTTTTTCCTTTAGTCTTTCAAGCCCCTCTCTGAAAATCTTTCCCATCTTTGCTGCATTGTCCACAAGACCGTCCTCTGTTAATGCTTGAATGGCACCAATTCCTGCAGCACATGAAAGCGGATTGCCTCCAAATGTAGATGACTGTTCCCCTTTTCCTATGCATGCAAGGATCTCAGGCTTGACAAGGGTTGCACCCATGGGAACACCTCCTGCAATTCCCTTTGCAAGGCACATGATATCGGGAGTCGTATCCCAGTGCTGGCTTGCCCACATCTTGCCAGTTCTTCCAAGTCCTGACTGTATCTCATCAAATACAAGGATCGCTCCGTTTTCGTTGCAAATTTTTCTTACCTCTTGCAGAAATCCATCCGGTGCAACATGTATGCCACTTTCTCCCTGTATGGGTTCTAGTATGACTAGTGCGGTATCTGAACTGACTGCTGATCTTAGGGCTTCTATGTCGCCAAACGGTGTAAACGAAACATTGCTCAGGAGCGGTTCAAAGGCCTTGCGATACTTTGGATTGAATGTTAATGAGAGGGAACCAAACGATTTTCCGTGATATGACCCATTCATTGCAACCATTCCCTTTTTTCCAGTGAACTTGCGGGCAAACTTTATCGCTGCCTCGACTGCCTCTGTTCCGCTGTTGTTTAGGTACACGTGTCCAAGGCTTGGCGGTGAAATCTTGATTAATTTTTCAAGAAATTCTTCCCTTGTCTTGTTGTAGAGTGAACTGTGTACCGTGATTATCTTGTCAACCTGATCTTTTATGGCCTTGACAACGCGCGGGTTACAGTGTCCGACAAGAGCCACCCCGTAACCTCCCATGCAATCAATGTACTCCTTTCCGCCTGCATCCCAGACATGGGAACCAAGTCCGCGCTCTATTGTTACAGGAAATCTCTGGTAGATGTTTCCCATGAATTGGTCTTCTGTCATTTTGAGATCACCGTACAATTATCGTTAGATATTGCTTTTGATATTGGGTTTTCCTTCTGACCGCTTGCTACAAGTGCCTGTTTTACTCCCATCTCGATTGCTTCTGTTGCTGCAAGTATCTTCTTTTCCATTCCGAACCCTATCTTGGGAAGTATTGCCTTTGCCTCCTCAAGAGACAGTTTTGTGACAAGCTTGTCGTCCATCAAGAGTCCGTCCACGTTGGTCAGGAAGAGTATCTTGTCTGACTGCATCTTTCCTGCAACGTATGCCGCGGCCCTGTCACCGTCGACATTTAGAAAGTCAAACTCTTCGCTTGTTGCTATCGGCGATATCACCGGTACGTATCCTTGGTCTAGTAGTACTCTGATGAGGCCAGTGTTAACCTCGTGTATCTTTCCAGTATATCCTCCGTCAATTATCATCCTTCTTCCCTTCTCATTCATGACAATGAGCTTCTTTTTTCGCTCAGCCTGGATTATCTTGCCGTCAATACCCGAAAGTCCAACAGCATTTATGCCATTTTTTTGCAGCATTCCAACTATCATCTTGTTTATCTTGCCTGACATTACCATGGTAAAAATCTCGGCAGTCTCCTTGTCAGTGTATCTGCTCTTGATTCCGCCAGGTGACACTATGAATTTTTGTTCTTTGCCAAGCGCTTCTGAAATTCTTGTCACTTCTTTTCCCCCTCCGTGGACTAGGATTACTTTTTCCTGTTCTGAGACTTTTTTCAGGTCTGATATGGTTGAGGGATGAAGGCCGTCTACGACACTTCCCCCTATCTTGATTGTGATCATCTTTTCACACAGGAGTTAACGGAGAATATGCAAGGCCTTCCATCTCGTTGAATCCTGCCATTACGTTTAGGTTTTGTATGGCAGAGCCTGCTGCTCCCTTCATTAGGTTATCTGATGCTGATAATACGACCAATCTGTTGTTGTCTTCGTCTATGTCAAATCCGACATCGCAAAAGTTGGAGCCTACCACAAACTTTGGATCTGGAAATTTGTAGAATCCTTTCTTGTCGCGAATTAGCCTGATGAACTTTTCATTTCCGTACTGTTCACGGTAGAGCTTCCAAAGGTCCATCTCTGTTACCTGTTGTTTGAGAAACGTGTGGTTTGTACACAATATTCCTCTGACAATATCGACCGCATGTGGGCTCATTGAGACTTTGATCTTGGCTCCGGCTGCCTGGCTGAGCTCTTGCTCAATCTCTCCGGTGTGCCTATGTTTTGCAGGCTTGTATGGCCTGATTACGCCTGACCTCATTGCATGGTGAGTTCCTGCCTCAGAGCCCGCGCCAGCTCCTGACGAGCCTATCTTGGAATCGACAACGATGTGTTCAGTATCAATCAATCCTTTCTTTACGAGTGGATACAGTGCAAGAATTGATGTCACCGCCATGCATCCAGGACATGAGACAAGCTGTGCCTTTTTGATCTCCTCTCTGTGAAGCTCTGGCACACCAAAGACTGACTTTGGTAGATAGTCTGGATGCGGATGTTGCCAGCCATACCACTTGTCGTAGTCTGGTGCATTGTGCAGCCTATAGTCTGCGCTCAAATCAATAACCTTCATTCCCCTGTCATACAATTCCTTTACAATTTCTACTGCTGTGCCATGTGGAACTGAAGTAAATACAAGATCGCATTTGTCAGATAACTTGTCATAGTTTAGTTCTGAAAATGTTAGATCAGTAAATCCTTTGAGGCTTGGTTGTACTCTGGAGATATATTCTCCAACATATTGTCGCGAAGTTACTGCAGCAATCTCAACCTTGGGATGGCTGACAAGAAGCCTGAGAATTTCTCCCCCGACATATCCCGATGCCCCTATTACCCCTACTCGCATAAGTGATCTCCTAGCATACCATAGTATAATTTAAACTCTAAAACTTTCAGGTTCTTTTTTATCTGCGAGCTGAATTTACTGCAAACTCGATCATTTCTTTTGGTATGTTGCGTTTGGCAACCTTTGCAAGTCCCTTGAATTCCACAGTGTTGTTGACCTCGTGTACCACGAATCCTCTTTTCTCGTCTTCCATTACGTCAATTCCAAGTATTCCTCCCCCGACTGCTTTTGACGATCTCATGCAAATGTCTTCTAATTCCTTTGTTATCTCACACGGGACAGGCTCTCCGCCAAGAGCAATGTTTGTCTTAAATCCGCCTGATGACGTTCTATACATTGCCGCTATGACTTGGTCTCCTACTGCAATCGCTCGTATGTCCCTTGGCGGTCTCTTGACTGCCTCCTGCAAATAGTATATTCTGTCCAGTGGGCCGTCGCTGAGCTCTCTTACCTCAATTATTGCATCTGCAATCTCTCTGTCCTTTAGCAATATTACTCCCCTTCCCCAGCTTCCTACGATTGGCTTTATGACTAGTGGATATCCGTGCTTTTCGAGTGTTTCAACTGCAGATTCTGATGAGAATGAGAAATGGGTCTCTGGGGTGGGCACATTGTGTTTTTTTAACAATAAAGACGTTAACAGCTTGTTTCCGCAGTTTGTTGCAACCTGAAGATTGTTGAAAATTGGAACGTCTAGAAACTCTAAACATGCTGTAAAATGCAGGCCGCGGAAGTAGCTGACGCACCTTTCGAGAACAACGTCTCCAAAATCAAAATCGCTTTTCTTACTTTCAGTACTGATGTTAGTTGTTTTGGCATCTATCATCTTCGTATCATGTCCGAGCTCGACTGCTTTTTCTTCGAGCATTTTTTCCTCTAGTCTTACTCTATCAAACAAGATGCGTACTTTGGGCATCTACTCTCCCCAGTCTTCGCCTACTTTTTCAGCATGCTTTAGCTCATATGCTGAACCATTCTTTGTGGCAATCTCGAAATCTGCTCCGCAGTCTGGACAAGAAACTATCTCTCCTACACTTGCGTCGCCTGGAATTTTCAAATTTGCATCACATTCTGGACAATTCATTATTTGATCTTTCACCTCTTTTTAAGTAATTTATTAGCTTCTGTTGATTGCAGCCCCCACAATTCTACAAATCCCTTTGCAAGGGTTTGGTCGAAGGTGGAGCCTGAACCATAGGTTGCCAAATCATGACTGTATAGCGAATAATCTGATTTTCTGCCAACAACTCTTAGACTTCCTTTGAACATTTTCAGTTTTACAGTTCCGCTAACTCTCTTTTGCGACGCATTGATAAACATATCTAAATCAGTTTTCAGAGGATCTTGCCAGAGTCCGGAATATGCAAGCCATGCCCATTCTGAATCAACCAGTGTTTTGAATTTTAATTCGTGCTTTGTAAGTACCATTTTTTCTAGATCGGTATGAGCCTCGATGAGACAAAGTGCTGCCGGAGTCTCGTATACCTCTCGTGATTTTATTCCTACAACCCGGTCTTCAATATGATCCACAATGCCCACTCCTGAAGCGCCTGCTTTTTTGTTGACGTACTGTATCAACTCGATTGGTTTTAGGCTCTTGCCGTCTACTACAACTGGAACTCCTTGTACGAATTTTATCTCAAGATACTGTGGCCTATCTGGCAGGTTTTTGGTTTTGACCCAGATGAATGCGTCATCTGGAGGCTCTGAATAGGCGTCTTCTAGTTCCCCGCCTTCTATTGCTCTACCCCACAAGTTTTGGTCGATGCTGAATCTTTTTGCCGCAGTATCAATCGGAATTCCATGCTTTTTTGCAAACTTTAACTCGACATCGCGAGTAAGGTTGAGATCCCGTATTGGTGCAATGATTGGAAGTGTAGAGCCTGAGCGCATGGTGACATCAAATCTAACCTGATCATTTCCTTTGCCAGTGCATCCGTGTGCTAGTGCTTCCGCATTTTCCTTTTTGGCAATCTCTACGACCTTTTGTGCAATGAGCGGTCGTGCAAGAGCCGTTGCAAGACAATATTTTTTCTGATACAAGGCATTTGCCTTGATTGATGGCATTATGAAATCTGATACAAACTCGTTTTTTGCATCAACATTGTAATGTCGTACAACTCCGAGTTTTTTTGCCTTGGATGAAATCTTTTTGAGATCGTCACCCTGTCCCACGTCAACTGTAATGGTAACCACATCCATGCCATGTTTTTCTTGAAGGTATTTTATGACAACCGAAGTATCTAATCCACCAGAGAAAGCCAAAACTGCTTTTTCTTTCATTGAGGTTTTGTGTGATCAAATTTTGCATTTATCTTTTATGATCTGGAACTCTGATCCATTTTTCTGGCATGAAAAATTAAAAATTATTTTTCAAATCAATGAGACAAAGCAAATTAGTCCAAGCTAAAATTCGAACACTATTTAACCGCAATATTATAACGCTGTTATATGCATCTGGTTCCAGTTGTGGGTGCGCCTCAGGGTAACTCGTATAGCAAAGATTGGAAAGGAGCCAGTTTCTAATGACAAAACTTCAGGCAAAAAATATTGTAAAGCGCTTTGATCATAATGGAAATCCTGTTGTTGCATTGGACGGGATAAATCTAGACGTACAGGAAGGAGATTTTCTATGCATTGTTGGTCCATCAGGATGTGGCAAGTCTACATTTCTAAATATTGTGGCGGGCCTTGAAACTCCAGACTCTGGGGAGATACTGCTTAACGGAAAATCCATCTATACTCCGGGACCTGACAGGACAATGGTGTTTCAGGAAGGCGCGCTCTTTCCATGGCTAAAAGTAATTGATAATGTAGAGTTTGGACTGAAGATGGCTGGAATTCCAGAAGAAGAACGCAGGCAGATATCTGAAAGATATTTGGACATGATGCAGCTTACCAAGTTTGCCGATTCGTATACATATCAGTTGTCTACTGGAATGAAACAAAGAGTAGCAATTGCGCGAGCACTTGCAATGGATCCTGAGATTCTTTTGATGGATGAACCATTTGCAGCATTGGATTCGCAAACAAGAGATCTGCTTCTTGTTGAACTACAACTCATCTGGGAAAGGACAAAAAAAACAATCATCTTTGTAACTCATAACATTTCAGAATCAGTAATTTTAGGAAATCGTGTGGTTATTTTCAAAAATAGGCCCTCAAAAATAAAAAAGGAAATTACAATCGACTATAGAAGACCCCGCCTCATGGAAGATGAAAACCTTCAAAAGTATTATCATCAGATTGTAGAGGAGCTCAAAAGCGAGGTTATTGCTAGAATAAAGGATGAAAACCAATGAGCAAAAAAACAACAAATCGGAAAAGCTTTAAAGGCAATCTGGAAGACGCTGCCAACGCAGCACTATTCTTAGCAGCTTTCATAGGTATCTGGCAACTAGTATGCATATTAGGCATCTGGCCTAAAGTATCTCTTCCATCGCCTGAGATGGTGGCAGAATCATTTGGTAAAATAATATTAAACCTATCTTTGCCTGATAGTATTGCTGTAACACTAGGTAGGCTTGTCGCTGCTTTCTCAATTTCTATTACGATTGGGATTCTTGTAGGTCTAACAATGATCAGGTTCAAAGGGTTTGGAAAGACAATGAACTCATTTGCTGCAGGTCTTTTATCTTTCCCGAGCATAGCTTGGGTTCCTTTCTCGATTCTCTTGATTGGCTTCAATGAATTTGGAATTATGTTTGTTGTTATAATGAGCTCCGTCTTTTCCATAATGATCTCGACTTATAGTAGCATCAGAAACATTCCTCCGATTTATCTTGATGCCGCAAGAAACATGGGTGCCAAGGGGGTTTCTCTTTTTAGGCACGTAACAATACCTGCTGCTACGCCGTCTTTGATAGTAGGAGTTAGACAAGCTTGGTCATTTGCTTGGCACGCAATCATTGGAGCAGAAATACTCATGTCAATTGTGGGGTTGGGCCACATTCTTTCTGTAGGTAGGGAATTTCTTGACATGAGCCAAGTAATTGCAAGCATGATCACAATCTTTGCAATTGGGCTATTGGTGGACCGACTCTTGCTACACAAAATTGAAGACAAAATTCGAAGAAAATGGGGTTTGGACCAACACAGATAGAAGAGGAATAAGAAATGAAATTTGGAATCAAACTTACAATTGCAGGAATTATAATGTTGCTTGTAATTGTCACGTCATACATACCGAATTTTGGAAATCAACCTGCCATTGTCTCTGAAAACACATCTGGTGTTTTGCGGATAGGCTATTTTCTTAACATAAATCATGCTCAGGCAGTAATAGGTTTAGGAAATGGGGATTTTCAGAAAAAAATGGGAAACATTAAGGTAGAAACCCAGGTATTCAATGCTGGTCCGTCTGAGATGGAAGCATTGTTTGCAAACAGAATAGATGTAGCATATGTTGGACCAAATCCTGCAATTAATGGATATTTGAAGACCGATGGTCAAGGCCTAAGAATAATTTCGGGTGTGTCAAGTGGTGGTGCAGTTTTTGTAGTAAGAAATGATTCTGGTATAGAATCAGTAAAGGATTTTGAGGGGAAAAAATTTGCATCACCACAACTAGGTAATACTCAAGATGTGTCTCTTAGAACATATCTTCTAAAAAATGGCTATAAAACTTCCGAAAATGGTGGCAGTATACAAGTTATACCTGCAGCAAATTCTGACATTTTTACTATGATGGAAAGAAAAGAAATCGACGGAGCTTGGGTTCCAGAACCATGGGGTGCAAAACTAGTTCAGGAAACAAATTCGCACATCTTTCTTGATGAGAGAGATTTGTGGCCTAATGGAAAATTCACAACAGCATTAATAGTAGCAAGAACTGACTATTTGCAAAGTCACCCTGATATTATAAAAAAATTGCTTGAAGCTCATGTTGATGAGACACTATGGATAAACAACAACAAAGACGAAGCAATTAATGCCTTCAATGAACAAAATAAAATGTTGACAGGAAAGACTATTCCTCAAGACGAAATTATTCAAGCTTTTTCAAGGATGGTCCTGACCTATGATCCTGACAAAGATTCCCTTTACAAAGTAGCAGATAATGCATTTAATTTGGGATTTTTAGGAGATAAGAAACCTGATTTAACAAATATCTTTGATCTGAGAATTCTAAATCAAATACTTGAAGAAAAAAATTTATCACCTATTCAGTAATTAATGATTGAATTCTTTCAATACTTCTAATGCTCTTTTAAAGTCATTTGGAGAACTAAGAAGTACATTTCCTGCAATCTTGTGAACTTCCTTTAAGAATCCAATCATATCCTTGCTGTATCCTGACCAGTCAAGATTGAGCATCTGCGCAGATTTTTGATTCAACTCTGAGGCCAAAAGTATGCAGGGTATTACTACAAATCCCTGCGGTTTTAGCTTGTCTACTATTCTTGCTACTTGGTCAATTGAGCTTATTACTTGGGTAACAAAGCCTCTTGGTTGGGCCTCGATTTTCTTGTGAATCTTTTCAAAGTTGGGGTTGCTTGAGATTGAAAGATAGAGGTCAATCTTTTCCCCAAAACCCTGCTCGTTGAATTGCTTTACGACATCGCTTGGAACCAGTCTAGAGTCCTTGGGGCCTGTTGGAGGAGGGTCGCCTTTTACTATCAATACTCCATTTAGGTTCAAAAGTATGGCATCACAAACAGTTTGAGTGATAGAAGTGTGGTTTCTGTCCCTCACTCTTATGCTTGCAGAGATCTTGATCTTGCTATTGGAATTTTTTACAAAGAATCCAGCGGTTATGGGAGATATTCTTGGGATGCCAAGGACGGAATCTGTTACATGTATGCCGTCGCAGATCCGGCCAATTTCGGTTGATTTTATCTTGAATTTTTCCACGGAATTCTGTAATTCATCGTGAGAAAGTATCCTGTCTTGTATTACCTTTGGAGGGTTTAACTCGTAAATTATTGTCATAAAAGAGTGTCACGACTACTTGATTATAACCTTTGAAGACAAGGCTTATGACAAAAACAAAAGAAAATTAATACATTGAAACACGCATCACTTATTGTTGGCAACAAAAACTCCTCTTGTTGAATTGATGAAACAAAAGATAGTGCTCTTTGATGGAGCCATGGGGACAGAGATTCAAAAGTTGAATCCAAAACCGGAGGATTTTCCCGATGGAAAGGATGGCTTTAACGACGGACTGTCTTTTACTAGGCCTGACTGGATACGTACAATTCACAGAAACTATCTAAAGGCAGGCGCAGACTGCATTGAGACCAACACGTTTGGCTCAAACAAGCTCAAGCTGGAAGAATATGGGTATGGCGACAAGACACTAGAGTTTAACAAAAAAATTGTCGAGCTGGCAGTGGATGTCACAAAAGAGTTTGATGACAAACCGCGCTATGTGATAGGTTCCATGGGACCCACTGGGTTCTTGCCAAGCTCAAACGATCCTTCTCTTGGGCAGATTCCTCTTGAAAAAATCCGAGAAGCATTTGAGATTCAAGCTGAAGGGTTGATCTTGGGTGGGGTGGATGCGTTACTAATCGAGACGAGCCAGGACATACTGGAGGTAAAGCTTGCAATAGAAAGCTCGCACAATGCGATGAAAAAGACAGGAAAGAAAGTTCCGATAATTGCAAATGTGACACTCGACAAGTATGGCAAGATGTTGCTTGGGACAAACGTTCAGGCTGCATATACGACCGTCTCTGATATGGGAGTTGACGCATTTGGACTGAACTGTTCTACTGGGCCTGTAGAGATGACCTCTAGCGTACAGTGGCTCAACGAGCAAGACGATCTTCCGATCCTTGTTGTGCCAAATGCAGGCATGCCTGAAAACCAAGGGGGTCTGGCAGTATACAAGATGACGCCTGAAGATATGGCCAAAGTTATGAAAGATTTCCTGTCTCAATACGACAAAGTCAGGATAATAGGGGGTTGTTGCGGTACCAACATGGATCATATAGCACTTTTACGGAAAATAATTGATGAAAAGTAATCAGAAAATAAGCGCTAGGTATTTAGAAAAAGTAATTGAAAGTGAATGTGTTGAAAGACGTTAGAGTAAGTTCTGCATTAAAGGCAGTTGAGCTAAGACAGAATCCAGCCCCGCTTATCATCGGTGAGAGATTGAATGCACAGGGATCGAAAAAGGCCAAAGAATGTGTCTTGGGCAACAACTTTGAGGAACTGGTAAAGATAGCAAGGGATCAGGTAGATGACGGTGCGCACTGCCTTGACGTATGCGTTGCAACCACCGAACGTGCGGACGAGTTGGAATTTATGAAAAAACTCGCAAAGATGCTTAGCCTTGAGATAGAAGCTCCACTGGTAATTGATTCCACCGAGCCCAAAGTTATCGCGGCAGCATTAGAGCAGATTCCAGGAAAACCAATAATCAACTCGATTAATCTTGAAGGTGACGGGAGTAGGTTTCATTCCTTGGCACCGCTGATGGTAAAATATGGTGTTCCTGCAATTGCCATGTGCATTGGACCAAAAGGAATGGCAAAGACTCCCAAGGAAAAACTGGAAACTGCAGAGCTCTTGGTTGAGACAGGAAAAAAGTACGGACTAGAAGAAGGGCATTTCATCTTTGATGTTCTCACTTTTACACTAGCTACTGGGGAATCAGAGTTTTTGGATGCAGGAAAAAATACTCTGGAAGGAATCAGTCTTGTAAAAAAGAGATTCCCAAATTCGTTTACAACGCTTGGACTAAGCAATGTCAGCTTTGGGCTGGCCCCAAGGGCACGAAAGATACTAAATGCGATATTCCTGTATCACGCAGTAAAAGCAGGTCTTGATACAGTCATAATAAACCCAAAAGACATAATCCCGTATACTGAGATAGATGAAAAAGAACGAAATCTGGCAGAAGACCTGATATTTAACAAACATTCAAACGCACTTGCAGAGTTTATCGCACATTTTGAGGCTACGAAGTCTACCGCAAACATGGCAGCAAAGAAGATGGAGGTAGACCCGTCATGGCCTGCCGGAAAGCGTTCTAATTTTAGGATAGTGAACAGAATTCGCGATGACATAGAACGCGACGTTGTTACTGCAATATCTGAAAAAATTGCGGAAAAACACAAACTGAAAGAAAGGGACGGTCTGCTAGTGATTGATGCTCCAAAAGAGATTACGCACAACGCCGCCATCCGGACATTAAACGATGATTTGCTGCCTGCAATGAAGGAAGTGGGCGACAAGTTTGGTGCGGGCGAACTAATACTTCCATTTGTGCTAAAATCAGCAGAGTGTATGAAGGCAGCTGTGGCAGAGCTTGAAAAATATCTCTTAAAAGAGGAGGGAAGCACCAAGGGGAAGTTAGTTCTTGGAACCGTATATGGGGATGTTCATGACATTGGAAAAAACCTTGTAAAGACAATCTTTGAAAACAACGGATACACTGTATACGACTTGGGAAAGCAGGTTCCGATGCAAAAATTTCTTGAGAAAATTGACGAGGTAAAGGCGGATGCAGTGGGATTATCCGCGCTCTTGGTCTCAACCTCAAAGCAGATGCAGTTCTTTGTTGAGCATGCAAGAAAAAACGACATGAAGATTCCTGTACTGTGCGGAGGTGCTGCCATCAACAGTAATTACATAAATCGAATCGCAAAGAATGGAGGAATATACCAGCCTGGAGTATTTTATTGTAAAAACATGTTTGACGGACTCAAGACAATGGATAACCTTGTTTCACAAGACAGACAAAAGTTTGTCCAGCAGTGGAAAGAACGAATGGAAAAATGGACTGAAACTGTGGTTGAAAAGCCGCTTGGGGGAACAACCGAACGTAGCGCAATAAAGCCAGTTGTAGCACCATCTCCTCCTCACATCAACAAGATAATCAGGTTCGAACCGAAGGATATCGATCTGAACCAAGTGTGGAAGTTTTTGGACAAAAAATCACTCTTTGTCTTGTCCTGGGGGCTGAGAGGCAAGTCTGCAAAAGAATCCGAGGCCGAACATGAGACACTTCTTGAGGAATGGAAGAAAAAAATTCTTGCCGAAAAATTGTTCGAGCCACATGCTGTATACGGGTATTTCAAATGCCATGGAAAAGATGGTATCCTTACAGTCGAACATCCGAATGGTGAAAAACTTGTATTCGAGTTTCCCCGCTCATCCCGGGCAAAACACCTGTGTCTTGCCGATTATTTTGGAGAAGATGACATTGTAGCTTTTCAAGCAGTAACTGTTGGAAACAAAGTATCAGAGATCATTGAAAAATGGAACAAGGAAGACAGGTACACTGACGCCTATTACTTGCATGGTATCGCGGTTGAGACTGCAGAGGCAATGGCTGCATGGATAAACCAGAAAATAAGGGATGATCTGAAGATTGGACAAAAACGTGGGCTGCGATACAGCTGGGGATATCCTAGCTGTCCAGACGTGGCACAACATAATCTTGTTTGGAAGCTGCTGGAACCTGCCAAATCTGGCATGACGCTTACCGAATTAGGGCAGATAGTGCCAGAACAATCTACAGCCGCAATTGTAGTACACCATCCTGATGCCGAATACTTTGCGCTGTGATCACAACAGAAAATAACAAACCCCTAGATAGTATTGCGTTGGAGCTTGAAAAAATACAAAATGCGTTATCCAGTACGGTAAACGCCAAAGTATATGATGACAAGAAGACCAAACTTGCTGCGGTACTTGTGATAATCTATGGTCCGGAACCGTCCATCCTTATGACAGAGCGTTCAAAGACTATGGACTGCCATGCAGGAGAGATATCGTTTCCTGGCGGCAGGTGGCAACATGATGATACAGATCTCCTGTCAACTGCCCTGAGGGAGACTAGGGAGGAGATTGGTGTGGATGTATCAAGAGAGCAGATCATAGGACAACTCAAGCCTGTTACCACACTCAATTCCGGCTTTACAATTGCCCCTTTTATTACACTTCAGGAGAAAGTTCCTTTGATAATTCCGAACTCTGAGATAGAGTCTGTCTTGAAAATTCCGTTGATTCCACTATTGAAAACCATGGATGGTGATAAAGATCCGGCTCATCAGTCTATCCAAGAGATGTTTACTTTCAAATTTCAAAATTACCTGATATGGGGGGCTTCTGCAAGAATGTTAAATCAGATCACCATGATGTTGTCATCAAATGGTTTACTTTGAGCATTATTTCTTAGATTCATTTAAAAAGAGGTCCAGATTTTCAAACTTTTATGGCTGCCCGCAAGTCAACTCCAAGAAAGATTAGGCTGATGAGCAAAATAAAGCAGAATTCAGCCGTTCCAGCTTGGATAATAGTAAAGACAAAACGTAGAGTAAGAACAAATCCTAAGAAGAGACAGTGGCGCCGAACAGACGTGAGGGTTGGTTAGTTGTCAGAAGAAGCACTAGAGAGAATCTACACAATTAATCTGGGAAAGGTATTGCTTTCTCCAAACAACCAGAGAGCAAAGCGAGCAATAAACATGATACGAGAATTTGCTACAAAGCACATGAAATCTGAGAATGTAAAAATTGAAGAAGAAATCAGTCATTTAGTTTGGGAACGTGGCATTCGACATCCACCAAGAAAGATTCGTGTAAAACTATCTAAAGATGACGATGGTAACATTCTAGTTTCAAAGTATCAGGAAGAAAAGAAAATAACCGAAGAAAAACCAAAGAAGGAAGAAAAGAAAGTAGAGGAAAAACCAAAAGAGAAGAAATCTGATGAAAAACCAAAAACTGAAGAAAAGAAAATAACCGAAGAAAAACCAAAGAAGGAAGAAAAGAAAACTGCAGAATCTAAACCTGCAAAGAAATCAAAAGAGTAAATCCTATTCTATTTGTTCTAATTTCAAGTCTATCTTTACGCTAGAATCTGGCTCGTCCCAGTCTAACATATTCTCTTTTGGAACAATTCCCAAAGGGTCGTATCTGTCAAAGCGTGTCTCACCTTCTATTGAGGTGAGCAGTACCACTTTGGACTTTTCACCATTTGCAACAGACAAACTTACTCTTGTGCTATCGTTGCTAAATATTCCGCTGATAGTGCTCACCATTGAATTTAGAACGCCAATAGGAACTTTGTTTCCTCCTACTACGTAAAGCAGTGCACTCTTGATGCTGTTTGGGGATGCATCCTCGTATAACATCTTGATTGAATCTCTAAGAGATGTCTCAACATCTGGTATGTCTTTACTTGTCGAGAGAATGTTGGTCCTAAGCGGTAAGGATGAGTTTTTCAAAGTGGAGATAACATGCATCAAGGCAGCATTTGTGATGGTATTGCAAGAATCAGGTGTCAGATCTGGATTGCTGTCAAGCAGAGCATCGTTGTCTATAATTACGGTGCAATCAGAATTCGCCTTTAGTCTTTTTAGAGAAACTCCTGAGAAGAAAATCCTGTCCTTTTCAAATTTGAAAGGCATTATTCCAAAGGAAAGAACGTTTTTGCCCATCTCCTTGCTAATCTGGGAGACAACTGGAGCCAACGCCGCACCAGATTTTCCAGCCAAGTTAGCTATTATTATTATGGTTGAGTAGGACGCCAGTTTTTCAGCAATTGTGCTTCTTGCACCAAACGATATGCCTCTGATAAGATATGCTGATGGGTTGAGAATGGGGCTAGTATTTATCAAAATCTTGGAAGATTCTTGGTTTAGGTCTTTGGGGTCGTGGCTAATGAGAAGGGAATCGCATCCAATCTCAGTTTTTATGCCTGTAGCAAGTCTGCTGCCTGCGCCTCCCAATCCTACGACTAGAATTGGCCCTTGCATCTGAAATTCCATGGCTCCCTCTTGCTTGCAAAAATGATTAAAAAACTTTGTTGCTTAGTTTTGATCCTAATTTCGATCTAAAAAATTTAGCTCGTAATATGGCCGCGTAGTCCGTGTTTTGTGGCACCTGTTACCTCAACTATTGTCTTTTGTCCAATCCTGACCTCGTCGTCTACTACAACTGGCTTGTACGCATAGTTGCGACCCCTGATGGTTCCCTCCGAACTTTCATCAAATATGACCTCGCCCTTCCAGCCAATCCATTCTTGGTTTCTTTCATGGTATATCCTATTTGCCATCTCGAAAACTGTCTTGCTTCTTCGCATAACCTCGGAAACCTCTATCTGGTCCATCAAAGCAGCCTTTGTTCCAGGTCTTGCGCTGTATCTTGAGAGGTTGATTATGTCTGGCTGGGTTTCTTGTATTAGATCAAGCGTTTGTTCAAAGTCTTCCAGGCTTTCAGTTGGAAATCCTACTATGATATCTGTGGAAATTGTGAATTTTTCAAACTTTTCCCTGAATAGTTTGCTTGTATTTCTAAAGACCTCGGCAGTATGGCCGCGTTTCATGTCTTTGAGCACCTTGTTACTGCCGCTTTGAACAGGAATGTGAAGGAATTTGAAGACTTTGTGGTTTTCAAACGACTTGACCAGATTGTCCCGAATTCTAGGCATGTACATTGGATTCATCATACCTATGCGAACCATAAAGTCTTGTTCTATATCTGAGACTGCGTTGACTAGGCTTGGAAGGTCAGTCCCAATATCAAGACCATAGCATCCATTGTCAGTTGATGTAAGCCATACTTCGCCGCATCCGTCATTAATCTCCTGTCTTACCTGCCTTACGATATCTCCAATCCTGAAGCTCTGGAGATCTCCCTTTGACAGCTTTGTCTGACAGAAGGTACACTCACTCATGCATCCGCTGGCTATCTCTACTATCCCGACAGCAGGGTTTAGGCGAACTTTGGGCAGCCCTATCTTTGATATGTCAGAATCCTCAAGTTCAACTCTTCTTTGCCCCTTCAGGGTCAGGTCTATTATCTCCAAAGTTTTTCCAATGGAATTTGGTCCAAGAAGACTTGCCTTCGGACTGAATCTCTCTACTGTTGCGGTCTCCGCCTTGGGCAGACAGCCTGCAACAACGAGCGGTTTGCTTTTCAATTGTTTTATTCTGTGAACCATCTTGTCTGCAGTTGCGTCTTTTACAGAACATGTTACAATTACATTAAGATCTGCATCTGATGGGTTTTCTGCAAGTGTATGTCCTCCATTTACCACAAGCCCGGTAATCATTTCAGAGTCTGCAAAACTGGCAGAACATCCGTATGCCTCAACCCATATCTTTGCCATGTTATCCAAGCAGCGTGTTGACTTCTTTTTCACTCATCAATCCTTTTGAGATCACAATCTGTCGTATGGTTTTTCCAGTCTTGAGTGATTCTTTGTACAAGTCAGCAGAAACTAGGTAACCAAGTTTTGGAGAAAGAAGTGTTACTATCACAGGACTGTTTTCTATATAATGACGTAGTTTTTGCTTGTTTGCGCTAAGTCCTGCAACCATATTCTTGGAAAATATTGGCACAAAGTTCTTGAGCATATCTGTTGATTCAAGAACTACTTTTAACATGACAGGAAGCATCACATTCAGCTCAAACTGTCCTGATTGAGCAGCAAGTGCAGCAGTTGTATCGTTGCCTATTATGTTAAAGCACACCATGTTCATGCACTCTGCAAGTGATGGATTGACCTTTCCTGGCATGATGGAAGAGCCTGCATGGACTGCAGGTATTCCAATCTCTGACAGACCGGCAACAGGACCTGACGCCATCAACCTGATATCATTTGAAAATCTTCCAAGTTCCAACGCTAGGTTTCTCAAAGTTGATGAAATGTTTGCCACTGCAAACCTGCTTTGTAAACCGTATTGCATGTCGGGTTCCGGTTTGAGTGGAATCTTTGAAATCTTTGCAAGCTCTGCTATTGCAAGGGTTCTGTATCCCTTTGGGGTGTTTGCACCACTTCCTACTGCCGTTCCTCCAAGAGCTACGCGTTCAAGTTCTTTCTGTGCAACAAAAATACCATCTCGTGCTTTTGCAATGGCGGTTGCATATGCTACAAACTCTCCGCCAAGAGTGACGGGGAGAGCGTCCATGAGGTGAGTCCTGCCTATTTTCCTATAACCTGAAAACTCTTTTGCCTTTTTTGCTATTGTTTTAATCAAATCATCAAGTACTGAAATGACTTGTTTTATGTTGAAAAGAATCGCTACATGCATGGCAGTTGGAAACGTATCATTGCTTGACTGTGACATGTTTACATGATCGTTAGAGTGCAAGACTTTACCATTTCCTTTCTTTTCTCCTAGAATCTCAAGTGCAATGTTTGCAATGACCTCGTTGGTATTCATGTTAAAGGCGGTGCCGGCGCCAGAATTGATTGGTTCTATGAGGAACTGGTCAAGAAACTTTCCTGCCAGTATTTTGTCACATGCCTTTACTATCGCATTTCCACGTTTTGCGTCAATCGCCCTTGTCTTCATGTTGGCAACAGTAGCTGATCGCTTTATCATGACAAATGCCATTATCAAATTGATGTGGGGTTTGAGACCGGTTACATGATATTGGTTGATTGCCCTTGACGTGAACGCACCATAATATGCTTCAGAAGGGATCTTTACCTCTCCTAGTGAATCTCTCTCTGTTCTAAATTCCACGTGCACCATACAACTAAAATTCCTAATATTCATTCGCATTTGAAAAATTACAAAAATATCTCAAGTAATGCCATAACTTTCGCTTGTTTTAGAGTCGAAACCCAATAGATTAATATACTTATAAAAAAGACTCGAGATGATGAATAAGCGATACAGTATACTGTCTATTGTTGCAGTAGCAGCAGTAGCCGGCATTCTGTTCGGTAGCACATATTCAAACACACAGTCAGTAGCTGGTAACGCTTTAGGCGTATCACCAGAGACAATTGACAAAGTGACACCACAGACAATTGATTCTGTCACTGCAAAAGATGTGCAGAGTGCAGGCGGTCTGGAATTCAAGATGTTCGGAGCGGACGCAATTCCGCTAGACCAGGTTGCAGCTGAAAAAGCAGCTGGTCGAACCGTTCATGAGATTACCCTGACCGCACAAAGCGTCGATCTGCCAATTCCTGGCGGAAAGATGTATCATGCAATGACCTTTGACGGCCAAGTTCCTGGTCCGACAATTAGGGTAACACAAGGTGACGTCATCGAAGTTACACTAAATGTTCCATCAACTGAACTGACACCTCATAGTCTTGATATGCACGCTGGTAGAATCTCGGCAGTACCGAACTTTCTTGCTGTGATGCCAGGCAAGTCAAACACATATGCATATATCGCAAACACTCCAGGCGCCTTCAAGTATCACTGTGAAGGTGTAAATGTAATTGGTATGGACCAGCACGTTCTTTCCGGCATGTACGGAATGACCATTGTTGATCCACTCAACGGTTACCACAAACTCCTAATCCAGAGAACTGCGACACAGAATGGTCAAGTAGTGTTAAACAATACACTCATTTCACCAGCAGCATATGAGTTTACTTTGGAATTCAACCAACTATACCTGAATTCAGACGGATCTTACAACCAAGCTGCAATGTTCCTACACAATACAACTTGGACTGTAATAAACGGAAAACCATTTGGTTATGATCCGGTTGTAACAAAGATATGGAACAACGCGCCGGTAGCTCACGACAAATCCGCCCCGTTGATTTTGCCAGTTGGTCAACACATACGATACTTCGTAGTGAACCAAGGTAACATGCCATTATTCTTCCACATTGTAGGAGGACAGATGGACAGAGTTACACAAGGCAACGTGGTACAAGCAATGGGCACACAAACATGGGACATTGGTGGTTCACAAGACGCAATCATCGATGCTGTGTATGACGAACCAGGTGCATATGTTATAGTCAACCATGACTATGCAGCCATCTTCACTGGTGCCGCTGCAGTACAGCTAGCTCAGGCAAGTCCAGCTCCAAATCCATCGGACGCTGTACCTCCGACTTCGAGCCTGCCTGGTACAAGCATTCCGCAGCAGACATTTGTCCACTGTGAGTGCACAAACGAACGTGCTAACGAAATAGGAAACATGACTGGACAGTAAGTCCAACAATCCCACTTTTTCCTTTTTTATTCTAATTTCACACAATGATTATATTCTGTACGTATAGGCCTTCTTGCATGAGTATGAATCAAAAAGTTTTGATCTGTGATCAGGTCGACAAAGTATTAAATGATATATTGCAAAAAAACGGTCTAAAAATTACCTATGAACCAGAAATTACTCCAGAACAGATCAAAGAGAAGATTGGCAGTTATGAGATTGTGATCGTGCGAAGCAGGACCAAGCTAACAAAAGATTTGATAGAAAAGGCAACTGCGTGCAAAATAATTGCCAGAGTGGGAGTGGGCCTTGACAATATTGATGTAGATGCTGCAAAGGCAAAGGGCATACGGGTAATCAATGCAGTAGAAGGTGCGATGAATGCAGTAGCTGAACTGGTACTAGGACTGATGCTATCACTTGCAAGGGAGATACCACGGGCAGACAGGGAAATACGAAATGGAAAATGGCTAAAGAAAGAACTGATGGGAAGCGAGCTTTCTGGAAAATATCTAGGCATTGTTGGATTGGGCAACATTGGAAAGAAGCTTGCACGGCATGCAAAAGCCCTCAATATGAATATCATAGGATATGACGTGTTTCCCATACCTGATGAATTTTCAAGAGAAGTGGGGCTGATAAAGGCAGATCTTGATACGCTATTGTCAAGCGCAGATTATGTGTCATTTCACGTGCCATTTACACCGGAAACAAGTCATCTGGTAAATGCGCAAAGGTTGTCAAAAATGAAAAAAACTGCCTACATCATCAATACCTCAAGAGGAGAAGTAATTGACGAGGAAGCACTTTATGGCGCACTCAAGGAAGGAATGATTGCAGGTGCAGCTCTGGACGTGTTTGAGAAAGAGCCTGCCACAGGAAACAAGCTTGCCATGCTTCCAAATGTCATATGTACGCCACACATAGGAGCTCAGACAAGAGAAGCTCAGGCTTTAGCTGCAAATGTTATAGCAGAAAAGATAATAATGATTCTTCGTGGCGTAATCTAGTCGTGGTACGTCTAGTACTTGTATCTTCAGTGTTATTCCTGGTAGTGTTCTCTATGATCCAAGTCTTTGCTGACACTGGTAATGTTTCAGTTGTGGCAGGAAAGACATTCCAGGTAGGCTATAATGCAAACGGAGTTAAAGTGCAAGACATTGAAACAAACCCGACATATGACGAACTTACCGTATCAGTACAGGTCTCATCTCAGAACGCATTGCTTGAGCTTACAATACCGCGTGATCTTTTGGATTCCAAACAAGGAAACAGTGACATCCCGTTCATTACAGTGATTGACGGAACACTTGGCAATGTAATGGAGAAAGACCCGACTGACACTACGCGAACCATCTCGATTCAACTCTCTCCGGGGAATCAACAAATTGAGATAATCGGGACATTTGTGGCAATAGCAGGACCGCATGGCAGCACACAAGCGGTACCGTCATCAAATACTGTAAACTCAACTTCAAACATACCTCAGGAACATCAATCCACACCATCTGCGCCTGAACAGAAAACGCCTCCCAAAACTATAACTCAGCCACAAGAAAGTATTCCGCAGGAAAATACTACATCTCCCCTAAATTCATCCAAAAATATTGTTTTCAACATACCATATCTTCAAAATGCATCCATCAATCTGAGTCAAACTGACTTGGCCGTAATTGGCGCCATAGTCCTGGTAGTAATAATTGTGATTGCAAGTGTTGCAAGAAGAAAGCCGGCCAGAGTTGCCAAGAAAATTTAGTCTAGACTCTCATTATGTCGGACTCTATGAGATATTCTATCGCATGCCCGAAATCACTGTCTGATATGGAGCCGTTTGACCACCATAGCGCATCATTTCTGAACCATTGGGGTATGGATGTCACGTTTTGCTCATGATATCCATCTATCTTGATTGTACCAGAACTGACAAGAGCAGCAATGTGTTCTCCAAATAATCTGCTGGATGTCTGATTCTGAACCCAGGAACTTGCTACCTCTTTGAATTGCGGAGGGATTGCAATGTTTCCAGTATCTACAAGTTGAAAACTTGTAACTGCACTGGCCCCCGCATACTGTATTTTTAAAAAATAAGTGCCAGGAGCATAAGTTGTCCTATAGAATGGAAAAGGTGCAGTAAAGTTTGAAACTGGTTTTGTAATTATAGTCGGGACAGGACCGGATGATTGGTTTGCTTGATCTACTATCTCTAAAACCGCATTGTCCCCAGTAACATTTGATACTCTTATAGAAAAAGAGAGACTTTCTCCATAGGAATAAACTGGCTTACTGGCGGAGATTGAGATCTGAGCCGAACCGTAAGACTCACCAATAGATCCAATGGCAAGTAATCCGGTTGCAATGAACAAGATGACAACAAGTCTTATCATGGCTGATGCAATAATTTAATTTTATAATAGCGTTTTGAATCTAAATCTCATAACAGAATATTAAGGGGGAATTTGGTAGTGCGGGGTATATGACCAGTCGCCAAGAACAAGTCTGGCTCAAGATGTGGAAAGAAAATTCCACCGAGCTTAGGGCAAAAGCTGTAGAATGGAGGAAACAGCATGCCTTGGAGAGGATTGAAAGGCCGAGCAGATTATACAAGGCAAGACAACTTGGATACAAGGCAAAACAAGGCATAGTCGTAGTAAGAATGCGCGTAGGAAGAGGTAACATGCGCAAAAAGAGACCTGTTGCGGGAAGAAGACCAAAACATCTTGGTGTACTGAGAATAAAACCGGCACTCAGCATGCAGAGAGTTGCTGAGCGCAGAGTGCTGGAAAGATTTCCTAATCTGAAACTTCTTGGTTCATACTATCTTTATCAGGACGGTGTCTATCTGTGGTACGAAGTCATACTGGCAGATGTATCCCACCCAAGAATCACATCTGATAAAGAAATGCGCGGAAAGATTGCCGGTCTGAAAAATTGAAACAACTTGTTCTAGTCATTGTACTTGCTTTAGGATTATCTACAATATTACTTTCAGAACACGCCTTTGCACAATTGCAGTTCAAAGGTCTTAACTATCCAGGCATAAGATGGGAGTGGCCAATCAAAGCCGACCAGTATACGTTCACAGTAAACACTACGACAAATTATGACATGCAAAACGTAACATTCAACAAGGACGCGAAAACTTTGACGTTTCTTGGCAACAGCCCTCATACAGGAAACATTGCCGAAATCGAGATACCAAAAAACCTCATTGGAGGAAACTATACTGTTTATCAGGACGGCAAGCGGATATCGCCAATCGTACTTAGGAACGGAAATCTTACAACAGTGATGCTAAAATTCAACGACACTGGTAATGTGAAGACTGACATAACGGGGACTACGTACCTTCCGGAGTTCTCTGGAATCGTACCAGTAATAATGGCGGCATCTTTTGGGATGTTGCTTCTTGCTTCTAGATACCGTAAGATCTAGTATCCGTTCATGTAGTCTTCCCACATGTTTGAGCGCGTGGTAAACTTGTTGATCTGATAGAATATTCCGCCTACTATTCCAGCTTGGTAGCATGCATACAAGTAAACTTGTGAGTGGGTGGGATCAGTGTGGGTAAGACTGAGTGCAATCATTGTAAAGAAAACGTATGTTCCAACAAATGTGAAAATTCTGCTGAAAAAACCGCTCATTCCAACTATGCGTTTTGTAGCAGCAGCCATCATTGTTATGCTGGAGACTATGAGAAATGTCAGCCCGCCATTTGCCTTGACAAAATCGTTTATCCACGGTATTATTCCCTCTTTCAAAATGGAATCCTGTGGGGGATGAGCACCGCCATGGAGCGCAAAAGAGACTGATGTAAATATCGAACCCATCATGAAGATGAACAAAAATATTTTGATAATTCCTCTTCTTACAGGACTTCGTGGAGCTGCAGGAGACATTACTCTTTCTGCCATCTTGACCCCATATAGCACGCCAATCAGAAATGAAGGTATGAACATTAAATCTATAATAATTGGAGACTGCTTGATGGCCTGATCAATTTCCTGACCAAATAGAAGTGAAACCATCAGGGAAAGAGCTACCGCTCCGGCAAAAATTCCGATATCCAACCAATTTCTGCTATGCCTAATTTCAAATAGGTCAGGTCCCCACTCGTCCAATCCTATGTCTGCTTTATGAAAGCACATTAAAGAAAGAATTCCAAATGATTTTGCCTATTTTATCAACTCATTTTGTCTTTTATTCCTAGACTGTATAACAATAGTATGAGAATTGCAATACCGATAGTCGGAATAGGTATAACCGTATTTGCTTTTGGCGTGTTATTCTTTTTACAGGGAAACTCGGTTGTAGGACCGACTTCGTCTTTTATGTATTCAAATACTAAATGGATTACGTATGGAAAGACAATTGCTGCAGTGGGTATAGGAGTGATTGTGCTAGGAATTGTAACTAGCTTACGACGCCCAAAGTCATAGTGGATCTAACCTTGTCCATTTTTCTAATTTTCTTTGTGATCAGGTTGTCAAGCTGGGTATCTGTACCTGCTTCTGCTTCTACTACTATGTCGTAATCTCCGTAGACAACTCTTGCGTCCTTGACCTTATCCATGCGCTTTATCTTTTCCACGATCTCGCCTTCTGCACCAAGTTCGCATCCAATCAAGATGTATGCTTTTTCCATGATATTATTAATCGAATTGCATCTTTAAATCCTTACTTGAACCATGTTATATCCCAATGGCCCTTCTACTGTAATTCATGAATGTCCTATCTTGTATGAAAAGAAACAAGTTCAGAGTTTTTAAATGCCTTCATTTAACAAGTGCTATGGGACTTTTTGGCAAAGAAAAACAAAAAGACGATAATGCAGAAAAACTGACTGCGCTACTTGACAAATTCGAATACCCGCATCTTGAGAAATTATGTACCGATATAATGAAAAAGTCTCCTCAAATGATGAAAGACGAGCGTATGGAGAGAACCGAATATCTGGAATTCATCTGGGATCAATACAGGAAAGGGGCAGTGAATTTCCAACAAGTCATGGATTTTGCAACAAGCCAAGGAATCGTATCAAAAGATTTCTTTGAATAGGCTTGATTCTAAACGTAAGATCAGGCAGTTATCTCCAAAGTGTTGAGCAAATTTGTCTTTGTGTCATAGATGCGTATCAAGTGATTGTTAGTGTCTGCAATGTACAACTTGTCCATATACCACTTTACATCACTTGGTTCGTAGAGTCCAAGTGAATCGCAATTTGGATCACCAAGCCTGCAGATGCCCGACGCGTGTCTTCCAATTATTGTGGACACATTATTGTTTTCGACATCTATGCTTCTCAACGCCGAGTTGTAAGTATCCGCGACGAAAATTCTATTTTGCATGGCGCACAATCCCAGAGGGTGCTGAAACAGGGCGTTGTCAACATGGCCGTCTTTGTGCCCAAATGCAAAAAGGCCTTGTCCAACAAGCGTTCTGACATGGCCTGACTGCAGATCAACTTCACGTATTGAAGAAGTTTCACTGTCTGCAAAATACAATCTGTCTGCAAAGAGTGAAAGCCCGCTTGGCTGGGCAAGTTGTGCACGCATCCTGCCTCCATCCACTATGTTCTCATGGCCATTTCCAGCAAAGGGCTGAATCAAATCCGTCTTGATGTCATACACCCATATCTGATGATTTCCTGCCATTGCAACAAAAACAAGATCGTCCTTCACAATAATATCCCATGGAGACGAAAGCGACGTGTCTTTTCCAATTCCTCCGCTTGACATCCACGGTCCCTGTTTTCCTGTTCCTGCAACAGTAGATAATTTTTTTGCAAGCAAATCTATTTTTCTGATTGCGTGGTTTTCAGTATCTGCAACAAATACTGTGTTGTTGTCTTTCCAAGCTATTCCTTGCGGCCTAAAAAATGAGGCATTTGAAAAATCCCCATCTAAAAATCCCGCTCTTCCATTTCCTATTATGTTTTCAATTTTTCCATTCATGTCTGTTATGATTACCCTGTTGTGGTTTGAATCTGATATTGCTATCTTGTTATTTGATAAGGCTATCTTGCCTGGATAGGAGAGAATTGATTTGTCATGCATGACTTGGTGAGAAATTTTGGCTGGTTCTCTGGTCAGAGTTCCTGCCTTGCCATGTTTTTCTAATAGTGTATCTACAGTATCTTCTATCAATTCCTTCTGGCCTTCGCCAGACTGCTTGTATGCAATGGTGCCCTTTGGATCGATTATCACAATTGTGGGCCACCCCGCAATATCATATTTTTGCCATATTGTCATCTGTCTGTCTACCAGCACAGGATGCGAGATCTCATACCGTCTTACTGCGTGTTCTATGTTTTTCCTGTCCTGTTCGTTGAAAAATTTGGCAGAATGGACTCCGACGAAAACAACTGGCTTTCCCTCATATTTCTTTTCAAGCTGCGCAAGGACTGGCAGCGTATGCATGCAGTTTATGCAGCAGTATGTCCAAAAATCAAGTACGACTACATGCCCTCTGAGCATCTCAAGTGAGAGAGGCCTGTCTGCATTGATCCAGTCAAAGCCTAGCGGAAATTCCGGCGCCTTTGTCACATTTGTGTAAAACCTATCAAACACATTGAACTTTGGAAAAAATCATAATAAAAATTCTTACTGGTACAATCAATTAGAACATGCTAGAGTAAAATATGGCGTTATTCCTTCATCGCTTTCGAACCACACATTGCCTTCGAATACCTCAGCCTGCCTTTGCAAATTCTCTCATGCTGTAACACAAATAATTCATCAAAAACCGGCTGACACTGGGTCAGCAGGCTTCATTATCTCCCTTAACAAGATAGTGGCATAGGAACCGCGGGAAAGCGTAAAGATCACGTATTGCCTGTCTACTGAAAAATCTTTGCATGACATGACTGACTGCCTGAAACCGCCCTCGCTGCTTACCTCCTGCATTTCTTTGACAAAAAAGTCCTTTGGATTTGTTTCTTCTTCTGCAAGTATCTTGGATATCTGGTATTCAAATCTGTTTTTCTTTGAATAAGAATATCCTACAAGAGGAATCGTCAGTTTTTGCTCCGGATCATTTTGGTACCTGCCCAAGTTGTCGTCTTTGTCATAGCACACGTCATCTGCCTGAGGATTGAATACGTCTTCTCCCATCTCATATGCCATACTGAGAGTATGATTGAAAATAAATGACTGGTACGCCTCTACAAAAAATCTTCGAAGCGATATGGGTATGGCGTGCAGTGCTTTGGAAGCATTACCATGGTCTATCATTTCCCTTAGGACCAGTCTCTCTATATCCATCTGCGGAGGTACATCTGCAAATACTTGAGAATAATTTGCCTTGTCCTTAAGCTCGTTTCTTATCTTGTTGTTTTCAGGAAGGTCGTATTCTGAAGTCAATGAAAGAAGTATCTCTACGGCTTGATCAAAGTTTCTTTGCACTATTGACTTGCCTATGAGATGTGAAACTGCCCTCCTGCTCCCAAATCTCTGGTATCCATAAAAATTTAGAATCTTGTCATATTGTCCAAAATCCGAAATTTTTGAAAAATCTGCATCTTCGATCCTTATTTTGAAACGATTTCCAATCATGTCTTTTTTTGTGAGTGGTTTTTGAACAAAACCAATTTTTTCTATCGAATATCTGTTTGTTGTTATGTCTTTGTATGTGCGAGAAACGTTCATGTCGCAAACAAATTGCTCTGTTGTGGCATTTGCATCCTTTAGGCCAAGAGCCTTTAGCCTAATGCCGTGTTTTTCATATATGTCTGACAGTGAATGATTTGTATCAATACCTGACTTTTTTAGCTTGAAAACTGCATATTTCCCAGTCTGGGAAATCTTATCCAGTATTTTTTCACGCAGGACCTCTGAAACAAAAAACTGGTCTTGGGACGTACGTATCTTTCCTCCAGTTCCTTGTGTCTTGGTACAATAAACCGAAATCCCAATTATGCTATCTAATTTAGGAACCACTTCTTACTGTATTGTCACAGTAACAAATTGCGATACTGTGACGTCTTGGTATCTTGCGCTGATTAACACTTTGTAGGTTCCTGAAAGGGCAAAACTGTCTGCAGACATGTTTACTGATACGGTCTTTTGCTTGTCTAGTATCACATCTTTATCAGAAGGGGTGACCCTCAAGTCTTGAGTACTGGCTGTTTGCTGTGTCATTATATCGACAGGCCCGCTCATCTGTTCATTTGGACTCAGTGTTACATTGACAGTACCGTTCTGTCCTCTGTGCAGGGTAACGTCTGTGGTAGACATATTTTGAGAAAATGGAAGCGGTACGGTAGAGTCAAGCACTCCTATGTTGTTTTCAACCCACTCTGGGAACCATACCTTGTTGTGTGAAACTGTAAAGGCAAGCACTTGTGCCACTCCGCAGTCCGTTTGGGTGCCACAATCTGACCAGTTGGGGTTTTTCGATGGAACTAGGTATTCTACAAGGGTTCCTTTTGCTGGATCAAAGACTGCAAGTGTGTTTGCCACCTGTTCATTAAACCACAGTCTTCCCTGATCATCGAACTGACTCCAGTATGGCCTTGTGATGGGCGTCTTGATCAGTCCTGAGGCGTTACCATATGTTGAAATTTGTGGTACGGATGTGATGTATTTTGTAAATTGCTGAGACTGGGGATTGAAACTAATGAACATGCTGCTTGCGGTATCTGTTATCCATATGATGCCGCTAGGTCCAATTGAGATTCCATTTGGGGCTAGTATCCCGGAAGGAAGTGTATAGTTGGAGAACTGCGAAGTTTGCGGGTCGTATCTTACAAGTTCTCCTCCCAATTGATATGTCCATACGGCATACCATATTTTGCCTGAAGAGTCGGCTGACATGTCACTTGTAAAGTTGTACACGCCAGGGGAGTTGACGTCTATTGTCTTTAGGTTATTTCCTGTCTGTTCTGTACTGAAAATGGAAATTTTTCTTCCCGTAAAGTCATTTACAACCAAATCCGAACCATCCGGTTTGAGAATCTGTGGAAACGCTTCTGACTGACCCTGCGTTTTTGGAAATACGAAACTAGAATAATTTCCTATCTTTGTGTTGAATTTCCACATCAGGTTGTGCTGTGAATCGCTAAACCAAATATTTCCATCCGGTTCGTAGTATATTCCCCACACCATTGATTTTTCTCCCTTTTGCCATAGGGGATTGTTGAACTCTTGGAATGTATTCGTAGTAGGATCAAATTTTGCAATGTTTCCCGTGTTGGTTTCAGCAAACCACACATTTCCGGACGGATCCGTAGTGATGGCTAGTGGCTGTGTACATAGAGTGGGAATCTTGAACTCTGTGATGTATTTGGTTGATTTTGTCTCGTTCTCGCTTTGACAGAAAGTAGTCCACTTGTCTGGCGGATAGTTGTCTTCAGGAGTTCCAGTCAGTGCAGCATGCTGTCCTTGTGGATTGGACTTGAAAAAACCCGCTCCCACAGCGGCCACCGTTGAAAGTATGAAAACTGCCATAAATCCAATAGCTAAAAGCTTCTTGACGTTCTTCTTCACAGAAAAAGGGCGGTTTTTACCTTGTTATATCTTATACGCAGTTTCTAGTCTAACTTGTATCGTATCTAACGATACAAGACAAATATTAAACATAAACATGAATATTTTATGCCAAATGAAGACGATCTAGAACGGCTACATCTCTTAGATGTGGTCATGAATAAAGGAATCAGTATACTCTCAAGGGACGAGCTTGAACGCCTTTATGATCTTCTTGAACAAAAGGACTATAGTCATGATGCAAAAGCGCAAAAATCAAAGAAAAAACTTCTCAAGAAAATTTCTATTGCAATTTATGATTACGACGTAAAATATGGCAATTCATTTAAAACAAGCTAGGAGAAAGGTCAGGCGATGTTATCCGATGTCCTCCACGCAGTATTTCATGATACTCTGTTCGTAAAATATGGTCTTGCAGGTCTTTTTTTCAATGGGATGTTTTCCTCGTTTATTCCAATTCCAACCGAAGTCACAACCTCGACTTTACTTTTGGGCGGAGTAAATCCAATCCATGTCTTCCTAGTCCTGACTGTCGGCTCAATCATTGGGGGATACATTGCATATTATCTTGGATATAATGGGCGGCTGATAGGAAGACTGCGAAAATCTACTCCAAAATACGAACAAAAAAGCATGAGCATAATGACAAAATATGGATGGAGCACAATAATTTTCTTTTCTCCGTGGATACCTATACTGGGAGATATAATATCGATCATAGCTGGCACAAAGAAATACAACATTGTAAAATATTCGATCGCAATGACTGCGGGAAAGACAGTAAAATCAAGCGCAATTGTATTTTTCAGCATCCATTTTCTGCACTGGCTGCTCAACATTTTGCATTAGATTAAAGGTATATTACTTGTCTCTTGGAACCGATTGCTGTGAGAACAGTTTTACCGATTAATTATGATCTGGAGTTTGAACCAGACTTTGGCAAGTTCAAATTTAGAGGAAAGGAGAAAATCAAGGTAAAAATATCAAAACCGACACGGCAGATTGTCCTAAACGCGGCAGAACTTGAGGTTGATAGCTGTACGGTATTATGGAATGAAAAAAAATTAAAGGCAAGAGTTCGACTTGATGAGAAAAATGAATGGCTAACTCTAAACCTGCCTGAAAAAATATCTGGCAAAGCACTAATTCTCATTGATTTTACAGGCACACTAAATGACAAACTAGTCGGATTTTACAGGAGCAAATATGAATACAAGGGAAAGGAAAGGCACCTTGCAACCACCCAGTTTGAGGCAGCTGATGCAAGACGGGCGTTTCCATGCTGGGACGAACCTGAGGCCAAGGCCACATTCGACGTGTCTCTTGTGGTGGATAACAATCTTGCAGCGATCTCAAACATGCCGGTTGTATCAAGGAAAAGGCTTGGCAAAAAGACTCTGTTTAGATTTGAGCAAACCCCGGTCATGTCAACATATCTTTTGTATCTTGGAGTTGGAGACTTTGAGGTTCTGCAGAGCAAGCTGGGAAAGACACTTGTTAGAATTATCACAACTAGGGGCAAGAAACAGCAAGGCAAGATGGCTCTTGTGTTTACAAAACAATTCCTGTCGTATTTTCAAAACTACTTCAAGATTCCATACCCACTGCCAAAACTTGACATGATTGCAATTCCTGACTTTGCATCTGGAGCGATGGAAAACTGGGGGGCCATCACATTCAGGGAGACCGTACTGCTCTATGATCCAAAAACGTCCTCTACTGATACTCTGCAACACATTGCAGAAGTGATAGCGCACGAGCTTGCACATCAGTGGTTTGGAAACCTTGTAACAATGAAGTGGTGGAACGATCTTTGGCTAAACGAAAGCTTTGCAACATTCATGGCTACAAAGGCAGTAGACAAGATTTATCCGGGATGGGACTTTAGGGATCAATTCCTGATATCTGAGATGACGGGCGGCCTAAGTCTTGATTCGCTCAAGTCCTCTCATCCTATAGATGTAGATGTAAAAAGCCCTGCCGATGTTCGACAGATATTTGATGAGATAAGCTACAACAAAGGTGGAAGCGTGCTCATGATGCTGGAAGATTTCATCGGACAAGAAAACTTCAGAAAAGGTCTTTACAGCTATCTGAAAAAACACGAGTATTCTAATGCGACAACTGAAGATCTATGGAATTCTCTTGGATCTGCGTCAAGAAAACCCGTGAGACAGATGATGGATACTTGGGTAAGGCATATTGGATATCCTATAATCGAAGCTACTGCATCTGGGTCTGGGATAAAACTATCACAAAAGAGATTTTTACTTGAAAATAAAACTAAACCGCAGCGTGGAAACTGGATAATCCCGATCTCTGTTAGGATGGAGGATAAAGTTGTCACAAAAGTGATGCGTAATCCTATCAGTATACAGTACGGTGGCAGTTGGTTCAAGGTAAATGATGGGCAGAAGGGCTTTTACAGAGTAAAATACGACGAAAATTCTCTGGAAAAGCTTGGAAGACTTGTAGAGGAAAAGAAGATATCGAATCTTGACCGATGGAGCATACATCATGACCTGACCGCACTTGTGCTCTCAAACCAGTATCCTCTCAAACACTATCTAGAGTTTGTCAGACATTATGAGGAAGAGGACGACTATGTCGTACTGTCAGATATTATAGCATTTCTGAATTTCCTGTATGTCACGCTTTCAGGAGAGAAATTCTGGGACGAGATAAAAGAGTTCAACCAATATTTCATGAATGTAATATTCCAAAGATCTGGATGGGATCCGGTAAAGGGGGAAAAACCGACACATGCCCTATTGAGAAATTCGTTGATAGGCTCGCTTGGAAGACTCGATGACAAGGATATATCGTCTGAGGCCCAGTCAAGATTTTCAAACCTACTCAAAACTCATTCCTTGAATCCTGATCTGAGAAGCTCGGTATATTCCACGGTTGCATGGAATGGTAATTTGAAAACGTATCAAAAGCTAGTAAGCATGTATCGTCAGGCCAACACGCAAGAAGAAAAGGTAAGGTTTCTGGGATCACTTGCAAACTTTAAAGAAAAACAACTACTTGAAAAAACACTGGCCTTTACACTCTCAAAAGATGTCAGGACACAGAGTCTGTTTGTCCCGATTGCAAGGATGATAACAAATCCGTATGGCAAAAACTTGGTGTGGCCATGGATACGAAAGAACTGGAAGGGGCTAGTCAAGAAATTTGGTGTGGGAAATCCATTGCTAAACCGAATAGTTGGAAGCGTATCTGTAATGGCCGACTTGGATAAAGAGAGAGAAATTCAAAAGTTCTTTGCAAAACATCACGTTCCTGGAACCGAGATGAAACTTGCCCAGAGCCTTGAAAGAATTCGCATCCATGCAAAATTTCTTGAAAATACAAGAAAAGAATTCGGTCAATAGTTTTGAAAACATTCTCAATGTTTAATAGTGTCACTAGTCAGCAAACGCTGATGAGCACCCCGTCTCCGCAAAAGCTAAAGGCAATAACAGTGATGTTTCTTGTAGCAGGTGCGTGGGGACTTTCAATGGGTATGTTTTACTTCAAAGACCCGAACTTTCCTCTCACCGCGCTAGGGGTAGTGAACCTAGTGCTTGGAATCTTTCTAGGATTTCGTCAGCTGAGAAAAGACAATAGCGGCAAAATTCGAAAAAAGGAAAAATAAAAAGAGATTACACAACACTTTGGAACTGTTTTTATAATTTGATACCATGAAAGTTAGGGATGGTTGACATAAGCATAGGGTCACTGCTCAGAACTGAATGGGTCATTCCAATATTTCTTGGCATGATCTTTCTTGCATCGCTGCTTGCCAAAAAGATTCGACTGCCGTATACGATGGTTTTGGTAGGTATCGGAATAGCAGTCTCGCTCATACACACGTCAGGATTTGGCATTTTTGATACGTCCAAGTTTCATGTGGACCCAAAACTAATTCTGTATTTCATCGTACCACCTTTAATCTATGAAGCCATGATGAAGATAGATCGTGAACAATTCAAGGCAGTGAGACTCTCATCATTATTGCTTGCAACCCTCGGTGTAGTTTTTGCAACGCTAGCTGGGGGATTCCTGTTATCGTATGTTGCAGGCCTGCCAACCATAGTTGCATTCGCATTTGCAGCATTGATTGCACCAACTGATGCAGCAATTGTAATTCAGGTATTCAAACAAGTCAAGGCACCAAAGGCACTGACAACGCTCATGGAATCCGAAGCTAGCTTTAACGATGCTACAGGCCTTGTCATATTTTCCTCTATTATTGCAATAGCTGCTGCCCAGGGTTCTGTACTAGAGTCCCCTGAGACCATTGGACAGATACACGTCAATATACTGGAACAGATGGGGCACTTTGCCCTCGTATTTTTTGGCGGAATAGCAGTGGGTCTTGGATTTGCACTGGGAGCAAGATTCCTCATCAGGCTAATGGACGAACCCTTTTCAGAGACTGCTCTTTCCGTAGCTGTCTTGTTTGGCTCTGTAGTTGTTGCAAACGCATTACAGCTTTCCGGTCTAGTTGCGGCTGCTGCGGCTGGCCTGTACTTTGGTAGTCTTGTTATGAAGGGAAAAGGAATAATGAGTGAAAAAACCCAGATGTACAGTTCACACTTTTGGGAGCTGATTGCATTTTTTGCAAACTCGGTAGCCTTCTTGTATCTGGGGCTTAGCATGGATATGCAAAACATGGGAAAGAACTTGCCTCTGATAGCGATGGCCTTTGGTGCTGTGCTGGCAGCACGGGCTGTGTCCACATATCCAATACTTGCAGCAACTCACAGGTTTACGCATGAAAAATGGCCCAACGCATGGAGACATGTAATAATGTTGGGAGGTATGAGAGGGGCCCTGTCTGTCGCACTTGTGGCAACGCTTCCAGAAAGCAACTTCAAGGATATACTGGAACCTATCACATTCGGAGTGGTTCTCTCATCTCTCATAGTTCAATATCCTGTACTGTCAAGATACATGAAAAAAGCATTTCCAGAAACCCCCAACGCATCATAATTTACTAGCTAAATTCTAATCTGGTGCAAAACCAAGTATTTCTACACAATTTTTAACATTAATGCAATGGCTATTTTTTTAAAATGGTGATTTTGTGCCAATTTCAGACATCAAAAACTCATGATTTTAAACAGATGGAGTCTAATGTGACAAGTATTGCTAGCCTTTCACACAAAGTGGTGTCATTTGGAGTACTGGACGCATGATTGCCGTAAACTTAAATCGTCAATTGTACTATATGTAATAATTAACACTAGATCAAATTGACACAAAACCAAAATGAATCTGCTGGCATGATATCGGAAGGCGCAAGCTATGCAAAACTTGGCAAGCACAAAGACGCCATATCCTTCTTTGACAAGGCCCTAAAAGTTGATCCGCTAAACCTAGATGCGTTATACAACAAGGGGCTGTCGCTGATTCAGCTAAAGAAGCACAAGGACGCCATGGCCTCTTTTGAAAAAATACTTGAAAAAAACCCCAGCCATGTACTGGCATTGAACAATTTGGGAAACCTGCATGCAGAACAGCAGCAGTTTGAACGTGCGCTAGGTTTCTATGAAAAGGCACTAAAAACAGACCCAAATCATGTTTCAGTTGTATATAACAAAGGAATTGCAGAAATAGGAATAGGAAAATATGATGAAGCCCTCAAGTGTTTCAATCATGTTTTGTCAATTGAGCCTGAAAACATCTCTGCTACTTACTTTAAGGGCCTCGTACTTGGAAAACAGAAAAAACACGACGATGCGTTACCATGTTTTGACAAAGTGATGGAAAAAGATCCGGAAAATTTCGAGGCCGTATTTTACAAAGCAACAAGCCTTGCAGAACTTGGCAAACATCAAGACGCAATCGTTTTGTTTGACAAGGTTTTAAAAGAAAGTCCAAAAAACGGCACGGTGATTTATTCAAAATCTAGAAGCAAGGCAGAGCTGGGCGATGATCGTGAAGCCCTTGAGCTTCTTGCACAGGCCATATTGTATTATGGAAAGACAATAAAGGGATGGGCAACAAAGGACTCGGCATTTAATAGGTTTAAAGATGATCTGCGATTCAAGGCAGTTGTGAAATGACATGTCAGATGACTTTGTAAAAAACATAAAGACACTTCTTGCCTCAGGCAAAGGAGACGCAAAGAGGCTGATGGAAATACTTGATTTTGTAAAACAATCCAACCCTGTATACATGTCAGATTACAAATATGTGCAAAATCTGATATCTGATGAATCAAGTAACACCAAGATGGAATCTGCAGATGCCCGACCTGAAATTAAATTGGAAGACCAGATAGCACTTCTTAGGATGAGACTTGCAGAGGGGAAGATTACAATAGCCGAATTCAGGGAACTGAAAAAGACCATAATAGAATCCTGAACTCTCTAAAGGATGATTTCTTCCTAAATTTTAAATTCAGAAACCGCATTTGTCATACAATGCAGCAAGTAACTGGCAAAACCTCGTTTTTATGTCTACAACAATCAAGTATGGGCTTTACAATCTTACACTCTAGGATTAAAGTGAGTATATCATTGTTATATGGTGATTAGTATTGGCTACTGTTAACGCTCCACTGCCTCCTGCCCCAGTTCTGATGACATGTTTTGGTCATTGCGGTATAGGACTCGGCGCAGAAGCGTATAGGAGATTATTGATTGACGCAGGGGCTGATCCTCTCAAGCCCACATTAAAAGGTGAAAAGGATGAATCGCGTGTTTTGAAGAGGTATGGCAGCACAATCTTGAGGTTTCCAAACTCATATGGTGGAAATGAGATTCCGCTAATTCCACGTGCACTGCTGGTTGACTTGGACCCGAGGGCAGCGAACCTAATACTGCAGTCATATCCTGATCTTTTTGCACTACGTGACAAGCATGTCATTCACGGAGCAGGCGGGGCAGCTAGAAACTGGGCAGAAGGCAGGAGCAGATTCATCAATGAAGTAACAAAAAAATTCGACATGCAAAAGCAACTGGCAGGACTGTCTCCTGAACCAGTGAGGGGCTTTACAATTCCATTTGCGATGGGCGGAGGAACAGGGAGCTCCTTTGCCAGCGCATTCATGCAGTATATCAAAAAAGACACCAAGGAACATGCCACAATCGCATCGTTTGGATTGTTGCCAGAATTTGGCTGGGATCCGGTAATCTTTGAAGCAGCGGCAATTAACATTGTCATGAATCTTGAACACCAGATAAAATACAGCGACTGCTCTCTTTTATTTTCAAACAAGAGGTTAAGGGAACTTGCACACAAACACGAGAAAAAGACAGAAAAGTTACAATCCATCATAGATGATCTTCCAAAAGAACACGAGATTGGGTGGAAGGACTATAAGGGAATGAACCTTATTGCGGCAAACGCCATATCGATGTTTACTGCATCATTTGCAAGAGAAACAGAATGGGATATGTCAAACTACAGGACATGGCTTGCAACCAAGAAACCGAGGTTTGCAGTACCGTGGGTTATTCCGGTGGTTCCGGAGGAAAGGCAGTGGGGAACTGATCTGATGTCTGGAGGAAAGGGAAACACCATGGATGCTATTGTGGAACATATCGGAAAGAAAAACGATGCCGTATTGTTTGACATTGATGAAAACGATGTGCGTGACAAGGGCGGACAACGAGACTCTTGTGTGGCATTAGTTAAGATCAAAGGAGACTTTGATGCAAAGGAAAGGGATATCCTAAAGAACATGATAAAGGACAGGTTCCACATTGAAGAATCTCGTATGATATTTGTCAAGATTCCTATACTGGATACAGAGCAGGCAAATGTGACAATACTTGTAAACACAAAAGCAATTGGACCCAAGATCTTGGAGATTGCAAGCGAAGCAGAGGCCTCTTGGGACGGCTACAAGGAAGAATATGGCAAGTGGGGGCTTACAACCGAAGAGTTCAAGCAAAGTCTTATGGATGTTGTCCATCAATTTAGCGCATAACCATGACTGACTTTAATTTTCTAGAACAGGTCGCACTCCAGATAAAACGAAATAGGCAACAACTAACTGACGTTGACGATGAACTTTCCACAATAAACTTTAGAATTCACGAAATACCGCTTAAAATATCGACTGAATCGACGTTTGCAAAAATGATTGGCGAACAGTACGTTGACGCAACACAAGAGCTGGAATCTGCAAAAGAAAAACTCATGAAAGAAAAAGAGACCCTGACTGCCAAGATAAATGACGATATTGCAACATTCATCTCTGATTTTACATCTAGGGAACTTGTAATTCCATTAGAGCCAAATCCGATGATAGCAGACGGAAGCACCTTTTTCAAATACAAAAATGAAAATACGTTTAAGAACATTTTTGACATATTGAGCGAACTTTTGGGATTGAGCTCGCCCATACTTGTAAAAGACGTAATGTTTTCCCCTACTGGAATTGTAATCAAAGTAACCGACGAATATGAGGCAAAACAAAAGTTCCTAAGTAGCATTAATGAAGTGCAGAAAACTCTCTCAATTAAGAAAAGAAGGGACTAGTTACACAACAAACCATAAAAATGGGCTGGTGTAGTACCACTTGATGAAAACACTGCTTGTCTTCTTGGCAATCGCTGGAATCGTGCTGTATTCAGTATTGCCGCCTGCACACGCGGAGATTTCTAATCAAATTACAGCCAATTTACAAAATGGAACAGCATGGACAATACATGTAAACAAGCAAGTACAGATCTCTGCAGACGTATCCAGCGGACTTGATATGGCTCAGCCCTTTGCCTATATTGTACAAATACTGGATAAAAATGGAGTTGTGATACAGCTCTCGTGGCTTACTGGTACGCTCAGCGCAGGCCAGTCGCTTAACCCGTCGCAGTCTTGGACTCCGACAACGCCTGGAAACTATACTGCGCAGATATTTGTGTGGTCGGGAATTGACAATCCAGACGCCCTGTCACCGCCTCTTGTCATGAAACTTGCAGTAACCTAGTTCCACATCGGTTATAATTTGGGAGTGACAAAACCTCAATAATGAACAGAAAAGGCGGACTCATCACTGGGGTCATTCTTGCTGTTTCTTCGGCTTTCTTTTTCATCTTTATCGGATTTCCTCTTTTTAATTCGCAATCTGGGGATCAGGCGGGATCCCCGTTTGACAACAGCATCCAGTCTCCTGAAGCAATAAGTACTATAGCAAACGACATAGACTCTTGCGTGACAAGCCCAACCTCTGACTGTGATCAGGAAATGGCACAGGTGGAAAAGTTCTGTCAACAAAATAAAGGCCAAGAGCAGAACTATCCTTTCTGCACCGACTCTAGGGTGTCAATATATCTTGAACACAGAAACATGGCACAGATCACAGTAAACGGCGGCGGAAGTTAACCTCTAAGATTTTGTTCTGTGTCTTACTATAGTGAAGTTGCCGTCCAAGATCATACTGCTTGCCAAAATGTACTCTTTTGTTCGCTCGTCATTTAGTATGGTAGTAAACCTAGGCGTGATCTTGATTACAGTTCCAGTGTATTTTTCACTTGCTCCTGTTATCTCCACGTAATCGCCTTCAGAGTACGGAAGCTTGTCAACAATTGCAATGTCTTTTAGAATTCTAACAGTGCCCTGTATCATTGCATTATTTGGGACTATGTATTCTTTACCTTCGTCTGTCTCTATTGTCGTGTACATGAGGTTTATCTCACGTATCTTTCCATGGACATTGTCGTTTACAACATGGATTGAATCCCCAATCTTGGCTGGATATGTAGTAAGTATCAATCCGCTCGAAAGTATGTTTCCCACTATGGTGGATATTCCGATACCTACTATGATTGCGGCCACGCCGCCACTGATTAGTATCTCTTCCGGGTTGACATTTAGCTGGTGAAGAATTGAAAGACTTGCAACAAGGGAAATAATTATAATGACAAAAAACGACAAGCTTGCAGAAAATTGGGGATGTGATTTGCTTGCAAATTTCTTAAGCAATCGTCTTGTTGCAGTAATCACTGAAAGTGCTATGACTACAGTAGCTATAACACTGGCAATCTGTATATGAAAATGTGTGATGCCAACAAGCGGTGCAACAAATATTTCAAACAGGCGCAAAGATACCCATGCGCCTGCTACTGTCAGAATGGCCTTTATGACAAGTTCATTAATCTCCCTGTGCAGAGTTTTACGGCTTCTTGCAGCTGCCTGTTCTACTTTCAATATGTCTCTTGGACTCTCATCTGTAGACGCTGACATGATGTGCTAATGTATAATTTGGTAATTATTGGTTATGCTATTTCTCGGTAGCTTTGAGAAAATCGGCCATGTTTTTTGCAACCAACGGGATTATTTTTTTCGTGATTATCTGATGAAAATCGTCCGCATTTGAATCAAATGAAAGCAGCAAGACATGCGCCAGTCTGCTGTTTTCGTCTGCAATGGGGATTGTGGCCCTTATCAATTTTGTATAATGTGAGCTTGCATACGATATCTTTCCAAGCCTGTATTCCCATCTTAATCTGGTGTACTGTCTTGTTGATGCAGTAATGGCATACTGTGCCCTCTCCTCCGAACTCAGCAAAGGGTTGAGACCCTTTCTGTCTGCCGTAGCCTCCAGTTTTCCATCCCCATCTGCAATGCCTGCAAATCGTATCTTGGGATCTAGCGCAACAACATTTTTGCAAAACTCTTCAAATACGTTCATTCAATAGGTGTATTGTCAGTAGCTATAATTTGTTTTCTGTAAATCACTTGAGCCTGTGATATAGTATCTTAAAGTCTTCTGCAATCCTGTATGCGGCATTTTGTAGCTTGGTTACCTCGGTCATGTTTGGCTTGCCTACTGCGATTTGCCTCATCATTGTCATGCATTTGTGCACCTTGTTGTGATCAGAATGGTCTTCATTGTCCGACCACATCCTAAAACAGTCGTCAAACTCAAGGCAAAACCTTAGTATGAATTCCTCCCAATGCTGCTGCATGACTGGATAGCCTATGGCATGCGCAATCTCGCGAAACTCGTTGCTTCTGTTTATCAGCAGCCTATCAAGCGTATATCTCACCTTTGACGGATCATAATCACCAGTAACGAGTTTTGCTTGCACGATACTGTATTGTTTTCAGAAATGATAAAGACTAGGAATATACTGCACTACACTGCAAGCAAAAACCAGCTACTGTTTGATGCTTTTTGGCTTTACTGCCTGAAATACAAAATTGACAACAAGCATGATGGAAATCCATATTCCAAGTAACAATACCGTAGTATACGAACCAATGCACTTGTGGCAAAAGAACTTGTCAATCAGAAATACTGTTCCTCCTCCCACAAACACTCCCGTTGCATAGTCTGCAAACCTCCACCAAAAATATTTCATCATGATACCTTGCTGCATCGTTAATATAAGACTGATTTTTGTAAAATGAAGATATTTATGATATCGTGAATAGGACATGATTGTACATGTTCATAGATTGGACAGTTCCATTGCTGATTGGTCTAGTCGGAGGACCGCTGTCAGTGATTGTAAAAATCTGGTACAAAAAGAAAAATACTGGAACCAGCAAATTTGCAGACAATGGAACTTACGTACGAGATGACTCTCTATACTCGTACAACGATCCTGCCCCAAAATCGGCAGAAAAAGACACAAAAGACAACAACAAGAACAACTCATAAATTCATCTCCTGATCTCTGAGAATCGATGGTTCTCCAACCAAAAAGTCCTGTGGAATCACAGACGGAAATGACTGTCAGAATGTTTCCGTCTGACGCCAACCCTGCAGGAAATGTCTTTGGTGGAGAGATACTAAAACAAATTGATCTGATTGCAGGACTGGTATCACAACGACATGCCAGAACAAATGCGGTTACTGCAAGCATTGACAGGGTAAACTTTCTCAAGCCTGTCTATGTTGGAAATGCGCTGATTCTCAACGCAAGGCTCAACTATGTTCATCGTTCATCAATGGAGATAGAAATCAAGGTGGAAGCAGAAGACCTGATGACAGGTACTAGAACTCTAACAAATACTGCATATGTGACATCTGTAGCATTAGGTCCTGATGGCAAGACAAGTGAAGTACCACCGCTTCTTCTTGAGACGGAAGAAGACAGGCAGAGATTTGCCGAAGGGGAGAGAAGAATGCTACAGAGGCTCAAGGAACGCGGAAAAAACTAGGTCTCAACTACAGCTGAAATCGCCGGGAGGTCCATTTCTGAGCACGTCTTGGAACTGCTCTGCGGAATATTGTTTTACTACGGAGAATGGGATTGCCCCAAATATTGGAGCGTCGACCGTTGTAGTAATTTTTGCCAGTGTAGGATCAAACGTTGCATTTTTTTCTTTTAGCTTGAGTATGCTGTCTGCGTTTAATACAAATACGCCTTCTACCACGGATGCTGTCTTGGGTGAGACCGTACTGCCATTGATCTCGGCCTTTTCTATTGGTTCTGAATCGTAAAAGGCACTTATCTCATATTTGTTAAAAGTTACAGGAAAGAACGAGGGATTGCAAACGGCTGCCTGTATGTGAATCTCTGTAGGTGATATCTGATACTGGTTTCCTTGCGCTGGCCTGAACTGCAGTGTGCCAACGGAATAAACATCAAGCCCAACATACGCCACCACTATTGCAAGAATCACGGCTGATATCGCTATGACTCTTTTTCTTGACGGAGAGTTTCTAGCTTCACGAATGACAGCGTCATCAGGAGACTCGTGTTCCACATTTTGTTGCTCTGAGGGATCAGGATGTTCTTGAATCTCAGAATCCACATGTTCCAAAGCCTCGGAAGATGTTTGTTCTGCAGGCTGTGTCTCCTTTGCAATCTCATCCAAATATCTTTGATCAGAAACATCAAGAGAATTACCTTGCTGCAATTTGTTCAATATCTCATGCAATCTGTTGGGATCCCCTTTTTTGGAGTCAATGAGTGATTGAATTATCTTGATTGCATCGTCTGACATCTCGTTCAAATCCGATCGACTCAATTTAAAGCAAGTGATTTGAAACCGCATCTTTTTAATTCTGGAAAACCACTGGAAAAACACGCCAAAAATAAAGATTGAAAAAATAATCAAAGCAAACAGGGAAAAGATTTTCAAGATGGTGACAGACTTTGAAAGTCTGCCAACAGCTTTCCGCAGTTTTTCAAATCCGTCAAGATCGTATCAAGAGATGGCAATACGGTAACTACTGAAGATCATGCTATGATGGCAGGAAGAGAAGTACACCAGACAACAAGGCATGTATTGACCCCGCCTGAAATAGATGACGTGTATCTTCTCTCTGGGGACGCAAAGAACAGTCGCATAGTCACCTACATACACGTGATTCCAGAGGGAACAAAAGTCACAGTGGAGGGCGACTTTAAACTGGCAGGAAATCTAAAACTGGTTGGATTTATGGCAAAGGGGAAGATAGAAAAAAGCATAGAAGAAGTAATCGACCAGTTTGGTAAAGTGGCGGAAAATTCGCAATAAGAACATCAGGAACCATATGATTTGCTGCATGTCACCAACCATATTTAACCGGAGACAAGCTATCTAGTACATGGCTTCTTTCAAATCTGTTGCTAAAGTAATCGTTCTGATAATTAGTGGAATCGCAATAGTTGTTGTGGGAGGGTTCATGATGGGGGCTGTTGCAAGACTGTGGATGCCAAAGGATGCAAAAAAACAAGACTCTGATAATGACCCGAAAAAAGCAGATTAATATAAAACCAGAAAAGTTTTGATCATTGAAATTGTCTCAACCAAACGAAACACCCCAAGTAAGCGAACAGATTTCAAAGATCAAGTCAATAAAGTATTTCACTCCTGCAAGAACCCTAGAGGAGGCAAACTCAATCCTTCCAAAGGTAAGCCAAATCGTAGATGAGTATGTCAAGGCACTGGGTCCATGGCAACAAGACAATCTTTTACAACATGCAAGCGATTCACTGTGGGATCTTGCACGAGTTGCAGCGATAAAATCCTATAAGACAAACACCTGGGATTCAATATGGGATTATGTGTGGAGGGAGGCAAGCTATAATGCGCGGGATAACTATGGATGGTATGGCGGGGGATATATCTCAGGAGAGTCTGCCCGTGATGCCGCACGCGATGCAGCAAAATATGCTGCAAGATACATTGCATACGAGTCTGCAAAAGACAACATGCAAAACCCTAATCCATTCAGCTTTGTAATAGATCTTTATTCTATGGGGCTAAAACCGACATACTTTAGAAAAGTAAACGAGCAGGAAAAGTTTGTTGTGGATGTCCCAATAAAGAGCGGTAACAAGTTTGTTCTTGGATGCTACGTACATGGAGATAGCGATATTCTCTTTACCCACCAGTGGAAGGAGTATTGTTCAGGTCTCGTCTCGCTAAAAGAGGAGTCCTCTTCTAGAACTATCGCTTAACCGTTCACAGGACTTAAGTATTTGATCTTGGCATCTGTCTTTATGTGTGAAATGATGGATGAGATTGAAATCGAGCATCTCAGAATGGCGCTTGCCAGGGCACGAAAAGAAACGCAAGAACCAGTAGAAGAAAAATCTCTGGTTGCTGTTGCCAGCTAGTACTTCCACTCGTCAGTGATGCCATTCCACCACGAACGGTAGGAATTGGCATCTTTTTGGATCTCTTCTTTTATTCTGTTTTGTATCGCAAAATACATGTTCACCATCGAGTCAACCCCTCCATCATTGTATAGTTCTCTTCCTATCTCTTGGATTCTCTCTTTCTTGGAACTGTAATCTGCAGAGGATGGGGAATTTTGTATGCAAAAAGTCAGCAAGTCATACAGTTCCTCTTCCAGGTATGCATCCATTGCAAACCAACCACCTGCAACTGTATAAAAATATTCACGGGCTAAAACTATGCCACTGATTGTTTAACGTGCATCTTGTTTCCTAGAAACCTGGTTATTATCTCGACAAGTTTTCCAGGTTCTTCTACATGTGGCCTGTGACCGCATTCCTCCATTACAACAAACTTGCAGTTTTTCAGATTTGACACATAGTCATCTGAAAAATTGATTGGAATCATGGTGTCCTCTCTTCCCCAGATGACAAGAGCCGGTATGGAGATCAGATGCAGTCTCTGAGTTATTGCAGGCCAGTGCTTGAAACTTATCACTGAAGAAAGAAATGCCATCTTTGCATTTGGTCTCGACATCCCATCACGAAACCTTGCAATGGTGGATTCCTCGACATGTTTTCGTTTGCCTGCCATCATCTGGTATGCTGTCTTGATCAAGTCATGCTGCGGATACAGGCCGGCCATTATGTATGCATCAAGGGTTGGGTTTGTTGTGCGCATCGTGCCTGTTGGTGACACAAGCACTATCTTCTGGATTACTCCGCTGTCATCAAGGGCTGCTGCAGACTCGGCAACAATCTGTCCTCCAAGGGACGAGCCTATCATGACTGTCTTTTTGATTCCAAGCCCCTCCAAAAAATCAAAGATGAATTTTACAAAATATTTTGGCGTATAGTCAACAGGCGGCTTGTCACTGTATCCGAATCCTATCAGGTCTGGAACTATGACATGATGATCCTTGCTTAGGTGAGGCATTACACTTGACCACCTGTCCGCCTGGCTTCCAAGCCCGTGTATCATGACGACATCTGGACCGCTGCCGTCCTCCAGATATCTTATCTTGTTGCCCTCAATTGTAATGTATCGCTCTCTTACTGTCACTTGTGATGTAACAAAAATCGTCAAGATAAGACCTAGCTCATTGCATAAGCTCAAACATCATGGCATTATGATGATACTCTGAGAAACCTTTCCTCAACCTCTGGCCAGTTGACCACATTCCACCATGACTCAACATATGCGGCCCGCCTGTTTTGGTACTTGAGATAATATGCGTGCTCCCAGACATCAAGTCCTAGCAGAGGGATTCGTCTTAGGGTCCACGGGCTTGTCTGGTTTTCCGTTGTCATGAACTCCAGTCTGGAGTATGTCTGGTTGTAGACAAGCCAGCTCCATCCGCTTCCCTGCATTGCTGTTGCTTCTTCGGAAAACTTTTTCTTAAACTCGTCAAAACTTCCAAAATACACTGAAATCTCATCTGCTAGCTTGCCTCCAGGCTTTCCTCCCCCTTTTGGCTTCATGCTTTCCCAGAATGTCCTGTGATTCTCATATCCACCCCCATGGAAGTTTATCGCACTCCTTGCATTTTCTGGAACGCTTGTCATGTCAGACAAAATGCCAACAACGTAATTTTTGTGTGATAACGCGTTTATCTTTGCAAGAGCGTCATTTAGTCCGTCTGTGTATGCTTGGTGATGTTTTGTGTGGTGAATTCGCATGGTGGCCTCGTCTATGTACGGTTCAAGTGCATCATACGAGTATGGGAGAGGAGGAAGTTCATACTTGACCATGACAGAATTTTTCAAAATTCCATTTATATCCTAATGGAATGACTGGAAGGTATTAATCATAACAATGTAAATAATTTATGGTGAAGTTTTCACAGATAAAGGAGCCAAGCCTGCAAAAACCTCTGATGATTGCGGCAATGCAAGACATGGGAGATGTGGGCAGTATAGTTATAGATTTTATCAACGCAAACCTAGACACTGCAATCTTTCGAGAGGTTTTTCCGTCTTATCCGGCATACGTGATAGACAATGGCGGATACATTGACCTACCGGAAGAAAAATGGGAATACAGATCTGGAAAGGACACGATTGTCTTTGGCGGGGGTTCTGGACAGCCTTCCTCGACTGAGGAACTCAACGTACTGTGCCAGGACGTAATCAATGTGGCAAAAAAATACTCGACAAGATTCATCTACACGCTTGGAGGGTTTCACACCGCAAAACCGATTGGAAAAGAACCCCAGACTTTTGTCACCACGACATCGCTAGAAATGACAGATCAGGTACGCAAGCTTGGAATTGCCACAACACCTGAGGCTTCTATCATTACTGGCTTTAACGGCCTCATACTGGGTTTTGCAAAGATGAACGGTATACAGGGAATTGGGCTCTATGCGGAGCTCAACGAGCCAAAGCTTCCGCAGTACCGCTCTGCAAAAAGCATAATCAAGACGCTTGAAAAACTGACGTATCAAAAACTAGGTGATACGTCAGAACTTGACGTCCTAGCAGATGAAATCGAGTCAAAGAGCAGGGGCAAGCCTGTGGACTAGTCTAGTTTTGTCTCCACATCTTTTGCCATGTCTCGGCAAACTTGTTCATCATGTCGCCGTATGTCTTTAGCTGTTCAAGGCCAGAATCGCTAATTGATTTTTGCCAGTTTTCCCCGAATTGCTTGAACGCTGCTGTTCCTGCCTGGGTCATGGCCTTTTGCCAGTTGTCTTGAAACTCTTTCATTGTCTTCTGACTTGACTCGCTTATTGCCTTTGACATGACTTCTTTGTATTTTTCCTGGACCTCGACGCTTGTTTTTTGCAGTGATTCTAAATTCTGCGCCCATTTTTTTAGGAGATCTGTGTATTCAGCCCAGAGGCTATTCCAATCGCTAGTTTTGGTGTCTTTTGACATGGTATATCCTAGTGGCATAGTCTGATAAACATGATCACTGGGGAAAGATTCTTTTTTAATTGGTAGTACAGTCTTTGTGTTGTGAAAGACTACAATTTTTCGGGTAAAGTGGTACTTGTGACCGGGGGAAGCGGAGGGCTGGGAGTTGACGTTGGAAAGACATTTCTAAAGTCTGGGGCAACTCTTGTCATTACGTATTATTCAGACAGTTCTCTTCCGCTGTTGCAGGAGATTTGTGGCATGGCCAAAAACGTATTCTTGCTGAGAGGTGATTTCAAGAAAGAAGAGGATGCAAAAACCTTGGTATCTGCAATATTGGAGAAGTTTGGAAGGATAGACGTATTTGCAAATGTCATAGGAGGGTACATTGCAGGAAAGCCGATCACCGAGATTGATGAAAATGAATGGCAGGAAATGATGGATCTCAACCTCAAGACAGCGTTCTTGCTGAGCAAGCATGTTGTCAAGCAGATGATAAAACAATCTAGCGGCAAAATAATTCATGTTGCAGCAAGACTAGGGCTCAGGGGAAGTGGACTTGATGCTGCATATGTTGCATCAAAAAGCGGAGTGATAAGACTAGTCGAGTCTCTCTCGGAAGAAGTCAAGTCAAAAGGAATTAACGTCAACTGTATACTGCCAAGCATAATTGACACCGAGGAAAACCGCGCAGCAATGCCCAAAGCTGATCACACAAGATGGGTCAAACCAAATGATATTGCAAGAGTGATTCTTTTTCTGGCCTCTGACGATGCAAGGCCCATACACGGTGCAGCTATCCCAGTTTACGGGCTGGCGTAAATCTTGTGAACAGGACCAGTGCTATGACGGATGCTGCAAGAACAAGCATGGCAACTGGTCCAAATTCTGGAACTACTTGGGTGCCAACAATGCTTACCTGTTCTGTCATTGTAGTGATGGGTATTGTTACGACCTCTATTCCCTGCTCGTCTGATACTGTAAAGTCCTTTGTGAACTGACCGTCAAGCTGTACACCAAAGAACGGAGGAGAGATGAGGCCTGTCGGCAGTCTGAGTACTAGGTTGTCATTTCCTGTTGTCTTGCCAACAAGGACTAGGTTGAGGGACTTGTCCTTTGCTCCAATGCTTGCAGAAATGATGTTTTTTGCTGACTGGTACTGTACATCAAACGTTGTCTTGCCATCGCCTACATCGGCGCCAACATTGTGAATTACCTTGTACCCTGATGGCGTTTCCTGGACCTGTATGGTTCCAACCATCCACGGATATGACTTGTCATAAAAACTGAATGTTCCAACGTCATATTCTGTAAGGGTGTAGTATGCTGACTGCCCAAGGTTTATCGTGCCGCTATCGAACTTTCCATTGGGTCCGGAATTTGGGTCTCCTGAGACAACCTCGTGAGTAACTGTATCACCGTTTGAAAACTTTAGCGTGTCACCAACATATGCTGTTGTAGCTGAGGTGTAAAATGTAAGATGTTGATTTGGATCCGCAGACCCTGTGTGGATATCGACTTCGATATTTGAAGCAAATGACTTTGACGCAAAAGGAATAAGCAAAACTATTGCTGCAACGGCTATTGCTATTTTATACACGAGAACGATTCTAGAAATATTAGTTAATAAATCTGGTTATTTAGAAAACTTACCACTTTGTCAAACCGTTCTCAAATTGTGTAAAACTGTATTGGCACTAACTATGAAAAATTACATCCCCAGTTTTACTGTCAGACGATCATTTTATCATGACAAATTACTGCAGTGACGGCTTCCAGACAATCAGCTTGACAAACTTGAAGATTACTATCTCATCGTCCAGGGATTCATCGGTTATGTGGACCTTGAGCGATTCCAATATTGTCTTGACATATTTCAAAACAAATCTTGCCCACTTGCGTCCCATACTTGTCTCAAAAACCAGGGTATAGTTTGAGCGCTCTGTTTTGTATCGGAACTGGTACCAGCCGCAATATTTGCCTATCACTGAAAAGTAGTTTTCTACAATGTTATCGACGTCATACTCCCATCCGCCAAGGGCTGCCAGCTTTTTGACCATTCTTGGGGCTATCTTTGCAGCTTGGTTCATTGCAATCTCGTCCATGTTTTCAATTAGCGCCGAGAATAATACCTGGGATGTAAGTATGGTGGGCATCATCTCAAAACGCTTGTCAAACGATAGGTATTTGCTAAGAACCTTGACTATGAACGAATTTAGGGGAAGGTCTTTTTCTTCCGCATCCTTTCTCAATTCGTCAATTAGACTGTACGGTAGCCTCAGGGTAACCCTGTTTGTACGAAATGTGGACTCTAACGATTCCAATGTTATGTTCATTCTTTGTCCCGTATATCATCTATAAAATAACGTGCGTGTTTGTTTGGAAATATCTTGGATGGAGGCACTAAACTGGCAGGAAAAACGACACTTGGCTACGTATTTTACCGGTATTTCTCAAGTTGCTACATGTGAGAGGCAAATCTCTCTGATGCCTGTATCAAATGTCTAATGTCAGACCTGCTATGGGCGTGTGATATTGCACCAAGTTTTCCTGGCAGGAAAAAAATCCCGTCCCTTGCAATCATCTCAAAGTGATATCTGTGAAGCAGGTCTGTATTGCACATTGCGGCATCTGAAGCATTTCTGATCTCAGTCATGCCTCCAGTCAAAAAGTGTGTCATAAACAACGAGCCCTTTCCAGTGGTAGCAACTTTGCCGTCAAATGCTTTCTCAAGTTCCTTTCTTGCCATGTCTCCAAGTTTGCCAATTTTTTTGTAAACGCCGGAATTTTTCTTGAGGAACTGCAGCATTGCTCTTCCCGAAGTCATGGTTATGGGGTTTGCAGAAAATGTCCCGCCTCCAATGTATGATCTATCAAATCTTGTATGTGTACTAGTGTCAGAAATTTTCATTATGTCTTCTTTTCCGCAGATTACTCCAATCGGAAATCCCCCGCCAACAATCTTTCCAAGAGTTACAATGTCAGGATCTAGATTCATCGAGTGATATAGACACCCAAATGAAAATCTAAATCCTGTCACAATCTCGTCAAGCAAAAAAAGAGCATTATTCTTGTGCACAAATTCCTGAACTCCTGTCAGATATTCCTTTGTAGCAGGTATGCATCCTGCCCCTCCAAGGACTGGCTCTATGATTACACCTGCCAGATCATCTTTTACTGATTGCAGTATCTGAATTGACTTTTCAAGGTCATTGTACGGTATTGATACAATGTGGGAATCGTCTGCAAGCCCTAGACTTTCCTGCTGGTCAAAAGGCCAGTTAACTGACTTGAGCAAGTCCGTTGTGTACCCGTGCCAGCCACCGTCAATCTTTGCAATTATTTTTTTTCCGGTAAATGCCCTTGCAGTCCTTACTGCATACATGGTGGCCTCTGTGCCTGTGGAGACATAACGGATCTTTTCAGCTACCGGAACTGCGCCTTGAATTACATCGGAGAACTGCACTGTCATCTCATTTACGGTACCGTGCATCCAGCATGAAGGCAATTGCTTTTTCACAAGGCTTGCAACAGCTGGAGCGGCATGACCTAGGATGAGACTCCAGTGTCCCATCCAATAGTCTGTATACTTGTTTCCGTCAACATCTGAGATGGTCTTTCCCTTTGCAGACCTAGTGACAAACGGGTAGGGCTTGAAGAATCGTATGTTGTGGCTTACGCCGTTAACATGGTATTTTTTTGACTTTTCAAAAATCTTTGCCGATTTTCTAGTTTTTTTCTTGTAGATTTCAACAGCAGAAGACAACGAACAAGATAGCGTCCAAGACCAATATTAGCGATCGCAAAAAATGCAGTTTTTGGGCCGTATTTGTGCATGATTTATATTGTTTCGCTTTGATCACCTGTTTGCATACGTAACAGCAAGGCGGCGCTTGTGATGACACTTGGTGTTGTACCATCGCATGATTCACAGGCCTCCAGTTACGCATACAAGATGTGGATATGACCTAACGGTTTTATCTGAAATTTGAAGAAAGTGTGTGAATCCACCAATTCCCAATATAATGTGTGAATTAAGTCGTACTTCGACAAGGTATTTGAGAAAAATCAAGTACCGATAAAACGAATCCGGTTGATCCTGCCGGACCTGATTGCTATCGGATTGGTACTAAGCCATGCGAGTAAGTGTAGCAATACACTGCAGACGGCTCAGTAACACGTGGTCAAGCTAACCTATGGACGTGGATAACCTCGGGAAACTGAGAATAAACCGCGATAGATCATG
>JAGWFS010000120.1 GCA_028867785.1 Nitrososphaerota archaeon
GATAGGTTTTGATTTATCACCATTTTTCATTCTCCTATAATTTTGTATTTGAAAAATAGATGCACTTGCAAGCGCCCCTCCATCTTCCAAAGTATTTCTTAATTCATTTCCTTTACTCATCAGAGTATTGATTCTATCATATTCATTTGTTTCTGAAATTTGTATAGATAATCCATTAATTTGCTTTAGAGAATCACTTAATTTTATTATGGTATGAGAATAACGTACTGTATCTAATGTATCTGTGAGTGTTTTGATAACACGTTCATCATCTGTACCTACAGGACTAACTAGACCAAAGAATATTTCAGCATCAGGATATGAATTTGATTCACTCATAATTCAGTAGTAAGCTAGAAACACAACTAAATAAATGGTGCATACGAACATAATTAGTAATTACTAATTCATTAAATCTATAATTTTTGCTAACATTTTGGATTAGAGTCATCCACTTATTATCACCCTGAATATCTATGCCACAGGTAACTTTGATGGAATCTTTCTCGTTTACGATGTTGACCTTTTCGACTCTCTTTCTTGGTTGAACTGCAAAGATTTTTTGTTATTACTCTACAACTTAACAGAACCCGATTTTGCATACAGGATATTTGATTCATATATTATACTATTTAGCGTAACGCCTTTTGGCGTAACAAATTCATTAAAATTGGAGCTTGGATGGATGCAAAGAATCTTTCAAGATGCAAGGTGCTCATTTGTTGTAGATTGACACAGTAACAGCAGGGATTCAACAGTCTCCTCTTTGCTCTTGTAGGCGCTCTCTCCAATGACTGACAATAGGGCGTTTACCAAATTCATGTATGGTTTGATTGCATTGCTAACAATTAGATCAAAAAATTCGTGTCTCAGAGTTTCCAGTGCCATATGAGAGCTTGTGGAATAGATGTAGATTGTATTGCCTAT
>JAGWFS010000121.1 GCA_028867785.1 Nitrososphaerota archaeon
AAGGTATTGTTTTGACTAGGAAAATAGTACACATAATGCTCATCAGAACTAGGACATGAAACTGACTGTGAAATATAATAAAACACTGGTTTTTCTTTTTCATTATCATTGAAAATCTTAATTTCTGGTGGCAGGCAAGGATATTTTCCAAATCCTTGAATTAAGACAGAAAAGTTGATTTTTTGACCTGCGGTATAGGCTTTTGCAAAACCCTGCGGAACAATTTCAATATAGCCAGTACTGCCACCTGAATATGGCGCGTTACTTGTAAATATACCAGCCATCATGACAAACAGCCCGATAGTTATTCCTGCAACGATAACGGCCGTGATTACTAGATAGAAAGCTTTCATTTTTGATTGGTACTGGACAGGTATCATTTAAAAAACTGGCGTAGATTTCCTACATAACATTAGTCCAAGACTAGATTTACTTGTATCTTATAAGATGGAACAACTGAAGTAATTCCTAAATTTCTCGAACATATAGTATAGATAGATGAGTTTTCCTTTTCTATTTTATTCCGTATGGGAAATACTGGCTTGCAATACCTGTCCTCCGCCAAATCCCCCGATGTCACTTGGGGATTTGATTCCGCCTCAGAATTGGTTGGAACTTCATCCTTACGTAGGTTGGGCTATAGTTGCAGCGGCAGTTGTAATGATACCAATAATTGTGAAACGATTGAGAGAATAAATAATTCTATTTTGGAGACAAACTGCAGCGTTATTCTAGATCCAAGAATCATGAGACATTGCTTTCCAAGATTTTCAATTGACCAAGATCAACCCAAATTTTTGGATCATGTGACGGATCTGGAGTAAAAGCGCTGTCCAGTATGAAGGTGCTTGTTATCTTTGCTTGAATTGAGACAGGATCTCCCACCTTCCAAGAGAGATTTGCCGTTAACTGCAATTCGTGGTAACC
>JAGWFS010000122.1 GCA_028867785.1 Nitrososphaerota archaeon
CAAGTTTTTTGGGCTCGTAATGTCGTATCTCTTTATTCTTGTCACTCATATCAATACGGTTGATCTTGATCAAACCGACTTTTGACAGCCTTTCAATATGCCATGCTACTAACTGAACTGATATGTTAAGACTCGAGGCGATTGCAGATACATTTGTAACCCCTTCAAATAATTTAGACAGAATTGCCATGCCTGTTTCATTTGATATTTCCTCGCCTATTATCTTCAGGCGCTCATCATCAGTGGTCAGAATTTCAATAGAATCTTCTAATGTTAGCTTGGCGTCCTCTTTATTGTTCAGATTCTCTTTTTCCACTTTTATATTTCGTATCCTCAGAAGAATCTAAAAGGTTTACTATAATTATAGCACATAATTTTGTCAGTTTTTATTGAATATCTTTCTGCAAAACTTGTCAAAATCACCCTCATCAAAGGTGCAAGACTTCCAACCTCTGTCGAGACTAGCGTTGTTGTACATCAACTCCTCGATGCTGATGTAGCCCCATTCTGCAAAGTTAATCATTCTCCTCCTCATGGTCTTGTTTTCGATCTGTGATATACCTTTGATGGGTATTGTAGTGTTAGTTTAATCATCTTCATGTTAATTTGAATCTACAAGAAACGGGGGTGGGTTTGTGTTCTGGCTAGGAATGTGATTGAAATATTGCTAATCTAAAGTAAATGAACGGAACTTGTCATGTGAAAATTTTATTCAAATCCATTGTGGAATTGAGATCGAAGGTGCTAAAAAATGGATTATTCTAATTCAGAACGCAAAAAGTCTACAACAATTAAAGTAAGTGTTAGGTTCTTCTAATTTGTGATAAATTTCAAAGAAATTTTTACTTCAATTTTCTTTTTCTTCATGGCTGGACTTTGTGAGATTGGTGGTGGATATCTTGTATGGTTGTGGTTAAG
>JAGWFS010000123.1 GCA_028867785.1 Nitrososphaerota archaeon
TGCCACTAGCTGCAATCTAGGCACGGTATCACCCGCAAAAATTGGTACCTTGTCCCCTGGAGGAAGCGTAGTATTTTCATGGCCAATAACCATCACGGGTGCGACAAATACGAATTGCGCATATCAGGCACAGCTCAAAAATGGATATCCAGGACAGTCCGTTCAGGCCACTGTGGCGGTAGCAGCTGTATCTGTCAGTCAGAACTCCATTAATAGCGCTATTGCTTCCGCAGCCGGATTAGTTACGCTAGAATACGAATCATTCAGGTGGACGCAAGGAAACAACTGGCAAAGTGGTTGGACCTTGAATGGGAACACAAACACAGGTTTTTACCTCAATATGACTAATAACAACTCAACTGGCGGAGGTACTACATTATGGCTTTCTCAACATAGTGAGATCTTCTTTTTTGTTGTAGAATATCCAGGAAACGCTCAGAAAAACAATCAACCATTCTCGATAGTTGGGACTATTAAACCAGGTCCTTCACCCAGCCTGTCAGATACATCATATGGAAGTAGTTGTAGTAATGGAGACTACTGCCTATCACTTCCATATAATAAGACGACTACGGTTTTCTTCGCTGCTACAGGTCCGAACAATTCTAATTTTAACCAGTTAGCTTCTGGTAGCGATTACATTGGTTTTGTAGTCATAACTGGCAGTTTTTCTAACAACAAATACGGCGTGGGAGGAACAGGTTACGCCCAGACGATCCCGTTCATAGGAATTACAACGCCTTAGATTAATCGGCCAGTGTTGTACTGCGTCACCATGACCGTTCGGCAAGTACTAATTCACACTATTCTTTTTTACAGCTTGGAAGACCAGTTCTGCTTTCACACTGCTTTTTGGTAAATCTCACAATTCTAACACTAGATTCGATCTTCCACATGGACAAAATCTTCCTTTTG
>JAGWFS010000124.1 GCA_028867785.1 Nitrososphaerota archaeon
AAAGCTGTTATCCATTTCAAAATTATAACGTCCAGCAATAGATGCAGTAATTTCTGTGCTATACTGCTGATACACTCTTCCTGATACAAGTGTTTTACCTTCCGGGTCTGTTACAATCAGATCAACATCATTATTTGCTCCTCCTGTTACAGACATTGAAACTTGAAACGTATCACCTGTATTGAGATCCGTCCATATCGTATACTTGCTTCCCGCTGGTATTGTTACATTCTTTGTAGAATATGCTGAAACTGTCTCAATATTGTAAGAAAGCATTAACACTGCACTTACTAAAATTAATACAAAGATAGTATTCTTCACAGGATAGAAAATACAATTAATTTAGATAAACACTTCTGCGGAATCTCTTCCCAACAAATCACAATACAAGTAATAATCTAGTAGCTTCAATTTCCACGCCTAAACGGGGGGTTTACTATTTTTACTCTTTATCCACAAAAATGATTAGCCCCCAAATTTAGGCTAGAAATCTGCTAGTTGTCGTAAAACTTTAAGAATATCTTTTTAGAGAAAGTTTCATTTGGCATCTGTATTCGTATCACATAGTAAGCATGATGTGGATAAAGTAAACTATTTTTCTAGAATGATAGCACGAACTAAACTGCAAGCAAGTTTCATGGAACTCGAGGATCTAGAAGGAGAATACGCGGGTTCACGCATATCTGATATTATTCGATCAAATGTTCAAGAAGATACCAATGCTGTGCTTGTGTTATTGGGTAAGAATTTGGAGAATCCACCTAGCGCAACTCCACAATATACTCATAATTGGGTTAATTTTGAGGTGGGTGTAGCTGCGGGTTGTAAAAAACCCGTGTGGGTCTTTGAAGACTATGATGAATTCATCAATTTTCCCATTCCGTACGTAACAGATTATTGTCGCTACAATTTGA
>JAGWFS010000125.1 GCA_028867785.1 Nitrososphaerota archaeon
TATCATTAATAATCTGTTATTCTTAGGCATAGTTGTCGTAATACTCTCTGCATTATTGCTACATGTTAGGCTCAAGTCATAAATCCGAGATGATTTGTGTGCGAAATGAGACTCGGAAAGTGTGTGTGTAAATATTTATGCCTCCATGGCAACGGTAAAAAACTTGACTAAAGCCGACATGTCCACTTACTCACAAATTTTATCTATAGGGATTACGTAGTAATACCATGGCAATGTCAACTTGTTGCAAAGAAAATGGTTCGCTGGAATGCAAAAACTGCGGAGCCTGTGAATGCCTTTCTAAAGGCAACAAGTGCTCCAGATGTGGCAACAGCCTCAATGATTAAAAGTTTTTTTACTTCGGTTCTATCATAATATATCAAGGTCTCGATAACCCGATAGAACCATAATTCTTAATAGATGAGACACTGTTTGAAAATCATGTCTGAATCTGAACACGACGACTCAAATGTTCACAAGTTTGAAGAAAAATCCAAAGTTTTCGGAAAATGGTATATAACTGGGTTTATTCTCTTCTTGGGAATTGGAGTAATTGGAATAGGTCTCAACATGATAGGCGCAGGGACTGTTGATGTACAGACTGCTGGAAATCCAACCGAAGTTGCAAAAGCAATTTCACATCACATCACACTGAGGTCAGTTGGTGGTCTTGCAGCTAGTGCTGCAATAATTGGTGCATTTGTAACATTTGCAATTGGATTGTCCACACCGATTGGAAAATTGTTGCATGTACACGAAAAAATTGGAGTAGACAACCCAGACATAGTGAAAGATCTTAAAAGACTTAGGATTCTTCCAACAATTGTTCTGGGCGTCTTTGCAGGATTCCTTATCATAGGAATGGGTGCATTTGTATTTGCTCTCACTGGAGTAGATGTACTTGATGCACAT
>JAGWFS010000126.1 GCA_028867785.1 Nitrososphaerota archaeon
CCGGAACATATGAGGCTGATGTCATTTTTGATAATAGTTTGACTGGGTTTACTGTGCAAATACCACGTCCAAGTGGTATAGAAGAAGTATTTTTGACACTTGATAAGGAATCATACGTGCCAGGAGACTTGATGCTAATCCGTGGCCAGGTTTTCCTAAATGCTACAAATGTAACAATAAGTCTTGAGAAAAACCATAAATCGCCAGTAATCACAAAAGATTTTCCGATCTCAAAAAATGGTACTTTTTATGCAAATTTTACAATACCGTTTGATGCTAGTGCCAAGAGCTGGACTCTTGCTACGACTGCTGGTGGAGGTACTTTACGCCAAGATCTTCATTTCAAATCCGATTCAGTGCCGCCCTTGGACCAATTCTGGTCAGGAATTGCATCAAAAGATATCCAGTGCAAAGAAGATCTTCAACTTGTAATAAAATCAGAAGATGGTTCTCCAGCATGTGTCAGACCTGGTACTGCATACATGTTGATTCACAGTGGATGGGCAAAGGAAATTGTCACAAACACGTCAACTGGATCATCAAATTCGAATAAAACAACATCCAATGAATTGAAAATTGAACTTTCCAACCAAACTTATGATGCAGGATATCCAGTCCGTGTAAATCTTAAAGGTGTAAACCAAGATGCCACTTGTAAAATCCCATCAATATCAGTTAGGGATGAAGCAGACCAGTCTATAGTGTTTGGTCCTACTCCTGATAGAAGCTATGCTGGGAGTTGTGTTGATTCATGGCCAATTACATTTTATGCAGGCTTGGAGAAAAATGCATTAATCACAAAATCTACGATATATTCAATACTTGCAACACTGGATAACAAAACATATCAAAAAGAATTTACTGTAATACCGTCATTATATTCTAACAAAAACATTACAGCCGATTCTA
>JAGWFS010000127.1 GCA_028867785.1 Nitrososphaerota archaeon
TGAATAACATATTGCAGATCAGCGTCTGTCAGTATTGGCCAGTGTTTGCTGATTGCACTCTCAAGCGGCATGTCCAAAAGTCCTAGTCGCTTCTTTACCATGGACAGGATCTCAGAGAATCTAGATGGATCTTCAAGTGCGGAAACTGAAACCTTTATTGCATTTCCATCCTGTACACTCTTGTCATCATCTACAAAAGTGAGTTTGACTGAACCGCGCTTTCCTGAAATTACAATATGATCTTCTTTGCTTTCAATTGTTCCCCCCATCTCTTGTACGATATCAAGTAGAACTTGCAGTCTTTCTTTTGTAATTTTTTCAATCAATATCACAGTACCGTATTTGTCATTTGATGGAATGATTACAGTTTCAGGGGATTTTTCCAGATTTATCTTGATGCAGCTTAGTGCTGTTCTTACAAGATCAATGTCATCATTTTCAAAGATCAAGGTGCCGGGAATCCTTTTGTCTTTTGTGCCCAGCCTGTTCAGAAAGCTGAAAATTTCTTCAGGTATATTGTACAACTCTTTGAGTTCAATGAAAACATGTTTTCCCAAATCATCGGATTTCCAGCAAGATACTGTTGGTTCTGCTATAGTACACATTATGTTGTACGCTGCACGTTTTTCCATCGGTACAAGTGCTACGGAACCACTGCCATCCTTGTTTGTACGATAATAGATTACCCCCTCAATTCCAGTACACTTTAAGATATTTCCAAGATTGACTTTGGCCGTGGATTTTTCTTTTTTACTGCTAATTTTTACTTGAACCCAGGTTCTGGTTTTAGGGTCAAATTCTTCCCATGTATCCATAGCCGAAATTTCCACAGTATCAAGTGCACCCAACTTTCGAATTTCTGGCTTGTATAGCCTCGTCAGCACCTTGACATGATCATCTAATGTATG
>JAGWFS010000128.1 GCA_028867785.1 Nitrososphaerota archaeon
TATATGATAGAAGATACTAAAAAGAACTTTAATAATAAAAATTTTGATTATGTTATAAAGTCGATGGATCAAGTGATTGAAGTCTTCAATCAGGCTCTAAAAACTGGAAAAATTGATGAGTCAGCAGCATGGTCAGCAAGGTCAGCAGCATGGTCAGCAGCAGAGTCAGCATCATGGTCAGCATCATGGTCAGCATGGTCAGCAGCAGAGTCAGCAGCATGGTCAGCAAGGTCAGCAGCAGAGTCAGCATGGTCAGCAGCAGAGTCAGCAGCATGGTCAGCAAGGTCAGCAGCAGAGTCAGCAGCAGAGTCAGCAGCATGGTCAGCAAGGTCAGCATCATGGTCAGCATCATGGTCAGCATCATGGTCAGCATGGTCAGCAGCAAAGAAGAAAAAATTGGGGGAGTACTCTGAGAAGTTCTTAGAGTACTTAGAATCCTAATGAAATCACTTAGATATCTTTACACTGTCTGCAGATGTACCACCTATGATTAAAGGCAGTCTAAAGGATGCACTCAAGGCTATGGATGATGCAAATAAGTTGCGTCAAAAGATCAACGATACTAATATGACTCATACGCAATTCTTAAGCCAATAGATTTATAACATATATTCACGTATTATAATACATGTGCCCTAAATGCTACGCGCGTGAAACTGTACCGGATAAAAAGGAATATTTCTTGTTACCTACTACATATTTTAAATGCTTAAAGTGCGGTCACGAGTTCTAAATACTTATATACATTTAAATATTAGTTATTTAATACATTACTTATGAATAGTTCTAGAAGCGGTTATTGGTATGGCGATCAATGGTACTATTTACGAGATGCCTTTAGTAGTCTTACGCCCGAAGAACAACTTATATTTACGGCTCAAAGCAATATACCGCTTATAAATGAT
>JAGWFS010000129.1 GCA_028867785.1 Nitrososphaerota archaeon
GGTAGTTAATTGTTTTCCCCGTATGGAAATCAAAGCCGTTTGTTTTTGCGAGTTTTATATATGTTTGCATATCTTCTTTATAGTTCTATATGAATATAAATCTATTGAATTCTAAATATAAAGGCGCGGAATAAAAATTAAGATAGAGACTACTTTAAATAATTTATAGTATCCAATAGTCTCGTTTTATTTTCTTCTAATCCTTTATGGAGAGCTAATTTTATCTCTAGATCATTTGTTGCATTAATCTTTCCATATCTCAATAGGGCATATATGTCCCCTATTGTCAAGGTAAGTTTTACCATACTTCTCTAGTGTTAATACTAGCCTCAACTCTGTGGGCCTAGTCTTATGTTCTTTGTAACCATAATGTCTCCTAACAACATTTTCGTTACATAAGTATTATAGTTAATACACACGATTGGGGGGTACCCCAACCCACAGATCATTTTAATTAACTAATCCTTTTTTGTTTTATTTATATTGATATATACTCATTTAAACTGTGCCTAGAGAATAACGTTTTTTGTGTAGGCGATCACGTCTATATAAACCTTTCTAATCTTCCGTACAAAAATTATGTCATATTTATATAGTATAAATAGTATTTAAATGTATATTGTATATTATCTACAATATACTATTGATAATATATTTTTCCCACCCAATTTCCGCTCTTCATTATTTATGTCCTGGTGGCAGAAAAATCGAGTTTGGGAAAATAAAACAGGCCTCTATACATAGAGGATTATTTGTTTTTAGTCCGGAAAATCTAGACTAGATCCTGGTATTTTTCACCACGCCTGGTAAAGCCAAAATCTGTCAATATGTTTTCGTCGCCCTGTGGGGGTGAATTTGTGTTATAGTCATCCTTATGGTGTTTTTTCTTTTCCTGCCT
>JAGWFS010000012.1 GCA_028867785.1 Nitrososphaerota archaeon
AAGGTGATTACCGAGGATCTCTCAAAAGCAGTTTTGAAAAAATATGGAATCAAGGTTCCCGGATATGCTCTTGTAAATAGCGCAAAAGAGGCAGCAAAGGCGGCAAAGAAACTAGGATTTCCCCTAGTCATGAAGGTGGTATCTCCACAGATACTACACAAGACAGATGTCGGAGGAGTAAAAGTCGGGCTTCAAAACGAAAAAGAGGTAAAGAAAGCGTTTACCGACATGTATTCAAGATTATCCAAGAAGAAGGGAGTACACCTAAAAGGAATATTGCTTGAAAAAATGGTCCCTCAAGGAGTCGAGCTTATTGTCGGATTGCAAAACGATCCGCAGTTTGGTCCTGTCATAATGGTAGGACTTGGAGGAGTTCTCACAGAGATATTCAAAGACGTTTCATTCCGAATGCTCCCAATAACGGTAGATGACGCAAAGTCAATGCTTGCAGAGCTCAAAGGCGCCAAGATACTCCAAGGATACAGAGGAAGTAAGCCAGTTGATTTGAACATGCTTGCAAAGGCACTTGTACAGATAGGAAAGATCGGAGTAGACAACGCTGTATACTTTGACAGCGTTGACTTTAACCCAATCGTAGTCTATCCAAAATCATACTATGTCGTAGATGCAAAGATAATTCTCAGAAAAGAGGTAAAAAAGGATGCAATCTCAAAGGCGCAGCCCAACATAGAGTTCATGGAGACATTCTTCACCCCCCAGTCAGTTGCACTGGTTGGCGCTTCTGCAACCCCGGGCAAGGTTGGAAACTCTGTCCTTGACAGCATAGCAAAGCACGATTACAAAGGCAAGGTATATCCAATAAATCCAAAATCAGAAGAGATTCTCGGAATCAAATGCTATCCAAGCCTTGAGGCAGTACAAGATCCAATTGATCTTGTTGTCGTATGCGTAGACCTCTCCATCACCCCGCCCGTTCTTGAAACATGCGCAAAGAAAGGAATCCACAATGTAGTGATAGTCTCAGGCGGTGGGAAAGAACTCGGAGGAGAAAGGGCAGGATTCGAAGCTGAGATCAAGAGACTCTCCGAGCAACACAAGATCAGAATCATCGGTCCAAACTGCATCGGCATGTTCAACGCAGCAAACAGACTTGATTGCGCATTCCAGGGTCAGGCAAGAATGATTCGCGCAAAGCAAGGCCCGGTAGCGCTATTATCTCAGAGCGGAACAATGGGAATCAGCTTCCTAGAGACAGCAGATTCCTTCGGACTTTCCAAGATGGTGAGCTATGGCAACAGGTCTGATGTAGACGAAGCCGACATGATATGGTATCTAGCAAACGATCCTCAAACCAAGGTCATTGCACTTTATGTTGAGGGATTTGGCGACGGACGCAAGTTCATTGAGACCGCAAAACGCGTGATGAATGAGAAGAAAAAGCCAGTCGTAATATGGAAGAGCGGAAGGACTACGCTTGGAGCAAAGCAGGCAGCATCTCATACAGGCTCGCTTGGAGGCTCTAACGCAATAATCATGGATGCATTCAGGCAAGCTGGAATAATCTCGGTAGATAGCTACCAGGAGCTTGCATCGGTTGTCAAGGCGCTTGCTTGGCAGCCATCTGCTGGTGGTCCCCGAGTCGGACTGGTAAGCAACGGTGCAGGCCCAATGATCGGGGCAATTGATCAGTTCGAAAAGTTCAAGCTCGAACTTGGCAAGGTTGCCGAGTCCACGCTTGCAGAAATGAAAGCACACTATCCTCCGACATACGTAATAGGAAACGGCAACCCTGCCGACGTCACGGGCGGTGCCAATGCAGACGACTACAGGTATACAATACAAAAGTTCATGGACGATCCAAACATCGATATCGTAATGCCATGGTTCGTCTTCCAGGACGACCCGCTGGAGGAGACAATCATCGACTATCTTGGCGAGTTTTCAAAGCAAGGGAAAAAGCCATTGCTTGTCGGAGGAAACGGTGGGCCATATACACAAAAAGTATCCGCATTAATTGAAAAGCACAATGTTCCAGTGTATGATGACATTAGAAACTGGGTAGCTGCAGGCGCTGCACTATACCAGTGGGGAAAGCACAAGCCAGATAAGGTTTAATTTCCTGATAATCTGGAGTTTTGACATGTCACTTGTTAACGTTTCAAAGTCAGACGGAATCTGCACTGTAAAGATAAACAGGCCAGATAAGCTCAATGCCATGAACATGGATGTTGCAAATGACATCATCAAGACATTCAAGGAGATAGAAACGGATGATTCCGTAAAGGTCGTAGTTCTTACAGGCGAGGGGGACAAGGCATTTTCCGCAGGAGCCGACATTGCCTACATGTCAACAATCACACCGATAGAGGCAGAGGCCTACGCAAAAGTTGGCCACTTGCTTACATATACGGTAGAAAACTGCAGTAGGCCGACAATTGCCGCAGTCAACGGATTTGCACTTGGCGGCGGATGCGAGCTTGCTCTTGCATGCGATATCAGAATAGCTGCAGACACTGCAAAGATGGGCCAGCCAGAGGTAACAATAGGGGTCTGCCCCGGATGGGGTGGCACGCAAAGGCTCCAGAGAATAATAGGAATATCACAGGCAAAAGACTTGATCTATACCGGAAGAATTGTAAAATCAGATGAGGCAAAAGAGATGGGTCTGGTAAACAAGGTTGTAGAGATTTCAAAACTAATGGAAGAGACCGCAAACACTGCCAAGATGATTGCGCAGAACTCTGCCATGGCAGTGAGAATGTCAAAGGTTGCAATAAACAAGGGCAGAAACTCTGACATTGACACCGGACTTGCGCTAGAGCTTTACACGTGGGGACTGTGCTTTACACATCCAGACAGGACCGAAAGAATGACTGCCTTTGTGAACAAGTCAAAGAAATAAAGATCTTTTTACCCTCTTGCCCCCATTCGATTCCGAATATGCCCGGTATGAAAAGATTATTATAATTTAAGGCATGAATCTGACTTATGAGCAATACACAGGCAACAAAGATGATCACAATCACGCCAAAGGCTGCAGAAAAGGTATCTGCCTTCATGAAAGAAGAGGCAGAAAAGCCAGAGTTTCTGCGAGTTTATGTACAGGGCGGAGGATGCTCCGGATTGTCTTACGGGATGGGCTTTGAGAAAAAGGCCGAGGAAGACGATCTCTTGATCGAAGAAAACGGCGTAAAGATGATTGTCGACAGTTACAGTGCCGAATATCTTAAAGGCGCAAATATTGACTATATCGAGAGTCTAATGGGTGCAGGATTTAAGATAAACAACCCAAACGTGACCAAATCATGCTCTTGCGGTCACTCGTTTAGCACATCCTAAACCCGGATCTTTTAATTTTTATTTTCCAGTACTTACTGCAAAGTCTGCCCTAGACAGTGATGAGAGTCATCGTAGAAAGTACGTGCGGCACCCTGCGAATATGCCCTGTTATGATTTTCTCCAAAATTGTCGAGTCTGCGCTTTCTATCTCAACTATAATGTCGTACAGTCCAAGAACTCCTGTGACATTTTTTATTTCCTGCACCTCAGAGAGTTTTCGTATTATCTGCGACTCTTTTCCAGTCTCGCAATGAATAGTCACAAATGCTTTGGTCATGTCAGTTACAGTACAGCAAACCGTGTTTACGGCCAGAGGCCTCTTGCGTCGTACGCCTCTAAGACCCGGCCTACTGCAAGCACCATGCTTGCTTTTCTCATGTCCACGTTATGTTTTTTAGATAACGCGTATGTGTCATGGAATCCCTTGATAATGTGATGTTCCATCTTGGAGGCCACTTCGTCAAATGACCAATAGTATCTCTGCAGGTTCTGCACCCATTCTAGGTACGATATGCACACTCCTCCAGAGTTTGCCAGAATATCAGGTATGACCATAATCTTGTTCTTGAACAAAATCTCATCTGCTTCCGGAGTGGTAGGCCCGTTTGCCGCCTCTCCGACTATTTTGCAATCAATGTTTTTTGCAATCTGTGGAGTAATCTGGTTTTCAAGAGCTGCAGGCACAAGCACATCACATGGGGTAGTGAGCAGTTCTTCTGTTGAGATCTTTTTGCTTCCCGGATATCCCACTACGCTTCCTGCCTTGTTCTTGTAGTCAAGCACCTTTTTGGTGTCAAGACCCTTGGTGTTGATTATAGAACCCTTGGAATCGCTTACTGCAATTATCTTTCCGCCCATCTTCTCGATATATTCTGCCGCAAATGTACCTGCGTTGCCATATCCTTGGACTACCACCTTTGCTCCCTTTAACTTCAGTCCAACCTTTTTGGCCGCCTCTCTCACACAGTAAGAGACGCCAAGACCTGTTGCGACGTTTCTTGCCTGCGAGCCTCCGATTGGAATCGGTTTTCCTGTAATCACTCCAGGCTCCCCCTGGCCGTGCATTATGCTGTAGACATCCATTATTTGTGCCATCTCTTTTCCAGTCGTATACACGTCGGGAGCTGGTATGTCCTTCCCAGGTCCAATTATTTCTGAAATAGCATATGCGTATCTTCTAGTGAGCCGCTCCTTTTCTCCGGCAGAGAGTCTTTTTGGATCACAGATGATTCCACCCTTCCCGCCTCCAAATGGAACATCAACTATCGAACACTTCCATGTCATCCACATTGAAAGCGCCTTTACTTCTTCTATTGTTACGCCTGGGTGGTATCTTATTCCTCCCTTGAATGGGCCTCTAAAATCATTATGCTGTGAACGGTATCCAGTGAAGACTTTGATCCTTCCATCGTCCATTTTTACAGGAAGTGAAACAGTCAAAACTTTTTTCGGGTTTGCAAGCATCTCGTGTACGCCTGGATCAAGCTTCAGAATTTTTGCGGCAGCTGCAAGTTGCTTTAGTGCGTTCTGCCACGGATCTATCTTATTCAAACCCTACCCATATTGCTCCTTAGATATTGTATTTAAATTTGTTGAGAATGATCGCGGTTTTACTTGGTAGCCTGTCCGGATTCCTGATTTGAGTTTTGCCCGCCTCCAAGTTTTGACGAGATCTGATTTCGTAGATCATCGTCTGTCTTGTTTGCAGAATCAATTCCCAGAGTCTTTGCCATAATCTCAAGCTTTTGCCTTTCAGATGTTGCTGGACCCTCCACCGGTATGCTGAAAGCTCCTTTGGCCGCCTGGATCTCTTTTTGTACTGTTCCCTTGGTTTTGTTAAATTCCCCTACAAGTTTGCCTAGCTTGCGTGATGCTTCTGGCATGCGTTTTGTCCCAAGCAGCATCACTAGTGCGACAAACGCTATGACTATCCAATCATTGCCCATTATCATGAGGGAAAAATCCGTCACGTGGTAATTAATACAATTTCCAAAATTAAAGCTTTAGACTTTACTTGTAGGCCGCAACTATCACTGCCCCTCCCATCATACCAGTGTCAAACTCGACCCGTGCGAATTTTTCAAGCAGCAAGGACTCTAGTTTTTTGTTCTGCGGCCAGAGCCTGTACGTATCGTATAGTGTAGCAAACTTCAGCCCTAGCTTCCCACCCGCCATCAGGGCAATAATTGGCAGAACGGCTCGCAGATAGAAAGAGACGCCAGACCTTATCATGGAATTGTCTGGTTTTCCGAGATCCACTATGACAAACCTGCCTCCCTTTTTTAGCACCCGGTGTATCTCAGATATTGCAATGCGCAGGCTTATTGCATCGCGCAGCGAATATCCACAAAGAACCGCATCAAAGTTTTCGTCCCTGAACGGAATGTGCTCAAACACACCGCATGTAAGAGACGGGGTTTTTGCAAACAGCCTTCCAGTGTTTTTCAGCATTGGTCTTAGCGGATCGTATAGTGAAACCTCAAGATCATCATCACAAATCTTCATTGCAGTCTTGGACATGTTCCCAAATCCAGAGCCTGCATCAAGAACCTTGTCTCCCTTGTTTACCCTGTTACGAATTCCACGCTCCCGAAATTCCAGGTCTTTTCCAAGCGAGATGAACGAGTTGACCTTGTCATATACAGGAATTATTTGTTCGAGAACATCCAGCACCTGCCCCCAATTGCTTCCAAGACCCACACGAATCTAAAAAGAGTCACATATTATATGTCAATCAGGATTTCATTTCTGATACAACGGCACTTACGCCATCCTGATACGATGCATATGCCAGATTGCATATCTTTGATATCTTTGAATTCGAGGTTCTAGTTGATGCAGTCAACAGTGTTACAAAGTCAGAGCCAAGAACTGTTTTTGCAATAAATGCCGGTATCGTCCCAGGCTGCTTGACGCCCATCTTGGTGCACACAAAATTTACAAACTCTGAGAACATGGCAGGAGTGGAATCTGTCACTAGAAAGGATTGGTCTGTCTGATTTTTTTCTGCAATCGAAACAAGTGCAGATACAACATCGTCTACATGGACAAAGCTTCGATAGTATTTTCCAGAACCCGGGATCTTAAACGAGTTGTTCTTTAGCCTTTCTACCATCATCGATTTGAACCAGCCTCCATTGCCATACACGTCTCCAAGATACGCCACAGTAAATGGAATTCCGTATTGTTTGCAGTTTTCTTCAAGATATCTTTGAGCCTCCAGCCTAATCTTGGCATATTCCGTATTTGGTGCAGGGTTTGTGTTCTCGTCTATAATGTTTCCCTTTGCATCCCCAAAGGTCCCAAGCCCTGAGACATAAATGAAAAACTTGGCCTTGTCCTTTATCTTGCTGAAAAGATTCACGGTTCCGTCATAGTTTACCCTTTTTTGCAGTTTTTTGTCTTTCTCGCCAGGCCAGGCAGCAGCCAGATGGTACACAACATCATAGGAATCGCCTGGAAAATCAAAGTCAGGATAGGCAAGGTCTCCCGTAACGACGTTAGCTTGAGGATGTGCAGTCTTTCCGTCACGTACAAGTGCAGTCACCAGGTCTCCCCTCTGAACCAGCCTATCAACTAGCCTTGTACCGATAAACCCAGTGGCACCCGTTACAAGCACCGCCAACGAACAAGTTAGAGTTTTCTTGCTTTAAAGGCTTGACCTCAAGTGGAATTTTACCTGCAACCAAAAATTAAATCAGACATGATATTTTTGTGATCTAGTGCAAACGTGTCCCAAGTGCAAGTCCAAGATAGACGTGCAAAAAACTTTTAATCAAAAAATTCTGTTTAGCTGCACCAAATGCAAGATAGAAGACGTCATAGATTACAAGAAAAACATAGACGAGGCATACCTAGAGTTCCTGCTAAAGTTTGACAGCGGAGAGGTTCCAACCAAGAAGGAATCACAGAACTCACTTGAAAAGGAAGGCCTTTTGCAGAGCGAAGACGAGATAAAAAAAATGATAGGAAAAGCCAAGATAGGCGAGGTTACCAAAGAAGTTCTTTTTTCAAAAAAGCACTATGTGTCGCATTTCAGATCAATTGAAGAGCCAGACCCAGAGGCTGGCTCGACAGTAGAAGATTCTGGACTGGATGAGAGGATAACCAAAGTTCTGCAGTCAAAAGGAATTTCAAGTTTTTACAAGTTTCAAGAGGATTCCATTCATGACGTGTTGTTTGGAAAAAACATAGTCATAACTGCACCCACAGCGTCTGGCAAGACAGAGGCCTTTGTCATACCAATACTGCAGAAGGTGTCAGACTCGAGAACGCCCGGACACAGCGTGCAGGCACTCTTTGTCTACCCGACAAAATCCCTCTCGCGCGACCAGCATCCAAAGATAAGGGACATTGCAGACAAGCTGAACCTAGGTGTTTCTGTTTTTGACGGAGACACCAAAGAGGACGAGAGGAGAAAGATCATTGATGTTCCTCCTGAGATACTAGTAACAAATTTTGATGTCATACATTACCACCTGTTGCACAGGACAAGGTTTGCGTCATTGCTAAACTCGGTCAAGTTTCTGGCAGTGGACGAGGCGCACGTATATTCAGGAATTTTCGGCTCAAATGTTCATTACATCATAAAGAGGCTAAAACGAGTCTGCCCCAGGGTGCAGTTTGTAGCATCTTCTGCCACGCTTGAGAACGCACTTTCTTTTTGCCAGGACCTGTTTGGAACCGACATGACACTGGTGTCAGGATCTGGAAAGAAAGGACGGATAGAATTCTGCATGCTGTTTCCCTCTCTTGTCACCCAGCGAGCCCTTATGATTGACATACTAAAGAAACTCGCAACAAAAAAGCACAAGACGCTTGTATTCAACAACTCTCACCTAAACTCTGAACTTTTAGCCCTTCAGGCAAGAAGGCAGAAGGTAGACATCAAGGTGCACAGGGCAGGACTGATGGCAAACTATAGAAGATCAGTTGAAAATCTTTTCAAAAGCGACAAGCTGCTCTCAATATCTGCAACTCCCACGCTTGAGCTTGGAATCGATGTTGGAAATGTTGACGGTGTGATATCCTCCACCATCCCGGTGAATCGCCTAGTCCAGAGAATTGGCAGGGCTGCAAGAAAGGGGCAGGAAGGGTATGCGTTTCTGGTTCTTGGAAACGATCCAATATCGCAGTACTACAAGAATCATCCAGACGATTACTTTGAGGACAAGGAACAGATCTACGTCGATCCAAAAAATCCATTTGTCGAAGAGTTTCATGTGCTTGCCATGGCATGTGACAAACCCATTGCAAAACATGAGCTGCCAGAACACAGAAGCGCGATTCAGAGGCACCTAGATACTGGAAATCTCGTCATGGTTGAAAATAGATACGTCCCAAACTTTGCACAAGTAAAAAACATCCTAGAAGACTACAGCATAAGAGGAATTGGCAAGTCCATCAACATCTTTCTCAACGGCAAAAAAGTTGGAGACAGGATACTTCCAATTGCGCTAGAAGAGCTGCATCCGTCAGCAGTTTATTTCCTTGCAGGAGTCAGGTACCGCGTCAAAGAACTTGGATACCCAGACAACATGTCAGCCAAGCTGGAAATACTGCCAAGAAAATACCCCTATTACACAAAGGCTCTCACAGAAGAATGGCCTACAGTTGAAACAACCTATGAAAAACGCAATGCAAATGGAATCGAGGTTGCCTTTTGCAAGCTGCACATACAAAAGCGCGTGTATGGCTATGTCAACATTGAGCTTGGACATGAAGTCACACAGGGACAGAAAGTCACTCTTGAAAGACCCCTTGACTATGATTTTGTCACAAAGGGATTGGTCTTCAAAGCACCAAGGCCCCTGGTCGAGATAGGCCGGGCAGAAAACGAGGAATACACCGAGGCAAGTGGGTACCATGCAACAGAACATGTTGTCATAGAGGGCAGCAATATGATTACGGGCGGAGTCTCCCAAGACCTCGGCGGAATATCGCTTGGCATGTCTGGGTTGATTTTTGTGTACGATTCTGCAATTGGAGGAAACGGTGCAAGCAAGGCCCTGTATGACAGGCTGGAAAAGGCATTTGAGCGCAGCCTCCACATAGTAAAAGAGTGTCCCTGCAAAAATGAGGCAGGATGCCCCAGGTGCACGTTTTCCTACAGGTGTGGAAATAACAATGAGTATCTCCACAAGCTTGCGTCAGCCGAGATCCTGCAAAGAATTGCCGACGGAGAGACAACAGAGATAACAGAGCCCTCAGAGGGAGACAAGCCCCTGGTATAGAATCAAGTCTTGTGCCACAACACACAGAACAATAGAAATTATTAGTGCGGTTTTGCAATGATAACCATGGAAAAGACTGCGATTGTGACCGGCAGCTCAAGCGGCATTGGATTTGAGACTGCGCTTGCACTTGCAAGGGAAGGCTATTACACATATGCCACAATGCGTGACACAAAAAAAAGCAGCGCAATACTTGAGATTGCAAAAAAAGAAGGCATGCAGATCGAGGTTTTGGAGCTTGACGTGGATAAGGAAGAGACCATACAAAATTCCATCAACAAAATAATTCAGGACCGGAAAAGGATAGACATACTGGTAAACAATGCTGGGTATTTTCTTGTCGGGTGCTTGGAAGACATTACAATAAAAGACATCAAGGCCCAGTTTGAGACCAACTTTTTCGGCATAGTAAGAACAATACAGCAGGTCCTGCCCACGATGCGCAGGCAAAAGTCTGGAATCATAGTAAACATTAGCTCCGTTGCAGGAAGAATCGGTTTTCCGGTAACACCTGCATATATTAGCTCAAAGTTTGCCTTGGAAGGGCTGAGCGAGTCAATGAGGTACGAGCTTGCGCCATTTGGCATCAAGACGATAATAATAGAACCAGGGGTAATCAAGACCAACCTGTTTTCTTCTCTGAAAAAGTCCACCAAGTCAGATTCTGTCTACAATAACATCACGGAGAAGGTGATGCAGGGCCTTGTCATGATGTCCCAGATGGGAACCCCTGCCCAGGAGGTGGCAAGGACAATAATTGGCGCAATCAAGTCCGAAAATCCGCTGCCAAGATATCCAGTGGGCAATGATGCAATGATGTTTCTTGAGGCCAAGAAGAACAAGACCGACATTGAGTTTGAAAATTACATAAAAAAGGAACTTTTTGACTAGATTTTTTCCATATATCAGATATCATCAACACCTTGTCCATTATTACTCAAAAAATCTATGAATTTTTTACATTATTTTTGAATAGATTGATATAAGTCAGAAAGTCAATTTTTGTCAAAGTCAACAGATTTAGCCAGAAAAAGACAGTGATATTGAAAATGAAATGGAAGACACTACAACACAATGGTATTGCATTCCCTCCCCCGTTTGAGTCAAAGGGGATAGCAGTCAGGATAAAGGGGGAAAAGGTTCCGCTTAGCCTAGATGCAGAGGAGATGGCCTATCAGTGGGCAAAAAAGAAGGATACTCCTTACGTAAAGGACACAACGTTTCAGAAAAACTTTCTTTTAGATTTTGCAAAGATTCTTCCGGAAAAATACAGAAAGATATCGTTTTCAGACATGGACTTTTCAGATGCGTTCAAGGTTGTCGATAAAGAAAACGATGCCAAGATTACAGTAACAAAGGAAGAGAAGAAAAAGATTGCAGCAACAAGAAAAGAGATCAAAGAAAAGATGAAGGGAGTGTACGGAAAAGCAATGATGGACGGCAAGGAGGTAGAAGTTGCAAACTGGATGGCCGAGCCGCCAGGTCTTTTCATAGGACGTGGGGACCATCCCCTAAGAGGCAGATGGAAGCCAAGGATAACCGAGAAAGATGTCACGTTAAACCTAGGAAAGGATGCCAAGGCTCCTCCTGGCAAGTGGGGCCAGATAATCCACGAGCAGGACTTTATGTGGCTTGCAAGCTGGGAGGACAGGCTTACTGAGAAGAGAAAATATGTCTGGCTATCAGATACGTCTGATCTCAAGCAGGAACGTGACAAGATGAAGTATGAAAAGGCAACCAAGCTTTCAGAGCATATTGACAAGGTTCTTGATGCCATAGTCAAAAAGATGTCAGACAGGGACGACAGGGTCAAAAGCGTGGCAACTGTAAGTTATCTAATTTACAAGACAGCAATGAGAGTGGGAGACGAAAAGGACCCAGATGAGGCAGACACCGTGGGCGCCACCACCTTGCGCGTAGAGCACATCAAGCTAAAACCAAATTCAATAGAGTTTGACTTTCTAGGAAAGGACAGCGTAAGGTGGCAAAAGCCGCTTACCGTTGAAGAAAAGGACAGGAACTTTTATGAGAACTTGAGAAAGCTTACAGAGAAGAAAAAACCTGGCGAGCTTGTATTTGACAGCATTACATCAAGACATGTAAACGAGTTTCTTGGAGGCGTTGTAAAGGGACTCACGGCCAAGGTTTTCAGGACTTATTTGGCTACAAACGTGGTAAGAAACTACCTAAAGAAGGTGGACAGACTAGATTCCAAGTCAGAAAACATCAAGGTATACCATGCAAAGATGGCAAACCTAGAGGCTGCCATAACGTGCAACCACAAGAGAACCATACCCAAGAGCTTTGAGGAATCGCTGCAAAAAAAGAGGGATGCGTTAAAGAAACTCAAGGAAGCAGTACCCAAGACCGAGAAGCAGGCAGAAAAACAAAAGCAGCGAGAAGAAAAGATGAAGCTAACAATAGAGCTCACTGAAAAGACCAAGGATTACAATCTTGGTACGTCGCTGCGCAACTATATCGACCCAAGAGTTGTCAAGGCCTGGTCGGACGAGGTAGGATTAGAATGGGAGAAGCTGTACACTAGTGCGTTGCAGAAAAAATTCCAGTGGGTCTCAAAAGAGAACATCGACTGGAAAGAGATTGCCCAAAGCTGAACACAGCATATTTTTGAATCAAATTAGTTTTTGAAATTTTGCCGAACATTTTCTACAAGCTACATTTAATTGCAGTTGAAATGAGGCGTAATTTATGCCGGGGTAGCTCAGCCTGGCCTAGAGTGCCAGTCCACATACAGGGTAATACTCATAATCTGGAGGTCGTGGGTTCGAAACCCACCCCCGGTATACCTAATTCGGTTTAAAACCCACCCCGCCATATTATAACAGGTTTGAGCCAGCAGCAGAGTTTCAAAAACAAGAGAATCGAGATACACAAGTACGATTTACACATCAAGTCTGTCTATAGTACAATGAGGCGGGAGTTTTCAGAGGAAAACTTTGAGCTGATTGAAAAGTATGATAAGGAACTTGTCAGGCTCTCAATAGCCAAGTCAACCAGGCTTACACATCTGAAGACACTGCAGAGCATTACAAGATTGTTAAACAAGGACTGGAAAGATGTTACAAAGCCAGACATTGAGGAGCTGGTGTTTAGAATAATGGGACAGTATGCTGGCGATGTTGGTCAGGAGACTAATACCTCGTATGACCACAAAAAGATCCTAAAGATATTTTTCAGGTGGTTCAAGCTTGGTTCCAGAGAATTCGTAGAGGTGGGAGATCCTCCGGAGACCAAATCAGTCAAGATGAAAAAAGTAAGGGACAAGATAGTGCGTGAGGATCTGCTCACAGAAGATGAAAAAACAAGACTTTTGCACGCGTGTGGCGAGAATGCAAGAGACAGGGCACTTCTTGATTGCCATCTAGAAGCCGGAACAAGACCCGGCGAGATTCTCAACTTGCTGATAAAACATGTAAAATTTGACAACTATGGAGCGGTCTTGCATGTGGATGGAAAGACAGGGGCAAGGCCAGTAAGGCTTGTGAGATCAACCCCTTCACTTGCATCATGGCTTGCAGTCCATCCCTTCAGAGATATTGCTGAAGCTCCGTTATGGATAAGGATTGACAAGCAAGGATACGGTCAGCCACTCACATATGCCGGTACAAGACAGATGGTAATCAGAAGATGTCAGATTGCACATATTTCAAAACGCGTCTTTCTCAATCTATTCAGGCATAGTGAGGCTACCGAATTGGCCAAGTTCATGACAGAGGCTCAGATGAAACAAAGACATGGGTGGTCAAAAGACTCCAAGATGCCGGGAAGATACGTACACTTGGTTAGTGCAGATGTCGATGAGGCAATCTTTGAGCATTACGGAATAGCCAAGAGCAAAGAGGAGGGACCTGCAAAGATTCCTCGCAGGTGTCATGTCTGCGACAGGCCAAACCCTGCTTGCTCTCAAACATGTTCAAGATGCGGCAGGCCGCTTGATCTTACTACTGCACTGAAGATTGATGATGCAAACGAGGCCCGTCTTTCTGCAATAGAGGAGAAGCTGAACCTTTTATTGAACGCACTTCCGAGATAATCTTCATTATTTGCTCACGAATCAGGTCAGAGTCCACCCCACATGATTTACATTTTACCATAGGTATTCGTCACCTCATCTCATTTTTTAATCAAGTACGGTACCTGAGATGACACCAACGAAATGTACACAGCAAATATGTCTTGATATATTATCATAACTTGCAAGAAATGAAAATAATTTAAGGGGTTCGTATTGCTTGGCCTGTCCAGTCAATACTTTCTCCTCGATTCTGCCTCTCCATTTTTTACCGATACGTAATAACCTCGGTTCTCAAGAAGCTTCTTTGCATAGATGCCATACTTTTGATGCGTCACCAGATCCTTTAGTGCCCTGTCACTGAGTGCAGTAAAGTCAAAACCTTCCTTGAAGACATACTCTTCCTGAACATTTTTGTCATCGTGTTTATCTGATGCCATCTTTTTCTCAACCATTTCCATTTTACTGTCTGCATTTGCTGCAGGTGAAGATTCAAGTTTCCTGCCTTCTTCTGTAGGTACAAAATATTCCTGCCTTTTGGTCTCGGTAACCTTTCTTCCCTCTCCTGAAACCTCCGTACTCTTTGTCTCGGCATATCCTCGTTCTGCTATACCTTTTTGTTCAAGCCTCCACAGTATTCCCATGACATCATATGATGAGAGATTTGTCCTTTCTGCAATCCACTGGCCTGTTCCACCTCCCTCTCGCAGTACGTTGTATACTTCAAGCTCCTCCGGTGTCAGGTGTTCTATAGAACCGTTCTGTATGTTGGAGAGACGTTCTACTGATTCCGGTTTTATGATTACAATGTCATAGAACTGCTCATCAATTCCGTTTTTGATCATTGCATCTGCAATGTACTGTTTGTGCTTTTGAGAGAACACGACAAACCAGATATAGTATCCAAGATCAAAGTTCTTCCTGAAATTTTCAACCACCTGTGACTCGTGCTTTGTCGGGTCTGTCTCGACTTCGACTGCTATTACCTTCTCAGACCAGTAAAGGGGATCGTATGATAATACATTGCCGGAATTTTGTATCCGTTCTGGCTCAAATATCAAAAGGTCCGGCCTCTGGGCTGCCCTGTCTCCAAGGTCTGGAATGCAGAACTTGAAGGCCTTTTGCTGCATCCTCATTATCATAAATATGGTACCGAGGTGGAGGTCAGAGCCTGCACGCCTCCCCGTGGCAGCGTTTGAGAAATAGCTGTTGTATGCAATAGGTGCCAGCACATAACGCGTGGCACGGTTCTCATCGCCGTCACCTGCAGAGGCATTTTTGCGCTCGACCAGCCTGAGTTTGTTTACAAGCATGTTGTCAAGTTTTTCAAGTATCTCTCTTCTTTGTACATGAAACATTTTGGAAACAAGATCACAGATCTCGTCCCTTGTCATGTCCCTGCCCTCGTTGTACAACAAAAGCAGGATTGCAGCTTCCAGTGGCGTTACCGGCGGTGTCTCGCCTTTTGTCTTTGTTGGCATGATATATTTTTCAAGCGATGTCGGCTCACCGTACCTTTCTATGCTGTATCTTGCAAGTCCAATCCAGTCTCTTTTTCTGTCAACTATTGGAAATGCCTTGAGGAGGCCTGACAGCGGTGTTTGTCCCTGCGAGTAGAACGCAAACCTGCCATGTGTCATTGATGTCAGGATCTCTACCGGTACTGGCATCACGGTCTTGAACATGCTTGCTGTTTCCGTATCAACCTTGAAGCAGATAATGGTACGTACAAGTGCCGATATCTCCTTTGCAAACTCTCTTGGAAACGTGTTGATTGTCTGTGACGTGATTGTAACCTTGACGTTTGCCTTCCTCATCGTATTTAGCAGCTCGCGGAGGGCAAACGGGGCAAAGAGGTGAGCCTCGTCTATATACATGAAAAAAGGTTTTGGGGTAACATCAGTCCTGCTAAATCTTTTTCTTGCTTCCACATAGACCATGTTGATAAGTATGGTTCCAACAAATGATATCACATCATCAGAGCCACCGCTTGATAAATCGATTACCACCCATTTTCCAGCCCGTATTATATCAGCAAAATCGATTGTAGACTGGGCAGTGTCAAGCATCGCTGCAACCTGCGGGGTTGATAAGATTTTGTCAAGCTTGTTGTATGCGGAGCGTCCGGCATCCCTCTGGTACTGTTGCGGAAAAAGTACACTCCAAAAGTGTCTAACATCACGGTTTGCAACCTTGGCCAAAAAAATAGAGCGCATCCTGTCATCTGTTATTATCTTTACAAGGTCCCGAAGTGTAGAGCCTTCAATCTCGACCAGTGCATTTGCGCCGTTTCTCAGCAGTGCTTCAAGCTGAGGACCCCAAGAATCACGGTAAATGTTTCGAAGCGCATTTACAAGATTCATGACAGCAACATATCTGTCGTCTCCTCCCTTGACCTCAAGAGGGTTTATCTTTACTGTCTTTCCCCAGAGCCTTACTGCATCAAGACTGATGTATATTACGCGGTCCTTTTTGGAATCAGGAATCATCCGCAAGACATCCTGGGCAAGCGAGCCGTGCGGGTCAAGTACAAGAAAACCTTCTTCCCGGTTTATGTTCTGGTTTATCATGATTGTATCAACTGTACTCTTTCCAGAGCCAACCTCGCCGAAGATTCCTGTGTGAATCTGCTCCTCCCTTGGTATGCCAACGGCTCTTCCGTTGTCATCAAACCCAAGTACTGTAATGGTGGATTTTCCAGAGTTCATGACTTGAAATGAGATGCATCTTAAAAAGATAGGAAGTGGCAGCCCGGGGGGACTAGGGTACCATCTTGGTACAATTTCCGGGCCCACACGTATAGAAAACTGAAGTTTCGTTTTGATTTATTGGAGAAATTTCAATTTCAAATTTCTTTAGGTCTTGAAGAATTTTCATTTTCTGATGTTATTTTCCTTAAGGCGTCTGAATACAACAAATCCAACTCCTATCACGATCATGACTACAACTATAGTTATGATGGTACTATCAAAAGAAATGAAGGTTATGCAGTTAGGCACAGGCGCATGTGGATTAAGCGTCAGATGTTCTTCACAAGCAGCGTATGCTGATTTCAAAAAAGATACCATAGTAATACTAATTGCAATTATTGCAAGATGGCTAGTTTTCATAATTTAACAACACCTCATAATATCACTCAGACACAGAGATCTCTATTATGGCAGAACCTGAACTAAATGGAATTGTCAATGTATTGTTTGAAGCCGAAGTGGTCTGCACATATCGTACTGGATAGTTGTCTACCATGACAAAGAACTGGTATGGCTCTATGTGTTGTGGAGAATCAAGCAGTTGGCGCGGTATTGTAACAACTAGGTCCCCGTTGCCATTTGCCGTAAGATATATCTCAAGTGCTGCCCTTGTATTGTCATATTTTGCAGAATCCAACATGCCTCCTGTTATGTCATAGGATATTGTAAAGTTGGAGTTTTCCACGTCCATTACATTTGAAGGAGTGGGTATAACACTTGGAACTGACTCGTTTGGTCCCTTTGGTTCCAGTGCCATCTCACGGTATATGTAAGATGTCTGATTTGCACAGTCACCAGCCAAGGGATAGGTTGCATTGATTACAGTTAGCATTCTTGTGTCTATTGCAATATCGGCATGCCATCCCTTGTCACATGATATCTTTGGACTGCCAGAATTAGGCGGGAGATAAAGCTGGAGCTGTGAAAAGTGAACCTTTCCAACATCTATCGAATTTCCTCCAACAAACTCCCATCCAGACTCTGACCAGTTCTTTAACGGTGCAAGATTCATGATATCATAAAAGAACCTGTCCTGCTGCTCTTGGGTAGAGTATCCCTTATCAAGCAGGTGCGATATCGGGTTTACTGACCATCCTCTCAGGACAAGCTTTGGCAGATCGTCTGGGGTTATGCATGCTGGCAGACCGTTCTCTCTTTTGATTACAAGAGTGAATCCATCTGCACATTTTACATCTTCTGCCTTGATTCCGGATTTGAACTGCTTCAACGGTGAATCAATTTGAGTTATGACAGGATGGTTCACATAGTTAAGAGACGGGATGCCAGTATCGTGGTTGTATATCATAAACTGGAACGATTTTGAAACTGTCTTTTCAACATTTGATTGTGATGTTTGATTCCATATATCATATCGGAAAGTTATGGTCGCATTTGTATTTCCAATCTCTGCTGCATTATAAACAAGATCAATGTAAGGGCTTACCGCAGTAATATGTGCACCCGAGTCTATTTTCTCCAATTTCATATCAGTGGTACAAGTGATGTTGTTCTCGTTGATATGAACATGATTATCAAAGGATGTAGAGAAGGGCGCCTCGCATACACCGTGTTCAACAAATATTGTGCTTGGGGAATAGTTGACCAAAGTTGCAGTAACTGTGAAGTTATCTCCAACTAGAATTGTAGTTGGTTGTACCTTGATATTTTGAACGTACATATCATCGTACGCGTGAGCCTGGCCAAGATTTAGGAATAGAAAGAAAACCACGATTATGATGAGTGATAGATGCAGTGTCTTCATATCCAAAAATTACGTCATCCTTCTCCACTTCTCGAGCACTTCAAATTCCAAGTTGTTTATCAGGTCGGCAGAGTTTACCCCTGTAGACTCGGCAAGCTTCCTGTTTGCCTCCTTGACTATCTCATCTGCCCCTTTTTTGTATCGTGATACAAGGTCCTGTATAGAAGAGTCCCTGCCAAGTCTTGCCTGGAATTGCCCCACTCTTAAGAACCCGCCGTGGTGCAGGTGGATCTTCAGCACGAGATACGTGTCCTCGCGGTCTTCCTTTCTTACTGCATGTTCCAGTACGAAGGAAATCTCTTTTCCATTGGAATAATACTTGAAGTCGCCTACGGCCCTCAAGGTTGTGCCCTGTGTAGTTATGGAAAATACGGTATTTTGTGTCACAACTGAAACGGTGCCAGGTGAGATGTCTGTCACATTAAAAGTCAGCCTTCCTCCAAAGTATGGAACCATGATGTTGTCCCCTTTTGTCACAGGAATGTTTTCAAGGGCGTCTGACAGGTACCTTTCATCAATAGGAGGTATGTTCTCAAGAGGCACAACGGTCACCTTTTCTGCCTGCGTCGCAACTATCCTTCTTACCGATACCGCATCCCCGATTGCAATGCCCGCATTATTTCGGATCAACCCGTCGATTCGTATTGTCCTGCCAGACGGAATAGATCTCATTTCATGCACGGGGATTCCACTGCCTTCATATCGGAATGCCTTGTTGTGAATCTCTTTTTTCGTAATGCCTGTTCTGTGATGCCCTTGCACGCCAAAACCAGGCTGTACCGGCTCTGTCTCCAGATCTTCCGGTGTAATGCCAGGTACGCACCTTGCCGCAGTCACTCTCCTCCCCTTGATATCTATGATGTCCCCCTCTGACAGTCCGATATCTGCCATCGCCTGCCTCTCAATTCGCGCAATCCCGTGGCCGACGTCTCTTGTGTATGCCTCAACCACCACAAGCATGCTATTTTCGCTCATTTTTGATTCTTATTGGACTTGTATCATTTAAAAAAATTAGGCAGATTTCCTCTAGAACAAAGATGCTGGAAGTTTTCAGATCCAGGACCTGTAGGACCCTCTACCATTTTTAAATACAAATTAGACCCTGATATCATAGCTACAAATTTGTATCATACAAATATGTATATATACAATGATTTCCTATCTATAGATAGGAAATGAGTAAAGTTGTCTTGCAAAAGAAAGGATCTGGAAAACATGGCTCTAGAACTGCATCATCTCACATGCCCCGTCTTGACACCATCGAGATGGTAGAAGAGACAATTTCTGACAAAAAAGAGTTTAGTTCTAAAAACAGACTCTGGAGAGCATTACCAAAGCAGGTGCAGTATCCTACCTTGCTCACAATTCTGAATTATCTAGAAAAGTCAAACAAGATAATGTATGACAAGAAAGGTGCTATTCTCTGGATATTTGCGGATAATCCAAAGCTAAAGAAGCTACACAAGGAATCAACGGTACTTAGATAATTTAGTATCCAAATCTCTTTTCGTATTGCTTGTGATCAAAGGCCTCCAAGACAGTACATGCCTTTTCATATTTTGTACCAGAAACGGTGTAAACTAATCTCCAGCCCGACCCCATCTTGTAACGAAATAAGGTATGAATTTGATGTTCTTTGATATATTTTTTGGGCCAACGATCTCTTGGAATTTTGTCTCCTTTCGCATAATCTTTCTTGAGAAGATCCAATGCATCGTTGATCTCTTTGTATAAGACAGTTTGTTTATCTAAGGAGTTGAAGAATTTCATAAAATCAGGAGCGCCACGTACTGATATTTTCATTTTCAACATAGGTCGGATCTGATTACAGAATTTATTATTTAACCATGATTCGTATGAGACTGTTCTGGCTCAGATACTATTCTGGTATAACCTCAGTACCATAATCTGCATCGGGGGGACTAGGGTACCATCATGGTACAATTTCCGGTCTCACATGTATAGAAATGTCAAAATCATTTTTGATTTTATAATATAATTACAATATCAAAAATTTATTCTATATCAGAGAATTGTGTTACTCGGAAGGGATTGGGTACGTTTTGCGTTCTATTTTGGGATCCGTTTACGAACAAATGTTTAGTCAACTGTCGAGCACGGGTCTAAATATCAAATCATTGTAAAATTCCACTAAGAAGATGGTTTTTGTTTTTACGGCACTATCTTTGAATTTTCAAAATCCAAAAAGTAGGCAGTTTTATTATCTAAAGATGAAGATATCTCAATTTTCATATTGATGGTATCACCATAAGTCCATGTATGATTAGTATCTGAAAGCCCTATCTGAGTATAATTAGCAATTTGAAGTTTAGTTATTGGTAACAAAACCGATAAAGTATTGTTTTTCACACAAAAATCTTTACCACAAATATCATAGCCCAACAAGTATGCGGTAGAGTTGGAAGTTATTTTTAGATAAAAATGATAATTTGGACCAGAATTCCAATTCATATTAATTGGAGCATATTCCACAAGGGCTGTTACTCCTAATGAATTATTGATATTAGAATTTGTGTCTCCATACGGCAAAAATGTTTGTACTCCACGTAATGTTCCCCATTCTCGCTCTATCAAAATTTGAGCAGTGCCAGGTTTTACACATGCTGGAGATCCGTCATGTGCCTCGATAATTAATTGAAGTCCTTGTTCACATACAACATCTCTTATCGCAATTCCAGTCTTGAGTTGCTGCAATGGCGCAGGTATAAAGTGATTGTCAGCTGTTAGTCCGCTTACAGAACTTCTAAAGAACGGTGCTTGATCATTTACATAATAATAACGCCATACGTCGTACTGTGCCTGGCCATGTGTAACCCAATCTTCTAGAGTACCGTTTCTCATTGCCTCAATCATTTGATCCTTCATCATGTTCATCCATGCCGCTCCCTTGTAGTCATAGTAAGGCGTCCAGTCTTCACGTTGTTTTTCCATTGATGGTGTACACATTGCGCAACCGTAACATGGAGCTCCTGGCCAGTCAGGATTTGGCATGCATATTCCTTTTGCCGTATTATTTGCTAAAATAGGAATTGACAACAAAACTGCTATGAGTACAAGATACAGAGTTTTCAAAATACGTTATTCGTTCCTTCTTCAAACCATAAAAAAGTGGCGCATATTTTCACTGTATCACTATTCCTGCATTATTTCCCAGTCAACTGTAATCCAGTGGTCTAAATGATAACGTGGCAAAGGGTATTCATAAAGAAATGAGCAAGTCTTCATTTTCTATGAAACTATGGTCGAATTTCCAAGATCTATTAGTGATGCCGTCCTGTTATCAGCATTAGGTGATACTTCAAGTTGAATATTCACCATACCTCCATCAACCCACTTTAGATTCTCTGGTAACTCTATTCTAGCATAATTAGGCTTAAGAATTGTATTGATTGGCAACAAAACAGACAAAGTATTGTTTCTGACACAAGAATCTTTGTCGCAAATGTTGTATCCTGTTAGGTATGCTGTAGCGTTTGAGTTTATCTTGAGATAGAAATTGTTAGGAGGGCAATCAGACGAAAGGCAGCCTAAAAATGGGTGATAAATAACAAGAGCCGTAATTCCAAACGGATCGTTATTTTGTATATTTGTCCTACTAGTTTGTGATATTCCACTGGTTCTGGATTCTGCCCATCCACGTTTAATCAAAATATTTGCAGTATCAGGCTTTACACATGCAGGAGAACCACCTGTAGTTTTAAAGATCAGGGTGAGATTAGGTTTGCAGAGAGTGTCATTAGGAGATATTCCAGACCAAAACTGGTCCAAAGGTGGAATTGATTCAGATTTGAAGTGAATGCCTTGAGACAGAGTACCTCCTCCTACAGTTGTAGTAAGCCACCAGCTTCTGGCAGTAGTGTCAAATGGGATTGTAAAATTCGCATAAAAGGTACCGTTTTTGTTGATTGGAATGTCTTTGGTTATTACTGGGATTTTGCCATTTTTTTCAAGGCTAATCTTTGCATCAGTATCATTCAAGTAAGATTTTCCTTTGATTGATACAACGTCACCAGGCATGTAGACGTATTTGTCTGTCAACACGGAAACTAGTTTGAGTCCGCAACAATTGCCCCTGATGCCAGCAGTGTCGGATACCTCTACCAGCTTGCCTGATTCGTCTCTAAAGTAATAGCTGGCCTTGATGTTCATGCCATTCACTACTGTCGAGACGCCGGGTCCGCCAGTTGTTCCTGCAGGAGCCAGACAGACGCGATCTGGAATCTCAAATGTGCCTTGGAAGACACCCGAGCCTGCAGCAGTCTCAGCTAGGAAGAATCCTGAGGCTGCAAGGCCTGTTGCAAATCTTTTCGGAGTGCCTGTGTTAGAGTTAGCACCTCCCCAGCAAGAGGCTGTGATCTTGTTGGTAGGTACATCAGAGTTGGACCATCGCCTGTCCTGCTGACCCCACTGTATATCAAACATCATGCCAATTGGAGTACCATCAGAGTATGTGCCAAGTCCTGCTTGACCTATCGTATCAGTTGCTGGATCTTGTGGATTACTCAACGTACCTACAGGAGGCACTGACGAGTATGTCACAACGAGGTTGTTGTCGGTATCTAGGTTTGGATCATTAACGGTGATTGTAGCAGTATCTCCTACCTTGTATGTATTCTGGTCAAATGATACGGTTGCGGTGTCAGTTGGGACGCCTTGTTCTATTTCAAGATCCAAGGATCCTCCATTGGCTGAAAGAATCTGTATTGGAGGAACCGGTATTTGATCATAGTATCTTACCAGCCTACCCATGTCGAGGGCAAAAACTTGGGGAGATGTTGCAAGTACTGATAATACCATGATGATAATTATTGCAAGATGTAGATTTTTCATCCCCTGACCTCCAGTGATGTCTTCAGCGAGTTGGCAAGTGGTACGGGATAACTTGTAAAGTTGCCCCACACAAACGCTTCAACTGTATAGTTCCCTGCTCTGGAAGGGGTCCAGGTGTTATAGAGTTCGGTGCTTTGCAGCGGGTCCAGCTGCTGGTTGTGCCACTGGATGCTCTCAACGCTGCCCTGGTCGTCAAAAACCTCCGTAATGTAGGAAAAATGTTCCCACTGCGGCGAGATGTTTTCTGCATAGGCCTGAATGGATATGGGCTTTCCCACCTCAAGAAAATCAAATGGGGGAGAATTTCCCGAAATGGGCCTGAAATTTTCAACCCTTATGGGAGGTGGATGAGCAGAACCGATGATGAGGGTTTTGTTCAAATCCTGTATGCCAAGTAAAAGGTCAAAGTTGGGCACGCTGTAGGGATTGTCATTGTCAAAGATATTGTTGTCACGGTCTATTGACGACATCTGAATGCTGAGGTGGTATTCAGTTCCTAGGTCGTTGAAGACGGGTGCCTGCACTACTATTGGCTCATCATCCTTGTATGGCACCCACCCGTTTAGAATTGGTTCATGGGATGCCGTGACATTCCATTGTGGGCCTGCAGTAGAGATAACCTTGGCATTTAGGATGCCCGTATGGGTATGAAGAAGCTCCCTGAACAGTGTCTGATCTTGCTTTGTTATTGTGATGAAGAATGAGACATGGTGCATGGTTTGATTTGTGTTTTTGTCAAAGAACCGAAACCAGAGGTAGTGTGTACCGTCTGACACAGTTGAGTTTGAGTAGAGTTTTATGGCAAGTTCTATCGTTCTATTACCCACAGAGGCAGAAGGAAAATTTTCTTCGGGTTGTCCACAGCCAGGGAAACAATCACCATAAGCGTATTGAAACGATTTCTCATTTGAATATGATTTGATGCTGAATATGGCGGGTAGGGTTGTAAATTGGTTTGGGGCAATAGATAAAATTACAATGCATACGGGAATTATGATTATTACAAGTTGTGAGGTTTTCATTTTTCAATTCCAACATACTGGGGATCTATTCCTTCAAACCCTACAATCTTGTATTGCAGCAACGAGACCGGGCATCTTAATCCTGAGAGCGATGGCTGGAGATCTGTTTTTGTAATCTCGGAGTTGTCAAGATCCACTACAATAGGAACAAACCCACATGCATCAAGAGAGAGCCAATAGACCCCCTTTGTTTCATGTGATATAATAGTGTAAACAACAGTAGTATTGGAGTTACCAGAAATGATGCTGGGATTTACTTGTGCTTCTATGATGGATGGTTGAATTTGGGACATTGAACCCCCGTTGTAGATTCTCGCATTTAGAACCGATTGTTCATGTGATAGTGCCAAATTATATTCTACGGTAAGCTTGCCTGTAGAATTTGATTTCATAAAATATACAATTTCCCCATTATGTGATTGACGAGCCCAGCCGTGTAAAATTAGAACAGCGGCACTCCTTGATTTGACACATGCAGGAGAACCATCTTCTGATTTTATTACAAGAGTAAACCCATCAGAGCATTTGACATCTTCTGCCTTGATTCCTGATTTGAACTGCTGTAATGGAGACCGCAAGACATACTTGACATCTGCGTGAAGAACTGGATGGTTGTTAGGCGTTGAGTTCGTAATCTGCTCATGTGATGTGTTTCCAGTTGTTGGCCAAATTTGCATGAATTCAACATCCATAGGAAGGTCTCCTACCAGTCCCTTGATTTTTTCCTCATATCCTGCTTTTGTCAAAGCGGCTTTGGAGCTATCTATTCCAACATCAAGGGTAGCGTTTAGGACATCGACCCCAACCATGTTAAATGGTATCCCTGAGGTATTGTGGCTTCCCATCATGGCTGATATTGCATCCTTGGCATTCTCCAATCTTTTTATCATTGATTCTTTTGCCGATTCTTCCGACTGGAATTGTGTATCATTGTACACAGAAATGAAATCTTGTGCTTCAGTAAATGGTTTTGTAAGAACTAGATCAAGAGATGGCGGTGAACCGTTTGCAAAAACCAGATACTTTTCATCCTTGACAAGTGAATACCCGCAAGCTTGGAGACTCCCGGCTGTTAATGTTATTTTGGTCGTTTGTGCACCCTTCCATATCTTTTCTGCGTCAAACTGTATTTTGTACTGTTGATTTGTATAGTTGTTAATTTCAGATATTGTTCCAACAAACACCACGTCTGAGACACGATAGAATTGTTGGGGTGTAGTCAGGGTTGTCTGCTTGACGGCACACGTACTTGCATAAGCGTGACTAGAGACAGATACCATAGCCAGAAAGGCGACAATCACAATAGGATACCAGATATTCATTTATGCCCGTACTGGACAGACATAGTTTAAAAAAGTGACGTGTGTTTTATAGGAACCTGCTCTATCATCTTATTTCGATCGTACACCATTGACGGAGTTTTTATTACATGCATAAACTTCCGATCGAAACACGCCTTGATCATCCTCCGCAGTCTACCCAAACCCATGCCATCCACGATAATTTGTCTGGATTTAAAAACTCAATTTCCATTCCTTGCTGGCCACTGCTTCCAATTATTCTTGTCTCATTGAGTATTCTGATGGGAGAACCATTTTGTAATTGATATCCACCATCTATCATAGTCTCGTTTTCCTTACAATACGAGGTTCCTTTTGTAATAGCATTTGGAGATACATTCCACATATTGGGAGAAAAATTGCCCTCTGCCCATCCTCTCTGTATGAGCATGTGGGCAGTATCAGGTTTTACACATGCTGGAGAGCCATCTTCTGCTTTTATCACAAGAATGAGTTCATCAGAGCAATGCACATCCTTTGCTGCAACACCTGATTGGAACTGTTTTAAAGGTGAATCGATCGAACTTGATGTTTTCGATGGACCTGCTTGAACTCCGTGAGAGTTTTTTATACAACACGATGTCCCCGGAAAGTAAAACAACTTTTCAGATAGAACTTGAGGGGCAGATGTCAACTTTGCAGTATAGTTTCCCGGTTCAGACCAAAGTGTATTTGATGTCAGAATACTTTGGGAAAAGGTACCATCCTGTGACAGTTGCAGTTGAGATACTTCTACCAGACGCCCTTCTGGATTAAATATTGTAAGAACATAATTTTGTGAAAATGTCTTGTATACGATGCCTGTAATCTCAAGTACATTTGTACTTTGGTGATATGTTACATCAATTTTTGCGAACGATGCAGTATCTTCTGCAAAGGCTGCATAATTGAGGGCAAAAAGACCAAGACTGATAGTTACAGTTATTGCAAGACGTGTTGTTTTCAATTTGTTGATACTGGACAAATATGGTTTAAAAAAATGGCGTATCTTTGTTCTAAACTTCATGCGACACAAATCCATCTTATGGAAGAGGATTTCCAAAATCTATCCTGTAAATTCCTCTTCCCTGAATCTCACTTCCATGATAATCTGTATCTATTCCAAAGATGATTGATTTCTGGTCGGGGCTGATTGCAAGGCCCTTGGGGGTTGGTGCATAAGGTTTGGTCTGCAAACCGTACAGGACGGTTTGATTTTTTGGATCCGAGGCTGGTATAAGCGTCACAACTCCTGCACTAGAGTACGCTTCTGGTTTTACCTCTACCATCTCAGACGAAAACAACTTGTCAGCCATTATGTAGTTACCATCGTTTGTCCATCTAAAGTTGCCATACACGTAATCAGTCGAGCTGTCAAGTATGGTAAAATTCTTCTGCGATATGCTAAACAATGCAAGATAGACAGGTTTTGGGCCGGGTATGCCTCCTCCCGGAAGATTGTATTCCATGTATGTGCCATTGTCTTCCGGACGGACTGGATTGTCCCGGTCAAAGAAGACCATACTGTTTCCGTCAGGACTAAGAGACATGCCTGAAAACGTCTGCGTGCCGTTGAAGAGTAATTTCTGCTTTTTTCCGTCCAGGTCCGAGAGCCAAAGCAGGTTGTAGTGCCTCACAAGAAACGTAAAGCTTCTGACAAAGGTAGTGTTAGAGTGGTTCTCGACAAAGACAAGGCCATTTCCTGATGGTATAAAATCAAAGGCCCCTATCTTTGAGTGGAGTGTAAGATCCTGACAGTTGTTGCTGTCGTTTTCAAGCCCGCACCTGTAGATATCCTGATACCACGTACCGTTCTGACTGTATCCTCCAATGTAATAGACAGACCTGTTGTCGGGGGAGATGCGCGGACTGTATATCGAGTCTGCCTTTGGAGTGGATATTATTCTGGTTTGTTTGCCGTCAGAGCTCATAACCCACAGGTATGAGGGGGGATTGCCAGCGTTGGTACTAAATACCAGGAACTTGCCGTCATGACTCCAGTCAAACGCTCCAAAAATTATCCCCACGAAATTATCGATGGGCCTTTCCGCAAGAGTCCTGTTTAGCTGTGCCAGGTCTACTATCTTTCTGATGCTTGCTTGATTTATCTGCCTGAGATCTTGCTGTTCTGTAGCTCCAAGGCCTGTTATTTTCGATTCTCCAAGGTCAACTACTGCAGTCCTTTCTGGCTGGCGAACCAGGATGTCGTTTGGTTGCAGGGCAACGGGAAATGCCTTTACTATGACATGCACCGTATCACCAACCTGCCAAGGCAGATCCCCCAGATTTATGTCGCTTGGGGTCAGGCCAGTGGGACCGGAATAGTTTTGCGGAATGCTTTCCAAACTTGCATTTATGGAATCAGATAATCTGCCGGTCTTGCAGGAGCCTCCATCACATACTCGGTATCCGACAAACTCTGCACCGCTGTGCGATCTGAGAACCAGATGAGGAGTGGGCGAAATGGTGCATTTTACAGGGCACATCATGGACGTGTCTTGCTCCACAACAACAGAGGCTGTAATTCCCAAGGGGTTATCTGTGGTGGGGCCTGACAGGTCTAGAGCATTAGATTCTGCATGCTGATATGTACCTGGCATTGCAGATGGGAAGAAAAATACTGCGGTAGGAATAATGATGGCTACAATCCCGGCCGCTGTGATTATTGCAAGATACAATACCTTCATTTTTAATCAACCAAAGTCCCTTAATGGACGATCAAAATCCATTTTGTATATTCCAGTCCCATCCATGTCCGAGTTGGAGAAATCAAAATTCATGCCAAAGAGTATAGATCTTGTGTCCGGGCTTGGCGCATAACCAAAAAATGGTGCGGTATATGGAGCTGCCGTATTGCCATACAAAAGCTTGACTGCGCCATCAGACGGTCTTACCATGCTGAGCAGGCCTGCAGGGCATGACTGTTCACCAACCTCCTTGTCCTGCACACATTGGTGAATCATTGTCTGGTAAAGGAGCGAGTCGTTTGAAACCCATCTCGGATTAGCGTAACTGTCATTTGCATTTTTTTCCAAAATTCTAAAGTTCTTGCCCGCAATATCGAACAACCCGAGATAGGAGATGCTTTGCTTGAATCCTCCTCCTAGGGAAAGGTTCACTATGTCTGTGCCATTACTGGTCGGGTGAAGCGGATCATCATATGAGACAAACGCAATCTTGGTACCATCCGGAGATTCGACCATATCTTGAAACAGCACAGTCCCATTGTAAAGCAGATTGATTTTATTGCCGTCAGCTGAAGCCAGCCACATCAAGTTGTAATGCCTCACGAGGAATGCGGGCCTTTCCTGTTGTAGTCTCGTAGAATTGTAATGACTCTCAACAAAGACAATATTTCCATCTGACCCTAGATCAAAACCCCTAACATGGGAGTCTTTTGTTATAAGGTGATACGTGGAGTTTCCAAGATCGTATCTGAAGATGTCTTGGTATGTCTCTTTTTTATCGTTGTACTGACCTACAAAGTAGATTGAGGTGTTGTCAGGAGAGATATGGATGTTTTCGATATAGTTGAATTCTATTGGTATCTTTATCTCCCTAATCTCATTTCCATCCAAGCTTACCGTATACAAATAAGATACCGGAGCGCCTGCAGCCATACTAAAGGCCGCAAATTTTCCATCTTTGCTCCAATCAAAGTCATTGGTAGTGATGCCGTTATCACTTCCTAGATTGTCCGGAAGATGTATCTGCAAGATTGCATGATAATCCACCAATTTTTGGGTTTTTTCAACTGCAAAGCTGTCTGGTTGGAATGGGTTTGCATGCAACAACACGAAGGATCCTATGATAGCCAGTATCCCCGTTCCAGCAATTATTGCAAGATGGATGGTTTTCATTTTTTACAATCAGATACTGTAATCAGCACTAGTGGACCTCCCACGCAGTTTCCTGGAGTTAGTACCAACCAATACGTCCCAGGAGGCACGTCTTTTGATGCGGTGACAGTTGCCTTGAGCGTGACTGTCTGGTTATCCTGCATAGACTCTGATTGCGGCTCGTATGTTACGTCAAGCCCATCATGGGAGTGCAACATTTCATTTCCTTGACGGTGTATGAACTCGCCAATGTTTGTTTGGTTTACCACGGTAGGAAACGTTATACCTGGCGGGCAGCTGCCTGCACATCTCCCAACGTGCAAGGTGAGTTGGTATGTTATGGTTCCATTATATCCTGGCTCTAGGACAAGGTTTGCCTCCATTCTGTCATTTCCATCCTTGTCGATCTGTTCTTGCAATGGATTGGTGTATGTAGATGGTCCAACAACTGAGCTGTCGCTTATCGTATGATATACGCCAACAAAGCCTGAAAAGTTTAGTATCTTGCTATTCATGTAATATTGCATGGCAGGACAGCTCAATGATCCTGCGTATCCTGCAAATACACTCTGATGTGGAATATTGGAAGCACAGGATGGGATTATCTGAGATGTTGGGTTTACCACTGGCACGCTTGTTGAGTTTACCACAGTAAAATGTCGTATTATCACATCGCCCCACTCGTCTCCCCCTACTATGGTATAGTTGCCGTTTTGGAAGGAGGTTTCAATACCGTTGCCTGTAAGATAACTGCTAATTGCAAGACTCCCTTCAATTGTAATCGAATCATGGCAGGAAAAGGGTAGGCTGCACTCCCTTGTAGCTACATTGCTCATAGGCTGAAACGTATAGCCTGTGGTTCCAACTGGAGAAGGGCATGGCAGGTTAGGATAAAGCCAAAGTGAACTGGCGCCTGACATGTTCTGCAAAGTATAGTATCCCCTCAGGATGGATATCCCAATTGGAAGATTCGAGCATGAGCCAAGACTCATCCCGTCAATCGGCCAATGGTCCTGGTCTTTGAGGGAAAATGACCCAGAAGCTGTATTGTTTAGTGATATGCCTATTCCAATTGCATGGCCTGATTGAATTGAGCTTGAATTTGTTGAAAAGCTTAACTTTAGATTATGAGATTCATCCATGCTGCTTGAGGCAATCTCTTTTGCCCATCCTCTCTCAATCAGCTTTTGAGCCGTGTCAGGTTTCACACATGCTGGAGAACCGTCTTCTGTCTTGATTACAAGAATGAGTTCATCAGAGCAATGCACATCCTTTGCTGCAACACCTGATTGGAATTGCTTTAAAGGTGGTACAATATTTTGCCGAAAAGGAGGTATAGCAGGTTGCGGTACTGCAGTGCCTCCGGTATTTTCTTGATTAAAAAACAGTATGCTACCTCCGGTATTTTCAAAACCAGTTCCAGCCACAGAGAGTGCGCCATCATAGGATACTGCAAGCGAGTCAACGTCCCTTGCATTGCTGTTCCAGAGCATGTTTCCCTTTTTGTCCAAAAAGAAAAGTGTTGGCCCCCCATTGTGCTCAATCCCTCCAAGCACAAACAAGCCGTTACCTGAGACTTTGGCCCTTATCTCTCCAGGATAGGACCAGAGAAGGGTTCCATTTTTATCATAAAGATATGTTGCACCTGGGTCAGACTCGCCCCACTGCTGGGCACTTGCCGCAATAAATGATCCGTCATATGACATGGACTCGTAATAGAAATGCTCGCCTGTGCTTTTTGCAAGTTTTATTTTGCCACTATCATCGAAAACCAGTATGCCGTCGATATAGTCGCTTGTTATGATATATCTGCCGTCAGGAGACATTGTAATGTACAGACTTCCTGCTGAGGTGTTCTCTTGGGTACCGTGACCCGCCGTATAGCTCCAGAGAAGGTTTCCATGGTTGTCAAGAAACTCTACCACCGCCTCATCCTTGGTTGCAACATGGGATCCATCAGGAGAGATAGAGACAGTATGATCGTTAGAGCGGTCCACTTTATGGCTCCACAGGAGATTTCCTTCTCTGTCAAAGTAAAGAATTGACTTGTCTGAGCCTACTGCCACATGGGAGCCATCTGATGATACCGCAATGCTTGTTACTGCAACAGAGCCTGTTCCGTTGTACTTCCAGAGAAGGTTTCCAGACGCATCAAAATAGTAGACCTCGCCGTTATTCCAGCCAGCAGGACCGTGTGTACCGTAGTGGTAAAATTGTGACCCTGCCGCTGCAAGATATTTGCCATCCGATGATATGGCAACCTGGAGGATCTGCCTGTCTGCAGTATAGTTCCAAAGTGGCGTGCCGTTTTTATCAAAAAAGTAGACCAACCCCTCCTTGTCGCCTGCTTGGGTTCCCGCAGTAACATATCTGCCGTTGCTAGATACATCAACGGTATCCACCGCGCCATCTGTGGTAAAGTTCAGGAAAGGCTTCTTGTCTTGTTCAAGAGGTACCAGGTGGTATATGTCATTAGAATTGTCTGCCAGGACCCGGTCTTGGGTTGAAAACAAGAAAAATATACATGATAAAAATGCAATTATTCCAAGATACAAAACTCTCATGCGTTAACCGTACTGAATTTGTATCATTTAAAAATTAGGCAGATTTCCTCTATAACAATAAGCTGCAATTACCTAACCCAGCCAAAACCTGATCCTGTAAAATACAATCAATGATACAACACCTATCAACAAAACTGGAACTGCAAATGGAAATTCTGGAATTACATTAGTTCCTACGATGTTGAAGGTCGATAAAGATGTCGAGGTATCGTTATCCGAAGCATTTACCTGCGTCCATTCTCCAAAGTTTTCTTCACTTGCTGTCTGCTGGCACTTCTTGGTAAAGAACAGTAACGCAGTACCACAGTTATTTGATGCCGGATAAGACTGCTTGCCGTTAATGAGGACAGTCACGTTTCCATTCAAGTCCTGTGTAGGGAAGAACAGGATAATACTGCGAGGCTTTCCTTGGTTCTCCAGAACAAAGCTGAGCGTTTTGTTGTCCAAACCGTAGGTTACCTGTTTCTCCGTAGAATCCCCACTGTCATAATATAATTCGACGGATCTTCCCGGACCTAAGTACAGGTCACGGCTAGTCTGAATTGGCGGCAACAACGGAATAGACCTGGAAACGGCAATACAATTACTGCGTAAACATTTGTTTGTGTGAGCAAGGTATAGTCCCTTGTTCAGGGGGTTGAACTTGCCGTTGTACTCTACTCCGCCATACCCTTTGAAAAATGCGATCATCGTTTGATCTTTGTTGATCCTGGCAGAACCAATGCATGCAGGATCCTTGTTTGCCCGGTATACCAGAGGACGATCATTGCTGTCGTCAAGCGTGACGGCATTTACCTGGCAATCCCCGGAACCGTATATGATATAGGACTCGTCAGGAGACCATCTGGGGTCCCACTTGTAGGTATCAGTCTTTGCAACCTCTGCAACCTCCTTTTTTGATTCAAGGTCATATACAAAAAGATGGTCAAAGCATCCTGCCCCTGGCTCGCCCGAATGCGAGCAGTTGTTAGAGTAATTTTCCGATACCACGAGCCTCTTTCCATCAGGGGAGACATCAAGGCCGTGCAGGTTGTAAACAGAACCAATTAAGGTTGACGTCAAGTTGTTCTTTATGTCCAGTTCCAAGACCTGTGAGGAGGCCGACGGGAATAATCTCGAGTAGATTATCTTGTCGTCAGGAGTCCAAGAGACCCAGCCTATAGTAATTCCGTGTATTAGTTGATGCAGGTGTTTTGTTGAGAGATCAAGAACGTCAAGGTTGACTGGCCTTCCTTCAGAATTCACGATAACAAACTCGATCTTGCTGCCGTCGTGGTTAAACCTAGGCATATCCACGGTAAAATTTGCCTTGTAGATTGGGGCGAGTTGGCTACCGTTTGCAGCAAAGGAAATCAGGGTATCATTGTCTGTCATGACAAGAGTGTTTGAAACAGGGTTCCAATCCACATTGCCCGAGTCAAAGCTTATCTTGTAGGTATCATTGAGATCTACCTCTGGAATACTTGGAACCATTCCAAATGAGTCTGAACCTTGCAAAAAACTCAGCCCGATTACCATTCCAAGCAAAAGGAGGATTTTCATTTTTACACCATCCTAAACTTTATCCTGTAAAATACAATTACTGAAACGACGCTAATCAACAAAACTGGAACTGCAAATGGAAATTCTGGAATTGCAGTGGTTCCAATCACTTCTATGGCAGTATGGTTTTCCTGACCCGGCCATGGGGAGAAGGAGGTGTAACCCTGATGCTTTTGGATATCACCGTCCCTTTCCTGCCCATTTACTAAAACAGTGAACTTGCCATCCAGGAGCTCGTTTGGAACAGTAAAGTCAACGCGCCTGAACGAGTCAGAGCTGTCAAGGTCAAGTGTGAGTTTCTTGTCCTGCCTGTCAAAGGCGGCATTTAGCGGTATGAAATCCCAGCCATCCACTGATACGGTGAAGTTTTTCCCAAGTTCAGATATCGTGAAGTTTTTTTTATTGTGGTGGTCCGCGATGCCAAACGTCTCATTTACTCCCGGATAGTGCGACGTCACCAGTACGGTATAGTCACCTGCCCTGAGGCCTACAGGATCAAACGTTACGCTAAAGGTGCCGTTTTTGTCAGACGTCACGTTCTTTGTTTGCAGCGTCTGAATATATGTTGATTTTTGAAAGTCATACCTTTTCATTTCAGCCGTTATTGGAACATTTGGAATGATATCGCCGCAGTCATCATATGCGGTAAAGCTGTGAACCCGTATTGGTTGCCCTGCAAAGAACTTGTTTTTATCATAATCAACACCTAGCGGGGCATGTATTACCGAGAAGGGCGTTGGTTTGTCTGGATTTTCGGTGACCTCGTAATGAATGGTTGCATTTGAGGTCTGATACCCATCTATCTCACTGCCTGCTCTCAGGGTAAGATCATATGATCCTGGTTTTGCATAAGGCATTATCAAAATGGTACCGTTTACGGTTCCATCGGTCCAGTACATTGGCTGGTTTGAGTTTGTTGGCGAAAGGTCTGGATAAATTGGAATTTTGTCGGCGCAACTGATTTCAGGAATTTCACCCAACCCAATGACCCTCAGTCCATGAATCTTGTTGCCAAGACCATCCAGGACTTTGACCTCAAGTTTTAGCTGCTCTCCCTGCATTACTTTCGGGGTTAGAACTTTTACATCAGAGATCACTATCTTGCTTGCATCTTTTTTGGTAAAGAAGAGCTTTGATTTTGTAATGTGCTGGGATTGTGCTGTTACCAGATAGATGTACCTATCAGGGGACTGCGGGGCCTTGAATTCAAACTCAGCCTTTCCATTTTCAAACGATTTTTTGTCCTGATAAACAGTCTTCTCATTGCCCTGTCCGTAAGTAACATCGTATATAGTGATCGATACTTCTCCACTTGAATTTGCAATATTATCTGATTCCATGACCGTGATATTTACTGGATCTCCTGGATTGTACTCTGTTTTGTCGAGGTTTATGTTGAGACAGCATGGGATCATGCCGCTCTCGTATGATGGAGCAAGTGAAAATGCCGATATTGCTGCAACTGCAAAAAGTAAACAGAGTAGAATTTTCATGTTTTGAGTCTTGTTCAAATGTATCATTTAAAAAACTAGTGCAGGTTTACTCTATAACAATAAGATGCAGGGAGTTTTTAGATCCGAGACCTGAGGGCCCAGCCACAATCTTGGTCATGATTTCATCCTGCTCTAAAATTCACTTTATCAAACTGCACTTAAATACAAACTTTGCAAAGAAGGTCTGTCCGATTGTGGTAAGAAAGGCTAGGAATTTTTACCTAGCCTTTTTTCTTTTTTTGCCAAGTTGATATGAGTTGTTTTATTTTATCTTCCAATTCTTTCACATGCCAAGTGATATCGTTACGCTTTTTTAGAACAAAAAATCCCGTAACCGGTCCAGCAATTGCAAGCATCAGGTATGTGAAATCCTGTCGGTATACGGCAGTTACAAAGAGATTGTCCTTTACAACAAAACTCACATTGTTTGCACTAGAAGCAAATGGTAAATCATTTCCTTCCCAGTGGTCAAAGACATCACGTACAAGAAATGATAGCTGCCATTTGTCTGGCGCATGCAGTGTTACCGTTGTCCCATATGGATAAGGACCGCCTCCATCAGCATTGTTTGCATTGATGTATATCATACGGTAATAGTTTGCCTGGATCCTCGAGTCATCTGCAAGAAACAGATCTATCTTTGAGCTTATAAATTTCTGACCCGAGATGTCCACGTTATCTAGAACATAATTTTTACCAGTCTCGTTAAACTGCAGAGGTACCTCGATGTGTGCAAATCCTGTATCTGTGTTAGCATCAAACGGAATGTTTCCAGTCAGAGTTTGGTTGTGAATTGATATTACAGGAGCGACATAAAGATCCGAACCATCATTTCCTTTTGCAGAAAATGTAAGCTCGATTATTTTCTTTGCAATAAAGTGAAGTGTATCAGTTATCGGTCTAAAACCATCCTTGTTTGCAAACATTGTAACATCAAATTCTCCTTCTCTACTAGGCGATATGGAATATTGATTTGTACCTGTCTGCACAACCTGAAATGGAGACTGGAAGCTGTAGCTTGCGTTCTCGATATCTGATGTAATATCAAAAAGATTCTGCTTTCCTACTTTGAGTATCGTATTGTTTGCATTGATACCAACATGCATTGTATTGTAAAAAGATTCAGTCGGCTCCATTACAGCTCCGTTTGATGATAGTATTGCTATGGTATCATTGCCCTCTCTGGATATAGTCATGTACTTGCCTGAAGAGTCCAGTGTCACTCCTGATAATGCTGATAGCTCTTCTGGTGTATCAATTTGCAGTGGTACCCCAAGAGAGTTGGTCTTGTATACAACAAATGGAAATTTCTCTCCAACGTGTACTTTGGACGGCAGATCAAACTCTACATTTGTTGCAATGTCTCTTGGAATGAGAAAAGAATCAGTTGAGGGAAGACCTGCAATAGATGTAGAAACTTCTGTCTTCTGAGATATAGATCCTGAAAGTATAACATTGGTAGAATCAAACTGGAGTTTGTCTGGAATATTCTTTATTGCACTCTTGATTGTAATATCAGGAGGTTCTGCAAATACAGTTGATGGATCTACCATTGCACCTGAGCTATCGTAGATGTACATTATTCCAAGGTCCTGTGTTATTCCAGCTCTTGCAGGTAGAGGAGTTATTCCAACGTGGTACGAATCATAATATCTTGGCATGATGCTTACCTGCGCAGATCCTGGCATCTTGCCGGGTCCAGCTGCGGTAACGGTGAAGTTACCTGTTCCACCTGCGATAACATCAAACTTTACCGAGCTTGCAAGACCGTCATCTTGATTTGTTCCAGGGATACGTTCTGGAACCATCTCCAGCTCGTTTGGATACTTGAGATCCGAGCTGTCAGATGATATTCCAACTATACTACCATCTGCTGGCAGTGGAATCAGGATATCATTTCCAGAGTCATTTACCTGCCTGTATAACCCTACAATACCATAACTGGTACCGTCAAACGTAGGAGGGTAAACCCATAACTTGATCAAGTTCGGATTGCATGAGAAATTACAAGGACCAGTCTGGTTTCCTAAAACAAGCGATTGATTCTGCCCGCCTCCAACAGCAAGTGTTGCAGTAGAAGAACCAAACCCATCAACGCTAACTGATATTGTAGAGTTACCGGAGTTTAGTGTATGTAAAATGCCGGTTGCTACTCCGTTACTCAGTGTAGTAGAATACAGTATATCATTGAAATGCTCGATATCATAATTGGTGCCAAATCTTGCTACATCAGTATCGCTTGATGTTAATACCGCATGTATTCCGTATGGAGGCTTGAATGGTTTTCCTTCCTTTTCTAGCCAGATGAAATAATGTGTGATTGAATTTGGAGTGACTAGATCAGGTGCTAATGCAAATCTTACCTGAACATCATCGTTTGTCTTGGTAACTGTTGCTGTTGCCGTACCAAGACCTTCTGCCGAGACTGAGATCTGGCCTGTTCCCCTTGTCACAAGAGGCAGCTGGGTATAGTACTGACCTTTTGGTATTGTTACAGTTTGTGGAGCCTGTATCATGGATGAAGTTGTCACATAGATCTCTGTATCCTGATTTACTGGAGTAGGCTGCCCAAATTCGTCTTGGGCAAAGATGTAACCTAACATGTTCTGGGCTTTAGTGGTATTATCTGGAAGAATTATCTCAAGCGAGGTTGGTTGAGAATTGGATTGATATACAGTTGTATTTGATTCCATTAGATTTCCGCCAAATGCAGCAAAGACTGTTGCATTGCCTTCCTTCAGTGGTTTTATATCAAATATGCCATGGTTTGAAAAAGCAGGTATGATAACGGAACTCGGAACTTGGATTGTAGATTTGTCACTAGTTGACAAGAAGAAAAGATTATCCACATTTTCTGCCTGGTCAAGTACAACAAGACCCTGGTAATCCTGTCCTGCAATCATCTTTTTTGGTACCCATACCGAATAACCTACAGTATCTTGTGGCTGACCAAAGATTGGTAGCATGGAAAAAGGTACAAGAAACGCTAAAAGTAAAAGTGATGTTTTTTGCAACGATTCACAAAACTGTAATTAATTTAAAGTGAGATTTTTACTGGTCTGAATATACAGATTTCTGCAAGGCTAGATTCTTGGAGCAGGTTACAGCATCACTGCAACTTTTTTTCAAGCTCTGCAATATACTGCCTGTATGAATTTAGCAGCCTATCGTACAGGTCAAGTAATCGCGAGGCCGAAGGTCCCAAAATTGCTGCACTTATCTCGGGATCATTTATCATGTTTTCGGGCTGGCGCAGCTTCTTTAAAAAAGCGGTCTGGCTTTCCAGCTCTTTCTCATACAGCACAATGGAACCTTTCAGGCTTGCAAGATCACTGTCTGTCATACTTGCAGATTAGCAACATGTTGTTAAAATTTTGATTGGTTGTTTTGCCTTGCAACAGTATCAGGAGTATAACAGGTAGTTCTAGCTCTAGTCCTGCGAGACTAGTGAATCATCACGGTACAATTTTTGGACTCGCGGAAATTATTTCTATTGCTTTAATCTAAGAACCACAATTTTAAAACGACACCACTTTTAGATACGAATTGAGGGTTCTAGGGTTTAGAATATTACTGTATAACTTCTGCCACATCAGGAGAACGTTTTAGCGCTTCTTCGACTTCAGGAGTATTTTTAATAAATAGAACTTCTAGGCCTATTACTTCTCCTTTTTCGTTAATATCCAAAAATCTATCGTCTCCCAAAGGAATGGTTTTGGCTACGCTGTCTTTTCTTACTTTGATATACATTGCACCGGCATCTTTATCGTATCTTATCAAACTCATATGATCTCAGCGTTCCTTTGTCTGCCCACATTACCGTAATAACCTTCACAGAGGTATTAACCTTATCATGGATTACAATGAGATAGGGCATTTCCTCTCGTAATGGATTATTCACTATGCCACATGTCTTGTAGTTCTGCCTTTTTTCATCATGGTAACTGTCAAGGGGATTGTTGAATACTGACTCGATTTGCTCTATCGTTATCTCCCTCATTATCATTTGTTCATTACAATGCCTTGAAGGAATTACTTTGATTCGATCAACCAAATATTTTGTAGTACAGATCCTATCATTTAACCCTGTTCAGCGTTACTGTGGGAGCAGGCATCTATAGTGTTCTTATCCAGGATATATTTTGCGTAACCAAAGTTTATTTGAATGAGCGTGTCAGATGGAGCCTGAAAACAGTTACCCGCAATTCAAGGGATGAGCTCACGTCTTGTATCTAGAATTCTGCCCTTTTCATTTTAGAGCCGCATCTTGGGCAGATGGCTCCCCTGAACCGGTTGCTGCATGCAAGACAGACATATTTGAAACCCTGACCAAAGGATCCTCCGCCCATGCCAATGTTTCCCATCCTCCTCATTGCCCTGTTTCTCAAGAAAAGTGGATAGACTGTAAAGACTGCCAGAGCTGCAATCAGGCCAAACGGAAACGGCAGGATCATCTGCAACCCTATGCTTATTGCAAGTGACACAAAGATCGATATGATATAAGGCCTGTAATTTAACAATGCTATACCATTACTGTAAAAACAGGAATTTAAGGCATTGCCATGATTCTTATGTGTTCTGTCTTGTTTTTTCAACCTGCGGTATCAAAAAAATTGTTCTCGTGCGCTAAATTGTAAAAAGGATTTCATCAATTGAAATGTCGGGCAGATCAATAGCGCAGCTTGTCAGGACCGCAGATGACATCACCATAGACGAGATTCGGGGCAAGAAAGTCACCCTGAAGATAAGATGGTATGACATCAAGGGTACAAGAAAATCAGAAAAGTTTTCGCTGACAGAAAAGGACAGAATCGAGTTCTAGTTACTTTCCCCCATTCCTATTTTTTCATTTTTAGGTGTCACATATTTTTCTAGCCTGTCAGGATATATCCCTCGTCAAGGCTTACAGTAGCTGATGCCTCGCTGAGATGGGCCGTAGGATTGTATCCGTAAGTATAACAGCCCTCCTTCCCTGTATTGATATTCATTCCCATCCATCCGTTACAATAACTGTTATACGCTGTGGTTATCATGGCACTCTGTGCGTTCTCACCAGCATATACCTCAAACTCTACCAAGTCTCCTGTATGAGCAGGTACGGTAACTGTACCAGAGACCTGCTGGTTTGATATGTTAAACGAGTCTACCGAGTAGGGATATGGATTTGTTTGTGTGATGCCGTACGAGCCATACTGGGTAAAGCTTGGCGATATCGTATAGCTTTGAATGGTCTGCGACGAATATCCTATTGGTGGCTGTGATGTGTATAACGTCTTGGTACCAGCAAGGTTCCCGTTAACATATGTCTTGACATAGACTGCAAGAGTTGACGAGCCAGAATAATAATTGGCATTTGCTGATACGGTAACAGAGATGATTCCGTTGAGGATACCATCATGCGTTGCAATTGCGGTCACCTCGCCATCAACACCGGCATCGGCCGAGACTGCTGTTGTAAGGCTGTAGTGAGAGTCGGATGCACTCTTTCCTGAGAGTACTGTCACGCCTGCATCTCCAATGACATCGGATATTGCAATCTTCATCGGGGTGCCGTTTGCAGAGAATTCCACATTTTTCATTGACGGAATGGTGGGTATTAGCAGTGCGGTGCCTGACTCGTACTGTCCTGACAGGTATGGCACCTGGATTGTACCATCATCTATTGATACCTTGCTGATGGCAACATTTGTCGGGATTGGTACTCGAACAAACGCAAATGGAATATGGATCTGCGATGGTCCGTCATAGTTAAACGAGTTTTTGTTTATTGTATCAAGTACTAGGCTCGTGATGGTGCCACGATACCACAAGGAGTTTGGATACAGTATCAACAGGCCTCCAAGCAGCTGGTCTCCAGCCTGAAATCCTATCTGGGACACATCAAACATCATGGGACTGCCATCAGATGGCGTAAGCCCAGCTGCTCCCACCATGCCGTTCTTTACTATCTCGTACGGAGTGTCTGGAGGAAGGCCGTTTATCTTGAGATAGGAGAACATGTTTGGATCATACTGTTGCGCAGAAGTCGCAATTACACCCGCATTTGGCTGAGTTGATATCAGGTATAGTTGCCTGTTATCGTTTGGAAATGTGTAGGTCTGCTCAAAGTTGCTGTCAAAGTTGAGGAGCTGCAAGTATGGTGTCTTGTTATATATGACAAAGATTGCACTGGAGGGTGCCGATACCCCGTTGTAGTTTGAACTCGAATAACTTATTCCTGTCACATGAAACCCGTTGCTTGTCTGATAACCGCTGATTGAGGCAGGGGTGTCACTAGTGGAATAGTCTGTGCGCCATGTGCAATCGTAGCGGGCGTAGCAGTATTTGTAGCTGTGGGAACTTGTTGCTTGAAGATATGCAACCAATCCCTTTGCGTCAGGTACTGTGAAATCAAGCTGCACTGACGCACTCATCGATGTTGGAACAGACCCAGATTGATACTGCCAGCACTCCCAATAACCAGGCCACCACGGATAGCGCGGGTAGTACGGATTAACATATCCGCAAGTCCAGCTGTATGTTGCCCTGTAATTGGAATAAGAAAATGACGCAGGAGAGTCTGCCAGAGTCCAGCCATTGGCGGTACCATATGGCAGCTTTGTAAGATCAACTGACGGATCTGCAAGTACGTACTGAAGATCGTCTCCACTTGGTATGGTACCGCGAAGTATCACCTGCCTTCCTGCCAGACTGTTCATCTTCATGAGTATAGTTCCAGACGGACTGGCAGAGATTTGCACGTTGTTTGAGCTAATTGTTGGAGAGACATTTCCGCTTAGCAACTTGGTATCAGTAAATGACAGTATGTTTGGAGGACCTGGTTCCTGTACTAGCTGGCCGTTTGAATAATCATATGTGCTGTAAAATTCTGGCATGGATGATGAAATAGAGCTGTCATTTTCTTGTATCAATGCGGCAAAGTTTGTCCCCTGTGGTATTGAGACATATGGCTGGATGGGCGTGGTGGTTCCGATATAGCCTGAACCATAAACAAGTGTTCCCTGGGGCTGGACTGTCTGGATTCTTGCCGCAGTTCCAAGCCCGGCTCCCAAGACGGCATCATTGCTGGTACTGTTAAGGGATGACGGTGTCTTTTGTGCTGTAAAGACATTGCCAAGGTCTGTTACAATTTGAATCTGTGTTGCAAACGCATCACTGGGTATGGTACTTGCCACAAGAGCCAGAAAAAGCAGCGCTAGTTTTTGCACAAAAATAATGAGAGATTGTTTTTTAAGCAGTTGTACATTCAGGTCTTGCTATTTCATTGCGTTGGTTACAATCTCAAGAACTTTTTTTGAAACAATATCAAATGGTGGCGGATTGCTTGGTAAAAGAGGCCGCAAGTCTTTTTGCCAGTTTTTCTTCTTTTCTTCTATGCTGTCTCTGAATTTGTCAAGATCAAATTCATCACCGTAGACTGTTTTTATCTTTGTACGAACCATATCAGCCTTGAAACTTACGTTCTGTTCGTGCAGATACCAAAGATCATGAAGATGTCTTGGATGTTTGGTGTAGATTATGGCCCTTATCTTCTCAGCCATGATCTCCTCCAAAGACATGGCATTGACCTCAAAGTCATGTGTAAGAGCATCGTAGAAATGCAAGATAGGCCTAGTCACAGCATCAGTGAGTACATCCTCACGCAGGCTCAAATCCAGTCTTACACTGGCAGTTACTCCGTTAAGCTGGGCGTATTTAGCTTTGAACTTGAAGCTTTCGCCTTTTCTTTCCTTTTCTGCTATTTCCGTAAATTTTACGTCAAGGGTTTTCATCTCTTTTTCTATGAAATCTGCAAATTCCTCAGAAACGTCCCCTGAGCAAGTAAAATCAAGGTCTTCTGAAAATCTGAATTGCTCAAAATAAATTTTCTTTATCGCTGTGCCACCTTTGAATACCATTGAATCCAGTTTTGGAAAACGAGCTATGATTGAAAGCAGGTTAGTAATTGCATAATCTTTTTCCAGTGTCCCCAGGTATATCTGATGCTTGTCTGCTAGATTTCTGAGCTCTTTCTGATCCACTAGTAATCCCTCCATCCAAGCAATTCATTTTTTGTTATGTTAATTATCAACCCATAATCATTAGAGTACTCGATTTTCTTTTTGATGTGTGTTGGGTCAAGATAATGATATGGATATTGTCTTATTTGTTTCATTATTGATTTTGAGATCCCTGTTTCTATTTCAAGAATTTGTAACAGATATCCAAGCCTTCTTAAAACAACGCTAATGCCTGTCTTTTGTGCCATTTCTAGAACTGTTTTCCAGTTTACCTCTTTTCTTGCATTCCACATTGCCTTGGTTACTTCAGGGATTCCGCCACAATATTGCGGGTGCATCAGGCCGTCAACTATTGTCTTTTCTTTAGATGATATATTGAAAAATTCTTTCTTGTCTGCCTTTTCTTTAACGAATCCAAAGAATTTCTTCTTTGATAAAGTAACAAACTCGTATCTTTGGTTTCCAAATTCCATACTGCGTTTTCTTTTTGTGGTTGCTACAAAGACTGTATGTGGTATTTGCTCTGTCATTGCCCAGTAATTCATGGCGGTCCAAAATCCCACGTAATAGACATCGATTAGGTGCGGTACTATCACCCAGGCATATTCAGCCCAATTCCCATCGATTCCTGCTCTTGCAGGTACAAGCAGGTACTTTCCTTTCTCTATCTGCCTGATTCTTCCTTTTTTCTTAAGACCGCTAATTACCAGCAGTGATGACGCAGGCCCTGAGCCAAGGATCCTCTTTGCATCATCTGCAGTAAAGACGCTCATTTCCTTCTCTTCAAGTGTGAAAAGGAGTTTAGTTTCTTGAGGACCAAGTTTTATATTTCGTGTAACCATCCTGTCTCTTAAAGATAATATGCTTACATAAAATATATATAATTTATGATATCATTCTATCTCTTAATTGAATCAGATTCTATATCATCTGCAGCCTTGAGTGCATCCTTTAGACTGCCTTTAATCATAGGTGGTGCGTCCTCAGACACGCTCTGAAGCCTTTGAAGTTCATTTAGAATCTCTGGAACCAGCTTTAATCTAGATTCTATATACTCTGAATAGTTCATCTTTTTACGAGTAGCCAAAAGGCCTATCACACCGTCTAGTTCTGCTGAAAGTGCGATCGTGCGTCTCTGCTTCGTCATACTATATTATGAATATAATATGATATAAAGATGTATGGTACGTGGAGGCCAAGAACTTGATCATTTTAGGTATTGTAATGGAATAACACCAGTAAGGTTCAGAGTAGAATTGGAAAACGGCTTGATCTGAGCGTTGTATGGAATTCTCTGTATTAGATTTCCTTGGTCGTCTAAGATCCTTATGTATTTGATATTGATTGGATTGTTTTCTTGGTTCTTGATATCAAGTGTGTTCCCTGTGTAGGAAGCTACCGCAGTCTCTTTTTCCTTGTTGTTGCGTATGGTATCAATCGTGTTTGCCTTTTGCATGTAGGATACATTCTGACTCTCGACATACAGTATCATCGCAACGCCAATGATCACGATTATTGTTACCGCAATTGCAAGTGGAAGAGACACGATTCCAAATCATGGCACATCATTTAAGGAATTGAGAAGATCCTTTTATGATATTCAAATCTGTAAATGCGTGATAGGCCTATCAAAAGGACAGGAGATTTCTGCCAAACTCAAAGTTTGGAGCAAGATGGGTTCAGGAATACTGTATTTGCTCAATACCGGAATTTCCTTTGAAATCTCAGGAAAAGGTATTGCCCTTGAGCTAAACTATGACGAGCTAACACTTGTAAAAGAAATTAAAAAAGAATCGATCTTGATCTCGTGGAAAGAGAACACAGAGACATATGATATAGAGTTTAATCTCAAAAATGCAAGTGAAGTTGCTCAGAAAATAATCAGATATCAAAATGAAAGGTTAGCTCGTTGAATTTATGAAATTGTCAACCAGTGAGATTAATCGAACGTTGCATAACAGGCACAAAAATGAATCCTTATGCAACATTTTTTAATTTTTATAATTTTTTGGTAAACCTTTTATTTTCTGCCTTGTTGCTAGTCAACTCTAATCCTAATGTTTTTTAGTCAACTACAATCCAGTGGTCTAAACTTGAAACTATGAAGTAATGGAAGACGTGGAATTAAAACAAGCAAAAACTTCCCTCATACTTGCATGATATATAGGAGACGCATCGGTTCCACAATAAAGTATTCTCCCTATGTTTCTGTTTTCAGAATCAAATTTGTCTACAATGATTATCTGGTTGTTGATTCCTCTGCCCATGGCTAGATATTCTACATCATTTTTGCTACTAGGAAAGTTTGGATCTTTCTTGAGGTACCAATCAGTGGGAAACGAATTGACGCATACATGGCTATACATATGCATCATCATCGATACTTCTGGAAAGTTTTGCGTCTTGTTGATTAATTCAAACTCTGCTTCGTTTCCAAGAAAAGTGCCTTTGAGTGTTGGGTCGACATAAGACATTTTTCCATTTGTCAATACTACATAGTAGACCAAGTAAACTATTTCATGTCCATTGTTTGATTGTTCGTGACCTCCTAGTGGACAATCGGCAATGGGAAAAATATTACCAAGTCTTGTCCGCTCGATGCATCATAAATTGTACTGCCGACTTGCCCTCCAGCACTTGCCTCTTCTGTGAGCGGTACTTTCCACACGTATTGGTCATGTGGATAGTTCGGTAGATTCTCTTGGTACAAATCTGTATCTCGGAGTGTGTTTTGGTTAACTACATAGACTTGGCCTGTTTTATGTATGTGTAACAATTCCATGTTGTTGAGATCATAGCTGGACAGATTAGGGTCAAATTTTTTCATCATTATGATAAGAGTGTCCTTATCTACAAGTTCTGGAATCGGTCCTTGGCTTGAGGTTCTTACATAAATTAACAAGAAAGCAAAGACTACACCAATCACAAGAAGTGACAACGTAGAAATTCGAACAATAGTTTTAGTTTTCAAAATATGTTATCAATCAACCTACAAACTTTAAAAAAGTGGTGTAGATTTTCACAGTAAGATTCTTCCAAAATCAAGCCTACTCATGCATTTCCGAACAAATGTTTTTTAGTCAACTGCAATCCAGTGGTCTAAATACGAATTTTTATCTTATAAAATACAATTAGTGATGTAATGCCTATTAATAAAACCGGAATTGTGAGAGGAAATTCTTGTACGGTTTGCGAGTTAGATTCAGGTAATGAAAAAGTTGCGTATAAGCTACTAGATAACTCTGCTCTTATTGGCGGAGGATATATTGTACAGCCATGGTCTACAAATCCAAACAATAAGACAGATGGATTGATTTGAGAGCTATTAAGCCCTACCACAAGAGGATATATTCCACATGTATCTGGGAGGGAAAATTCAAAGAGTCCTTTTAGATTGTTCTTTGCAGTTATGGTATAGTCTATCACAGTACTATTGTTATCAAGCACAATGGAAGTTTTATTTGGTATCATCGATATATCGGGTACGTTATAGTGCAGATTGGATTCTGTTTGATTTGTATCAAAGACATTTAACGGTGCAAGTATCATGGTTTGATTGTGTAGACTCGTACTGAATGTTACGTACAAGTGTCCTACAGAATTAGGTTCCATATACAATATTCTTCTGGTATGTGATGACAGTCCATATACCGGAGATATCAGCATAAAAGATAGTAGTATGATTCCAATACTGATTGAGAAAATTGAAAGGTGTAGTATTTTCATTCCTTAACCTCCGGTAGAGTTGGTAACTGTAAAGTGTCGTATTGCGACATGTCCCCATTCATCCCCGCCAACTACTGTATAAACGCCAGAATTGAAGGGCTGGAAATTTCCATTTTCCAAGACATGACTGTATGCTACATTATATCTCATTTCTATCATTTTAGGACATGAAAACACATAGGAATCTGTTGACTCGCATTCTGTGATAGCCCTACTGCCCAGTGACTGGAATGCAAAGCTCTTGAAAGAGGCGTTGAAAGGACCACATGGAGGTTGGAAATAAAATGATAGTGACTTTTTGTCTGTCATGTTTTGCTCGGTATAGTAACCATCCAGTATTGTAATACCAATTGGTAGAAAGGAGCAGCCGCCAGAACCCAGACCATTTATTGGCCAGTTATCCTGCACAGGCAAAGTTAGTTGCTGAGGACTAGTGTTGTTAAGTGAGACATCTATTCCTATTGCCTGTCCAGATTGTATTGAGGTAGAATTTGTAGAAAGATACAGTTTGAGTGCAGATAACGAGGTTTGATTTGTAGTTACTATTTCCTTTGCCCATCCTCTAGCCATTAATTTCTGAGCCGCATCAGGTTTCACACATGCAGGAAAATCATCCTCTGATTTTATTACAAGAGTTAATCCATCTGCACACTTGACATCTTCAGCCTTGATTCCTGACTTGAACTGCTGTAGAGGATCAAGAGCAATCCTAGCAACAGTGCCACCCCCGCCATAGGCATTTTCGGGTTTAGACCCAGTCTGATTTGAAATTGCAAACTGGAATGGTTGCGATATTTTCCCATCGTAGCCAGGTTGGGCAGGATCGGTCAGGTTGAATATGTGATACGAAAATCTAATTTTTCCATTGGCCGTTCCGGACTCTGTTGCTATAAAAGTAGCAGTATAATCAGGAGCCGTCGTAGTAAAGTTCTGCCCGGGATCTAATTTTTGGTACCAGCCTACCCCGGCACAGAACAAACCGCTTTTTGTTTTTATTTTGGCATGATAATCAAAGGTTACAGTCAAAATTTCCGCTTGTTTATCTGTAGCGGAGCATTTGCCCCCTTCCACCCATATTGGGCCAGTTGAATTGTTTACAAGTGTTGCCGTAACAGTGAATGTATCTCCGAGTTTAACAGCAGATGGTTGTACTTTGATATTTTGAACGTACATATCATCGTCCGCGTGAGCCTGGCCAAGATTTAGGAATAAAAAGAAAACCACGATTATGATGAGTGAAAGATGCAGCGTTTTCATTTTTATGGCACGTTCCAGTTTAGTATAATTTTTTGAGGCACAACAAAGTGCTTTCCACCAACATCTTCACTTACCAAGATGTGGTACGTACCAGAATGCGGTGCGCTGTGAGTCAGCACTCCAACAGGAATGTAATAGGGCTGTGTGGCATTTAGTAGAAAACTTGGAGTTGGTATTATTACAGAAAGCCAAGGCGGTAGTGGAGTTGTGGAGTTTCCCTCAAAGCTTCCAAGTACAGCCAGTCTTACTGGAAGGCTTCCGCTGTTGTTAGCTGGATCATATACCACTATTCCCATCGTAGACAGCATTCCTCCGTTTCCGCCAAGTACATTCTGATCATCTAAAGAAATTGGACTTGCGCCCTGAAGCACTGTAGAATTATTGTCTACCTGCACTCCCAAAATCTTTGTCATATGAATGCCATCTGCAGATGCTGTAATTACAAGCGGGTCTTTTGCGCCAGCATTTTCCTTTGGGTTATCCGAAATTGAAACACCTGCAGTCATAACCCTTGCAACGGTGCCATCAGGTCCTGCAGTTATGATGCTTGGAAATGCCTTTGCCCATACCCCCTTGGGACCATTAACACTCAAGATGACTCTGGTTTTTTGCGCAGATGACAATGTCGTATCAAGATAATCATTTGTAGGACCAGATGCACAGTTGTTCTTCTCAACACAGAAAGATCTGAAATTATGCTCTATGCCACCAAGATGCATGCCAATGCCACTATACGGTTTTACTGTAAGATGCACTTCTGCAAGTGTAGTATTTTCAAACAATGTCTTTGTGTTTGTGGTATAGTCTTCTACCCATCCATCCCCGGTTATTGGGATCACGTACTCGCCTGGTTTTGCATCAGGGCTTGTACTAATTCCAAGAGCAATTGTTCTTGACAGGTTCCCTTCAAGTTGTGGAGGAAATACCCATGTTGTGATTCCGCCAGGCACTGCTCCATGCAGTTGAAGTAGTTGTGTATAATATGTGCCACTGAATCCAAGTGGAGCCTGAAGCAGAGTTGCGTTACCTTGCTCTAGAGTGACATACATCTTGGTTACGTTTTCAAACATTTGTGCCGATGGCGGCATTGGTAGTACGGAGGGGTCAAAACAGTTGTTTCTTTGGATAGTATCCAAAAGAGTCTGGCTCGAGTTGCTAGTTGGATACAACTGATAGTTTATTCCATTATTTTCATCATAGGATAATATTGTACAGCGCATCTTGGCGTCATTTTCATAGACGGTAAAGTTAGAAACACTTACTGGAATTTGGAGGTCTATTGTCCTAGAGGTTGGAGGATACTTTGTATCATTGTATATAGCGCGCGGAGGAGAAAAAGACACCAATTGTTCCCCCTTTCCTCCATAGTATTCTATTTCATCTTGTGAGTTTGGGTATTTTTCAAGAAATATTTTTACCGCTTGTACGTTTTTGGCAGCATCAATCAATTTTTTGTTTACATCATTCCTCGGCATGTTTTGGACCGCAGAGTCGTGGAAAACAGGGTTCAAAATTATGTATGTGCCAAATACGGTTAGCGTTGCCATTCCTCCAATGATTATCATTACAACATGTAGAATTTTCACACCTGACTAGTGCGGTACAACCATGGTTTAAAAAACTGGCGTATATTTTCACAGTAAGATTCTTCGAAAATCAAGCTTATTCGTGTATTCCCGGACAAATGTTTTTTAGTCAACTGCAATACGATGGTCTAAACATGAGTATGCCTGAAACTAGCATTTTTTGGTTTTCGCAACCAATGGATCAAGAAACCTATGCTACCAATTGTCATCACAATTCCGCCATAAATTGTTAAATAAATAAGAGATACAATCTGCCCATCAGCGCATCCATATGGCAATCCCCTTGGAGGAAACAGTTGTGGAAGAATTCCATGTACACATTCTAACAGACTGTGCTCGTATAGATTATACCCATATGTTGTAAAAAAAGAACCCCTATTATCGAAATTATCAAAAGATACAAAGTTTTCAAAATACACCATCATTCATCCTTCAAACCTTAAAAAACTGACGTAGATTTTCATCGTAATTCATCATATAGAGTAAAATGTAGTCAATCGTCATTTTCATTTTCTGATGTTATTTTCCTTAAGGCGTCTGAATACAACAAATCCAACTCCTATCACGATCATGATGACAACTATAGTTATGATGGCACTATCAAAAGAAAAGAAGGTTATGCAGTTAGGCACAGGCGCATGTGGATTAAGCGTCAGATGTTCTTCACAAGCAGCGTATGCTGATTTCAAAAAAGATACCATAGTAATACTGATAGCAATTATTGCAAGATGGCTAGTTTTCATTTTAAGCACCTTTGTCGGTCCAACGCTGTCTCAAACGGAACCAGACTCTGATTATTCTTGTAATATGCCTGCCAGTATAGAGCCCCCATTGAAGAAATCCCTGCCGTCGTCGTACATACGAGTCTTATTTTATCAACCTGACGCAGGCTTGAATTCATCGGAATAACAAGCATGAGAGTGGAATATTGGGAGGATTTCAGACTGCCACCTCCGATAACGGTAGAATTAACCGAATAAAGTACCGCAGTGTAGGGTCCGTATTGATTTGAAACAGAAACTACTGCATTTGGATACTTTGCAAGAAATGCCTTTACAAAATCAAGATCGGCCGTAGCACCAATCACGTCTTCTCCCGCAGGGGCGGAGTGGTGAATATTGGATGGTGTGGATGTAAGAGACAATGCTAGAAACAACGCAAGGGCGGCAACAATACCACCTCCTGCGATTAAAGAAAGACGTATAGGTTTCATTTCCTTTTTTGAATCTGCCCTGATGCCATGAGGTATATTCCAAGTAGGGTTAAAACCAAACCTGGAATTCCAAAAGGTAGAAGAGACCACGGATCCTCGGTAGGACAACTGGTTCCTGGCTTGCTACATGTTTTTTCCATATATTCTTCATGTTGAAAATTTCCAGCAAGGTAAATTCCAGTCAATGCCAGAAAGAAACAACCTGCAGAAAGAATTGAAATGGTTGAAAGATGTAAAATTTTCATTGTTCCAAGTCATATACTTGCAGGGGCAATTATTTCGATCTTTTCTGCTCCATCCGTAAATGGTATAGTGATGATTCGTGCAGTTATTGATTTTATTTCCGTATACTTGACTTCTTTTCCATCCATTAATACAATAAATTGAGCATCTTGATTGTCATAGGCATTTTTTGAATCAATTAATGCTCTGGGCACGATTACTGCTAATGTTCCATTATTTGGAGTCGCCAAAGATAATGTAAGAGATTTGGACGTATCAATCTTTGCAGCAAGAAGTTTGTTACCGTCTCCACTAATGGTGTAGTTTATTGTAAAACCAGAAAAGGTTCCATCACTATGGGTTACGTTAATCTCTTTATTGTATGGCAATAGAAAATTTGAATAGGATAAAACGGTGAATCTTTCTGATATTGTTTTTTTGTTGTATGAGACAGTCATGGCATATTCTCCGGGCTTTTCCATTACCGGTGGTCCATTTATCTGACCCTCTTCGTTGCCCAATTCTGATGATGTAAAGTTCCTATTTATCTGGCCCAATTCTGGCACACAACATAATATGACCCCGACATGGGTTTGCCAGATCTTGCTACCTGTGTTGTTGTAGATTGTTACATCTGGTTCCTCGCCGCCATTGACTATCCCATATGCCTTTACCCAGATTGTAAAATTCATGGGATGATCGGCAAGATATGCATGAGGGCCTACTACTTGGATGTCTGTGTAAAGTTTCGGATGGTCGGGGTTTGGATATACGAGAAACTCCTTTTCGACAGACTTGGATCCAACAGAACCTACAATAACATATTTTTGTGGGTGGTTTATTATCCAATCCTCGTTTACGCCAGCATAGAAATCTGTCCCAAAGTGGTTGTTACAGGTTACATATTTGGCAGTTACATTATAGATAGCCTGAGACCTGTTTGTTGCATTCAATAACGTTATTTTTGGAGTGTTGCACCCCTGGGACTGGTTGCTGAACCTTAGAACCGGCTGAACCATGTCTCCTGCTTTATACTGCAAGTCAATTCCATCCAATGCCATATTTGAACCGGAAGGATTTGGCCAAAAGCTTGCAAAGACAAGGGCAACCACAACAGTACCAGCAATTCCTAATCCAGTTATTATTGTCATATAGAGAGCTTTCATTTTCGGTTGGTACTGGACATGTATGCTTTAAAAAACTGACGCATATTTCCACAGTATCATTCTTCTAAGAAATTGCCAGTTTACCATAAAGACTTTTTAAAGTATGTTTTTTGTGGTTTAAAATAGAATATCGCAAGATTAGTTTCCGTCCTTACATAATAACGATGGATGCGACGATTATCTGTTTTGTACCTTTTATAATTGGAATAGTAATACTATGAATCTTATCTTCTGTTTCATTATAATTAATTACTTCTTTTCCATCAGACAGAACTACCAGTTGAGCACCTTTATTGTGTATCATATCATCCATTATATGTGGAATAACTAGTGTCATAGATCCATTACTTGGCGCATCTAATGATATGGCAAGGGATATGGTGTTTGTGTCATTAGTAATATTAGTGTCAAGTATTCTGTTGCCTTCTGTGATGCTATAATTTATCGTAAAATTACTGTTTGATGTGTTAGTACGAAAAGCGGAAATTTCTGCATCGTTGATTGCTGATTTTGTCCATCCCCTTTCTGCCAGTATATGAGCAGTATCAGGTCTTACACATGCAGGAGAGCCGTCTTCTGCTTTTATTACAAGAGTAAACCCATCAGAGCATTTGACATCTTCAGCCTTGATTCCTGATTTGAATTGTTGCAATGGCAAAAGAAAAGGACCTTTTACTATTACTGGGCCTCCAGTATTTTCAAGCACGGTAAAGCTGGTGCTCATCGGACGTTCAGAAAATAGAATGGTCGTTCCTTTTCCAAGTTCATAACTGCCGCTCACATTGACCTCTGTACTATATTGTCCACTTGTGTCAGGCGTAAAGGTCCACCTCATTGGAATCTGTCCATTGCAAGCAGGAACTATCACGTCTTTTTTATCATCCATAACCGTTCTTGTATCATTATTCGTCTTTACAATTAATTCGACAGTTGCACTCTTTACAACGGGTAACGCATTCAATTCGTTGAAATTTATTGTTATATTGTTACCTATGTGAAAAAATTCCTGCGTATTTCCTTCAGGATCAGACAGATAGAAATCATGCCCAAGCGCGGGGGAGGATATTGCGGGAGATTCAAAAGGCAAAGTGGCCAGCGGGATCATGGTACGAGCATTACAGTCATTGTCTAACTTGAACGAATTAGATTGAATCTGATAGTATCCGTTTTCCTTGTTGACGTATAGAAATAATCTATCGCCTACATTGTAGGTAGGATCATTTGAAAAATAGATTCCTTTAGCATAGCCATAGACAGTGATGAGTTTGGCTGACTGTGGATTCTTGTAATATTGTTCCACTTGGATATCATAACGTGTCTGGTTTGGATATTGCGATGACGAGTTGGTGGTAGCTGGAACTTGGGATAATGAAATCACTTTTCCTACAAGAACCATTTCACTATTGTTGTACCAATCAAGCAATGGTTGGCTAGCATATGCTACATGAATTTCAAGGAGGCATAGGATTATCATACTAGGCATTATTAGAAGACGTAAAGTTTTCAAAATATGTCATTTCTCATTCTTCAAACCTTAAAAAAGTGGCGCAACATTCTTCCGGTTTCATAACATCATCTTTTTGTCATAAATAAAAATTATCTGGATGAGAGAGATGTGCTACCTACCAGTTCTATTTTGAGATCCGTTCGTTCGTAAATTATCCGTTATTTCTAACACAGGAAGACGTATGACCGGCCAAACATGATATGCTATCAAGCGGCACAACTGCATCAGGCCAATCATTCCAGTTTCTTGGCTTGAGATACATATTCAATGTATATCTCCAGCCACTACCAAATTCGGCATGATTCAGGTACGTGTTGCCCCGAAAAGTTATCTTGACTGGATGATCCGGTGGAATCTCATACCGGGTGTAGTTATCCGCGCTGCCAGTTATCGATACTGTCTTGTTATCGTTAGCAATTCCCTCAAGTGCAAAGTAACTGTCATCTACATGGATTGGTTTTTCGCGCAGACTCTGTGCAATCATGTTTACAACCACTTGTACGCCTCCTTTTGTTACATTGTCTGCATCTGAAAAGTTGAGGCTAGCACCGGTAACATTGAACATGACGCCCCCCGCTTCAAAAAATTTCCCAAATTGTGGAACGGAGGAATTGTATATCTCGGCAGCTGTTCTTGCCCTTGATGCCCAACCTGATTCAACAAGTCTTGACTTGTTTTCTGGGAACACACAGGCGGCAGAACTGTCTTCTTTCTTTATGATTATGACAAGGCCAGATGGGCAGATCGTATCAAATGGAGAGATCCCGTGCTTGGATTGTTGTAGTGGCAAGTAAATCAAATGACCATTTGGTGATATGTTCTTGTCTTCAGTAACATTGATTTGGTTTACATTTGCAGGATATGTAAAATTAAGAATTACTAATTGCTGGTTGTCTTCAAGATGTTGATTAATAGGTATCTTCAAGCCATTTGCATAGACTGACAGATTTTTCCCCATCATGTCAGAGTGCAGCTGCAGTTGCATAAAATCAGGCTCCAAGTCCGGTCGCATTTGCAAAGATAGTGTCTGCGTATTTACATCAAAAGAATATCCGCACATCCTGCCCTCAGATTCCACATCGATAGGCCAATTGGCAGGCCTTATGCTTTCTAAAGTTGTTCCAGCAAGTGAATGCAATGTAGGACCGCCTGGACCAGTATAGTAACTCATGATGTCGTCAAAGACAATCTCACGAGTCGTAGGGGAAAATTCTGCTTTTACTGTATGATAGCTGCAATCAAAACTCACCTCGGTTTGATTCAAAACTCCCGGTATGCTATTCGTAAAATCTGCGAGGCCTACTGCTCCGTGTTCGAAGATATCTCTTGGAAGCTTGATCTTTACAATCCCGCTTCCATGCGGTGTTATCTGTAGATTGAGTTGTTCCCCACTTGGGTATAATTTGATGCCCGTAATTTTTCCATTTGTTATCCACGCAGGAATTGAGTAGTTATTTCCTTGCCATGTTGCTGAATAATTATAGAACCATGTATTTTCTGTCGCTACTGGCAATATTTGGCCATACGCCGTATTTATTCCGATGATACATGTGATCATAGTTAATGCAACTATTACAAACAGAGGTTTCACTTGTGATGTGAACTGTACGCCAATCATTTAAAAAATTGACGTATATTTTCACAATATCATTTTTCTATGAAATGTAAAACTGCTGTTTTCTCCAAAAAAGACTCTTTAAAAATGGTAGGCAAAGTTTGCCTTATCGGTCTTTTCGGTCTAAGAATAACCTGCGCCTTATAAGATACCAAGGTGCAACCCAAGAATTAAGTGATGGCGTGTAAGTGAACCTCTGGCACGTATGCCAATCTTGGACTACTTCCCATTTCGTCTTCGCTTACGTAGAGTTGAGCAGTATAATTGCCAACCACAGTTGGTATCCATTGTAAAGCACAATTTGACGAGTTTTGTTTCTGGTTACTGTTGATTATTACCTTGGTCCCAAAAAGTAAAGGGGCTGGGGAATGCAACACGGTTACATTCTGGACTACCCTTATTGGAACAAAGACATCGGCCTTGCTGCCGTCGTCAGATATTGCCTGCACCTCCATGGCGTGGGTAACAAGAGGATTAATTCCTGGAGGTCTTTCTGCCCCCGCCATCATAATTTTAGCAGTTGCGCCTTCTGGGCCTGCCTCAACTGTACTTTGGACAATCTTTACCCATCCACCGTTTGGCAGTTGCGTTGCGACAAGACGAACATGGGTTTTAGTTGGAGAAGTAATTGTAAGAGGAATTTCCTGATGCGTGATAAAACCAAGCCATGGTCCATTGCCATCCTTGCCCTTGGCACAATATTGGCCATAGCTTTGCTCCAACTTGCCTGCACTCATCGATATGTCACTCTGGCTTTTTTCCACCACAAGAGAGAAGGACCCTAGAGTGCCGCTCTGCTCTGCTTGCTCTCTCCAATATTCTTTCAGGTTTGCAATGTTTTGTTGAACAGGAGAAGGGGTAGCTACTCCGGCAGCAGGATTCATGACCTGTATGTCTTTTCCAGTGGCAAGATCTTTGATTGCCCCGCGTCCAGCTATTTTTATCGTGTATGTACCAGGCTGTGCACTAGAATCAACATAAATGTAAAGTGTGCCATTAATTTGGTTGATCTTGTATATCGAGTCGTCTATAACATCTGGAGCGACCCATCCCTGTACGCCATCCGGTTGACCTGTAAGCATAACCTGTGTGATTGATTCCATTGCGTATCCTTTGCCTAGCTTGACAAGTATTGGAACTTCTACAGAACCTCCCTGTCCTACTTTGACCGATATCTGGTTTCCATCAATGGATGTGAAGGCAAGTGGAGGGTTTTGCAGTTGGTTGTAGTAAGTCATTTCATTATCTGCATGCGCATCTTGGATGCACATTGTTATGATTATTGCAGAAATACCAATTATTGTAAGATGTGAAATTTTCATCTCTTATATCCTATGGAATCGGTTGTCCAATCCTGTATTCTGCAGTGCCTCCGGATATTCCAAGAATCTTGGCGTCAAGCATCTGGGCTGGGCAGCTTCTTGATCCGGTGAACACTGGAATATCAGACGGACTCAAGTGAGAACTGTCAATGTCTATTGCAATTGGCATCAGGCCGCAAAACTGGGCCAAAGACAGCCAGTAGACGCCCTTGATACCTTCTTTTGCAGTTACAGTATAAACAACAGTAGTATCAGAACCCTCTGTCAATGGAATCGATAAGGGGCTGCCAGAGATGGCAACATCAGATGTAGTAAGTGGAGTATAATTTGTTGCATTGACAATGTAGACCCTTGACCAGCTATTCATGGTTCCAGTGTTGGGCAAACGCGATGTATACTCGACAAATATCTTCGCAGAGGAATTGGATTTCATGAAAAATACCAATTGGTGTGGCGCAAGCCTTAACGTATCAGGACCTATCTTGAAATCTGGAACATCACCACTAGTTTGATTGGAATTTGCCTGTGACACAGTTTCCGTAGTTAGGATCTGTGATGCCCAACCGCGCAGGATTAGAGCAGACGCAGTCTCTTTTCTCACACATGCTGGCGAACCGTCTTCTGCCTTGATTACTAGAGTGAAACCATTTGCACATTTGACATCTAATGCAGAGATTCCTGACTTGAATTGTTTTAATGGTAACTTGATAACTGGCATAATATTGCCAGATGTTCCCGGCCCTCCACCCATGGCAACTTGACATTGATGTGACTCCATTGTAGGATAGGTTGCCTTTACTACTTTCATTGTTGTCATGTCTATCTCTATCCATGCCCACCAATCATTGTCACATGGTATTGGTGCACTATTTGAAGGAGATTTTAGATTGACAATGGCATACTGCCATTCAAAGCCCCCAGTTGCAAGTTTATTGTTTCCAAGAAACCCCACATCCACATAATGCCAGTCATGTGACCACTTTTGCAGCTCTGGAATATCCAGTGCTATTTTGACTAGTGACTGCGTCTCTGATGGCGTCAATGTTGGCGATGCTGAACGAAGTATAGAATATGGAATGGGTTGTATTTGATTTGTAGAATTTTTTAATATAGTATTATTTGTAAACTGCCCCTCAGTCTGTACACTTTTTATTGTATTGTTTGAGTCAATGTTGATTCTCTTGTACAGCATGTTAGAATATCCAATCAAACTCATCTTTGGGGTAAAGTCAAACATAGCAGGACAATTGTACCCTGCCGTAAAGAATTGTTTGTAAATATCTGGACTTACCTCAGATTCGTTTAATCCTACTATCAATGGAGTTTCACCACAATAGTACAAGAAAAGTGCAAAAACTCCTTTTGTGTTGTTTTTTGCAGTTATGGTATATGTCACAGTTACATTGTCTTTTCCTGCTTTGAATGAATTCGGATCAGTTATGATAGTCATGTTATTAGAGTCTGCTTGCACCGGTGATGCAGCAGACGGAAGGTAAATTCCCGGCGAGAGGTTCCAAGTTTTGTTATTAGGTACAGAGAATGTGAAATTTGCGTATATTTTAGAAGTAGAGTTTGTTTTCATGAAAAATGCAGTACCGCTAATTCCGTGCACAGATGGGAACATGGAGAACAGCAGGACCGCAATTATTGAAAAATACACAGTTTTCATTTTTTCTTGACACTTGCATATTTCGCAAGTCCTATCACGCCAAGCAGCCACAAGGCATTTGAAGATACAAAAGGCAGGCTGGCATACATGTAGGGGGTAGCGTCAAGCATGTTGAAGACAAGGGTAGTTGCCTGATCATGCACGTTTAATATTCCAGTATGAAAATCTGAGCTCCAAGACGGAGCATGTGCAATATTGTTTGCAGTTCCAAGCATAGCCTGCAAGTCATTTTGCATCAATCCAAAGTCTGTGTCATCTGTAGGCGATATCCAGACAGGGTTGCCAGATGCTGGCAAGAGTCTTTTCACTGTCACAAGTTCGTTTTGTATTGTTTGAGGATCTGAGGTGGCCTGCACTTGAATCAGTATGCCTCTTGCCCTGTCTATGGGATGTATGAAATTGGTGTGAAACTGGTTTGTAAGTGTGATGCCAAGAGCTATTGATGAGAGGCATATTGCAATTATTGTAAGATTGTAAATTTTCACTTTGATACGTACTGGATAGGTATGGTTTAAAAAAGTGGCGCAACATTCTTCTGTTTTTGCAATCAGTTGCAACTAGATTCTAGATTCGGAGATGTTAAGTTTTATTCAATGTTGCATAATAGACATAAAATCACTAAAAAATCAACCCAGTGACTTGCCCCCTTTTGGATCTATCACTTGCTTGTAACATTGAACGGTTGCGTATAGTTCTGGCCAAATGTTGCCGTATTGTTTTGTAGAGTCATATTGTCTGGCAGTATAATACCTGTCCGGTTTATCGGTAAAGCCTGTAGCTGTGTCTGGCTGGCACTGTTTGTATTCTGTGACATGGTATCGTTGGAAACCGGACCGTAAAAAAGCGGATTAGGACACGATGCGTTTACTTTCATTCCTTGATATACATTGTTCTGCATGTTGCCTGTTTGCATTAGCCT
>JAGWFS010000130.1 GCA_028867785.1 Nitrososphaerota archaeon
AGAACCAAAGAATACATCTTGGCAAACAACATGATTTTGCAAGGCAATTTTACCATAGTAAAACATAGGACAAAATCCTAGAGACTAACTGCCGCCGCCATTGACTTTGATTTGAGCCATATTTCGCTGCTCAATGTACATCTGCACCCTAGTATCTGAACAAAACGGATATGTTTGCTCCTGACCCTTGTTTTGATCACAGAACTTTGACACCTGCAACATTTCTTGGTCACAGTCAGATGTAGGGTTTGATACGCATGAATCAATATCATTTGCAATTGTGCTTATAGTATCAGGAGATTGTGTACTGGTAGAAAACGGCGAATTGTCCTGATCATTTGGCTGCAGATTGAAAAGCGGAAACCCAATAAAGATGAAGAAGAAAACTGATGATATAGCAAGGATGACTCCAGTAACGACTCCACCCTTTCTGTTCATCAATTTGTCTTATCGCTTCCCAAATTATAACCGATGTGGAACTAGGTTACTGTTAGCTTCATTATAAGAGGTTGTGACAGGGCATCAGGATTGCTTATTCCAGACCAAACAAAGATCTGCGCAGTATAATTTCCAGGTACCGTCGGTGTCCAAGACTGAGATGGGTTAAGTGACTGCCCGGCACTTAGCGTTCCAGTAAGCCAGGAAAGCTGAATTGCAACACCATTTTTGTCTAGCACCTGAACGATATATGCAAATGATTGGTCGCGGTCAAGGCCATTTGTCACATCAGCTGAAATTTGCACTTGCTTGTTTGCTGGCACTGTCCAGACTCCGTTTTGCAGAGTAGCCGATACTCCCCCAAGCTGTGAATGTGCCAACGGTATTGTTGATGACAAGACAAATATCATAAGAACCGCAAAGGAAAGCCAGATTTTCATCTAGATGTGTTTTATCTAGC
>JAGWFS010000131.1 GCA_028867785.1 Nitrososphaerota archaeon
CTCTAGTACGCGGTCACGGCTATCCAGACTCGATAATTAGAAACGGGTTTGACTGGAAGTATTACAATTCAAGATGAGTATGACATTGACTGCAACAACTGGAACATTTACAGGTCGGGAAACTATTCAATGCTAAACTGTTATCCAGAGTTTGATATTTTGCATGACACACAACTAATACACATGATACAGGACAAAAATCCAGTTATTTGAGACTTGGGCATAATTCCAAGGCCTATTTTGATCATATTACAAAATTAATTTAATGAAAATTGCTAAGGATCACTTCCTGCAAATATCATTTACCACAATGCATTTGACAAGAAGTTTCCTCAGCAAGATAAAATCAGAATCCTTCCTTATTGGCATTTTGCATCTGATTGGTTTGCTATCTTTGTATGATGATATTGACAAAAGGGGAAGACCATACGTCTACCCAACTGTAGTGATACTATGTTGCTAGAGTATGGTTGAGAATACCATCCAATAACTGCCTTCATCATTACTTTTCCATACGATATAACAAGAAAATAATGAAATTATGTGGTCTGGATACATTACCAGACAGGAGAACATTTGACAGGCGATTCAAGGCACTTCCGGTGCGTGAGATCATTAGCACCATCGGAAGAAGATTTGTTACAGAAAAAATAGTTGATGCAACTATAACATCCGTTGACAGTTCCATGATACGTGCAAAAAATGGTCACGTATGGCACAGAAAACAGATGGCATCAGGATACCTTCCAAGGTCTGGCATTGACACTGATGCCAGATGGGGATTCTCTGGGACCAAGGGATGGGTGTTTGGGTACAAGTTACACATGACATGTTCCACTGGCAAGATAGTAGTGCCAGTGTCTGCCCGTATCAGCACAGCAAACGTATACGATA
>JAGWFS010000132.1 GCA_028867785.1 Nitrososphaerota archaeon
ATAACAGCAGTAACCCTAGCTGTCCTAATGTATTACCACATCTATCCTATAACACTACCCGGAGAGAAACAGTCCACTCTGCCCATCGGAGAAAAGTTTTGCTACCCTTGGCAGACAGGATGTGACAATGCAGGTGCAATCCAGTTGAAGCAGTCATCATCTTATTACACCAACATTCAACCTCAAGGCCGCCCTTGATTTCCCTTTTGCTACTTGTCTCCACATGACGGGGTAAAAAGACGGCTGCAAATCTAAGAGTTGGTAGAAAATTTGATTGATATGAACATAGTTGACAGTGTCAGGCTGGAGTATATTATGAATTTGAGAGAGGGAGAACATAGAATACCTCAGATAGAAAGTATGTCTAGAGGTTGATAGCCAAATATCTTCTGAACTAACTCAGAAACAATTAAAGAAGTAAAACAAGCCGAGTTTCAAACAAGAAAAGAAAGGTCTTCTACTAGGCTTAGTGGGTATTGAATTGTTTCATTAAAAGAGCAGATCTTACCAGACTCAAATCTGTTTTACATGCTTTCTCACATGTTCAACTTCCAACGTTTATGGAAAATTGTGCTGTCTCTGAAACTGGCATGAACCAAATTCCATCTACCTCTACCATCACATTGTAAGATCCTGCGTCTTGGAACTGATATGGCATGCTAATAGAACCTTCTGCAGCATGCAGAAGCGAAGTTGTAAACACTTGGGTTGTTCCTTTCATAATTGTAACTTTGTAATCAACATGCTCTTCTATTGAATTAGTTTTATTATCCATGAAAGCAATGTTGAATTGAGTTGGCTGTCCAGCAGTTGGGTTTCCAGGATTGGTTGATAATCCTATTTTTAGATTTCCGCTGTTTGATTGATTTGTGCTTTGTGTATCGTTATTC
>JAGWFS010000133.1 GCA_028867785.1 Nitrososphaerota archaeon
ATAGAGATTGTGTATCCATTCTAATATTGAGAATTTTTGCATACGTTATGGTATAATTTGCAGAGAATTTTGTATTGTCAATGTTCATTGATTCGGTCGTAGAACTATCTTCAAGTCCCCATCCTAGCTCAACAAGTCTGAAAGCTGTTTGTGGCTTTACACATGCAGGAGAACCATCTTCGGATTTGATTATCAAAATAAAAACAGGTTGGCACCTAATGTCATGTATCTTTATGCCAGATTTGAATTGATGAAGTGGAGAATCTAATCCGGGTATGTGTGGTGCAACCTGTGCAAAAACCTGTGTATCTATAGATGAAACTATGGTAAAGACTAGAATTATTCCAAGATGTAGAATTTTCATGTATTATTTCATACGGTACAAACATGATTTAAAAAAGTGGCGTATCTTTGTTCCGTACCCAAAAATCACTATACAGCAGTAAATTTTTCCTCTATCTGGTGCTGATTTACTGATACTGCTAGAACATATCTTCCAGAGTCACGGATAGTCAGAGGCTCCTCTTCCGCTGGAAGATTGTAAGTGAGATCAAATGGATGTGGCGAAAATCCCGGCTGGTTATTTGAAAAATATTTCTTTTGCCATATTTCCGGACCGTCATCTTTTCTAATAGAGAGTGTCATAAAACCTCCAGGTGAGTATCCTTGAATTTTCAGAGCGAATTTTACTGGTTCGTTTATTTTGTACGTTTTTTTCAATCCAAGTACGGTGATGTCAGTATGAAACTGTGCGTGAACGCCCCTGCAGCTACAGTCCTCTAGCTTGCATGGCGCTTCTCCGTAATCATGGTGCTCTATGTCATGATCAGTCATGAGATGAGAACACAGAGAACACGTACTGCTGTACTGCAAACCAACCTCCCTTT
>JAGWFS010000134.1 GCA_028867785.1 Nitrososphaerota archaeon
TCAGAATGATGTCCAAGTCTGGATTTGGAAACTCTACATGGTCATTGTGCGATGCAAGAAAATTGTACAGGGTATGCTTTCTTACAATGTCATCGAGAAGCTCGTCTGGGGTGATGCCTTGTTTTTCTGCCTCTAGTGCCAGGGTTACTGCAACATCATCATCCAGTGTGACATCTATCTTCTTGCCTCTGGGATCCTTTCCTGCGTGATATGACATTTGATTATTATCTTTGTACCGGAAATAGATAAGATGTTCGCATATTTTCATACTATATTTCTTGTCTTCGATGTGTTAAGAAACAAAGTCAGAAGAAGGACTTTGAAAAACTCATCGGCTAAAATTTGTGCTCACTTGTGCTCACATGTCTCCGCTTGTCACCACTTTAATCCTACCATCTTATTAATATCAAAAATAATTTCTGTGTCAATAACATGAAAATACAAAACAACAAGACAAAAACAGCAACGACAATCATTTCAGCACTAGTGATTGTATTGTTAATGTTGTTGCCTATGACAGGACTACCCATGGTAAATGCACAACCAGACAGTGGCCAACCACAAATCATTAACCATATGGGTCCTCCAGGTCCTCTAAAAGGTGTAAAGATTATTCCTCCGCCACACCTATCCGCCGCACAGGAACAGAAAGTAATCCCGCCGGGGGTAGAAAGGCCAATTGGCGCCAAATCAGTAGCAGATCAAAAGGTATGTGATGCATCGGCTGGAACGAGATCTGGTCAATTTACTTGCGTCGTCATACCAAGTTATGACGCACAGAGCACGTGGGCAGAAGGTCCAGTAATATATCCTCAAGGAAGCGGTTATTCCAGCTACAGTGGCATAGGTGCCTCACCATACATATCTTCTCTAGGTTCAACATCATT
>JAGWFS010000135.1 GCA_028867785.1 Nitrososphaerota archaeon
AATACCACTTGGAAGACAAAACTGTAGTCCTAGTTGATGATGGCATCGCCACAGGAGCAACAATGTTTGCAGCAGTAGAATGGGTAAAAAATCAGCACCCTAAAAGAGTAATTGTAGCAATACCAGTTGGACCGCAAGATACTATGGAAAGACTATCAAGTATAGCAGAGGTCGTAGTTCTGAATGTTCCAGTATATTTCAATGCTGTTGGCCAATTTTACAACGAATTTGAGCAGGTAGATGATCATCAAGTAATAGAAATCCTAATCCAGTACCGAGCACCGGCATAAACTTGAGTAAATCTGCATATAATTGGGGAGTTGACGAGATGTATGTAAAGATTAGAGGTAATATGAAATATCCCTATGTCTTGATGGATGAAGAAAGCCGATTTTGGATTGCAAAACAGGTTTCAGATACAAAATACACTGAGGACGTACGACCATTACTTGTCAAAGGAAAGCAAACCTATCAGATGCAAAATGCCAATAAGGATGGATTCTGATTTTATCTTGCTGGGGATTTCTCTCTTGGTGTACATGTGGTAATGATATTTCCAAGAAGTGATCCTTAGCTCTTTCTATCAAACTGATTTTGTAGTATGATCAAAATTAGGCTTGGAGTTATGCCTAAGACTCAACTAGGTACTGATCTTGATTATGCCGTTTGTTATCATGTATTGGAGGCCCTGAACAAATTGACCATCGCCAATCTGTCCGCTGGCCCACCAACCTGCATTATTTTTAATCCATGCTGGAATCTGCTGGGTTCCTGACGTTGCAATTGAGCCTGAATGTGCAGGTATTTGCATTATCTTGTGTTGTATCATGTATTGGAGGCCCTGAACAAATTGACCATCACCAATCTGTCCGCTGGC
>JAGWFS010000136.1 GCA_028867785.1 Nitrososphaerota archaeon
GCGATATTACAGTGGCACCACTTTGTTTTGCGACCTGTGCAGTATTGTCACTTGACCCATCATCGACTACGATAACCTTGTCGGAATGGTTCAATGATTTTTTTACCACATCCCCTATGGTACCCTCTTCGTTGTATGCAGGAATTCCTACAAGTTTCATGATTTGTATAAATTCTTTATCCAGTCTTCTAATGTAGTTTGCGGTTGCCAGCCAAGCAATTTTTTTGCAAGGGACACATCTGCCTGACTTGCAAATACGTCTCCTTCCTTTTGTTCTCGAAAGATTGGTTGCAAGTGTGAGTCAGAATATTTTACGAATAGGTTTGCCAGGTTTAAAATCGACATTGCAGTACCAGAGCCAATATTAATGAAATTTGAACCTGTGTTTTTTTCCATTGCAGATATGGTTGCCAGGACTACATCTTGTATATGTACAAAGTCACGCAACTGTTCTCCATTACCATCAATTGTCAAGGGGACATGGTTTTGTATGCTTTGGTAAAACTGGGATATCACACCTGCACCTGATGGTGCCATGGCATTGCCATAGACGTTATAGTAACGCAGACCCACAATATCACAGTGTTTAGAGTATTCGTTTGCCAAGTGTTCTGCCTTGAGCTTTGTGATTCCATACGGGTTTACAGGGCATAGTTGTTCAGATTCTGGCGTAGGAATGTTTTTGGTATTTCCATATACGCTTGAGCTGCTTGCAAACACTGTCTTGATGTGAAATTTTTTTGCAAGTTGGAATATGTTTTCAGTTCCTTTGACGTTTACGTCATTGTACTCTTTTTGTTTTAGGTATGATTCTGGTACAGATGTAAGTGCTGCAAGGTGAAATATTCCGTGGCTTCCCTGAATAACTTTTTCC
>JAGWFS010000137.1 GCA_028867785.1 Nitrososphaerota archaeon
TCAACCCAAGTCCAGTACTTGCCATTTCTTTTACCCATGACATTACGCTCATCTGGATCATATTGTCTCCCTTTTCAAACGGGATTGTGACGGTTCTCTCAGTAGGAGTATCTGTTTCATCAAAGATGCCTATTGAACCAGAGTTTGTCATAATGTAAAAGGTATCATTTTTGTAACCAGGGTCTGTGTCAATCACAGATCTTGGCAGAGTTAATTTCACATTGCCATCAGTGTTGGACTGGATTGGAATGAAAAGACGTTCTCCCTGTGAATCTCTTATGATGCCCAATAGTTTTCCCCCCGTGATGTCATATGTTACAAATGAATCATATCCTGTGACCTTGATTGTGTTTTGCAAGTTGGTTTTTTGATTTTCAGGCTCAGCCCAACCACGTATCAAAAGTTGTGCTGCATGAGAAGCATAAACACATGCAGGAGAACCATCTTCTGATTTTATTACAAGAACAAAATCTTGTTGGCATGTGATACATTTTGCAGGCGTACCGGATTTGAACTGCCCAAGCGGATCCAATGTTATGGTAACTGGATCCGATGTCATAGTAACTACCGATCCGCCTCCACCATAAGTTGGGATGGTTGAATTTGTGTTGCTGTCATAAATTGTGAATAAAAATGATTTTGAAACAGTCTGTCTGATTTCTGGTCGGTTAGGATCTGTTTGGTTTTTCACAGAATATGGAAATGTTACAGTTACATTTGCAGTTCCAGACTCTGTTGCAGTATAAGTGAAAGAAAGACCCGGGCCAGTTCCAGTGTTTTTTTTACCGGGGTCTAATCTTTCCTGAAGAGATACATAGCTGCATGCTGCCTCCTGTTTCTCAGCAACCTTGACATGATTATC
>JAGWFS010000138.1 GCA_028867785.1 Nitrososphaerota archaeon
GCAACTCATGCAACAAAAGATCATGGCATGAAACCTGAAGAAATAACTGATGATCTGCGAAACCAGATCAAAGCCAATATTCACAAGTCTTTGTTTTAGGATTGAAATCCTAGATAGGTACTAAATTCTCAAAATCATGGATTATTCATCAAAACTAGTGTACTACATGAATATCACACACAATGGAACGCACGAATACACTGTATCATAGCGTATCCAACCTGGTCCATCGCTTTTTCGACCTAGAGAATTTCTACACCACTTTTTTAAACATGGTTATCCAGTATAAACAAATTGAAAATAATGCAGATTGCAATGACTGCAACTATCAGTCTTGGTCTTTTTGTAATCGGTCATGCGGCCTTTGCCGATGATACTACATCATTTGCAAAAATTGATGTCGCATATCACTCTAGTACAAATACTCTTGATGTTACAGGCATCGTTTACAAAACATTCTCACAAAATTATGCTCTTACAATATTTGATCCTCAAGGACGTCTGATAGTTGTATCCCAACTGCAACTCTCACAGGATGATACCTTCTCCCAGAGTATTATCCCATCCAGTGCGCTTTGGTCTAAATCAGGAAACTATACCGTAAAGCTGGCATCGGGCCCTGAGATGCTCTCTGAAAAATCGTTTTATTTTTCAGGGATATCCTGTTGTGTACCAAACTCTCACGGAGTTCAAGCAAGTTTACCGGGAACAACAAATGTGATTGATTCACCCTTAAAACAATTCAAGTCTGGAATTGCAGCTAAAGATGTAACATGTAGACAAGGATTGCAATTAATTTTCAAATTTGAAGACAGCTCTCCAGCATGTGTATCTAAACAAACCGCACAAACACTTGTTGAA
>JAGWFS010000139.1 GCA_028867785.1 Nitrososphaerota archaeon
CAAAACATGGCAGATATCATCACAGTTACTAGCGGGACAGCAGGAAATGCAGGTAGTACGGCAGCGGAATTGATTACCTATATGTCCGCGAAATTACTTGAGGTTGCAGAACGAAACACTATTCTCGATCAGTTCGGTGGAATGTCGCCGAATTAAAAATTGCTCTAATGACAAATTTTTTGTTACCTGGAAGCCCATTTAAACGTCTAATATAAGAGGTGTAAATGGGTAATCAGAGACAAGCAGCCGAAGTTGAATTAGCAATTATGGCAGGATTTTTTGCAGGTGAAGGCTCGGTATCTTTGAAAAAACAATATGGCGGTGGCCGTGTAAAATGTCCAGCGCTATATGTCTCTATGGGCAACACTGAAAAGTTTTGGATTGAAAGTTTTCAAAAACAATTCGGTGGTTCTTGCTACGTAGAGATTCCAAAGAATCCAAAAGCTAAACCTGTCTGGCGTTGGCGTTTGCACAACGCACCTGCTAGAGATTTTTTAATTGCTATTTTCCCGTTCCTTTTAGGCGAAAAAAGACAGCAAGCTGAAATTGCAATTGAGTTTATGAAAGTAAAAGATGCTCGTATTGCAAATTGGAAATGGCATACGCCAGAACAGCTTACTGCTATGGAACGGTTCGCCGATCAAATGGCTGAACTTCGTCGTGCAGTTGCAGAGACTAAACGAGCAATCGTAACGCCTTTACGAAGCGATAGTCCGACACTGCCAGCAATGGCAGCTAACAGTTAGGATAAGCATCCTCTACCCAGTAATTCTTCAAAGACCATTAGGTTTACGCGCGAGGAAAAACTCGACGTTCCCGTTACGCCCCTGCAATTAACTGAAGGTGTAGCGCCAGC
>JAGWFS010000013.1 GCA_028867785.1 Nitrososphaerota archaeon
ATGGTTGAACTGCCAATGCGACATCCTGAACTGTTTGAAAAGCTCGGGGTCGAAGCTCCAAAGGGCGTACTTTTGTACGGCCCGCCAGGCACCGGAAAGACACTACTTGCAAAAGCCGTAGCAGGAGAAACCAACTCTCATTTTATCTCAATTAGCGGTCCTGAGATAATAGGCAAGTTTTATGGTGAAAGCGAGGAAAGGCTGCGTGAATTATTCAGGCAGGCAGAGGAAAACTCACCAAGCATAGTCTTCATAGATGAGATTGATTCTATTGCACCAAAACGGGAAGAAGTGACAGGCGAAGTGGAAAAGAGAATAGTATCACAACTACTGACGCTAATGGACGGAATGAAATCAAGAGGCAAGGTTGTAGTGATAGCAGCTACCAACAGGCCAGACTCGATTGATCCCGCGCTGAGAAGACCGGGAAGATTTGACAGGGAAATCGAGATAGGAATACCTGACGAAGCGGGAAGAAAGGACATACTTGACATCCATACCCGCGGTATGCCGATTGATGAAAAAGTAAAGCTTGATCAGATTGCTAGAGTAACACACGGCTTTGTAGGGGCTGATCTTGAAATCCTTGCAAAAGAAGCTGCAATGAGATCCTTGAGAAGGGTGTTGCCTGACATTGACCTAAAGGAAGAAAAAATTCCGGCAGAAGTCTTGCAAAAGTTAGTGATTACTGAAAATGACTTTAGAGATGCGCTAAAAGAAGTTAGGCCGTCTGCATTGCGCGAAGTCCTAGTCCAAGTGCCAAACATTACTTGGGAGGACGTCGGTGGCCTGGAATCGTTAAAGGACGAGCTCCACGAGGCAGTGGAGTGGCCACTAAAACACAAGGAGGCATTTGAGCACGCGGATGTCAAACCACCAAAGGGGATGCTGCTCTATGGCCCGCCAGGAACTGGAAAGACACTGATTGCAAAGGCAGTCGCACATACCACGGAATCTAATTTCATCAGCATCAAGGGTCCGGAGCTGCTTTCCAAATGGGTCGGGGAATCGGAAAAGGGAGTACGTGAAGTCTTTAGAAAAGCACGTCAGGCCGCTCCTTGCATCATATTCCTTGATGAGGTGGATGCACTTGCACCAAGCAGAAGCTCCGGCAGCTCAGACTCGCATGTGACAGAAAGACTAGTCTCTCAACTTTTAACCGAGATTGACGGGCTTGAAGAGCTGCATAACGTATTGGTAATTGGGGCAACCAACAGAGTTGACTTGATAGACAGTGCACTGCTCAGACCGGGAAGATTTGATAGAATAATTGAAGTGCCGTTACCTGATTCGAAGGGGCGCCGGAACATATTTGAGATACATACCAAAAAGAAACCGCTTACTAAAGGCATAGACCTTGCCAGGCTTGTAGAGATGACCGATGGGTTTAGTGGAGCAGAAATCGAGGGTGTGTGCAACAGGGCTGCAACAAGTGCAATAAGGAGATATGTAGACAACAGGGAAAAATCGGTCAAATCGATAAAGATAACACAGGGAGACTTTGAAAATGCGATTAAAAAACTGCGTCCAGAAAAGGCCAAGCCGCAGCAAGCCGTCGCATCACAACTTATATGATTAAATCGAGAAAAAACACATAACGACAAAAGAGGCAGTTCTTTATCAAAAACTACCCGGCGATAAGGTAAGATGTACAGCCTGTGCTCGGTACTGCGAGATTGGAAAAAACCAGATTGGTCTTTGCGGAATACGTTCGAACAACAATGGCAAACTTGACCTTTTGGCATACGGCAAGGTAATAACCGGACATGTGGATCCAATCGAGAAAAAACCCGTAACACATTACAGACCCGGCAGCAGCATATTTTCCATTGCAACCACGGGTTGTAACTGGCTTTGTTCTTATTGCCAAAATCATGATATCAGTCAGAGAAGAAAGATTGAGGGTACCGACATGACTCCAGACGAGGTAGTAAGCCTGGCCATGAAGTCGGGCTCTCAGGGAATTGCTTACACGTACAACCAGCCATCCATATTCATCGAATTTGCAAGAGACTGTGGAGTAATTGCAAGGAGAAACGGCCTGTTCAATGTTTTTGTATCAAACGGCTACGATACTCCGGAAACTGTAAAGATGATGAGTGAGTTTCTTGACTGCATAACCGTAGATTTCAAGGGAAGCGCCGAACCTCAATTCACGCGAAAATATATTGGTGTTCCAGACCCCAAACCAATCTTTGACACGCTAAAAGAAATAAAAGACAAGACCAAGATTCACGTAGAAATAACAGACTTGATAGTACCGCAAGTAGGAGACAATTTGGAATATGCTACCAAGCTTTGCAGATTCATTGTGGACGAGTTTGGTCCTGACATACCAATTCATTTTCTAAGGTTTCATCCAGATTACAAAATGATGGAATTTGAATCAACCCCAGTCAAGACACTTGAGAAACATTACGAGGTGGCAAAAAAAGAGGGCCTGAACTATGCCTATCTGGGGAACGTACCAGGTCATCCTCTTGAACATACCTACTGTGCGGAATGCAAGAAAATTGTGGTAAAAAGATACGGCTTTGATATTCAAGAATGGAACCTTGATGGTAATAACAACTGTAAATTCTGTGGCAACAAAATACCAATAACCGGAAAACTTGCAGAAAGTTACAAGCAAAACAGATTCCAGTTTGTCTTCTAGATAGCTACGGCCCTGACGGGAGATCCTGTAGCTCCCTTTAGTTTGAGCGGCAGCACTATCAGTCTAAAACTAGTTCTCTTAATTTTATCAAGATTGCACAAATTTTCCAAAATCAGTATGCCGTCTTTCAATAACATGTGATGAACTGAAAACTTTGAATCCCTGCCCAGATCGATGCTGGGCGAGTCTATTCCTACCAGGCTTGGTTTTTTCCCTAACAGATACCTTGCAGCATCTGTTGAAAGACCCGGGTTTTTTGTAAAATAGTCTTTTCTTGATGTATTGCTCGACCAGTCTGTTCCGAAAATTATGGCCGAGTTGGGGGGTATCTTGCCATTTCTTCTCTCAAAGCCGACAATATCATTTTTTGTAATCTGTCCATCGGGACCCTTTCTTATGTTGCAGAGAAACGCGTCGGTTATCAATCGGCCAAGCGGTATCTTGTCTATCTTCAGTCCTTTTTCTACAAAGTGATACGGCGCGTCAAGATGGGTTCCAGAATGCGAGCTTAGAAAAATCAACTCTAGATTGTATCCATCGAGTTTTTTCTCTGCCCATGAAATGAACTGCGGGCGGGGAGATCCCGGGAAGCTTGGAAGCTTGTTTGAAATTTCAAGCGTTAGATCGATTGGTTCCACCAGACTGGTTGGAATTGATCATAAATCAATCTTGACTTGCTGGGCAAAGGCTAAATATTGTGCAAATCGAATTATCTCATGCCGACTACTTACATATTGATAAATTCTGATCTGGGTTCTGACATGGAAATAATAAAGCAGATCAAGGACATACTGAACAAGGAGACTGCCGTAAAATATGAAATCCAGGGAGTCTACGGCGTGTATGATATCATAATCAAGATTACTGCAGATTCAATGGATCATTTGAGAGGCATTATTACTAATAAAATAAGGAAGATAGACAAGGTATACTCCACCCTGACCATGATGGTAATAGAAGAGCAGGAAAAGTAGCTAGTTCTTAAGCGCGTCAATTACCCGTAAAATCTCTGATTCTGTGTTAAAAAAATGCGGTGAGGCCCTGACTATTTTCTTGGAAAATACCTCCCTTACGGCAAGTACAATGTTTGCCTTTTCAAGTCTTCTGACCACCACCTCGGAGTCTTGGTCTCTGATGGTAAAAGATACTATGCTTGTTCTTTTCGTGTCCTCCTGAGGCCCAAGCAGGATAACACCTGGCATCCTTGACAATTCCTCACGCATCAAGTTTGCAAGCTTTATGTTCCTGTCTCTTATCTTTTCAATTCCTGTCTTGAGAAGATAGCTGACAGAGGCCTCAAGGCCTGCCACCCCCACCCAGTTGCGAAATCCCGCTTGAAATCTGGCAGGCATTTCTTTATGGATTATCTTGTTGTCATGAAAAATGGCAGATTCGCCACCTACCTGTAACGGTTCTATCATCTCACTTGATTCCTTTCTGCAGAAAAATATTCCCATGCCCATAGGGCCACATAGCCACTTGGATCCGTTAAAAGACATGAAATTGCATTTAATCTTGTTCACATCTACATCGTTGATGCATCCAACCGTTTGTGCCGCATCTATGAAGTAGGGTATGTTTTTTTGTGCAAGATGGTCTCCTATTTCCTCTACTGGAAGTATGGATCCAGTGTTAAACAAGGCGTGGCTGAGAACAACTAGCCGAGTATTATCATCAATTGTCTTTTTTAGTGAATCAAGCTCAAAATAGCCAGTATCGTCAATAGCCATTTCCCTCAATTCTACTTTCTGGCCAGCCCTGACCCAAGCATAGTGATTTGCCGGGTGTTCGTGGTTTGAGCCGCGTGTTATGATGTTGGAATCTGGCTTGAACCTCATGCCGTTTGCTACAAAGTTTATTCCATCAGTTACGCTCTGTGTAAGAACTATTTCCTCTGGTCTGCATTTGATTAGCTGAGAAACCGACTTGCGCAGATTGTTAAGACGCTCTCTGACATAACTGTCCGACATCTCTGAATCTGGACCATATTCATTATACTTGGAAAGAAAACTGCTCATTGCCTGTATGCTCGTATTTGGCATTCTGGACGTAGATGCATTATTCAGGTAGACCCTGTCTCTGTAAGGAAATTCTTGTGAAAAATCAAAATCTAAATTCATTATTATATTACAATTTCATACCTACTGTGTTGTTTAAAAATCATGATAATAAACCACAGAATTCAACTCTGAAATTAAAAGACATTCTTTCACAAAAGCAGATTAATTCTGTCCTGTATTCCGACCCTTTCCTAAAAGCTGGCTTCATATCAAAACTTGTTAGTGAAACAAAAAATGACGTCTTGTATGTTGATCTTGATTTATTGTACAGCGGATACATCGCATCAGGCGCTCTTACCGTGCAAGAAAATCTTATCTTGTACCAGCCTTCCGGGGATGACATTAATGACATATTAACAGAGATACTGGTCAAGGCGAGCATGTCTCAGGTATTGATTATCGTAGACTCGATCAACGGACTTTACAACGTACTAAATTACAAAAAGCAAGCTGGAAAGGCAGTGGCATCAATTGTTATGTTGCTTGCAAGTACTATCCGCAAAACCAATTCCTCTATTGTTATAGCTAGTATGGCACGATACAAGAGAGAAGAAGGCTGGGTTTTGTCACCCACTGGGAAGCGATTTATTGAGACAAAAAATAGTAAAAAAATCCTGCTTGAACATGGAAAGGAAGGAATTATTGTAAATCTGCTTGGTGACTCGGGCAAAATTCTGCTTCCGGCCCATTCCATACCGCTCTAATCCAATCTCTTAATTATGTGATATCCGAACTGTGTTTTTACAACATCGGAAATCTGTCCCTTTTCCAGCGCGAATGCAGCTTTTTCAAACTCTTTTACCATTACACCCCTGCCAAATAGGCCCAGATCTCCACCTCTCTTTTTTGAAACATCTATTGAATATTGTTGTGCAAGTTTTGAAAAACTTTCTCCACTTGATAGTTTTGTCTTGATCTCTTGGGCTACACTTTGCTTTTCTACTAATATGTGTGCACAGTGAATCTTGACTACCATGGTTATGGATCAGAAACAAATTATAAAAAAACATTGATTTGTAGAGTCGTTATTCTAATTTTGTAGAATGAGACATTTTGTTTTAACGCTGTTATAAAATTCTCAAACGCCGTTATAACATCGATTTTTTCAGCAAGTTATATTAAGATCATTCAAAGTAATACCCAACATGCCAGTTGGAATTATTCCAGATATAGGCGAACAAATGTGCATAGGATGTGCACTCTGCGTAGAGATCTGTACATCACTAGGCCCAGACGTATTAAGAGTAAAACCAGTAGAGGGCTGGAAAAGAGGTAAAGCATTTGTATTTTATCCAGAAAGATGCATCTCAGACGGTGCATGCATCGGCGTTTGCCCAACAAAGGCAATCTTTTGGATGAGACCAATGGACTTTACTCCAGGACAACCAGTACCACTGTACAGAAACTCTGTATTCGTCAAAGGTTGGACCGAACTAGTAGAATAGGTCTAACAATAACTTCTTTTTATTCTTCTTTTTAGTTTCGTTTCGGTTTATACATATATGGAATACAATCACCCCTAGCAGTGAGTAAACCAGGAAATCTCTGGAGAAAGGTACACGGCAAGATCACAAAGAAACCTACAAACTTTAGCTGGTTGATAAATAACAAACTTGCAGGCAGTGGAATGCCAACCACTCCATCAGAAATAGACTGGGTGCAAAAACAGGGGGTAAAATCAATTATTACAATGACAGAGCATCCACTTCCGGAATCGTGGGTGAGAGGCATCAAATACCTGCATGTGCCGACAGAGGATTTTTCCGCACCTGATATGGCGCAGATTGACCAGGCAGTAGAGTTCATTCACGAAAGACTTCAAAATGAAGAGCCTGTCATGGTTCATTGTGCTGCTGGAATAGGAAGAACGGGAACAATCCTTGCATGTTATCTTGTAAAATACCATAAATCGTCTGCAAAGGATGCCATAGAAAAAGTGCGAAAAGAAAGACCGGGCTCGATTCAATCAGAATCCCAAGAAATAGCCATAGGCCTGTATTACAAGCATGTGAGCAAGTAGCTACTCTGGTATTGATGTTGTTACCATCTTTCCATTTTCAAGTTTGATGAAGAGGAATCTGTTGTCTTTGAAGATCAATGTTATCTCGTTGTCTCTCTCAGACTTGTCCTCGACTTCAAGCAATTCCTGTCCTCTGACACCATCGAATTTTGCCATGATGTTACTCTGGTATTTCCATTTATATCCTATTTGGTGATTTCAATCTCTATTTCTCTAGAGTTTGATTTGGTATCAACTTCTTCAGTATAGTCGTGTTTGAACCAGGATACGTAGACCTCTGCGCCAATCTTGTGCTTTCCTGCACCAAGATCAGATGCCTTGATCTCCATTTTTTCATCAAAATCAAGAAGGAGTTGTTGCGCTTCTGCCTGATTCATTGGAATGTGTGACTCGAAGTTCTTGGATATCTGTACCCAGACCTTCTTTTCTGCCATCTGGGTAAGCTTTGGATTTCGTGTCCAAAAAAGGGCGGCCTTTTTGTACGTGTCAAGAGGCGTTCCTATCTCGCGCTTTCTTAACCCGCCTGAATAGAGCTTTACACCGTATTTTAGCTTGAACACATTGTCGTGCTTGTTGTATGCCCGCTCCCAGTTTTTCTCATTGAACGCTTCACGAAGTCCTCCGGTTACAGAGAATTTCACATTTATTGTTATGTTATCACTCGTGCCGAATTTATCAGCAGACTTTACTAACAAAACCTCACCTATTGTACTCTTTTCGTTGGTCAACTCTTCATAATGATTTATATCCTCAATAAGTATTTTTTTGACTTACGCATGGACGTTCAAGTCAAAAAGTCCTCTTCAAAAGAAGTTCTCTTGGATATCAGAAAATCTGATATAAGCACACTGTATATCGTCCAGCACGAACTGCTAAAGGACCCAACAGTAGAGTTTGCAGGCGTGATTCTAAAACATCCGCTTACCAAGGAATATGCAATGCGTGTAAATACATCCAAGGGCAATCCGATCAAGGAGATTGAAAAGGCTGCCAAGGCCGCAATAGGCTATTCTGACGAACTAAAAAAAGCAATCAATTCAAAAATCAAGGGTGTTTAAATGAAATTTTGCCCCAAGTGTGAAGCTAGGCTTAAGCTATCCAACTCAGAGTCTGAATTTGTATGCCCCAAATGCGGTCATAGTGAGAAAGGCGCAAAAGCATCAAGACATGTGAAGGTGGAAGGAATCTCTACAATCAATGTTCTTGATGAAAACGAGAAAAAGGAATCACTGCCCGTCATAAAGATTGACTGTGCAAAATGTGGCAACAATGAAGCAGTTTGGTGGATGCTTCAGACTAGAAGTGCTGATGAGCCTACAACTCAGTTCTATCGTTGTATCAAATGCAGTTATACATGGCGAAACTATGCGTAAAGGTTCTAAAATTTAGAGCTATCAGACCCATAACACATTTCCCATAACGTTTAACTTTGAGATGCTAGACATGTGAATAAGTTTGGTATTTTCTGCAAAGACTGGAGGTTCTGACGAATGGAAAGCCGTGATATCTGCCATCTCTACTCTGGTCGAAGAAGCAACCTTTGAGGCAACCGGTGAGGGGATTGCTTTTCGGGGCATGGATCCGTCTCATGTTGCGTTAATCGATATAGCATGGCCAAACTCTGCATTTGAAAAATACGTATGTGATGAGGATGTAAAGTTTGGTGTAAGGATAGATGAATTTGCCAAACTAATCAAAAGAGCAGATAAAAAAGACAACATTGAGATCAGTATTTCAGAAGAAAAATTATTGCTTGTTACAATTGGAAAAAACAAGAAATACAAAATGAGACTGATAGAAAGTTCCGCAACAGATACGCCGCTGCCAAAAATAACATACAACTCTAAAGTTGCTGTAACCTCTGCTGAATTTGATAAGATTCTAGGCGACATTCAGGTGGTCTCGGAATACCTTTCAATTACTGCAAGTTCTGCAAGGGCAGAGTTTTCTGGCAGAGGTGACTCTGGGGAAGCGGTGATCACACTCGAGAAAGGCATGCCTGAAATGCCGGAGATCGAGGTAAAAGAAGACAGTACCGCCACTTACAGCTTGGAATATCTCAACAGTATTGTAAAGGCAGTCGGGGCTGCAGCCGGGACAGTAGCCTGCGAGTTTTCCAGCAAGATGCCATTACGGCTGGAATTCAAGGTTGCAAATGTGGGCAGAATTCATTTCTATCTGGCCCCAAGAGTAGAAAGTTAAAAGCATTTAAGGATATTATATTCAGGTATTACTGGCTTGAAGCTGGTTCTAAAATTTGGAGGTACATCAATTGCCTCTGTATCAAACATTCGAAACGTGGCCAATCTGATAAAATCACTGTCAAAAGAACACAAGATAATACCTGTATTTTCAGCAATAAGCGGAGTTACAGATGATCTGATCAGAATAACAAATCACATTAAAGACAGAAACGGGGAAGCTGCAAATTCTCTTGCAAAAAAAATCATCAAGGTACACATGGATACTTCCAACCAGTGTGCAAAAAATCCAAAAATTCGAAAAGAACTAGTAAGCAAGATGAGATCTGATCTTGACGAGCTTGAGGAGCTGCTGTATGGGATGCTCCTCATTGGTGAAGTTACCCCGAGATCCTCTGATTACCTAATCTCCTTTGGAGAAAGATTGTCCGTCAATCTTGTCGCTTTTACGCTAAATGACATGGGTGTAAAGGCGGTGCCATTGACAGGAAAGGATGTCGGAATTGTGACTGACGCAGGCTTTGGCGAGGCAAAACCATTGATGGATACTACAAGACTGCACGTTTCCCACAAAATTGAAAGCCTTTCGCAGAAGAAGATAATGCCTGTAATAGGAGGGTTTGCAGGCGCGGACCAGCACGGCAACATAACCACGTTTGGTCGGGGGGGCTCTGACTATACCGCTACGATAATCGCATCTAGCATAAAGGCAGATGAAGTATGGCTAATGAGCGATGTAGATGGATTGATGACAACGGATCCAAAGATTGTAAAAAATGCCAAGCTCATCAAGGAAGTGTCATACATTGAGGCAATGGAAATGGCCCTCTTTGGTGCAAAGCAAATCCATCCAAGAGCGCTAGAACCGCTAATCACAAAAAAAATCCCACTGCGTATACGAAATACATTCAATATGAAAAATTCTGGAACAATTGTAACGGCTGATCCGCAGCCTGATACGCAAAAGACAGTCAAGTGTGTAAGCGCAATAAGGCATACTGGGCTAATCGATGTCAGGGGTGGAAGCATGGTCGGCGCTCCCGGAACTGCTGCTACAATATTCTCTATTCTTGCCAAATCCGGGGTCAATGTCATGATGATCTCACAGAGTCCCTCAGAATCAAGCATCTCAATTATCGTAAAAAAGAATGACATGGACAAGGCAGTGAATGCACTTGAAATGAATCTGCTTGGCAAAATAATCAAAAAGGTAGATGTCACCGTAGACGTATCCATTATTGCACTAATCGGATCTGGAATGAGAGGTATTGCAGGTGTCGCATCAAAGGTATTCACTGCAGTTGGAAGGAAAGGAGTGAATGTAATCATGATTGCACAGGGCTCCTCCGAACTCAACATTGCCTTTGTTGTAAAGGATTCAGACTGTAATGCGGCAGTGCAGGCGTTACATGATGAGTTTGAGCTTGCAAAGAGCAACTAGATAATTCCACTAAAAGCAGTTTATGAAAAGGGATAAATTTACTCTAAAAATTTCTTACATGTGATGACCGGTAAGTTATACATTGTAGGAGTCGGGCCAGGACACCATGATCACATGACTTTTCGAGCCAAGCAGGTAATTGAAGAAAGCAATACTATTGTGGGATATGAGACATACGTAAACTTGGTACAAGACCTCATAGAGGGAAAAGAAGTTCACAGATATGCCATGACGCAGGAAGTAGAGCGCGCCCATCAATGCATCGAGCTTGCAAAAGCGGGCAAGATAGTCTCTCTTGTCTCAAGCGGAGATCCAGGCATCTACGGCATGGCCGGCCTGATATATGAAATTCTTGCTGAGGAAGGCTGGGACAGAAAAGCAGGCCTGTATGTTGAGATCGTGCCCGGTGTTTCTTCGCTTAACTCATGTGCTGCACTGGTCGGTTCTCCACTTATGACAGATTTTGCCGTTGTTAGCATGAGCGACCTGCTTGTTCCGTGGGAAATCATAACAAAAAGAGTTGAAGCTGCAGCGCAAGGAGATTTTGTGATTGTAATTTACAACCCGGCAAGCAAGAAAAGAATTCACCAGCTACAAGACACAAGAAAGCTGTTGCTAAAATACAGAACCCCAAATACCCCAGTAGCTATTGTCAAGGGGGCATACCGGGAATCACAAGAGGTTGTTCTCACTGATCTGGAAAACATGGAAAGCCATCAGGACAAGCTGGGAATGATAACTACTGTGATAATAGGCAACTCTTCTACATACCAGTACAAAGACATGATGATCAATCCCCGCGGATACACATCAAAATACAATATAGTCGAGCCGCAGAAAAGCAGAAATAAATGAAATCAATCCGTGTAGGTCTCACCCTGCCTCAGGGATGGCTGGACGAATTTCCTACACGCAATCCCTACCAACAGTTTCTCTTTTCCAAAAGTGTAGCGCTAAAAGCTGAAAAACTTGGCTATTACGCAGGATATGTATACGATCACTTTATTCCGTATTATGGAAACAATACCAATGGGCCGTTTTTTGAGGCATATACTCTACTTTCTGCCATTGCGTCAGTTACATCAAGACTCAGAATTGGACAGGTAGTGACCTGCAATTCCTACAGGCATCCGTCTCTTTTGGCCAAAATGACATCTACCCTGGATGCAATCAGCGCTGGCAGACTGGAGTTTGGGATTGGCGCAGGATGGTTCGAGCATGAATATGTCTCATACGGCTACAAATTTGACAACGCAATGTCAAGGATAGAACAACTGGACGAATCACTCACTATTATCAAGAAAATGTGGAAAAACGAAAAATCAAGTTTTAGAGGCAGACACTATTCAATCAAGAATGCAGTCTGCAGCCCAAAACCCGTGCAAAGCCCTCATCCTCCAGTAATGGTAGGCGGTGCGGGAAACAGGTTGATGGAGGTTGTAGCAAGACATGCCACCAGGTACAATCATCCGTTTGGCACTCCGGAAACACTGGAAGAAAAGATCAATCTACTAAAGGCAAAATGCAAACTGGCAAAACGCGAACATGGCGAAATTGAAAACTCTGTTCTTCTGCGAGTGCTTGTGGGAAAAGATGGCGATGATGTAAAACAAATCATCTCAACCCTGAAGAAGAAAAACGAGTCAATATCAGACTTTGTTCTTCGTTCAAGGGACAGCATTGCCCTGGGCACTCCGGACGAGGTAGCCGAGTATCTAAAACGCTACCAGAAAATTGGCATCAGTTACTTTATAGTCAATTTTGTCGGTCTGTCAAGATCGCTTGACATGCTTTCGACATTTTCAAGAAAAGTAATTACTGCGCTCAAGTAGTTGCCTTGATCGACTCACTGAGTTCCTGTGGCAAAACTATCTTTTCTCGTATGGGCCTGATTATATCGGATACATATTTTCCTGCAGCGGTTTTCAGGTCTGAAGGGTGGAGCTTTTTCTCCACAAAGTCTTTTTCCAGCTGCTGGTATCCTGTATATGCTACATTGCCGCCAAATTTCTCCGGCCTTTCAACGACTATCTCATTGAATTGATGAAATACGACATACCTGAAAATCTCAAGAACCGGGTTTTTCTCCACAATCCCTTCGGGGCACCAAGCTTTTTTGAATTTTGACCCGATCTCATCATCTGTATCATGAATGAATATTCCAGACGAAGACTTGGATTTGCTCATTTTGCTTGATATTATCTGTGAGTCGGAATCGGAGCTTACCTCGGGCTCGCTCAAACCTGCAAGTATGTGGTGGTGAACCGCTATCGGCACCTTCCATTTCATCTTGGGAAAAATTTCCCGCACCAGCATGTGTATCTTTCTTTGATCCATTCCTGCATGTACTATGTCCAGATCCATGGAGTGAATGTCTACTGCCTGCATCGGGGGATAGAAGAGCTGACCCAGCTCGATTTTGTCCTTGTCCGCACTTCTTCCCATTATTGTAAGCGAGCGCATGGTTCTTTCAAGCGACATGTTTTTTGAAAACTTGACCAAATCCATCCAGTATTCCTTTCGTGACTCGTAGAGATCAGAGCCCTCGATAATTTCTACACCTGGACAGAATAGCTTGAAGGCGTCTGCATAATATCTCGATACCATCCTGATCCTGTCCCAGTCCCCGCCAAGTTTGTTATTGATGTAGGTGTGCCAGTCTGCCAAAAATACGGTGCACTTTACTCCCGCCTTGATAAAGTCATTTATCTTAAAACCAGTGAGTACGAGACTGCCAAGATGCAGAAATCCGGAAATTTCTAATCCTATGTAATGCTTGGGATGAGAATTTGTATTAAACAGATTTACCAGTTCTTCTTGCGTGACTACTTCCTCAGTAGGATCTCTTGTAACAAGATTGATTTTTTCTGTAATATCCACTGCAAGTCAAATCTTCCCTTGTGACCCTATAAAGTTACGCGTCAAGATCGTCTGTCTTCTTTCTTGGTCTTGTGCTAAGATATAATGCGTGCGAGCTTATGATGATGGCAGCAAGGAACATCTTCGTGGCAAAGTTCAGGTTCCATGGTCTTGTGGGATCGGGATAGGCAACAGTCAAAGAGTCTATGTCCGGCACCTTTCCATTTATGATTCCGGCTGTGATCTGTGCGTTGAGAACAATAAAGTTGTAAATCACTTCGTATAGGCATATTGCCGCCAGTCCTGCCAACATTAACTGCACCAGTGTAAGCTGCCACGATGGAACTGATATGGTCCTCTTCCATCCAATTCTTGTGACGCAATACCAGCCAATTATTGAGGAAAAGAACAGCCACGAAGTCAGCTTGGCAAAGTGAGCCGTAGGAAACTCTGTTTTTTCTAATATCTCACCCATTACATACGTCCCGTTTTTTTGCCATTCTTCTGTCATTTCGTAAATTCCATAGAAGGTTATGGACAGCATTATGAATCCACACGCATAGAAAATGTACAGAAATACTTTGTATCCTGACTGATCCTTGTGCAGGTGAACCTTCATTAAACTACGATTGCTGCCACCTGAAATATAAAAATTGGTTTTAATCTCATTCATGAGGTTTAATTATAGTGTAAAATTTGATAATGTATAATTGAAAATTCCTATAAACACTCCAGTAATAGGAAGAGAAGAAATCAACGAAATACGATCTGTGTTACTAAACAAATCGTTAACGACTGCCGCAAATACAGGCGGCAAAAGGGTTCAGGAATTTGAAAAACTGCTTGCGGATTATACCGGATCAAGATATGCAGTAGCGGTAAATTCAGGAACGGCAGCATTACAGGCAGCTCTTTATGCCCTTGACATAAAACACGGCGACGAAGTACTGCTACCGTCATTTACCTTTGTGGCAACTGCAAATGCAGTCGTATCCGTCGGGGCAAAGCCGGTATTTGTTGACATACTTGCAAGCAATTACACGATGGATCCGGACGATTTGAGAAAAAAGATTACAAAAAAATCAAAGGCGATCATGCCAGTACATCTATACGGGAATTTTGCATACATGGATGAAATTTCTGAAATTGCAAACAAGCATAATGCGAGCATAATTGAGGATGCCGCACAGTCGCTGGGAACTACGTACAAAAACAAACAATCGGGAACATTCTCGCGCCTAGGCTGTTTTAGCATGTATGCGGCAAAGGTTGTGACAGCGGGAGAGGGCGGGGCAATTGTCACGAACGAAAAAGGACTCTACGAAAAACTCCGCAAGATAAGAAATCATGGAATGTTGCATGGGTATGACACTAGAATCTTAGGATTAAACCTTCGACTTCCTGAAATGTCGGCCGCCATGGCCAAAGTCCAAATGAAAAAACTCCCCGGACTTCTTAAGAAAAGAAAGAGAAACGCCGAGGTTCTAACGCGTCTCTTAGACGAATTGGATATCACACTGCCAACCGAAAGAGCAGGCGTCAAGGTAAACTGGTACCTCTATACCATTTCCACAAAGAACCGCAACAAGTTGGCAAAACAACTACACGCAAAAGGAATAGGAGCTACGGCTTATTACCCAATTCCGGCTCACAAGACTCCATTTTATAACAACAAGACAAAGCTTCCAATGACTGACTGGGCAGCGTCTACTGTACTAAGCTTGCCTGTGCATCCGCTTGTTACGGAAAATGATCTTCACTACATTTCAAAAACCATGCATCAGCTAGTTGGAAAATGAATCTGGTAGAAGAGATAGCAGGCGAATTATGCAAAATTTTGCTTCCAATAGAGGATAGAGTCTACTCTGGTAATTCAGAATCTAGTGTATCAGTATGCACCCTATCCAGCATGAAACTGCTTGATGAAATTGCCAATTCCTCACTCATGTCTAAAATCAATGTTGCCGGACGACTGCTTTCAGAAAATAAGGGAATCGATATGCTTGTCAGACGTGTAATATCAAATACAAAAATTCGCGTCATTGTACTGTGCGGCAAAGATGCGGCAGGACACAAACCGGGATATTCATTATTGTGTTTGCATAAAAATGGAATGGACGGAAACGGAAGAATAATCGGATCTCAAAGTCCAGATCCAGTTGTGTCACTAACAAACGGGGAGGTGAGCAGGTTTCAAAATCAAATCAGGATAATAGACAAAATAGGAGAAACTGGCATCTCAAATCTTGAAACAGCAATCATTAAAATTCAGTAACCGTCAATCTGTCTTTGTTTGTTGATCTGGTGTTTCTTTTGATATTCTTTTAGTATGTCCTCAGGAGTCATGCCAAGTTCAAGTGATGCCTGGACCACAAAATGCCAGATGTCAATAAGTTCTTCCCTTGCTGCAGCCTCGTCAAACCCCGCTGGCTTTTTCCACCACTTCCAGTTTGTTGTCCGCTGCAGTTCTACCGCTTCATGAATTATGGCGGTGCACAACGAAGAGATCTTCCCCTGCGTGTCCTTTGGATAGCGCTCAAGATTCATCATCCTTTCTAAATTCTTTTGTAGCGCAAAAATTGTATCAAGCTTGTCTTCCATGGACTGTTTTTCCGTTTGATGTCTATAACCTTTATCAGAAATGCATCATTTTCTTATAACGCCTAAATCTGTCCTGTATGCGGGACCTGTTCAACCTTACAAGCCCGTCTATTCCATATCTTTCTACTGCAAACGAACCCATGACGTTTCCATATGTGGTGGCCTCTCTAATTGACGAGATCTTTGTACTGTTTTTACTGGCCAGATATCCAATCATGCCCCCCGCAAAAGAATCTCCTGCTCCTGTCGGGTCTACGATGTTTTCAAGTGAAAAGGCAGGTGAGGGAAATACCATGTCATCATAAAATAACAGGGATCCGTGTTCCCCTTTTTTTATTATCACAAATTTTGTTCCCCATCCCATAATCCTCTTTGCAGCCTTGATTAGATTGTGTGTCTTTGTCAATAGTCTGGCCTCTTCATCATTTATGACTACGGAATCTACCACTCCCATCATCTTTATGACATCATTTCTTTTCGTTGAAATCCAGAAATCTATTGTGTCACACATGGAAAACCTGACCCTGTCAAATTCCTTGATTATTTTTGTATTCTGGGCGGGATCATTGTTTGCTAGGTAGACAAATTCGGATCTTCTGTATTCCTCGGGAACTATCGGCTTGAAATCCTTTAACACATTTAGCTCAGTCTTGTTGGTTTTTCTCGAGCTCAGGGTTTGATCATAACTTCCGTCATATCGGAAGGTTTGCCCATTTGCATGTACTACGCCCTTGGTATTTACAAACCTGCCAAGCATGTTCTGGTATTTTTTTGGAAAATCTTGGCCAACTACTGCAATAAGCCCGGGTTTTTGAAAGAAGCTTGACGAGACTGCTGCATATGTGGCAGCGCCACCTAGGGCGTTTTTAATGACTCTGGAGGGAGTTCTAATGGTGTCTATGGCAACAGACCCAAAAACAGTCAGCATACTTTGCTGGTTCTAGGCACCGGCTATAAATTCTCTAGCTTCGTCTTGGGTCGGATAGTACGTAAACGGGATGCTTATGGTTGTAAAGAATATGTTGTACTGGCTTGTTCCCGTCAGCTTTAGACTTGGAACATTGTTATCCTTGTTGTATTTATTCAGCACTGAATTGTCTGCAAGGAATGGAGTCTGAGAGACTGTTTTTCCCATGGCCGGAATTACTGATGACTGTAACACTCCAGTACCAAGATCCTCTCCATTTGCTGATACCATAAAGCTAGTCCTTCCAACGTTTAGAATCAGCAGTGAGGGGTTTGTGAACTGAAGCTTTAGATTGTATAGCGTACCCTGGTCAGTTTTCTGCACCACTTTGCTCTGGACGATGGAGACGTGAATATCTGATACTGATAGGTATTGAACATAACCAAATATGCCGACAGCTGCAACAATTACGCTTATGACTATGATCTTGGTTCTCTTTTCCATGATACTGGATGATAAAATTCCTTTTTAGCACAGGGAAGAAAAAAATACAAATAACTTGTGTAAATTTTTTGATCTGTTTTTAAAGCTACTTAGAGCTAACAGAATAAATCAAAACGGCAGGATTGAATGTTGCAAATGGCCAAAATTAGAATCAAACATGGACAAAATGAGGTAGAAATCGAGTCCAAGGACTTCTATATCGACAACCAGAGTGTAGGTGAGATAATAAACAGTCTTTCAGTGCACGTCAAGGATCACAGTTCAGGTACCCTGCAGTATGACTGCTCGTACGGTCAGCCTGCTCAAGGCACTGATGTGATGAACATGCTTGATGATGCAGAAATCCACGAGCCGGAGTTTGTCAAGCCTTCCTTCCTAGATAAGAAGCAGATAAGGAACAAGATTAGGACTCTGGAAGAAGATGCATTTTTTGACCAGCCACGAACCGTTTCTGAAGTAGTTGCCCAGCTACACGAGTATGGCTGGACAGCAGTCCCACTGGATGTCTCCAAAACCCTGACGGACATGGCCTTTAGCAACGAACTTCAAAAGGACTTGAGGGAGAAGCGCAGCTATTATTCCATCGCTAAGATGGTAGAACTCAACTGACCTTATAGCCACATGTGGTACAGGAATCAAATACGTCCCCCTCCAGGTGATCAAAATGGGTGTTGCACCTTAGACACGTATGGTGCATGTCAAAATAACCGTCATTTTCAACCTCTCCAACACAGTTAGACTGTAATTCCGTGCTCCCGCATTTTATACAACGGCATCCGCATTGCATGAAATTTTCTGAGTTCTACTATTAATATTCTAGTTGAAATTCAGCCTACTTGCAAATCGTAGGGCAACAACTGCAGAAATTGCAATTGCTAGCGGGACAAACATCGGGAATTCTGGAATCGCAGTCGTACCTGTGATCTGCAATGTCCCGTTCTGGCCAGGCCTCATTCCTATCCAGACATATGTGCCATTATCATTAAACGAATTGGTAAGAGTAGCATTCGTATTTATCGTCGATTGATATGGCCCCCACAAAAGTGCCTTTGGCATTATTACTGTGACAAAGGAATTTGCCTTGTCAATATTGAATGCATACGCTTTAGATGACTGATCAAAAACAGGAGATCCTATGTTTGCAAGAGTCCTTATTCCGACATTGAATGTCTGGTTTTGCCATTGCACAGTCTGTATGGTCTCAGGTTCATTGATGATGTATGCCAGATGTGCCCCATTGCCAACCTGCCTGAGGCCCTTTTCTCCGAGATAAACCGGTCTGGCACTGTTCTTGTCATTTGATACTATCCAAACCATGTCTGCTCCTTTAGGGAAATGAAAATCTGTGAATACTGCATCGCTTGGTGCATAATAATCCCACTTCCATACCCCATTGTCATTAGACACTGCATTGGGTATGTCATACTTGATCAACGTTGAAACTCTTTGGGTAGGCAATAATAGGATGGACATTGGGCTTTGACCAATCGTAGAATACTGCACTGGATTTCCTGTTTGATCAGTAACTGTAAAATTCTCAAGATTTCCTGAAATCATTTCGACGTGAACTGGACCTGTAGCATTTCCCTGTACTTCATGAACCACATGAGCTGTTCCACTGTTGTCTATTGACACCGTGATGTCTTCCTGTGGAGGTGCCCCCATCGATAGCTGGCCAAATACTGCTGTAGTTGAGAAGGCTGTTACGGCTATTGCAAGGGCTAGGAAAATTTTCAACATGTGCATCTATTCCGAGACAGAAACATGTAAAATCTTGGCTTCTTGATTGGGACAGTCATTCTTACCTCTTGGAAGGTTAGCTATCTTGTCAGCAACATCCATTCCCTTCTTTACCTCTCCAAATACCGTATACTGCCTGTCAAGGAACGTACTGTCGGTAGTTACTATGAAAAACTGCGAACCTGCACTGTCTGGGTCTGTTGCCCTTGCCATCGAAACGATGCCTCTCAGGTGAGATCTTGGGTTGAACTCTGCCTTTATTGTGTAGCCTGGTCCTCCCATGCCCCACTTGTTTTTGTCTGGGTTTTTGGTATTGGGATCGCCTCCCTGAATCATAAACCCGGGTATCACCCTATGAAAGAGAGTCCCGTCGTAAAAACTGGTTTTTGCAAGTTTTGTAAAATTTCGTACTGTTTCAGGAGCAATATTTGGCAATAATTCAAAGACAATGCTTCCAAAATTGGTCTCTATGGTTGCCTGTGCCACCTTTGACAACCCTCCATTTTATCATAATAACCTTTCTACGCAATTTTACTTTTTCAGTAAGACTGTCCTTTTGATTATTCTTTGTAACCAGTCAAGTAAGATAAAAGCATTTTAGCTTGAATAAAATTAATTGGAAAGAACTCTGGAAAACTTTGAAAATTATGATACAAACACACAATCCCGCGACCTTGTCAAAACATAAAAACCGAATTTGCAATTGTGCAAACTTATCCCAAAACATAGTAACAGTCTTATATAGAAGATCTGAAAAATAAAAAACGTGAATCGTACTACCCAGAGCACAAATATCAAACAAGCAATCAACAGCCTGCTTGACAAAGGTCTCACAGATAAACAAGATATCTACACAAAAGTTGTAGAAGATCTTGGAGTTCCAAGACCAACAGTAAGGCGGGTTGCAAGAGATCTTAGAAACGAACTTTTACAGAAAATTAAGATTTTGCAGTCTGAGGTCCCAGAATTAGAGGGTAATTCGAAGACAACAGAAAGCAGCGACTAGCAAAATTCCTCTATTTTTATAAAACATTTTCTGACTTGGAAATATCCATTACCATTATATTCCACTATTTCAAGTATAAATTTATGGCACGAGAATACGACATTCCTACCATTGTAACTTCCTGTCTTGCAATAGCGATGACAATTTCGTATTTCATTGTGCCTGCTGAAGGAAAGCAAATTTTCCTAGTTTTCATGGTCATCTCATGGTTCATAGTAGCCATATGCTGGCTAGCTCTGAAGAGCACCCAATACATGCACAGGCTGGGAGGTCACGATCACGATGAAAAAAAAAAGCTAGCAACTAATTATGGCCAAAGGCAGCATACAGTACAGCTGAGTTCTAGCGAATTAAACCGCGCCAAGGCAGAGCTTAGTGCAGATCTGGAAACACTACAAAGCTCCTTGAAAAACAAAGATACGGAGATTGAAAACCTCAAGGCTGAAATTACAAGCCTTCAAACTCTTGTTGAGATAGAAAAACTGAGAGCAGAGTTGGCAAATCTCAAGGCACTTGCAGCAAAAGAAAGCGCCAAGAAGAAATAGCTTTTTCCTATTTGCAGTGGGGGCAGCTGTGTTTTCCGTGATTTTCCTTGCAGGAAGGGCAACTAATTGCCCCTCCGTAGTGGCAATCACACCTGCAACCGTCATTTAGCTTCCCCTCTGATATCAAACAGCTAATGAGAATCATACGCCATCTTAATATCTAACGATGTAAAATTATCGAACGTGAGATATCCCGTATTGTCAGTACTTGCGGTGGCAGTACTCTTAGTTCCAAGTCTTGCATTGCCTGCTTCGCAGGCAATGGTGCCACAAAATTTAGTACCTGAAAGCGATGTTGTAATGCAAAAATCTGTAATCAGCATGAACATTCCGCCTAGTCCAAAACTGCCATTTGGCTGCGTCTGGGGAACAGTACAAAATGCCGCACCGGGATATCCAGTTGATATCGAAATTTACAAAAACGGCAAGCCAGTCTATTTTGCACAAGCCAATGTAACCTCGGATGGCTCGTATCAAAAATACTTTAGAGTTGCAAACACCATTGGTGGACACACAACCAATATTTTTGAGGGAGATTATACCGTTGAAATTTTCAAATATGTTGCAAACTCTGCATCTGGTACAACTACGACCTAGAATAAGATTAAAGGCGGGCTCGGAGGTCTTTGCCCGAAAACACGGAATGCGCACACACCGAAAATTTTACCGTAGCAAGCTACGAAGGGAGCTCAAAGACCCCGACAGCCTGGAAAGCAAATGCAGTTGCCCGGTAGGGTACAACTGCAAGCATGGAGCCGCCCTTGCCTTGCATCTCTTGAAAAGGGACTAGCATACTCTACGGGCGAGATCACTGCACGTCCACTTGTCTTGTTTTACCAAAGTCAAGGGTTGTGGATCAGATTTCACCCTTGTTTTGACGCATCAGTCTTTCAGACGGAATAGTACAGAAGGCTTTGCCAATACCGCGTTATACAGACTAGGAAAGAAGGGCAGGGTGGAAAAGATAGAGGCGGAAAGTGTCTCTCATACTGGCCAAGGCAGGCTATAAAGGCAAGTGGTCAAGCTTTGGATAAAACCAACTCGCAAGTTTTAAAATCAATAAATACAGCATTATCAACCAATAGATCAAGATGGAGTTAACTGCGATAATTAAGAAAGGTGAAAAACAGTATGTGGCCCTCTCCCCTGAGATAGATGTTGCAAGTCAAGGGTATACGATAGAAGAGGCGTTAAAGAATTTGAAAGAGGCAGTAGATCTTTACATAGAAGAGATTGGACTGCCAGAAGGAATCGGCAAAGAACAGATGATAATCACAAGCCTTGAGATAGACAATCATGACCAAGCTGCCAGTACTGTCAGGCAATGATCTGGTAAAGATCCTCTCAAAGGCAGGTTTTCAGTTTGCAAGACAAAAAGGAAGTCACATAATTCTTGTCAAATTTACTGAAAGTAAAAAGAGAGCAGTCGTGGTACCAAATCACAAAGAGATCGACAGAGGAACATTGTCTGAGATCATCAGACAAGCAGGACTTGGAAAAGATGAATTTCTAAAACTAGTCTGACATTTCATTAAGAACTCGCCTCAAAACCCTAAAAACGCCCCGAAACTGGCAATTTTGGTCCCAAATTAAGCGGGAAAACCACAACCTCAATCTGATGGAAAGAGAATAAGTGATTCTGCATTTGTACAATGTGATAAAGACTTTTGGTAGTTGCAGTCCCAGTATAGATGCAACCAAAATCAACCGGGACTCTATCCGTTAGTGTAAAACGGGCTCGGAGGGCTTCGATCCCTCGACCTGTAACTTAGGAGGCTACCGCGCTATCCATGTTTCGCGTCATTAAGACTCTGCGCCACGAGCCCAGAAAAAATCAAGCTTGGTAACAATTTAAGCCTAATCCAAGTTCGAAATTATCATTTCCTGAATCTCTTGCCAGTTAGAATCACTCTCATTGTCCCATCTCTCATAGTATACGACGTCCTTCAGCGGAAGTCTGCCAAGCCAGCCTGCGGACTCTAAATCCGGCTTTTCCGCAAAGCTTGTGACGTGTCCTAGGCACAGATATGCAACAGGAACCACATGCTCAGGTATATCAAGAATTTTTTTGAGTTTATCGTTTGAAAGTATGCTGACCCAGCCCACTCCTATGCCTTCTGCCCTTGCCGCAAGCCAGAGGTTTTGTATGGCGCAGCAGACACTGTACAGCCCAGTCTCAGGTATGCTGGACCTTCCTATCACAAAAGGCCCGAACTTTGAGGGATCATAAGTCACGCAAAGATTCAGTGCAGAATCCAAGATCCCCTCGAGCCTCAGCGAAAGATACTTGGATCTCTTGGGATCCTCGATTAGATTTGATGAACGTAATCTCTCCTTGTCAAAAGAATCTTTTACCTCACTTCTTGTTTTTTTGTCTTTGATTAGAATAAAGTTCCATGGCTGTGAAAAGCCCACCGAAGGTGCATGGTGAGCTGCATTGAGTATCTTGGACAGTATTCTATCGCCTATTGGCTCAGAGGTAAAGTGAGATCTTACATCCCGTCTTGAAAAGACTGCTTTGTAAAAGCCATCTTTTTCCTCTGGCGAAAAATCATCATTCATACGATATTCATGTGAAACATTGCATATTATTCTTATTTTCTTAAACGTTAAGGTTCCATTTTATCCCAATATCGCGCCATATCCAGACAGAAATTTGATTCATCAACTCTCGGGATTGCCGGCAACACACAGAACTAACGTTAATAACGCGCGCAACAAGGCCGTATTTTATCGGGCCGGTAGTCTAGTCTGGTTAGGATACCTCCCTGACACGGAGGTGGTCGAGAGTTCAAATCTCTCCCGGCCCATCCACTCTGTCTTTTCGGAAAGAGCTGCGATTTGAACAGCCAGTCTTTGCGGACTGCTTTCTGCCCGAACTCAGTAGTTTGATGGACAAATTTTTGTAACCCTTTTTTGTTTGCATTCTGGTCTTGGTCTGCCGCTGCTTATCCAATCTTTGACTTGATTGCAGATGCCAATATGTTGAGCATCGCCTGCAACATTTCCGGACTGGCGTTTGCGATGGCATTTGCAAAGTCGTCATTTTGTTTCTGTGGCGGAGGTCTTGCTGACAATTCCAGGTCAAGTAATTCCTGACTTCGCTTGAAAGATTCCTGCATTTCCTTTACAAGTTCTTCTGCCAGGACTCCCTTGTTCGTTGTGTACTTGGCCTCAATCGATCCCTTGTGTCCCATGAAATAGACACGAAAGTCGTGTGCAATCTTTCCTCTTGCTTCTGCAAGCAGTAGCTGTGTGTCAAAGTATGCACGAAGTACATAGGGCCTCCACATGAACCGTGGCCTGAATGTTTCTCTGACCATGCTTGAGATGCGGACGGTAATGAGGAACTTGTTTCCCTCCTTTCCCTGTCTTCCATACTTGTAATCCCTGTTCGGACCAATCACAGCAGAGTCGGGTGTTAGCACCTCGCCCCTTGCCAGCCTGTCGTTGAGATATACAAGCAACCTTTCCGATCCCCCATCTGTCAGAAAAGTAAAGTACTGGTGTCTTGCCTTTGAAAGAGTTCTTCGCACAGTTATCTTTGCAGGTCGTTGTCGTAATCTTGCAACTCCGTTGACGATCTCCAAGTCAGGAATGTCCTTTATCATCAGGCCGTCTGTTCCATTATGGTTTCCAAGAACCTCTGGCCTCAGTCCTGCCTTTGTCATCAACGATATCACGGCAGCTTCGCGAAGACCAGCCCTGGTCAGTACCTCGTACATCTCTGTACCGTTTGGTACTCGTTCGTTTTCCAGTGTTGGAGTGCTTTCCGAGTCTGTTATCTTCAGCCTTCGAACTATCTGTATGTCAAAGTGCCTCAGCCATGACTTGACAGATGTCATCGTTGCCTCGATGTACTGCGGTGCATAGTTTTCCTGCTCCATCCACGTTATGTGGTCTTGCAGCAGATCGGTTATAGTCCTCAGATCCTTCATGCCAAGCTCGGCAAGCTCCATGGGTGTCATGTTATGATGCTCACAGAAGCTACCAAGCCTGCGCGCTCTGCGTTCAGCCGTTATAGGACTTCCCCTTGCGACGTTGTCGTACCATCTCTTTATGTCAGAATTTGCAAGAAGTTTTCGTACTTTGTTTTCTCGTTTCTTTTTGGCAGTTGTTGTAGTTGTGTTGTTTGTTGTGTTTCCCATATCAGACTGCCCGCTTGCTTTGTGCAAGCAGTCCTCATCAGAAGAGGTATCGGAAGCATCAGTATTTGGCTTTTCGTCAGTTAAACAGGTATTGGGAGAGGCAGAGTATTCCTCTGGAGGATCTATCTCAGAACCATCATCTTCAATATCAGATGGCTTCGAAAATGATTCCTTAGATTCCTTTGAGAGTTCCATTTCGGTTTTAGCACCAAGAAACCAGTATTTATGGAAGCGTTTACTTCTTTTTCAAAAATTGGATCCTACGAGGCCTGAACCCACTGAAGGTCTAGTCTGTTGAGAGATCTGACGAGGAATGGGACAATTCTTTTGAAACTGATAAATTTTGCCTAAACCTTTTTCCATTTTGATGGATTTGTTTTCGAGATTCCTTTGAACTTCTATCCTACTAGGCTAGTTATCTTGTTTAATACCTCGGTTTCCACATGTCTTGTCCAAAGCATCTCCGGAACATCTACAGCTAGAAACAACATAGACAGGAGTAATGCTTCAGCAGCTGCCATTGCAATATTTTGAATCCATTTGCCAATCCCAATATGTATTGAAAAATCATTTGCATTTCCAGTTATCATTATTGTAAAGGCCCTGTCGGCAGTAATGATATCCCTGAGAATACCCGCTTTTTTTGCTTGGATGATTGTACCAACAGGAGAGCTTGACGCCATCTGAGTCTTGTAGCCATCTCCTTCCAACATTGTGACTATCTGTTGGGCTAGCTGGTTCAAGTCCTTGTTCTTGTTTTGGAATCTTACTATTTTTTCTGAAACCATGCAGGTAGGAAAATATGATGTTATTCTAATAATTAAACTGTCTTTTGATTCTCAACACGGTTACATAATATTGCAAATCACCACAAATCCTAGATACAAATTTTTCATTTCCAAATATGGAATTGAGTTCTATGTTGATCATCTTTAAATTCTTTTAATTCTATATCCGGTACTAATGACAAACAAAATACTGCCATCGTTGATGATAGGAACAGTACTAGCACTGACCGTGGTTTCTCCAAACTTTGTGTTTGCAGCACCTACAGGTTCGTGGAGCACGGCAGCCCCTATTCCCAGTGCAAGAGAGGGATATGGTGCAGCACAGGTAGGTTCAATCAACTACTATGTAGCAGGAGACGGACCTTCTGGGGATTCTAATACGATCCAGAGGTATAACGCATCAAGCAATACGTGGCTCTCCGATGGAGCACCGATGCCAGGACCGGTAAGGGCAGAGCTTGCAGCAGTGTCCCAAGGAGGACACGTATATGCTGTTGGCGGCCGACCGGCAGGAGTAGTGATGGGCGGAATTCAAAGATACGATCCGGCATCTGACACTTGGACTCCATTCTCAGGTCCAGGTGCGCTCAACCCAATGCCAACACCCGTTGTAACAGAGCATACTGTTGTGGTACAAGGTGAGAAGATCTACGTCATTGGCGGAAGAGATGCCTTACATCCAGCACCTCAAACAGGCGGTGATGTAAACCTCCTGCAGATCTACGACATTCCATCCAATAGCTGGAGCATGGGCGTAAATCTCCCATTCACGCTCTCGGATGCATATGCCGTGGTGCACGGTGACAAGATCTACGTCTTTGGAGGATTCAGTACCGATCCCTCTGCCCCGGCAGGTCAAGCAGGTCCGTTTGGATTTGGAAAGATCTTGAACTCGACGCTTATCTATGACATTGCCAAGAACAAGTGGAGTACCGGAGCTAGCATGCCAACCCACACTGCAGATGAGACTGCAGGAACGTGCGGAGACAAGATACATGTCGTAGGAGGAGGTCCGGTCTTTAGTCTGACTGGAAACCATTACGTATACAATCCAGCCGCGGATAGCTGGAGCACAAGTACTGCCATGCCAGGAATAACTGGTGAGACACAGACTATCTCCACCGGCGGACAATTGTTCATCGTTGGCGGCGGAATATTTGGAAGCGGAACCTTCAATCCTGTACAAAACATCTGGACTTGTGGTTAAACCCACAACCCTTTCTTCTTTTTCTTTTTTCTTAAATCTTGTAAGACTTGGACTCTCACAGACTAGACCTTCAGTGTATTCTGACCTGTTGAGATCCGAACTCTTCACAAGTTTAGGTGATAAACTAATCAGAAATAACCTAGCTACTGTGCAAAGAGCATGTTCTGTCCTAGCAACAGTAACACTTTACGAATTAGGTGTCTTGCAGCAAGATAGTCTTCCAAGCTGTGCTCCATTAGAATGGAAAAGATGTTCTGCATCTTCTCAAATACTGTTGGTTCTAGCACATCTGCAAATCTTGTCATTATTTTTTCAAGCTCGGACACCAACTTGTCATGCATTGCCAAACAACTCTCAAGATCTCCCCTTCCTTCTTCTGTTTTGTTCAGCTTCTCAGCCTCTGAAAGCTTGTCCAGGCTGTGTTGCAACAAAACCAAGACCATCTCAGTCATGTCTCTTGCAAAGCCTCTTCTGTTTATTCTAAACTCACCGTCCATTTCTACCGCCTTTCGAAAATCGTTTTCATTTCGTGTATCTGAGTAAAAGACATACTCTGCCAGCGAGAGACAAATTGGTATTGGGATGCTCAAGATAGTATCATGCATTGGCAGATACACAAGAGACGGCGGTGCAAAACGCGACAGAAAATACTGTGAACGATCAATCATAGGAATGGTATCAAAAAGAGGAATGGAAATCAGTACATCATTTGGTTCTTGCAAAAGCACCCTCCAGACAGGATTTCCTTCTTTGTCATAGAGCTGCAACACCGTCTCCATTGTATTCAAGCTTGAATCCGTAGGAATGTGTAATACGATTGATTCTGGCAAAAAACCTCTCTCTTCTACAGCTACATAGCTCCTCTTGGTGACAAAGAAAACCTTGTCATTGTACAAACAAAAGAATCCACAACCCGCACTAACCCTGGAACCTTTCTCCTCGTCTACTACATCAAACCTTGCTATTCGTCTATAGATTTCCTTGAACGGAAACTCTAGCATATAACAAAATATCTTCACAGACGAATATCTTGTTTTCTGCATGATTGCAATAAAGTGCAGAAAAACCAGAAGAATGCTGCGCCACTTTTTTAAATGATGATTGTACCGCATGTATCAAACATGAGAATGCGATACGCTTTATTGATAATCGGCTTTTGTGCATTTGGGTTTGTTCTGCATGCAAGTGTACATGCGCAATCTGAATCTCAGTGCATGACCAAAGCAGAGCTTGAAAAATCAGTTCTGACACCTACTATCGGGCCGTCTCTGTATCCTAAGGGTTACGTCATGCAATGTGCTACAAAAGTTGGCTCTGTAACATATGAAAACTATGTGCCAAACGGTACTTTGGCATCAAGTCAACAACAAGAAATTCCATCTGAGATAAAATTTCCGCTCAGAGTCCTCCCATATTCAGGAAGTTCAATAGATGTTGCGGCAAGAGCTGGTCAGTCTATTCAAATTCCAGTCAAGATAGAAGTTGACCCGCATTACAGTTTGATTGACGCACAATTCTCAGTGGAGAATATTCCATCACATGTTCAATCTTGGATAGATCCAAGTGATTCTGATTTTCTTAAACATTTACCTGCTAACCAGAGTGAGTCAAATGGAACAATTTACATCTATGTTGATTCCGCTGCAAAAGCAGGTTCTTATGACCTTTTAATCGATGCCAGTGGCTCCATAAAGAACGTATCTGGCAATGAAACAGACTTTGGTCAAACACCAATTGGAATCATGCATCTTTTCATATCAGAAAATGCGACCACGTGGATTGATGTTGGATTGCCAGATATTCATCGTGCCAACATGTGTTTCCCGGAGGGTTCTGGACATTCATGTGCAGGGTTTGTAGCATATGAGGTGTACCCACTAACCGTATACGGGAAAAACCAGCAGGTCACCATGACCGTTCCGGATCTTCCTGCTGGTAAGTTCCTAAGATTCATTCCAAACCAGACTGTTGCAATCCCATCAGGTACTAAAATAAAGATGATAACTTCTGGAATAGTAACACCCGGCGCCCCAAACGCACTGTTTACTCCAGTCATTACCATAGTTGCTAGAAATGAGGATGGAACAAACGCATCAAGCTACATACCTGTTGCAAAGACTGAAAATATGAGTATAATCAACTCGCCGCAGAAAATAGATCTTCTTGGAAGATTTGGGGGCAATGGACACTCTGGTACGGGAATATTTGGCGTATTGTACAGTCCGCAAGACTATACCGGCAATCCAATTCCTGTGAAACTGTCTGTACTTGGATTGCAAAACGGCACCAAGATAGTTTCACTTCCTACTTGGTTGTCAGTCTCTATACCCGATTCATCATTTGATCTCACTCCTTTGATTCCTTACTTTTTCACAATAAACTTTACAGCAGTTAACGGCAGCTTGGGCACCTATCCTGTCGCAATTGGAGAAAATGTAGGCGGTTACAATTTTGTTGGAGACATACAGATAACAGTCTACAATCCACCCTTCCTTGGAGGCGCAATTCCTAGTGTGGAAAATCTCCATTCTGCATCAAACATGCAATCTCCACTAACACAATTCAAGTCTGGCATACCAGCAAGCAAAGTTGTATGCAAACAAGGGTTTCAATTGATTATCAAAGCAGAAGACGATTCTCCTGCATGTGTAAAACCTGACACTGCTCAGATATTGGTTGAGAAGGGATGGGCAAAAAGCACCACCGGCGTGTCTGGCCTTGCAAGGCCTCCGGTAGGATTGCACAATTTGACATCATCAACAAAACCGATTATCCTAGGTATCCCCTTCTATGTCAAGGCAGTAGTTACAAACTACCTGACAGAGCCGATAACATACTACGGCGGATGCGTCTCATCGCTTTCTGTTTCTTTTGACAATATCAAGACAACTGCTGATAATGTCCACTGTCTTGCGATATCAAAGTATACACTAGGGCCAAATCAAAGCGTACCAATTCAGAGCGACAAAATAGAGACCATATACAACGCCACGGGGCCAAATACCACTACAAACGTCCAGATCAAGTTCATCTACGAAGTGGATGGAAAACAAGCCTCCATGTTTACAGGCATGCAGATACCAATCCAGAATGCGATCATGATTGACTGTTCTGGTGAAAGAGTAGATCTTCACATGAAACAAATTGACAAGACCGTAAATGTAACAAAAGCAGTTGCTCTTGCATACAGATCCCCCGAGTTTCTTTCCAAGATAAAGCAGTATGGAAATGTCTCGTACAGCGGATTCTATAATGATTGGTTTTCCTCCGAGTCATGTCACACATACTGGAATGGCACTGAGGTAATGTTTGCAACAAAAGATAACAGTACCAGTACAAGAAACATTCAGGTAACTGAGGACATTAACCAGACTAAGGTTCTCAAGGTAAGGGATTTTGTGGTGACTCCAACCAAATGAAAACCCTGTATCTTTCAATAATTGCAATTTTGCTTCTAGTCACAGGCACCAGTAATGTATTTGGGCAAAACCAGAACACAGAACAAACCGTACACATAATCATTCCAAGCGGGTCGGCCACTCCAAGATGTAGCCCTCTGTGTTTTGTCCCTGAAGATGTCACTGTAACAAGAGGAACAGTTGTAGACTGGGTCAATAAGGACCTGGTTCCTCATGACATTGCAAGCGGACAAGCAAGTGACAATCAAACGGGAACAATATTTGACAGCGGTCTAATACAGCCAGGCCGAGACTTTCAATACAAGTTTGACAGGACTGGAACTTACAATTATTTTGATCTCGTACACCCCTGGGCCACCGGAATAATCAGGGTAAGCGATAGCATCCATTCCAACATTGTACCACGTGTAATAACTGCAAGAACTGACAGGGACTCCTACTATGGCTGGGATGCAATAACCATTACGGGAGCCACAAATGGATACATCCCGGACTCTGATGTCTTGATTACGATAAAAGATCCTCACAAGAACACAATCATGAAAGATGACGTACCATTGCAGCAAGACAGCAATTCCTATCTTGCCAAGATAATTGCAGGCATGAACTTTACTGAATCTGGAACATATGAGATTGATGCAAGATACGGCACGGCACAGTTCCAAACATTTTTTGATTTTAACACGGCATCTCCAGAAAAAATACTCCAAATCAAGGCATAGGAAACAGTTTGGAACCAGAACTCGTTCAGGGACAGTCGACGCAACTGACTATAATCTTCAACCTGAACAAAAGCTACACCATGCAATACATCGGACTCTCACTTGCAGGTATGCCACAAGGTGTGCAGGCATGGATTAACCCGCAACAGCTTTACTCCTACATCAACAAAAATTATACCCAGTACGCGCAAATTCCAATCTATGTAAATTCGGGAACCGCGTCGGGCAACTATACTATCAATGTAATAGCAAACGGAAACATGGTAAATGAGACCTCAAACAAGGAAATTTCTTTCAATTACCAGAGAATTGGATCAATCAACCTTGTCATCAAGCCTGCCACAAGTCCAATCTCAGTTGATATCGGGCAACCAGAATACACCAGTACGCAGTTTTGCACTGATACTGAAACATCAGGACACATGTGTGAAAGTTTTGTCGGGCATGAAGAGTTTCCAATAACCGTTCATTCAGACAGGCCTACCATGGTCAGACTTGATGCCCAGGTCCCAAGCGGAGGATACCTCAAGTTCATACCTGATAGCTTTGACGTAACAAGTAACGGTTCCAGCTCACGCATGATAATTGCTGGCATAATGGAGCCCTTTATGATAAATCCACTTGATACGCATCCTATGACAATCAAGGCAATCTCGGCAGACAGCAATATCGCTATTGCTTATCTGCCCGTAATACAATCTGATAACGTCACCGTCCTCACATCGCCAGCTCCAATAAGCCCTGTAAACAGCCAACTTTTGACCAGCGGATCTCAGACGGCGATAATTCCTTTTGGTGTGGTATATGAACCGCAAGCAGACGCAGACAGTACCCTTCCGGTAAAACTTCAAGCCCTTGGAATAGTCAATGGGTCTGACATTGTCCCTTTTACATCATCGTTTAGCGTAAAAATTCCGCAGGACTCTTTTGTGCTAAACGCGTCAGAGCCTTATTATTTTATGGTAGAACCCATATCTCATTCCTTGCCATCCGGCAGTATCACATTTGCAGTAGGCCAAGAAGTGGGCGGACAACATTTTGTACAAAATGTCACCCTGGACATATCAAATGTCCGTTATGGCGAGTCTTCAATACAGGTCTCATCTTCACAATACGACCTTCAAAGTACAGGACCAAACTCTCAAAACACCGGATCAAATCCGCTGGTAGCAACAATAGGAATCGGTGGAATCGTAGGGGTGGGGGCTGGCGCAATCTCATTTTTTGTTCTTAGGAGAAAACCGGATTGAGATGAAAACTTTACATCTTTCAATAATTACAGGTTCCGGAATTGCAGCTTTGGTGACGCTTGCTGTCATTTTATTGATGACTCATTCTGCCAGCGCAGACGGATCCCTTGCAATCATCATGAACAAGCATGAATATGGCACAGAGGAACCAATCCAGTTTTTTGTACAGACTGGGAACCAGCCTGAAGAAAACGCCTTTCCAACAGCCTTTATCGTTAATGGCCAGAACCAGACGGTCTGGTATGATGATGACCTGCCGCCAAACGGCTCAAAGGAGGGCATGAACGAGTATTATGTCAGCGAAAACAGCTGGAATGTTCCGATGATAAACCAGACAGGCAGATACTCTCTGTTTGTAACATATGAAGGGCAAAAGGCATACGAGGCCTTGACCGTTACAGAACTGGTCAACGAGGACGGCATGATACACTTCTATGGCCCTTACCAAGGGTTGGATAACAATAACGGAACAGCCCAGATTGCAAACCAGACTTATTATCTCATGACCGTATCCGGCGCTCCCTCTGATCAGACCAGACCAAATGATACAACGATAGCATTTCACGGCGTATCCTTTACGTTTCCGGGCTGTGGAAAATGCCTTGCAGTTCCAATGCCTTTCAATCCATTACAACCCGTAATAGTCAAGTTCTCAGACAACACCACAGAGACACTTGCAGTAAGAGACAACATGTGGTCTACCATCGGCATGCAGGCATATACTCACGAGTATTTTCCAAACGGTACAAGAGGTACTACATGGAAGCAAATACAGCACAGGGACCAGATTGTTACCACGCTAACCAGTCATACCGGACCGCAGGCTGGTATTACGGTAACACATGACTCGGTAAAGCTTCTGGTAAGCGAGAACCCACAAAATGTGGAACTTGGAGCTGCTGGAGGTCCGTCAAATAACTGGTCTGCAATTGGAATGCCATTTCAACTGTATAGTCCTCTAAAACAATTCAAATCTGGAATTGAGTCAAAGGATGTCAAGTGTAATTCAGGTTATGTTCTTGTCGTAAAAGCAGAGGATGGCTCACCGGCATGTGTAAAGCCAGAAACAGCTCAAAAATTGATTGAAAGGGGATGGGCTAGAGAAATAGTCACTGTAGACCCAATGGCAAACTTGGCAAACGATACGGGAACAATTACGATGGACAATCAGACATATTATTTTGAGACGCCAAGATATTCACAAGACGCATACGCTAATTCCCCACAAATCTCGTTTCATGGCGTAACCTTTACTCTATTTCCAACAGGATTTAGAGGAGGACTTCCTGTTATTCATTGTGGACTGCAAGGATCTGGATTAGGACAATATTATTGGGCTGATTCCAAGTTTTCAGATAACACTCATGAATTGTTGCATCTGTTTGCATACTCTCCATCAGTATGCAACTTGCCAATACCATCCATGCTTGGCACTCATACAAACCCTCAGGCAGGCTTGGCATTCTATGATGGGAAGATGAAACTTCTAGTCAGCACAGATGTAGACAAGTCAAGCCAGCAGACTGGCAGCACAGGGACAACAGGGACGATCGAGCTAAGAAACACGACATATGATTTTCTTGTCTTGAATTCAACCATGAAAGGGTATCACAACCCGTCGCTGCAGACAGTGTTTGACGGTGTAGAGTTCACTCTCCTTCCTGGACCTTGGTCTGGGGGACCTCCGGGTGGTTGCAGTGGCACTCCATTTAGTGCAGAGGCAAAGGCAAGCGACGGACTCTACATACCTCTTCGTATCTTGATACCAGACGAACCGTGCAAGATGAACTCTACAACTAGAGATCTTGGATGGCACCACGGACTCGGAGCAGGACTGGCTGTTTACAATGGCAAGGTAATGATACTTGTAAGCAAGGACGAAAAAGATTCCGGAATTACTCAAATAAGCCTCAAAGCGTACGGGTTTGTCTGCTGCGGGATGTACGGAGACCTGCTCAAAGGAAACCTCAGCTCCACTGCAGGTCCCATACCAGACGCAAACGTGACAATATCAGTAAATGGCATATTGATGGGCTATGCAAAAACACTTCCTGACGGTTGCTTCCAGTTCAACCAGTGGAATGAATCCAAGTTATCAAACCAGACAAGCGCATACCTTGCACGTGAAAAAGCCTCTGGCAGTTTCTCGCCATTTCCTCTCACATTTACTGCCTTGTATCCCGGTGACCTTGAAACATATTTCCCAGCAAGTGCCATTGCAACATCATCCGAGTCCCTTATCGCAGTCCCGTTTCCGCCGCCACAGTTAGAATCTACGGTAACACCCTCGCAAGTAAATGTGACCCAAGGATCATCGGCCAGCATTCAGATCTCTGTAAGGCCCATGATAGAGTCGTGGAATGTGACTCACATGAATCTGTATCTGGACCAGTTGCCGTGCGGAATCTCCTATGAAATCTCACAAGCTTCTGATAACGATACCTCGTCTGTCACACACCCTGCTGTCTTTAATGTGACTCTAAAGGCCGCACCGTATTCGCCAGAAGGTACTTACTTTGTTGGCATGGAACAAAATGGAACAAATTCTATGGTATCAAGAGATGCTGCCGGAACATTTAGTCTAAACGTCTTGAAATGAGTAGTAAGATGAAAACACTACACCTTGCAATACTTGCAGTTACTGGTTTGTTTCTAGTTTTTACAGTTACATTTCATGTTGCCAACGCATTTTGTGGAGTATTGAATCCTGACTGGCCAAAATACCATGTTATGCAATTCCAGGTTTACATGTAACCAAGGAACAGATGAAAAATGATTGGGAGATATACTATCAATACAAAGGTGCACAGTGGATGGAAATGAAGAAAATTGAAAAGACAGTCTTTTGCAGAACCATGGTCATATGCGAAATGTAAAAAATTTGCCACCAGAATTCTCAAGCTCTTTTATTGTATACTGTCTAATTCACTGCCAATAGAAAAAGTCAATTTAATAAGATGGGTTCAAGTAAGATTATAGGAGAGAAAATAATGACTAAAAAAACAACTGCTGTACAGCTACCGAAAGACCTAGTCGAAGACCTCATTGAGGCCTCACTGAGATTTCAAGAAGTAGTTGAGACTCTTGAGGTTCAGTTGGACAAGAAGACTGTTGAGAGACTCAAACGTGGTGAGAAAGAATATCGGCAAGGAAGGTACAATACAGCTGCAAATCGTGACGAGATTGAGAAGGTACTTAGTTGAAATACAGTGTTGTATTTCTAAACGTATTTCTCAAGCAGTTTAAAAAGATCCCTTCAGATATGCAAGAACGCATAAAACAGAGAATTCTACAACTAGTTGAGAATCCGTATCTGGGGCTTGGGTTAAGAGGAAATCTTGAGGGCTTTTGGAAGGATAGATTGGGAGAGTACCGAATCATCTACAAGATTGAAAAAGATACAATAGTCTTTTATGACATCGATCTGCGTAAGAGGATTTACGATAGGTAAAACAAATTCTTGATGCGTTGAATTACTGAAAGTACAAAGTTCTTTTTCCAAATTTATTTTCATAAAACGGCAGAAGCCTACGGGGTAGGCTACAAACCCCTACCCAGTATTTTTTCTCGTGTTAAATTATGCTAGAAATACCAACCGTATGGACCGTGTATCATCTTGGCCTACTTTGGTTCCGCTTTATACAAAAAAGGGTGATCAAAATACAGTCTTTTTACCCAAGTTGTATGGCTTCATTTCGTTACGTATCCTATATGAGATGACGCGACAGCTTTAGATTTATAAAATTCGAACCATCCAAAAAATTAACGACCTTCAGTATGTTTTGGGTTTCGGTTCACAAAAAGTTCTAAAGTTCAGGCATGAACTTTGAGGGTTCTACAGGCACGAACCTTGTGAACTTCAAAGGTTCATACCAAGGTTCATGGGGTTCATGCAAGGTTCATGATTTTTCGTGCGTGAACTTTGGGTTCGAAAAACCTTTACGAATTTGAAATTAAATTCTGCCAAAGTTTAAACCAAATTTTAAATTTGTGCCTGAAAAGTTCTGGAATTTTTACACAGTTCTAAAGTGCAATTACGCACAAACTTGTTTGTATTTCTAGGCATGAACTTTGCTGAAATCTCTGTTTATTCTATTTTACAAAAAAAATTTGTGGGTAGGGACTATGTAACCGTCCCAATAGGTCACTGCCCTGCTTGAACTCTCTGTCTGTGTTAGTTGCAGCCATGCCTGCAAAGTCTGTCTTTGTCCGCCTCTCCCGGTCCATCTACTCTGTCTTCATGGGCAGGGTGATAAGCAATATTTAATACTCCCAAGCAGGGGGCCCAGATCACATGAAAATTTACCTCACTCTGTTTGCACTTGTTGCAGCAACTTTATTGTTTTCAGTTCATAGTGCAAACGCAGTTACATATGACTTGAAAGATCACGCGTCATGTCAGGCTATTTCCGGTACATGGGACAATCCCACCTCGGCGTGTACTGTATCCAGTCTCTGGATAGATTCTGGCGATCTACTGACAGTAGACAATTCATTTTTATCCACCATTTTGTTGAAAGTTACAGATTCCTTAAACAACCGCGGCACCATAGACATATCCGGCAGCATCACGATTGCAAACTCTGGCATTCTTAACAACAACGGCTCTATTACCAATTACTGCACTGGACAATGCGTTGGCGGTACAATCCAGAACGAGGGCACCATAACCAATAACAATGGAGGCACCATTATCACTAACGGTACCATCAACAATCTCGGCTCCATAAACAATTTTGGTACAATCAAAAATACTGGCACCATTACCAACGGCGGCAAACTCATAAACAATTTCAAGGGCATGATAACCAACTCTGGTACAATTCATAATGACGAACAGAGTGCAATCATAAACAGCGGCGGCAACATCACCAATTATGCTACTGTAATCGGCGATGTAGCTGGTACAATCACTAATTCTGGCACAATTAAAAACATGTGTGGCGGGACATTTACCAGTGATGGGGATTTCTTAGGGACTCCAGTTGAAAATGTTTCATGTAATACGTCCAAATCATCGGCCGTGGGTGAATTTCCATTTGCAACACCAGCGCTTGTTATCGGCTTTCTTTCAATTTTGTTATTTTATAAAGCAAAAACCAGTGTCCTGTCTCATAGTTAGCCTGAAAAATAGAATGCTTTTTGTGCTTTGACGTCAGACGAGCCGTATTGCACTGATATGGAATAAGTTCCGTCAAGCTTCCAGCTGGCTGGCGTAGTCATGATCGTAGTCTGAAATATGCCGTCTGTGGATACAGAAATTCGTTCAGCTTGCAAAAGCAAATTGTTTGGATCAAGGATCAAGATTGTTACTTGGGTACCAGCGATTGAAGGTTTGACTTTGCCTGAGATCACAATTGCGTCGCCCATGCTGTAGGAGGATTTGTCTGTGGTAACAGTAATGGACGAAGTTGTTTGATTGGCTGGCGGCATGCTGTCAAATGTAGAGTTGTTGACTTGAATGGGCTCGTGCTCGTCTTCTTCTAGATAGAAGATTGTTGTTATTACTGCCACAATCACCACACTGATGGCAATTGGAATTTTCCTATTCATGACTTACGACCATTGTATACTACAATCATGGCAATTACTGAAATTGTTAGTATGATGGAAACCACGGCTCCAAACTCTGGAACCATGTGTGTGCCTTTGATCTCGATTGTACTATCTCCAGGATTAAAGGGAATAGTCAGGGTTCTGTTTTCCGTATTTTCAAGCTCAGTATAATGAACTCCATGACTGTTTTTGAAGACCACAAAATGAGATTCAGCATTACCCTGATAGGCGTCAATAAACACTCGCGGCAAGATTATCGTCATGCTGCCATTAGTAGACGATTGTATCTGAGCAACTATTGTTTTGGCATCGGTATCAACTTGAATCGAGGTGATTTTCCCACCTGTAGTGCTGTATGGGATTGTAAAATCTGTCCCATTTACTTTCATCGTGTCTTCAGGAGGTATGAGATTGAATGTTTCTCCAAACGCTTTGATTTGATTTTGTCCTAGGACAACAGCTGTCATCAATGCCAAAACTAGGACTAGAACCTTCATGTTATTCGTGTGGCAAATTTGCTCTTATAAAAACTGTAATGCAACTGGAATCATTTCTCATACAGATAAAAAATCTGGAAAGACTAACTCTTGTAATCCTAAAGTGAATTACGTGATTGCGGATTCTCACAGGTCCTTTGAGATTGTCTGGGACAGGAACTTGTAGAATCCATGATAAGCTTGCTACAGTGGATGAAAAAATGGTCCAAATCAAGATAAAACAAAAAATGTCAAACCTGGTAGTAATATGCCATGGCTTGAGACATCATTCTTTTTATTTTGATATGTATAATGCATTACATGACAAAATTCACACCAAAAGAGATGAAATTTCTAAAAGAAAATGAAGGTTGCAGGGTTGCAACGAGCTCAGGCAATGTCCCCCATATAGCTCCTGTAACATACTACTTTGAGGACGGCTGCTTTTATTTTGCAACCGATTATGACACAAAAAAGTATTCAAATTTGAAAAAGAACAAGAAAATTGCAATATCTGTTGATATTTACAATCCCGGAAAACACAAGGGGGTTGTAGTACAAGGCTCTGCAACCTTCATTGAAAGGGGAAACGAGTTCAAACGGCTATACGACATATTCTACAAAAACTATGCATGGGTAAGGGCAATGCCGTGGAAGGAAGGCGAAGCTCCATTTGTAAAGATTATTCCTAAAAAGAAAGCAAGCTGGGGTATTGGCTAGCCGAGGGTCGCGTCAAAGTCCTTGGTGACTAGGGTAAGAGTTGACTCTATTGTAACCTGGCCTTTTGCCTCATACTTGATTGGATCTCCTTTCAGTATAGAGTTGTAGATGTTGGATATGTTGGGCGAATCTACAAGATTAAACTTGTCTGTCACTGTCATGTTGCTAGCTGGAAACAGGGCCGGTCTTCCGGCCATAGGTATGTCTTCTACGCTGTAGTGTCCTTGACCAATATCCTGTCCGTTTGCATATAGTTCGTAATTAATTGTTGAAATGGTAGATGTAACAGTTGTCGGATTGTTAAGAATATAGTCGATTTCAATATCTGCACGATTGTTGATCTTGTCTACATCTAAAACTTTTACAGTTTGAAGATCGATAGTTACTTGCTGTAGTTGCGGTTGATATGAATTTGCATATAGATAGAAGAAAAGCATAAGACCGCCCAAACCAACAAAAGCTGCAATCAGTACCGCCTTTCCTTTGTTAACCAATCTAAGAGCTAACGGGTTTTATTGATTTAAAAAACCTTCTTAGATAAACTTCTGTCTAATCATCAGAATAGATATTATGAGTTGACGGTGGTATAGGGACATGCCAATCTCTGATGCGTTGATGATGTGGGCGCATCTGGTTGCCGCCTCAATATGGGTCGGGGGATCAATATTCATAGGAATAGTCCTTGCCCCCCTTCTCAAAACAATGTCAGATTCTGTAGAGGGACGGCTGTCAATAATGATTCGCGTGGGCAGAAAATTCAACACGATTGCTATTCCCTCACTGATAATACTCATTGTTACCGGAATATACAACTCTAGCAACCTGCTGAGCAGGCCTTCGCTTATACTTTCAACAACCTACGGGCAGATTCTTGTGGTCAAAGTCATTCTTGTAATAATTTTGCTGATAACATTTGCAATACATGTCAGGTTAATTCGGACTGAAATAGAAAATCGAATCGAGTCAAAACAAATCTCAGAAGAACTTGTGCAGAAAATTCGCTCAAAAATCATTGCACTAGGAAGGATAACAGTCATTGTATCAATAGCAATACTCCTGATGGCTGCATTATTGCATTCCGGAGTCTGAGCTTCCAGCTATTCTTACTTCAAAACCGTTGTCGAGCTTGCCTATGCCGTATTTACAATCAGTCATCTTTGATGCAACAAAAAGACCTGTCTCCAAATGTTTTGTAATCTGGTTTACTCGAAAGACAGAGGTTTCAGGAATCAACGAGAGCGGAACAGCTAGCATGTCTGAAAGAGAAAGATCCACCCCCAGATTTGATTCCAAAAATTTTCCTGCCACTAATCTTCCCATCCCTGACATGTTTTTTTGATAAATAATGTCAGAGCCGGTCACAGATGCATCATCATGTGAAAATATCAGAATCGAACAGCCACTGTTCAATGCAGTTTCTTCCCTGATTGTATGTTCTGTTTTGAAACCGTATTCCTCAAGAGCTTTTATTGCATTGCTGACCTCTTGTTCTACCACATCCCTTGGCATATTGCAATAAGAACCGAATATCTTTGCAGATCTTGTTGTGCGCGCAAGAAATGAGACGGGTCTGATATTCCTGCATGGCAGAATCTCAGCTTCTGCCAACCCTCCGCCTTTTGGATAATATCCGCGCTTTTTGATGTCAAGTGCAAAGTCGATTCCAATGGTGGAGAATGCCTTACCCAATACAATTTTTGTATAATCTGCAGTAGGACTCCACGGTACGTCAGTACCACCTGTAATGGAGATTTTCAATTTCTTTCTTAAAAGTGCAACCGATGGAATCAAAACCTGCAAAATCAGGGGAATGCTTCCAGCAGTACCTACGTCTTCTTCAAGTTCCATGTCCATTCCCTCAGATGGGGTAAACTTTAGACTGGTTGAATTTACATGCAGGCCCTCTACTCTGGCCTGACAGATTTTTGCCAGGATTTTTATTCCCAGCATGTGCTGCGGTCTAAGACCTGGAACCTTGCGATTCTTGCGAATGTTTTCTATCTCAATTGGTTTTCCGGTTACTGCGGAAAGCGTAACTGCACTTCGAATTACCTGGCCGCCGCCCTCGCCAAAAGCGCCGTCTATCCTTACTGGTTCCATGCAGAGTTTGTTGCAGCCCATGAATTTAATTAATGATGCCTTGACGCCAAATCATTTCTTGCTTTGCTGTTGCAACAAAGACCTTTGCTGAAAAATCATCGATTTTAAATATCTGATCTTGGAGGTAACCTGAGATGACAGCTACGGATCCGTGGATTTTTGTTTTGGCATCCGTACCCACCCTGATAATACTTGGAATGAGACACGCCTGGGAGGTTGATCATATAACAGCAATAGATAATCTTGTAAGACTGCATAACGCCAGTAAAAGATCAAGGCTGGTAGGTACCGGGTTTAGCTCTGGACACATGATATCTGTTCTAGGCGAAATGATTCTCATAATATGCGTCATAGGCAGTCTTACTAATGCTAATTCATTCCAGTTCTGGGGGGGAATCATAGGTGCTGTCGGTATAGGTACAATTGGAGCCACTAACATATATTCAATGAAAAAATGGGGCAAAACCGGCGCAGCTATTCTTGCAACCAAGATTCTCGGTAGGACTGGAATGCTCGGACCGTTTGGTTCTTCACTGATAACCGGTATTGTCTTCGGTCTGGGATTTGATACTGCAACACAAATCTCTGCAATAACAATCTCTGCAGTAGCTTCTGCAACACTGGGCATTCAGATAGCATTGGTATTTGCCGGGTGCTTTGCTCTGGGAATGCTTCCTATGGACACACTTGATAGCTTTGTTCTCAGGTCAGTGTTTTCGAAAATTTTCACCACAAAAGGCTTCAGGTACCTGTCATACATGCTAAGCGCACTGGCGTTATCAATAGCTGCGCTCTTCTCTTATGAAACCATAGCCAACGTGGATATACTGCCAGCATGGACAGGTCCTTCCCTGGCTGGGGCAATAATTGCTACTGCATTTGCATATGGCTATCTGACAAGAAAGAAGAGAGCTTTATCACATGAGCATAATACGAATACATCTAATCTTGAAGAAGAAAAGAAACAAGAAGATTAGCTAACTGATGAAGCAGAATAAATTTGAGGTCTCCTCACAGAATGTACAATTTCAAATTTTTTTCATAGCATGGTTTTTTAAATAAGCAAGAGAGATCTCGGCAATGAACGGTCTCCTGATTGGTAGGTTCCAGCCATTTCACATTGGACACCTCTCGGCAGTCAGATTTGCCCTGTCCCAGGTGGAAAAACTCTGGATAGGAATTGGCAGCTCAAACAGGAACAACGAAAAAAGAAACCCGTTTAGCGCAGACGAAAGAAAGGAAATGATTCTCTCCTCGCTTGATTCTAGTGTCACAGGCAGAATTGAGATCTATTATGTGCCTGATACCGGAGACCACGATAAATGGACATATCACGTTGACTCGATCGTACCAAAGTATGATGTAGTATTTTCAAATGACGACTTTACCATCTCCCTCTACCAAAAAAGAGGAATAAAGGTGATTCCTGCCCCCCTGTTACAAAGGGAAGCAATCTCTGGCACAAACATACGTGAAATGATTGCCTCAGACAAAGACTGGTCAGGCCTTGTTCCCCCGGGAACCAAGAATGTCCTGCTGAAAATAGACGCAAAGGAAAGGCTGTCTAAAATTCTGTAATTATAAATAATGGTATTTGATTTTAGGGAATGGAGAATTTATTTGGAATATCTAGTAATGTTGCCCGGACCAACAAACGTGCCGGAAAGAGTAACACGTGCAATGTTTACTCATATGATAAATCACAGGAGTAAAGATTTTGTAAAACTATATGCAGACGTTGTTGAAAAAACCCAGAAAGTTTTTGATACAACAGGCGATGTCGTAGCACTAAGCGCTTCAGGCACAGGTGCGGTCGAGGCCTCTGTTGTAAACATGATAAAAAAAGGCGACAAGGTAATCATTCCTGTCAATGGAGAATTTAGCAGCAGACTTGCAACCATGCTGGAATGGGCAGGCGCAAGCGTTATCAAACTGCAGACGCCATTTGGGCAAAATGCAAGCTTTGACCAAGTAAAAGAGGCATTTGACAATAACAAGGATGTAAAGGCATTCTATGTGGTGTGGAACGAGACCTCGACAGGTACAATGGTAAAATATCTGGACAAGGTTTCAAGCCTGACTGCAAGAAACGACTCGTTCTTTGTGGTAGACGGAGTATCGATAGTTGGCGGTGAAGAGCTACACATGGACAAGTGGGGAATAGACGTGTGCGTTACGGGCGCACAAAAGGCCCTTGCCGCTCCACCTGGAATCTCACCTGTTGCAGTAAGCCCCAAGGCAAAAAAACACATGATTGCAAACGAGCCTCCGACATTTTACTTTAACATGAAAAGATACTTCAAGTATTTTGACGAAAACAAGGAAACTCCATTTACTCCTGCAATACCCCTGCTTTATGCATACAAGGAGGCACTTGACATGATACTGGAAGAGGGAATGGACAAGCGAGTTCACAGACACAGGGTCTGCTCTGATGCATTTTACAGCGGCCTTAGCTCACTCGGCCTCTCGCCGTTTGCAAAAGAGGATGCACGATCAACAGTTGTCATTGCACTAAACTATCTGCAAGGACTGGACGACAAAACTTTCAGGGGAACACTGTCAGAAAAGTTCCGAGTCTTGGTTGCAGGAGGATTTGGAGAACTGAAAGGAAAGGTATTCCGAGTCGGCTGCATGGGAGAGGTCAACAAGTATCATGTGATGAGAACCATCTCTGCAATTCATTCAACTCTTGACATGATGGGATACAAGACAAATCCCGAAGCACTCAAAGTAGCTGAAGAAAAATTAAAAGCACTCTGATTTTCGTGTTAACTTAATATAAGGAACAAAAAGGATCGATGACGTTGGCTTTCCAAAAAGGTACCTTAATTCTGGTAGATTATACTGCCAAAGTAAAAGACACAAGCCAGGTTTTTGAAACTACCAGAGAAGCTGACGCAAAATCAGGCTCCATCTTTGATGCAAATGTAAAGTATCAACCAAGACTTGTCTCAGTAGGAGAGTCTTGGGTGCTCAAGGGGCTAGACGATGCGCTGCTTGCAGCAAATTCAGGTGACAAGCTGACAGTAGAGGTACCGCCAGAGAAGGGATTTGGCACAAGAGATCCAACCAAGGTACGAATGATACCGTTAAGAAAATTAGGCGATGACGCGGACAAAGTTTCTGTCGGAGATACAATCGAACTTGATGACAGGACTGGAATTATCAGATTCATAGGCTCAGGTAGAGTCCAAGTTGATTTCAATCACAGATTTGCAGGTAAAACCATACTCTATGACGTCAATATACTAAAGTCACTTGACACTGATCAGGACAAGATAATGGGATTGCTCAAAAGGAGATTCCCGCTTGATGAATCCAAACTGAAATTTGAGATCAAGGGAACACAGCTTGACATCAACATACCAGACGAGGCCATGATGATGGAAGGCCTTCAAGTAGTAAAGAGAGCAATAGCAAATGAAGTATTCAAGTTTGCAACAAAATTTGAAAAGATAAACTTTGTAGAATCCTACACCAAGGCAAAGCCGCAGGAAAAGCCAGCAGAGCAAAAAACTGAGGCAAAACCAGCAGAACCCAAGGCAGCCTAGAGAACACCTGTACTTTTTGCAAGAGATATAGCTTTTTCCTCAGTCATTTTCATCTCGCTCAGTATAGTGTATCTTTCCGGTCTCAATGACTGGGCAATGGAAAGCGCCTTTGCCAATATCTGAGATGATAGCCCAATCTCCCTTGCCGTAGTGGGGGCTCCAACATTTTTCAACATCTGGATTATCTTCTTCCAGTCCTGGCCCTGAAGCTTGGCAATGAGTATTGCCCCGATGCCGCATTTTTCTCCATGTAGTCCAACTCCTGGCTGCAAATAGTCCACTGCATGCGAAAACAAGTGCTCCGCACCAGAGCATGGCCTGCTAGAGCCTGCAATGCAAGAGGCAACGCCAGAGCTTATCAGGGCTTCCACAATCATTCTGACATCTGGTTTTTTCTTAAAGTTCTTCGAGTTATCAATTACTATCTTGGCGCTCATCGAGGCAAGATTTGCAGCATAGGTGCCAAAGTATTCGCCAACCTTGTCCCTTGCAAGCTCCCAGTCGCGAACTGCCGTTACCTTGGCCATCAGATCCCCGCAGCCGCTTGCAATAAGCCTGTGCGGCGCCTTTTTTAGTATCTCGATATCTACAAAGACCCCAAGCGGTGCAGTAGCAACAAGTGAATATGGCCTGTCACCGCGCAGGGAAACAAACGGGCTTGCAATTCCATCATGTGACGCAGACGTTGGAATGCTGACAAACGGCTTTTTTAATTTAAAGGCAATCATCTTTGCAATATCAACAGACCTGCCTCCACCAATTCCCACGATAAGATCGCTTTTGTCCTTTTTTATCTCAGTCAGGGTCTTTTGCGTAGACCTGACATCGTTGGTTGTGCAAAGATGCCAGATATTTTTTATTTTTGATTTTGCAAGAGATTTGGATACCCTGTCATACGTTATCTTTCTTACATGGTCTCCTGAAACAAGAGATACCTTGCCCGGATCGGCAATGTCTAGCAGAAATTTTCCTATACCGCCTATGTTTTTCTCGCCTACAACTATCTGCCTTGGCAGCTCCATGACATGGGATGGCATGGATTTTTCTTCAAACCTCGTTATTTATCAATATCAGTCCCGATCCAAAGTTATTTAAACAGGTGAAATCCTATGCAAACCATCTCTAGTTAGGAGAATGCTATTTGTCAGACTATGTTGAACAACACACATTTCATGGAACAACTACGGTAGGAATAGCCTGCACAGACGGAGTAGTGCTGTGCGCGGATATGAGAGCAAGCGCAGGCTATTTCATAGCAAACAACAATACGATGAAGATCCAAAAAATAGACAATCATGCAGGCATGACCATAGCCGGTGGAGTGGCAGACGCTCAAAATGTCACTGACATGCTAAGATACCACTCTAACATTCACAGAATAGAGAAGGGAGAGTATCTTCCAATCAAGTCAATTGCAAGACTTGCATCGCTAATATTCTTCCAGAATAGATACTATCCGTTCATAGCTGATATTCTTGTAGGAGGATATGACAAACAGGGTCCGGCACTGTACAATATTGACATGTTTGGCTCCCTTGACAAGAAAAATTATGTCACAACAGGAAGCGGATCTCCGGTTGCATACGGCTTGCTTGAAAGCGAATATCGCGACGGGCTTGCAGTAGAAGACGGCAAGATAATTGCATTGCGAGCTGTCAAGGCTGCTATAACAAGAAACATCGGAACAGGTGACGGAATAAATGTTGCAATAATTGACAAGCAGGGATATCGACTCTTAACAAAAGAACAGAAGAAAGCCATCATTACACTTTAGTGATTTAATGCAAAGAAAACAGCAGCAAAGAGAAATGTCGCCATTACCCAATATCATGGGCACCATACTACAAAGTATTCCAAAGGACGCCGAGGTAACCAAAATAGAATACGAGGGCCCAAGGATTGCAATCTATACAAGAAACCCTCGCTACCTTATGGAACACAACGATGTCATCTCCAACATGGTCAATGTGATAAAAAAGAGAATTGTTGTAAGGACAGAGAAATCAATCAGAAAAACTGAGGAAGAGGCAAGGGAGATTCTTGTCCAGATGCTTCCAAAGGACGCCGACTTGCGCGGCACCTTCTTTGACACTGCAACAGGCGAGCTTACAGTAGAAGTAAGGCACCCTTGGCTTTTGAACAACAACGAACCTTTCAACATGACAGACCTTGTCTCAAAGACAGGCTGGCGTGTCAGAATAAGAAAGGCGACAACAATCCAGTCCCAGACAATACAGACGATAAACTATAACCTCAAGATATCATCCACTGAAAGAAGCAAACACCTGCAGCAGGTGGGAGAGCAGATATTTCGGCCAAAACTTTCAGAGGATGCCGAAGTCTCGCTTATCACGCTTGGAGGGTTCAGCCAGGTAGGCAGGTCCTGCATGCTGCTGACAACCCATGAGAGTAAGGTCCTAATTGACTGTGGCGTAAACCCAGGTGCCCGGAGCCCGCTGGAAGCATTACCGAGACTTGACTGGGCAAACATTACACTTGACGAGCTTGATGCCGTAGTAATCAGCCATGCACACCTTGACCACACGGGATTCCTGCCCGTTCTTTTCAAATATGGCTACAAGGGCCCAGTATATTGTACCGAGCCCACTCTGCCCATGATGAACCTGATTCAGCTTGACGCAATCAAGGTGGCTGCTGCACAGGGCAAGATCCCGCTATACTCTGAAAGGGATGTCAAGCAGGTAATGAAGCAGACAATCTCACTTGCATATGGCACTGTCACGGACATATCGCCTGACATCAAGCTGGTCTTTTCAAACGCAGGACACATCCTGGGCTCTGCATCATGCCACTTTCACATAGGTAACGGCAACCACAATTTTGTCTACACCGGAGACCTAAAGTATGGCAAATCCATGCTCTTTGAAAGCGCATCATGGAACTTCCCAAGGGTTGAGACTCTCCTAATTGAGAGCACATATGGCGCAAAAGAGGACATACAGGCAACAAGGGAAGAAGTAGAGTCTGCATTTATCAAGTCGGTAAACGAGACGCTGAGAAACGGCGGCAAGGTGCTCATCCCAATTCCGGCAGTCGGCCGTGCGCAGGAACTCATGATGGTAATTGATCAGTACATGAAGGCAGGACATCTGATGGAGGCTCCAGTGTTTACAGAGGGAATGATCGCAGAGGCAACTGCAATCCATGAAGCCTATCCGGAATACTTGGCGCGGGACCTGCGGGAAAAGATCCTAAGCACAGAAGAAAATCCGTTTGACTCTGAATATTTTACAAATATAGAGCATGCCGATGCAAGAGAAGAGCCACTTCGCGAAGGCCCCTGCATCATACTTGCAACTTCCGGCATGCTGGAAGGCGGCCCGGTGCTTGAATATTTCAAAAACATAGCGCCAGTGCAGAAAAACAAGATCCTGTTTGTATCGTATCAGGTAAACGGAACCCTTGGAAGAAGAGTGCTTGATGGTTCAAGGCAGGTCTCAGTTGTGGGAAAGGACGGCAAGATCGAGGTAATCAACATAAATTGTTCAACTGAAAAACTTGACGGGTTTAGCGGACACAGCGACTATAACCAGCTAATGTCATACGTGCACAAGCTCAGGCCGAAGCTTCGAAGAGTGATTGTAAATCACGGGGAAAGAAGAAAGTGCGAAAACCTTGCAAGCTCTATTCACAGGATGTTCAGAATTGCAACAACCTGCCCACAAGTGCAAGAAGGCATAAGATTACTTTAGGTCGTATTCCGCCCTCCAGATCTTTACACCTGGAGGAGTTACGATGATTCTCTCCTCTCCCAGTCTTGCAATGTCTGCATCATTTGTCTTTGCAATGCTGTAAATTTCTTCCACTGCCTTTCTCAGCTCGTCTACGTTTTTTTGTGCAAGAGGGGTAACACGCAGAACTAGGATCATCCCCTTTTTGATATCCTCTTTTACGGCATGGATGTCGCTATGGTCCCTGAGCGTGATAGCTTTGAGATACGTCGGGGCCTTTTGTGTCTGCATGATTGGTATGCATATACCTCCCTCAAAAAGCCTTTGTAGTCAATTGCAGTTCACAGACTAGCTTGTTTGGCTAAATTCTGTATTTGAGATACTCTGACTCGTCAATGTTTGCTGCAGAAATTTCTGACCCTGCATCATTTTTTTGCGTGATCATGATGCCCGGCATATCTTTTGGCGCATCAGAATATCGAAACGTAATGTCTGAGGATATCTTCAAGATTGGCTCTGAATCGTCTCCCCGCAAAAGAGAGACAGGACCGACGTGATCTTTTGTTTCAAGCAATACATCGCCAGGGAGGGCAAGTGCCTTTAGCATCTCGTTCTCATCCTTGTTTCTTCCGACAACCAGCTTTGTCTTTGCATCAAATCTGAAATGTCTTCCAATCTTTAGCAGATCAATATCGTTTGTTGTAGGAGTCTCTGTATGCTTGAAGAGATCCTTGGCTCTGACTGCAAATCGTGGATCTGTAAGCAGACAGCCGCCTCCGGCATTTGGAGGATCTACAAAACCAAACTGTTCTGCCATTTTCAGCTGTTCCTTCCTTGATCGTCCGCGAATCATCCCGAGGTTTTCCCGCTTGATGATTCCGTTTTCTTCTGGTTCTGTTTTTGGAAGCAGTGCACCAGAAAGCGGCCTGACAATCTTTCCCTCAAGACCGGATTCTTTTTCGATAGTGCGAAGCGCAGGTCCGTGTTGCGACATTGGTCTCTGTCCCAACACCTCGCCTGAAATGATAAACTCTGCACCAATGTCTTCCATGACTTTTTTCCCCGCCTTGAACATCATTGAACGGCAATCGATGCATGGATTCATGCCGGAACCAAATCCATATTTTGGATTTTTCAGCATCTTGATGTACTCATCTCCAAGATATACAGTCTTTAGATCAACATCCAGCATGTCTGCAGTCTCGCGTATCTCAAAACCGCATCCTCTACCACAGTCAAAATCACAAAACGGAGTCTTGATTGCAACAGCAGTAACATCAAATCCCTGGTTTTGCATCATCTTCACTGCAAGTCTGCTATCTAGTCCTCCTGACAATAGAGCTACAACTTTCTTTTTTTCTTCCACAAGAGAAAAATTCTATTTCCATTATCTAAACCTTCCAGCAGAAATAAATGGAGACAAGGCCAAGTTTGAGACTGATGCAGAGCCGCAGAAAAAATCTCTTGAAATTTTGTAATAAACTAGAATGTGATACACTTGTTGCCTTTGAGCCTGAAAACCTGTTTTACATGACAGGCTTTTGGGGTGAGGCAATAGGAATACTTGACAAGAGTGGTGCTACCATAATTGCACCAGAGCTAGAGGTGGGCCGGGCCAAGGAAGAATCGGTAAACTGCAAGGTAATCAAGTCAGAGCGCGGCAAGGGCTCTATATCTACACTAGTTGGAGCAATCAAGGGAAGAAAAATCTGCACAGACACGAACAACTATGATATGGTGCAGTCGCTCAAAAAGAGCCTGCCTAGGGTAAGGTCAACTACAGAGCCTTTCTACCAAGCACGGCAGGTAAAGGACCGTGATGAGATTGCCATACTGAAAAAATGCTCGTCTATCTTGGACGAGATGTATGAGCTGTGCGTGGACGAGATAAAGGCAGGCATGTCTGAGATGGAACTGCAGACCATTCTAATGTCTTATGCAATGGAAAGGGGCGCCTTTGCCACGGGGTACAAGTCAACACTCCAGCCTCTCATAATAGCAGGGGGACCAAACAGTGCTCTTCCCCACGCGCAGGTAACAGGGCGCAGATTTGAAAACGGCGACATGATTGTGGTAGACCTTACGCTGCGCCACAAGGGGTATGTCTCTGATGCGACAAGGACATTTGGTCTTGGTGCTATATCGCCTGAGGCAAAAAAAGTCTATGGTATCGTAAAAGAATCGCAGGAGGCAGGACTTAGGGCAGTAAGGCCTGGCGTTTCCTGCAAGTCAGTTGATGATGCATGCAGAAAAATAATTGCAAAAAGGGGATACGGGAAATATTTCATCCATTCTACAGGTCATGGCATAGGCCTTGAGGTGCACGAGCTTCCAAACCTTGGCCCGTCAAGCCAAGCAATGCTATCAAAAAACATGGCAATAACAGTGGAGCCTGGAATATATCTTCCAAAGAAATTTGGAGTGCGAATTGAAGACTCGGTAATTGTTGGAAGAAAACCTGATGCGATGCACAAGTTTACAAAAGAACTGGTTGTAATCTAAAACATATCTTGATTGCCTAAATCAAACACATGCCTATCTATTATCTTGGGCTTGGCAATCAGGAAAGCCGGCATGTAATCTTAACCAGCTGGCTTGCATCTGTAATATCGCGGCCAGACCAATTCCTTTGGTTATTAATGTTTGTGACAAGCGTAAAATCCGGATTATTATGCCTGGATTTTGTTTTATAAATAAGAAATAAAGATTTGTATAGTAATTGGATTACTGTGTTATAGATTTTGGCAAAAGCACTAGTTGAACAGGTACTGCACGACATTAACAAAATCTTTGACTCTTATGATAAACTACATGAATATGAAAGAACAGGATGTACCACCGAGCAGATAAAAAAAGAACTGGTCATGCTAAAAGAATCTACAGAAAAATTATCCCCTCTCATGACGAGATTGTTTAAGGAAAACCCGTCACAAATAAAAGGAATATCAACACTATCAAGCATATTCAAAATTACCTATCTGCCTACACTCAAGATACACCTGCTATACATATCCCAAATCAAAGAATCCAAGACCGATCTGCTCAAGATACAATCAAGGCTTGCGATAACCTATCTTAACGTAGATGGATGCATAGACAGCCTGAGAATAATCCATGCCTATCTGAAATAATTCTGTTGCAGGCATCAGTATTCTTGTGGTACACCTGACTAAATGGAAAATAAAAATTCTATCCAGAATTATTTTTTCACTTTGACCACTGTCCCTCAAATCTAATATTCAAAACATAATATTACAATAACAATAGGAAGAGGCGGACTTAGGTTGTACATAGTTATTGCCGCTTCTTCCTATTTCTTTACTATTGCAAAGAAGAACAATACCAGTATGGCCAGAGTAATGGATGAAAAGAGGGCAAATCTGGCATCATCGGGCATGATATCTGTCACCACTGCATCCAAAAAATTGATGATGTGCTGGATTGCAAATAATGCAAATATGACTGCTGCCAGCAAAACTTTTCTGAGATTCGTATTTTGATAAGCCGTTATGGACAGTACCAACAAAACCAGCGAAATTATGATGATGGCAATCTGAGAAATACTGAATATCTCAGAGGCACCGGGACCAAAAATAAACGGCGGTAAAGTCAACATGTCCTTAACCAAGATTTCACTTATATACTATGTTTAGCAAAATTGAGGGCGTTTCAAGTCTCTGGGCGAGATAAGGAGAGGAACATCTCTGCCAACCTATCACTCCAGGTATTCCAGAGATTTGTACGATAGTTCTTTAAAATGACGATTATGTGTCTGGGTTCTACAACAAGTTGATATCTTCTATATTTTCCTTCTCTTGACTCGGAGATGATGCCAAGTTCAACAAGCCGTTTGACATGCCAATTAACAGACGCCGCGGTTATTCCCAGGTGATTCACGATATCCGTCTGAGTAGGGCTCTTTCGTTCCACTATAAACATGAGAAGCTGTCTTGCAGTTTGCTGATTTAAAATTCTCAATATGCATCTCTCATTTTCCTTGAAAAGGCCTGAAACATAGTAGCATCTGTGCAGATTGAATTTGTCAGAAATAATCTTACCTGCCTTCTCAAGATGATTCAGATGATACTGGACCGTTCCCATGGAAAGTCCTAGATCTTTTTTTAATTGACGTAGATGACATCCTGGATTTGACACTATGTATTCTAAAATTCTATCAGTATTTCCTTGAAGTTTCACTCAAATTCACCTTTAGAGCATTTGGATAAATTAGATGCGTAACATTGTTCCTTATTACCATTAATATAATATTATGTAATAACTCTGATGTAAGTATGATTGCAAAGCAAATGAGGAAATATTTTCATTATATTACATATTTATTTTAGTACACTAATCTAAATGAAGAAACAAAATTGTTATGAATAATACAAGCCATGAAGCATTAGATTTTTTTCACTTAGATTAATGCATCACATTTCTTATTAATTAAAAAGCGTCGGAAACTGCAATAACATGAGCAACAACATATTACGTAAAGTAACTAGTCTATCACTATTAACGATCCTACTTGCCAGCAGTGCCGTACTTGCATTGCCAAACGCAATGCCAGCAGCACATGCGCAGGTAGCTTCGCATCCGAACTTGTTTGTCTCTGCAGAAAACTCCCAGTACAACAATTACTTTGCCGGTCCGCAGGTAGTCCAGGTTATCGTGGCTGATCCAAACATAAACAGATTGGACCAGACGTATGGTGAACCAGTGGTAACCGTCAACGGTAAGAGACTGAGGATGGCACAGGGTACAGACGGTAACTGGTATGGTTATTTCGCTGATAGAAATCAAGCTGAAATTGCAGGCAATACCGCACCAGTATCAGGCCAAGGCTTAAACTTTGGTGCATTCTGTCTTACTGGTACAATTGACGGTATTGACTTTGGTTCACAATCCAAAGGATTTACTGTTGCAAACCAATTTACAGGTTCAGTCGGCCTAGCGTCAAGTTCACATAGTAAACTTACCATCGGTCCACTGCCTGCATCAGCAACTTGTACAACTGCCGCTGGCAATAGCCTTCTCAATGATGTTGTAAGAGAGAACAAAACTCTTAACACACAGGGAGGGAAGGGCCAAGGCAGCTTAGTTGGTACTGCTCCAAATCTAGAAAAAGCATGGCCAGTAATCCAGCTATTTGACTTCTCAGCAATTCCAACACCAGTAACAGTTGATTATCAAGCAGCAGGCGGCGACCAGATCGTCAACCTGACCTTTGATAGAATTCCAAGCAACCTGATCAGCGTTACAACGGATAGGACAGCTTATCCGGAGAACACTGCAGTGTTCTTGACCATGAACGATCCACAGCTAAACATTGACCCAACAGAGGAAGACTCTTGGACATGGGGTGCAAGTGCCACAAATAATACACTGTATTATGAGGCATTTGACAGAAACGGTCAGCCAAAAGCAGACGGTACTACAGCAATGCAGAACCTGATTGGCAACCTGACATCGATGATGTTCAACCACAACGGCAAGTTTACATTCAGTCCATCCGCACAGGGTGTACGGGTTGTAGACTTCCAGTCCAACGGTAAACAGATCCTCAACGGTACTGGTTCTCCAGAAACCGCCAACACCATCAGGGGTAATCCAGCAGAGCAAAAGACAGAGTCAATCTCTGCAGGCTCTGAGCCGATCACCTTCATCGAACAGGGTGGTGTGAACACCGGAGTCTTTGGTAACTGGGACGGTGGCAAGAAACCAAACATCGTCACACTCTCTCCTGCAGAAGAGCAGACACTAGGTACCTCAATCAGAGGCCAGTCTGCTACCTTCAAGTATAATGACATTGCAGGCAGCATCGTAGGAGGGTTCGCATTTGGTACGGTCACAATGACTGCAACAAATGGAACCTGGGCGTCAGGTCAGAGAATTCCTGTTACACTTACCGACATGGATCAAAACCTAAACTCCAAGATTACTGAACACATAAATGATTATGATGGTAACAGATTGAGAATTCCAACAATGAAGATTGGAACCCCATTCTCGCTCAACAGTGGATGTCCAACATGTCTGACAGGCGCAATTGATCCTGCAGCACTGTATGGACACGTCCAACTGACTGGAACGAAGAATAGTAACGGTACAATCTCACGTGGAAGTTTCAGCTTTGGCACAGCAAGCAATGCAACAGACCCGGACAACGGAATAGATGAGCAGTATAGCAACAGAGTAGTGCCCCAGTTTGTCAACGGCACCAGTCCTACCAATAATGATGTAGCGTTAAACAACGGTGCTGTAGTAGCAGACACGGGAGCAACCTTCTCGACCTTGCTTAACACTATACATGATGCCAGAAGCACAAGTACAGCCTCAACAAGGTTCCACGGCTTTAACTTCCTCAACTTTGACTTGAGGTCGTTTACAAGCCTCAACGGCGCTACCGGTGCCGATCCAACAGGAGTGCAAATATTCCTAGTGTACGACACCAATCCGCCATTCAAATCACCTACAACGAGTCTGCCATCTTTCATTAATCCAAACACCGGTGTTATAGATTCAAATGCCAAGTTCATTTCATTGGTAAACGATACCAATCTTGAGGACTTTGTCAACCTCAACGGTACACAGCCGTTGAACGGCGCTCTAGTTAACAGCGTCACACAGCATGACAATCATGGCAGCTTCTATACGCCAGGCATAGTGGATAACGGAACGGCAGTAATGTCTAGGATCTTTGCCGCTGCAACAGCAGCACCAACTGCTGACATTGGCTTCATGTACCAGTTCACAACCGCTGCAGGAGAGACTGTTCTTGCCAAGACTGTACCAACAGGCCCGGCAACAACAGCAAACCTGCCAATGGTAACTGACTTCTTCTCAATAGGTATCGTAGGTGACGGAACTGACAACAGTCAGAGAATCAACAACGCAGTTTACAGGTGGGAGCTTGAAGAGACCGGTGACAACACCGGAGTATTCACTGGCACAAACCAGTTTGTAATGCTCAACCAAGTAAACCTGCTTGATCCGGCAACTTACTCTACATTGAGACCAATCAACCACGATGTGTTCTTTGCAGCAATCCAAGATATGCTCCAGTCTGAGGCAAGAGCACCGCAGATAACCTATCTAGATCTAGGTGCTGATGGTGTCAACACACAGATATCCGCACAACAGGATATCCCGACCCACTCTGGAACCGTATCATTTGATCAAAAGACATACAAGGTAGGAGACACTGTGACAATTACAGTTAACGATCAAGACCTCAATACCAACAACGATCTGGTAGTCATCTACTCTTCGGTCGCACCACCAAACTCTGGTGGTCTAGTCACCGCTGGTACGATTGACACTGCAACCGACACGGTCGGCAAGGCAGGACTTGGCTTCTACTCTGACGGTAGATCAATCGGCAGACTGTTAGATGTCCAGTTCGGCCAGCAGGATATCAGGTGGTCCAATGAACAAATTCCAGGAGTATCAAACACTATAGCCTGCTTTAACAATACAAGCAACCAGGCTGTCTTCTCGAACACTGGAACACCGGGCGGCTTTGCCACCAGTCTTTCAGCCTCAGGATTCTCACTAGTTGAGACTGCTGCAGGCTCGGGAATCTTCACAGGCACCTTCGAGGTTCCAGACCATGTCTGCCAGGGCACTTCAACCCCGGCAGTCACAAACGGTCTGAACATCAAGGTCAACTATGTTGACTTCCGTGACGAGTCTGGCAGGCTGATCGAGATATCAGACAACGCTGGTATTAGAGGAAACACCGGCTCCGTTAAGCTAGACAAAGCAGTCTACCCGGTACCATTTGGTACAGTAGGCCAAACTGATGGCGTTGCCAGCTTTAATCCAGCTGCCGCAACAACAGCATCTAGCATTAACGGCGTATTCCCACTTCACAGGGACTTGAGCGGTAGTGGAATCGAACCAACTAAGGGCGGTACAGTATTTGCACTGCCAGCAGGTAACGTAATCGTACATGCTAGAGTCAACGACCCAGACTATACTACCGCTGCAAGCGGTACCAACTTTATCAACGTTGGTGTATGGTATTCAAACTCGACTGTCAACAACGGTCCAGTTGCATTCCAGATCTCAAGACAAGGTCAATCAGTACTCTTGGCAACAGCTGGCGGTCCAAGCAGACACAATGGTCACATTCTTGACTTGGGAGGGGCAGCTTTGCCACCTGTCAATTCTACATTGTGGGCTGCAGTTCCAGACTTGGGTCCAATGGCTGAAATCTCACCGGGCGCTGGAATCTTCCAAGCAGACCTGCCAATCGAGCTGACCGACGGTCCACAAGGTTCCGACTGTCCATCAGTCAACAACTGGGACTCGCAAATCAGCACTGGCACTCCGGGATTCAAGCCAGACATAACCACAAGGTTCGACCAGATCGCTAGCGGTCAAAACGTCAACACAGCAGGCGCCAAGGTAACTGGTGCATCACTTACATCTGGTAACAATGGCTACTGTGTAAGACAGGGAGATGTACTCACTGTAACATACTATGATACAAGTGACGCATCAGGTCAACCACAAACTGTCACAGACTCTGCAACATTTGACTTACGAAACGGTGTACTACAATCAGACAAGTCTGTCTACATCATAGGCTCAGACATGATCCTAACACTTGTAGAGCCAGACTTTAACCTAGACTCACAAACTGCTGAGACTTTACCACTTGACCTAGTCGAGTGGGATTCGCACGCATATAAGGGCACAATGGGTCCGCTTACAGATACCAACGGACATCCAGGTGTCTTTGAAGCGTTTGATGCCAAGCCATCAACATTTGTAGAGACTGGCAAGGACACAGGCATCTTCCAGGCAGTAATCAAGATTCCAAAAGAACTTGACAAGACTCTGCTTGAGAGAGGCGAACAGATCAACCTAGAATATACTGACTGGGGTCCAGCAGGTTCCAAGACAGTAGGTGCAAACAGCCAAGACATTGAGCTGACAATTTACACCTCCAACTTTGGAGCAACAGTTGAACTCGACCAGAAGGTATACACCTGGACTGATCGTGTCTACATGACTGTCGTAGCACCGGATCACAACTTTGATCCAAACCTGATTGATACCATCGGACAGACCGACGAGGACCAGGTAGTAGTCTCCACAAGAGGCCACCAGATCTTCTACAAGCTGTCTGAGACAGGTGTTGACACAGGTATCTTCACTGGATATGTCATCTTAACAGGAGACCCAACCCTCAAGGGCACCGGCGGTGTAGATGGAGAAGGCACAGAGCCAACCGGTATAATCGGCGACGGACAGCCAAACTCATGCACAAGCGTAAACAGTGCATGTGGCCCGACC
>JAGWFS010000140.1 GCA_028867785.1 Nitrososphaerota archaeon
AATTGTACGCAAAAGGTCGGGAGAATGTTCGTAAAGACTCCTATATCTTAACTCTGTCTCCAATAGGATTTCATTTGAGGTGCGAATCTGTTCATATTGTTCTTGTAAAATCTTCTCATGCTCTACCCGTCGCTTTTGGGCATTGTGAATTTCAGAAATGTCTTTAATGGTAGTATTACTTCCAATCAGTTTCCCATCTGTGTCATAAAGGTTAGTGGCACTCAGTAATGTAGGAAAAATAGTATTATCTTTTCTTTTAAGCCAAATCTCTCTGTCCCGAACGTTTCCATTTGTCTTCCAAATCCTAAATGATTTTTTTAATGCATCTAAACTATTTTCTGTCACATGCTCAAATATGGATGCGCCAATAATTTCTCCTCTTGTGTATCCCAATTTTTTTGCGTAGGTTTGATTGCAGTCTATTATGATTCCGTCCAAATTCATTGTGCGTAAAAGATCAGGAGAATTGTCATACAAACTTCGGTATTTCTGTTCAACACTACTGTAACGTTCCATTAGTGCATCAAGATTTTTTTCAATGAAATTCTCATATTCCTTATTAGTTTTCCCAGTACCGTATTGCGTATGTGGTTCCATATCTATCATTGTTTTATGACTCGGTAAACCGTTTTTTTCTGATGAACATGTAAAAATTGAAGTTATATTTCATGCATTTGTCTCTGGTATGTATTATAATCAATTATGTTGTTTTCGATCTAAACAAGCTTGTCTCATTTTACATGCGTTGCAATATTTTATTATGTTTCTAAAACCCTAAAAGTATTTGACACGTATGCATGTAGAATAATTGTAATCTGTGCTACGACGTGGGGATCTGTAGTGTCAATGGAGGAGA
>JAGWFS010000141.1 GCA_028867785.1 Nitrososphaerota archaeon
AGAAGACTCTTGGACATGGGGTGCAAATGCTACAAACAGTACAGTGTACTATGAAGCATTCAATAGAAACGGCGGAGCAGATGCAGACGGCACAGCCGGTATGCAGAACCTCGCAGGTAATTTGACTACTTTCATGTTCAACCATAATGGCAAGTTGACACTCAATCCATCCGCACAGGGTGTAAGAGTTATAGACTTTGCCGCCAACGGTAAACAGCTCATCAACGGGTCATCATTAAACTCAGTAAGAGGTGATCCAGCTCACCAGAGAACTAATTCAATTAGTATAAACTCTGAGCCAATTACTTTAATTGAACAAGGTGGTATAAACACAGGTACGTTCGGTAACTGGGATGGAAGCAAGAATTCTGATGTTATCACAGTTGATTCACCGACTATCAGAGGTCAGTCTGCAGTTGTAAGATACAATGATATCTCTACAAGTATAGTGGGTGGGTTTAATATTGAATCATTAACTCTTTCTCTATCTAATAATACTTGGGCATCTGGTCAAAGAGCTCCATTGATACTTCAAGATAGTGATGCAAACAAAAACTCTAAGATTAGTGAACCTCTGAGTGTATACGATCCAAAAGTAGTTGTAATTCCTACAATGGCTGTCGGTAACCCATTTACATTATCAGGAGCTAGTGCAGGTTCTGAGACTGCATCATTACTCGGCAAAGTTGCAATTACTGATACTACTATTAATGGTCTTAAGACAATCGCGATAGGTGCTGGTAATCCAAGAAATGCAACTTCAACTAATATAGCAGTACATGAATTATCAACTTTTAGGCCCATATTCAAATTCACAAATGCAACAACAACTGCATCGGTAAAGATCAATA
>JAGWFS010000142.1 GCA_028867785.1 Nitrososphaerota archaeon
AATGATTTCTAGTTGTGATTTGTTAATTATTGGTATTCAGACCTGATGATAATCTGAACCTTATAGAATTCAAACCTATGTGTTACTACTAACCCCGAATTGCCATCAATAAATTCTCATCATATAACATTCTCATTCCAGGAGTGCAATTGAGCATTTGACCATTGTCTATTTTACTCAATGACCAGTTATCGCATCTCCTGTCATATTCTAATGGTGAATTATCAAATTTCCAGTCAAAGCCGTTCTTGATGGATGAATCTGGATATCCATGTCCCCTGATTAATGTTAGAGTGTTTCTATCATAATCTGTAGCAACTTGGGCATACATTGCATTTGGGTACAAGTATAGAACATTTGGGTGGTTGGTTACCGCATCAAATTCTTTTTGTGTTACATATTCATTATGTAACATAATAACCCGGTCATATTTTTTTAAAATGTCTGGATTTTTATCAATATCGATATCTGTGATGTATGGATATCCTAGAAAAGTTAGAACCGATGTTCCAATCATGCTTGATGTTGACACGGCACCTCCAATATTATACTGGATTGGAATGGAAATACATTTCTCGTCACATTTTCCACTGTAAAAATCGTAAAAACCGTTGTGATCATATGCAGCTTGGGTAAAAATCGGGTAAACAAATACCGTATTACTTGCTGGATTGTATCTTACCTTTTGGTACAAGTCAAAATATTCTTTCTTTGGTAGTATGCTATAATGAGTACTGCCTGAGATTTGCATGCTCATGAGCTGGAAATAAAGCGTGTCATTTTTGAATAGCAGCACCTGACCTCTTTCATTCTCAAGCAAAATTGATGAATAATTTTCTACACTAGT
>JAGWFS010000143.1:0-470 GCA_028867785.1 Nitrososphaerota archaeon
AGCTCAAAGGTCATGGGAGAATTAGGTTTTTGACTTGTCAAAGATAAGTTCAATCTTTAATTTTTTGGACACTACATTTGCAATTAGAACGCCAGAGATTACACCAGCTACTATGGTCAGTGGATATTCTTGTAGTAGGTATAGCCTGCTTATTGATACCAGTATTGGATACAGCCACAAAAGATAGCACCCCCTCGGAAATCGTCTTGATAGTGCATATCCCACTATGAACGCAAATATCGTAGTCCTCATAGTTGCCCCTGCAGGAAAAGTACCATCTATCGAACATGGAACCCCCACATCAGCACCAGACTTGAGTGCCAGGTGTGCCCCAAGATAGTCAAGTGCTGGCTTTTCATATCCAGTGTAACACCGCATGTATGCTACAACCATGCTTCCCACCAATAGTGAGAGTAGTAGAACCAGTCCAAGGCGCCTTGTTCTTTTTATAATAAACAGTACAATGCTGA
>JAGWFS010000143.1:480-845 GCA_028867785.1 Nitrososphaerota archaeon
ATTGGATAAAGTACCCATCCAAGCTCTGTGAACACGTCCATTGTAAGATCTATTGCTTGATTTCCTACAAGTTTTGAGAGTGCAGTTTCAAATCCAGTATCATAAGCGAATATAGTTTTTGCAACTGCAAGATAAAGCAGAATTAGAAAAGCTAGCAATAGCAAGAAGAATGTTCTACTTCTTATGTCAAAGATCCAGTTCTGCAAGACAGTTCCTCCTAGATACAAGCATTGGTACCATTACGGCATATGCAACCATATTAAAATCAGAGCACCACATTATGACAGTCTTCTGACAGAGCTACAAACATCTGTATGATGTTAGAGTTGGCAGATAGTAATTTGAAATTTTTTCAGGTGTGATAA
>JAGWFS010000144.1 GCA_028867785.1 Nitrososphaerota archaeon
ATGACCGCCTCTCTAATCTTGCAGATACAATCAAGAGATTTACGTCTGAAAAAATCCACGCGATAAATTGCAAACTATTGCAACAAATAAAAAAATCCTAGCTGAATTATAATGAAACCAGCTTGATACCATTATTATAACTCGATGAAAAAGATCAAGTGAGCGTTTTTGATAAACGAAATTCTTTTCTTTTCAATTGTAGCAGGTATAATTTTTCTGGGATTTGGCGGCGAGATCTTTTTTAAAAGAACAGGGATCTCTTACTATCTTTTCTTGATACTGATTGGTGTAATACTTGGACCGATCCTCGGCATCTTCCCAAGGGCCCCATTGATACCAGTTCTTGGAATCTTTGCCTCATTTACACTGATAATGATCTTGTTTTACAGCGGAATGGACATGAAAATCAGGGAGGTAATACGTGGTAGCCCAAGAACTGTATTGCAGGTTACAATCTATGTCACATCAAGCATATTCATAATTGGACTGGCACTGCACTTTATACTAAAGTGGGAACTAATCCAGTCCCTCATATTTGGTTCAATGGTGGGAGGAGAGACTGCATCAGTTGTCGTGATACCACTATCAAGATCTCTGAGGCTTGGTCAGAATACCATCGCATTTCTTACGCTTGAATCAATTTTGAATTCAATTTACTCAATCGTGTTTTATTCTGCATTTTTAGATCTGTACAAGACAGGCGGAACAAACTGGACAGAGCCAATTGTAACAATAGGGATGAATTTCACAATAGGAATAACCCTTGGAGTAATTCTTTCCATTGTATGGATGTTTACATTAAAGTTCTTTCGGGATTTCAAGTATACGTACGTACTGAC
>JAGWFS010000145.1 GCA_028867785.1 Nitrososphaerota archaeon
TTTAGTTATTGCAAAACACGATACTAGTGCAGTATTTGTTACTTCTACATGTTCATCAAAGACCACAGAGAGTGGAGAAACACATCCAGAATTTATGTAAATAGAATATGGATTAGGGTTGTACACATCTGCGTATAGGAGGAAGGTTTGACCGACAGTTAGTCTATCTGGTGACGTTGTGACATCTCTTATCTGCAATTGTTGATTTGGAGTAGTCTGTGCAGGGCAGAATTTGCATGGGCTTTGATTACCGGGATTAAAAAATAAGGTAATTGACGCTATTGTTGCAACTACTATGCTCGCAATTATAATCGAGAGAAAAAGAGTTTTCAAAATACATTATTCTTCAATATTCAAACTTTAAAAAACTGGCGTAGATTCCCACAATAACATTCTTCTAAGAAATACAAAATTGTTAGATTTACCATAAAGACTTTTTAAAGTATGCTTTTTGGGGTTTAAAATAGAATTATTGAAAGCTGCAGAATTTCATCTTATGGATATGGAATGTATTTCACACCAATTCCAGTCGTGCTGTAAATGTGATAATCATACGTTTGTATTGGACACTCGAATTGATTTCCAAACCATGGAAAGTCACCAGAAACTATTCTAGAATTATTGTCATAGCCTACAGCTAAAGCATGTGGAACACAGAAGATGGTCAATCCATAAAATCCTGATTGGTTTCCTGTTTTTATCCAATATACTGTGGTGAAATTTCCCTTTGGAAGTGTTGTATTACCTCCAGCATCATTCCATGTTGAAATTTCTGTGGCTTCATGAGTCAAATTATCTGCATTAGAGATTTTAATCCCCCGGAATGGTGCAGGAAAATC
>JAGWFS010000146.1:0-375 GCA_028867785.1 Nitrososphaerota archaeon
TTTCCTATCAGGGTATCATTATTGCCATCAATTACAGAGACGGTGCCGCTTTTGTAGTTGGTAACAAATACTCTGTTAGTAGCAGGGTTGACTGCTATTCCAGTCGGATCTACCCCCACTTGCATCTCTGCAATTTTTGCATTGCTGTTTCCATCTATTACAGTTACAGTGCCATTACTCCGCCAGTAATCAAATCCACCATGTTTGTGTATTACATAGATCTTGTTTGTAACAGGATTGACTGCCATTCCGGTAACATCTCCGCCAATTGAGATGCTTGTAATTTTTTCATTGCTGTTGCCATCTATGACAGTTACTGTGCCATCCTGTATACTGCCGTTTACATTGCGATTCTCCGATACATATATCCGACCC
>JAGWFS010000146.1:385-839 GCA_028867785.1 Nitrososphaerota archaeon
TACTGTTTTGTTCTATGTTATTGAATACAGGAAGTTCAATTACGTATATTCGATTTGTGTTTGGATTGACAGCAAGATTAAATGGCATTTCGTCAACTGGAATGTCTGCAATTTTTTCGTTGTTGATTCCATCTATGACTGATACAGTATGTCCTACTTCATTTGCCACATAGATTCGGTTTGTGTTTGGATTGACAATTGCTTTAGCAGAACCATTGCTAGAAGACATTGTAATATTACTTGTGGTTATAACATGGCTTGGCGGATTTGGTGTGTGAGATAGCGTAAGCACGGTAAAGCCCATGCCGCCAATAAAAGACAAAGGTACTGCGAGGATTATTCCAAGATGTAGAATTTTCATTTTGTACCTGAACTAGACTGATATGACTTAAAAAACTGGTGTATCTTTTTCTAGTTCTCAGTTGCATCCAGGAATGGAACTTATCTTGCCTCC
>JAGWFS010000147.1 GCA_028867785.1 Nitrososphaerota archaeon
GGTGCGGTATGCATCATCTCTAAAATTTTACAGAAATGGTTCACTATTTTTGTTCGAATGTTAAATGCCGATACTACACCTGTCACATATTGATGCGGCATGCTTGATTGTCTGGGTTGGCCTGAGGTTGTGGGTTGCTCCGGCATGACCCGGCTTCTGTCCCGGTTTTGATGGAGAATCTGTCTTTCTTTCCTTTTTTTGCTGCCTCCAGTACAGCGAGTCCCCTGACGGGGGAGAGTGGGCGTTTTCATACTATGACAGCCTTCTTTCTAGGTCATCGATTATTTTCTTGTAATGATTTTCCAGATCTTCGATTCTTTTCAGCAGTTCATGATAATGCTCACAATGTGTACATTCTGTCACGGGATTGGTACTGTCATGATGATCTTAGATCTTTCGGTAGAATACATTTGATTTTATGATCTGGATTCTAGGCACGACCTAAATTCATACGAATCGAAATTGCCAATTTTGAGGCGTTTTTAGGGTTTTGAGAGGGTTACTTATCTTATGATGTGGTTATCGACAAGATATTGTATATGAGATACTTGATGATATCTGTAAATTCATCCTGCGTTATTTCATCATCCACAAGATACTTGGCCACATTTCTCATTACCCATAATGGAATATGACTCCCCTGATACCCCATAGAGTGTAACATCTGTGAATCCGATATTGCAGCAGGGCCATAGCCTGCCCATTCCTTTACCGGTGTAATCAAATCGTTTCCAGCTGCATTTGCTGTATTTGCCGTATTTGCATATACATTCGTCTGTGTATTTGCAGATGTGGTTGGATTGGTGATGCTAGATGTGTTAGTTTGTG
>JAGWFS010000148.1 GCA_028867785.1 Nitrososphaerota archaeon
TGATTTGAATAGTTCAATTTTAAATTAAGATATAATTTCTGATTCGGAATAGATTTGGAAAAATGTTTTAGTATTTTAAAACAATAATTTAATTCAGATTTGGATAACAAATATTTTTTTCTAATTGTCACTGTTGTAGCAGTAGTATCAATTTCATTGATTTTAACACTATCACCAACATCACAAGTACAATCATCTCACACACAATCATCTAAAATACAATCCTCGAATTTACAAACCAATATTATGATAACAAATGGAATAAAACACATAATTCCTCTTGATGAGATAAAAAATGGTGGACCGCCAAAAGACGGAATTCCATCCATCGATAATCCTAAATTCATTCCTGTCTCAGAGGTAAAATTTCTAAAAGATGATGATCTTGTAATAGGAGTTCAACTAGATGGACAAACTAAGGCATATCCTTTACTCATACTGGTCTGGCATGAGATTGTAAATGACAAGTTCGGGACCACACCAGTAGCGGTAACCTATTGCCCATTGTGTTTTACTACCCAAGTATTTGACAGAAGGATCAATGGAACTGAGGTAGAATTTGGTACGTCTGGGAAATTGTACAATAGCAATCTTGTCATGTATGATAGATATACCAATTCTTACTGGAGTCAAGCGCTTGGAGAAGGCATAACTGGCGATCTTACAGGTTACAAACTAGAAAAAATTCCATTTGATTTGATGAGATGGTCAGATTGGAAATCGCTTTATCCTGATTCCAAAATGTTATCGACTGATACAGGTTTTGAAAGATCCTATGGTGCGGATCCGTATGGAGATTACTACACAAATCCACAGATCATATTTCCA
>JAGWFS010000149.1 GCA_028867785.1 Nitrososphaerota archaeon
TTACCTCTCCGGTTCTTAATAATCCAAAGTAAATTTTTGCATCGTCGCCTTCCAAGCCAAAATATTTGAGTGTTGAAATCAGGCCTTCTTCTACGCTCAAGTCTCGCGCCCCCCTTTAGTTGTGACTGTTAAAATCTGATCTGCATACGTTTCATGCAGGTACTTTGTACTTTGATGATTATATGTTGACATAAATTCAATAATGTTATGACTAGACATTGGTTTTGCCATGCAGATCATCGAAGATCCGATCTGATCGCTATTAGTATATAAAAAGATCGGTTCAAGTGAACCAGTGAACAGTCTATCTCTTTTGACTTCTGAGGTAGAACTGTCTTCATGATGGAATAAGCGTGAATTCATCTCATTAGTTTACAACAAATGATGAATATGAGAAGATGTTTGTACAAAATAAACAAACGTCCATCTAATATTCAGATTAAAAACAACGAAAGAAACGCAGTCTTGATTGTTATTTTTACACAAAATTTGGAACGATTTTCATTGTAATATGACTAATAATGTAAATGCAATAATTTACTGATTAAAATCAAATATCTCTTTGTTATATCATGACAAAATCCCAGAATCTGATATTATCACATATTTAGATTTCTGATCAATCAATTCATCTGTAAAATGCATACAATACCTTAGTAGTTCATTCCACCTAATATTATGTTGAATTGAGGGGGTTTACATTTGATGCAGATCTAATCTATTGCCACACTGATTCCTCTTCGATATCTGAAATCCATCATAAGTTGTAACCTCTGTGTATTGACGTCTTGTATGGCATATGATAATGGACATAAT
>JAGWFS010000014.1 GCA_028867785.1 Nitrososphaerota archaeon
TTTGATTCAAAGTCCATGTTACATTCTGCACATCTGATCTTGTTCTCTTTCCTTATGCTATCCATGAATTACGTTATCCTAGGTCCGATAAAAATAAACTCTAACAGTTCAATTTTTAATTCGACAATTTGGAAAAATCTATTTAACATATGGTTTGGAACTGTTAAAACCATGGCGATGGAAGCTGTTCAATATCCAAAGAAAGTTGCGCTGGGAGCCGGAATAATAGGAGGAATCGCAGGTGGGGCTGTAATGTATGGAATAATGAGTATAGTGATGACACAGATAGGAATGGGAGCAAATTGTTTTGCTATTATAATGGGTCTTGTCACTGGAGAATCCTATGAAAATGCGCTAGGTCCTGGAATTACAGCACACTTTCTCACAAGCATTGCAATAGGTGTAGCATTTGGTGCAATAATTACTACCAAGAAATTTCAGATTAGAGGGTTTGGCAAGGGAATAGGTTTAGGAGTTGCTACTGGCGTTATTGCCTATGTCGTAATCTTTCTACCAATTGCCATGACAGCCCTTCCGCCACACATGATGGATATAATGAAGATGATGCCTATGGGAAACATGGAAGGCAGTATGCAAGGAAGCATGCAAAGTAATTCCATGAATGAACAATCATCTATGCAAGGTAATTCAATGAGCCGAGGACAGATGAGTAATAATTCAGAGATGAATCAGCAAGGAACAATGGCAGGAAATAATATGCAAGGCAAAGGTGTCATGGATGAAAAGATGAAGATGGAACAAATGGACAAGATGATTACAGAACAGACTCAAAAACTATTTCCAATGATCTTGGCAGGATCGCTTGTATCGCATATTGCTTTTGGTGCTGCACTTGGAGCAGTAGTTACACCCATAGTGAAAAGAACAGCACAAAGATCTGGAAGATAAATATCATACAAATTTTATCGCTTTGCCTTACATGAGCATTCTGTGACAACCGCGCCTCTTCTTGATGCAGCCCACTGCAATAATGGAATTATCAAATGATATAGTCTGTCCCCTTCATCAGTAAGCCTGTATTCAATTCTTGGAAGTTTTTCGTCAAAGATCTTTCTATTTATCAACCCATTTGATTGCAATTCGTTTAAGGTATTTGTAAGAGATTTTGCAGTGATTCCCTTCAACTCTCTTCTTAGTTCGTTGAACCTGATGCTTTTGTGATTGCCTATTTCGTTTATCACAAGCAAAGACCATTTTTTACTTATTATGTCAATGACTCCTTGTAGGGGACAGAATAGAACGATGCTTTCCTTTTTCATACTGGTATCGTACAATATACTTCACAACTTAAGTAGTTTCTTTTGTATACTAATAACATGACAGAAAATCATACATTTGAAATATTCTCCGCAAACTGTCCGCTGTGCAGAAATATTGAGATTAGAACGCATGAAGGATGCAACCAGACAACCTATGATGTGAACAACATGACTGCAGAAATCAGAGAAAAGATGGAAAAGTATGGGATAAAGGCTGTTCCTACCACAGTTATAGACGGCAAGTACAAGATAGTAGGAACACCTGATTTTCCTCTAGCATGCGGTGAAGATCTGTTCAAAAAGCTTCAAAAAGAATATTCTCTATGACTACAGGAATATGAGATAGAGGATCTAGGATGCCATCTTGAGAAACTTTCGAAGTACGTGTGCCTGTGCCTCTGGTGGAATAGGAATATGTCTTTGTACAATTTTCATGAGCTTTGGTATAGTTAGTTCTGCTGTAGTAGGAGCAGCAAAAAATGCTAATGATATATCCAATATGGGAAATATGGCTGGCATGACTACGGTATCACAGAATATCATCGTGACATTCTTCTCTGGCTTCTGGGGAGAAGTAATTTTGCTGCTTTCATTTGGTACAATGTTTGCTGGAATATGGTTTAGTGGTAACAGAAAGATTCTACCAGTTTCAGTTGTTGGTGTTATAACACTATATGTTAGCATGTATGCATATTTTTCAATTAGTCTAGAAATTATTGGCGGTATCGTGTTGGCTTTTGCATACGCATCAGCTTACAGTAGAAGAGTTGCAAGGACACTAAAACTAGCATAAGCTTCAAAATTATTTAGTTAAGGTAACCTCTAGATACGAATGAAAACAACAATATTGCGTGATTTGTAGGGATTAATTTCTTGTCATGTCAATTGATTATTCTACATTTTACATGCAATCTTGACATTCTTTGAGGTATAATACAATGAAATCCCCAAGGCAACAATTGCAGCTAACTTTAATTCTAATCCCTGAAAAGGAAATAATGCTAATGCTCCTCCCAAACCAAAGACGCCAAGGAGAGGGGCAGTACAAACAGGGCATCCTGACGCTACTACACCAGTGAATGCACTACATGCACTAGAACCTGCACCCTTTTTGAAACCCAGACTCCCTGTCATTTGTTTTCTGCAAAGAATCAATGCTGTGTTTAATCCTGTTAGTATTGCTATGATAAATCCCATGGTAACGGTAGTGACAGTGAAAGGCACTCCATACATTTGGATGTATTTTGGCAATGGAGTAGGCGTAAAATCAAATGTAAGTGACCAAAACAGTGCACCTAGTGCTATTGAAATTATTACAAACGTTGTAGCGAACATCGGTTTTCTTAACACTTTGCCAACAGGACTCATCGTACTCATTTTACTGACACTTCCTTTGATAATGATGAGCTTTGTTGAATACAAGCAGGAATAGCGGCTAGCATCTTGTCTAATTCTGAGACAAGTTTTTCCTTTGTCATGTATCCGACAAGTTCTCCTATGTTTCTACCGTCACAGAACATCTTAAGAACTGGAATGCCCATAACACCATTTGTCTGTGCAATATCCTCATGTTCTTCAACATTTACCTTGGCAAACACTAACTTTCCTTCATACTGTTTTGAAACTTCTTCAAATACAGGCATTAGTTTCATGCACCAAGGGCACCAGGGAGCCCAGAACTCAACTATTACAGGATTTTTTGATGATATTACTTTGTCCTGCCAGTCATCTGAAATCTCAATCGTTGTCAATTAACAACACCTCACGGCATGTTTTGTAATCTCTCTTGAGCAGCTCTGGTGTTTGTTGCAGTAATCCTCGCATTGTTGTGCTAATTTAGGATCCTTGTATCCAAAGCCACATGCATCACACAGATACAATTTCTGATCTGATTCTGTTAATTCTTTTACCATGTTATCACTATAAAATTCAAAGTATTTAAAATACAAAGTTCGTAGTATAGTAGTTACTATGAAACACCAAAGTAATGCAATCTGTTTGTGTCCTCTAGATGGTGTGATAGATACAATTGGAAAAAAATGGGGTTTATTGATAATAAACGAAATTGGTAATCACGGAAAACTTAGATACAATGAATTAATGTCAGAGCTGAAAGGAATAAGCCCTTCAACTCTTGCTTCAATGCTAAAGGATTTGGAAAAAGAAGATCTTATCCAAAAAGAAGTTTTCAGAGAGATTCCTCCAAGAGTAGAATATTCATTATCAAGTAGGGGCAGGGAACTCAGAGAAGCAATCATTCCTTTACTAAAATGGGCAACAAAAAAAGGCAATTACAAAGTACACTGCACTTGCAGTCTTGTTAAAATATAGCATAAACTGATTCTAACGAATAAACTAAGGCCCAAAATTGTACCAGGTTATGGTGTTTGTTCACCTAGATTAATCACTTCCACCTTAGTTCTTTTTAAGACATGTTTCATTTCAAGCATGGAGTCAGGACGGTCTGCCATTACAGTACTTGGATTTGATGACAACGGAAGAGCAGTAGGCATACCAAGAGAGGACCAGATACACACAGGAATCTTCGGCGAGGTAGGATCTGGAAAAAGTACTGTAGATACAATCATGATAAACCAGAACATAAACCGGGAAGAAGGATTTCTTGTCCTTGACCCACACGGCTCGCTTGCACAGGACATCTTGCGGATGATTCCTGATTCCAAAAAGGATCGTGTAATCTACATAAGTCTTGATGCTGTAAGACAGTGGGGCAAAACTGTAAAGATAAACCCGCTTGAGGTCAAGGGAGATGACCGGTACGTTGTTGTAATGAACCTTGTAAACGCACTTCGAAACATTTACCGGGATTCCTGGGGTCCGCAGCTTGAGGCATTGCTAAGAAATGGTGCAAACGCACTGGTTGAGATTGAAGGTTCCACCCTCAGAGACCTAGTAAAGATAATAACAGATGACAGGATGCGTTCTATTTTTCTCTCCAAGGTTGCAAACCGTGACGTGAGACACTTTTGGAACGTGCTTTTTCCACAACAATACCAAAGGGATGCGGGACGCTCTGCATACAACAAGCTTGACAAGATCCTGTCAACCCCGCAGGTTGCAGCGATGCTGGACGCATCCCAGTCCACGATTGACTTTGCTGATATAATGGAATCTGGCAAGTGGGTGATAATTGATTTGTCAAGCGGCGGCTCCGACGACGTGATATCGTTTGTTGGAACCATACTTATCAACATGGTCTACGTGGAAGCAAAAAAGAGATTTGGCAGAACTGATTGTATCCAAAAACCATTCTTCATGTATGTAGACGAGGCCCATCTCTTTGCACCCTTTGCCCTCCGAGAATTACTAAACACAATGAGGAAGGCAAACGTCAAGGTTACAATCACATCGCAGACTATCAACACGTTCCCGCGCGAGTTTGCAAAGGAGATATCCGCGCTTGTGCGGACAATTGTCTGCTTCAAGGTTGATACGGAAACTGCAACCATGTTCAAGACCGTGATGCCTGTACCGGTAGAAACCCTGACATCCATGACACACGGAAGATTTGCATTTTATTCACAGGGACACACACCGCTGTCTGGACTACTCAGAGTATTTCCAATAGTTGACAGGAAAAGGGACTGGAGGGGGCTTGCAAGATATAGTGTTGAAAAATATGGCGAGTCTACATCGCTTGAGAAATACATCGTACCTACAAAGACACAAAATGACGCACCGCAAGTAACTCCTCTTGAAGCTACAATCTTGCTTTTGTTGTACAACGAAAATAGGGATATGACAAAAGATGAGATCTACGATCTCATTTCTAAAATGTTTCAGGTAGAAAAGCGAGTTGTGTTTGAAAAGCTCGACGATATTTTGGTAAACCAATTGAGGCTAGTTGAACGAAAAAATATTACAATATCTGACGGGGATGAAAAACTTGACACACGTTATGTATTATCAGGTCTTGCATACAACAGCTTTTTCTCACAGGCTGCAGTGGGAAGGCGAGCAGGCTCTCCCCTGCACCTTGGTACCATATTTATGATAATGAGATTGCAGCAAAAGGCATTCAAGTTCTGCATTCCAGACCTTGGAGAACGAGGAGCACAAAGACCGGATCTTTTGATCTTTGAGCCACAGAGCACAGAGGAGCAAAGCAAGAAAACATCGTACGACCCTCTGTACTGGTCTGAAAAGATAATTGCAGTAGAGGTAGAGACAGATCCGACAAAACACGAATCGCAGCTAGTTGAAAATTTTAGAAAAAATTTCGAGCTTGGCTACGACGTATGGTTTGTAGTGTTTTCTCAAAAGCATAAACAGTACATCATGGATACGATGAACAAAAATGGAATTGCCAAACAGTTCTACAATATAACACTTGTTCCACAGGAATCAGTAGAGCGCCTCTCCAACGTACAGAACAACTCTGTTGTCAATCTCACAAGAGAGGAACTTGAGGTATACAATGCTCTCAAAGATGGGGGAACGGTACCATGGATTGCGGAAAAAACACGTTTTTCGTCATATGATGTAATGGGCATACTGTGGAAGCTTGAACAAAAACAAGTGGTTGAACGTGGATATGCTGAGACAAAGAACACAGAATATAATTTTGTATCAGGAAGGAAAGTAACGGAGAACAAAAGGGAGGAATATTTTGTACCAACAGAAGAAGGTAGAAAACTTGTAGAGTCATCGCAAAGATCTGAAAGTGTGACAGATAACATGGCAGAAACTCGAGAAAATAAAGAATTGATGGTAGCAGAAAATAACAAAAACGTCGTGGAGAAACCCATCTTACAGGAAGGATTTGACCTTTCCATCCTTAACGATCAAGGATTACGAGATCTTGTTTTGCATCCAAAGTATGGAAGTTTTGCAAAAAAACTTCTTGAAAACCGTGGATATTATGTCTCAATAAAGAATGGAGAAGTAAGACTGAGAAAGAAGCAGTTTTGAGATCGGGGGCTTAAATTCGCTGCTAATTTTGTATAACAGTGCATACAGCAAAACATCCAACAAAGATAACAGGTGGTATCACAAGTCTTGCAGATTTGAAGAGTATGGCCACAAGGCTGCTGCCAGCAACCAGTGCATTGCGAATGTTGATACTATCAGAGCCCGACATCTTGCCCCGAAGTGAAGTAATGGCAAAGCTTGAGATCTTTTTAAGACTGCTTTACCAGGAACTGGCAGACGGTTATACTGTACGACTGACCAATATCATGAATTGATTTGGTAATGCGCTTGCCAAAAGTTGTGAGGAATCAATCTGGAAAAACTATGATAACTTTTTATCTGAAAATGACGTAATGGGCTCAGTTGTCACGATATTCATCATCGTGACACTCAGAACAGGATTGTATAGCCCGTTCTGTATTCCTTTTTTCTCATCATGGCCCATTATTACAACAACGGCAGTTTTATGATGGCCTCATCAGGTGGAAGAGGGGACACAAACTCCCAGCCTTGATTGAGCCATCCCTTCACTTCCTGCATTGAGACTACCTTCTGCCTGTTCCCGTTGAGCCCAAGTGCCTCTGCTGACTTTTTCTTGAGAAGTTCCTGAATCTGTTCGACCGAGAATTTTGAGAGATCACCAAATTTTTCGATCTCCTCCTTTGTGTATCCGGCAATTGTAAGAAATTGCAGGTTGAAGGTTTCAAGCACCCTGTCGTGGCTTGATGTCCCGTTGCCAGATGTAACTAGATTTTTTGAACCCTTGGCATATGATGCCCGCATCCTTTCAACAATATCAGGCGGCAATCCCTTGTTTACGGTATAAACATGCTCAATGTCGCCAGTGTGACCCATCCAGAAAACTCGCCAGTCACGAATTACAAGACCCTCGCTTTCAGCAACCATCAATCTGGTATCAAAATATCTTCGAAAGACATATGGTCGCCACTCAAAGCCGGCATTTCGTATTGCTTTTCTCATCAGGTCACCTACGTTGGTTGATCTAATATGGCGGCCCACCTTCCAGGGATTGGAATCATGGGCAGTGATGATGGGAGAGTCGGAAGTTATCTTCTGTCCTTCCCTAATTCTCTGTTCAAGATATTGTGCAAGGTAGTCGCATCCTTGCTTGGCAAGAAAGTTGGAATACTGGTGTCCTGCCTTTGAAAGATTTCTTCTAACTATTACTATAGTTGGGACAGTCTCAAACTCTACTGTATCATTATTGATCCGCATCTCAGGAATATCACGCACCTTGAGTCCATCACGCCCAAGAAAATCGCCAAGCACATGTATCCTAAAGCCACAGAATGCGACAAGAGTGAGTGCAACCTTTGCCCTGATGTCTGCTACATCAAGAATCTTGGCAAGCTCCTCCTGTGTGGGAACGCGTTCGTTCTCGTATTTTGTATTGTGATTTGCGCCAGCAATCCTGATGCGTTTTGTGATTTCAATATCATTAAAGGACCACCAGCTCTTCAGCGCCATGACATACTTTTCGATGTTGGTGCCAGCACTGTTCTTTGATTCAAAATGCGAGATGATGTCAAGCAAAAAGTTGGTAGCCGTTTTTACATCCATCTGCGCAAGTTCTGCAGGCGTGGTACCAAAATTTTTGCAGACGTGTCCGACCCGCCTGTAGCACTCTGATGCATTGGCTATGCTTCCGCGCTCGATATTTTCCACCCACCGTCGGTACTGCATGTCGTCTAGCAGGTGCCTGTAAGGTGAGCGTTTCATGGAGAGTATCAAGATCGCAAACCCCCTTTTGCGATCGTCCTAGGCACGAAATTATTTAGACCCGTTCGCATGTGCATTCTCACCTGTTTGCCTCCGCTAGCAAAATTTGTCTTCCAAATAAGGCGGGATTTAGACCCGTTTTACAGTGCAGAGGGAGGGATTTGAACCCCCGAACCCCTGAGGGAAAGGATTTCCTATGCCATGATCTTGAGTCCTTCTCGGTTGGCCGGGCTTCGATACCTCTGCAACGAGAGATTTAACCGCTGAATATATAAACTGAAAATTTTGAATTCTAGACCGTTTTTATTTTTCGATTATCATCTTTTGAGATATCGCAGGCATTGTGTAGAAAAACTCGTCTTCAAAGGCAAAGTCCTGCTTTCCCTGCTTTCTCAACGAATCAAAGTACTTCATACAGTCTGCATAAAAGTTTCCCGATTGGCTCTGAGACATGCTGCAATACTTTCAGAAACAGGGTTTCTTTTGATATGTAAGAAAATTTAGACCTAGGAGCTTGTCTGGTCTGACGCGTCCTGGATTCCAAGCCACGCGTATCCCTTTTGCTCAAGCTCGTCTGCGAGCTCTTTTGGACCCTCTTTTATCATCTTTCCCTGCGCCATGACGTGCACATAGTCAAGCTTGTCAAGGAACTTGAGAATCCTTGCATAGTGGGTGATTACAATTACAGTTGCATCCTTTCTTGAGACCTGGCTTATCGCCTTTGCAACTGCCTGGACTGCATCGATGTCAAGTCCCGAGTCGGGCTCGTCAAGTATAGATACCTTTGGCTGCAGCACTGCCATCTGCAGAACCTCCGACCTCTTCTTTTCGCCGCCGGAGAATCCCTCATTGAGATATCTTGAGAGAAAGTCCTGCCTTAGACCTACCTGATCCAGGTTTTTTTTCAGATAATTTTGAAACTCTCTTACTGTAAGGAAGACTTCGCGGTTCTGGTCACCAAGCGACTTGCTTAGCGCATTGTATGCAGTTCTTAGAAAATGCGAGTATCCTACGCCTGATACCTCTGTTGGATACTGGAATGCAAGAAATAGCCCCTTCTTTGACCTCTCATCTGCAGACATGTCAAGTATGCTCTGTCCGTCAAGCAGAATGTCGCCGCTTGTTACCTCGTATTTTGGATGGCCCAGAATTGTGTATGCCAGTGTGCTCTTCCCGGATCCGTTCGGACCCATGATTGCATGGACCTCGCCTGTGCCTGTCTTGAGGTTTACTCCCCTGAGTATCTCCTTTCCTTCCCTCTGCGCATGAAGGTCTTTGATTTCAAGTATTGCCATGCGTACTTTCCACCGCCTTTTCGATATATAATCCAACAAAAAATTAGATCAAGCTAACTGACATTTCACGGTTCTGGAATGTGCCAAAAGCAGCAGTCTGCTTGGCACGAAAAACAAACAAAAAGGAAAAGGGGTTAGTTTTTGGCTAACGCTGGTTTTAGGATGACCTTGATCTTGTAGGCTGTCAGAATTTCCTTGCACCTGTTTCGTATGGTAACCTCTGTGATTCCTGCCACGCTTGAGACGTCCCTCTGCAAGATGCTCTGCCCAAGAAGCGTCGATGCTATGTAAAGGTAGGCAGCAGCAAGTCCGTTTGGTGCCTTTCCGTCGGCCAGGTTGTGGTCGTCTGTCTTTTCTGCAATCTCCGCGGCAAGCCTTTCCACTCTGACTTCTAGCTTTGCCAGATTTGCAATCTTTGATATGTATTTCTCAAGGGTTACTACTGGTGCTGTCTTTGACCCAAGCTCCATCACGAGCATTCTGTAATATTTTGCAGTCAATTTCACGTTCATCTTCTCATCTTTCGTACTTCCGGTTGCAGAGCAAATCTCGTCAAGCGATCTTACCACGTCGCACTGCTTGCATGCCATGTATATTGTTGCGGCAGACATGCAGGCAACTGATTTGCCTTTTGCTTCCGCCTGACCTTCAAAGTTTCTGTATATCATTGAGGCGCTCTCGATTACGTTTCTTGGCAGTGCTAGCGATTGGCAAGTCTCTCCTATCTTTGACAGGATGTTTGCAAGTCGGCGCTCCCTTGGGGACGAGACCCTGATTCTTGTCTGCCACTTTCTCAGATTGTACATCTGAAGCGCCATGTCGCTTGAAATTGTTTTTCCGCTAAAGTCTCTTGTTCCTATTGCTATCTCTGTTCTGATTCCAAGGTCATGCTGTGAGTAGGTCGTCTGACCTGTTGCTCTTGCAGTTTTCATTTTTTCTTCCGGATTTGTTGCTCTTGATTCTGGGCCATAGTCTGACATCTGCTCCATTGCTACCAGTCCGCAGCCAGAACAAATTTTTTCTCCACTGTGAATGTCGTCAATTAACACTGAACGACATTCTGGACAGTTGGTTTGTAGTTCTGTTACGTTCATCTTCTATTTCCTCTGAATCTTTTTGGTTTCATTGCAGGAGACTCCTCGGCTACGTAGACACGCTGCCCGATGTGCCTTTTGATGTTGTTTGTAAGCGGAACTGCTGATGCAAACGGTGCATCTACAGGACCTATCATTTCTGAAACTTTGGCGACTTTGGTTCCTGATCTATCTACAATTATTTGACCATCGTGTAACGGTTTAGAAAGTCTAATCAAGACTCTACCGCTACTAGCTAGATGCAATACCTCGCCTACCTCCTGCAATTAAGGAATCAATCTAATACTGTTATCAATAGAGTTCTGTCAAAATTACTTTAGCTCTAAGCTAGAATGGCTCTTTACTTGGTCTGTTTGGCTCGCCGCGACGTAATCTTGTCCGCAATCGCGGAAATCATCTTGGCCTTTGGCTGTCCTTTTGAAAGGATGATGTAGCCGGACCGTACATATGGCCTCCTTGGAAACCTTGCCTGGTCGTTGGTCTCCGTTGGAGCATAGCCTGCCGCCTTGGCAGCATCAACTAGTTCTTTGAGCGAAGGATCAAAAACACTTTTTTCGCGGGAAACGCGCCTCCCCATTTTTTTTGGAAGCGTCTTGTTGAAATAATCAAGCCAGACTACGACATGTTCGTAATCTTTCATTTTGTAATCACTTTATCAAAATTGCATTTACTGCGCCGTCTTGGCCGGGTCTTGAAACTACCCTGCACTGGCCGTCCTCTGTTTCCAAAATTGCGCCCTTTGAAATCACACCGCGTCTTTCATAATCACTGCTTGCATGGTTTTTCACAACCTTGATGATCTTGACTCTTTTTACCTTACCGTCTGGGATGGACAGGTTTACAAAATCCGTAGTCTTGAGCGAGGTCTTGCTGTTTTTACCACGAACTTTTCTTGTGACAGTAACATGCGGGCCTGATATTGCCTCTACTGAGTATCTATCGATTTCATACTTTCTTCTTGTTCTAAGGGGATATCTTCTGCCTCCTGTGATCTTGCTTGTGGCAAGATTCTCTACAGACTTCTTCATAGGCAGACCATCAAGTTACTCTAATTTATACCATTTAGAATAAAATTTGCTTCCTGTGTTACTGGGTTGGCTGCGGGATTGTCTCTGGAGCAGGTTCTGACTGCGACACCTGAGCTTGGTTCTGGTTGCTCGAGTTTGAAGACCTGACTTTGGTGAAAAGCTTTTGCTTTAGCAAGTCCTTGTCTCCCTGAATTCCGAAATATTTCTGGAACTTTTCTGTGGTGTTGTATATCTTGAGCCTTCCGACATTTTGGTGCTCGATGTATGCAAGCTGTTCCAGCAGTTTGAGGTGCATGTATACTCCGGAACCACGGACCTCGACCAATCTTTTTGACGAGACTGGCTGCATATATGCAATGTAGGACAGCGTCTTTAGTGTGGCGGTCGGAAGCAGGGGTTTTGATGCATATTTTCTTATCACTGTATTGTATTCTGGTTTTAGCTGAAATACATACGAGCCGTCTGGAAGTGCCGCAATCTCAAGCGCCCTGAATGCAGATTTTGTCTTTTTCACTATTCCTGTCATGAGCGCAAGGGTCTTGGTTCTTGATTCCGTGCCTGAGGCCTTTATCAACTCCTCTATAGTAAGAGGCCTTCCAGCAGAATATAGTGCAGCCTCTAGCCTTGCAACTGCCTCATCGTCTTCCACCTTTCCCATTTATACAAAATAGAGGCTGGAAGATACTTAAATCAAATTCCTACTGACAGTTGATCTGCTTGTAAACTTCTACTTTGCAATTGAAACCATGATGTCGTCCTCTGTCTGCTCTAGATCAACCTTGAGGTCCCTTGCAAGAAATAGTATTGCAAAGAAACACCTGATTAGGTCTATCAGTTCAAGCCCGGAGGTGATGTTCTTAAACGAGCCTGACCCTGTAGGCCTTATCTTGTTCATTATCAGTTCCTCGTACTGGCCGATTATCTTCTCAAGAGATATGAAATAATCGTCAAAGTTTGGCACCTGGACTGGCTCAAACTCCATCTGCCTTCTGCTTGAACGCGGGTTTGCTATGGTTCCAATGAGGTTCTCAAGCACAGAAAGCAGCTCGTCTAGCGTGACAGGATATGTTGATTCATGCCTGTATGGCATGTTGATTATCTCAATGTCAACGTCTTCCCTCTGGCTGAGCGGCTTTTTCTCCATTGCAGCCTTTTGCAGCGCAAATATGCTTTCGACTTTCATCCTGTGAATCATTGCAGATGAAAGGGCGGCAATTCCTGCCACGCGCAGATCCTTCTTGTCTGTCTGGTTCAGTATGGAAATCAGCATCTCAAGTATGCGGGTAATGTCGATGCTCCAGACATCCCTTTTTGATATGTCAAGAGGCGTAAAGAGAACGTTAACCGGCGGCTGGGCAAGTCCCGTGTTGGTATTTTCCTCAGTCACTGGAATACATACGGTTTTTGTCTTTATAATATCTGTATGATCCGCTCTTTTGGTTACACAAGTCAAGAATTTTACCGTGACATCAAAAAATATAATCTTGTACCGTATGTCTTGATGTGGATAAAGATCTTGAAAGGTTTGATCTGACTTGCACCTATCTGAAAAACGATCAAAACATCTCGGCGTATAACATGTTCATGGATCTGGCGCAAAAGGAGATGAAAAAGGAAAGCATCAGGGCAGGAGTCTATCTTATTCTTGCCTCCGAGTGCAAGTCAAAGCACGGAAAGGACAACAAGGAAGAGTTTGACATGGCTGCCAAGTACTATCTCAAGCTGGCAAAAAAATAAGGCACAGACTCGCCCTACGCGTACCAGTGCGCCGCAAGGTGCTTTCTCAAGTCTGGGCAGGTAGACAAGGCAATGAAGATATCAGAGGAGGCAAAAAAATACGTCCCAAAGATTGTTGAAGAGAAAAGGCCAGACCTGTCGATAATCCTGATAACCGCAGATGAGAAAAGTGATCCAAATGTGAGAAAGACAATTGGGTTTGGCTCCGCCGCTTCATTCAAAAGCCATTTACAATAAACGAGCTAAAAAATGCACTTGACACTATAGAACAAAACAAGATCAGGTAAGCAGTACAAGTGACATGTTGAGAAGATTTACATCCTTTATCTGAATTCCGCTTATCCTGTAATCTGAAACCTGATCGGAAAATTTTTCAACTATCTTTGATGTTGGATTTTTCTCAGCCACGTCAAGTCTCATGACTACTATCATGTTCCAGTCGCCGTCAAGCGTTGCAACAAAAAGGTAATTTGGAAAAGTCCTTGCAAATTCTTTCACGGCTTCGACCTGTGTTCCAATGGAACGCGCAATCTTTAATTTTAAAAACAGCGCCACAAACTCGTCTGTTGCGGAAACTCCGCTGAGCACTGCCTTGTATCCTTTTATGATTCCGCTTTTTTCCAGCCGCTAGATTCTTTTTCTGATGGTCCTGTCTGATACGTCCATCCCTGAATTTCTAAGCTCTGACGCAATATCTTTTGAGGGAGTCCTTGCATTCTTGTTTAAAATTGCGATAATTTTCTGATCTACTTCATCTAGCGCCGACCAACCCTAGTCCTCCGACATCTCTAGTACTAGTAAATTCATTCTTTTTGAATATTATGATGATGGTCCCACGCGCAGGATTCGAACTTGCGACACTCCGGTTTCTGTAAGCCTGATAGGCTGATGACGGTTAGCCGATAGCCAACCACTACAGCCGGAAGCTCTACCAGGCTGAGCTAGCGTGGGACTCGAATCTCATCCCGTTTGTTCGTATTAAATAATTATCGATAGGAAAAATACCTGCATATTTTCCAAAGTATGAAATTGATCGCAGAGATCTTGACCCGATCAAACTACATATAAGAAAGCAGATTGATCCAGATCGCGTGTCTGGTTCGGGGGCTGCAGAGGGAGGATATGTATGCGCACCTTATCTGCACAATACGTCCTCTTCGAAACTGAAAGAATCACTTGAAAAATCCGAACATGTAGACGAGATGTATTTTGTTACGGCGACATTCTCAGAAGACGGCAACGCATACTTTCCATCGCACACAAACACGTACCTGCTTGCAAGATTCAAGGACCAGGGACTTGCACTAGAACAAGTCGACAGGTACAAGCAGGAAAGTACCACGTTTGTATTCTCGAAATATGACGAGTTCTTTGAAAGGTTCAATGGCCAAAAGCTAAACTTGGTATCTATTTACTATCTCGACCATGGACACTCTGAATCTGATCTAAATGATCTTGCGCTGATTGTTGCAAAACGCAACAGGGTAAAGCGTGCAGAGTGCGGAAGCCTGCGCATGACATCTACTGAAACTCCCAAGTTTACATTTCCATATGGAGATAACTTGGTCGTCTTTGAAGTGTCAAGTGACAACACACACCAGAGTGACAACAAGTATTGCGAAAAAACAAGAAAGGAAGTTGCAAGAAAAGGAATCCGGCTGACCAGTCTACTGAACCTTTCCGTCATAGAAAAAATAAAATAAAAAAGTTATATACTCTGCCAAATTCTGTTTGAGTGATGAGCAAGCCTTCTGAACTTGGTTCACTTAAGATTGGCTCTTACATATTGTTGCCAGTTGACAGTCCAAATCAAGAACCGTGCAAAATAGTGGAATATGACACCAGCAAACCAGGAAAACACGGGGCTGCAAAAGCAAGAATTGTTGCAGTCGGCATATTTGACAAGAAAAAATATCCTCACGTCTCTCCTGTCAGCGCACAGGTTCAGGTGCCGCTAATTGACAAGAGGGTAGGCTCTGTAATATCCAAGACAGACTCGATTGTTCAGGTAATGGACTCTGAGAGCTTTGAGGTCTTTGACGTCTCACAGATAGAAGAGGAGGTAGCAGACAAGATTACACAAGGACAGGACGTCGAGTACTGGAAAGTCATGGATAGAACTATTATAGTCCGAATCAAGAGCTAGATTCGGATGCTGATGATGACGAGAAAAGCCATCTGATCTTATGATGAAGATTATGAGTAATTGAGGCATCCAAGGCTTTCTCTCAAATGCGTTTATACGCAATGACATTGCTATACAAACCGTGAAAGGCCTGTGTCATGTCTGCCTTGCATCAAATGTGGAAATTACAATGAAGGACCATCTTGCACTGTGCCCCACATGTCTGAAAAACGTGGCCCACTTGGAAAAAAATTAATTGAAACAGGCTGCCATTGAAAAACCAGTTGAAACTTGCATCGCTTTTCTCCGGTGGAAAGGACAGTACATTTGCCATCTACAAAGCCAGATCCAACGGCCATTTCATATCGTGTCTTGTTACTGTATTTCCAATGTCTGAGGAGAGCCACCTTTTGCACCATCCAAACATATCGATGACAAGGCTGCAGGCAGACCTGATGGGCATACCGCAGATCACAGTGCGCGCATGCTCTAACAAGACAGAAGCCGAGCTTGACGAGATAAAAAACGCACTGGCTGTGGCAAAAAAGCAGTATGGCATAGAAGGGGTGGTGCATGGAGGCATAAGAAGCGCGTTTCAGAAAAAAAACTTTGAGGCAGTCTGCACAGATCTCGGGCTGGATGTTGTTGCGCCGCTCTGGAATGTTGACGAAAAGTCTTACCTGCGGGAACTTGTCGCGTCTGGATTTTGTTTTGTCATTACAAGTGTAACCTCGGAGGGCCTTGACGGTTCGTGGCTTGGAAAAGAAATAACAATGCAGGACGTGGAAAAATTAATTGCAATCTCGAAAAAATTTGGCTTCAACGCATCATTTGAGGGGGGAGAAGCAGAGACTTTTGTGATTCGTTGTCCTGTATTTTCAGGAAGGATCAAGATAACAAAATCAAGCAAGACCTGGGATGGATATAGAGGAAGGTTTGAAATAACCGAGGCAGGTTTGGAAGAACAATGTTAGATGGCCTCAAGACAGGGCTCAGGGCAGCGCTGAAAAAAATAGTAAACTCCTCTGCAATAGACGAGGCACTGATCAAGGAACTGTCAAAAGATATCCAGAAGGCCCTCCTGCAGTCAGACGTAAACGTAAAACTTGTCTTTCAAATAACACAAAACCTGCAGGAGCGTTCACTCAAGGAGACTCCGCCTCCCGGGCTGTCAAGAAAGGATCACATTGTAAAAATTCTGTATGACGAGCTCTCAAAATTGCTTGGAACAGAAAACGAATATGTATTCCAACCAGGGAAGATGAACCGCGTACTGATGCTTGGAATCCAGGGAAGCGGCAAGACCACAATAACTTCCAAGCTTGCAAAATATCTGACAAAGCAAGGGTACAGGGTGTGCGTCATAGGTGCCGATACATACAGGCCGGGAGCCCTGACGCAGCTCAAGACAATGTGTGAAAAGGCAAACGTCGAAGTATATGGAGAAGAGGGAAACAAGGATTCGCCAGACATTGTAAAAAACGGACTGAAACATTTTGAGGGGAAAAATTTTGATGTCATATTGATTGATACTGCGGGACGGCACAAGGAAGAAAAAGATCTTCTCGATGAAATGACGAGAATAGGAAAGGTCTCAAACCCCGACTTGGCGCTACTTGTAATTGACGGCACGATAGGGCAGCAGTGTTACAACCAGGCCGAGGCATTCCACAAGACAGTTCCGGTGGGAGGGATAATAATAACAAAACTTGATTCAAGCGCAAAGGGAGGAGGCGCACTTGCTGCCGCCGCTGCGACCGGTGCAAGAATCATGTATATTGGAACAGGGGAGAGAATAGACGACCTGGAAAAGTTTTCGCCGACAAGATTTGTCGGAAGGATGCTTGGCATGGGAGACATTCAGGCACTGCTTGACATGGCAAAAAGGCTTGAGACTGAAGGAAACGAGGAGAGGCTCAAGCGCATATCGCACGGAAAGATGAACATGGAGGACTTTTACTTTCAAATTGAAGAGGCAACAAAGGCCGGAGGGCTGAGAAGCATAATGGAGAACATGCCGGGGTTTTCCGGAATGGTAAAAGAAGACCAGCTAGACCAGCAGGAACAGCGCATGGAACGATGGAGGTTTGTCATCCAGTCCATGACCAAAGAGGAAAAGGCTGACCCTGACCTGATAAACGCGTCAAGAGTAAAACGCATTGCACGCGGCTCTGGGTGGCCAGAACACGAGGTAAAGGAGCTGCTCAAGGCATACAAGAACTCAAAGACCATGATGAAGGCATCAAAGGGCAGGCAGATGCAGGGAATGCTGCGCAAGATGGGTCTTGGATAGGCTACAAAGCAACACGTATGAAATTCGGGAAAAGCTGGAAAAAGCAATTAAACTAGTTTGCCCAAACAATATGTGTTGAATAGCTACCAGTGTTACCAGGTGCTAGGCCTGCAGGATGATGCGACAATGAAGGATGTCAAGTCGGCATACAGAAAACTTGTACTAAAGTATCATCCTGACAAGAACAAAGATCAGGAGGACGGAAAAAAATTCAGAATAATCTCAGAGGCCTACCAGACACTGCGTGCAGATTACAAGAAAAACATTGGCACAAGCCATGATCACACAAAGCATGACAGGAAAAACAACAAGCATGACTTTGGATCGAAAAAATATTCTTGGGGAGCGCGGGACTCTGACAAGACTCCGCAGGAAGACTGGACACGATACACAAAATACGCAGAGAATGCATACCAGGACTTTTGGAAGCAGTATGAGCAGGCATTCTGGGACTATTATGAAAGGGTGAGGGCAGAGGTAAATGTCGACACTGAACCAATTAGGGTAGAGCAGGAAATCCCGGTATCAGTACGAGTTGATCCGGAAAGATGCATTGCATGCTGTAGCTGCGAAACCATTGCTCCCAAAGTATTTCACGTGGAAAAAAACGTGCGCGTCAATCCCAAATCCAAAGTAATCAATGAAGAAGGTGCCAGGTCACAGAAGATTCTTGACGCTGCGCATACATGCCCTACAAAGGCAATCAGCGTAACGCACAAGGACACGCAGCAAAGACTGTACCCGTATTAGACTGGAAGCCTCGATTCTATTGATTAGGAATAATACATACCACATTTACGATATCCCGTGGACAGGAAAAAACTGGCTGCAGTAACGGAGCACACTAGAGGAATTTTAAAAGAGCATCCGCTGTGCGACAACTGCCTTGGCAGGATGTTTGCAGGAAAACTTGGCGTGCTGTCGCACAAAAGACTGGGAAATAAAATCAGGAACAAGCTAAAACAGAAACCTCCGCCAACTTGTTACATCTGTAAAAACCTAATGTCAAACCTTGACACGCAAGTAAAAAAAATGGTAGAGATTTCAAAAGAGTACCAGTTTTCCACGTTTCTAATAGGTGCAATATTGCAGCCGTCAATACATGACAGGGATGATGTGATACGCTCCAAGTTCAAGCTTCGCGGAATAGCAAGCATCAAAAGTGACGTGACAAGGGAGCTTGGCAAGTCATTCTCACGTAAGACAAGAACAGTAGTGGATTACCAGAACCCTGATCTTGTGTTTACAATCGATTTCAAAAAAGAATACTGTGAGATAAAACCAAAAGCCCTGTTGTTGCAGGCAAGATACACAAAAGAGGTCAGGGGGCTACCGCAAAAACAAAAGCCATGTGACCAGTGCGATGGGAGGGGATGCTTTGTATGCGACTTTCATGGAATTCGGGAATTTAACAGCGTTGAAGGAAAGATAGCCAAGTTTCTGATTGAGAAATTCGGGGCACAGCAGGCAAAGATGACCTGGCTTGGAAGCGAGGATGAGTCAAGCCTTGTACTGGGAAATGGGAGGCCGTTTTTTGTAAAACTTGTAAACCCACACAAAAGACGCATCTCCGTTGCAAAAAAAATTGAACTGGATGGAGTTTCAATACTGGGACTGCGAGTCATGGCAAAAATTCCGTCAGATCCTGTAAGGTTTAGAACCCGAGTCAAAATGGAGATAGAGGCAGAAGATGACGTGTCTGCAAGCATGCTTGAGGAATTAAAAAAACTCGAGGCACAGCACGTGGTTTTGTACGAAAACTCTGGTCACAAACACAAAAAAACCATCTACAACATACGATTCAAAAGCGTATCTGGCAGGTCATTTAGCATGATGATGGAGTCTGACGGCGGAATACCGTTGAAAAGATTTGTTACGGGACAAGACGTGGAGCCGAGCATATCGTCAATGCTTGAAACAAACTGCAGGTGCACATTGTTCGACTTTCGCAAGATAATCGTCACAAGATGACCGTCTGTAATTTATGATGTAATTACTATGTCTTAATCGGACATTATGGGTTCCATAGTGACACTGATAGCCAAGTCGGGACTGCGACCCGAAGTGTTTGGAAACTATAACGCAACAGACGGAACAAAAAACAAGGTTTAAAGTAAATCTCACAAATCCAGTAGCGTTGGACTCTGTTACAGAAACATGCATAGTACCGGAATCAAAAGATAAAGTATTCCAGTTCCTCTCTGACATTGAAAACCTGCCAAAGTGGAGCACGCAATTTGTAAAGGAATTGGTTGTTGTACAAGGCAAACAAAAGGCAATTACACCCATAGGGGAGGTTTTCCTGAGATATGAATCAGACCAAAAATCCGGCCTGATTGATATCTATGCCGGGGTAGAAGAGCAACAGATGACCCCTGCATATTTGAGAGTTATACCTTTTTCAGCCAACTCCACCGGAGTCATGTTTACATTTTTCAAATGGGATAACACAGATGACATGACTTGGAAGATCTTTTGCAAATGGATAAAAATCGAGGTTGGAAATATCAAAAAACGCTTTTCCTAGGTGCGATGAAAGTTATCATGCATAAATAAATATCCGATATAATGTACGGGACTAGGGAGTATTAATGGTAGTGAATTGTCCTGACTGTAAAAAAATACTTGTGGAGTTTGATCAAGGATCTGGTAACTACCACTGCTCAAATCCCTCTTGCAATTTTCAGTATCTTGAGTTGATGACGGGAAAACAGCATCGGAAGGAGGCTAAGATCGAGGAACACAAGACCGCTGTTTCAATCGGCAACTTGGACAAAAAACCGAAACGAATTCTTGTAGGGCTTGCAATAGAAAGTACCCTGCTTAGCATGGGGTACTCTATATTTGACAAGGTAACTACAAAATTGCGGGATGAGTATGGGGCCAACGTGTTTGACTGCCTTGAAAATCCAAAATATCTGAAAAAAATCCTGGAAAGGAATTTTGACAAGAAAGTTCAAAATGTAATAACCAAATCAATCCATGCCATTCTAGGCGAGTTTGCTTACTATGAGTCCGTGAGGGAATTTTTAGAGGAGCTTGACGGAAAGTCATGATCCGCGAAACTGGGAAATGCGATCACATATTGTCATTACATGAATCCGGTACAAATTGTTTTTATACTGATTGGCTGTGTTCATGAATGACGTTGTCTGAAAATGAATTTGCAGAATATAGTCGCCTGTCATTTGGCAGAAACGCCAGGCACACAGTAAAAACAAGAGACAAAAGCTCAGTTATTGATCTGATACCTACGCTATTTGATATGGCAAAAACAACGATGAATATACGGTGTGATCTAGACAAGGCAAACGTGGATTATAAAATACTGGAAGATCTTTCCAGGCTGGAATCTGCAATAGTGAAGATGACTAGTGATATTGAGCACATGCGAAGAAAGGGACAGTAAAAACCTACGCTGATTTTGCTCTTATTTCCATTGAAGAGAAAACACAGCAAGAAATTTCTATAAAATTTCTACGAATGCTTTATCATGTGGTGTTTTAACCGTATATTGTTGCCTAGAAAAGAATACAAGACAATCACCGTAAAAGAGCAGTCATTTGTAAAATTCCTCAAAGCTGTACACGAGGCAAAAAAATCAAATCCTGACCTTGACAACAGTCTCTTTCTTGAAAAACTGCTAGATTCGTATAAAAAGAAAGGATAGGAAAAAACCTACCGCGTACTGCATGAAAAATATCTATTTTTAGGTTTTGTTTAAGAAAATTAAAGTGATATTTAACATCAAGGTTTTATTATAGTCAGATTCAATCTTTTTTTGATTGGATCCGCTGCTAAAGGTAAACGATTCCCACAAAAGTGGAATTTTGTCTGACAAGGTTCACTCGCTAATCATAGAGAGATTTGGCCTAGTACTTGAGGGGATAGACAGAATAGAAAAGGCATCGGGAATCAACTATCCTCTGGCATACATCGAGCCCTCAGTAGTGGTATCACAGCCTGCTGGATCGTTTGACTATGGGATCTTTTTTGCAAGGACACTTCCAGTGGTTGTACACGACAATGTGGAGATAATAATACAGATTACTGCGCCTCTTGTTGCCTACGGGCTGAAGGGCACCATACATGCCATACTTGCACACGAGTTTTTGCACTATCTGGAACTTGTCAAAAGAATGTCCAAGATGGAGATAGTCTCAGACGAAATATCTGGAAACCTCTTTGAGAGCATGTATGCTGATACGACCCGGCTGTTTGAGCCCAAGGCGGTATTTGATGATAAAACACTGCTACTGCATATAACAAAGAAATTCCCTGCGGGATTCAGGGACTATAAATTGGAAGACAAGGTTCTAAAAAACTGGATTCAGAAAAAATTACCGATGATCAACATGGCACTAGACAGCAACACTGTAAAAATTCCTGCAGACATTCTGGCAAAGACCAAGATAGACCCGCCCCTGATCCAGAAGCTAGATCTAATAGAGCAGAAAATCTCTAAACTGCGAAAAAGAAAACTGTACTGATTACTTTGTAAATTCTGTATACCCGCATTTGCCGCATGTTCGTCTGTCTTTGTGGTCTGACATGAAAACGCCCTTGCCACATCTGGAGCATTCTTTCTTGGCTTTTTCTGCCTTGTCTCCCTTTATTTTATAATACTTGTAAACTGAAGGGCTTGAACCTTTCTTGCCTGCCATTACTTCGACTCTTCCTTCTTTTCTTCAGCAGGGGCGGCCTCTGCTGGTGCTGCAACAGCCTCGCCTTCTGGCTTTGCTGCGGTCTTGGCCTTTTCGATTCTCTTGAACACTGCTGCCTTTAGATGCTCCTTTGCAAGTTTCTCGTCTTCATATACGTAGAACGTACCGGAGAGCAAAGGTCTGCCTGTGTCGTTTTTGAGATTTATTGGAATTACAATTTTGCCTTCAAGCTTGAATTGCTTTGATATCATCTCTGCCGCTTCTAGTCTCTTCAGCTTGCCTGCAAGTCCTTTGAATGTACATGTAATCTCTCTTCTTGAGAGCAGAGGATTCTTTACATCACGTGTTACTTCAATCATGGACATGTATTGTGAGTCCTTTTAATAGTTCATATAAATCTTAACGGCAAAATAGCTAACAATTTTAAGAAATTGCAGTATCGATAGAACGTGGATCGTTTCATGGTTCATCTAAAGAACTCGGGCTACCTGCCGCATGATGCTTCGGTATTGCTGAAAAAGGCAGATGACTTGACTGGAGATTTGGATGCTCTTGTACGAGACACTCGCGTGTCAGAAAAATACTTGGAGTTTGACGTATCAGTTGCAAAAGAACATCTTGATCTGCTAGTTGAGAAACTTGCGCCGCTTGGAAATTTGGATCACGCCAGACACCTTGTTGAAGAAAAGATAGAAAAGGACGAGGCATTGGACAATGCAGTATTTTATTTCAACAACGAAAGATTCTGGGAATGTCACGAGGTTCTTGAAAGCGTGTGGAAGGCAACATATGAGGGAGAAAAGGATCTTGTGCAGGGAATAATTCTTGTTGCTGCTGCGTTTGTTCACTATCAGAAAGACGAAAATGATATCTGCCTTTCTATCATGAAACGTGCAATGGAAAAACTCGTCAACTCCACAGGAAAATATCACGACATTGACATTGATGCATTCAAAAAGAAAGTTGCTGACATGATAAAAACTGGAATTATCCGTATCTTTACTATTTGATGAGGCTGATTGCTGTCTTGATAACTTCGGCGCCGGCAAGCATGCCTACACTTCCTTTCTTTGCCTGATCTTCTGTAAATCTGGTCGTTCCGTCCTTTTTGACCGAGTCACCTGAGATCAATACTGGAACGGGATCATCACTATGACCTTTGTTTATGCAAGGCGTGGAATGATCCCCTGATATCACTACTGACACCTTTGAAGTGTCTATGATGCCAAGCAGGGTACCGAAAAACCTCTTGTCAATCTCCTCTATGTTGTTCATTTTTCCTATGGCGTCTCCGTCATGGCCAAATTCGTCTGGTCCTTTGATGTGTACGTAAATGGCATTCTGTGTCTCCATTGCCTTTGCTGCAACGCGTGCCTTTTCTTCGTAATCTGTGAGGCCTCCGGCGCTAAATGTCTGCATCTTTAACACATTTGCAATTCCAATCTCAACAGGCATGTCTACAATGCATGAAAACTTCATCCCGTGTAGCTGGTTTATCGGTGAAACGTCTGGAAACTTGTTGCCAGCATCGCGCAACAATATGGAGTTCAAAAGTTTCTTGCCTTGTGCGGCGCGCCTCTTGTTTACTTCGCTATTTTTCATAATGGCAAGCGACTGGTCTGTAAATTCGTTTATCAAAGTTGCAGAAAGTTTTGCTCCTGCAGACTCGTTTAGTGGAAGGGATTTTTCAATTTTCAGGTAATCGCCAACTGCCTTTGCGACACCCATGCCGTCAATTCTTGCATATGCGGGGTCTGTATTGCTTACGTCTGGAGACAATGTCTCTCCGTCACATCTTATCCTGACTATGACCCTGTGGCCTATGGTTGGGGAGACTGCAACAGATGCCTTTGGGTTTGAGAATCTGATCTTCTGTTCAAGCTCACGAGAGATGGCAACTGCGTCCTCTTTCTCGATCTTTCTGCCTGCCCTCCTGTCAGTTATGACACGCTCGTCATTTACTGTGGAAAAGTTTCCACGCAGTGCAAGGTCTCCATTTTTGAAATCAATCCCGATTCCAATTGATTCTATCACTCCCCTCCCCACATATTCGGAATTTGCAAACTTGTAGCCTAGCATGTTAAAGACTGCAATATCTGACTGGGGAGCTATTCCCTTGCCTACTGAAATGACCTCGCCTATTGCTCCGTTTCTTGCAAGTCTGTCAAGGTTTGGAGTCTTGGCATAGCTTAGCGGAGTCATGCCTTTCAGGTCTGGATGCGGCAGGTCTCCTATCCCATCAAGCAGTACGTATATCATGTGAACTTGAGAATTGTCTGTAATTTTTATCAGCCCCATCTTCCGGATTTTTCATATATTACATAAACCTTGATTTTCCAAGTAGATCGCAATTTCTTTTTCATTCCATGTAATACTGAAAACATTTCTTGTTTTGGGTAGAAAGATCAGGTAGATTTTGCTATCTCTCTGAGTTTTATCTTAAAGTTCAGGGTTTTTCCTGCTAGCGGATGGTTCAGGTCTACCGTGATTGTTCCCTCGTCTACCGCAGTAATCATTGCAGGCACTTTCTCGCCTGTTGGAAGACCTGCCTCAAAGAGCAAGCCTGCCACAATCTGAGAATCCTGTGGAAATACTTCTCTTGGAACCTTTTGCACCAAGGTTGGGTCGTGCTGTCCATATGCATCGGCAGGGGATATCTTGAATTCTTTTTCATCTCCCTCGCTCATTCCAAGAACGGCGTCATCAAATCCCTTTATCACGTGCCCCGATCCGACTTGAAACTCTAGGGGCTTTTCGTGATTTTCTGAACTGTCAAAAACTGATCCGTCATCAAGCTTTCCAACATACTCTACTTTTATTTTATCTCCATTTTTTACTGCCAAGTCAAAACAACTCTATTTTATCTGCAAAAGAAATTTTCATGTATTTCAGAGAAGAAGATGGTAAAAAAATCATTTGGTTATTCCACGTCATTGTAATTATGTCTGGCCTTCTTTCATGGGAAACTGTCTTGCAAGATCTTCTGCAAGCTTCTCGTAAGATTCCCTTGTCTTACCAAGCTCCTTGAGCTTTTCTGCCTCCACGTTTGAAAGCTCTTGATTTACCCTTTCGACGTCGTTTCGCAGTGCCATCTCTGCCATCTCAAACAACCTGTTGTTCTCCTTCCAAATGTGTTGGACAAGATGGTTGATGTACTCTTGCATGTCTGTGACAAGCTGCTTGGAATCTCCTGTCTTCACATATGTCTTGGAAGACTCTTCCATTCTTGCAGCCAGTTTTCTTGTCAGTGCATGTTCCATCAACATTATTGCTATCGGGCCGCTCTCCTTTGACATTCCTTTCTTTTCAAGCTCTGGAAAGAGTGAACCTTCTTCCTTTCCGTGATGACATAGGTCGGTAAAGTTTTTTGTAAAGTCGATGACTTGGGATATTACGGGCTCTGGAATCGTCTTGCCGCTCTGCAGGAGGGGAATTGTTGCCCACATTGCCTTGAGGACTTTCTCAATCAGGGCGTGATCTTGTCTTAGTGATTCTGTAGACATGGTAATTTTTGAGAAATTTTATTCCAATTTAAGCGTAATTTTCGCTAAACCTGGCGGCTTGATAGCCTACGGTACGTTTGTTTGTACAGCACGAACGGCATTATATCAACGATCAGGCGGTAAATACGTGATGTATCAAACCATGCCATTCCAAAAGACAAATGGTATCCAGTCTACGGAATATTTTGCAAATCCGGCCCGCTCTATACATCTGCTCATACTGCTTCCCACTATGCCATACTGGCTGAACATGGTGATTGCATCAGATGCAAAAATTTACTGAAAAAGAATCTACTAGATGTAAAAGATATGGATGCGATATGAAATAATGACCTGTGACGATCTTGCAATAAAGAAAAACCTTGTTTTTTTGGCAATTGGAAAAACTCTAATCGATATAGATTCCAGGCGATACTCTGAAGTTGCAAAACTTCTCCACGAAAAATATGGCACGGATCTCTCTGATTGCTATGAACATCCTGTACACCTACGGGAAGTGTTGAAAGAACTCTACGGAAGCTCGTACAAGTTTTTGGTAGACTCGATTAGAGAAAAACTGTCTGATTTTCCTGATCACTTGGAGATTGCAAAATTTCTTGATGCACTGTATGCATGAAATATTTCCAGTCAAAAGATATTTTCATGTTTTAGCGATGAAATGTTGTCTTACTGCATCCGATCATTGAAAAGGTTTTAAATTGGCAGATCGGGAATCTAGCAGATATGGGAGATCTTAGAAAAGACTATGTCGTTGACAGGTTTGTAATTGTCTCCCCAGATGATAAAACCTCTCTTGATTCCAAGAAATGTCCCTACTGTCCCGGAAACGAATCCATGACAAATCCGTCTGCATTGTCGCTTGTTGCAAAAGATGGAATGTTGCAAAGACTTCAAGATACTGAAGATTACTATGTGGAAGGCTGGTCTGTCAGAGTTTTTGAAAGCAAAAACCCGGTGGTTGCAACCACCTCGGAAAATTCCTATAGCGACAGGCCGCTTTACAGCGAACCAGCCTATGGCTATCATTACGTCGTAGTTGCGTCTGAAAAACACAAAGAATCTCTTGCCAGCATATCTGTTGAACAATGGTCTAACGTTCTAGTTGTAATTCAGGATAGGCTCAGATGGCTGTACACGCAAAGAGGAGTCACGTACGTCTCAGTCTATGTAAATCACGGAAAAGAAGCTGGCGGTCCTGTGATACATCCGCATCTCAACGTGGTCACATTCTCTACAATTCCACCTGTGATAGAGCAAGAGGCAGAAGCCGCGCACAAAATCCTAAACGAGAAGGGAATATGTCCAATGTGCCAGACTGTAAGCACTGAAACTGGCGGACCAAGGCAGATACTGCAGACTGAAGGATTCATTGCATTCTGTCCGTGGGCTCCGTCACATCCATACGAGTTCTGGATCTATCCAAAGAAACACATCACAAGCTTTTCAAAAATAACTCAAAAGGAAATAAACGACCTGTCACTAATACTGAGGGCAACGCTTGGAGGTCTTGCCAACACCACAAAGAATGGCTCATACAACATGGTCTTCCATCTTTCGCCTGAAAAGAAAAACAACAGACAGATTCACTGGCACATCGAAGTCTATCCACAGTCTGGTTCTTGGTCTGGTCTTGAAAGAGGGTATGGAGTTTTCCTAAACAAAATAACTCCGGAAAAAGCAGCAGAAGAGCTTGGCTCATCATGCAGAAAAGAACTTGCAGGTCTAGTTGGAATCGTATAAAGAATGATCATTTGGTTTATTTATTGACTGTAATCAAGAATAACTGTGGCAGTTGAACAGTGGGTAGCTCTGGCGAGCTTGGGAATGTTTGTCATGTTCACAGTGCAATTGGTATCAATGTCAGATTTTTTAAAAAATCCGTCATATGACATCGACCCGTCATCTACCATGAGGGAATTTCTCTCAATCAGTGGAGGACCTGCGTTGATACTTGCGGGCTCGTCGTTTTTGTTGGCAAGAAGATATGGTTCCAGACTCTGCGGCTCTCTTATCATCGGAGGGGGACTTGTGACTCTGATTGGAATGAATTATGTCAACACAATACTGCCGCACATACCACAACTGTATATGGTGACAGAACTTCAGCTCGTACCGACAATATTCATGGCAGTGTCAATACCCGTCATGATAGTAGGTGCGCTTCTCTTCCGCCTCAAGCCAAGGCCTAAAAGAGATTATGTCTTTGACCGATGATCAAATCTCATTGCGTTAGAATATTTCTTGAATCCTAGTTTTTCGTAAAACGGTATCAGGTCGTCTGAGCAATCAAGGATTGTTTTGTAGCACCCCTTTTTCTCTGCATGTTCTAATAGTGCTTGTACAACCTTCTGGCCAATTCCCTTTCCTTGGAACTCCTTTGCCACTACCACGTCCTCTATGTGACCTGCCTTTCCGCCCTTGTGGATGAACTTTTGCTCAATTATTATGCTTGCCGCACCCACTACTTTGGAGCCTATGGCTGCAACATAGACTGCCTCGTTTGGGTCTGAAGATATACTCTCAAATATGGCCCGGGCCTTTCCTGGGCTCAGATCGCTTGCTTTCCTAAGCGAGTCAAGCGAATGCAGGAATCCATTGGCAAGGTCTTTTTTCTGAAGTTTGCGTATCTTGATTTCAGTCATGGCCTGGGCCTAGATCTGGCCGAGTTTTTCCAGATAGTGCTGGTATGCACGGCGATAGGATGCCTTATCTCCTATGTCAAGAAAGCCTTTTTTGATTGGATATCCGCTTACCCTGTTTTTCTTGGACAAGGCACTGCGAATAACAATGTCCATTCCATACGGCTTGTTTTCTGGGATGAGATCCAAAACTTGCGGTTCCATGACGTAACATCCTATGTTGATGTTTCCCTTCACATCTGGCTTTTCTTTCCATTCCTTGACCCTGTTTGTCTTGTCGGTCTCTATGAATCCGTACGGGAGCTTGGTTTTGTATTCGTAGAGGCCCATTGTAACAAAGGCTTTTTTCTTTTTGTGATAGCCAATCATGTTTTTTAAGTTAAAATCAAAAATCGAGTCTCCGTATACGCAAACAAAAGTGTCATCAATAAACTCTCGAGCAGTCTTCAGCTGACCTGCTGTTGCAAGAGGTCTGTTTGCAATCGCATACTCTATCTTTACCCCAAATCTGCTTCCGTCCTCAAAATAGTCCTCGATTGTTTTTCTCAAGTAGCTTACACACAGTACGAAAGAATCGACCCCGTTGTTCTTTATCCATTCGATCAAATGTTCCAAAAGCGGCTTGTCTCCCAGAGGTAGCATCGCTTTTGGAAGGAACGTAGTGTAAGGTTGAAGTCTTGTACCAAGACCTCCTGCCAAAATTACTGCCTTCATGAGATGTAGTCTAAGAATGTAGTATTTATTCTGGAGGATAAATTATTCTATCTAATTTTAGCAAGCTTTATCAGGACATCTCTTGGGGTTTTGCCAAAAAGCAAGATCATGGGTTCCTTTCCCAAGTCTCCAGTATGGTATATCATGTCTGGAGAATTCTTTATGTTCTCGATGGCAGTCTTGATTCCCCATGAAACCGTCTTGCCTTCTGCATTCTTGTTGCTGCGTGGTTCTAGTGTCCTGTCGTAGCGCAGTATTTGAAATCTTTCTGCAGTTGCTTTCTTGATTGTCGTGTTGCCGTAGCGTATGTTTACAGCAGACCTTGTGGAGGGAAATCTTTTTGCTACCTCCAAGACCGCACTTGCCACATGTCTAGAGCCGCCATACTTGAGCGTGCCTGCAACCATGACCGAGCTTCCTGCCTTGACAATACGGCCCTCGAGTCCAAGTATGTCAAAAATGGACTTTGGGTTGGGCTTGGCATAGACGAAATTTGTCTGTACCTCTGGTATGTATTTGTGGATTCCATTGATGGAAACAAATTGTCCTATGGCACCTGCAAGCTCTTCCTCAACAGTATCTGTATTTTTCTGTCTTGCAATGGCAATGCCCTTTCCAATTGCTGATGCATTCTTGATGGATTCAAACGAGATGCTCTGGGCAAGTCTGACAGACTCTGGAACGCTTGTACCCTTGGCTATGCTGACACACAGAGCAGCGGAAAAGATGCACCCTCCACCATGGTTGTCCCTTGAAAGCCTTTTTTGTGAAAACGTGTAAAACTTTTTGCCTGCAAGCAGAAGATCTGTGACACCGTCGCCTCTCATGTGTCCTCCCTTTATCACCACGTTTTTTGCACCCATTGAATTTATTTTCAATGCGGCCTTTCTTGCATCGCTCTGAGATCTTACCTTCATTCCAGTGATTTTTTCTGACTCGGGAACATTTGGAGTGATTACGTACACAAGAGGCAAGAGAAGTTTTTTAAAGTCTTCATAGGCGTCTGCCTGCAGCAAGACTCCGCCAGTGGTTGACTGGAAGACAGGATCAAGCACAATTGGAATCCTGATATTTTTTAATTCGTCATAAATTGTCTTTATTGTTTTTTTGTCGTAGACCATTCCTATCTTGATTGCACTCACCTCAAAATCCAAAAGAACTGATCTTATCTGGCTCCTTACCGCGTCAGGCGATACTGGTTCTGACATGAAAAACTTGGAAGAGTTTTGACTTGTCAGTGCAGTGATTGCACTGAATCCGTATGCTCCGAGAGCCGAGAATGTCTTTATATCTCCTTGAATGCCTGCGCCAGAAGACGGATCAGATCCTGCTATGGTCAGCACATTCATGATTGGTACCAAGGGAAACTCACGTTTAAATTCAATCGATTGGTAAAAAGAGTAAATTGGGAACACAAATGAGCGCAGCCCGCAGGGGTGTTGCCACGGAAGAGATGAAGACTGTGGCAAAAGACGAGGACGTGTCTTTGGACTGGCTCATTCCAAAAGTGGCAAATGGCTCGATTATAATTCCACATAACAACGCAAGACCGCAGAAGATTCACGTGGTTGGAATTGGAAGGGGGATGAAAACCAAAGTCAATGTCAACATTGGAAACTCGACCCTGAATCAGAATCTTGATGATGAGGTGAAAAAAGCCAAGGTTGCTGTAAAATATCACTCTGACACCATAATGGACCTAAGCGATGGAGGGGACGTGGGACTCTTTCGAAGAACGCTGCTTGAGGCAGCCCCAATAACATTTGGCACGGTACCGGTATACGAGGCTTACAATTACGGTGTTGAAAAACACAAGAACCCTCTTGACATAACAGAAGACGACTATCTCAACGCGTTTGAGCGCAACATAAAAGACGGTGTGGACTATACCACAATACATTCTGGGATTACAAAAGACATTGCAAAACGAATCTTGGCAGTAAAAAGACATGGAGGCATAGTGAGCAAGGGAGGAACAATTACTGCAGCATGGATGCTAAAATATGACAAGGAAAATCCGTACTATGAACACTTTGACTATCTGATAGAACTTGCAAGGCAGTATGACGTTACTTTTAGCTTGGGTGACGCACTAAGGCCGGGCTCCATACTTGATTCTCATGATGAGCTGCAGGTGCAGGAGATGATAAACATCTCGCGCCTGACAAAGAGGGCACATGAGAAAGATGTGCAGGTAATGGTGGAAGGTCCAGGACACGTGCCGCTAAACGAGGTTGCCGCAAATGTCAGGCTGGCAAAGTCTTTGATTGGCGAGGTTCCGTATTACGTGCTCGGGCCTCTTGTAACCGACGTGGCGTCAGGCCATGATCACATTGCAAGCGCAATCGGTGCAGCGGTGTCTGCAAGCGAGGGAGTGGACCTGCTCTGCTATCTTACACCGGCAGAACATCTTGCCCTACCAAATGCTGAAGAGGTAAAGGCAGGGCTGATTGCATACAGGATTGCCGCACACGCTGCAGACTTGGTCAAGCTGCGTGACAAGGCAATAAAATGGGACATGGAAATGACAGAAGCCAGAAGGACACTCAACTGGGAAAAACAGATTGCACTCTCAATTGATCCTGAGGAAGCTGCAAGAATACATGCAAGAACAGGCCAACTCAAGGGAAACACGGTACCGTGTACAATGTGTGGGGGTGCATGTGTCTACATCATGCTGCCGCAGCAGCGTTATGCCTCGCCTGAGGAAGCAAAGAAAGAAGAAAAACTACCGCAGGCTAGCTAGAACCTTGTCAAGACTTGGAACGGTCTGATATTGTGAAAGATCTGACACGCTTATCCATGCATATTCATTGTTCTCCCAGTTAAGGGTGATTGCAGTATTCTTTACAGCAAACAAAAACGGATGAATCAACCACTCGTGGTTTGCATACTGGGATTCGACATGCATCTGCTGTCCTGACCTGAGTAGGCTCAGCTTGTCTTCTGTTATGCCAGCTTCTTCGAATATTTCCCGCTTTGCCCTGTAAAGCGGCTCTTCGCTTCCCTCTATGATTCCTGATATTCCGGCCCACAGGCCCCTCATTGATCTTACCTTGTCGCTTCGTTTCAGGATGAGATATTTGTCGTTGTGAGTTAAAAAGGCGGTAACAATGCTAGTAGAGTTCAACACTATTTTTCAACAGCATTTACCATGGAGACTAGTTTCTTGTATGCGTCTTCCATGTCGACATTCTTTGCAAGTCTTTCTTTTGCGCTTCCAACATACTTGAGAATCTCCTCCGTCCGGTTTTCCTGAACAAGAATGAGCATCCTGCCAATGTCCTTCCAGAATTCCTCTGCATATCTTCTGATCTCGGGATTTGCAATTATTGTCTCGATAAGTTCTGGGGACTCGGTCATTATTCCTGCAGTGAGAAGCTTTTGCGCCTTGAACGTGGTACCTGCCATCTTTTCAACCAGAGTAAAGTTTTCTTCCTTTGCAAGTATGTTTGCAAGTGCTAGGTTAACCAGATGCGTCATGCCAAGAATTATTGCAATCTTTTTGTCATGCTCTGCAGCATCTATCTGGACAAAGCTTGCCTCAGGGAAGAGGGATTTTGCAACGGTGAGCTCCTTTCTTGCATCGCGAATAGGTATTGAGATCACGTTCTGGCCCTTTAGCTTCTTTGTTCCGGGGCCAAACATGGGATGGATACAAACCGGGTTTACCTTGTCTGGAATCTTTGATAATGCAGCCGCAGTTTTTAGCTTGAGGGATGAAATATCGATGAGATAGGAATCTCTTTTCATTTCTTTTGCAATCAGCCTTATTGTTTCAGGAGTGCGCTTGACTGGAATGCAAAGTATGACGTAATCGACGGAAAGTATTGCTCCTACGAGGGACTGCGCCTTTGTGATGGACTTGTTCAGGATTTCTTTTTCTGCGTCGTATCCTACGACTTCAAAGTCTTTTTCAAGAAAATACTTTGTGAACCACTTGCCCATCTGGCCCTCTGAGCCGATTATTGCTATTTTTTTCTTCATTTTTCTTTCCTCATCACTTCTTCTATTACCTTCATTCCGTGGTTAAGTGTTTCTTCTGGCTGGCAGGCAGATATTCTGACAAATCCCTGATAGTTTCCAAATCCTTCACCAGGTGCTATGGCCACACCATAATCTAAAAGCTTGTTTGTAAACTCGATCGAGTCAAAATGGAGGCCTTTTACTTTTGCAAAAAGGTACATTGCCCCGTCCGGCTCTGAAAAATCAAGCCCTATTTCCCTTGCTCTTCTTACCACATGTTCTAGTCTGGATTTGATGGTTTTAGTATTATCGGTTGTGTCAGATTCTAGTGCTTTCATGGCTACATACTGGATTGGCTCTGACACATTTGTCATGGCCAGTGCCTGCAGCCTTGACATCCTGTCTACTATCTCTGGATTTGAAATTGTGTATCCTATCCTAAACCCTGTCATGGCGTGAGACTTGGAAAAAGACTGGGTGACAATTGATTTGTTGTACCCATAAGATAGCACACTCTTCCAATTTTTGAACGCATATGAGGAATAGATCTCATCGCTTAGCACATATAGGTCATTTTTTATCGAGATTTCCATTATCTGGTCAAGCAGTTTTTCAGGCAGTATCTTTCCTGTCGGGTTGTTTGGATAGTTTAGTACTATCATCTTTGTGTTCTGGTTTATCGCATCCTTGACATCATCAATTTTGGGCTCCCATCTATTTTCTAAACTGGTGTGGACTGTTCTTATCTTGACCCCGGAGTTTAGCGCGTTGTCTCTATACGCAGGCCATGCGGGCTCGATTATTATTATTTCGTTTCCGGGATTTAGCAGGGTGGAGATTGCAAGAAATACCGAGAACCTAGCGCCTGGGGACACAAGTATGTTTTGAGGATCTGTTTTTGTGCCAAATGTTCTGAAAACGTAATCTGCTAGGGCCTGGCGAAACTCTGCCATTCCTTTGGAATCGCCATATTTTGTGTATCCCATGTCGTATACCTGACCAAGTGCGCCCCTGACTGTCTCCGGAGGAAAAAAGTCCGGTTCTCCCACTTCCATGTGGATTATTTTCTTTCCCTGTCTTTCCAGCTCCTTTGCCTTCAGGAAGACTGAAAGATGGGTTGGCTTGTTTGTAGACTGGACCTTGACTGACTCATTTAGTAGAAAGTTCAGCGCTGTTAGGCCAGTTTTTTCGTCAAGGCCAATGTCTTTGCATAGCATCGAAACCTTGCTTCGAAGCTGGTTCTCCCTTTCCTCGTTTGTAACTCCAAGACCGAGATTGTTTTTAAGGTTGCCGATTTCTTTTGCAGTGTCGTTTCTTTCTTTTAATAATTTCAGGATGTCAAATGTGATTCTGTCCATCTTGTCGCGCAGCTTGTCAATGTCTGACATCTCTTATCAAATCACTGGCAAAATGAGGCCTGCCCTTAGTGCATGATCTGCAAGTACTATTGAAACTAGTGAATCAACTACAGGTGGGGCTCGCGGAACAACACATGGGTCGTGTCTACCCTGAACTATCAAAGAGACAGGCTTTTTTGTTTTGACGTCTACTGTGTGCTGTTTTTTTGCAATTGACGATGCTGGCTTGAAGGCAACCCGAAGTACCAGGGGCATTCCGGTAGATATGCCGCCAAGTATTCCTCCAGCATTGTTTGTCTTGGTTGCAATTTTTCCGTTTTTGATTATGAATTCGTCATTGTTCTCTGAGCCATGAAGGGCAGAACCGTAAAAGCCAGATCCAAACTCAACGCCCTTTACTGCTGGAATCGAGAAGAGAGCCCTGCTCAGGTCAGACTCTAAGGAGCCAAAGATTGGCTCGCCCAGCCCCACTGGAATGTTTGTGGTGATTGACTCTATGACTCCACCCACGGAATCGCCGCTTCTTCTTGCTGCAAGTATTGTTGCACGCATCTTTTCTGCAGTCTTTGTGTCAGGGCATCTCACTTCGTTTTTGTAAATGGAATTCTTCATATTTGACGTGGCCTGGCCGTTCATCTTTACCTTGCCCACCTGGCAGGTGTAGGAATAGGTGTCAACCTTGAGAGTTTGAGCAAGAAGTTTTCTTGCAATAGCTCCTGCCATGACAAATGTTGCGGTAAGTCTACCGGAAAATCTTCCCCCGCCCCTGTAGTCGTTGAATCCGTTGTATTTGATGTAAGCTGGATAATCGGAATGTCCGGGCCTTGGCTTTAGTGATAAATTTTCATAATCTCGCGAACGCTGGTCTTGGTTCCAAATTACCATTGCAATTGGAGCTCCAGTTGTGTGTCCACGGAACACGCCTGAGAGAATCTCTACCTTGTCTTCCTCTTTTCTTTGAGTTGTTATGATTGACTGTCCCGGCTTGCGTAGGTCGAGCATTTTTTGAATGTCCTTCTCCTCAAGCTCCAGCCCTGCTGGGCAGCCGTCTACCACTGCTCCTATGCATCTGCCATGACTCTCACCAAAACTGGTAAAGACGTAGCGCTGACCGATGGAACTTGAAGACATGATGAAATTTTCATTTAGATGCTTATAATCTTTAGAATTTTGCCTGAAATCTTTGAGACAGTCTGGTGGACAAGGTTAGATAATTGGGAGCCACAAGTGTGAGTGTATGATGAAAATACGAAACGCAAAAGAGGGTGACAAATCACATGTCTTGGAATTCTGCAAGGATACGTTTTCGTGGGGTGACTATATCGCCGACGTGTGGGACACATGGAAGTCAAAGGGTCATCTGTATGTGGCAGAACAGGATGGTCTCGTAGTTGGGATGTACAACATATCGTTTTTTGCAAAAGAAGCATGGCTTGAGGGAATGAGGGTGCGGCCACAGTATAGAAAGAAAGGGCTTGGAACAAAGATGATGTCCCATGCAGAGTCTGTCATACAAAACGGCACGGTCCGACTGATAATTGAAAGTGAGAACAGCCCATCGATAAGACTTGTCGAGTCTGTGGGATATGGAATCGAGGAAGAGTGGAGGCTTTATTCTACGGTTCCGGAAAAACAAGAATCAAGCGCTATGGTTGCAAAATCATCTGATGGCCTTGATGATCTTGTCTGCTCATCTACATATGCAGACTCGTGGAAGTGGCTTCCTCTTGACAGTGAGGAGATTGGCAAACTTTTGCGTCAGGACAGAATCGTAACATTAACTGAAAAAGAAAAAACATCTGCTGTTGGAATCTGGAACAGATCAAATGATTTTCCCGAGATATTCCAGCTTGGATTTGTAAACGGTACAAGATACGGGATGGCGCAGATTGTATTATATGCAAAAAACAAGGCGCGCGAGCTTGGCTGTCAAAGAATCCAGATATTTGCACAAGAAAAAATTTCACTAGAGGCAGGTTTTTTGGAAAAAAAATCCCTGTTTTATTTGATGAAAAAAGAACTGGGCGGGAAAAATCTATAATCCACAAACTTGACACAATGTCATGAAATATTGGCTTGTAAAGCAAGAGCCTTCCGTATACAATTACGCAGCCCTTGAAAAGGAAAAAAAGACCGTCTGGGACGACGTACACAACAACCTGGCACTAAAGCACATGCGTGCCATGAAAAAGGGGGACAGGGCGCTGTTCTATCACACAGGCGATGAGAGGCAGGCTGTAGGAATAATAGAGATAACAAGCAATCCATATCCAAACCCAAAGGAAGAAGATGAGAGGTTTGTCGTAATGGATGTAAAGCCAGTCTCCAAACTGAAGCGGCCTGTCACGCTAGACGAGATAAAAAAGGACACCAAATTCGAAAACTGGGAACTGCTCAGGATATCGAGGCTTTCCGTGATGCCCGTTCCAAAGAACCTCTGGGACGAGATTGTAAAAAAATCAAATAGCTAGACTGTAATCCTGGCCCCTATCCTGTTCATCTCCTTGATGAAATCAGGATAAGAGACGTCCACAGACTCTGGGTCTGTCACCGTGCAGTCTCCAACAAACATTCCTGCAATGCAAAACGCCATGAAAAGCCTGTGGTCGTCTGCAGAGTCAAGCTCTGCACCCTCGAGCGATTTGGAAGACTCTAGGATCAGGCCGTCCTCTTTTTCCGTGACGCCAAGCCCAATTTTAGCAAGCTCTCTTGCCAAAATTGCAATCCTGTCAGTCTCCTTGAACCTTGCGTGTCTTACATTGTAAATCTCGACTGGGTCTGATGCTCGAAGTGCAAGTATTGCCATGGGTGGAAGGAGGTCTGGAGTGTTTGAAAGATCAAATCTTCCTCCAGAAATCTTGGCAGGTATTGTAACCCGCACGGTATCTCCTAGGGAAATCTTGACGCCCATCTTTTCCAGATGCGATATCATTTCCCTGTCTCCCTGCGGAAGATCTCCTATGGGGGCGGAAATTTCCATGTTGTTTCCTACAAGCACTGCTGCAGAAAGAAGAAGCGCCATGCTTGAAAAGTCTGCGGGAACTGTAAAGTCTGCTGGAGTATAGTCCTGTTTTCGTATGCTGTATTTTTTGTATGGCATCACGACATCTACACTGGCACCAAATTTTTTCATTGTTGCAATTGTTGCATCAAGATACGGCTTTGAGACCAAGTCGCCCTCTATCTCCAAAGTAATGCCCTTCTCAGTCTTGGGTGCTGCAATCAAAAGTGCAGATATGAACTGGCTTGAAACGGAGCCTGATATTGAGGTGCTGCCTCCGAGAATCCTGCCAGTCACGGTAAGCGGGGGAGTTCCGTTATCCGACGTACACCTTGCTCCAAGTTTAACAAGGGCGTCAAGGAGAGGCTGCATGGGCCTCTTTTTCAGGCTGGCGTCTCCTGACAGAGTTATCTTGGTATCTGCAAGGGATGCGATTGCAGCTGATATTCTGATTGTCGTGCCAGAGTTTGAGGCGTCAACTTCTGTTCCCGTGGGAGAGATGTTTCCGGTGCTTTCCACCATGATGGTAGAGCCGTCTGCTGTTATCTTGGAGCCGAAAATTCTGCATGCATTGATTGTTGCAATTGTATCGCGGGAAAGAAGTACATTCCTGATCATGCTGCTTCCTTTTGCAAGCGACGCCAGAAAGACTGCCCTATGCGTATAGCTCTTGTTTGGAGGGCAGGCTATGGTGCCAGACAGCGTTGACTTTTCTACCCTACACTTCATGGACTTCAGCCTTTTGGTTGTTAATGGGAGATATCATGGAAGACCCGTCAAGCGATGAAAACACTTTCTTTACTGACGATACCCTGTCGTTTTTTGCAACGGCAGCTATGGCAGGGCCATTTCCTGACACCGATGCACCGAGAGCCCCGCTTTCCATCAACTCGGTCAGGATTCTCGGATCGGAACCCAATATGGAAGAGGTTGCAAGTCCATTAAGTGTCATGGCGTTCCAATAGTCTGAATTGCTTGCAAGGCTCCATGCTTGGGCAAACACGTTGTGCAAGATTTTCAGTTTCTTGACGTTTCCCCTCTTGCGAGACTTGGGAATGAATATTATTGCAGAAAGGTCCTCTGGCGCCTTTTCTATTTTTATTATCTTGATGTTTGTATTGTCAGTCACAGCAAATCCTCCAAAGTAGCATCCACAAGCATCGTCAAACGCTCCTGTGATGCTGACCTTTGACTTGATTGATGCCTGCACCCCATCCCTTAGTATCTCGCTGTCAGTTGCCTTTGGCTTGAAAATTTTTGCGCATGCAAGCGAGATAACCGATGATATGGCACTTGAGCTCTTCAGTCCATATCCAGACGGTATCTCGGTGTTGACGGTGATTCTCATCTTGTTTTTTTCTAATTCCTGTCTTGGCACTGACGTTTCTATGACGGCCCTTATCAGGCGAGCGCTGAGGTTTGATTCCTTGTTCTCAAAAATTATTCCTCTGCCGGATACTGCCTCCACCACAGCCTCGATTCCAAGAGATATGCCAAGTGTCGCGCCCCTGCCGGTGGCAATTGCATTTACTATGGAGACTGCACCGTGCATGCTTGACATGACCAGAACCATATCTAGAACCTCCCAAGCAATGTCAATTTCATTGCTTCGTATGGCGCCGGTCTGCCAATCCATATTTCAAAAGACTTCATTGCCTGGGCAAGTAGCATTTCCCATCCGTATATGATGGTCGCTCCCTGCTCCTTTGCCTGCTGGATGAGCGGGGTCTCAACAGGCATGTACACTATATCGTAAACTATGGAATTTTTTGTCATGTTCTTGGTAGAGATGGGAAGGCCTATTCCCTTGAGCCCGACAGAAGTTGCGTTTACTATAAACTTGAAACTCGACGCAATGTCTCCTGCTCTTGCCAGGTCTACATATTCTGATTCTGCTCCGATCTGCCTTGCAAATTTTACCATGTTTTCTGCATTTTCCTGCGTCCTGTTTGTGATCGTTATCTTGCGCACCTTTTCCTTTGCAAATCCTGCAACAACTGCCCTTGCTGCTCCCCCGGAACCTATTACCAACACGTCCGAGTCCTTGCAGTCTATGTTTTTTTTCCTAATTGGATCAAGGAATCCTTCCACGTCAGTATTGTATCCCTTTAGGCGCCCGTCAGTATTGACAACTGTGTTTGTAGCCCCAACTGTTTTGCACTCGCCGTCCGCTTCGTCAAGCAGCCTCATCATGTCAACCTTGTGCGGTATCGTAACGTTAAAGCCTGCAATACCTATTTTTTTCAGATCTGCAATGCTTGCATCAAGCTCGCCCTTTGGTATTCTGTACGCTATATAGGTGCAGTCAAGCCTGAGAAACCCAAACGACGCATTGTGAAGTGCTGGTGACAGGGAATGATCAATTGGATCTCCTATGACTGCAAAAGTTCTTGTCATCGAAAACTAATTTCTCCATATCATGATTTAAGCATAGTTTTGCAATGTGACAGCTCAAACGCCGTAGCTGCTTGTCCTAGAGTATAGTTTTTTCAACTTGGAGCCACACTTGGGACAGGCATTCAACGTGTGTATTGTGGCACAGTCGAGACAGACAAAACTTGTACCCGTGTTTTTAGACGACCTGTACTGGTATATTGCAATGTATGTCAGGGCAACAACCCACACAAGTATCAGCAGTGGAATCAGTCGAAACATTCCAAGCACTACAGTCACTCCAATGGCAAGTATTGTAACATTCCTTGGAACATTGTTGAAAAACTGACCAGCCTCCATCATATTGTATTGTTTTATCTTTTATAATAAGGCTGGGTAGGCAACTTTTCCGTGAGATGTCTTGATGGATCAGTTAATTAATCCAAAATGTGCCTAATATTGTGTTGGAATCAGACGATTTGAAGGACATTGCGGAAGAATGCAGCAAGATACTAGATGAGAGCATGAGCATACTTGCTGATGTAGAGTTTGAAATTGATTCTGCAAAGGAAGATGTTGTTACGCCATCGATGACAAAAAGGGAACTTGTCGACATGGCGCACGAAGTGTCTGATTCAGTCAGGATAAAAAAGGCCGAATCGTCATTTGTCAGAAGACACTTTGACAGCTCAAACTCCTGATATTTTCTACAGCAAAACTATTTCTGTAACTTGAATATCGATCTCATTTCATCTAGGCTGAACTGTCCGGGAGCGATAGGCTTGCCAAGGGATACATACGTGAACGGGCTGCCAAGTTTTGTGCAGAGAATGCGTGACATCCTTCCATAGTCTCCCATTGCAAAGGCAATCATGTTTGATCTGTGAAACATGCCCTTGTACAATGCAAGGACTCGTAGCGTATCGCCTATTGTACTTGCAGTTGTCACTATCTTGATGTTTTTTGAAAATGCTGACATTTTCTTTGCCATTGCCTTCAGGGACTTCTCGCTTGGAGTCTTTGCAAAGTCATGCCATGACACCAGGACATCTGTACCCGCACGCTTGAGATACTGACGCAATCCGTTATTTTTTCTCAACGTGTTATACTCTACGTCAAGAAGATACGGGTTGAACTCTGCAATTAATTTCAGTATTGATATTCTCTCCTTCTCGCTGCCTTGGAATTTTCCTCCCTCTGATTTTGGCCTGAGAGTGCAGACGCATCTGTCAAGATATGGTCTTGCAAGACCTAGGCATTTTGGAACATGGGACGGATTTAGAAAATCAAGTCTGATCTCGACGTAATCAGATTTGCGAAGAGCCTTTTTCATATCTGAGACGAGCTTTGCTACGCTAAACACGCCAATTGATACGCAGGTTTTGCTGGCCAATTCTTAGTTGCGGTACTGGTTTTCTAACTTGTTTTGGTTTGACCCGGCATGCAAGCTTCCCACTGCTTCAATTGAGAGCATTCACCCGGATTGCGTTGTGCAGCTCCTAATGATTGCTTCATTGCTGACCATTCTTGTGGTGTGCACAGGTGGTCTCCGCATACATGCTGTCCGCCTGGGAATCTGTCCGTCTTGTGGTTGTCATTTAGGTACTGAAAGTCTCTTGGTGTCAATGCGCTTGCAGATGGTACTGCAACTGCATAGATCACAAGGACCGACAATGCCACTGCGGTCAATCCAAATCGTAGTTTTTGATTTAGCATCTAACGGCTTGTATATCTAACTAGTATATTTACATTAGCATACAATGATACTTGATTACAAGATGTAAAATTATGTAACTTGGCTGCTTTTCTGCCCCCTTCTGGCATCAAAGAAACTTTTATGAAACGATCAAGTCCATGGAAAGGGCATGAGCACAGAGAATAGACCAGAAGCAAAAGATACAGTCTTCATAGGAAAGAAGCCTTTGATGGCATATGTGACATCAGCGCTCATACAGCTTGCTAACCAGCCCCGAGTCCTGATAAAGGCAAGAGGGCTTAGCATAGGTAGAGCTGTGGACGTGGCACAAATAGTCGCTAGAAGGACAGAAGGTTCAGGGTATTCTGTAGGGGAGATAAGGATAAGCTCTGAACAACTTCAATCCCAAGATGGACGCTCTAGGAATGTTTCTACTATAGAGATAGAAATAAAGAGAAAATCCTAAAGAAACTGTCTAAAACATGTTTTGTAAAAAAACATGTTTTAACTGATTTTTCTTTGATTTTTATTTTGGAAATCCGCGGTATGATTTTTTTACAAATAATAAATACTGAATCGCTTTAGGAAGATGGTTGTGGAAACCAAACTGTATAGCTGTAGGTGATTCTAGGGATCTTTCTAAAATTGAAAAAAATTCCGTGTCGCTTACCGTTACATCCCCACCATATCACAATGCCATAAACTATGACGAACACCAGTCGAGCCAAAAGTGGTACCGAGGCAACGTCGGAGCTCCGGTAGATACGTGGGTTGAGGAAATGCGCCAGGTCTTTTCCCAGGTGTACCAAGTGACCAAGCCGGGTGGATACTGCTGCATAGTCATTGGAAACGAGATAGTGGAAGAAAAAAACAAGCTTCCCCTGCCTGCAATGCTCTCAGTTGAGCTCACAAAAGAAGAGATTGGATGGAAGTTCTTTGAGGAAATCATATGGAACAAGGTGACTGGGGGGAAAAAGAGGTTCCGAGTTACCGTGCAGCACCCGTATCCTACATATTACTATCCGAACATCATGCATGAGCAGATTATAATACTGCGAAAGAAGCCGTTTCACAACGTAAAAGACAGGAAAAGCAAGCTTGTGATAGGCAACCTGATGAAAAAAGAGATGGCAAACTCGGTGTGGCATATAGCGCCTGTCCCTCCAAGTTACCGAAAGTACCATCCTGCGGCCTTTCCAGAGGAGATTCCGTACAGGCTTGTGCAGCTTTACAGCAACGTGGGTGATCTGGTCCTTGACCCCTTTGTGGGAAGCGGACAGACAACGAAGATGGCCAAGTTTTTGAAGCGAAGATACATAGGAGTTGACAAGTCGGAAAAATATGTCGAGGTTGCAACAAGGAGGACTGCAGAACCCTCGCTGCTACGCAGGATGCAGCTTGTGCCAAACTGGAAATTGCCGGCGCCACTTGATTCATAGCTATGCATAAAACAAGATCGTAAAGGTTATCTATCAAGTCTAGTCAAACAAGCCATGGTAAGCACTAACAGCAAGTCGTATTTTCGAGAGGTAGAAAAAAGCCATCGAACCTACAATGCTGCACTGAAGAGGGCGGGATCCAGGCAATCCATGATGAATCTTTTCTGGAGACACAAGAGACAGCACGAGGCCCTCCTAAGAAAACATCTCAAAGACGAGATGTTGCAAGTAATTCAACTAAAAAAGAAATTCAAATAATTTCTTCTTTTTCTTTGATTGCTCTGAACACTGTCTAATTGTTGCTAAAAGAACTCTGCCACACTTTTACAACGCTTGCATCAGAGCCCTTTTCGCTTCTCTTGGCAATCTTTGCCTTGTTCTCAATGTGTTGCGGGGTGTTTACGTGGCTTTCTGTCTCCTTTTCATCTATGTCCTGCAGACAGATGTTGCAACGTATGGACATGTAATCAAGGAAGAAAAAGTTCTCTATAATAACATGGTGATTGGAAATCAGATTTATTGTATTACATCTCAGAGCGATAATTGTAGGAAGGAAGTAACGATCACCGTCGCAAACTTTGATGATCAATTTTTTAGAAATTTTAGAGCGCTAATGTTATATCCATGTTGATTTACTGGTATTGATAATTACTTGTCAAGGGGACATGGAACTGATTTTCACGCAAACGGGGAGTACGCGTGACGCCCCCTTGACATTGCGATCTTGATCGGACTATGATATTTAGATTTATCTACTGTTTTATGCGTGCTGTACGCCTAGATGCCTATTTTTACGGCAAAAATGTAACGATGCTTCTTTTTGCAAAATGAGGTGACTTATTTTTCTACAATGTACTCGTCATCAACTTCCATGCCGAAATGCCTTCCAGTAGCTGACTTGGCATGTGCAAGTACCATGTCACCCCTCTTGAGGTGTGTTACAGATACCAGGTGGCCGTTTGGACGAACAAATCGAATCGTCTCAGCATTTTGTGCAATGATGCCGCCTACCTCGCCGCCGACTTGAGCTTTGATCATCAGCATCGGCCTGCTTTCTATCTTTGAACGGCCGACAGTGGCTCGTCTTGCTCTTCCATGCGAATCAGTCACCAGTACCTCAGATCCTGTTTCAAGTTCTGAAAGGTATTTCGTAGTTCCGTCAGGCGACAGGGTGTAGCAGTGGACTGCCCCCGCATTTACTCGAAACGGCCTTGGCGATGTAAAAGAAGAGCCGACTGACTCGTTGTGTACTAAAAACAAAAAGTTTGACCTGCTTCCTATGAGCATCCCCTCGCCTCTTCCAAGCATCGATGCAGTGTCGACGCAGACACGCTCTCCGTTTCCGACCTCTTTTATCTCAAGAATCTTTGCGGGTCTGAGCTCAAAGCTTCTTGTCCCAAGGTAGACAAGCGCCTCCTTTACCTCGTTGAGCGAACCTGTGGAAAATATGACGCCGTCTACTCCGATCTCAAGTATGGAGAACATCTTTCGGACCTCTTCTGGGGAATTGGCAATGGCAAATATTTTTGTGTGAATCTTGTGCAGCTTTGCAATGATGTTCTCAAGCGGGATTATCTTCCAGTCCTTTACCTCCACTACGACAAAGTCAAGTCCCTCCTTTGATGCCTGCAGTATCTTTTCAATGTCTGCGTTTGAAAGCACCTTGAACTTCATGCCTGTCTTTCTCCTGCTCCCCTTTACGGCCTTGTCCACTATTACGTAATCTGCATTCTGGGACGTGTGGATTGTAGCAAGTCTTGTCTTGAGCCCCTTGAGAGAAGAGGGGTCTACGTTGACAATCTTGATTCCCTCCTTTCCTATCTCTGTTAAAAATCTGGCAAGCTGGCCCCGAGGTACTTTTGGGGCAATGACTAGTTCCCTATTTTTTGCCAAGATATTTTGCAGCTTCCTTTGCAGTCTCTTTTCTAAATATTATTGCAGCAAGGGCATGTGTCATGCCTGCGGGATTTGCATGCTCAAAGATGTTTCTGCCGTACGTTACTCCCTTGGCGCCTGCCTGCATTGCTTCTTCCGTCATTTGCAAAATGTCCCTGTCTGTTTTTGCCTTGGGGCCTCCTGCAATTACTACTGGAACTGGGGTGCTCTTGACTATCTTTGAAAACGAGTCAACGTCTCCCGTGTAAAGCGTCTTGACAATGTCTGCTCCGCACTCGGCACCAATTCTTGCCACGTGCCCGACTATTGCCGGATCATGCGGGTTCTTTACATTCTCTCCTCTTGGATACATCATTGCAAGCAGAGGCATGCTCCATTTGTGGCAGTCGTCTGCAATTCTGCCAAGCTGCTCTAGCATCTCTGGCTCTTCTTTTCCGCCAATGTTGATGTGCAGAGACACTCCGTCAGCGCCAAGTCGCATGGCCTCTTCGACAGAACCGGTGAGCATCTTTCTGTTTGGAGACATGGAAAGTGATGTGCTTGCAGAATAGTGCACAAGCAATCCAATCTTTGTCGGCCTGGGGAGATTCTTGAAAATTCCCTTGTTGATTATGACCGATGTTAATCCGAAATTCTGGCATGTGTATATCAATGGATAAGGATCCTCTATTCCCTTCATTGGGCCGCTTGATATTCCGTGGTCCATCGGGATGCAGAGCATCTTGCCGTTTCGTAGTATGCGATTCATTCGAATCTGGAAACCGCTAACCATTGGAGTTAATCGTTGGTGAGCCCTACTTAAAAATAGCGGGTTTTGTTGGACGATTCAACATTGCATGAGATGGTTTCGTATGGATTTTACCCCGTGCGGTTTTCGTTTTTCTCTTCAGTACCATTAAATACAATACAGGAAGATCAAAAACCAATTGAGCCAGCTAACCCAGCAGCTTCATAGATCAGAAATAGGAGATGTCTTGGAAAATTCTCTTGCCGGTACAAGGCCGGGACATGACGAATGCCTGAGACTTTTGGAATCTGACGACGTTCACCTGATGGGTCTTGTTGGTGGATATCTTACACGCAAAAAGTTTGGCAAGACAGCCTCTTTTGTAAACAACATGATACTAAATTACACCAACGTATGCATTACTGATTGCAAATTCTGTGCATTTTACAGACCGCCGGGACACGACGAGTCCTATACTGCATCCCTTGAGCAGGTGGAGGCAAGGATGAAAGCTGCGTGGGACATGTTTGGAATAACACAAGTGATGTTTCAGGGAGGACACAATCCAAAACTCAAGATTGAATACTATGAAGATGCGTTTAGGATGATTCGCTCCAAGTTTCCCAAAGTCGGAGTTCACGCACTTTCCGCATCTGAAATCGACATGATATCAAAAGTGGAGCATACAAGCACAAAGGAAGTTCTTGCAAGACTAAAAGATGCAGGACTGCAGTCGGTGCCAGGTGCAGGTGCCGAGATCCTAGTTGACAGCGTAAAACAGGTAATCAGCCCTAAAAAGATCTCAAGTGACACATGGCTTAGAATAATGGAGGAGGCTCACGCACTTGACATTCCATCCTCTGCCACGATGATGTACGGACATGTGGAGACAAAAAAAGATATTGCAGAGCACTTTGTAAAGATTGCAAAGCTGCAGGAAAAGAGCCGCGGGTTCATGGCGTTCATCCCGTGGAGTTTTGAGCCAAACAATACGCAGATGCAAAAAGACGAGACAGTAAAGTATTCTGCGGGGGGAACCGAGCTGTTGAAGATGATTGCAATATCCCGGATAATGTATGACGGGCTGATACCTCACATCCAGTCGTCCTGGCTTACTAACGGCATTGCTATGGCACAGATGGCGCTGCAGTATGGCGCAGACGACTTTGGTGGAACGCTCTTGGGCGAGGAGGTCGTGTCATGCACGGGCGCAAGGTCGACTGAGCTTACCGCACCAAAAATCATCGAGTCTGTAAAGCAGATAGGATATAACGTAGAAGAGCGCGACAACTTTTACAACGTCGTAAAGACGCACTAGATGCCGTAGCCTGACCACTTGGAATCTACAAGTTTTCTTGTATCTTCGTCTGACTTGACAAGTTCCTGTATCTCCCTCTGGTATCCTTCCTCCTTTGTCTTTTGGGTTGCATCTATTCCAAGCTTAGAGCCGAGGTTGACAAGGGGGGATGCCGGGTCAAGCGTATCGGTTGGAGTGTTGCTGATTATGGCAACATCCCTTGCAGCGTCTGCACGAGTTGTGATTGCCCAGATTACATCGTTCATGTCGTGAACGTTGACGTCTTCGTCGACTACGACGAATATTTTTGTCAGCGAGAGCTGGCCCATGCCCCACAGGCCCATCATCACTTTTTTTGCCTGCCCGGGGTATCTCTTTTTGATTGAAATTATCGCCATCCCTTGGAACCATCCTGCTGCAGGCATTGCAAAGTCTACCACTTCTGGATGGAACATCCTGACAAGCGGAAGAAACGAGCGCTCGATTACCTTTCCAATGTATGCATCCTCAAGTATGGGTTTGCCGACTATGGTGGTAAGATAAATTGGTTTTTCCCTTCGCATTATTCCAGTCAGCGTAAATGCCGGGTAAGGCTCGGGAGGGGTATAGTATCCAGTATGATCACCAAACGGCCCCTCTGTTCTAATGTCTGAAGGGTCTACGTATCCCTCAAGTACAATCTCTGCATTTGCGGGAACCTCAAGGTCCACCGTTCTGCACTTGACTGTCTTGATTCCTGTCTTTCGCGTAATTCCGGCAAAAACATACTTGTCCAGTCCCTCCGGTACCGGTGCAACCGCAGAAAATACTGTCGCAGGGTCTGCGCCAATTATTACTGCTACCTCTATCTTATCTCCTGCATCCTTTTTGATGTCGGCATGGTGTGCACCACGCTTGTGTTTCTGCCAGTGCATGAGAGCATGTGTCCTGTCAATTACCTGCATCCTGTATACGCCAAGGTTTCGAACCCCGGTCTCTGGATGCTTTGTCGCAACAAGGCCAAACGTGATGAATCTTCCCGCATCTTTTGGCCACGTCTTCAAGATTGGAATTTTATCAAGTGACGGCGAGTCTTCGAACACCTCGGTCACAGGCCCGCTCTTTTGCAGTTTTGGAGCAATGTCTGTTATCTTTGAGAGTTCTGGAAGTTTTCTTAATTTGTCAAAGAGTCCTGTCGGAACTTCCATGCGGGTCATGTCAACAATTCTCTGACCAATCTCTGTAAAGTCAGAATTTTCAAGGCCAATCTCGAGTCGCTTCATGGAGCCAAACGCATTTCCCAAAACAGGCATGTCGTGATTTTTTACATTTTCAAAAAGAACTGCAGGTCCGTTTGAGTACATGACTCGGCTGAGAATCTCCGAAATCTCGAGATTTGAATCAACCTGTGTCCTTACTCTTTTTAGTTCTCCTGCTTTTTCCAGCTTGTCTACAAATTCTGGAAGATCCTCAATCGGCACACGTCTACTGACTTCGTATCCAGTATAAGCTTAACTGGTTTTGCACGTGGGTGACTGCGAGCACTTGCGACAAAAGGACTTTAATTATGCCGCGCGAAAATGGCTCTAGTTGTCGGGCCAAAAATGTGCCGTCTGCGGTGGAGGGGGAAAGATTGTCCTCTTGGATACTGTATGTTCATTTTGCAACGGGACGGGAGAGTCAAGCAAGACTGCGGAGAGCTACATGAAGTCCCACATCTGCCAGTGCATATTTCTTGACCGGATAACGTGCCCGCTCTGCGGAAAAAAATGCCATCATGATACTCCAAACAAACCCAAAGTTCTGATTGGACCGGTCTAGATTATTGGCGGCAATTCGTTTTTCTTGTCGTGTCCGCCGGAACCGAACCTGCAGTAAAAGCACTGGTCTGACTGCATGTACTTTAGCTTCTCTACCTTGATTGCTCCAATCTTGAGTGCAATCTTTGTAAGCATCCTGTACTTGAAAGGCATTGACGGGATTACCTCATTTAGGTAGACGCGATAGTGGTCGGGGCAGAACTTTAGAGTTACATTGCTTGCCTCCCTTGCGGTCTCGCCCACTGTCTTTGCCACGTTTATCTGCTCTCTGATGTATTCGTGCTTTGGGCAAGGACAGTTCCTTCCTCCCGGATGCTTGTATGCAGGAGTGTTTTTCCAGTCAAATTCGGGGTATTCCTTCTCAAAGTCGTCCAATGCGTAAGATCGGGCTTTGCATCTTATAAAACTTCTAGAACCTGCTCCTTCGCTGATCAAAATGTAAATAAACTACTTCAATCAGAGATTTAGCACATGTCCAAAGAAACCAAGCCAAAAAGAACACGTTCTACTAAAAAAGTTTCAGGGGGGGATTCTCCTCATACTGCCGAATTGGAGGCAAAAATAGCAGAGCTTGAAGCCAAGCTTGCTAACCTGTCTTCACAGGTAAAGCCAGCGGAACACAAGCCTGCTCATACTTCACCACCGCCGGCTCCAAAACCAGAGCCAGCAAAACCAAGACCTGCCGCATCAGGTCCGACACACGGCACTCTGCCAGCTGGAATGAAACCGACACCACCACCGGCTCCAAAACCCGAGCCAAAATATGAGAGTCACTCTGCTCCAAAAGTGGGAGAGGTTGCACCGGCGTATGCACAGATTAGCTCTACAGGCTATACCGGAAACAAATACTATGCAACAAGAACAAGATTATCGTATCATCCTGCAAACAAACAGTTCAAGGGTGCGCCGTCAAGCACAACTGCACCGCCCGCTCCGGAACCGGCCAAACCAAAAGCACAGCGTGGTACGCTGCCGGCAGGCTACAAGCCTTAATTCTTAAAGGCTTCGAAAACTTCTTGCGCGTGTCCTGCAGGTTTTACTTTTTCAAAAACCTTCAACACCTTTCCTTTTTCGTCAACTAGGAAGGTTGTCCTGTTTACTCCCATGTATTCACGTCCCATGAACTGCTTCTTTCCCCAGACGCCAAATTTCTTTGCAACATCCTTTTCAGTATCTGCAAGAAGTATGAATGGAACGCTCATCTTTTCACCAAACTTTTTGTGGGATTCCTCGTCATCCGGGCTGACACCTACTATCTCAATTCCTGCACTCTGAAATTTCTTGTAATCCCGGGCAAACTCGGCTGCCTCGGTCGTGCATCCGGGTGTGAAATCCTTTGGGTAAAAATAAACTACGTATCTTTTTCCCTTGAGGTCTGACTTTTTGACTAGTTTTCCCTCGGAATCCCTGAGGGCAAAATCAGGGACTGTATCCCCTTCGGACAGCATGAGAGAAAGTGTGGACTTGTCCCTACTTAATTTTTGTCACGATTTTCGAATCTTTTATATGGTATTTCACAAGGCTAGACCTTTGTAATGATAAATCCACGTGCATGGTTTGCAGAATCGATAGGAACGTTCTGTCTTGTGTTCTTTGGTCCAGTTGCCATCACTTTGTCAGTTATAGTATTTGGAAATGGAACTCTTACCCCCGAGTCACTGCTTGTTATCGCATTTGCTCACGGTGCTGCAATAGGGTTAATGGTGTATACATTTGGGCATGTCTCAGGCGGACACTTTAACCCTGCAATTACATTGTCTTTTCTTGCTACAAAGAGAATCAATGTAAAGAACGCCATAGGATACATCGGATGCCAACTTATCGGTGCCGTGATTGCCGCTGCTGCAAACAAGGTTATACTTCCTGCAAGCGAGAAGGTAAAATATGGAGTCCAGACAGGTCCTAGCGCTCTGATTGGAAACAGTGTTACTGCAGGATTTACAGTTGAAGCTATACTGACGTTCTTCTTGGTTACTACTGTATTCATGACGGTACTGCACAAAAAGGCAGCAGCCGGGCTGTATGGATTTACAATAGGCGGAATGATATTTCTAGATCACATTGTGGGCGTACCGCTTACTGGTGCAAGCATGAACCCTGCAAGAACATTTGGTCCGGCATTGATATCAGGATACTGGGATTATCACTGGATGTACTGGGCAGGACCAATAGTTGGCGGAGTAATTGCAGGACTGATCATGAACTATGTGTTCGTAAAAAAGTCAGAGCAAGAAGCTTCTGTATAGGTTTTTACTCTCTGAAATGATTATAACGGGATGTCTGGCAGGTTTCTTTGTGGACCCGTAGCACAGCTTGGATAGTGCGGCCGCTTGCGGAGCGGCAGGTCGTGGGTTCGAGTCCCCCCGGGCCCGCTTCAATATTGAGATTTATTAGGATTCCATCCTATAACATCCCCATTGGCAATCAAGCTTACTAAGGAAGAGGTACAAAAGACCACAAAGGATCCTTTGGCATTATTCCGAAGTGGCATAAAATCAAAAGTCACCTTTGTCAAGTATGAAAGAAAACTAAAGATCTTTTTGTGTCATACGCTAGAAGAGCATTTGACTGGTAATCCAATTCTTAGAGAAGAGCAACGAAAGAAACGATTGACTACTGGAAACAAAAATGAAATAGAGGATTTTTTGGATGCTGACTTTGAAGACAGGGTAAGAGAGTTTGTAGATAAGGCAAGAAAGGAACCTGCATGGACCGAGGATGTATTATTGGCATATTCTGCCAAACTCAAGGAAAGAACCCAGTTACCCGAAGAGGATGCTGATTATCTCAATCCGCAAAGCTTTAGCAATTACTTCAAAGCACAAAAGAAACTTTTCAAAATGAATGGTATACATTTTGTCTGGGATAGAATCAACTCTACTTTTCCGGAACTAGATAATAACAATGAAACGAGAGGATATGAAAGAGATGAGATTAAGGAAATTTTGAATTTTGCAAATCCAATGGAGAAAGCAATCGTGTTGATTGCCGCTTCATCAGGAATGAGAAGAGGTGGATTTGCTTTTACGTGGGATTGCATTGTACCAATTTACAGAAGAAATGAGGACCTGATTATGGGTAGATTTGATGACGAAGATGATTCAGACCTTGTATGCGGCATGATCACGGTATACAAAAAATCATCAGAACAATATTTTGCGTTCTTTACACCTGAAGCCTGGAAAGCCATTAGGATCTACAAACAAAAATGGCTGGATGATATTACGCATAATCCAAAAGACAAGGATTTCTTTATGAAGAAAGCAGGACCTTTTGTAGAATCCCTTAGTACTGATGCCGTTGCAAATAGACTATCAAAAGTATTGAAACGTGCAAACATCAGGGATATTTTGACACATGGAAAAAGAAGACATACAGTCCCGGTATTGAATGGATTCAGGCGGTTCTTCAACAAGATCAACAAGGAAACTCTATCGAAAGACTCCCCACTTGCAGCCTTGATCAAAAAGGAAATGATGCTAAGCCATACCGGATTAATCAAACTGGATAAGAATTACTTTAAGACGCATTGGAAAGAATTGGTAGAAGAATATCTTCAAGCTGTTCCCTCACTGACTATCTCCAATGAGGAACGACAAAAGATAACGATAACTCGCCTCAGAAAAGAAAAATCAGAACTTGAAGAGAAGACCAACAGGATAGATGATCTCGAAAGAAGATTGCGAATAATGGAAAAAACGAAAACGTGAAGAAGATAAAAGTGTGTATGATGAATTAGAAAAGAGAATCAGGATGCTAGAAAAAACAAATCTTAAAAAAGAATGAACATTATTTCGAGTCCTTTTCTAACAAATCAATTACGTCAGCATATCTAGAAGATAAATCACTATACATATGCTCTAATTTTAATTTGGTTTTATGATTGGCCTTTATCATCTTATTTACCTTCTTGAAAACCTCATCAAAATCATATCGTGATATCAGAAGACTAAATTCTGTTTGAAAGACATCTTTGCTAAATAAATTAGAAATAAGTACGTCTAATACTGTTTTAGCAAGCTCTTCAGAATTAAAACCTCTAAACCAATTTTGTCCGGTCTTCATACCTTTAACTAATGCAAATAGAAAATATGGTGCAGTCATATTTTCAACAGCTTTAAAAATTTCATTTGTAGTTTCATATTTGTTTAATGATGTAGTGTTAGAGAGTCTATCATTAAAAAACAAAGAAAATTTTTCTATTTTTCTATCATTGTTTTCAAGAAATTTTTTATTTAATACATAATGCTTCTCTCTCCCTTTTTTGATAAAATTAATTGCGCCATCTTCTGTTAATATTGCTAGATAATCAGACAAAACCGGTTTTGATATTCCTAGCTTGTTTTCAAAATCAGTAAACCGCATTTTCTCATGTTTTATCAGCAAGCTGAATATTCTATAAGTAATGGTACTAGTTGGCTTAGCTCGCATTTTACTAATTCAAAATATAAAATCATGTTATTAAAGGTTAGATAAGCTAACCCATTGTAAAATTAATTTTATAACAATGTATATCAATAGTTAGGTTTCCTTACCTAACTATGGTCAAGGTTCAAATGAATGTGAAAATAGAACGAGGCGACTTACAATTAGCACAGAAAATATCCGACATGAGAGGAGAGGGTTTAGCTGATTTTGTAAGATTATCTATGAGAAGAGAGTTTGCAAGACTTGGTTTCTTGAATAAACAAGAATCCAAAGCCTTGGAGGTTCAATCAAATTGAATCGTTCTTGTGCTGATAACAATCCAAAAGTTGTAACAAGAATTTACAACTGGGACGGTAAACTAGTAGAAATTAATCTTTGCAAAGATCATTTGAACGATACTGATTTTCAGGATTTTATCAAAGAGTTTCCGCTGAATCAGATTATAAAAAAAGACGCTGAAGGGAGTAGGTTCCAAACTAGTCCTTCAGGTGATTCCATTGCCACGGAGGCAACATGATTGAGTAACAAGATCCTACCATTAAACTATGTCAAAGATTTCATGCTTTGTACTCATTGCATACGAATCAAGGGTAGGTCTAGAAAGTTCTACACATCTCATGCCTTGAAATGGCATATCACCAACCAGCATAAAGACGAGGCAAAAATGACATGAGTAAGACGTTTGCCGTCATATGCATTGTCCTAGGTTGTAAGAAATGTGACAAGATATTGTATTCTGACTTGGAATTCCTCAAGAAGCATCTCAGGACGCACAACCATAACGAGTTGCATAATACTGCAGTTAAACTTGGTATTATCGAATCCTCATACTTTACAGGATATGACTTTCTGTTTGACAGAATACTCGAGTTTTGCATAATACGGGAGGACCTTGTGGCATGACACATTATCAATGTACTAACTGCTATAAAGAAGGCAAGACGCTTGAAGAACTTCGTGCCAACGGCTGCAATTGCAGGTCTGAAAAGCTAAAGATGATTGACGGTAATGAAGAAGCAGAAAAAATCATAGATGCTGCAAAGAAGAAACAAAAGGAAGACGACGAGAGGTCCACTTCCAAGAAAATCTACGACTTTGCAATGTCAAGGATCAAGAAGATCGTTATAGCAGAAAACGACTCCGACGGTGCATATGCGATTGTGGAAAACAACAGCCATCTGGAGCCAATCAATCTGACATCAAAGCGATTTAGACAATGGTTACGTGACTTGTACTCAAGGAATGTTGAATCAAACGACATCCATGGCGATGATGTATTCAAAAATGTAGCAGATGAGATAATCGCAAGAGCCCAGATGAACGGAACCGCGCGGGTAAGAATTTACATCAGGATAGCACAGCTAGAAAACCAGATCTTGTATGATCTTGGCACGCCAGATTGGAAGCTAATCAAGATAACGCCTGATAAAATAGAGACCGTAATCTTTGACACGTCATTGCCGGTCTTTCAGAGAAGACAGTCTTTGCAGGCACAAGTAATACCAAAGGAAGGCGATGGTGAGGAATTAAAAAGATTTGCAGAGTTGCTTCGCATTTCAGACGATGACAAGCTTGTTTTCATAGTACATCTGATCTGCATGTTTCTTGAGTCGTGTCCAATACCAATTATGGTATTTGATGGAAGTGCGGGAAGTCTCAAGACGACTGCAACTGCTGCAATAAAGATGGTGGTGGACCCAAGCGGCAAAAAGATAGAGGATAATGTCTCAGCTATGGCAGAAAAAGACGGCGATCTAGGAATACAGCTCAACAACAGATATCTTGTAAGTTTTGACAACGTTACATCAATAGACAATGACATTTCTGATGTACTATGCAGAGCCGTAACAGGCGGTAGTAACACAAGGCGCAGGAAATATAGTGACGATGACGAGGTCATACACAGCTTCAAGAGAAAAATAGTTCTTAATGGAATATTTCCTAGCTTGGACTATCCAGACTTGCAGACAAGGGTCTTGAATTATGCAAGAAATCCAGTGGATGACAACAACAGGATTACGGAACAGGAATTTATTGAAAAACTTGAGCAACTACTACCAGGTCTGCTTGCAAAGATCTTTATCACTTTGAGCAAGGCATTAAAGTCATATCCTGACCTCAAGACCAAAATCAGGCCAAAGACTAGAATGGCAGATTTTGAGATATGGGGAGAGATAATCTCGCGTGTTCTGGGTTACGATGCAAACAGTTTTCTTGACTCGTATCATCGCAAACTGACCGAGGGCCAGATCTCACTTATTGATTCACATCCAGCAGTTGGATTGATCCAGTCCTTGATGGAAAACAGGGAACAATATGAGAATACAATCAGTCATTTGCACCAAGAAATCACAGGTATAGCTGTAAAGTCTGGAATCGAGATCAATTCCAAATACATAAGATTTCCAAAAACTCCAAGCTACCTCAAGAAAGAACTCAAGATTGTAGAGCCTCTCATCAAAACAATAGGATTTGTTGTAGAGACATACCATTATACCAAAAACGACGGCAGGTTTACGAAGAATTCCTCAATTGTAAGGATATCCAGAAGGGCAGTACAGTCCACCCTAGATGTTTCCGAAATAGCCTCACTAGCCTCACCGATGGACATTCTAGGCACGAAAACCGGTGAGGCTATTGGTGAGGGCACAACCAACGCGCCCTCACCGGAAAAGCCTGAATTTACGCACAAATCAGATACCGGTGAGGCCAGTGAGGGCGGTGAGGGCATTCCGGAAACATCCCACGGAAGGCAGTTCCTCTGCAGGACCTGCAACGCCGGCCCCTGGCCGGTAGATGCCATTGGACACAACAGGACGAAGATAATGGACTGGCACAAGGGACACGAGATTGAATTCATGGATCAGGAACAGCCTAAAGGAGAAAACCGGTAATGAAAAAGACAAGATGTGGTGCAGAAGACTGCAGAGAGACCGCGGCCTTCTTTTATGTAACCCGGATCCAAATCATAGGCAAATCGGCTGCAGCAGGCCAGAAAGTGATTATGCAGGTTCCTTTATGCAAGCTTCATGCCATGCTATTTGATGTAGCACAGGAATTAATTGAATCTGATTTTAGTGTTATTCAGATGAGGGAGATACCAGTATAGGAATGACCAAGACAGATTCTGAAAAACTAGACGAGATACTTGTCAGAGTGGCAAGGATAGAGAAGGCCCTCAACATAGTACCAGACAGGGAATCAGAAGTATCAGATACAAGCCAGAGCATCCAGACGTACGAGTTATTCGCAAAAGAAGATCTAGGCCTTGAGGAAAACACCATACAGAACCAAAAGTCAGTCATACAATCCTTCCTGCATAATTCTGGAGGCATGATCAACGAACAATCAGTCAAGGCATATCTTGATACAAATCCCTCTCCTGCATGGAAGACAAACCAGCTAAAGGCGCTGAGGCGCTACATACGCGACTTTCTCAAGCTTGGAAACTGGATAGAGGGGTTCGAGTTTACAAGGGTCCGTCCGAGGATACACAAGGAGTATCCAAGCAATGTGGAGCTTGCAGAGTTTTTCTATGTCCTGCCTGCCGACTCGCAGGTCATATTTCTGGTACTGCTAAGCTCCGGCCTGAGGCCAGGCGAGGTTCTCGGTCTGAGGATGAAAGACGTGAATTTTGATGACGGCATAAACATGGTGGATGCATCAGGTATCCATCAAGGAAAGACCAAGTATTCTTGGATGAGTTTTATCACTGGCGAGGCTGTAAAAGTCCTACTGGAATACCTGTTCGGTAGGGGGATTCTCTCAAGCCCAGAATCTACGATATTCTCACTTCCCATGCGTACCCTTCAGGAACACTTTAGGGATGCGTCTGAAAATACAGGGATTGATGTTACTCCCAAGCTTCTCAGGAAGGTATTTGCAGATAGGTGCGAGAGGGCCGGAATCAGTAAAAAGTACATAGACGCCTTCTGTGGCAGAACTCCAAGAGGGGTGCTTGAGAGCCACTATACTGACTATTCTCCCTCTAGGATGAGAGAGGAATACAACAAGGTAGAACCGCTCCTTGCCCTTGGAATAGAACAGGATCCGTAATCGAAGATCAAGAACCATCTCATTATCAGTGGTCATATTGCGCCATCCTAAACCAGAAACGCGCAATAGATTCGCGCAATATTATGCAAAAAAGGGTTACTAAAATTCAGTCATAGTTCATGCCTAGAATCAT
>JAGWFS010000150.1:0-500 GCA_028867785.1 Nitrososphaerota archaeon
TGGTTACCAGACGATGTACTGCCGGTATTTACGTAACGTGTCCACGAGGTAGTCAATGTGTATGCCGTCATTTGCCCGGTATTGTAATTATCCCCAAACGCGACACTTTCTCCGCCGGTGGCACCTTTCATCCATATTGAATCTGTAACGGTCGTTGATGGTGACGTGCTGAACACGGCTACATTAACGAAAGCGCCGGTGGTTGTGCAGGCAATGGAACTCGCTGTCGCCCCTCCTGCTGGATCGGTCTGACCACCAGTTACCGTAGCAGCACCTAGCCCCATTTGCCAATTAGGAGAAGTTAACGCCTGCGAGTACAGCAACTCATTCGTTCTCGGCGTGCTGTACTGAAGCTGGTTGCCCTGCCAGTCGTTGACGTAGAGTTTCGAGTCGCTATCCCATCCTGCGGGTTCAGCAAAACTGGCGGTGCTTCCGTCGCCGGTGCCGACAGATACAGTGCCGCCGCGCATGATACTTGGGTAGTAAGTGTTACCTCCCCA
>JAGWFS010000150.1:510-816 GCA_028867785.1 Nitrososphaerota archaeon
TTGTTGCCGCTGGTGAGGTACAACGTGCCTGTCGGCAAATCCAGTTCGATGAATTCGACTACGCCGACGATGTTGCTGGCTATTTCGCCAAGATCGGTGGCGGATAGACTGCGACTCACAGCAGGAGGTCCTCGGTTAGGGCCATACTGAACGCGGCAATGCGCGGCGCGGTATAGCTCATGTTTGAGTTCGCTTTAGAGAAAGCGAACACGGCAGACGGGCTGCTGGTGATGAGGCTGTTGCTATCGGCTGGTCTGATGCGCAGCGCGGGCTCGATGTTGAGCGTCGCATCGCCAGAGCTGTCTG
>JAGWFS010000151.1 GCA_028867785.1 Nitrososphaerota archaeon
CCATTTATCGTGTTTGTCGAAGTAGGTGCCGCAATTGCACCATTAACAGTTAGTGCACCTGCACTGCTGATGCTGCCAACTGTCACATGACTGCCGCTCTGTATTTGAAGACTGCTTCCGTTGACCTGACCGGCATTGCTGATTCCACCCATTACTGAACTACCCTGTGCTGTTTGCATACTACTACCGTTTACAACACCAGCACTGGAGATGCTGCCCACTTTACTAGAACCAGAATTTTGTATTTGAAACTGACTGCCATTAACTATACCAGTATTGCTTATGCTGCCAATTACTGAAGTGCCCTTGCTTACCTGGATACTGGTACCATTTACTACACCTGTCTTGCTGATACTGGCAATCTTGGAACCGCCATTAGTGATTTTGATAGCTGTGCCCATGAGACCGCCTGTACTGTTAATGTTGCCTACAACGGATCCTGCGTTCTGTACCTGAATACTGCTGCCATTGACGATACCAGTCTTGGAGATGCTGCTTATCATGGAACTGCCTTTTTGTACTGTGATGCTGCTGCCATTTATTCCTCCAGTACTGTTGATGGTAGATATCACAGAACTTCCTCTCTGTACCTGAAGACTGGATATTCCAGATACTGCCTGTGTGGAATTGTTTATGGTAATGCCGTTGACCGTACCTGATGCAACTGTATAGAGGTTGCCTCCACTGGTAATGGTACCTGTAGTAATTAGTGATGATATTCCAGATACTGCCTGTGTGGAATTGTTAATTGTGATGCCATTGATTACACCTGATGCGTAAATGTTGCTTGCATTTATGATCTGTTTTTTGTT
>JAGWFS010000152.1 GCA_028867785.1 Nitrososphaerota archaeon
TTTTAATTGTCAAGGTTTGATTGTAGAAATTGATGGCATATTACAGGTTTTATCCAATAAATGGCCCATCAAAAAATAATTAGGTATGAATGGATCCCAATACTAACCATGATAGAATCTCAACTGGCTTTTTTAATGACATATTTCATGAATCTGTTGTAAAGTCGGATATTGATACCATTTTGAAACATTTACCGAAGGAACATGAATGCAAAAGACCATCCTGTTACGGCTGCCAAAGGGAAAGGCTCACAGACTTGCAGTCAAATCAAGGCGTCGCGATATGGATCCCGAGGAACTCGCAGGTAGGTTCTCTCCGACTGGCTCAGAAAGAAAGCATACTAGATAATGGACTCCACAAACCCTCCGGCATATCAGAAACAATACCAGGCTGAGAGACCATATCAGCTTGAAAGTCTAATTTGGGACGACGCAACAGCTTTAGACCTATAAAATCTGAACCATATCGACAAGGTTCACAGAAAGCTTGTAAGTTTACGCACAAACTTTGGGGGTTCTACAGGCACGAACCTTTACAAGCTATAGAGTTTATGCCAAGGTTTACGGGGTTTATGCAAGGTTTATGATTTTTCGTGCGTGAACTTTGGGTTCGAAGAAGCCTTGCAAATCTGATGTTAAACTCTGCCAAGGTTTCAAAACAGTTCAAAGTTTGTGCCTGAACATCTGTGGAATTCTTGCGTCATCCTTAGTATGATGACGCAAAAATATAACCATGATTCTAGGCATGAACTATGACTGAATTTTAGTAACCCTTTTTTGCATAATATTGCGCGAATCTATTGCGCGTTT
>JAGWFS010000153.1 GCA_028867785.1 Nitrososphaerota archaeon
TGAACTTGCCAAGACGGACATCCCTTTCTTTCCAAGATGCCAAAAACAATCGTCTTGTTCTTGGCTCCTCTTCCACGGTTTCCCTTCCTTTTGTCTCCAAAATACGTTCATCAGTCTCGATTTCTCCCTTGAGTATCTTGGTCTCCGTAGACATAGTAAGCAATGTATCAGCTACACACTACTGGCAAGCACTAAAGAAGGTCAAGAAGGAGCGTAGTGTATACGGACAAGTGGTACGGTTATGATTCGTTGATGTTCTCCGGCTACAAACACATGTCTGTAGATCACCAGAAAAAATTTGCAAACGGCAAAGTATACATCAACGGCATAGAAGGATTCTGAAGCTTTGCAAAAGAGAGGATGGCAAAATATCACGGCATCAACCACAACAAGTTTCTGCTTTACATCAAGGAAATGGAATGGAGATACAATAACAGAAACGCTGACACATTTTCATTACTGATAGACTATGTATTGGGGGTAAATAATTGATAATCGCCAAAAAGAAATAAGACCAGCAGTGGGTCGTTCGCCTCCAACCCAATCTGATCCTATTGCCCATACTAATTACTCAGGCATATCAAAGTTGTCGTACAGCGTATGTCCTTGATCCTACGTATTCTTGAGATAGTATCTCTTAGTTCCTCAAGTGTTGGCGGCTCTATCTTGGCAACAATATCGTAATTTCCACAGGTATCAAGTACGTCACTGACGTACCTCATCCCTCTTAGTTTATCACGTACTGTGTGCTCTTGGCCATTCTGGCAGTTGACCATGAGATATGCTGTAGACGACTCAGCCAAGCATGTA
>JAGWFS010000154.1 GCA_028867785.1 Nitrososphaerota archaeon
AGTATTTTTTTACTTTGCCACTAGTTGATGTCCAAGTGCTCCAATTGTCATGGCCTTTGCCACATGACTTCAACAATCACGTGATCCAATCATTGGACAAAAGTGTTTATATTAAAAATTCAGCAGCCTGGGAACCAGATTCTGTAATCTTTATCCACCTGTTTCTTCCAACCTTTTCAACTTCTACAAACTTCCAGTGGTCTGCTAGTGGTTGTATGATGTTTTTATCAAGACTTGCGAATCTTGCCTGCTCAAAGTTCTCTTCTCTTGCACCTACTGTGATTATCTTTGCATCATCGGCAAGTTTTGCCATTTCCTTTTTTGTAATCTTACCACCGTGTTCTCGTATAATTTTCAACGCAGTAACAAGTTCTGGCTTTGGAATTTGAATCTCATAAGCAGGCAGCCCGATGTTTCTCTTCCAGCCAATTGATTGTTGTTTGCCTTCGAATGCTGCATACTTTTCTGCTTCTGCATAAAATGGCTTGACATTATTTTTAGTGTTAAATATCATGCATGCCATCATGCATGCAATTGCCTGAATCTTAGAGCCTGATGCTACATTTACGTAAATGTCATTTGCTTTTTCTTTGAGAATTATCTCTTTCACAGATTTTATTATCTTGAACAGGTCAAGTCTGTCAGCTTTTGCAATCTCGAACTTGATATTGTTTTTCTTCAATTCCTTTTCGATCTTTTCCCTGTATGCTCCAGCCTTGTCTTCTGATGCCATGTCATGAATCAAGAGCCAGACCTTGTCTGCCCTCTCCTTTATTGCAGGAATTACTATCCTGTCTATCTCAAACCCT
>JAGWFS010000155.1 GCA_028867785.1 Nitrososphaerota archaeon
GAAACAGATCATATGGCAGTTCATACCGACAAAAGTAGGAAATTATACAGTTGAGAAATTTTCAAATGGAATGCACACATCATCTACGTTCTTTTCAGTCTCTGATTTAAAATCTGGTTCAAACTATCCTGTATTGGTGTCGCCCTTGAGGCAACTCAAGTGGGGAATAATGCCAGAAAACATTCAATGTCAAACCAACTTTGTATTGATCCTAAAATCCGAAGATGGTTCTCCTGCATGTGTCAAACCCGATGATGTTTCCAAATTAGTTGAAAGGGGTTGGGCTGACAAGCCAAACTCATTACAAGAACAACTGGATCTTGAGCACCCATGTATTGGCCCCAATATTGCATGCAGAAATGTAGAGTCTAACAGTCTATCAGAAAGTGACTGTGGGCAATTCTATACCGTTCCAGAAAATCATACTAGTCTTAATACAGTTCCAGTTCTTTTGATGAAAACAAACTCTACCGCATGTGCCAAACTCACATTTACTATAATTTCCAATTACAATGATTGTAACGGTCCAAACTGCCAACATGTACTTGATGTTAAACCAACTGGTCTCATTGGTAACCTACACTATGAAAAACACGACGGTTCTTTTAGCATAACTCCGGGAAAAAACTATGACAATTCATTCAAGATTGTGACAATACCCAGTACGGTTGATCTTGCAAACTATCCTGTAGGAACAAACTATACGGTAACTTACACCATAAGACCACTTGCAAATGCTACGGGTTTTTACGATCAATCAATTCCAAGACTTGCCTGTGAGCGCTATCCATTGGCAGTAG
>JAGWFS010000156.1 GCA_028867785.1 Nitrososphaerota archaeon
GCAATGTTACACTCAGATATAATCTGCTGAGCCGACTTTGGCAAATCCCGTGTTGATTCTAGTATTGTTCTTACGTCTTTGTCTGCCATGGTTTCAAGGATTGTGTCAGTGTGTTTACTAGTAATTCTTTGTGCCACAATATTACAAAAGCATAAAATGAGAATAAATGTACAAAGTATACACTGCAATCATCATTTTTTATCATTTTTTGAAAAAACAAGTAGGTTGAACTTTATCATATCTCAAATTGTCGGTGTTCAAAAATCACTGTTGACCCGCCAAAGATGTACTCTAAAAATTATGAATTTATTTTGATCACACCATTTGTTATCATGTATTGCAATCCCTGGACAAATTGGTCATCTCCAATCTGTCCGCTTGCCCACCATCCTGCATTATTTTTAATCCATGCAGGAATTTGTTGAGTTCCTGATGCCGCAGTTGAGCCTGTTTGTGTAGGTATTTGTATTATTCCATGCTGTATCATGTATTGTAACCCTTGAACGAATTGATCATCTCCCAGTTGTCCCTGCGACCACCACTTTGCATTGTTTTTGATCCATGATGGAATTACCGTAGCTTGTGTTGTGTTAGTGATATTCATCATTCCGCTTGTAGTTCCAGATGCGACATTAGATGATGACGTAAACGGTGGAGCTACCTTAACATCAATCTGTATCATACCTGCTTGACTTGAATCTGAAAGACCAGATTCTGGTCCAGTGCCTGCAACATTGATTACAAAGTGGACTATTGGGGGAGCTTGGTTTTCTAGGAAGATCTGTTCATCGTCACCTACA
>JAGWFS010000157.1 GCA_028867785.1 Nitrososphaerota archaeon
TCATAAAGAGAGTTTTTTGATCAACTATTACATCAGTGTCAGGGGTTGTAGCCACAATTTGAAATGCCAATCTTCCCCCAAAATAAGGAATCAGGACATTGTCATTTTTTGTCACAGGCATGCCGTTTAATGCATCGGCAAGATATCTTTCATCAAGTGATGGTATGGAGTCAAGTGGAACTACTGTGATTTTTTCAGCAGGTACAGTCTTTATCTTTCGTATGGTCAGATTATCTCCAATGTTCGCTCCAGTGTTGTTTCTTCCTATCCCATCTATTCTGATAGTTTGCTTTCCCTCATCAGTAGGATATAGGGGAAGACACCGTGCTACAGATCTTTTCTTTCCAGTAATTTCCAGAATGTCTCCAATTGATGCACCTAATGCTTCCATTGACTTGTGATCGATACGCGCTACTCCTCTTCCTACGTCACGTGCATATGCCTCAAGAATTATCAAATTAATTGTTTTATCCATCACATGTACGGGATAATCATCTCTTAAAAAACTGGCGTAGATTCTCTCCGTAACTTTCTTCTAAGAAATAGAAAATTATCAATTTTCCCAAAAAGACTTTTTAAAATATGCTTTTTGTGGTTTAAAATAGTAAGATTATTGAGTTTTATTTTATCTCTAAATCAAGTGGTTCCGTAACACGGTTATTTACCGTAACATATGGGAAAAAACTACCGACAGGTGCAGACTTATCAATTGTCATTTTAATAGGGATGGTATCTTGGGTTTTGTTTGCAAGACCTGAAACATAAACTGCTGGAACAGTTATTCCACACGGAAGAT
>JAGWFS010000158.1 GCA_028867785.1 Nitrososphaerota archaeon
TTATGATGTCTGGCCCAGGATACACAAAGTTGGCAAGGCCTACAGGTCCGTGTTCGAATATGTCTCGTGGAAGTTTGACCCTTACCATGCCGTTTCCGTATGGCTCCAGTTGAAGGTTGAGCTGTTCTCCACCCGGATACAACCTGATTCCCGTGATGTTTCCGTTTGTTATCCATGCAGGAATTGAATAGTTGGCCCCCTGCCACGCTACCGAAAAATTATAGAATCTCCTATTTTGATCTGTTTTTTCATACAATTCGGCATGTGCAGGGTTGAATGATACCCAGTATTCCAGACCATAGATTGACAAGGCAACTGTGATGGCAAGAATCGTCAAACGCACGCCGTTCATTTTTCAATCTTCATCCTGTAAAGTACAATCAAAGAAGCAATACCAATCAACAAAACTGGAATGGCAAGTGGAAATTCTGGAATGGAAACTTGTTTATCTGTAAATAACCAGTCTGTACCATTATACTGCCAAGTTCTTGAATCATTATAGGTATCATTTAGTAATGGAGTCTTGTCCCAGTACATGGAACTGATGTTAGGTCCAGGATCATGTGTAACAGATTTAAACGGAACAATTTGTTCACGAGGATAAATTATTATCGAATTCATGACGTTTGACCAGGTGGAATTAAATGGTGATTGTGATGGACGTATTTGCATTATGGTGTCATGGCCTGGTTTTAAAATTGAATTTTTGTCAAAACTTACAAAAGTTCTACTACCCTTGCTATCTATCACATATACAAAATTTAACGGTATATCGTATAATGTTGGATTGTAAATC
>JAGWFS010000159.1 GCA_028867785.1 Nitrososphaerota archaeon
TCTTTCCGCTATTTGTATCTGCCACACCTGTTGTTGCAATTGTAATAATGGAATGTGAGGTACTGCTGACAGTAAATCCATTTTGTTGTAATTGGGAATATATGTCATGTATCAAGGCTTCTCCCTGTGAATCGCTCCACATATAGTAAATTCTTTGACTGGAAGAAGAAGGAATCATATTGAGAATAAAAGAATAATCATCAGTATCTGCGTTTTTGATTAGTTGGCCATGAAAATTCAATCCTTCATTACTGGAGTTTGGATTAACGTTGGTAGGCGCCATAACAGGTAATGACTGTTGTTTGATGTTCCCTGATGATGCCTGTGGAACCTTCAAAACCCCATTTTGTACCAAATATTGTATTCCTTTGATAAACTCGCTATCTGAAATTTGTTTATTAGACCACCATTTTGCGTTATTTTTAATCCAAGACGGAATTACAATTGATTGTTCCGTAGAATTTTGAGCACTTCTTTCAGTATTAATAGTTGTTAAACGATATACGGGAGTACAACTTTCAGATTGGATATCATTAACACAAACTAGGCCAGATATATGGGCGTCAACATATTCTTCTTCATTGTAAGAGTTCCCTAGCAATTTTTGCAATGCTTGAAATGATGAATCACATACAGGTGCTTCTTTAGATAGAAGATCATTTAGTAGATCAAGTACTTGGGTGGCTAATGAATCACTTACAGCATCTACCAGAAACAATGAACCATCTTTAGCTACACAGATTTCGCCAATACCTGTTATTTCCGTTATTTTTCCCAAGGAAAGATTT
>JAGWFS010000015.1 GCA_028867785.1 Nitrososphaerota archaeon
CGATGATGACCATCCAGATCTTCTTCAGTCTCTGGATCTCAACTTCTTTTGGAATCAGTGCTGGCATTTGTGCCATGATGACATGACGTACTCTTAAGATATAATCGTCAAGACGATTTCAATTTTTGAAAATCAGAATTTTGTATCGTGCAAGACATTATTTTTTCAATTTATTTCAAAAAATCTTTTGATAATATTGCAGGATTATAGGCAAAAACTATGCAGTAACTCTGTTCTCTAAAATGTAACACATTGATGTGTATCATTATGGTTGAATTGGAACCAAATTGTGTTGCTGTGTATGCTAGAGGTTTAAAAATTTTCAAGACAATAAAAAACATGCAGATATCGCAAAAAGAATCAGAAATGACAAATAACAAGATCCTGCTTGATGTAATGGCAGACAAATACTGCATATCTATCCTTCAGGCAATAAAAGATGAACCAAAATCTGCCTCCCAGCTAAGTTCAGAGTGTGGAATTTTCATTGGCATAGTGTATAGAAAACTAAAACTACTCCAAAAAGGCTGCCTGCTAGACATTCACTACGAAATCAGGCCAGACGGGAAAAGATTTTTTCTCTATAAAAGCCAAGTCAAGAGCATAATGGCGTCGTTTGTTGACAACGCTCTGGATGTAGTCATAGAAAAAAGATAATCACGTTGTACCAAAAAAACAGTAAATTGCAAAAATTATCTAGTGACAAACAGGCAGTGTTTTCGATTCGATGTATTTGTAAATTTTAACAGCTTGGATACTTTATAGCAAAACCAAGAACTGGGTTTCCTGTGGATGTCAAGAAAGTTCCAGAACTATTATCGATATCTGGACACCCGGTAGGCTTTGGCGGATGCAGGAATGCTGGCGGAGAATTTGATTGCTGCGAGTACAACATCAGCGTCTTTGATGATATTCTGGGGGAATCTGTCCACGATGTTTCTGGAAATTTTGTAAAACTGCACCATTGCTCATTGTCGGAATCTGACGCGTCAGTTCTGGTCCAACTAGAAAACCTGACCATTCTTCATGATGATCAATGGAATCTGCGTATGTTTATGGCACAAATTAAAGAAAAGAGGGAGAAAATATTCGACTCTTATACACAAAGCTGTCTTGTTGACGCTGGAATTTTTGCAAACAAGTCAAAGGAGGCAGTAAAAACCAATGATCCTTTTGCTGCAGTGTGGATAAAATGTGCGGCATATTTTCTTGCAGACACATTGTTTTCAATCAATGCAATGCGTCCAAGTCCAGTCCACATGCTGGAAATAACCCGTAATCTGAAAAAAAATGACGTGAATCAGACTTTCTCTCTTGTGCATCAAATGCTTGGCATGGAGAGGGCATCCACCTCGGTCCTTGCAAGGATGGTAAAATCCACCGCGGGTTTTTCTGACATGGTTGAAAATAACGGCAGCTCCGCGATAATAAAAAGAAAGTATGAATACCTGATTGAAAATTCGCTGCTGTCAGACTGTTATTTCTATCTGGGATACATAAACAGGAATAATATAGTAAAAATCAAAAGCCAGATTCATAAAAATCCAGAATACATCCATGTGCTAAAAACCGCACTTGACATAGAAAGTGATCATCTTACGGTGGACAAACAGGCCGCTGAATTGTTGCAGAGAATAAACGAGCTTCTGTCCGATATAAAAGACAAAAAATAGCGATATCGATTTACACGAGTTTTTTAATAACCTTTAAAACCCTGTAGGAGATCCCCCAGATATGACAGACGCAGCATGCGGATGCGAGGCATCATCAGAGAATGGCGTAGAATGTGATTGCGCCATGCAAGGCGAATGCTATTGTGAGGTTAATTGTTCCTGCAAGGCATCAGTTTGCAAAGAACAGGTAGCTTCATTCAAATAGAATTTTAGACCTTTTTTCTTTTATTTTTTAAAAAAGCATTGTCGGCTACTTTTCATCCTCGTCTTTGATTCCCCATGTTCTTACAAGCTCCTTCTGAAACTTGTCTACTTGCTTTTCGTTTAGGGAATCCCCGCAGTTCTTGTGTGTTGGAACTACTGTCATGCCATCCAACTTGAATTCCACTTCGTACATGTGGACCTTTTCGCACTCACACATGTGCCAAGTACTATTGCTCCACTATATTTGCTTATTTGAAACCTTTAACTATGAGCCGACTAGGTAGCTGAGTAACAGGATGGCAAGTATAAAACTTGTAGCACTCTTTGCTATCGTTATAGTGTCAGCTGCCGCAGGTCTGATATGGCCGTTTTTCACAAATTTGCATTTTAACCTAGTGCCAAGCACAGCAAGCTTGTGGTACATGGGAAAAGGATCAAAATACGAACCTGAGATGGTATACAGAGTTTCTTTTAACAACACAAACTTTACTGCTGACATGAAATTCCTGCCAATGCAGGGACAAAACCAAAGCTTACTTGTACAGATAAAGCCGAGCGGCAGCAATAATACAATAAGCCAGACGGTACAAATCGGCCTTGTCTATGATTATCCTAATGTCTCACCTGAGGCAAAACCATATTTTGACATTTTAGACCAATCTGTGTTTTCCATGCGTGATTATGCAACGACTAACCAGTATCTCGCAAAGGGAGCCGAATGGGGAGATCTCTACATTGGGGCAAACCATGAAAAGCTTGCTGTAACAGATGTCAGTATTACGTCCTTTGGGTTTGGCTCGGCAAACGCGTACTTGCTGTCTTATAGGATAGGGGCAAACGAAAACAAGTTTTGGATAGTGGACAACCTTCCCTTGCCGGTAAAGGCACAAGTGTATGATTTCAACGGTAACCTGGATTATACTTTTGAATTGGCCTCGCTCAAGGCGCCGTCAACTCCGGGATTTAGCTGATAGCAGTTAATCAAAAGCCAGTTGCAGAATTCTTTTACCTTGTCATCGAATTTGCCCCATACGTGCAAGGATGCCGGCAAAATGTCCAATCTCATGTTTTCCAGTACGACCCTGACCCCTTCCTTTCCTTCGTACATATATGCATCATGTACCTGCGGTCTGTCTAGAATTTCACTAGCTTTTGATTTTATCAAATTTCTGTCGATTGGAAAATTTCTGCTGTTTCGCTGAAAAACCATGCCGATGTTTTCTGTTCCGTATGACTCGAAATCCTCAATTTTTCCCCTCTGCGGAAAATTCAGCGAAAGAGTAATTCCGTTTTTTACTCCTATCTTTGACGCAATCTCATTTATTGTTGTAAATGCCATTGCTGGATTTTTTTTCAAAAGAATCCTGATCTGCGGCATGTTTGACACAAGCTCCTTTCTGAGGTCTGCGGTAATCGAGGAAAAACTCACAGCTACAAAATAGAAAAAATTCTCATATATTTATTGAGTTCACTTAATTACTGGCACCTTGTTTGCTTATTCGTGCTTCCGCTTGACAAGGACGGCGTACCATGTGACGAAGGCTCAGAGAAGGCCTCAAGCGTGGAGGATTACAAGGTAACATGCATACAGTTCATCAAGGACATATGCGGTGACTATCTTGCATGGGTTGATTATTACAAACTTCCAGCTGATGAGGACAAGAAGAGAAGAGACAAAATACATGCAATAGTTGAACGCACCAACGAATGGATTGCCAAAGTTGCCACCACCATCAAGGCAGTAGATGTTGTCATGAATGACGGAATTCAAAAAATGGCAGAAAATACTGCTGGATATCCCTTCCAAATCGGGGTCTTTGTAAACAACATGTCTGGTTACACTCTTGCCAAGCCCGGAATGATAGACATCAATGTCAAGGCAGTCGGAAGAGAGGGCAACAAAGTAAAGATGGGCTGGCATCAAAAGGATAAGAGATTTCTGATAAGCTCGACAAGTCCGGTATCAATCGAGTCAAACATCGAAGAGCAAGAGTTTGACATGATGGACCTGCACCTGAAAATGGATTCGACAAAATGCCAGCAAAGGGACGTTATATCATTCACAGTGATAGTGGTAGAAACAAAAGACAGTCAAGAATATGAAAGACGAGGAATGACTACGATAATCCATCTGGGATGACTTCTAATACTATGCGCAAATCTTCTGACCGCTTGTCGGAATATTTCATCGATGAAATCTTTTTTGCCAGTTCCTCGTCTTTGACAAGTGATGCACGTCCGAGGAAAGACAGATCATTTATCGCTATGCTGACACGGGGCTCTGCAATGGCATTTTTCAGCCAGTCGCTATCCTGATTTCTTCTTGAAAAATAGAATCTGTTGTTGTGAAATACGGCCCTGAGCTCGACCGAATGTTCCTTCCCAGTTTTTCTACCCTTGGTGGACAGTACTGCCCTGAGCGGGCCTTCATTGAATTCCATGAGTCTGTTTCTGTTCTAAAGAATTTAACCCATTAGATTGAAAACTCTGATACCTGATTCAATAAGCTGACTTGGAAACTCTCTCTCAATGGCAACATCGCTAGAATTTAACCGAAATCAGATAAAGGCAGACGAGTTTAAAGGAAAAAAAGTCATTGACAGAGAAGGAATAGACTATGGAAAGGTAAAACACGTGCACATAAACTCTGATACACTGGAAGTAGTGGGGGTCACGGTTCATGAGGGATTTGGCAAGGACTACTTTTTGTCGCGAGATTATGTGGACAGGTTTACTGAAGAGTCAGTTCTGCTTTCGTCGGCACCGATACGAACAGACGTAACGGTGGTTGACATCGATGGCAAAAAGGTCGGAAAGGTAAAACGACTCCACATGAACAAAGACACAAACGAACTTGACTCTATAGAAGTAACCGAGGGTCTTACTGGCTCGAGGATATTTCATACCTCTGAAATCTGGGGTGTCGGAGAGAAGATAATCCTCAGGCTGACAAAAGACGAGTACAAAAAGCCTTAAATTTTTTACAATTTTTCCTATTTTTCAATACTTTTCATTTTCTAGAGACAAACTGGCCTGTTTTAGTGCCTGAAATGAATCCGTGTATGCAAAAAATCTTCTGTATCTCATGACAATCTGGCGTCTCAAGGACTACTAATTTATCATAGTTGACAAAAACTGCAATAATTCCTAACTTAGGAGATCTTCTTGGTGTTTTACGACTTTTTCGTAATTGAGAGCCTCTCTTACACTAATAGTCATTATGGCACTTGTACTGTCAAGCATGACAGTCGAGTCTGCATGGGCAAACGACCCCCTGCCGTTTGTAACCCAGTGGGGAGCATATGGTTTACAGACTACTGCCAAGTTTGCATTTCCACAGGGAATAGCTACTGATACTGCAGGAAACGTCTACGTGACAGATCTGGGAAACAGGAGAGTACAGGAATTTGATAACGCTGGAAACTTTTTGTCCACTTGGGGAATGAAGGGATCTGGCAACGGTACCTTTCAAGCGCCTGAAGGAATAGCAGTGGGCGGCGGCTCAATTTACGTTGTTGATAATGACTTGAACATTGTTGAAAAATTTGACATGAGTGGGCACTTTATCACGCAGTGGGGAGGGCGCGGAAGCGACAAAGGTCAATTCTTGCTTCCTCAAGGTGTTGCAGTGGATTCCAAGGGCAATGTTTACGTCGTAGATACCGGAAACAGCAGGGTTGAAAAATTTAACGGCAACGGAACGTTTCTGTCTTCCATTGGAAGCAGCGGCCTTGACAACGGACAATTTCTTTCCCCACACGGCGTAGCTGTTGATTCATTTGATTTTGTTTATGTTACAGATACCGGAAATAACAGAGTAGAAAAGTTTTCCCAGGACGGAACTTATTTGCAGTCATATGGCGAAGGTGAAAGCCTCAAGTCTCCAATCGGAATTGCAGTCGATAAATCAGGCGACATATTTGTTGCAGACGACGGAAACAATAGGATGGTTGAATTCCAAAGCAACGGAAATGTTGCAAGCTGGGGAAGTCCAGGAACAGGGCCTGACTTTTTCATGGAGCCAAGAGATGTTGCAATTGATTCTGCAGGAAGCGTCTTTGTTGTTGACAGCGACAACAACAGGATAGAAAAGTTTGGCTCAACCACAGCGCCGCCATCTACACCATCTAAGACACCTATAACTGGCAACCAGACAACCCAGGCTGCCCAGAACCAAAACACAGTACAAAGTACAAATGCATCACTAATCACAGATCCAAGCGAGAAAACTGCACCGCAGATTACCTCTCCTCCAGACATGACCGTGGAAGCAACAGGAAACCTGACACCCGTATCGGTAGGACAGGCCACTGCAACAGATGCAGTCAAAGTCGTCTCCATTACAAATAATGCACCGTCAAAGTTTCCTATCGGGACCACGATGGTTACATGGACTGCCATGAATGCTGGCGGAAATACCGCAAAAGCAATTCAGAAAATAACAGTAGTTGACACTACGCCTCCCACACTTACTGCTCCTCCAAATGTCACAGTCCAGGCAACAAGCGCTGATCACAATACTGTTGATCTTGGGCTTCCATCTTCCTACGATGCAGTAGGGGTGGAATCTGTCACAAATGACGCTCCTGCATACTTTCCATTGGGACAGACAATTGTCACGTGGAAGGCGGTAGATCCATCAGGCAATGTAGCCACCGCCAAGCAAACAGTGACAGTCCAGGATACAAAACCTCCTACAATCAAGTCTCCTGCAGACATGACTGTCAATGCCACAGGGTCTCTAACACAGGTCAACATCGGACAGGCCACTGCAAGTGACAACACTGGAATCTCTTCTCTTACAAACGATGCTCCGCAGCAAGGATTTCCACTTGGCACCACAGTCGTTACATGGACTGCAGTTGATGCTGGAGGAAACACGGCAAATACAACACAAAAAATCACTGTTGTAAACCACACGCCTCCAAAGCTGACACCTCCTGCAGCAGTTACATTTGAGGCAACCTCGTTGAACAACAACACCGTACCAATCGGCAATGCAACAGCTACCGACTTTGAGTCAATAGCTATATCTAACAACGCCCCACACACATTTCAGCTTGGCAAGACCACTGTTATTTGGACTGCAAGGGACATGTCAGGCAACACTGCTAATGCTACTCAAATTATCAACGTGGTAGATACCACTGCTCCAAAACTAACACCTCCTGCAGCAGTTACCTTCGAGGCTACATCTGTCAGTGCAAATACAGTACCTGTAGGCAATGCGACTGCCACTGACATCGAGCCGGTCACAATCACCAGCAACGCATCAAAGACATTCCCTCTTGGCAAGACCGCTGTTGTCTGGACCGCAAAGGACACATCAGGAAATACAGCCAATGCGACCCAACTCGTAACCGTAGTTCATACCATTCCTCCAAAGATCACTGCTCCACAGACAGTAACCTTCGAGGCAACTTCAATGGATAACAACACTGTACCATTAGGATCACCGACTGTAACCGATATTGAGCAGGTAACAATGACAAACGACGCTCCAAAATCATTCCCGATAGGAATGACTACTGTAACATGGACCGCAAAGGACACCTCAGGAAATACAGCCAATGCCACTCAGACTGTAATAGTAAAGGATACCACTGCTCCAAAACTAACACCGCCAGCTAACATTACCTTCGAGGCTACATCTGTCAGTGCAAATACAGTACCTGTAGGCAATGCGACTGCCACTGACATCGAGCCGGTCACAATCACCAGCAACGCATCAAAGACATTCCCTCTTGGCAAGACCGCTGTTGTCTGGACTGCTGTTGACAAGTCTGGCAACAAGGCAAATGCCACTCAGATCATATCCGTAGTGGATACCACTGCTCCAAAGATTATAGCCCCGCAGGCAGTGACTTCTGCAGCCACATCACTTGACAATAATACCGTATCAATTGGAAACGCTACTGCTACTGATAACGTAAAGGTAGTTTCTATTACTAACAACGCTCCAAAGACATTCCCGCTTGGCAAGACAACAATCCTTTGGGTTGCTACTGACGAGTCAGGAAACAAGGCAAATGCAACACAGGTCGTTGACGTTGTAAACACATCGCCTCCAAAGCTAACACCTCCCGCGGGCGTTACCTTTGAGGCTACCTCGTTGAACAACAACGCGGTACCTGTAGGCAATGCGACTGCCACTGACATCGAGCCGGTCACAATCACCAGCAACGCATCAAAGACCTTCCCGCTTGGCAAGACCGCTGTTGTCTGGACTGCTGTTGACAAGTCTGGCAACAAGGCAAATGCCACTCAGATCATATCCGTAGTGGATACCACTGCTCCAAAGATTATAGCCCCGCATACCGTTACAGTAAATGCCACAAGTCCAACAAGCAATACTGTAAACATTGGCAATGCGACCGCAACTGACAATACAAAGGTGATTTCCATTACTAGCAATGCTCCTGCAGTATTTCCATTTGGCAATACTACAGTAACCTGGACTGCAAAAGATGAGGCAGGAAACATTGCGACTGCTACACAGCTAATCGATGTAGTCGATCACACTGCTCCACAGTTGACAATCCCATCCGACATTGTCATCAACGCAACGTCATTTGCAACGCCAGTCTCGATAGGACAGGCCACTGCAACCGGCATAATTGACACCTCGCCCAAGATAACAAACAACTCTACGGGCCTATTCCATATTGGCAAGACTGCAATAGAATGGACTGCTGTTGACAAGTTTGGAAACAAAAAGACGCTAGATCAGACTGTAAACGTTCTAGCCTGTGGCAAGCCAGAATCTCTCTATAACGTGATAATGGGAACCAACGGCAACGATACGCTGACGGGTTCGTCAGTGCAGAACTTGATACTTGGACTTGACGGGGACGATATCATTCACGCAGGTCCTGCAGGCGACTGTATAATCGCAGGTAACGGCAACAATGTGATATTTGGAGGCAGCGGAAACGACATGATAATTGCAGGCAACGGTGACAATATCATCAAAGGAAGCACGGGAAACGAATTGATCTATGTTGGCACTGGAAGCAACATAATCCAGGGAGGCTCCGGCCATAGCACATGCTACTTGGGAAATCCTGGAGCAGACACTGTAGTTAACTGCCAGGCTCTAAAACAATAAAACTTTGATTGTTTTTCACTGTTGATTTTCATAGTGAAAGATTGATTCATCTTCGCTTTATGGAAAAAACAGCTAGACCGAAGGCTCCATTTATCCAAAGTATATCAGCTAGGATAAATTCTATATTCACATACGTCCATCGTGTGGCATCAAGCAGATTGAATAAAATAGTGGTTGCTTGTGCGTGAACGTTCCGCATTCCAGCATTAAATGCGGCACTATCAGGAGATGTTGTTGCAATCTTATCAGTGGTTGCAAGCATCACAGTCAGATCATTTTGCATCAATCCAAAGTTAGTGTCTTCGGTGATAGATATCCATACTGGATTTCCAGACATGGGCAGCAGAGTTTTTATTTTTTCTATCTGAGTTTCAACCTTCTGGGGATCTGATGTTGCCTGGATCTCTAATAATGCTACACGTGCCCTGTTCAGAGGATAAATGTAATCATTCTGAAACTCAATAAACAACAAGATGCCCAAAACTATTGATGCTACACATCCTACTATGATGATTCGGTAAAACGGAGGTTTACCCACATCTCGGTTCTGTAAATAGAGTATTTTAATTATCAAATGATTCTTCCAAAATAAACATCTTCCATATGGATTATAATGACAATCTGCCTTTTTGGGAATGTATGTCAAATTCCAAGGAATTGTTTTCCAGGGCAAAAAAGGTAATTCCCTCCGGAATCAACAGCCCTGTCAGATATTACACTCCTTATCCGTTCTTTGTCACAAGGGCGCAGGGAAGCTCGCTCTGGGACGCTGACGGAAACAGGTATCTTGATTTTTGCAACGGATACGGTGCACTGCTTTTGGGTCACAGAAGAAAAGAGATTGTCTCAAGTGTAGCATCACAACTAAAGAAAGGTACGCTCTATTGCGCACCGACAGAGCTTGAAGTAGAACTGTCAGAGCTTGTATCAAAAAATTTTCCTTCCATGAAAAAAATCAGGCTGGTAAACACAGGAAGCGAGGCAACAATGACTGCCATAAGACTTGCACGAGGACACACAAAAAAGAAAAAGATAATCAAGTTTGAAGGATGCTATCATGGCGCACATGACTATGTATTGGTAAAGGCAGGTTCTGGCGCTGCACACAATGGAATCTCAGTCTCCGATGGAGGACTGGATGAGGTCTCAAAGAACACGCTTGTTGTCCAGTATAACAACTCTGAAGAACTCGCCTCTGTCATGGAAAAAGAAAGGGATGTTGCTGCAGTGATAGTGGAGCCAGTTCTTGCAAACATGGGACTGGTGCTGCCGGAAAAAAATTTCTTGCGCAATCTCAGGAAGCTTACGCTGGAAAACGACAGCCTTTTGATATTTGACGAGGTGGTGACAGGATTCAGAATGTCTCTAGGGGGAGCACAGGAGTGCTATTCCATAAAGCCTGACATTACCGCGCTTGGCAAGGCACTCGGAAATGGATTTGCCATCGCCGCAGTGGGAGGAAAGCGGGACGTCATGGACATGCTGTCTCCGGAGGGAAAGGTATACCAGGCAAGCACGTATGCAGGCAACCCAGTATCTGTTTCTGCCGCGGTTGCATCTGTGAAGACTATGAACAAGAATAAAAACAAACTCTATCCATCACTTGAAAAGGCATGCAGGTCACTTGCATCATCTCTGGGAGATCTTGCATCTGACATGGGCATACCGCATCAGATTAACCATGCAAGCTCCATGTTCCAGATGTTTTTCACAGACAAGCGAGTGGTAGACTATACTACCGCAAAGGCAGCCGATGCTGCAAAATTCAAGAAACTGTTCAACGGGCTGCTAAAAAACGGAATCTTTGTAGCGCCCTCCCAATTTGAAACGGTTTTTCTCTCTTTTGCTCACACAGACGAGGACCTCAAAAAGGCAATCGACGCGTATGAAAAAGCGCTAAAGACGGTGAAAAGATGAAGTATCTTGTGGGTGCCAGGGGAAGCCAGCTCTCCTTGGCGCAAACCAACTGGGTGATTGAAGAGATCAAAAAGAAAAACCCGCAGGCAGAATTTGAGATAGTTCCGATAACTACAAAAGGCGATACTGATGCAAGGCCACTTTTTACGATAAACCAGAAAGGAATCTTTGAAAAAGAGATTGACAGGGCGGTGGCGGAAAAAAAGATAGACTTTGCGGTGCACAGCCTCAAGGACGTTCCTGCCGAGCTTCCAGACGAGCTTGTACTTGCCTGCATCCCAAAAAGGGAGCCTGCCAACGACATTTTCATATCAAAGGATGGGACCACGCTGGGTTCAATAAAAAAAGGTGCAGTAATAGGGACAAGTAGTCTCAGGCGCGCAGTGCAGGTGTCCAGACAGAGGCCCGATCTGGTTGTCAAGCCCATCCGGGGAAACATTGAAACAAGAATTAAAAAAATTGCAGAGGGAAAATTTGACGGCATAGTTCTTGCCCAGGCCGGAATACAGAGACTAGGGCTTGACATAAAGTTTGAAAAACTCTCCGTTGACGCATTTACGCCATCTCCTGGACAGGGCGCACTTGCAATAGTTGCAAGAAAAGACAATCACCCGGTACTGGAACTGTTGAAAAAAATCGAGGACGAAATGTCAAGAAACGCAATAGAGGCAGAAAGGTCACTGTCCATGTTTGTAGACTCGGGATGCAGGTTTCCTGTCGGAGCCCTTGCAGTACAGGATGGCAAAAGACTGACGCTTAGCGTCACGGTTTATTCGGTTGATGGAAGCAGGTTTCTCGCAGTGACCAAAGACTCTGAATCAGGCAGGGCAAAGGAGCTTGGGCAACAGGTTGCATCAGAGCTTTCAGCAAAAGGAATAGAAGAGCTTGCAAAGGACTGGAGAGAAAAGGTAGAAGAATGGAACAAAAAATGAAAGGCAAGGTATTCATAGTAGGTGCAGGCCCGGGAGATCCAAAATTGATTACGCTCAAGGCAGTGGAGGCAATCAAGTCAGCAGATATAGTGCTCTATGACAGATTGGTAAGCAAGAAAATAATATCCATGATTCCAAAGAGGGCTGAAAAAGTCTATGTAGGAAGGGCGGTAGGGGACGACTACAAGCACCAAGATACGACAAACGAGCTGATGGTAAAATATGCCAGAACAAAAAGAAATGTTGTCAGGCTAAAGGGGGGAGACCCGTTCATCTTTGGCAGAGGGGGAGAAGAAGCAGAGTTTCTCATGGAACGTGGCGTCAAGTACGAGATAATACCCGGCATAACCTCTGGAATAGGTTCTGCCGAATATTCAGGAATACCGCTAACACACAGGGACTATGCATCCTCCGTTGTTTTTGTCACAGGGCACGAGGACGCAAAAAAAACGCAGGGAGTTGTAAACTGGAAAAGACTTGCCAAGTCCGTTGATACGATTGTAATCATGATGGGGCTGTCAAGGCTGGATATAATCTCAAAAAATCTTGTCAGCGGAGGGCTTGACAGAGACACTCCAGTTGCAGTAATTCAGAACGGGACAACAAAAGATCACACGATGATAAAGGGAACGCTTGGAAACATTACAAGGAAGGTAAGGGAGGCAAAGGTGAGGCCCCCATCTATAATTATAATAGGCAAAGTCGTCTCTCTCTCAGATAAGATAGGGTGGAGAAAGTGATACAGGGCAAAGTCATAGCAATAACAAGATCAAAGGACGATTCTGAAGAGTTTGTCAGGTTGATTACAAGTGAAAAGGCACACGCCATGTCGCTTCCAACAATAGAGCTTGTCAGCAAGGGGGATACGATGGTGGATGAGTTTCTGGATGCCATGAGAGAAGATGATCCGGACTTTTCCGTGTTTATGAGCTCAAAGGCAGTAAAACTCTTGTTTGACACCGCAAAAAAGATCTCAAAATACGAAAAACTTCAGCTGGCAGTTGCAAACACTATGGTGATTGCAGTGGGCCCGAAAACAAAAGCTGCACTCGAATCGGAGGGAATCCGGGTCGCCCATGTTCCGGAACGATTCTCGTCAGTGGGCGTGGGGGAAGTATTTACGCGACTAAACGCAGAAGACAAAAAAGTCATAGTGCCAAGAAGCGGCGCGTCAACCCCGTTTCTTGCACAGCTTCTTGAAAAGATAGGGCTAAAGGTAAAGGAGGTATACCTGTACGACGTAAAATCGCACAGCGATCTTGCCCAGTGGATTGATTTCAAAAAACTGTTTTCTGAAAACAAGGTGGACGGTGTTGTCTTTACAAGCGCCTCATCTGTCAGGGCCTTTTTTGAGATAATGCTTGTAGATACAGACAAAAAAACACTGAAGGCAAACCTGGAAAAAACTACCGTTGTTGCAATAGGTCCGTTTACCGCAGACGAGCTGAAAAAATTTGAAATAAATCCGGTAACTGCAGACGTGCACACTGTTCTAGGTGCTGTAGAGACAATCAAGAACTGTCTTTGCTGATCCAAACGTTCATCCCTCAGAAAAATTCCTGATTTTCAAATCTCATTACAAAACTTTGGAATGAGAGCTTAGCTTGACCTAAGAAAGCTTTTTTGAGGTGCTGGCAAGACAAGATCAGGCCATTGCATGCAATTTAGCTTGGCCTACTCCGCTGTACATGTATGAAGAGGTGTGTAACTTTTTTATAACATAACGGGGTTATGTAGATCATGACAACTGAGAACCTCAATATGGATTATACCAAATATGATTTCAAAGACTCGACCGAGATGTATGTATATACAAGCAAGAAGGGCCTGTCACGGGAAGTAGTTGAAGAAATCAGCAGGCTAAAAGGTGAACCGCAATGGATGCTTGACTTTAGGCTCCGTTCGTATGACATCTTCATGAAAAAACCAATGCCAAACTGGGGCGCGGATCTGAAAATAATTGACTTTAACAATATCTACTATTATGCCAAGGCCTCAGAAAAAACAGAAAAGGACTGGGACAGTGTTCCAGCCGAAGTCAAGGCGACATTTGACAAGCTTGGAATCCCAGAGGCAGAAAAGAAATTTCTGGCAGGCGTCGGAGCCCAGTACGAGTCAGAGGTTGTCTATCACAGCCTGAGGGAAGATCTCGCAAAAAAGGGAGTGCTGTTCCTTGACACTGACACTGCACTAAAAGAGCAGCCAGAAATTTTCAAAAAGTTTTTCGGCAAAATAATTCCTCCGGAGGACAACAAGTTTGCAGCACTAAACAGTGCTGTATGGAGCGGTGGCTCGTTTATCTATGTGCCAAAAGGAGTGAAGGTGGACCTTCCACTGCAGGCATATTTTAGAATCAACAAGGAAAACATTGGACAGTTTGAAAGGACACTGATAATTGCCGACGAGGGAGCAGAGGTGCACTACATAGAGGGATGCACCGCACCTGTATACTCGTCCGAATCACTGCACTCTGCAGTGGTTGAATTGATTGCAATGAAAGGTGCCAAACTAAGATACACAACAATCCAAAACTGGAGCAATGATGTTTACAATCTTGTAACAAAGAGGGCATACGCATACGAAGGTGCAAGAGTAGAATGGATTGACGGCAACATTGGAAGCCGTGTAACCATGAAATATCCAGGAGTCTACCTGATGGGACAGAGAGCACACGGGGAGACACTGTCTATTGCGTTTGCAGGAAAGAACCAGCATCAGGACACCGGTGCAAAAATGGTCCACCTTGCCTCGAACACCACATCCAGAATCACATCAAAATCAGTCAGCAAGAGCAACGGCAGGACAACATACCGAGGACTGTTGCACGTTGCCAAAGGCGCAACAGATGTCAAGGCATCAGTAAGATGCGATGCACTGTTACTTGACGACACATCAAAGACCGATACTTATCCATACATGGAGATTAACCAAGAGGACGCAACAATCACCCACGAGGCAACAGTAGGGAAGATAGGAGACGAGCAGATATTCTATCTGATGACAAGGGGATTCACAGAAGAGGAAGCGCTTACCCTCATCGTAAACGGATTCATAGAGCCATTTACCAAGGAGCTCCCGATGGAATATGCAGTAGAGCTCAACAGGCTAATCAAGCTTGAAATGGATGGCTCTGTCGGCTAGCCGACAAGTCACAACCTGAAAAGACATGTCTTCTTTTGTCCTGTCAAAGCTTGGCACACAACACTTGGATGAAATCTCAGAGGCAAACAACGATCCATCCTGGCTAAAAGAGTACAGGAAAAAATCCTTTTCAATATACGAGCAGCTTCCCGCCGAGGTCTCTCCGCTTTACAACAAGTATACAGACGCCAACAGGATGGACTCGTCGCAGGTTGCATTCTCGCTAAGCTCTGACACCACGCTGCCTGACTTTGTAAACGACAGGCTGTCTGAGATATCTGATAGCCCGAGCATAATCCAGATAGGTACAAACATATCAAAGATCAGCCTTTCTGCAGAACTCAAGTCAAAAGGCGTTGTCGTGTGCTCCATCCATGATGCAATAAGGGAGCACGAAGACAAGATAAGAAGGGTGTTTGAAAAAATTGATGCAAACAAAGACAAGTATGTCGCACTGAACAACGCGTTTTTCAACTCGGGAATCTTCATCTACGTACCAAGAAACATTTCTGTGGAAAAACCAATCCACATAATCAGCTCGCTTGCACTTGACAAGACATCGACTATATCACGAAACATAGTGATCGGCGAAGAGGGCAGCAAGGCATCGGTTGTACAGGAGATCTATGCACCCAAGTCTGAAAACCAACAGGCGTATCTGGAGGTGCTTGATACTACCGTGAACCCCAACAGCAGCATTGAGCTTGTGACACTGCAGGCAATGAGCGAGAACGCGGTAAACTTTTCGTCAAGGGCTGCAAACATTGCACAGGATGCAAGGATGAGCTGGTACCTTGGGCTGTTCGGCTCGCATCTCTCAAGATACAAGGTTGACAATTATCTAAACGGCACGGGCGCAACGGCACACGACACGGAGGTTGTGTTTGGAAACAAGAACCAGTCCTTTGACCTGGCCTCGAACCTTATACACAATGCACCGTCCACGATTGGCCGGGTGCTTGAAAAGTCAGTTCTCAAGGACACGTCAAAATCGCTCTTCAAGGGAATGATTAGAATTGAGACTGGCGCAACCCATTCCGAGTCTTATCTTGCGGGACATTCCATACTGCTTGACAAGGGGGCAAAATCCGATTCCATTCCGGGCCTTGAGATTCTGACAAACGACGTCAAGGCGACGCACTCTGCATCTGTTGCACAGATGGACGAGGAGCAGCTGTTCTATCTTGCCAGCCGATGCCTCAGCAAGTCGGAGGCGCAAAAGATCATCGTGGAAGGATTTCTCGAGCCGCTGTCAAGAAAAATGTCATACCAGATTCGGGCCTGGATAAGCTACCTCATTGAATCCAAGTGGCTTGGCAGGGATCTTACAATAAAGACAGACGAGCAGCTAAAATCAATTCTTGAAGTGGAAGAGACTAGGTATAGAGAGACTGACATCTTTGGAAGTCACTACAAGTACAGGTGAGTCTGTTGTCAGAATGGGTAAAGGTTTGTGACACAAGTGATCTGAAAAAAGGGGAAATGCTTGATTTCGATTACAACGAAAAGAAAATTTTGCTTGCAAACGTCAACGGAAAGATTTACGCAACTGACCGCACGTGCACCCATGCCGACGCAGATCTTGCAACTGGAATTCTAAGCGAGGAGGGGGTGACATGCCCTCTGCACCTGTCCATGTTCAATCTTGAGACGGGTGTACCTCAAAACCTTCCGGCCGAGGTTCCGCTGAAAACCTACAATGTTAAAATAGAACAGAACGAGATCTATGTCGAGGTAGAATAATCTGCAAACAAGTGTGATAAACATTGAAAATATTCGAAACGATTTCCCGATCCTAAAGCGCAAGGTACACAAGGACAAGGCGCTGGTCTATTTTGATAACGCCGCGACCACGCAGAAGCCAATGCAGGTCATTGATTCCATAAGCCACTACTACCTACACTACAACTCTAACATACACAGGGCAGTGCATGAGCTTGCCGAAGAGGCCACTCTTGCATACGAGACAACAAGGGACAAGATTGCCAAGTTCATCAACGCAAAGAACAGGGAAGAAATTGTATTTGTAAGGGGCACGACTGAGGCAATAAACCTCGTAGCATACGCGTGGGGGAGGCAGAACATAAACAAGGACGACATTGTAGTTACGACAGAATACGAGCACCACAGCAACATTGTTCCGTGGCAACTTTTAACAAAAGAAAGGGGCGCAAAACTAGAATACATTGGAGTAGACGACAACGGGGAGCTCATACTTGATCAGCTGAACAGGTATCTGGAAACCGGCAAGGTAAAACTTGTTACATTCAGCCAGATGTCAAACGTTCTTGGCACAATAACAAACTCTGAAGAGATTATCAGGCGCTGCAAGAAAAATGGCGTCAGGGTTCTAGTTGACGGAGCCCAGTCTGTTCCGCACATGAAGGTAGACCTTCAAAAACTTGACTGTGACTTTTTTGCATTCTCTGCGCACAAGATGCTTGGCCCGACAGGAGTCGGAGTACTGTGGGCACGAAAAGAACTCCTTGAGGCCATGGTGCCGTTCAACGGGGGAGGAGACATGATACGAGAAGTGCACAAGTACGAGACCACATGGAACGACCTTCCGTACAAGTTTGAGGCGGGAACCCCAAACATTGCAGACGTGATTGGATTTGGAGCAGCACTTGACTATCTTGACAAGATAGGCATGGACAAGGTGCGAGAGCACGAAGTGGAAATAACAAGATATGCACTTGACAAGATCTCGCAGATAAAGGGAATCAAGATTTACGGGCCTATGGATACTGCCAAACGCGGAGGAGTAATATCGTTTAACCTTGGAGACATTCACCCACATGACCTTGCAACAATCATCGACGAGGACGGAGTTGCGATACGTTCCGGACACCACTGCGCGCAGGTATTGATGGAAAGACTTGACGTCTCTGCAACATCTCGAGCAAGCTTTTATATCTATAACACAAAAGACGAAGTGGATGTTTTCATCAAGTCTCTCTACAGGGCAAAGGAGCTGTTCCGAATTTGAGTAGTGCGGACATTTACCGGGAAATAATTCTTGACTATTACAGAAACCCAAGGAACTATGGCAAGCTGCCAAACCCTGACGTTGCGCAGAGGGACAGCAATCCGCTGTGCGGCGACGAGCTTGAGATGCACCTAAACATACAGGAGAACAAGGTGGTTGACGTCAAGTTCACAGGCAAGGGATGTGCAATCAGCCAGGCAAGTGCCTCCATGCTAACCGAGCTAATCATGGGCAAAGACTTTGAGGCCGTAAAAAAACTCTCAAAAGAAGACATACTTGACAACCTGGGCCTGCATGACCTGGGACCTGCCAGGATCAAGTGCGCACTGCTGTCGCTCAAGGTTCTAAAATCCGGCCTGTACTCGTATCTCTCCGAGAAGCTAAAGGATACCGCGTCTGCAGACAAGATAAAAGAAGAAGCATCGGGTCTCTACTGATTTGGCAGCAGCAATACCACTTCAGATAAGAAAAGTAATCTTTGAAAAGTTCAACGACCCAAACCTCCGGTTCACAAACGACGAGATATTTGACTTCCTAAAGGAAAACGGTCTTGACGCGTCAATTACCATTGACGACATGGAGTCATACTTTACCGCACTGCACGACGAGGGACTGATAAGGCAGATTGCGCAGAACTTTACCACAAAATGGTTCAAGCTATTTGATGTGATGGAAAAACACAGCTGCAAGTCATGCGGACAGGATGTCTATCTTGGAAAACTAGAGCCGCGTATCTGCCCAAACGCCCAGTGCAAGGCGTCTATTTAGTCCTGTATCTTTCTGCCGCTTCTTCCAGGGCTTGGATCATGGGCAGTTTTACCCCAGTAAGATACAGCACGAGTGCCCCGCCTGCAGTGCTGATGTGGTTTATCTTCTCGGCAAGGCCGTATCTTTTGAGCGCAGCAGTAAGGTGTCCGCCGCTAACTATGGTTGTTGCAAAAGAGTTTGCCACTCCCTTGAGAAGTTCCTCTGTTCCAAACTTGAAATCTTCATTCTCGAAAAATCCTGCAGGACCGCTCATGAAGACGGTACCGGCGCCCTGTATTGATTTTAGGTAGTACTCGACCGTTTTTGGACCAAGGTCATAAACGCTGTCCCCCTTTACAAGCTCACGCACGTCCATCTCCACCCTCTTTCCGCTCCTTTCAACTGCAATATCCACAGGTACGGAAAAGACATCAGGGTACTCGCCAATGAGGGAGTGTGCCTTTTGCACGACTTCCTCTTCTCTTTTTATCCCAAGAGGGAACTTGATTCTCCCCTGAGCCCTCAAAAACACGTTTGCTATCACACCTGTAAGCATCACCTGGTCTGCCCGGCCGTTCTGAATCAGCTCCTTTATGGCCTCCAGCCTGTCTATTACCTTGGATCCGCCAAGCACCACGACATGCGGCCCTTTTGCCACCGTCATTATCTCGTCAAGCTTTCTTACTTCGCGCTCGACCAGCCTTCCTGCGCACGCCGGAAGAACGTGTGCAAACCCAATGATTGACGGATGCGCGCGGTGCGAGCTTGGAAAGGAATCAAGGACGCACAGGTCAAACAACTTGGAGAGCCTTGTTACCATTATTGTCTTTGACGCATCAGAGGTTGAAAATTCGTAATTTTCTTCGGCGCACAGCCGCACGTTATCTAAAAGTATAATGTCGCCGTCCTTCATGTTCTTGATCTCATTCTGGGCGTCGGACCCGATTACATCCTCCACGTACTTTATCTTGCGGCCAAGCATCTGCTCGAGAACCTTGGCGTGATTTTCCATGCTGGTATAGTCCTTGTTGCCCACTCTTCCCTGGTGTGACATGATGACGACCTTTGCACCCTCCAGGTCCTTGAGCGAGTCGGTTGATTCCTTTATCCTGCTTGTCTCAATTATCTTCATGCTTGCAGGATCTATGGGGCAGTTCATATCCACGCGCAAAAAGACGGTCTTGCCTTTTGTGTCAAAATCGTCAAGAGTTAGAATCCTCACGGCGATCCTTTCTTGGTGGTGGTTAAAATCTTTTAGTCACTGATCTGTTTTATAGCAGAATTTTTTAGAAGAATTGATCTCGTTTTAATATGGACTGGCTTTCGATTATTGTATACATGACAACAAGGAGGATCTTTCCGTGCAAAAATGGATCTTTGATGTAAGAAGTAGAGCATTTTTCCTTCTTATGGTGGCATTTTTTGTGATGGTGTATCTGGCAAGCGCAAAAATCCCAGCCTATCCTGACGGCGCCTTTGAAGCCTCGATGCAGAAACTGACGGGAAACACTGTCCTTGATCTCACCATGCAGGTGTTCTCCGAGCTAGGGTGGGTGCTGTATCCGATATTTGTTGCAATAGTGCTTTTTATAAGAAAAAGCACTAGGCGCCTGGGGCTGATACTACTGCTCTCCCTGCTAATTGGAACCATAGCAGCAGCATACATGCGGTGCTACACTGGATATGAAAAGCCAGATCTGCAGTACACAGGGGCGCAGCTCTCGATAAAGTCAGGCGCAGACATTGAAATACCATGCCAGGTGGACGGAACGTTTCCTGCAGGACATACTGTCAGGACAACTCTTTTTGCATTCATAGTTGGATACGCGCTGTCAAGGAGATTTCCGCGCGGGTGCCATCTTGTGTGGCTCTATCCTATTCTTGTCTCAATCAGCAGGCTCTATCTTCTGCAGGAATATCCTACGACGGTGATTGGAGGCGCAATACTTGGAATACTGCTTGCTGATGTCATGTCTAAAAAACTCAAGCTCGAATTGATCTTTGACAAGTCAAAAACCTAGGTCGTCCAGCACGCGGGAGCTTATCAGCACCATCGCATAATGATCCTGATCATAGCTGTATATCCAGTATCTCACATCTCTTTCCTGCTTTGCCTTGCGCAGCCCAAAGTTAAGCTCGTTCATTATTGTAAACCCGATTTTTTTTGCAGTGTTTTTTTCTTTTGTCATCACTATCCTGAACCCTCCCTTCTGCGAAGAAAAACCAAGCCTTACCATCTCGGACGCAATCTCCGAAGCCACGTGATCGTCGTTTATCTCAAATGTCTTTGCGATGGGTATCTGAGACGGATGAAAATCCACGCACTGTTTCTGCCGCTGCCAAATAAAATCTAGTTGGTCATTCTTGTACAACCTTAAAATTTTAGGAAAAAATCGAAAAAACATGTTGAAAATATTAACTCTTATGTCAAATCCTGATCATAGCAAAAACTTAATCAATTACAAAGGCCAGTTAACGCAATGGCATCCTTGGAGGCACTCGCTAAATCATATAGGGTAAAAAAGGCCGAGGTTGCAAAACTGCGAAGAAGGAGCGAAAACAACCTAAAGAAGACACTCTCGCTGAAAAGGCGGTCCTCGTCAGGGCTTGTATCAATTGAGCGAAAAAAAGAATCTCTTGCCAGGCAGATATCACACGTAGCACAAATGCTAAACCAGCATCATGCACAGAAGGAGAGCATTGCTAGGCTCAAGATTGCGGCAGAAGAGAGGCTCAAACGTGAGCAGGACATGCAGGACAGCACACGGCAGCAGATTGATTATGGCGCATCAGAAGAAAAGTCTGCCGCGCAGGAAAGATTGCGATTTATCGATGAAAAGATAGCCGAACTGCACGCGGGAATGAAGGAACGCGAGGCGGCAGAGGCAAGACTTGGAAAGCAGATTGTGGACCTTGAAAAGGAAAAGGCGCGCCTTGACGCTCAGCTGCGAAAACAGGCACATGCAAAACCGGGCCTGGTGGAACAGCTAAAGTTAAGCGAAAAGGCAGAGTCGATACTCAGGCCGCGCGTCCAGTCGCTCATCAAGAGGGAGGCCTTTGCAGCAAAGACTCTCCAGTCGATGGAGCAAAAACTTGCAAAGATACTTGCGCAAAGAAGAAATGCCAAGGGAAAAATTGCAAAGAAAAAGACTGCAAAGACCAGAACCAAGGCAAAAAGGGCTGCAAGAAAAGCAAAGAGAAAGGCACCAAAGAAAAAGACTACAAAAAGAAGAACGGCAAAAAGAAAATCAAGATCAAAATCACGAAGGTAGAAATCATGCGCTTCGTTAATATTTGAAAACTTTTTTTCCGTAAGTGTGTCACATTCTAGCAGGATTATTGTAGAGATAATTGAGATGCCAAAGCTCAAGAATCCGCCGCTAATCTGCGGACTTCCGGGAAGTGGATATGTGGGAAAACTTGCAGTGGATCACTTGATTGAAGAGCTAAAGGGCGTGCCGTTTGCAAACATATTTTCGTCATCGTTCCCGCCGCAGGTCTTGATCCAGTCTGATGGCACTGCAGACCTTATGAAAAACACTCTGTATTACTGCAAGGGAAAATCGTCAGACCTTGTTCTTCTCAGCGGGGATGCCCAGCCTGTCAGCCCGGAAAGCGAGTACGAGATGGCAGAGGAGATAACCAAGATTTGCGAAAAACTCGGGGTAAAAACAATCTACACCCTTGCTGCATACATCACCGGTTCGTTTACACATACCCAGAAAGTCTACGGGACAAGCACATCGCCTCAAATCGTAAAAGAATTTTCAAAATATGGAGTGCTTCCAATGAACAGCGGAAGCATCACCGGAATGAACGGGCTGATAATCGGAGTTGGAAAAAGAAAGAACATCACCGGAGTCTGCCTGCTCGGGGAGACGTCAGGATATGTGGTTGATGCCAAGGCCTCAAAATCCATACTTGAAACGATTGCCAAGATTTTGAATCTGAAACTTGATCTGTCTGGAATATCAAAAAAGGCGCAGGACACGGAACAGCTTGTCAAGACAATCGAGGAGCAGATGGGAACAAGGCACTCGCCTGATTCGCTGCCAATGACGCAGCATGACAAAAAGCTGGGGTACATTAGCTAGATGAAAAAGCGAGGACCCATAGTTGCCATAGCAGGTGCGGCACTCATAGCAATCGCACTTGCACTGTCCTATTCAATAATGGAAAGGGCAGGTTCAAGCCTTGGCGGCAACGGGTTTTTTCCGTCACCTGAAAGCATGTTTGACGAGACATCTGAGAGGGAGACGGTCTACCCTGGCTCTACATACACGTTCTCGCACACCACGTCATCATCACAGGTTCCTCTGATGTGGGGCCTGTACATCACGGACTACAAGTCGGACGACAGGGTTGCGGTAAACGTCACCAACATGTTTGGCGACAAGTTTGGCTCTTACCTTGAGGGGGATCCGATATTCATAAAATCATTTGTCATACCAAAGGTTGACACGTACAGCTTTGATGTGAAAAATATGGGAAACTCGTCAATAACTGCGGAGATGCTTTTCTCGGAGAACCCGGAAAAGTCAAAGGCGCTCACCGACCCAAACTCTCCGTTTAACAAAAACATTGTGCCGCTCGCAGCAGCCGGATTCCTGGTGATATTTGGGGTGATTGCAATCATTGCAGGAATAGTACTTTCAGTACTGGACTGGAGAAAAAGCAGGAATCAGTCTAGATATATCTAGAATTCAAGTACTTCGAGCTTGCCGTACTTGCCTACGTTGAGGGCGTTTTCGCCTTTAAACGTGCTGATGTATCCATTTTCAATTCTTATCTTTGAGCCCTGTTTTACCATCTTGATCTGCGCATCCCATAGGGTAAGCTTGATCTGTCCGGTCTCATCTTTTAGCATTGCATCTGCAACCTGGGCTTGTCCGCCTGTCTTGAGGTTTACAGTCCTCGGTTCACCGATGCTTTCTATTGTCCCTTCAACTGGTTCTAGCCTGTTTTGCGGCTTGTTGAGTTGGCCTATGTTTGGCATTTGAAAAAATTCTTCAAGCTCAAATAATAAGTGTTTTGTTGCAAACTTCTGGTAACTCATCGAGGTTTAAACATTTGGTGTTCCCTGTGTTAACTTTCGGGGATTTCCTAAATTGGCTTCTTTTGACGTTTAATGAAGAATACTAAAACAGATGCTCCAATAGCCATAGCTATCAAACCTGTCGTTCCATGTAATGCCACGTCACTATTAAAAAAAGGTTTTAACAAATCTTGTAAAATGTTATAAAATATTGTAAAATACGAAGTTGCGATTAATACAATAATTGCCACTATTGCATCTTTTTTATCAATAGTTACCATGATCAATAATAGTTCTATTCTGAAGATATTAGTTTGAAAGGATGTATTGAGAAAGAACAGACTTTAGTTCTTAATCAATGAGGCTAGTTTGATTAGAGATTCAATTTTGTTCTTTCCTAGATCCAATTTTATTCCTGACTGTTCCGCTAGTGTCTTGCCAATAGCATTATGCTCTCTGATAAAATTATAACGAATCCTAAATGCATCAATGGTTTTCTACCAGATCTTGCAAGTTTTATTGGTTTTCTGTTTAGTGAGAATATGCGCCAGCCACCAAAAAAACCACTGTTATCACAAAGGCGCTGAAAATGGAACCCATTACAATGGTTAACACTTTTCTTCTGGACATTTCAATTCTCTCTTCACGTTTGATTCAATTGGCATATTATTCATTCTGTCGTAACACGTCACCATACGCGTGTGTCTGTGATCAGATTTTAAATAACCATAAATTAATCAAGATACCATGAGCGAGCAGCGCAGGACGTTTTTCAGTTTCTCTTTCTTCCAGATTGACCCAAAATGGCGCTGGATGGCAGACCTTGCAAAGGACGAGTCGGCAAAGGAAGTGGAAAACATATTGAAAAACTCCCAGATTCCTTGCAGGTCGTATTCAACTCTTGGGCTGCGTGACGACACAGAATTCCTGCTTTGGTTTGCGTCCGACTCTGTTGAAAAAATCCAGGACGTGACATCAAAGCTATACCTGACAGTATTTGGCAAGTACATAATTCCAAGACACGTCTACCTTTCGTGCACAAGGCCGTCACTCTACACAAAAAATCCAACAACGCATGGCTGGGTTGCAGGGGAAGAGCAAAAAAAATACGCAATCGTGTATCCGTTTATCAAGACTAGACCGTGGTATCTTCTTCCACTTGAAAAGCGAAAGGAGCTGATGGCAGAGCACATTGCAGTAGGACAAAAATATCCTGACGTGTTATTGAACACGACATACTCTTTTGGAATCCACGACGAGGACTTTATGCTTGCATTTGAGACAGACAACCTTGACAAGTTTCAGGACCTGATAATGGACCTGCGCGAGACACGGGTCAGCGAGTACATCAAGGTTGACACCCCGATGATCGTCTGCGTCAAAAAAGACCTTATCCCGTTGATAAGGAGCCTGGGATGATGAAGGCGCTAAAGGAATGGGCAACCGTAGTAAAAGCACTTGAGAACGGGAACCAAACCGTCCTTCTAAGAAAGGGGGGAATACTAGAGTCTGCGTCGGGGTTTAGGGTAGAGGCGACAAAGTTTGCACTGTTTCCGACATATGAACACCAGGACAATGCGTCTCTCAAATCGCAGTACTATGGATATCTTGCAGATGCAAGGGAGAGCCAGCCAAGGGAGGGATACAATATAGTGACATCGATTGCCGAGGTAGTGGAGGAGCGCGACATATCATCGATTGAAAAACTCGAACAGCTCTCGCAGTTTCACATATGGAACGACTCTTACATTGTAGAAAGGATGAACTGGATGCCGTCAAAACCAATGAAGGTGGTGTTTCTTCGGACCTACAAGATCTCCCCAATGGAGATACCAGTGCTGCCAGATTACCACGGCTGCAAATCTTGGATAGAGTTAAATGTAAATCCAGAGGTTGGAAAAGCTGTTTTGACTGATGCCGAACTTGAATCGCAACTTGCAGAATTTAGGAGCATTGTAAATTGAAATACAGGACACTTGGCAAAAGCGGAATCAAGGTATCCGAGATTGGGTTTGGTGCATGGACACTTGGCCTTGACTGGTGGGGAAAGAAGATCGAGGACGACGAGGCAAAGAGGCTGCTCAAACGCGCGTATGATCTGGGAATCAATTATTTTGAGACAGGAGACATTTACGGCAGGGGAAAAAGCGAGCAACTGATTGGCGAGGTCTTTTCCGGAATGCGAAACGATGTTGTGATATCGACAAAATTTGGATATGATATTTACAGCAATGAGCAGATAGGACACAAGGAGCTTCCACAGAAATTTACTGCAGAGTTTACCGATTTTGCATTAAGGAAGAGCCTTGAGAGGCTGCAAACCGACCATCTTGACGTCTACGGACTACATAACCCAAAGATACACACAATCAGAGACAAGAAAATTTTTGATCATCTTGACAGCAAGATAAGGGAGGGGACAGTAAGGAGCTATCAGATTGCCCTCGGTCCTGCGATAGGGTGGACCCAGGAGGGGCTTGAAGCAATGGAGAGGACAAATGCTACGGCAGTCCAGACTGTCTACAACATACTGGAACAAAACCCGGGAAACGTACTGGTGGAAAAGGGTGAAAAATCCAACGTTGGAATCCTTGTGAGGGTGCCTGACGCCTCTGGAATACTTACAGGAAAGGTAAAGGCAGATACAAAGATCAGCGAAAAGGACCACCGTTCTGTGCGAAGCGGGGACTGGGTTAAGCAATCACTTGAAAAGGTCGACCAGCTAATGCCGATTGCAAAAAAATACGGATGGAGCATCACAGAACTTGCAATCAAGTTTATCCTGTCATACAAGGGAATCTCGTCGGTGCTTCCTACGGTTGTAAGCGAGGAAGAGATTGTAATGTTTTCAGAAATGTCAGACGGAAAATATCTGGATCTGTCGGATAGGGATGAGATTGCCCGTCTCTTCAACAAGTGGCCGCCATACGAGCTCAAGGCGTCTGCACAAACGGCATAGAGGATCTTGAATTTTTGTCCAATCTAATACGAATGATTTCAGCCGGGGTGACTGCGGGAGTGCAACAGAGATGGTCTTGAACAAAAAGACGTCCACGATGACATTTCGAATTGACGAGGACGTTCTAAACAAGCTTCGCACCGAGTCGGAGCACAGGGAGACAAGCCTTAACACGTTTGTAAACCAGATATTCAAGAGGTACGTCGAGTGGGACATGTTCGAGTCAAAGGTCGGCATGGTGCCTGTTGCCAAGCCGATAATAGTGGAACTATTTGACAAGCTCTCAAAGGAAGAGATATCTGACATGGCAAACCGGATTGGAAAAAACGTTGTACGTGATATAGTTCTGTTCATGAAAGGCGACATCAACCTGGCGTCTTTTCTCTCGTGGTTTGAGGCAAGGATGAAGGCGTCATCAATTGAGATAAACCACAACATAAAGAACGGGTATCACACGTTTATCGTAAAGCATGACCTGGGAGACAACTGGTCGCTGTATCACAAGACCGTCCTTGAGATGATATTTGCCGAAGTCCTTGACAAAAAAATCCAGTTTGACTACAATGCCGGCATGATCTCCTTCAAGTTCAGCGACTAGTTTGCAACTGTTTGCAAATAAACACATCCTAATCACCCTTGTTATATTGAATGGAAAAAGATGTAACGTGTGCAAGTACTTCTTTTGGGGCGCGATGTAGAGGAAGAAAATGCCCGTGCCGCTATACTGAAAATAATATCAAACGAGCAGGCAATGATGATACTGGAGCACAGCATGAATGTGCCAAAATCTGCATACGAGATAAGCAGCGAGTGCAGCATACCTCTAACGCAGGTGTACCGCTGGGTAAGGAGGCTTCACAGGCTTGGGTTTGTCAGGATATCAGGTGACACAAACAATGCCGGAAAAAAATATTTCATGTACAAAAGCAAGGTAAGGTCGGTTAAGGTAACACTCAACGCTACTCCCGGTCCGCAAATAGAAATTTTGTAAGACTCTGCAGTTTTATGCCGGAATTGTTTCTTCTATATTGAACTCGTGCTCAACGAAATACTCGACCCTGGTCTTTTTGAATTCTCGCGAGCTGAAAAGAATCTTGTAGTCGTGTACGTCTATCTGTCCCTGTATCTCTTGGGCAACACTTTGCGCATCATCGTCTGACTTGCAGTGTATCATTGAAAACACGTTGTATGGCCAGTCTGGATATACGGGCCTCTGGTAGCAGTGGCTCACCTGCGGAAAAGAGCCGAGTTTTTCACCGACCTGCTCTATTCTTTCTTCTGGCACCTTCCACACTATCATTCCATTTGCTACAAAGCCTGCCTCCCTGTGCCTGAGTATTGCGGCATACCTGCGCATGACGCCGATTTGCTCGTAATGTCTTGCCTTTTCAAGCAGCTGCTCCTCTGTTATTCCGAGGTTTTGGGCTGACTTTAAAAATGGCCTCTCGGTTATCTCAATGTCCTTTTGCAGCTCGCGTATGTACTTTTTGTCCTCTTCTGTTGCGACAAACTTGACGTCAAGAATCTCTTTCTTCTCCTCTGTGGGCCTGACGTCTGCCTTTTTTTCCTCTACCATTTCCAGCTTTACTCCGATCTTGAAAAGCTTGATTGTCGGAAGCATCCTTATCTTGTTGATTCCGTGAAGCTTTGAAAACTTGTCAATCTCAGATTTGAGGTCGGAGCCTGGCGGTACTGCCAGAGTGAACCAGAGGTTGTACTCGTGGTTTCTTTCATAATTGTGACTTACACCTGGGTGCCTGTTTATCTGGCCTGCAACATGGTCAAGCTTGTCTGCATCGATTGACATCGCGACAAGCGCGCTCTTGTACCCAAGCCTTCGCGTGTCAAAGATTGCACTAAGCTGTCTTATGACTCCTGACTCTTTGAGTGCACGCAGCCTGTTCATCAGTTCCTCGTCTGAGACTTGAAATTTTTTTGCAATCTCAGAATACGGTCTTGGAACAAGTGGGAACGTCCACTGGATCTCGTTTAGAATTTCCTTGTCCGTCTTGTCCATGGATGATAAACCCGACCGTAACTACAATTAAAAATGTTACCTAGATTTTCATGGAATCTATAAATATCTTACAAAGGCATGCGAGATTGTTGATAGTTGATCTCAATCTGAAGGGAAATCTGGTAATCGTTGTAGGCGGGGGAAACGAGGGGCTAAAGAAGGTAAATGCCCTGCTGACACAGGACTGCAAGATTCTTCTCATTAGCGACTCGACCAACAGGCAGATTGACAGGTACGTCAAGCAAAAAAAGATTGAATTCAAAAAAATAAGACTTGCAAACGCTGATTTTATAAAAAAATACAGGCCGTTTGCAGTCCTTGCAACAACCGATGACAGGGATCTGAACAGAAAGATCGTACAGCAGGCAAAAAAGATGAGGTGCTATGCGTACGCTGCAGACGATCCGGAGGTGAGCGACTTTGCGTTCGGCTCTGTCATAAACATACAGGATACCGTGCAGATAGCTGTGTCAACAGGAGGCCGGAGTCCTGCAATGGCAAGGAGGCTGAGGATGCAGGCAGAAAAGGTCTTCAAGAAACTTGTGACAAAAGAAGACATACGCCAGATAAAACTGCAGGACTTTGCCAGGCGCGCGGCAAAGACAAAACTTGGCACGTTTCCAGAACGCAAAAAGTTCCTCTACAGTGTCATGAATGACAATCGTATCAAACAATTAATAGCTGACGGAAATCTAAAAAAAGCACAGAGCAAAGTGATCGAGATGTTGGGTGATCTTAACTGACAGGCCAGGTAATAAACGCAAGAGTTACTTTTAGAAAGTCTCCAATCCACATGCTGGAGAGGTTTACGTTTCCAGATGTTGATTCTGCATACGATTCCTTTTTGAGGCATTCCGGGCTGCAGGAATGCGTACTGCTGCAGACCTGCAACAGGGTTGAACTGTTTGGATTTGGAAATAGCGAGGATCTTGAAAAGATAAAAAAGACATGGGCGTCAGTGTCAGGGCTTGAAGAAAACGCGTTCAGGGAAAATCTTGAGGTGAGCGAGGGAACAGAGGCCTACCAGCACCTGCTCAAGCTGACATCGGGGCTTGACTCGCTTGTTGTGGGGGAGGAGCAGATTCTGGGGCAGATAAAAGAATCAATGAATGCCGCAAGACAGCTAAAGGCATCAGGAAGCGCACTTAATACCATGTTTGAAAAGGCGATTCGCGTCGGCACAAGGGTAAGGCAGGCAACGGGAATCAGCAAGGGGAGCATCTCGATTGGCTCGATGGCAGTAAAACTTGCAGAGGAGAATATAGACGACCTGAAATCAAAAAGGATTCTGCTCATTGGAACAGGAGAGGCTGCAAGCCTTGTTGCAAAATCGCTCAAAAAACGAGGAATAGACTTTGGGGTGACAAGCAGGACGTTTGAGCGCTCCAAGTCCTTTGCGGATACTGTAGGGGGAAACCCTGTCAAGTTCGAGGAAGCAATTGCAAACTTTAATCTAGTCGACGTTCTCTTTGTCGCAACGATTGCGCCATACTTCCTGGTTACATATGACAGGGTAAAGGAGGCGATGGAATCGCGCAAAAACGGCATGATGATAATGGACCTTTCAAATCCGAGGACAGTGGACGAAAAGGTGTCAACAATCAAGAAGATAAAGATGATGAACCTGGACCAGATTGCGGAGATGGTTGACAAGAACATGCGCACAAGGATGGGGGTGGTATCGTCAGCGGAGAAGATAATTAACGAGGAGCTCCCAGTAATGGAGGCTGCAATGAAAAGGCTGGAAGTGGAACCCATAGTAAAGAATGTCTTCAAGGAAATTGATCAGGCAAGGGTCAAGGAGCTCAAAAAGGCACTGCAGATGCTTGGAGAAAAAGACGAGCAAAAAATTCGAATCATTGATCAGCTGACGCAGGCCATAGTGGAGGATATCATATCTGTACCGATGAACAACCTGAGAAGGGCATCGGAGCAGGGAGATTCCGAGATTCTAAAAACGGCAACAAAACTCTTTGACTATAAGACAAAAGAGTAACAAGTTAGCCGTTGGATTACCTTATTCTATAAAAATTTACTAGTACAATTTTGTAATGATCTTTTATCCAGAATCATAGTTATACTTATGTGCGGTTGTTGATAGATTCGAAGGATACGGCTAGGGTAGCCACAAAATTCTTTGAACAGTACCACCTGATGTTGTCGTTAAAGACAACCTTGGATGAAAATATCTGGAATGTCACTGTCTCACTAGGGTTAATCAACAAACAAAACAAACTTGTCAAAAATCAGTAGCTTCTAAATGGCCTAACAAGTTATATTGCTAAAAATTCGTAATTTTTGTCATGTCCTATCCTAACGTGCGTCTCAGAAGACTGCGACAGAGCAGCAAGATTCGCGAACTGTTAGAAGAGGTCAGGCTTTCACCAAAGGACCTAATCTGCCCTGTATTCGTGCAGGAGGATCTCAAATCAAAACTTGAGGGCGACTCGATGCCGGGGTTTGAGAGGCTGCCTCCAAAGGACGTGGTCGACGAGGTCAACTCCATTGCGAACCTCAAGATTCCGGCAATCATGGTTTTTGGAATACCGTCACACAAGGATGACGGGGGAACGTCCGCATTTGCGCAGGACGGCGTGGTGCAAAAGGCAATAGCTGAAATCAGGAAAAACCTTGGAAACGGGATTGCAATAATGTCAGACGTCTGCCTGTGCCAGTATACAAGCTCGGGACACTGCGGGCTGGTAAAAGGAGACAAGATTGACAATGACTCTAGTCTTGGCGTGCTTGCAAGGACTGCCGTAAGCCAGGCCCGAGCTGGGGCCGATGTCGTATCGCCGTCTGCAATGATGGACGGACAGGTAAAGGCAATCAGGACGGCACTTGACGACGCAGGATTTACCGACGTTGCAATAATGTCGCACTCTGCAAAGCACCGATCATCCCTTTACTCGCCTTTCAAGGACATGGCGCATTCTGCACCGCAGTTTGGCGACAGGAAGACCTACCAGCTTCCGTATACAAACCCAAAGGAGGCCATGCGGGAGGTAGAGACGGACATTGCAGAAGGCGTGGATGTTGTAATGATAAAGCCGGCTCTTGCATATCTTGACCTGATTGCAATGACAAGGAGTAGGTTCAACGTGCCTATATCTGCATACAGCGTTTCAGGGGAATACGCGCTTGTAAAGGCTGCCGCCATGCAGGGCTGGCTCGACGAAAAAGAGGTGACACTAGAGCTCCTTACTGCCATAAAGAGGGCAGGGGCAGATATGATAGTAACATATTTCTCAAAGATTGCCGCCAAAGCTCTTGGCGAGAAATGAGAGACGACGAAGGATTTGAGATAGACAGGGCGTTTGATCTGCTGCCGCATGTTGTGGGCGCAAGCTGGGCCACAATTTGGTTTCGAATGAACAGAATCCAACGGCCAACCGCTGTTGAGTTTAGAAACAAGGTGGCGGAATACTACAAGATGCTGGACCCTCTTGTTGAATCCTATGCCAAGGACGAAAAGCTTGCAGACATGGTACGGCATGTCAGGATGCTGTACCAAAAAGAGATGGAAAGAATACTCAATGGAAAGAACGAGGAAATAGAAAAGAGGTTCAAAAGATACCTTGACTACGGCTAGATCTCTGTTTTAAGCTCACCAAGAAACTGCTTCATCGTCCTTGTTCTTCTTCTTGCTTCCTGCCTCGCACTTTTTGTATTCATCCTCTTTTCAAGTAGCAGTAGTTTTCTGTAAAAATGATCCAGAGTCCATGAGGCGTCATCAGGCTTTCGCGTCCTGCAGAAGGGATCCTCGTTGCTGTAAAAGCGCCTACCTTCAGAGCCGCCGACAGAAAACGCCCTTGCAATTCCTATTGCGCCAATTGCATCAAGCCTGTCCGCATCCTGCAGTATCTTTCCTGTAGGGGTCTCTGGAACTGCACCCCTTGAGAAGCTGTGATCCCTTATCGCATCCGAGATTATTTTTATCTCCTTATCCGTGTATCCGTATCTTGATAAAATTTCGGCCGCCTTTTTTGCACTCTGGGCAGACGAATTTTTTGACCGCGGGTCTGACTTGGGATATGAAACAATGTCGTGAAGCAGGGCAGCTGCAAGCACGAGTCTTTGGTTTGCATGCTCTTTTCTTGCAAGTCTTTTGGAATTGTTGTAGACCCTCATGATATGCTCAAAATCGTGGGCCGGATCGTTTTTTTCAGCGCTCTTTCTTACCTGATTTTTTAATTTTTCAATCGAATCCAATCTTGAAATCAAGTTTTCGTATGGGGATACATGGACATAAACCGGTTGCACAGACGATCTGAGCATAGTAGGCCTGAAAATCCCATGATTTGACTCCGATTTTTGAATTTCATGGAACAATATTGCAATAGAGTCTCCTTTTTGTAAGAAATAGATGAATCGTTCAAAATCCTTATAAATTAAAATTGCATATAAGCAACATGAGTTCAAAGGCGTGGAAGTGCTATCGTTGCAATCTTGTTTTTACCGACGAATCCCACGCCAACTTGCATGAAGATCTTTCAAAACACACAGTAAGAAAGATTGACATGATAAGGGCCTAGACTCGATAATCTTATTGCCATAGGACATCAAGTGTACTTGATGTCGTATTCTAATCTGTCATGGATGAACTTTGATATCTCTGACGAGCAAAAAAATTTTCTAGAGCGCGTGGACACTGCATGCAAGTCAGTCCGGGATCATGAGACAGAGTGTTATCTTGCAGAAAAGACAAACAACATGATAGTCCCGGAATTTGGAAAGATTGGGATGCTTGGATGTCCGATCTCAAAAAAGTACGGTGGCCTAGGATATGACATACTGACATATGCATTTGCACTTGAAAGGATAGGCAGGGAGGGAAACTCGCTTCGCACATTTTTTTCCGCACACGTATCGATAGGCCAGATGGTTCTGCAAAACTGGGCTGACGAGGAGCAGAAGAAAAAATACCTGCCTGAGACCGTATCCGGTAAAATCATCATGGCGTTTGCGCTCACAGAGCCTGACGCAGGAAGCGACCCGGGTTCGATGACGACAAAATTTGAGGAGCGCGGAGATGATTTTATCCTAAACGGAAAAAAACACTGGGTAGGAAACGGGACATTTGCAAAGGTGATGACAACATATGCAAGGGGGCCCGACGGAAGGATCTCCGCATTCATTGTGGACGCTGATTCCAAGGGATTTCACGCAGAAGAGATGAAAAACAAGATGGGACTGCTCAGCATAAAAAATGCCGAGATAAGATTCGAGAACTGCGTCATTCCAAAAAGGAATCTTCTTGGGACAAAAGGAAAGGGGCTGAGCATAGCTTACAGCGCGCTGATAGACGGAAGGCTCAGCGTTGCAGCAGGGGCAATCGGCGTGATGAAGGACTGTCTTGACGAATCAATTCTCCATTCGCAAAAAAGACAGCAGCACGGCTCGGCCCTTGCAAAAAAGCAGCTGATTCAGGAACACCTGTCGTCAATGATACTGAACATAGAGAGCTCGCGGTGGCTTGTCTACAGGGCATGCGCTGCAAGACAAAAGCTTCAAGACTATGTGGAAGGCATCAAGGAGAGGGACCAAAACTGGCAGGAAAGGCTGAACCGGGAGGACAGGGAATATTCAGATCTGAGGGCAAGGGCTGACAGGTATGCAGCAATAGCAAAACTGCACACTACAAACGCCGCATTTGACTGTGCAAACAGGGCAGTCCAGATATTTGGCTCGTTTGGGTACCAGAAGACAAACAGGGCGGCAAGGCACTTTCTTGACTCGAGGGCGATAACAATCTACGAGGGGGCAAACGAGGTACTGAAGCTAAAGATAGCCTCGCTTGAGCTTGGCGACAAGTACCAGGCCTACTGACTCGAAATTATAAAAATTGCGGTACTACATTCACTCACAATGTTAGATAACGGATTATAATCATGGATCCAGTACCAAAAATTGTATGAGTCAAGTCATGGTAAAAGACAGAAAGATCATGATGCTGTCCTTTGTTGCAGCCGCAACTAAGGCAATTGCAGGAGTTATGCATATCCAGCTAGCTCCGATGCAGCTGTCTTACGATCTGGGTGAGGGAATACTCTTCTTGGCTGGAGGTGCGTTGCAGGTCTTTTGGGCGCTGTCTGTAGTGAGACAGTGGGGAAGAATATGGCAGATTATAGGCATAGCTGGAACCATTGTCTTTGTGATGCTGTGGTTTGCAACCCACGCGCATAACTTTGTTGGAGACACGCCTGGAGTAAACATTTCAGGAGGTGGACCGATAGGAAACATGTCGCATGGATCTCCGCAAGACAACATTACTGGGAGTCATTTTCCAAGAGGACCGCCGCCAGAGGAATTGCAAGCATACCGCATCTTGAGTACTTTCAGTTTGCGTTCATTGGCCTCTACATAATATTGGGCGTAGTGCTTTCAAAGAGGCGCGGGGCTGCAAATGCAGCTTTTGCTGAAAAGAAAAAATAAGTAGAGATTTTCTGGGGAAGAGTATCTATCTCCTACCTGTTTCAGAAAATATCTTCTGCAACTTTGATTCAAGCTCTCTCTTGCTTTCTGACTGTACAAGCATGGACTGGAAAACCTTGCTTGCAGTTTCAAACATTGCATCTGCAATCTTGTCCATGGTAGGCCCAAAGTTTGCATCGATTCTCTTTTTGAGTCGTTCCACCTGTGCCTCGTGTAAGGCGTCGTGGAACGCCCCGTGCCACTCGCTGACCACGCGGCTTATGGGATCGCCAGATCCGCAACCGCAGTCATGACACTCTGCATCAGAGCTGCACGAACAAGTTGCATGTTCTATGTCACATGTTTCTGATTTGCATTCCATATTACTTTCTTATAGTCACTATAGAAAGGTAAGTATTTAAATTGGAAAGTTTCTATATGTAAATTAGATGAGGTAATGGTAAGTTGAAAGACGAAGAATGTAAAATCGTTCATGACTCTATGAAGACATGTCCTATTGACAATACGTTTAAGATCATCGGGAAAAAATTTACAATCCACATCATACGAAACATGACAAGACTTGGACAGAGCAGGTTTAATGAGTTCCTGGAATCAATAGAGGGGATAAATCCAAAGACGCTGTCTGCCAGGCTGCGCGAGATGGAAAAAAACGGCATAATTGAGAAGAGAATCTATCCTGGAACGCCGGTCAAGATCGAATATGCTATGACAAAAAAAGGGCTCGCGCTAAAACCAGTGCTTGAATCCATGGCTGCCTATTCCATGCAATATTGCGCAAAAGACGTATTCAAGGACGGCAAGCCAAAGATTCTAACGGAAATTTATTCAAAACCGCAAGAAAACGAATAGCTTTGTTATTTTACGCTATCATTCTGTGCTGTACTGACTTACCGAAAGTTAATCTGCTATCCATTGCTTAACTTGATATTTTAAATACTTTCATGTGTATAGTAGATATACAAATGATAGTTAATAGTAAGACGCCCAGACAAGAGTTTGTATTCCAGTCAAAGACTGGCGAGAAATGCCCGTCCAGTGGCAACTCACATGGACCGCTGATAACTGACAGCATAAGGGGTGAGATACTGTGTGCAAGCTGTGGCTCTGTACTTGCAGACAAGGTGGAAGACTCGGGTCCTGAGCAGAGATCATTTTCAATGGAAGAATATTCCCAGAATGCAAGAACTGGGCTTGCATCTACATTATCCATTCACGACAGGGGACTGTCAACAATGATTGGAAATGCCGACAGGGACGCATCCGGGAACTCGATATCATCATACATGAAATACGCGTTCAACAGGTTGCGAACATGGGACAGCAGAAGCAAGTCAAACTCGTCGGATAGGAATTTAAAGACAGCATTTTCCATAATGTCAAGCGTGCAGTCAAAGCTTGAGGTCTCTGACACCGTGGTTGAAAGGGCGTCCTACATTTACAGAAAAGCGTTGAACAAAAACATCATCAGGGGAAGAACCATATCGGGAATGATCCTGTCTGCTCTGTACGTTGCATGCAGGGAATCCAATGTTCCAAGGACACTGCAGGACATTGCAAATGTGGGAAACATCTCGTTCAAGGATCTCTCAAGGCACTACCGAGTGCTTGTAAAATCTCTAGAGCTACAGGTAGACTCTTTCAACCCGCTAGAGTTTGTGTCAAAGATTGGAACGGCAGTGGGCATCAGTGAAAAGGCAAAAAGGGATGCACTTGAGATACTCAACAGGGCCCACGAGAAGGGAATAACGGACGGAAAAAACCCAGTCTCTCTTGCGGCAACCGCAGTGTTCCTGTCAGGCCTGATAAACGAGGAAAAGGCCACCCAGAACAGCATAGCCAAGGCATCTGGAGTCAGCAGCGTAACGATTAGAAACGTCTCAAAGGTTCTCATAAAACAGCTGGGAATGAAAAACCTGTGAAAACGCTTCTAGTGCACTATACGCCTAGAAACGAGAGGTCTAACACCAAAAAACTAGTGGACACGTTCCACTCTGAGATAAAAAACTCGGAGATTGAGGAGCTCAACCTTTCAAGGGATCTCCTGATCTTTTTCTTGAGGAAAACCTGGCTGCATACATACCGCGAAACTATCTGGGCCAAGACCTAGGGCCAGGCCAAATAAAGTCAATGGCCAAGATGGACCGCATGACAGAACAGCTGATATCTGCCGACGTCGTGGTCGTGGCCTATCCCATGTATAATTTTTCCATGCCTGCATCAGTCAAGGCCTGGTTTGACTCTGTAATGCTAAAGGGAAAGACATGGGATGCAAAAGATGGAAGCTATGCAGGACTGATGAAGGGAAAAAAAGCGCTTGTGCTTGTTGCAAGCGGCGGGTTTTACGGGAAGGAACCCATGGCATCATGGGAGCACGCGCTGTCCCTTGGGAAAACAGAATTCCAGTTCATGGGATATTCTGACGTGCGCGGAGTTCTTGCAGAAGGGATGAATGCAGGAGACGAAAACAAAATGTCAGTCCTGACAAAGTCTCTCAGGCAGGTGCAGGATATTGCCCGCGAGTGGTATGGAAACGGCAAGGCCTGAAAATATTTTTTCAAAAAATAATCTTGCCAGAAAATAGTCTAGTTTCTGGACAGGACCTGGGTCATTATCGAAAGGCCCTGCTCTATCTGCTCCCTTGTTATCACAAGGGGAGGTATGATTCGAAGGGATTTCTGGCCTGCACCAAGAACAAGAAGCCCGCTTTTGAAAAGTTCTGCAATCTTTTTTTCCCTGCGTACTCTTGTGTCAAATTCCAGTCCGATCATGAGACCGAGTCCTCTTACGTCAACTACTCCCTTTCTGCCGGCAAGTTCCTCCAGCCCCTTCTTCAGCATGCTTCCCATCCTTGCTGCATTTTCAAGCAACTTGTCCCGCTTTATGACACGGATTGTCCTTGCCCCAACTGCCATGTCTATCCTGCTGCCTCCTCCCCATGTGCTTGAGAGGGCAGACCTGTCTGCCGGCTCCAGTCTCTTGTTGTACATTGCTGCTCCGACCTGCAATGCCTTTGCAGCACTCATAATGTCGGGGGTTATGTCATAATGCTCAAAGGCCCACCACCTGCCCGTATGCCCAATACCTGACTGCACTTCGTCAAGGATGAGGGGTATTCCGTACTGCGTTGCAAATTTTCTCAGATTTTTGATGAACTTCTTGCTTGCAACATTGTATCCGCCTTCGCCTTGGACAACTTCGGTCAGAATGAATGCGACCTTGTTTTCCTTGAGGATACCCTCAATCGCATCAATCTCCGGATCGTCGTCTCTTGTGCAAAACTTGATCCTCTTTACCGGAAGCTCTGGAAAGTTGTACTTGTGTACGGGTTTGCTAAATGTAAAACTGAGCGCGCCAAGGGTTCTTCCGTGGAATGCTCCAAGACACGAGACTCCAGGCAGTGGGCCCATCTTCCTGTATGCAATTTTTATGGCATTTTCTACTGCCTCTGCACCGCTGTTGATGAAAAATGACTTGAAGTTTCTTGGCAGTATTGTGGACAATGTCTCTGCAAGCTCGGCATGCTCCTTGGAGTAAAAGTCCTGGCCTGCAATCTTGTGGGTTCCATTTGTGGAATATTCTGTAAGAACCTCGATTACATCGGGATGAGAATAGCCTATGGGGCATGCCCCTATGTTTGAGGTAAAATCAAGGAACCTATTTCCGTCAAGATCCTCTATGACGCAGTCCTGTCCGTTTGCAATTACAAGCGGATACATGAAGGTCGAATCGTACGCATATCTTCTCATCTTATCGATTACTTTCTTTGAATTGGGACCTGGCAATTTTTTGTTCATAGTTTTATCTCCTTAGGATGATAACCTAAGGGAAAAATTTTCTAATAAACACTATCATAGGTATGTCATGGGGGAGAACCACCGGGGATTTGACGAGCCTACGCGCAAACAGAAGCAGCGAAGGGCCAAAAAAGCAAGAAAGATGCAGAGGGAGGTGTGCAGCCCCGAACGGGTCCAAGTCCGGCCCAAAAACTGGTTTTTGAGGAGACATTTTCAAATTTCCAGTGCAGGTTAGTGTTTCAAAGTGATAAACTTTTTGGAGAATCTTAAAGCTGGATTTGGAGAAAATTATCCGCCTCAAAAATAGAAACTTGTGGTTGCAATTACCTTTATAATCTTAGTCACACTGAGAAACCGTCTGTTTAAAATTATAGTAGGCTTTGAACAGAAAAGAAAAATCCCTTAGTGGTCTTTACAGGATTCAAACTGAAATAGTGCTTAAAATTCAATGAAACTTAAAGCAGGAGGGGATACACAGGGTCGTTATGCCGCTTAAAATACTTGGTAGGATCCCTCTCCTAAAATAATGATGTTTTAAAATGATTTAAGACATTCTTACGATATTCTCAGAAATTCCAGAAATTCTAGAATTTACAATAATTAGTGCGATATTGATTATATGCTTAGGATAACATATCAAGACAAGAGGATCAAAGGTGAAATTGGAAGAAAAATACAATTCCAATGGAAAAAACCTAGAACGATGGAAATGCTACAGATGTAATTTTGTTTTTGGTAACGAATCAATCGCGAAATTACATGAAGATATTCTCAAACATAGGGTGCATAAGATAGGTTCACTCAATTATTGAGCAATTTATCTATAAATTAAGAGGCCCAATATATAGTGCCAGAGATTATTCTTCGTCACTAGCATATCCTCTTTCTACAAGGAATTTCTTAAACTCGTCAGACTCTGAAATCATTAGATCTATTGATCTTAGGAGGCTTGCATAGAAGAATTCCATTGCCTCGTGACTTCGCTGACAGTTTGGGCAAACATTGGTATTTTGGGTTGGTAAAAATTTTCGTAGCTCTTTGTTTTTCTCAAACTCATTTCGCAATTCCTTGAATATTTTTATTATTGGTTGACGAAGCTCGTCTGTCATGTAATCCATCATTCCACTCATCTTTAATGCTGCATCAAAATCTCTGTCTATGCCATATTTTCCCCAAGTACCTTTTTCACACACAAAGCGTTTCTTCCTGTCTCCCTTACTTTTCTTGTCTCGCGGATACAAAAAGATAAATTCTAATCTGTAAAGTTCTTTTAAAATTGAATAAACGACACTTGCGGGAATTTTTTCTTTCTCAATAACGTCTTCTGCTGTGATCCCATGTGCTCCGGCTTGCCTGATATCATCCATGACTTTCCAAGCTAATTCTTTTGATAGTATATCTGCTTCAAGATAAGATTCGACTGGAAAGTGAGTTAGATAGGTCTTGATATTCTTGGATTTCGTACTGTTCAATACTCGGTTTGATCCATTCACATTTTTATATGTTTCACAGAAACTGAATTTCTAGAAAATCTGGAAATTCATGTAATTCGATTTTTACTTACCAATCGTTTAAGTTTACACATTACAAGTGAGAGACAAATGTACTCCAATCTCAAGATGGTAAGCTTCAGGTGTGCAGAAATGGGGACAGATTGTACTTATACAATCATTGCACGCAGCAAGGTGGAACTGCTTCGAAATGTTAGAAACCATGCACTAAGAATACACGGAATGGAGGATTTGCCTGCAGACCTTGCCAAGAAGATTGAGGTTGCCATAAAAGCTGGTTAGACGTGGATCATGTCTATCTTTGGTAATTGTGAGCATACGATTCTTCCAGATTCTTAAATCCTGAATTTTTCAAATTTATGTAAATTCAGAACAATTAAATGCCATAAAACTTGGGCATAACTCAAGATACAGCACATGATTGGCGTTTTCAAAGAAAGTGAGAATTAGAATTCGTTGATTTCCATGACGGATAGTTTTACCTTATTTCAAGCTGCAATTTTACTTTATGTGGCAGGAGCCATCTTAGGACTTCTTTCAAGGAATACTAGCTTAACCAGAACCATAACGTTTCTGCCCCCAACAGTGGCTTCTGTTCTACTTGTCATTTTTTCCAGTTCCATAATAATTAGTGGAAAATCATTTCAGTTTGTAGCACCAGGTACACTTTCCTTTTTTAATTTTGAAATCCTCGTAGATGGCATTTCAGCATTTTTCATTTTGATTATTGGCATAGTTTCATTTGCAGTATCGCTATATTCAATAGGCTATTCAAAAGAATATGAAATTAAAAAGAGAACATCTGCCCTAGTATTCCTTTTCAATATTTTCATACTCTCTATGGTACTCGTAGTAGCGTCAAACAATGCATTTTTCTTTCTAGTATTTTGGGAATTGATGTCACTGACATCATTCTTCTTGGTTATCTACGACCATGACAAAGAAGAAAACCTCAAGTCTGGAATGACCTATCTTGTAATGACGCACCTTGGAACTACGTTTATCTTTGCATCATTTTTGTTAGGTTACATACAAACTGGAAGTTTTAGTTTTGATTCATTTCGTCATGGTTCTGCAGGTTTTCCTTTACTTGTAAAAAACCTTGTATTTGTTTTCGCATTCATTGGATTTGGAACAAAAGCAGGAATGGTACCCCTACATGTCTGGTTACCAAAAGCTCATCCATCTGCACCAAGCAACGTCTCTGCTCTCATGTCTGCAGTTATGATAAAAATTGGTATTTATGGAATGATAAGAACAATTTTTGATTTTAGTGGATTTGGTGCCTCACCTGATTTTGCATGGTGGGGAATGCTACTGATTGTTTTTGGGTCTGCGTCAGCTATTGTGGGAGTCCTTTATGCTGTCGTGGAACGAGACATCAAGCGAGCTCTTGCCTTTTCAAGCATAGAAAACATCGGGATAATACTAGTCGGTCTTGGACTGTCTATAGTTTTTACATCATTCCAGCTTACCGCGTTTGCCGTGCTTGCACTGGTGGCAAGCATGTACCATGCAATCAATCATGCATTCTTCAAAGGGCTACTCTTTATGGGGGCAGGCTCTGTGGTGTCAGTAACACATACAAAAAATATTGAACACTTGGGCGGTCTTGTAAAACAAATGCCGTGGACTTCATTGTTGTTTTTGATCGGCGCAATTTCAATTTCAGGTCTTCCTCCATTTAACGGGTTCATCAGTGAGTGGTTTACAATGCAATCTTTGCTGTCAAGCTACCACATTCCATCGACAATACTTCAGATCTCTATTGCTTTTGCAAGTCTGCCCTTTGCGCTGACAATAGGAATTGCAGCTGCAACATTTGTCAAACTGTTTGCCATGACATTTCTTTCCAAAGCAAGAAGCAAGCATGCAATTAACATCAAAGAAGTTTCACGCAGTATGATTTTAGGAATGTCGATTCTTGCTGCAGCTTGTGTATTGTTTGGTGTCGTGCCATATCTTGGTACGTCATTGATATCTACTGCATTCCACCTGTCTTCACAACCATCAAGTCCGTTTGATTCTATATCAATCCAAAATAATTCCGGCAAAAGTTTTGCAAATCTTTCCATGCCTGTTGTTGTGATTATCATATCCTCAGTCTCTGTAGCAATCTTTGGCTTTATTCGGGTATTGGGCGGCGATACCAAAAAGACCACATACGGAACATGGGATTGTGGATTTGGAGGCCTCAATGAAAGGATGGAATACACTCCAACATCACTTTCGCAGCCAATGCGTGCAGTCTTCAAAGTTTTTTTCAAGCCGCACAATCAAACCGAGAAAGAATCTTTTGGAGAAAACCCATACCTGCTAAAGAGCATAAAGATTGAAACTGTGATAAAAAATATTTTCGAGGAGACATTTTACGCACCAATAATCTCGTCATTTGTTTTCTTTTTTGATAAAGTGCGAAGACTTCAGACTGGAAAGATAAACGCATACCTGCTTTACATCATGATAACGCTCGTTCTACTTTTGCTGTTTGTGAGGTTGAGCAACAATGTATAATATCGCAACACTTGTGGTGGGATTGATCCAAGTGCTGGTTATGCTGGCGCTGGCCCCATTGCTGACCGGAATAATACGAAAAACAAAGGCAAGAACACAAAAAAGAATAGGCGCGAGTATATTGCAGCCATACTATGATCTGTTAAAACTAGTACAAAAGGACGAGGTAGTGTCGGATCAAACATCTTGGATCTTCAGGGCATGCCCGTGGGTTAACTTTGCAGCAATGGCAACGGCTGCATTTTTCATTCCAGTGTTTTTGGTGTATACGCCGTTTGGGCTGGTGGGTGATCTTCTTCTTGTCATAGGACTTTTTGCACTAGGTAGATTTTTCACAATGCTTGCAGGCCTGGATGTAGCAAGCTCCTTTGGTGGACTTGGGAGCAGTAGGGAGATGATGATCTCTGCCCTTTTAGAGCCTGCCCTTTTTCTGAGCATATTTGTTGTGGCCATAACGTATGGCGGAACAAATTTGAGCACTACGATTGAAGCGTCTTCAATCTCTTCATTTCTACCTCATCCTCAAATCATCTTTGCGGCAATAGGCCTGTTCATTATCATATTGGGCGAGACTGGAAGGTTGCCATTTGACAATCCTGCCACACATCTTGAACTCACGATGGTTCATGAGACGATGATTCTGGAATATTCAGGCAAAAGTCTAGCCCTAATGGAATGGTCACAGTCCATCAAACAAATCATACTTTTCACATTAATGGTAAACATATTTGTCCCGTGGGGCATCTCCTCTTCTATTTTGTTGCCATCTCTTGCGGTTGGATTTTTTATGTTTGCTGGAAAAATTTCACTATTTGGAATCTTTGTTGCTTTTCTAGAATCATCTGTTGCAAAATGGAGGCTCTTTAGGATACCTGATCTGATTGCAATAGCAATAGCCACTTCGATGATAGGAATAGTCCTCTGTTATCTTTAGTGATTTTTATGGAAACAATGCAATTTGATATCTTGACAATTTCTGGTGCAATACTGCTAATAGCTACGTTTGGTATTGTAGCAACACGCGGATTTATGGATTGGCTAAATGCATACCGCTACCAGTCCATTGTACTTTCCGGAGTTACTGCTATCATAGGATACGTGACAGGAATTTGGGAAATTTACATTGCGGCAGGCCTGACATTAGTGATAAAATCAATTATCATTCCCAAAGTTCTAACATACGTGACAAGAAAACTCGAAATTGAATTCAAGCTAGAAACCAATCCATATGTCAGCATTCGGGCGTCAGTAATAATTTCTGCACTGCTAGTAGCCCTATCATATTTTCTTATTCAACAAATTCCGTTCAAGTCTGACCAAATTGTAAATGTATACCTGCCTGTATCAATGGCCCAGTTTTTCATCGGGTTATTTGTGCTTGTAAACAGAAGAACTGTGCTAAGCCAGGTCGTAGGGCTTTTGATAATCGAAAATGGATTGTTTCTTTTTGCCATGGCATTGACACACGGAGTATCTTTACTAATAGAGGTAGGAATATTCGTGGACATTCTTGTTGGCATCTTGATCTCTTCCATACTGCTTTTCAGAATAAGCCGCACATTTGATAGTCTAGATGTAGGCAAGCTAGAAAACTTGAGGGATGACTAGTGGATAATCTCCTATCTGATCTGACAATCCTGTTCCTTCTTTTGCCGCCAATAGCTGGAGCAGGCCTTGTAACAGTCTTGAAAAAGAAAAGAACAATTGGAATCATAACCATATGCGCTGCATCTCTGATATTGATTCAAGTACTTTTTGTGGTATCAAAAATAGTGTCTGAAAAAACCATTACGGCATTCGGAAATGCATTCTATGTAGATTCGTTGAGTGCTGTGATTCTGCTTTCGGTTTCAGTTGTGGGCTTTGTGGCCGCGTTGTATTCTAAAAACTATATGGGTAGGCAGTATGACAACGGCACAGTAGATGACAAGCACATTGTAAGGTACTATCAAGGCTTTAACGTGTTTTTGTTAACCATGCTTGTAGTTCCAATTGCAAACAATTTGGGAATAATGTGGGTGACAGTTGAAGCTACAACACTTGTATCAGTTCTGTTGATAATGCTTTACTTTAAGGAAAATGCAATCGAGGCTGCATGGAAATATCTGATAATTGCAACAGTCGGTCTCTCCTTTGCACTTATTGGAACTGTATTTTTCTATTATGCAAATATCAACGCAAACAATTCTGAAGACGCCATGAACTGGACTGGAATGGTACACAATGCAAAACACTTTGATCCCAATTTAGTCAAAATTGCATTTGTCTTCATACTTGTGGGATTTGGAACAAAGGCTGGCCTTGCACCAATGCACACTTGGCTTCCTGACGCGCACAGTGAAGCTCCGACGCCTGTGAGCGCAGTCTTGTCAGGAGTACTACTAAACTGCGCGTTTTATGGGATAATTCGTTTCCACATAATAAGCAGCGTATCAATAGGGCCTGAATTTTCAAATCAACTTTTGGTAATACTTGCAGTAGTTTCTATTGGAATTGCAGCCGCATCAATTTACTTCCAAAAGGACATGAAAAGAATGCTTGCCTATTCCAGCGTAGAACACATGGGTCTCATATCGCTTGGGATTGGCTTTGGTGGCCTGTTTGGAATCTATGGGGCGATACTTCAGATTGTAAATCATGCCGTGGCAAAACCTCTGATGTTTTTTGCAAGCGGGTCTGTAAGCCAGAAATACGAAGCAAAAGCCATGTCCAAAATAAAAGGAATAATCCGAGTGATGCCGGTAACTGGAATTTTATTTTTGATTGGAGGGTTGGCGCTTGTAGGAATGCCGCCATTCAATGTTTTCTTGAGCGAGTTTATGATTCTAAGTTCTGGTTTTAAGAGTGGGCAGTTTATTGCAACATTACTAGTAATTTTATTTCTGGTCGTAACATTTGCAGTATTTTTGAGGCATCTTATCAAAATGATTTTTGGAAACCCTCTTTCGGAAATGAAAAAAGGCGAGATGGGCAAGCTTGCAATCATACCGATGGTAATATTGTGCTCAATTGTAGTTATTTTTGGCATCTTCATACCTGCGCAATTGCAGACGCTGATACAGAACGCATCAACAATAATTAGCGGAGGAGGATTTGCATGAATAATGCAAATCTAGAAAACTATGCGAAAGAGATTGCAGCCAAGTTTTCAAATAAAATAGCAAAGGTCTCCCAAAACAACGACGAGTTGCATCTCAATGTAAAATTAGATGACATGCCAAAAATATGTGACTATATTTACAAAAATCTGAATGCGAGACTTGCAACAATAATCTGCTCTGATGAACGAAAAAACGCTGCAGGCTTTGTAATCAGATATGTCTTTGAAAAAGGAGATGTCTTTATTTTTGTTATAGTATCTACAGGTCAGGGTTTTTCTTTTCCAAGTATTGTCTCACACATTCCAGCTGCTACACTTTATGAACGAGAAATCAAAGACATGTTTGGATTGATTCCTGTCGGAAATCCTGATGTCCGACCTCTAGTATTACATGAGCACTGGCCTGACGGGATTTTCCCTCTCAGAAAGGAGTTTGAACTTGAAACAAAGGCCAAAAGACAAGATAAAGAATATCCATTTTTGAGAGTGCAGGGGGAGGGAATATGCGAAATTCCTGTCGGACCAGTACATGCAGGAATCATAGAGCCAGGCCACTTTAGATTCAGTGTTTTGGGCGAGAATATTGTTAACTTGGAAACCCGCCTATTTTACACGCACAAGGGAATTGAAAAACTTGCAGAATCCATGAGACTTGACGAAGCATTATTGTTGTCTGAACGCATATCTGGAGACGAATCTGTGGCAAACTCATCGGCATTTTGCCAGGCAATTGAAAAGATAGCACGGGTAGAGATCCCAAGGAGGGCAAAAAAAATTAGAACTGTTTTTGGAGAGTTGGAGCGAATCTATAATCACGTAGGAACATTGGCAGGAATGTCAACTGATACAAGTTTTCCTTTTGGTGCTGCAAGACTCAACATTTTAAAAGAAAGACTGATGCGACTCAACGAATCCCTCAGCGGAAGCCGTATCCTTTTTGGAGTAAATAGAATTGGAGGTGTACGATGCGATATAACCGATGAAAATAAAAAATTAATTCTTGAAACCTTGAGTGAAATCTCAGATGATTTTGGCAAGGTAACGCTACTTTTAAAATCAAAATCGTCTTTCATGGATAGATTACGTGGTACTGGAGCTATTCCAAAAAAAATTGCATATGATCTTGGAACAGTTGGAATAGTTGCTAGGTGTGTGGGAATAGACATTGATGCAAGGCGTGACCATCCGTATGGCAGTTACTATTTGCACAACCATAAAACTCCACAAGAACTGATACAACACCAAATTGAGATGGAAAAACGAACTGGTGATGCCTTGGCACGATTTGAAATAAGAGTAGACGAAGTCCAAGATTCTTTTGAGATCATTAGGGAATCGCTTGATCTTGAGAATGATTCCTTGCTTACGAGCGTTCCAGAGCATCTTGAACCATTTAGATCATCGCTTGGATGGGCTGAATCTCATAGAGGCCAAACACTTCACTGGGTTATGATTGGAGAAAATAACTCGATATTTCGATACAAGATTAGAACTGCTTCATTTTGCAACTGGCCTGTAGTGGGACAGGCCGTGTTAAACGACATCGTACCAGACTTTCCTCTAGTAAACAAAAGCCTGGATCTGTCCTATTCGGGGAATGACCTATGATAAAGGCATCAAGAAAGGGCATAGTGGGAAATGGTATAGAGACAATCAAGAATCTAGCCAATCCGCTTTCAAGCAAAAATTATCGCGGAAGCGTAATTTTTGCAGTAGAACCAACAAATGATCAAAGAAAGACACTTGAGGACATTTGCCCAACAAAAGCGCTGTTTTCAATCAAGGAAAATAACGCGATGGGTTTGGATAATGGTAAATGTATAACATGTGGCTATTGTAGTGAGGCTGCATCCAAAACTATTGAAATCAGCAACAAACCGGCCATTCCTGTAAATGTAAAAAGCCAGATGATTGGTTATTCTGGCCCACAAACTCTATCTTCAGAAAAATCTTATGAGCAAATTGGCAATGCATTGAAAGAAAAAATTCAAAAAATGTTTGGCAGATCACTTGCAATACGTCAAGTTGACGCCGGTTCATGTAACGGTTGTGAAATTGAAATTGCTGCACTTAACAATCCAATTTATGACATTGAGCGATTTGGAATCCATTTTGTGGCTTCTCCGAGACACGCTGACGTCTTGTTGGTAACTGGACCTGCCTCAAGAAATATGGAAATTGCTCTACTGCGAACCTATGAGGCAACACCTGGTCCAAAAATTGTAATTGCTGTAGGTGCATGTGCATGTAGTGGTGGAATATTTGGTGATACGTATGCAACAACAGGAGGAATTGACAAGGTTGTCCCAGTAGATGTCTATATTCCTGGGTGTCCTCCAAGGCCTGAGATTCTACTTCAAGGGCTGCTATTGGCTGTAAACAAGATGAAACTTGAATAAATTGATCATTTAATGTTGGGCTTTACAGAATGCTGCCTTTTGAGTTCCAATGTTGATAATTTCCCTTCTACTTCTTATACAATAAATGTAAAATCTCCTACGAGCATGACCACAATACAAGTTCCATATGTCTGTGGCAAATGTAAAAGTCAGTTTAGTGTAACTATGAAGCTTGGAGAGCCACTAATATCAAGAACCTGTGCCAAATGCGGTGGTATTGCAACTGCGCCTCCTTTAGAGTGATAAACTATTTGCATCTTGAAGGATTTGTAATCGTGAATTCAGGCCTGCAAAGATTGCAAACCTTTTTCCATTTTTGCAATTAGTTTTTCTAGTTTTTCAGCGTCAACCTCAACTTCTTGACTAACACTACCCAGTGGACATGCAGCTATGGAAAACTGCATTATTGCTGTGAGAATCTTGATTTCTTCTTCATTAAGGTCTATTGAAACCATAATCAGTTTTTGATGTCATTTGATTTAAAGGATAAACACGATTTTCATACGACTTGATATGTGGAATTCTAACACTGGGTTCAGACCTGTCTGGATTTGAGTCTTGCAGGACTTAAGAACCTTAATGGTACAATCATAATCTCAGGGAATTTCAGTTTTATTGGCATGATTCTTGCCTAATCTCCGCCAGTAGTATCGCAAGCACACAATCCAAATTCATCAATCCTGCTTTTGCAGACGGCACACTCCTCTCCATACTGTACCTCCCACGGTTCCTTTGAAAATATGTGAAAATGTTCATCAATTTCTCTTGGAATTGGATTTTTGTCTATCATGTTTTATTCCCAATTATCGAGATACTGTAGGCAGTAATCGCATATAGGGTAGCCATTGTCATCTGCATATTCTGTCTTGCATCTCTTACAGATCTTTTTTGGTTCATCTGCAACCCCGTCCGTTTATCAATAGTCTACCACCAACTCAAACCTCATGCGCACTCAAGTTTTGAGATTAGTCTTTCGATTTTTTCTGCATCTATTGCAAAATCTGCGTTTATGCTATCTACTGGACAGGCACCTTCTGCAAATTTCAAGATTTCAACGAGTATCTTTATTTCCTTTTCATCTAAGATTATTTGTTTTTCCATGTTTTTTCACTTCAAGTTGTTTTCCTGATTTCCATTGTTTTGCCATGTGGCGAAGCCACTCGATATGTCCTAGGCTTGTCACTTTGTTGCCCTCTAGTGTAGTCCTTTTTGCCTCTGAAAGGCTGTTTCCTACTAGGATCTCTTCCTTCTTAATTAACAAATCATGTCTGAACTCAACAAATATTTTTAGAAAATTCTTTCTGTTGTCATAAAAGTTGACAAGATCATATTGGGTCAGGTAAGTACCATTTGATTTGTCATGTTTCGTCGAAACATCTTTGTAGACTAGACGTGCTTGGGAAGGCATTCTTTGGTGTTGTAATTTTTCCAATATTGACTTATTATGTTTCCAAAAAAATCCAACATCCATATGATTTATTTTTTGAGATATTATTCCATTCATGATTATTGATATTTGTTATTTGATTTAAACGCAAAATAAGAATTCCACAGCTGATAACGTGCAAGACAAGTGCAGTAGTTTAGTTGCAAAATATTGCAAAATGATTATTTTTAATAGTGAAAATCGAGTATCCAGTTCAGACCTAAGTTTTTGAACTAACAGTTAGTACGAGTCTGTCAGGACTCAGAACTTTGATGCCTAAAATGAAGAATAAAAAACTAAGATGCAGAGGGAGGCATGCAGCCCCGAACGGGTCTAAATCCGCCTCAAATTTTTGACTTTGAGGCAGCATTTTTGATTTTCCAATACTAATTTGTGATTCAAAGTCATAAACTTTTTGGAAATATGATTCTGCGTAAAGTACAAGACCTGTGAATTCATCAGGTCTCATGGACTTGACAATGCCGGTTTCTAGTTATGTTTAATAAAACATCTATATGTAGATAAACTACTTACTCATGAAAATAGACAGTACTCCAATATTCGCCCACGATACAGGTGAGAAAAACTGAGAAAGATCTCAATTGTCTTAATAGGTATCATTGCTGCCGCAGCAATAATAGCTGGGACGTTTGCAGTGAAGAATCTGATCAATACTGGAATCTTTGAGGAAAATCCGGAAGAGCACACTTCATTGGGTAACGCAACGCAAATCTTCCAGCCAGTGCAAACAATCTCACTTCCAAGTGTACAAGGACGAATAGACCATATGGATATAGATCTGAGAGGAGAACGACTTTTTGTTGCAGAGATTGAAAATAACTCGGTTGGAATAATAGATCTCAAGACAGATAATGTTGTATATACTATAACCGGATTGTATGAGCCTCAGGGAGTACTTTTCATACCTGAATCAAACGAGATCATTGTATCAAATGGTGGTGATGGCACAGTAAAATTTTTTGATGCCGCATCATTCTCACCTATTAAGACAATTTCTCTATCAAGCGATGCAGATAACATGCGCTATGATTCCACCCAGAAATTAGTTTATGTTGGCTATGGTAATGGAGGTCTTGCCATAATTGATCCAATTACAAACAAACTTGTAGGTAACATAGTACTTGATGGGCATCCTGAATCATTTCAGATATCTGATGAGCTTTCTAGGATATTTGTAAACGTACCCGCGGACGATTCGATTGTAGTAGTAGATCTTCAGAAAAGAACAATTGTAAACAAGTGGCAGAACAACGATATCAATGGAAACTATCCTATGGCATTGGACGAAGATCTTCACAGATTATTTGTTGGATACAGAAACCCCCCACAACTGTCTGTCATAGGTACTGATTCTGGGAAAACAGTTGCAACGGTCAATATACCACAAGACCCTGATGACATCTTTTACGATGAGTCCACTAGACAGATTTATGTCTCTGGTGGAGATGGCTTTGATTATGTCGTATCAGACAACGGTGGGGGCAATTATAATGCCATGGCAAAAATTCCAACCGGCCAGGGAGCCAGAACCTCGCTTTTGGTGCCTCAAACAGAAAGATTGTACGTTGCGGTTCCCAACTATTCAATTCCACAAGCCCAAATATTGGTTTATGATGTTTCGAAGATCCGTTAAATCCCACAATTGCGTTTTTTGAACGGTACAATTAGGGAAAAACAAGAGTGGATTTTTCTAACTCTAGCAGAGGAACATACAATGACAGGCATCAGTACCTATCTTTTCAACAAAACTGAATTCCCCCGTTAATCGTTTCAATTCGATAAACTTTGGTCTTGGTTTTTCTTTTTCAACAACATAGTGTATCGTGTTCCCTCCCATACCTACAGTTTGAATAAATAGTATGTGTCTGTTGTTAAAATTTGTATAGTGTATCAAAGGAATAGTTGCAAGAATGGATTGTGAAGAATACAAAATTACCTTTAGAAGATCAGATAATGTCTTGTATTGAAAATATGCCAATTCAGATTTCTCGTTCATGATTTACTTTCCTTTGTTTGAATTCCATTCCATCTCAATGTGAATCTCAAACTTGTCTTTATTTTCTTTTGTCTTTTCTTTTGCATAAAGGAATTTGAACTCGATTGGCTCGGTGGGTTGTTTTACAATTACTCTCTTTTCGGTAGACAGAATTCTGCCGACTTCAATGTTTGATTTATCCTGTAATGATTTTGCCAGATGGCTGAACACTTTGGACAGGTCGTTTTTGCTAATCTGAATTTTTTGTCTAAACACAGCCTGATGGGTCTCCCAATGGCTCTCTATTATCTCAGCCATTCTTGACCAATGTTCCATGGACTGGGCAAGCTCTTTTTGCCCCTTTTCTGTAATGGCATAATGTTTTCTGTCTGGTGTTTTATCACGAAATTCCATCTTGCTTGTAACAGACTTGGTTTGTTCTAGTTTTTCAAGAGCAGGGTAGATGGTTCCTGTCTTTGGCTTCCAATAGCCAGAAAATTTTTTTTCCAGCTCTTTTATTATTTCATAACCATACATGGGTCGCTCCGAGAGTAGCAAAAGGAGCCACAGAGAGACTGCACCAACCTTCATTCCTTTTTGTTTAATCACTGTTCTGTCTACTTCGGGTTAGCTAAATAAGCCTTATATGTGTAGAGAATCTACATAGGTTGATTTCCTGTAGTGATATTATAATGAAATGGGTAACAAGAGAACATGCACATGTGGATAGAATTGCTTGCCCTTGGCTTATCAAGAACTTTGTAGACAAGGATGCTGAGTTTCTATTTGTTCCCGCTGACAAGGTAATCCAGATTGCAAAGGAACAAAATGCTACTCCCTTTGATATACCAAATGTAGAACTTGGGCATCATGGAGAAGAATGTTCCTTTGATGCCATCTTGAAAAAATATGATCTGGACAAAAAGGATCCAGCGTTAACAGAGCTGGCAAAGATCGTCAGGGGCGCAGATACTTCTAACAGGTTACTAACACCACAATCGGAAGGGTTGCTTGCCATTGCTTATGGTTTCAGTATGAATGCAAAAGACGATCATGACAACATTAGTAAACAATTCCATGTCTATGATGCACTTCACAGTTTTTGCAAGTGGAAAATAACTCCGAAAAAGTAAGAGTAAGGATATTGATTATCTGTGAAGGTAAGAAAAACCAACAAAGAATCTAGTACTGAGAAACAATCAATCAAACACAGAAACAAGATAATTGCAGTAGCAGTCATATCTGCCATAATGGTAAGCATTGTAATTGTAAGTTACAAACTAGACAATACTATAGTAAGCAGTATTCCAACTATCGATTCAATAAGATGTGACAGTATGGAACAGTCTGTTTTTCACATACATGCTCACATTGATATTTTTGTTAATGGTCAACCGATTATAGTACCAGCATCAATTGGCATAGAAGATAACACTTGTCTTTATTGGTTACATACTCATAAAGCAGATGGCATAATACACATCGAAGCTCCAAATACAAGAGATTTTTCTTTAGGAGAGTTCCTTGACATTTGGAAGTCAACAAACACTGATTTGCCTCCTACAAACGAGAATCCTGTCATATACGTAAACGGACAAGTTGTAACCACCACCCTAAAAGATACTTTGCTCAATGCCCATGACGAAATCGTACTTGTTTATGGAAATCCGCCGTCCAACATACCTAGGTTCTATCAATTTCCAGAAGGCCTATGATTTATCTATATGAAAAAATATTCAGGTTAGAATAGCATATCATGAAATTAGCTCTTACATTCTACAGCGTCCTTAAGATGCCAATAAAGGATATAATCACCTGTTCTATTGCCTCAGAGAAGGCGGGATTTGAATACATCTCTGCTGCAGAATCCTTCTATCGTGATGCCTTTGTGTTGTCATCTGCTATTGCCAGTAAGACAAATAGAATAAAATTTGGTTCAAGTATAATCCCAATACATACAAGAACCCCTTTTCAAATTGCCATGGCCAGTACCACGCTAAATGAAATCTCTAATGGCCGCCTTGGTTATATCGGTCTTGGTATTGGATATCGAAGTAGAATCGAAAAGTATTTCGGAGTTAAAATAGAAAAATCCTCTTCCAAGATGAAAGAATATGTTGAAATAATTAGAGGTCTTCTTTCTGGAACTGACTTTTCATACCACGGAAAATTTTTTGATTTTACTGGTTTTCCAAAACTTGTCTCGCGTCCATTGAAAATACCCATTCTATTTGGGTCATCCGGAGACAAAATGATAAGATTGGCAGGACGTGTCGGAGACGGACTTGTCTTAAATTCAATCGGAACTCGGGAGTATTACAAACATGTACTTTCTGTTTTGCATGATGCTAGGCGTGATGCCAGCCGAAAATCAACCAAATATGAGATAGCCTCTAGCGTAATTTTTTCAGTATCTGATAAACACGAGGAGGCGGTAAATGCTGCACGTCACGATGTCTTATTTTATGTACTCTATCCAGAACTAGATCCCGTTATAGCTAAAACCCCTTACGTAGAGACGGTTAAAGAGATAAGGAAAACGTATGCTCAAGGAAAGACCAATGAATCTCTCTTACTGATTTCAGATAAAATGGTAGAAGACCTGTCAGTTTGTGGCACCGCAAAAGAATGTAGAAAAAAGATGCGAAAATTATTTGATTTTGGAATAACACTGCCCATAATCAGGGTATCAGTTCAGCCTTTCAAAGAGAATAGGCGCAAACAAGTTTTCTTGGAGGCAATCAATTCACTCAAGAGAATATAATTGTGATTTTTGTAGATTTTGACAGTGGATAGAAACTAAACTCTTTCTGGCCATTTTCATGATCCAGCAGACTCTATCTGCTTTGTCACAGTTACTCCTTGATCGCATGTTACTGTGACCATCGTTGCCGAAGATGGAGGGGAAAGATCTACCCATTGACCTGGTTCAAGGGCTGGTATTTTCTCAGAGGTTTGACCATAATCTACTTTGATGTTGGTAAGATCTGAGGTTCCAGTATTTTTAATTTTTAGATCGGTGTATGCCATATTGCCCATTCCCGTCCCTGTTTGGGGTTCAACAGAAAGGCTGTATTGTTGCGCGGGTGAACCTAAAACGAATATCGCTATAACAGCTACTACAACAGCAGCCCCACCACCAATTGCTCCGTAAACAATGGGCCTCATCAGTAGATCGTCTACCTACGTAGTAATGCTACTATTAAACATAACTGCTCATAATGTAGAATATCTTTTCCGGAAATTATTTCATCCCCTAACTAACAGAATAAGATCACGATGGATATGGAGCAGAGGTACACAAAGCGGACGTCTGATAAAAAAGAATTTCGAATGTAAACAATGTGGTACATTTTTGATCGTTACTAGTTGAAAGGATTTGGATATGTTTAATAGTAGCATTACTACATAGGTAGACGATCTACTGTGAAGCCTATTACGTATGGAGCGATTGGTGGAGGAGCTGCAGTTATGATTGCCATAGTTATCATACTAGTCTCTCAGTCAACTCCGCAATACGCACTACTTCTAAATCCTGTGTTACAAACAGGGACGAGTACAGACATGCATGTCATGGTCCAAAATACGGGCAAGGACCCACTTACAAATGTCAGGGTAGATTATGGACCTGGCACCAAGGCAGATGTTATCCCAGTTTTAAATCCTGGGGAAAAAATATGGTTGTCGCCGTCTAACATTGACACGAACAATAATGTAGTAGTAACAGATGATCAGGGAGTCACAGTAACAAAACCGTATAATACACCAATTAAGACGCCTCTTGCTGATTCGGACTAGACCACACGGTGATATTTTTTCTAACCTTGAATCTGAAAACAATTTTGCTTGTATCTATCTTTACAGATAATCTTGAATCCATGGGCTGATCTGTAAATGACTATAGTAAGGATAAGAATCTGCCTTGAATGTGGTAGCACAAATACCGTTGTGAAAGCCAATGGTATTACATGCAGAAGCTGTGGGATGCAACGTATTCTTCGTTCAGTACTTTCTAGTGATTAAAATGGCTTGCAAGGGACTATGTAACAGATTTGCAGCCAAAAAACCATCAAATAAACTACGGTATGCATCAGGCCAGAAGCGCTGCACCATATGTAGTG
>JAGWFS010000160.1 GCA_028867785.1 Nitrososphaerota archaeon
TACCATCTTGCAGCTCACGCAGCAGTTTCAAAATACAACACATATGAAAAATGGATGAAAAATAAAACTAGTGAAATCTGTGTTGGTGTTATGGATTTTATTGAAGACTCTATTGTAGAAAAATACATTTCATCTGCCAATCCTCAAGTCTGGAAGAACATGTCTGAGATAAATGATAAACTTGTCATCTTAGAGGACTGCGCATCCAAAGTGGATAATTCCTACAAAATGATGGTGCCTGATGCGTGTAGTGCCATGGATCGTGACATGCTAAACAAAATAAAGTCGTCAATAGGACAGATAGAGTATGGTATTGACTATGAGAGCAGAGTTCTGGAAATTGCAGATTTGCTCTACAAAAACCGTCAACTATTACCTAAAACCATATTGCCGTACTGCGAACATGATGATGTCAAGAACATTATTTCACCTAAAAAAAATATAATCAAGTTTGAACTTGATGATGAATTCAAAGAGATTGCATATAGACTAGATGAATTGTGGGCAACAGAAGAGCAGGCAAGGATTAGATTGCTCAGGCAATATGGCAAGCACCTGAGGGGTCTTCATTTTGATTCTGTGGCAGTCTCGCCAGAAAACCTGCACGAGTTTGCCCAAATCAAGGCAAAAATACTTCCAATGCTTCAAAGAATTCGCCAACAAATACGAATGATCGTGAATTTGACTGACTCGCCAAAAACAGATCAGATTGGATATGTCGATATGCAGATGACGATTCAAGCCATTGCTTCAAAGAGGCATTCGTTTGAAGTTTTTGAACAAGAT
>JAGWFS010000161.1 GCA_028867785.1 Nitrososphaerota archaeon
AATGCCACTAGGTAGTGAAAAAAACTATGCTATAAGAGCTTTTAACCTTCTATTAGTTTAGACAAGGCTGTCAAAAACTCAGCTTTTACTCGATATTTGTAGTAAATTCTTACTTTACCATTTGGAAGGATTTCTTTGTTTTTGTAATCTGGAAATGATTCCAAGACGGGAATTTCATGTCTCAGTCTACTTATTGCCAACCATACGGATGATACATCACTATTCAATCTTTTAGCAATATCTTCTATGTCAAATCCAGAATTATCTTTGGCAAGTAATGCACCTAATGCAGAACATGTGGCACTAGCTTCTTTTCCTTGAAATGCTTCATAGATCAATTCTTGACTCATAACATATTTCCCTTGAAGAGATTAGTTACTGATTCTTTCATATAATTGTACATGATCATATTCACTTCAGAGAATTTTAGAGTTATGTACGTTTTAGTCATCTGTATGTTAGCATTGTACACACAAATCGATATTTTCATACTAGCCAATACTCAAGAAAATTTGGTATTTATGTATTGATAAAAGAAAATTTGACTTTTTATTCCAGTTTTTGCTATAAATATGATCTCCATATTTTATGAGAGAACCATAAATCATAGATTTTTGTTTTTAGTTGTAAGTTTTAGTAGATCCATCCATTTGTACTCTCCATTAGTCCGGCGCAGTCCTGCATAGAAGACCAGTCAATTATTGCAGTGATTTGTAAGAAATCTTGGGCAGCGATATTGTGGATACCATGAAACATATCTTACAAGGGGTTGCAAAAGTTCTGCA
>JAGWFS010000162.1 GCA_028867785.1 Nitrososphaerota archaeon
CAAATGGAGGTCCTCCGTGTAGAGGCTGAATATTTGTATTATTATCCAATATTGTAAACAAGAACGATTTTGAAATGGTTTGATCAATGTTAGACTGGTTAGGATCCGTTTGATTTTTTATTTTATATGGAAACGTTACAGTAACATTTACAGTTCCAGATTGGGTTGCAGTATAAGTGAAAAAAAGACCTGGACTAGTTCCAGTGTATTTTTTACCAGAATCTAATCTTTCTTCAAGACCAACATAACTGCAAGTTATTCCATCTTTAGCAGTAACTGCAACCTTGACATGATTATCAAATGATACAGTGAAGAACGGTCCCTGACAATCTTTACTTATCATATCACTTACAAATATTGGAAATGTAGAATTGTTGACAAGTGTTGCTGTGATGGTAAATGTATCTCCAACTTTTACAGCATATGGTTGTACCGATATATTCTGAATTGATATGCCATTTACGTCATCTGCGTAGCTTGTGGCACTAGAAACCCTAGAAAAACAACCGTGGCAAGTGTAAGAAACAAGAGGTATGCAGATTTCATATTTTACATGTACTGTACGCATATAGTTTAAAAAAGTGGTGCAGAATTCTTCTAGATTAAAAAGGGCGGATTGAACCAGATATTATTTCATAACGGATCATAAAATTGAGTCTTACAAGTTCCGGCACAATATTGTTCTATCTTTGATGTGATGAGTAGTGTTAGGGCTGAATATCTTCCATTTTGGATGAAGTTGGACTTTGTAAGTTCAATGTATGTAGAGTTTTTTATTTTTT
>JAGWFS010000163.1 GCA_028867785.1 Nitrososphaerota archaeon
TGAGTCGTCAATCTCTTCAAAGACTGTTGTACGATGAATTGCTATCTTTCCACTCAGTAAAATCAAATAAAATACCAACATTCCCAAATAGATTGATATCCATGCAGTGGCAAAAATCAAAAGAATGTTGAAATGTGCGTATAATAATGCAGTAATCGGTATTTCTATTGGCACTGGAAGTATAATCACTGTCATAAAGGACCAGAAAAGAAGAATTATCAATCCATAAGACTGAAAGAACTGGGTGTTCACAATTGCATTGCCTAATTCCTGGATCATTGATAATAACATGCTTAATATGTCACTCATTGGCTGGATTTGATTTTACTACCTTATGAAGTTATTAGTTATTTACACTGGATAGTTAGAGGGTCAAATCATTGACTTGTTTTGGTTGTAAAGAAACGGTTGATATTTTCAGGTCAGATTTTGGGTGTCAAGATACGGTTGATTCACTTCTCTTTGTTATTTTCTTCAAACATCTTACAGGCTAGTTTTTTGCTTTTGTTTGCATCATAAACGAATATTTCTTGAATATCCATGCACCTAGTAGGATTTTCTAGTTATAAAAGTAAAAAAATAGTAGGGGTAGGATTAAGACGATTTGTCTTTCTTACCCTTTTCCAGTTCACTCAAGCGTCTTTTTAGATCAGAGATCTCTTCACTCTGATTGTTCATTTTCTGCGTAAATTCCTTCTTCATGTTCATGGCATATTATGCTTATTTCTTAATGCAATTTCATAATAAACCGAAGCCGAAAGTATTGGTTTTTCCTTA
>JAGWFS010000164.1 GCA_028867785.1 Nitrososphaerota archaeon
AAAACAGTTTTCAAAGATGAGCTTGATCCAACAATAATCACTGAAATTGAACAATATCTTACAAAAAGAGTTACTTGATTAATTTTTTTATTATCTTTAGCCATTGCTTCGTACAAGTCCGGGTGCTCTGCTCTAATCTTTTCGGCCTTGTCCAAGTAGGATTTAATCTTGACGTCTACATCACTTACTGATTCTTTCCCACGTATGATTCTAGAACTATGCATATACATAACATACATGACATAATATATCAAGATTTGTAGGTTTACAGACTTCCATGTGAAAGAAAACCAAGAGCGGGTAAATAATGAATTTTCAGCAATTTCCTTTTTGCTTTTTGCTTGAACCAAATTTGTTACAAAGAATTTTGATCAATTCTTTTCCCTGAATGAGCAAAAGCCTTTTCGAGTCATAATAGAGTCTATAGCTTTTTCTCTTAATACTGACAAATGAAGCTCGATGGCCTCAAGATAGTTCTTTTTGGCATCTTTTAGATTTTTACCCGTACTATAAACACCCAATGCCGAACATGCAATAGAGTAAGAACCATTGTTTTCTTTGATTACCTTGGTTTTGATATCTTTTATCTTAACTGACATATGACAATGGAATATTCGTTTTAATTATTCAAGTTTCCTTACATTTTGTCTGTCATATTTCTCGCTAGATCTCTAAATATCTGATGAATCACGATTGACCCTTGATAATAAATAGATGGAATTCATCACATCATGATAACATGAAATTTCAGATCTCGTTGTTTTATGTAGGAATAT
>JAGWFS010000165.1 GCA_028867785.1 Nitrososphaerota archaeon
TTGTTGTTGATTGTACCAGAGTTGGTGATGGTTGCACCTGCAATGCTGTTGTTGATCGTACCACCTGTGCCAGCTATGCTGTTGGTGATGGTGCCTGTGTTGGCTATGGCACTTGTTGCAGCATTGTTGTTGATTGTACCAGAGTTGGTGATGGTTGCACCTGCAATGCTGTTGTTGATCGTACCACCTGTGCCAGCTATGCTGTTGGTGATGGTGCCTGTGTTGGCTATGGCACTTGTTGCAGCATTGTTGTTGATTGTACCAGAGTTGGTGATTGTACCACCTGAGTTGTTGTTGATTGTACCAGAGTTGGTGATTGTACCACCTGAGTTGTTGTTGATTGTACCAGAGTTGGTGATTGTACCACCTGAGTTGTTGTTGATTGTACCAGAGTTGGTGATGGTTGCACCTGCAATGCTGTTGTTGATCGTACCACCTGTGCCAGCTATGCTGTTGGTGATGGTGCCTGTGTTGGCTATGGCACTTGTTGCAGCATTGTTGTTGATTGTACCAGAGTTGGTGATGGTTGCACCTGCAATGCTGTTGTTGATCGTACCACCTGTGCCAGCTATGCTGTTGGTGATGGTGCCTGTGTTGGCTATGGCACTTGTTGCAGCATTGTTGTTGATTGTACCAGAGTTGGTGATGGTTGCACCTGCAATGCTGTTGTTGATCGTACCACCTGTGCCAGCTATGCTGTTGGTGATGGTGCCTGTGTTGGCTATGGCACTTGTTGCAGCATTGTTGTTGATTGTACCAGAGTTGGTGATGGT
>JAGWFS010000166.1 GCA_028867785.1 Nitrososphaerota archaeon
TGGAAAAAGAGAGGAAGCAAAAGAGGAATCAATTTTTACAGAAAAGGTATGGTATCAGGGCAACGTGGCGTTACAGAAGAGATCTTGTCAGGTATGGTAAAAGACACGGATACGATTATGATGCACGGATGGAAAACATGCTTGATGACCCTGATGCATACCGAGAGAACATGCTTGATGATCCCGAAACCTATGGCAAAAATGAGATGAACAATGCTGATAGATACCATGAGGACGAGCTTGACACTCAAGACTGATTTTTTAATTTTGTACCATTGTATCAAGATACAATGGCGTATGAAACCAACAATAGAGTAATTGCAATAGATGCAGCTGTTCAGTCTCCTGGTTCCGTATATGGAAGGAAATGATGCCCGCATGTGTGCAGAGATACACTTTACAAATCCTGTTCCTGGGAGAGTAGCAAGGATCGAATGGCTGAAGCAGTAGGGTATGAAGCAGCAAAGATGGCAATATATCCTGATGCGGTTCTGGTGCGGGCAGTACTTGAAGGCAGGATGGTACAGGAGAAGGCATTTGTAGCTGTAATAAAACAAGCAGTAAGGGAGCTTGGATGCGAGAGAGAACTTGGCTCGCTCTTGATTGTAATGGGACTGCCATATGGCGCATCATTGCAGAAAGAGCAGCTTGAGAAGATCATAGAGCGAAGCTTGAAGCCACGAAAAGTACTTGTGATACCTCAATCAATCGGCACCTTACTATCTGAGGATGCAAGGACTGGCATTGTACTATCAATCGGACAGGGAACGACT
>JAGWFS010000167.1 GCA_028867785.1 Nitrososphaerota archaeon
GCCAATGCCTTTAATTTTTTTAGATGATAATGCTTCTACTATCTTTCCTACAAGATCAAGTGACTTACCAGCTTTTGCTTTTATTTTGCCAAGTCTTCCTAATTTTTTCAAGTATGCTTGAAAAATCGATGTTTGAAGACTGGTCAGAAATGATTTTGGGTCACCAAGATGTGATTGGACATCAAAGTAAACAACAACTGTCTTGTCATCTTTTGATAAAATGTCCTCTACCTTTGTAAGAATTGACGACTTGCCTATTTTAGATCTCATCTTTTCAACTATGGTGTTTACCTCATTGTTCCTATCTACTAACTCATCTGGTGAGGCAGGCTTGCCAATCTGCATGCCTGCATATATAAGATCTCTTATATATAAGATTTCTTATATGATATTAGCCATCGGTTAGATGGATTTAGTATCAACAAGACACAATTTTGATAGCATTGATTCCAAAGATATCATCTAAGATCAAGTTAAATTTGGTCAAAGATCTATTGATCAAAATTAAGGATCGAAAACATGAAAATACAAACAATGTACCCATTATGATGACATAATCATCTTTGAAGACGACTATTTGATGACTTCGCCGAAGATTTTCGATATGGATATCTGCCCATTGTCACATGACGAACATTTACCAATTATCTTAAAGACATAATCGCCTTCTACAAATTTTCTTTTTTTAGTAATGTTGCATGAGTCGCACTGTTCTATGGCATATGGATCTATGATTTCTTGTTTCTTCCTAGAAAATATCATTGTGACACA
>JAGWFS010000168.1 GCA_028867785.1 Nitrososphaerota archaeon
AGAACTAGGCAGATCTCAACTTGATACGCCAAGTTTGCAAAAATACAAAAATATGATTGATGCCTGGGGTGGCTGGAATCTGTTTCAAGAGCTACTTGTTGTACTAGGTGGTATATCAAAGAAGCATCATGTCAGTATTGCAAATGTTGCTACAAAATACATTTTGGACAAACCTGTAGTAGCAGGTGTAATCATTGGAACAAGATTAGGTATTGCAGAACACAGATCAAATAATGTGCAAGTGTTTGAGTTACAACTAGATAAAGAGGACAATGCTGCTATAAAGTCAGTAACGTCAAGATCTAACGATTTGTTTGAAAGGATTGGAGACTGTGGTGATGAATATAGGTAAATCATCAAACACCGATTAGAGCACAGGCAAATTTAAGATTAAGATTTGAATTGTTTTTTACGTATTGAATCAAGGCGTGAAAATATTGGATTGAAATATCTACTAGAACCTACTACCATAGCACTTACGCCAGCACCTACAAGTATTCCGCCCATAACGTCAAGCGGATAATGATTGCCCACATAAATTCTTGAATAAATCACCAATAATGCTTCAACTGCAAGTATCAGTGATACTATGATCTGTTTTCTTTGGTTGAACCTAGCAAGCATGATGAATGCACCCGCGGAAACAATTATTGCGTGACCTGAAGGAAAAGACGAATCTGTCTCCTCCTTTACCAATAAATTCTCATATGTTGATGGCATGGGCCTTGGCCTGTTAATTTCATCTTTTAGGACTGTTCCAACTGGTATCA
>JAGWFS010000169.1 GCA_028867785.1 Nitrososphaerota archaeon
TTTATTATCCACGTTAAAGTTGACCTGCGGATACCAAACTCCAGGATTGGTCTTCATATTACCCCAAAAACCCTGCGACATCAGTTTTACTGATTTACCTCCAATCATTTCTATTACTCCAGGGTTTGATAATGCAATGTTTTCTACCTTTATCAGATCAGTCTTGGATAATGCGTGTGGTAATTCTTTTTCGAGTATATCCGCTTGGGTCAGAGTTGCAGAATCGGGTATGGAGTTCCCATGTATTGTATTACTCTGTTGTGCATTAACACCTGGAATTACAGTTGTTGGCGATAACAATATCATCCCTATTGTCAATGCTGTCAGAATTGCTATTGCAGTTTTTATTTTGTTGTTCTGTATTTTCATGTTATTGTGTGAACGGTACAGGAAATGATTGATAACCTTTGGGTGTACCTTATCGGATAAAGTATGGTAAAGTGTGATAGTGTATTGCAAACAAAGTAGTTTGCGGTCTATTTGTGTGACTTGTTCTCGTACAAATCAAGCTTGGTTCAACACTATTCTGGGACCATAATCTCAATCTTTCCAGACCCATGACTGAAAGGTATAGTCAGAGTGTTGTAATAACTAGAGACTGTTTGTGTGTATCTCACGGGGTAATTATCCACTAACACCGTGAATTGATAGGGTTGTATGTGTTGTTTAGAATCAAGCAACGTACGAGGAATTGTCATGGTCAGATCTCCATTATCAGAAGATGTCAACAAAATGACAAGTGAATCTCTGGTTTTATTGAATTCCATC
>JAGWFS010000016.1 GCA_028867785.1 Nitrososphaerota archaeon
ATGATGTAGACAGACTTGTCTGATTGTAGTACACCGTTTCGTAAGTCAAATGTTGCAGAGTCTGTGACAGTTTGTGGGTTACCGGATGCGTCACTTGTATCATAGTATGTTACAGTGAGTACATCTCCCTGTCTTACACAGTAGTTGCCAGTGAGGTTTGTCGTATTGGCAAATCTTGTGCCAATTGCGCCAAATCCAGGGGTACCAGTTTTGATTGACGAGTCATAGTGATCGACTGTTGGACAGTCGGTACCTAGTGGACCGTCAGTCAGTTCTATTGGCAGGTCTGCCTGGAAGATTCCAGCGCCTGGTGAGATTTCAACCATTGGGCCTAGGTCTGGGACCACGTTCCACAATGTTGATGTCTTTGCTGGGAGCTGTGCTCCGTTCAAGTTTAGAATCAAACCAGTTGTTTTTGCTGGACCACCTGCAGTTGCTAATAGCACTGATTGGCCTTGTCTTGAGATCTGGAATGCTACTGGACCGTGACCGCTGTTGGCCGGGCCAACCACACTTGCTGCGATTGTGCTCGTACCAGTAGCTGCCAGGCTATAGTCTGGGTCATTCACTCTGGCATGTACTATTACAACGCCTGCTGGCAATGCAAATACATGGTTTGCGAGTGAACCAGATGTTGGTGCAATTCCTGTACCACTCAAGTCTCTGTGCAATGGGAATACACCGTTCTCGCTAGATGCTTTTACTACGGTTGCTGGATCAAAGTTTGCAGCTGCTGTAGTACCGATTGCGCCTACCCCACCAAATGGTACTGGGTAGACTGCTTTATCTAGCTTGATTGAACCGGTGTTACCTCTAATACCAGCATTGTCTGATACCTCGACTAGCTTGCCTGATTCATCACGGAAGTCAACATAGTTGACCTTCATGTTCAGTCCATTGGCAATTACTGCGTTGCCGTTTTGGCATATCTCTCCTGGAATCTCGAAGGAGCCAGTGAAGATGCCAGATCCGGCTGCTGTCTCAACTAGTGAGAAGCCCGAATCTGATAGGCTGATTGAGCCTACAGCTGTTGTATCAGTGAATCCAGCACAACCACCGGTGTTGATACCGGTAATGGTCGAGTTGGTCCATCTGATATCCTGCTGGCCAAACTGTACGTCAAGCATTCTGCCAATTGCTCTGCCGTCAGAATATGTAGCGTTGCTTGCAACACCGACTGTGTCGGTTGTCGGGCCTTGGATTCCTTTAACTGGAATCGCTGGTCCGACTGTAGTGTAAACCACAACCAAGTCGTTGTTGGTATTGAGGTCTGGGTCGTTAACTGTAATTGTCACAGTATCCGCTACCTTGTATGTCTTCTGGTCAAATGATACGGTTCCAGAGTGAGTCGGGATATCCTGTTGTGCGGATATCTGTGTGTTGACACCGTCGGCACCTAGATCTAGGTAGGTTGCCTGTGGTGCTCTTGCCTCAGACTGGAGCATATCCTGGATTGCTGCAAAGAACACGTCGTGGTTGATTGTCCTCAGGTTGGCATAGGTGTGCGGATCAAAAATGTTCACCTGGTTGAGCATGACGAACTGGTTTGTACCAGTAAAGACACCAGTGTTGTCACCGGTCTCTTCAAGCTCCCACCTGTAGATTGCATTGTTGATTCTCTGACTGTTGTCAGTTCCGTCGCCTATGATACCTATTGAGAAGAAGTCAGTCGCCACCGGGGTTGCAATGCTTTGCTCTCCGCCAGTTGATGCGATACCGGTTCCTGGCAGGACTGTTTCGCCTGTGTTATTGAACAGGAACATGAAACCAATGTCCGAGCCGGACGGGATACTGAATATCTTCTTGTCAAATTGACTGCCACTGATTACTGATCTTACACCAGAGTTTGCCACACCATTAGCTGTTGTTGCATTAAGGTTGACAAAGTTTTGCAGATTTGAACCGTTGACAAGCGAGATTATCTTGCTACCTAATATTGGCAACTGTGCACCAGGACCGGTTGTGGCGGTACTGATTACATTAGTTGGGTTGTATACCAAGTAGACGTTGACTGCCGTTGGATCAGCTCCTGTTGCTCCGTTAAGGGAGGTAAATGACCTAAAGTCATAGTTGAGGAAGTTGAATCCTTGGAATCTCGTGGTCGCAGTTGCAGAGCTGTTGGTGTTGTGTATTGTCTGGAAGAGCGACTGGACATTAGTGTTTGTATCCACTAAAAAGCCACCGCCATTGAGTATTGTAATGGCTTTGGCTGCTGTACCAGTAGCATTCTGCCAGGTAAATACAGGTCTTCCACTGAATGACTCATCTACTGCGATGTTCGGATCAGTGGCATTCTGGACACCATGGAAGCTCAAAAATCCAGTAGCATTGATCTTTGGTTGAGTTGCAAACAAGGATCCACTCTCAGGACTCAGGCCTGCCAGTGTGAACGGGTGACCAATCTTCATTGTTGTGATTCTTTCAACGTTTCTGTCGTAGAAGTTGAGGTGTTCGGTAATCTTTGAGTTCTTGTTAGCATCCATGTCGGTAAGTGTGATTGGAATTCTCTGACCAGACGCCCATGTTCCATTGGTTGCAGTCATTGTGATTGAACCAAATGAGAACCCTCCGACAATGCTGCCTGCAATGTCGTTGTATTTGTAAGTGTCAGACTGGCCCCGGATGGAGGTAGAATCCAGTGTGATTATGTTGGTCTTCTTGCCACCGTCCCAGTTACCAAAGACTCCTGTGTTCACACCACCCTGTTCGATGAAGGTGATCGGCTGGGAACCAGCAGTGAAATGCAAGTTGACATCCCGGACTGTGCCAGGTGCGCCACTTGTCATGTTGAGTTGCTGTTTACCGTTTGCCTGGAAGTTTACAACCGGTGTCTGTGCTGATGGACTGAATGTAAACTTGCCGTTGTGGTTGAACATCATGGATGTAAGGTTTCCGACCAAGTTCTGCATCGCTGAAGAGTATTTGTCTGCATCGGGCTGACCGTTTCGGTCAAATGCCTCATAATACAGTGTATTATTGGTTGGGCTTGAACCCCATGTCCAAGAGTCTTCCTCTGTTGGGTCAATGTTTAGCTGTGGATCGTTCATGGTCAAGAACACTGCAGCGTTCTCCGGATAAGCTGTCCTATCCGTTGTAACGCTGATCAGGTTGCTTGGAATTCTATCAAATGTCAGGTTGACGATCTGGTCGCCGCCTGCCGCTTGATAATCAACTGTTACTGGTGTTGGAATTGCTGAGAAGTCAAATAGCTGGATTACAGGCCATGCTTTTACGAGGACTCCGTCCCCATTATAGCCGCCTTGTCCAGTTCCTGGAGCGTTGAGAGTCTTGTTCTCTCTAACAACATGCTCTACAACGGTTCCATTACCTGCACCACTACATGCTGCTGTAGTGAGTGCCCCTATAGGAACTTTTGTACCGTTAGCTGGATATACGGCGTTAGTAAATGCGCCATTTGCAACAGTGAATCCTTTTGATTGTGAACCAAAGTCGATTCCACTGATTGTACCACTGCTACAGAATCCACCGAAGTTAAGACCTGCAGCACGATGGTTTGCAGTGTTGCTTGCAATTTCAGCCTGGTTTCTGTCAGCGAAATAACCATACCAGTTACCGTCTGTACCCTGTGCCATCCTCAGTCTCTTACCGTTGACGGTTACCACTGGTTCTCCAAATTTCTGGTCTAATCTGTTTATGTTTGGATCAGACACGACAACCTGGACCACCTGCGGGCCGGCAAAGTAATTGTTGTACTGGGAGTTTTCTGCAGAGACAAACAAGTTCGGATGCGAAGCTACCTGCGCATGTGCTGCCGGCATTGCGTTTGGCAATGCAAGTACGGCACTGCTGGCAAGTAGGATCGTTAATAGTGATAGACTAGTTACTTTACGTAATATGTTGTTGTACATAGTTATTGTAATTTTTGCAAGATTTTAGATATATAAGCATAATGGACGATTTGTTCAGTTTTTGTGCGAAGATCATTTTATTTTGAAACCATGAGGTGAAATCATGAATAATTCACAAAGCGGCAGTACAAGATTTACAATCTGGGCCATTTTTGGGCGATCCTTGCAATATATCACTGTCACGCATTAGCGTTGCCATGGAAAACAGTATGACGGCGGTAACGCAGAGTATGGTACACACCAGAAAAAGTATGATTGCCGCCATGAGCGAGCCCAGGAACCTGCCTATTCTATCCATTACACGCTAATGATAACTCGTGTATTGCCAGTTCCTTGACGCATATCTTAACAAGCAGATAATCCTGAAGATTCAGCCAGTCTTTGTGTTTATCAGTGCTCTTTTGGAATGGCTCCATTTAGAATTGTTTGCGTTTTTAATCCAACTTGCATACCTGTCCAAAAACTCTAGTCTCTCTCTAAAATTTTCTTCCTTGGCTTTTTTGAGTTCTTCAAGATCAATCTTTGGAAGTCTCTTGTTCATCTCAGGTATTTGTTAAACTTGTCTTCCTTATCAAGATTTTTCAAAAAGTATTTGAACATGGTCTTGTCCAATTTCCCATCAAACAGCTTGTAGAGGTACTTGGCATCTTCTATGTCCTTTTCACTGCCTAGAAATAGCTTGTAAGGAATCTGGAGCTCTATTGGAGAAATTTTGATTGCATCGTTCCCGTTCAAAATCACATTTTTTGCATTTTCTATAGCCCAGTTGTCAAGATCCATTTTTGGAAACTTGAGTTCCATATTTGGTATGAACGTTCCCTTCCTTGAAAATCTCACTGCATGGTGTTTCACAAGATAATTGTCATAGGCATTTTTTGCGTTACCGGTTGTGATACATTTGAAATCATTTGAAAGTTCTTCCCACAAAATGAAAAATTTTTTCATGGAAATCTTTTTTGCTATTAAATCAATGTCCTCCGATGATCTGCTTCTCCCAAATAGTATGGAAACATATCCTGAAACAAGTGCATAATCCACTCTTTTTGTGTTTAAAGTTTTTGTAAAATCGATTACAATGTAATCTAGATCATTTAGTTCTTTGTCCAGTCTTATCTGTCTTGCAGATATTTCAAATTTCATTATCAAACATGTCCTAGTACATCGTATAACTTGATCAAATTATTTCCCTACCATATCACTCAGTTTTGTGCCATATCACTGCCTTTCCCGCATTAGCGTTGCCATGGAAAACAGTATGACTGCGGTAACGCAGAGTATCGTACCCACCAGAAAAAGTATGATTGCCGCCATGAGCGAGCCCAGGAAGATTACCTGCTTGCTAAGATATGCGTCAAGGAACTGGTATCCAATTACAGAGCCAATTACCACAAGTGCAATTCCTGGAAACCCGTAAAACGGTATGGGGTGCTTTACTGAGATGAATTTCAGCGTGTTCATCAGTACTGCAACGCCGTGCGGCACAGGGCTTTGCGTTGACGTATCACCGTTGTAGGATACATCGATCGGCACCTCTGCAAGTGCCAGACCCTTGTTTGATATTTTCAGCAAGATTTCTGTTGACACTGCCATGCCGGTCTCGGTAGGATGTATGGATTCAATTGCGCGCTTGGAATAGGCCCGGAATCCGGACTGGGCGTCTGACACCTTGAAATCAGCCCCAAAGTTTGCAACTGACGTTATGATCTTGATTCCCTGCCTTCTGTATCCCGGGGTGTTTGAGCTCTTGTCCAAGAACCTTGAACCGATTACAACGTCGACATTGTTTTCCTGCAGCGTGTTTACAAGAAGGGATATCTGAGCCGGGTCGTGCTGCCCGTCGCCGTCGATTGTGACCATAATGTCGGCGTTTTCCTGCCTTGTCCTGTCAAATAGAGTCATGATTGATGCGCCATATCCCTCGTTTTTTTTGTGCGAGATTACTGTCGCGCCGCCCTCCCTTGCAGCTTTTGCAGTATTGTCTGTAGAGCCGTCATCACATACAATGACCTTGTCTGCAAATTTCAGCGAGCGCCTTACCACATCGCCAATCACCTTTTCTTCATTGTATGCAGGTATGCAGACCAGTATCATTTCTTGAACAGACTCTCCACCCACTCTTCTAATTTAGCTTCCGGTTTCCAGTCAAGCAGTCCTTTGGCTAGAGAAATGTCGGCCTGGCTTGCCCTCACGTTTCCCTCAGGTTCTATACCAAATACAGGCCTAAGATTCTTTTTTGAGAATCTTATGAAAAGACCTGCCAGACCCAGGATTGAGATTGCAGCACCTGAACCGATGTTTATGAAAACAGAACCTGTGTTTTTTTCCATTGCAGATATGGTTGCATTGATCACATCGTCCACAAAGACAAAGTCGCGCAGCTGCAGGCCGTCTCCGTCTATCACTGGAGGTTTGCCTTCTGCCACGCTCTTGTAAAATTTTGAGATTACTCCTGCAGAAGATATTGCAGGGTTGTCTCCGTATACGTTATAGTACCGCAGTCCTACAATGTCAGGTTTTTTTCCATATTTTTGCGCCAGAGTTTCTGCTCCAAGCTTTGTCGAGCCGTACGGGTTTGCAGGTTTTAGATTTGCAGACTCGGGCGTTGGCACCGTATCCGTATTTCCGTAGACGCCCGAACTGCTTGCAAATACTACCTTGGTCCCAGTCTCCCTTGCAGCTTCGAACACGTTTTTTGTTCCCTGCACATTGACATCAAAGTATTCCTTTTCTTTCAAGTATGATTCGGCAACAGACGTGAGGGCCGCATGATGAAATATGCCGTCCTTTCCTGCAAGAATTTTTTTCATGTCTGGGCCGTTTCGTATGTCAGCATTGTGAAATTTTATCCTGTCCCTTATTTCGGACAGGTTTGAGAGGTTCCCGGCGGAAAGATTGTCAACGACATCTACTGCATGGCCTTGCTGCAAAAGCGTCCTGGCAAGATGAGATCCTATGAATCCCGCACCTCCCGTTATGGCATAATCCAACAGAATTAGAACAAAAATGCCCTAAATTAAGTAAAATGAAAACTAGTTTTGGCGTAAGGACCTAGCAATTCATTTCCTCAAGGTTTAGGTGCAATAGTTTTATGAAATTTCATGGTTATTACGTCTGTTCCTTTCACATACTAGAGACATAATGAAAAACGTTAATACTAAAGATTATCACATAATATACAACCCGTCGGCGGTGGGATTTGAACCCACGAAACTGAGGTACTCAGTTAAGAGATTGACAGGCTCCCGCACTTCCGGACTGTGCGACGCCGACAGGTCTATTTCTATCAAGTTTGTTAAAAGTAGATTTTTGCGCTGCTAGCTGACAATCAGTCAAACCCACGCATAGATTTGGAGCTAGTTAAAGTTCAAAAATTCGGATATCGTAGCATAGTTCCACGGCCCGCATCTTGGGTTCTGTATGGTTACGACTCCCTTTTGCCTTAGCTGCTCGATTACGTGTACTGCAAACGGGAGGGCGCCTGTGGCCCCGGGCGAGTTGTAGTTCAGTATGTGGACTGACTTTTCCCCGTGTTCTATTACTGCATCGGGTACGAACTTGCCTGCACTGTCAATTACCGATGCTCGCACGCCTGAAGTGCCCCTGGTGTGGAACTTGGCCGGGTCCACCTTTGGGAGAAACTCCCTGACCCGGTTTATCATGACTGTCTTTGATACTGAGGAGAGAAACTCTCCTGATGCAAGCGAGAGAAACTTCGGGTCAAACAGCATCTTTGCAGCTCCAGAGGACAGCATCTCTGCAATTTTTGACGGAAATTCCCTGATGTTTTCTGCAAAGCCGTATCCGTATGGGCTGAAGATTGGCACCGCGTTTGGGCCAACCTCGCATCGCCCGTCGTGCCGCACTATCCAGTGCGGGTCAAGGAAGGGATATTCGGAATGCTTTGGCACTGAATATACCGACACCTGCGTCAGGTTGCTGTAGATTCCATCCGCCTGCCAGTACTCTCCCCTAAAGTGAATGTCAGTAAGGTTCCGTGCAACACCCATCGCATGTGCAATGTCAACTGACATGCCGCCTGCCGCGTTTATGACAAAGCCTGTCTCGATTGTTTCGCTGCCTGTTTTTATCTCCACCAGATCTTTCTTGTCCTGTATTTTTCCAGCCCTTGTGTTTAGCAGAAAACTTGCCCCGCTTTGCTTTGCGTCATCCATCAGGGATGCGGTAAACCTGCCATAGTCTACCGATGCGTCCTTTGTACAGAAGATTGCCTTGTGGCACCTTACTTCGGGTTCCTGCCTTGATACCTCGTAGCTGTCAAGAAGTCTCAGCTCGTCTTTTTTCAATCCGTTCTGCTCTCCCCAAGACATGTATCTTTCAAGTCTCTTGGTTCCTTGTTCGTCAAGTGAGACCTCAAGCACCCCGTCCCTTTTGAACGGCAGTCCCTTCTGCTCTGCATAAAGCTCCCACATTTCAAAGCCAAGCGCCGCCGCCCTTGCAAAGAGCCTCTTTTTTTGAGGGTCGTAGAGAAACGGCGCGTGAACCTTGCCCGTGTTCCTCCTGCTTGTGTGATACGCCACCTCAGGGGCCTGCTCAAGGACCAGAATTTTTTTTCCTGTTGCCTGCGACAGGAAATATGCAAGAGAGGTGCCCAGAATCCCCGCGCCAATTATTGTAATGTCAGACTTCAACTATACACTATCAAGCTTGGGGGAAATAAATCCCATCCTTCCCCGCCCAGTTTTACATGTTATTGATTTTTTCTTCAAGCAATTCTATACCAGATGGGCAGTTATGGCCCTATACAGCTTATTCCATTCATCTTTGTAAAATCTTTATCAAATGTTGCAATATTGTTTGTGCCATTATGTCCCATCGCTGCAATTGTAGTACAGTCTGTGAATCCAAGTCTTGTCCCCTTTTGTGATTGGAATATCCTCCACGCGTCAAGAAATACGTCCTCCTCTACTCGTATTAATTTTAGGGAATCGAGGAGATAATTACCAATCCGTCTGACTTTGCCAAGATCCTTCATCCTAATCATGGAAACCGTTACAGTTTCATTAAAAACATAATCGGTTATAAACGCGGTACCATACTTCTTTTCGGCAATGTCACGGAGTATCCTCATTGCCTTATGATGATGCCCATATGGGCATTAAAACACGCTAACAGAAAGCTTGTGTCTAAAAATATCATTTGGATCCGTAAAGTATCTCATCTACTTCCTCGCTGGTATTTTCTGTGTCAGGGCCCCAGTCAAACGGTTTGATCCTCAGAAGGAGATTGGGATCAGGCTCCTGCATCTTATCCTCTTTTACCCATCGCTTCATGGCGTCTGTGAGTGCCTCGCCCATCTTCATTTTCTTCTGAATAGCGCGCGCTCTAAAGTTTCTCAGTACTTTTTCATCCACATCTCGCACTGTAATGAGATCTTTTTTCACATGTATTACATGTAATACAAAATTAATAAGCCTATCTAGGATCTAGGACATGTTTAACATCAGATTTCTGGATAGATGCAAAAGTCTGGCCCTTCGATTACGACTGTAAAATGCCAAGGTGTTCAATAGATGCTTTGATTTGTTTTTACTACATACTTCGAGATGCCGATTCTTGCTAGCGATGTCGGTTGTTCTTGTGCATACCTGCGAACGTGTTTGCATGATAGTGCGAGATTTGTAACATGACTTGGTCTAGCGCCTGCTTGTTCTTTTCAGGCGTCAGTATGTTGTGATTCCCGGTGAGAAATCCCTGCCTGTACTGCTTGAACTGCAGGTTTTGCTGCAATACAAATGACCTGTATTGTTCTCTCAGTGACTTGAAGGCTTGAACGCACTGTTGCATTGCAGCCTTGTTGCCTGATTCCTTTGCACCTTCCCTGCACTCTTTCAAGGCGTCATGAATCTTGTCTCTTTGTTCCTTCTCAAGCTCGTTTCTCTCATGTACATAGTCTGATATCTCGTGTCCAACGTCTGTCTCGTTCGAGTCGTCAAAGATGATGGTCTTGTTTGAAGACCCTCCAAAATCAAACTTGTTCTCCCTTTCCTGATTATCATCTGCCTGATAGTTATTTCCCTGACTGTCATCTTCAGAAAAAGCTGGAATCAGGGTAACCGAACACAGCAGTATCACTGCAACAACAAGTCCTATCTTTTGCATTCTTTTTCTGGTTTAGAGTTTTCAATTATTAAGAATCTGGAAGGAATACTTCGTAATCTTTAAATTGATTTTAGATTGCAGGCTGGAAATTTTGTTGTATATCATGAATCCCTAAAGCACGAACACTTTTTTGACTTGTGGTTGAAACATCCTATCAATTTGTGGTCCCTGCAGCCGCAGATGACGCACTTTTTTTCCATGAGGAAAAGCTCTGGTGGCTTGGCTTAAAACTTGCGGTGCAGGCAGGAACATGGCTGCGCAAAATTAATCTTGGTGTCCGTACGATCACAGTACAGTTGAGAGCACTACTTGCCATACCTGCGGTTCTTCTTGCAGTGTCCTTTAGCCATGCGTATGGCGCGTTTGACTCTGACGGGAACTATTACTGCAATTCTAGCAACCTGCCGCTGGAGCAGACAATCTACAGGTCATCCATGGAAAAAATTGACAGCGATCTGAACTCGTATCTCTCGCTTAACCCAAGCGCAACAGACAGGGAGCTTCACAGCTATCTGATATCAAGCCCCGGCGTGGCTCAGCCATATTCTGTGATGGAGCAGTCAAAGGCGTGTCTCCAGTCAAACGGGGTCAACCCAGATGCGGTTGCCACACCAAGCTCGCTATTGCTTGAGGTCTTTGCCGCACCAGAGTTTGGGGCCATGTCGGGACTTGTTCTCGGAGTCGTGTTTTTTGCAGTAATTGTACAGTCAAGAATCAACAGGATGATGATTCCCATAAATTGAAAGTCGGCTGCAAATCCAGATCAACGAGAGCACGTACACGTTCTGTATTATTGCCTGATGTATTTTTATCCAGCAAGTCTAGGCCGCTTTTGCCCAACCTCGCGCAACAAGCTTTGCCATGCCGTCTGCCGTTACGCATGCAGGCCTGGAATCAAACTTGTTTAGTGCCAGTTGATATCCAGATGGACACTTGACATCAGAGGGCGCAATTCCTGAAGATATCTGTTTTAATGGAGACAATACCGGGGCAGGCGGCGGAACAGTGGTTGTAGCAGTACCTGTGGTATTTGTCATGGTACCATTCATTTTTGCCATGTTGCTGATTGCAGATTTGGTAGCTGTAACGTTTGCAGTCATGGAGGCGTTTTCACTCATGATGCTTTTTCCAGTCTTGGTTGCAGTTGCGTTAGCTGAGAGGGTCATCTGTGTTGAGATGGCTGGAGTTTTAGTGTTGTTTGTGCTTGAAGACGTCTGTGCGGTAGAGTTTGTAGTGCCCTGTCCTCCAGGTGTGTACACCTCGCCTGGTGCGCATGGGTGGTCGCCGCAGATCCTGGCGCATGGGTGGGATGCAGTGCACGGCGTTCCCCACATCTGGGCTGATGCAAGACCGTATCCCAGAGTGGAGCTTGCAAGTATGATAGATAGGATAATAATCGGAACTGGCCTCATATCTTCGGATAGTGCAAATGGCCAGATAAAGTTTGGCGTAGTTCTCAATTACACATGTGTACGGTGTCATCCAGGTACTTGAGATCCTCAAGTATCCCGGCTAAAATTTTTAGGCATTACTGAGGACACTTTCTTCGTATCAAATACAATTTTCAATGTTACAGACCGACCGGTTTTAGTCTTTTACTCCATCCTTGTCTTATTTCCCTGACGTATTCCTTGCCGCTTGTCTTGATCTTCCAGCTTCCAGCGCTTTCCCTTAAAATCTTCAAGCGTCTCTTTATCTCAGATGGATCAGTCCTATCGGCAATCTCTTCGGCTCTTGCAAGCTTCTCATTGATTAATTTGGAGAGATTTTTTGTGTTTCCATATTTTTCTACAGTCTCTTTTACAAGCTTCTTGTACAGGTCATCGTCTAGGTTTACAGTGGTTTTCATAATATACCACTTAACCATTTAGCTGTTTAAATATTAAAGATTAATCTGCAGGATTATCAGAACCTGTAAACGCACAAGATTTGCTTTTGCCAAAAATGTCCATCCATGTCATGGGATGCCGGTTTCCTGTTTTTTACTGTTATAGCGTGTTGCTATCTTTTATGCACTTCTTTTGAGTCAAGCACTATTACCTTTCTTCCAATGGAATAGTCCCTCCCACATCTTGGGCAGACAAAGTTGTTCCATCCCACCTGGCAAAGTAATACCTCCTTGTCAGAGTGGTTTGCGCATGTCAGTCCCTGTTCCATTGATAAAGAGGCGCGATCTCTTTGCTTAAAAGAGTCGCGCAGCTTTTCTACCATGGTACAGTACAGAAGGCTGCCATTCTTATGGTGATACGATGGTACCTGTAATACATGCAGTACTTTATTTATGATGAACTAGGGGGCTCTGTTGCGTTGCCAAATGAAATAATTACACCGGCTGCAACTTCTGTGCATCGACTCTATGGATTGGCGGCAGTGCGCTATCCACATTCCCCATCACGGTTTCACCAGTATCACCTTTAGAACTGCCAAGCCTTGGCAGCCCTCGCAGAGACTAGTTCATGACCGCTATTACGTCACGGTCCTGCCATCTCTGACATGTGTCATACCAGAGCTCCCTGTTATGGTCAGATGTATTCCATGCCACTTTGTCTTGGAGTCTCTTTCCGCATCTGGGCACAGTCTTGATGTTCCTCTGGCGTCTTTTTTTGATAATTGTATGATAGGAATACCTGTCCATCTCGACTTGTATTCTATCTGGCGCTTGATCTCAGAAAATGACCACCCGTTCATGATATACCTAGAGGTGAAATGGACCAAGGAAAACCTTCGTGCATACTAGACGTATCAGTCTGATTGGTAATGTGCAGAGAACTCGATTCAAAACCCTCCAATATGTCAAAAATGTCCATTGAGATAGTTCTTTTTGGCATCCTGTTTTTTTGTGCAGGGCTCCAAATCTTCCAGACACAGCCCGCCTTGTACTAGTTCTATACCATATCTCAAGTAATACATAATATTTATGTATTACAAAAATAATAGTATTACTAGCAATGGTTGAAGATATCGTCACTGTTACAAAGAAGGGCCAAGCCACCATACCAAAGAAACTAAGGGAGAAGCACAGGATAACAAGAAAGGCCATTGCAGTAGATACGAAAGATGGCGTGCTTTTGAAGGCTATTTCAGACCCGCTTGCAGAGAAAGGCTCGCTCGAGGAGTTATTCAGTGGCACGACATCAGGACGGCTCGTCAGAGAGGCAAGACGTGATGAGATCAAAAAGCAGAAAAAACTGGAACGAAGAACTGCAGGATGATAGCAAATGAGTCTTGTATTTGACACCCAGGCCCTGCTTGTGCTCTATCTAGATGAAGACGGAGCTGATCGTGTTGCAGAGCTGCTTGGGCAGGTACTTGGTGGAAAGATTAAAGGATACATGAATATCATCAACATGGCAGAACTGTACTATATTCTTGGAAGGAAGAGCCCAAAGATTGCAGAAGAGAAGGAGAGAAACATCAGATCCTTTGGTGTAAAGCTAGTCCAGGTAAGAGACAACTCATTGTGGAAAGAGGCGGCCATGCTCAAGGCAAGCCACAGATTGTCCCTTGCTGATGCGTTTGCAGCAGCAACTGCCAAGACTCTAAAGTCAAAGCTTGTTACAGGAGATGACGAAGAGTTTGAAGGCATAGACGGTCTTCGCATAGAAAGGGTATCTGCGTAGGAAAGTATTTTTTCGGCCGCAGTTTTAGCATGACAAATCTAGTGGCAAATTACGAGGTATTTTACTCGGGGTTTTCTGCAAATTGTTATATATTGAGTATACACTAGTATACTAATGGATACTACTATCAAAATAAAAGACAAAACACGAACAAAACTTGAGAATCTCAAGATATATTCAAAGGAGACGTACAATGATGTAATTGAGAGATTGATGAGGGCAGCCCAAGACGATGATCTTGATCCTCAAACAGTGAGAAACCTTAGAAAATCCTTGGATGACATGGAAAAGGGCAAGACCTACTCTCTTGAGCAGGTAGAAAAAGAACTTGACCTATAGCATCCGAGTAACCGAGACTGCAAAAAAACAACTCTCAAAGATTGACAAGCAGATTGCAAGAAGGATAGATGGTAAACTGCTAGAGATTGCATCCGATCCATTTCTTCATGTCACAAGACTAGCCGGCCTGGAACTTTACAAGATGAGGGTTGGCGACTATAGGGTCTTGATGAGCATTCAAAAAGACAAGATGATAGTAATGGTAATTGAGATCGGTCATGAACGTAATGTCTGCAAGTAGATCTGGGCATTCAGATCATAATGAAAATCTCGTATCAGATCTGGTACAGTTTTTCAGGTCTCAAATATTTCTTAAAATAGGTGATTCGTATGCGCCCTCAAAGTATATGCTTGATGCGTCAAAATGCACAAGCTACAGTCTGATTTGTGATCTCTCACCGAGAAGAAACTGGTGCTTCCTTGGGTGGGTGTGGTCCTCTATCTCCGACTGGTGTGCAATTATACTATCTACAAGATGGATCTTGGCGTCAATCTTTGCCCCTTCCATGATTATCGAGTTTTCAATGTCGCATTTTTTTATTGTGACATTGCTTCCAACGGAAACATATGGTCCCAGTCTTACTGCAGGACCGATGGTACAGTTCTCACCTAAGATTGCAGGGCCTGTGACGAACGAGTCTCGTGAGATTGTTGTGTTTTTTCCAACTATGATATTTCCGCGGATCTCTGCACCGTCATTTACTACAAACTGTTGTGGCGTACCAATTGAATCAAGTACTAGTTGGTTTGCATGCAGTATATCTTCTGGAGTTCCGGTGTCCTTCCACCATCCTGTGACAGTGTCATATTCTATGACATTTCCTGATTCCATCAGGAGTTGCAAGGCCTCGGTTATTTCGAGCTCTCCCCTCCATGATGGTTTTAGCTTGTCAATAATGTCGAAAATTTTTGGAGTAAGAAAGTACACGCCTATTACTGCAAGGTTTGACGACGAGTTCTTCGGCTTTTCCACGATTTTTTTTATCTTTTTTCCATCAAGCTCGGCAATCCCAAACCTTGACGGGTCATCCACCTCACAGAGAAGTATCATGGCGTCGGCCTTGGAACCTTGGAACTTTTTTGTATAGTCTACAAGTCCTGTTCGTAGAATGTTATCTCCTAGATAGACTACAAACCTGTCGTTACCGATAAAGTCCTTGCACAATCTGATTGCATGAGATATTCCCTTTGGTTTGTCTTGGTAGATGTATGTGACTTTGACGCCAAACTTTGTCCCGTCGCCGTAGAACTCCTTTACCTTTTCTGGGTAGACATCTCCAATTATTACTGCCATATCCTTGATACCAGCTTCCCTAAAGTCTTCCAATGCATACTGGGACATGGGCTTGTTGGCAATAGGCAAAAGTTGTTTTGGTCCCGCGTGTGTTAATGGTCTGAGTCTTGTTCCGTGTCCACCGTGAAGTATGATTCCTTTCAAGTATGATCGGTGTTACATGGGTACAGTATATTTCAATTTGGTTTTTGTTCTAGTTCTTGTATGAATAGGTCCAACCCTTGCTTTACTGTCACCGGCTTTTCTTTGAGAAGGGATGCTGCCTTTGATACGTCAAGCGAGGAATCATTTGGTCTTTTTGCTGTCCAGTTCATGGCTGCAATGCTGGTTGGCCTGAGAAGTTTTTTGTCTAGATGTAGTTTTTCTGCAACGATTTCTGCCATCTCATATCTTGAGATTCGAGTAGCTCCGGCTAGATGAATTATTCCTTGAATCTTTCTTGATGATACCTCAATTAGCATCCTGCTGAGGTTTGGAACATAGGTTGGCGAGGTATACTGGTCGGTTACTATGTCAAGTGGAGCTTTGGCTTGAAGGTTTTCTGCGACAAATAGCGGGAAGGATTTTTTCTTTGGGTGTATTCCGTATGGCGTGCTGGTTCTTGCAATGCACCAGCTTGATGCAATTTCCTGAACTGCCCTTTCCCCTTCAAGCTTTGACTTGCCGTAATAGTCTACTGGGTCTGTCCTGTCTGTCTCCTTTTTCATACCTGTCTTTCCGTCAAAGACATAATCTGTTGATACATAGAGGAGAAATGCGTTGTGTTTTGCAGCCTGCTCTGACAAAATCGCAGTGGACTTTACGTTAAGCTTTGTTGCCATATCTCTATCTGTTTCGCACTGGTCCACGTTTGTCAATGCTGCCAGATGAATTATTACATCTGGCTTGACGGATTCTACAACCCGGATTATACTCTCAGGACTTGAAAGGTCAAGATGGGTTGCAGTTCCTGTTTCCGGTTTTGAAGCGTGGTAGCAGGAATAGACATGTGGGTATGATGGAAGGAGATCCTTTACAACCTGCCTCCCGACAAGACCTGCCGAGCCTGTTACAAGGAATCTCATACCAGCGGTTCTTCAAAGTGTATTTTCATTTAAAATGACATACTCCTATTTGTATACATTTTCTCTGCTAGAAACATCATAAACGTAAGGAATGCCAAGACTAGAACAGTGTAAACTCCATCTTGCCTGTCTTTTTCTTCTTTTCAAATTCTGCAATAGACCTGATTTCGTATTCATCTGGATTTGCCTCGCCCACAGTCCTTGACTCGACAATTTTTTCAAGCTTGTCTATCTTTCCCCTTGGGTTCTCAACTCTTTGACTATTTCTTTCAGGTCTGGTTGTGACGTTTTCAACAAATGAGTCATCTTGTTTTTTGTATATAAGTTTAGATTGGTTTTTACCAGTTTACAGTCCATGGCTGCGGATGGAGTGTCTTTTCATCTGCAAGCGGTTCCCACCAGTCGTGGTTTTTTTGGTACCATGATACCGTTTCCTGCAACGCCTGGTCAAACTGGTACCTTGGCTTCCAGCCCGTTGCCTTGATTATCTTTGACGCGTCAATCGAATACCTCTTGTCGTGTCCCGGCCTGTCGCCTACGTTTTCTATGAGGTCTTGGGGTTTTTTCATGAGGTTTAGAATTTTTTCAACTATTATTCTGTTTGTTATCTCATTCCAGGCTGTAATGTTGTATGTTTCTCCTGACTTGCCCTTTTCAATTAGTGTGTCGATTGCCTCTACATGGTCCAAAACGTATATCCAGCTTCTTACCTGGCTTCCTCCGCCGTAGAGTGGTACTCTGAGGTTCTTTGAAGCCCTGATTATTGTTTTAGGGATCAGTTTTTCTGGGAACTGGAATGGACCAAAGTTGTTTGTGCATCTGGTAGTGATGCATTTGATACCGTATGTTCTGTGGTATGATTCCACTAGGAGATCTGCTGACGCTTTTGTGGCAGAATATGGGTTGCTTGGTTTTAGGATATCATGCTCTGTAAATGATTCCTTGTTTTCAGCATCGCCGTAGATCTCGTCAGTTGATACATGGATGAATAGCTTGTCGTGCTTTCTTGCAGATTCTAATACAGAATATGTTCCTAATACGTTTGTCTCGACAAACGGCTTTGGGTTTGATATGGAACGGTCAACATGGGTCTCTGCTGCAAAGTTTACTATAACATCTGATTCTTTTGCAATATTTGATATTGTTTCTTGATTTCTGATATCATCTTTTATGAATTTATAATTTTGATTGTTTTCAATTTCTTTGAGATTTTGAATGTTAGAGCCGATTGTCAAGTTGTCAAGGTTTGTTATTGCATCTTTTGGTTTTATTTTTAGGTGATTTCTGACAAAGGCACTGCCAATAAAACCTACTCCTCCACACACAAGTAACTTCACGTTTTGGAGATACCAAACTTGTTATTTATTTTGATCTAGTTTATCAATATACAAAGTTGTTATCTGCATTTTGAAGAGTGGGTAGTTCAAGGTCTTTTTTTATTATAATTGGCTTGGCAGTTGGCCATTTGATTGATATCTCTGGATCATTCCATAAAATTCCCCTCTCATTTTCTGGTGAATACTCGGAATTTACTTTGTAAAGGACATCTGCCTTCTCGCTTGTCACACAGAATCCATGAGCAAAACCCTCCGGAATGTAAAGCATTTTATGGTTTTTGTCAGAGAGCGTTTCACCTACCCATTTGCCATATGTTGGTGACCCTTTGCGAATGTCAACTGCAACATCAAAAATTTCTCCCATTGTGGCTATCACTAACTTTGCTTGAGCTTTAGGATTTTTTTGATAATGTAACCCCCTGATTACATCCTTAATAGAACGAGAGTAATTATCTTGGACGAATCTGGTGTTTATTTCGGATGCAAATGCTGATTCTTTGAAGCTTTCCATAAATAACCCACGCTCATCAGAAAATGTCTTAGCTTCAATTAATATCACTTTAGGAATTTTCATCTTCTTAAATGTAAATGGCATGTGATTTGTAAAATGAGATTAGATAAATAGATTGTTAGAATTATTAGCAACAGGTCACTAAAAACCAACTAAAATATTTCGTAGAATTGAAAATTGGAGAAATAAATTCAATGATACAAAAAAGATTTGATTAATTAAATAATGTCAAAAACTCTCACGAAATTAGGTTATAGTTATTAAATATACAAAATATCAAATTGTGACCAAGCCTCAGGTATTTTATGTTAGTTTACAAAATAATATCTCTCAGACTTAGTTCTTTTGAGAGAGATGGTGTAGATTGCAAATGTTTGTACCACTCTACTGTGATTGTTTTCTTTGAATCTGTAAGTTCACCACTTTCTAATGCTTTGTAAATTTCTACTGCACCATCTTTTACCGTGAATTTTGGTTGAAATCCCAAGGTCTCTCTTATTTTCTTGAAGGATGCACGATACGATCTGTGATCTTGTGTGTCCTTAGCCTCAATTTCATATTTTTTGCCAATTGAATTTCCAACCTCTTTTGCAAGATCATCCATTCGGTAATTTTGTTCATCAGAACCTACATTGAAAATTTGTCCACCTATCTTTTCTTGTGGAGCTTTAATTATCATACTGTATACTCTTGTCGCATCTTTTATGTGCAGAAATGGTCTGGTATTGCTTTTTCCTCTCACTATAATTTTTCCAGTTTTAAAAAGTTCAAGTGCCATACTATTAACTGCAAGATCAAATCTCATCCTTGGGGATAGTCCGTAGATACTTGAAAATCTTAGTGCTGTTACTGTAAAGTTTTCATCATTTAGAGGCAAGTTGTCAACTTCAGCCATTCTATTTGCCTTGGAATATGCAGTTAATGGCTTTACTTGAGAATTTTCATCAGCAATACCATCTTGTTGTCCATATATGCTTGCACTTGAAGCAAGTATGTATCGCTGTATACCAGCATCTTTGCTTAATCTGGCTACTCTGCTTCTTCCCAAGTGGTTAATGTCAAAAGTTTTACTTGGATCCAGATCTCCAACAGGATCATTTGAAAGTGCCGCCAAGTCCATGACTAAGTCTACTCCCTCAAGTATTTTTTGGTCAAACCACCTAATGTCATCTCTAACTAACTCAATTTTATTTTCAAATTCTTTTCCTGATAGATACTCACTTCCAAAAAAGAATCTGTCAAGACATTTTATGTAATGGCCTTCCTTAACAAGTTCAGGGATCACTACCGAGCCGACATAACCTGCTCCACCAGTAACTAGTATTTTCAATTAATTTACCCTCTAGAATAATCAGAAATCACTTGAATTTAATATACGTTGCACAGCATAGTCTAATCCCGAGTTACTGATTATTTTGACAAATTTACAACCAACTAATTTTGCAGCTTCTATGTCAGAATCTCTGTCACCTATCATCCAGCTTAATTTTGGATCAATCTTTAGATCATTAATTGCCTTGTTTAACAGGCCAGGCTTTGGTTTTCTACAATTGCAATTCTCATCTGGTCTGTGTGGACAGTAGTAAAAGGCATCAATTTGAGTTCCGCCTTTTTCTAAGTAGTCTTGTATTGTAGAATGTATTTTTTTGACATTTTCGTGAGTGGTAAGTCCTCTATTAACAGCTGATTGATTAGAAATTACAATTATGAGAAACCCGCCATCTCTTAGTTTTTTAATTGAATTTGCCACATCTAGAATTACCAATTCATCAACTTTTTTTACATAATCAGCCCTTTCCTTGTTAACAACACCATCCCTATCAAGAAAGACGGCTTTATGAAATTCAGTCATATGTGAACATAGGCTTGCCCAGATTTCTGATTGCTGAGATAATACAATGACATAACGTAACATGGGTGGATTCTATACCAAGCATGTCATTGCTTGGAACTATCAAATATACATCACAAATTTTTGGAAAATCTCCTCCTGCCATACCTGTAATTCCAATACATATTGCACCATTTTTTTTACCATAAGTCATTGCCTTGACCACATTTTTTGATTTACCACTACCACTAAAGCCTACTATTACATCACCTTTTGAAAGAAAATTCTTTAGTTGTTCTACAAAGACAGCATCGTATGACGTGTCATTTGACCATGCTAGTATTACAGGCATATTATCAGTTAATGCTATAGCAGAAAACCGTTTGTTATTTTTTGTAATAGCAGTTTTGAGTAGATCAGATACAAAATGGGACGCAGTGGAGGCCGAGCCTCCGTTTCCCATTGTATAGATTTTATTGCCTTTATCTCTTGCATTGATCAATATTTTAATAATTTTTTCAATAATGTCTGTTTGTCCAGAGATCTGTTCAAGAGATAATTTTTGTTCTTTCAGAAATGAACCTATAGCATCTTTTGTTTTTGTCAACATTTGTGGTTATTTAGTAAAATCATATAAGTTTAGTACTTTTTGACCCTCTAGATTAAAGTTGAATTTTACATGCTTTAGGCCTAGACTTTCCATCTTTTCTATGAGTGATGATTGTTTTGAATGCTCGCAATATAGTAACATATGACCCCCACCTCCAGCACCAGTCAGTTTCCCTCCCAATGCACCTTGTTTCAAGGCTGATTCGTAGATCTTGTCTATATTCTCATTTGAAACCGATTTTGCAAATCTCTTTTTTGCGAGCCATCCTTTATGCAAAAGTTCTCCAAATGTTGCGATGTCAGATTTTTTGAGTGATTCATACATTTCGACTGCTAAATTCTTTACAAAATGAAGCGATTCTATAACTTCTTGCTGCCTTTGTTTTGTTCTTTCTATCTGAGAGGACAATATTGTAGCACTATTTCGTGTATTCCCAACAAAAAAAAGTAATAGATTTTGTTGAAGCTCTTTTATCGATGATGAATTCAGACATATTGGAGAAACAGTAACCTTTTCTTTTGTAAATTTTATGAAATTAAATCCTCCAAATGCTGTTGCATATTCATCTTGCTTTCCTATTGGCCAATTCAGTATATGTCTCCCTACATGATAAGCTGTTTCTGCTATCTTTTCCTTATCCCAATCATCGCCATTTAACATTGAGATTGTTTTGACAAGGTTTACCGCAAGAGCACCTGATGCTCCAAGACCAGAACCTGGTGGGACGTCACTACAAATTAGTATGTTAGCTCCTTCCTTGTAACCAAGATGTTTAATCACAGAAACAGCTATTTCAGTTCCATGTTGAGGTTCTAATACATCATAATTTGTTGGTTTATGATGTGTTTCAAGATCAGATGAGAATGCGTGAAATGAATTATCATTACGTGGAGTCATTATAACGTAGATGAATCTTGATATGCTAGAGACTACTACATTACCACCAAATTCTTCATAATATTCTGGAATATCAGTACCACCTCCAGCAAAGCTTATTCTAACTGGAGACATACCAAGAATCATGAACAGAGTTTGAGTTTGTGATGTTTAATTTATCCTTTACAATTATTCAATAACTTTTCTAATATCAAATTTCAACTATTCTGTTTAGATTTATTGAAGATAAAAGAGATGCCTGTGTTGATATCAGAAAACTCAAATCCTGTTCTCTTTTCTAGCTTGGTCGAATCCAGACATGTTCTACATGGTCTTGGAGCAAGTTGTTTTTTTTCTTGTGATGTGACTGGTTTTATCAGTTTTTTATCTAGACCAAATCCATCTGCTAATGCTTGAGCAAATTCATAACGTGAAAGACAAGTTTTTCCAGTAGAATTGTACAATCCTGACACGCCCAATTCTATTACTTTGAGTATAGCTTTACATAGATCATCAACAAGCGTTGGGGTGTTACATTGATCTGCATGTGGATTCACAGATTTTCCTGCTTGTAACGTTTCAATTATCCAATTGGTAAATCGCGATTTTTTATGCCATCCATATATGACTGCCGGCCTTAATACTACATTATTTTCTGATTGTTCTATGACTATGTTTTCCCCTAATAACTTGGTATTACCATAATAATTTACCGGCTTGGGAATATCATTTTCAGTATACTTTCCTTCTTTAGATCCCTCAAATACAAAATCGGTAGAAAGATGAATTAATTTTGAACCAGTTTTTTTGGAAACCTTGGCAATGTCTTGAAGTACCTCAACATGTAATAGATCTGCAATTTTATGATCAGTTTCACATAGATCTACACTATCATGTGCTACAGTATTTACAATAATGTCAGGTCGAAGAGTTGAGATCAGGTCAGCAATCTTTTGTCTTTCTTGTAATAGATCAATTTTTGTAACAATTACTCTATCTGATTGTATTTCATTTTTATTCACAGTAGCATACAGACTAAAATCAGAGACTGCATAGGATATCAGAGTGCTACCTACGAGACCACTACCTCCAATAATCAGCATTTTGGGTAACAAGTGAACCAATCATCTTCAGATCTTGATTTAAATATTTGGTAATGAAAAATTGTTTGAAGTTCTTGAAAACTGTCATTTTAGCTGGAGGTCGTGGTACGAGAATTAATGAAGAGACTAGTTCTAAGCCAAAACCACTGATTGAGATTGGTGGAATGCCAGTTATCTGGCACATTATGAAGATATATTCTTCACACGGAATCAATGATTTTGTCATTTGTTGTGGCTATAAAGGAGAAATGATAAAGGAATATTTTGAAAATTATTCTCGCAGTAGATCTGATGTGGTAATCAACCTAAAACATGGGCAGATAGAATCAAATGAAAAAGATATCAGATTATGGAATGTTACATTGGTAGATACCGGTTTGGAAACAATGACAGGAGGCAGGATAAAAAGGATAAAAAAACATGTTGAAGGAGAAACTTTCTGCGTAACCTATGGGGATGATTTAAAAGGTGTGGATATAACCGGCCTGGTAAGGTTTCATCAAAAACAAGGAACTCTGGCAACTCTTACGGTTGCTAGACATCAAGATAGATTTGGCTTAGTAAGCATAAGTGATGATAAGGTGACATCTTTAACTGAAAAGCCCATAATGAACGATATCTGGATAAATGGAGGTTATTTTGTGTTAGAACCAAAGGTCTTGGATTTTATCAAAGATGACTCGACCATTTTCGAACAAGAACCATTGAATGAGCTCATTGAGCATGGTCAGCTCTCTGCATACAAGTACCTTGGAGAATACCAACCCTTAGATACTCTGAAGGATAAGATTAAGCTAGAGGAGCTTTGGAGTTCAGGTAAAGCATATTGGAAGATTTGAAATGACTTGCTACTCAAAGTTTTAAAAAAGCGCAATACGGCTCTACAATTTAAATTAGATTTGGAGGAAATAATAGAATAGAGATGATTTTTACAGAGACAAAATTAAAGGGTGCCTACATCATTGAACCAGAAAAAAAAGAAGATGAAAGAGGGTTTTTTGCTAGATCATTTGATAGCGGAATATTCAAAAATCATGGTTTGAACCCAGACGTTCTTCAATGCAATATATCTTACAGTAAAAAAAAAGGGACTATAAGGGGAATGCATTTTCAATTGCCTCCCTACCAAGAGGCAAAATTTCTCAGATGTGTAAGAGGAAAGATATACGATGTGATTATAGATTTACGTTCAAAATCTCAAACATATATGGAATGGATAGGATTTGAATTAAGTGCAGATAATTACAAAATGCTTTATGCACCTGAAGGATTTGCCGCAGGTTTTCAGACTTTAATAGACGATGTAGAGTTAGTGTATCAAGTTTCCCAAGTATATATGCCAGAATATGAAAGAGGTGTAAAATGGAATGATCCCATGTTCAAGATAGAGTGGCCGTTGGAACCTACTGTGATAACTGAGAAGGATAGATCTCATCCACCATTTCAAGATGGGTTTTACAAAATGTGATCTACAATATGACTTGGCAAATTATTTAATTTCGTATTCTTTGTTGCACTATTTTCCGTATATCTTCTGTACCATGAGACATATGGCCAAATTTGGGGATATTCAAACACACCGTACTCCTTAGCCCATTTTACTAGCTGGTCATAATTACCGGAAGATGCTTCTGGAAATGCTTTTTGCAAGTCTTCCCTCAAATAATAAAACTCTAGTAATGCTGATAATGGGGGCTTTTGTTGGGCAGCTACAGATATTGAATATGGTTCACTTATTAACGATAGATTACAATTATAGTATGGATCTCCATTTAACAGTACATCTTCCCATTTATTTATGAAATAGTCCTCTTCATTTTTTGGATGAGATTTACCCCTTGTAGCTCCCTCAAAATGATATACTTTGGAATATGGAGTGTAAACAATCCTAAATCCTTTTTTTATAACCCTCAGGCAAAAATCAACATCTTGGAAAACCATGGGTAGATTCTCATCCCATTCCCCAACCTCTTCAAATACATCTTTTCGGAACATTATACAGCCGCCTGTAACTGCTATACAATTACGCACTATACGATGTAAGTTGAAATAATTATCATCTTGAACTTTCTTACCATTGAAGGCATGATCAGCCACACCATGGCTATTCAAAATGACACCCCCATGCTGAATAATTTCTATTCCATTATGTTTACTTGGCGGATAAATCAAAAGGTTACCCACAGCACCAATTTTACTCCTTTGTGAATGTTCCAACATAGCTTCTAGCCATTCTGCATTTACAACTTGCATGTCATCATTCATTATTATAATATGACTGCCCTTGACGAATTTCATTGCATAATTGATTTCTTTTGAATAATTATGATCATCATCAAATCTTATTACTTTATGTTTTAATTTTTTTAGAAATTTTAGTGTTTTTCGTTGTTCACTCTTTCTATCAATAACAATGATTTCATAATTTGTGTATGATGAGTTTTTTTCAATGCTTTCTAAAAGATTTTTTAGCATTTCTGGCTTGTCATGTGTTATTATTACTATACTAACAAGGGGATCGTTTTTAATTTTGTAAATAACTCTGAAATATTTTGTATTTTTATCGATTACAACAGTCCCATCTATTTTTTGTCTCTTTAATGAATCTTGAAGTGCTTTTACTGACAAACTGCTAGCATAGGATTTTGCAGATTGTGATAATGCTGTGGATGTAGAGATTTTTCTCCATCCATACAAGACTTTTCTTATATGATCTATCTTTTCCGTTTTTTCAATAGATCTTAGAGCAAGATCATAATCCTGTGTGCCATCAAAACCAGAACGAAAGCCTCCTACTTCTTCTAATAATTTTTTTCTATATACTATAAAATGAGCCATGAAATTTTGTGATAATAGTAGATCAGGTGACCAATCAGGTTTGAAATAGGGTTCCAGTCTTCTTCCATTCTCTATCTTATCCTCATCGGAATAGATGATATCTAGATCAGATTGTTTGTTTAGTCTTTTTACAACCTCAAACAATGCATTTGAGTATAATTCATCATCATGATCTAAAAAGCCCACAAATTCTCCCGTACATATTGATATTGCTTCATTTGAGGCGCCTGCAATTCCGAGATTTTTGGCGAGATATTTTGTTTTTATTCTATTGTCAGAAACATATTTTGACAGTGTCTCTTTTACTTCAGGTTTGGTAGAACCATCGTCTACAATACAAAGTTCCCAATTTTGATATATCTGATTAATTACTGATTCAATTGCTGCACTTAGCCAGATCGAATCAGTGTTGAAAACTGGTAATACTATGCTTATTTTTGGCTTGTATGCAAAGTGTTCTATTTGTTGTTTCATGTTGAAGGCCTTTACAGTATC
>JAGWFS010000170.1 GCA_028867785.1 Nitrososphaerota archaeon
AACGCATGGAAACATGCTGAGGATGCAATCACAGATACTAAGAATAATCACGATGACCATGACGACGACAACAATGGTAGCCACGAAAACGACAAGTAACTAATCTGAATCAATCGACTCGAAATCAGTAAGGCTAGAACTATCTGTTAGTTCAAGCCCTGCTTGTTTTTGATAACAATCTTACCATTTGGCAAAGTCCCAAGATACTGCCAGCCTTCTGTTATCAGTTCTTCAAACTCTTCTGGTGTGACAATTCGTTGTCTGCTGATTTCTTCTTCGCTTTCCCTGTTGGTGTCATAGTCGAGAAATTCTTGACTTTTCCTAAATGCTTCTCGCATTTCATCCAGTAGAGTCTTTGCAAGTATGCTCTTGTTTGTCGTGTTCTTTATGGGTCACAAGGGAAGCATGGAAGCCAAGTACACAACCAACAAAGGAATTCTTCCGCAACTTCTCATTGATGAAATGCTAGATGTGTTTGCAAGAAGTGAGGAATTTCTTGATCTGGAAAAAGGTGATGTTCCAAAGATTGAACAAAAAGAAATTCCAAAAGAGAAATTTCAAAATCTGACACAGGAAGAACATGCACTGTTGCAAAATCTTCTTCAGAAATTGGGAAATACGAAATCAGCACAACAGACAACGACAAACGCATAAAATCCGAGGTACTTTCGCAAAAAAGGTTTCGCCAATATGTTACGAATGGAACAAGTGTCAAAAAAACGCGACGCGCTTTAACTGATTGAACGGGCCCGAAGGGCTTCGAT
>JAGWFS010000171.1 GCA_028867785.1 Nitrososphaerota archaeon
GTACCATAATACGCCAATATTCAAGTCTCCACTACATTTAACATACACAGCAGACATTACATCCATTTCTTCAAAATTTGAAATAAGCGAATCCAAATTTGTGATTTGAATCTCCTGTGTTTTTTTAAGAAGATATCTTACAGGTTCTTCAAGTATTATTTCAATAGAAGGAATTGTTTTTGAAAGAATAAACGAGTTTAGGACACACTCTAATTGTTGTAAATCATTACGGTTAGATTTTAGAATCATATCCTGCCACTAGTATGAATGACCCTTTGATAGATTCTTTCACGTGCCATCAAGGGGTTGAATAATTTCTCACATCTTCTTCCTAACATAGTTTCATCCATCCCTAGCACAAGATATCCAGATTCTTTTAGACAATGATGGAATTTTGTTATAATTAGTTCTTGGGCTTCTTTTTCATAATAAATCAATACATTTCTACAGAATATCACATCAAGACTTTTTGAATCATTAGATAATATGTCACCCACCTTAAATGTCACTAGATTTTTTATAGATGGTACAATTTCATAATTTACTTGGTTTTCATTATCCACTATCTTTTGAAAACAATTTTCTATTATATTTAATGGTAATTTATCAACACTTTTCTCAGGATAGATGCCGCTCTGTGCATATTCGATTGCTTTTTTATTAATATCATTTGCAATTATCTCCACGTTAGGATTATTTTCTTTTCCAATAGTATGTGTGAACATGATGGCAAGTGAATATGCTTCTTCTCCTGACGCACAT
>JAGWFS010000172.1 GCA_028867785.1 Nitrososphaerota archaeon
CCGGGATTGTATTCTACTCCCAAGTTATAAACAGTGGTAGAACCATTTCCAACCCCAAAGTTGAAAATGTTGGAACTTGCGTCTTGCCATGTCAAAGAAGCATTAACTTCCGGGGCAGTTGAAAAAGTCAGTATAGAGCTAGTCAGGCTGTAATCCGTGACGGTGACGGGGGAAGTGGTAGTGGAAATGATTGAAGTTGCGTTCGAGTCTGTTTCAAATTGCGCGCTATGCACAATCAGTACATTACTGGTATTTGATTGAGCATCTGGATAAAGATGTGCACTTATAGTTTTTCCTGTTGCTCCAGTTCCAGAAACAGAGAATTTTATGAGTTTCCCACCATTTGGACCAGTTCCAAGATTCTGTACGGTTGCAGAATGATCAGGTGCATATCCTGAGATAAAGGCGACAATCCCGGTACCCCAGGTATAGCTGTAATAAGACACCTCTAAAGCTTGGGTATCGTCATAAATACCTAAAAGCGTGGTAATTTCGGACACATTTTCAATAATAACTGACCAAGTATTTAGCCCACTAGGATTCACCAGTAAAGAAGGTTGGAAGCTAGAAAATGCACCTGTCCCTGTTACCTTTCCTGCCGTCCCACCGGGGATGATTGCAGTTGCTGAACTCAAGGTTAAGTTTTGTATACTCCAATGCCCAGATATTCCAGGAGTAATGGACCACTCGGCGGTATTCGTTCTCGGTGTTGAGTATTGAAGTTGATTGCCCTGCCAGTCGGATTTGTAAAGCTGGAGC
>JAGWFS010000173.1 GCA_028867785.1 Nitrososphaerota archaeon
CAGGATAGTGCGGGTGGCTTCGGACCACCAGGTCGAGGGTTCGAATCCCTCCGGGCCCTGGAAATAGATAGATAATGTAGAACACATTGGCATTAACTGTGTATAAGGGATTAACCATATTCAGAATGGCCCTGATTGCCATAGCAATTGGCTCAATTTGGATAGGCATAGTTTTCTCATATGCCATAAAGGACTTGGAAAATTTCAATTTAGACAAGTTGGATTCGGCCAATATGCCGCTTGTGCTTTATGGAAATGGTATAGGGTTCTATGAGATATCTTCTAATCATTACAATAACTCCATTCTTGTAAAAGTGCTTGATTCAAATGGCAATTATCTTAATATGAGAACCATAACTAATAAGGAGACGGTCAATTACTTTGTCTTTCAGCATACAGGCAGATTTACGCTTGAATTGACAAATCTTTCTGCAAAATCCGTACAATTAACAGTTGAATTTGGAGATACCAAATACCAAGAATTTCTTATTCCATCTTTAATGATTTTCATTGGAGCTTGTTTGTTAATGTTCACAGGATACACGAAATTAAGAAATTACATGACTGCACAGCCTGAATAGAATAATTGAAACACGGGGACACACAGTACAACAGCACTAAACAGCAGAACTAGATTGAATCCTATCCATGCTGCAGATAAAAGTATGGCCATTATAGATATTGGTGTTATTTTTATAAGTATGTGATTTTGAGACTGGGACAGAGTGATAAAACCTCCAATTGCACTAAGCAACA
>JAGWFS010000174.1 GCA_028867785.1 Nitrososphaerota archaeon
GAGATAACAAAAGCAGGCGTGGAGATAATATCAAACACAAAAGCGGTAGATGCCGGCCAAGATTTTGTTACCCTGGATAACAACACCACAATTTATTGCAAGACCTTTATTTGGGCAGGAGGCGTGGCTGTAGATCCTGTCATCTCAGCACTTGATTGTGAACATGATAAGATAGGTAAAGTAAAAGTTGATGAGAATCTTAGACTAGCGGGTTACCAAAATGTCTATTCATTAGGGGATTGCGCCTCTATAATGGATTCTAACACGCAAAAACCATATCCACCTACTGCTCAACATGCAATAAGACAAGCAAAGGTTGTGGCAAATAACCTGATCTCTGACATACAAGAAAAGAAAAATCATCACGTATTTTCTTACAAGACAAAGGGAACCATGGCAAAGATTGGAAAGAGTAGTGGAGTGGCAATTCTCTTAGGCCACAAGGTGCGTGGAACTCTGGCATATATCATATGGAGATGGTATTACCTGACCAATCTTCCAACTAGGGGAAAAATGCTAAGGGTTGCTCTTGATTGGCTGGTTGATTCATTCATGAAAAAGGATATCACTAGACTCAGAAACTTGGAAGAAACATCTGATAAAGATAAACTCCGACTTAATGTGTCATAATCATGAATTTAGGAAGACAGTTCAATCTGTCAATTAAACATAAATTCAAACGGTTCAAGGCTAACTAGATTAACAAATAGTTTCAATCTATCATGTGGATTCATTTCTCCAATACATGCCTGTC
>JAGWFS010000175.1 GCA_028867785.1 Nitrososphaerota archaeon
TATCGGGTTACAAATATTACGGTGAAACTTATGGGGCAAATGCCATGGCTCAGGCAGATTCCGCCTCAGCGACTTTTACTCTTACAAACCCAGCCCTCGTAGTGGTAGTAGCTTTACCCGGTGGTGAGACATATGTTAATCTACAAGGATTATCTGGAATGAAAATAGATGCAGCAGAGGCAAACCAGACGGAAAATATACCGATGGTAATAGCTCATTCATATCTTGATGCTGGTACATATACCGTGAGTGAATTTACACAGCCAGATGGTGGTCAAGTACCAGAGCATGAAGCAGATCTGATTGGTGTATTTGCCTTTTCGAATACACCGGGTGGATTTGTTTCACAACCTGTTCCATAGACACATTTCATTCATCTCCGCCAATTGACGAAAGACCAGATTTTGGGATGTGAAACAAGATTGTAGGTGGGCTGGGGCTGTAGTTGAGGCGTTTGGTTATATTTTTAGTTAGTCTGAAAATAGCGGTTTATTTTTATCTTGGAATCGAAATAGATATTCTGTTTGAATCGAGAAGATATGAATAAACTACTAAAGGAAGAACTCGAACGTATCCAGAAAGGAAGAAAGGGTGATGATGGTTGTCAGAGTATACTTAGGAATGTATATAGTAATAATCGAAGGCATGGGTTGAAACATGGGAAGAATAAGGAACAAGCCCTTGCATGTAGTCTCAAAGGGATGAAACAGACTCATCCTGATTGCCAGCCTACCTATGACACAACCTATTT
>JAGWFS010000176.1 GCA_028867785.1 Nitrososphaerota archaeon
CAAGAGAAGTACAGCAATGAAAATTGGTACTCCATTTACATTGTCATCTGGTACCCCACAGACACCATCCGATAAAGCAGCATTAGTAATTGCAAAAATAAATACTGCCCACTCAGGTGACTTGAATCATGCTATAACATTTCCAGGTAGTGGTAAATCATCTGTAAGTGGTGCAAATGCAACTGCTACTGACATTGCAGAGGATGAAGCATTCAGCGCAAGACCAATATTCCAATTCACTAATGCTACAACAGGAAGCAGCACAGTTACAGTGAACTCGACCCACATACTATTTGTCGATTTGAAGACAACCTTTAACACCCTCTTACAAACGATTCACAATACTAATTCTAGTAAGAATCCTGAGGGCTTCAAGGGCTTCAACTTCCTCAATTATGACCTGAGGTCATTTAGTACACTTAATGGTGCAAACGGTACAATCTCCAAAGTAAAAGTATACTTGGTATATCCAACAACCAGTCAGAGTGCAATCTTTAATAGTACGGGCTCACCAGTCGGTACTCTAAAGGCAATAGAAATTGCAAGCTCAACATCGACGCAGGACTTTATCAACTTGAATAGTACAGATACTACAAAAGTTGCAAATCCTGGTAACTTGAATGCAATATTATTCAACGGTACAGTTTCCAAAACTACACCTATTGGATTAGCGTTCAACTTTACATTGTCAGGTGGACGAAATACAATATCTTCTAGTGGAGAACCGATTGTTGCTGACTTCTTCTC
>JAGWFS010000177.1 GCA_028867785.1 Nitrososphaerota archaeon
TGATACAGACATCATCAAAACATGGCTTGGCATTATCTTCTGATAATGGTTCTTCCTTTGCATCTGTAAATCCTATTACAAATCGTATCTATGTCGCAAATTGGAACCACAATACGGTATCCGTCATAGACGGAAATACCAACACAAAGATTGCAAGCATACAAGTTGACATGATACCTGTAAAGTTAGCCATCAATCCAAATACAAATAGAATCTATGTTACGCAACACCGATTTACCAATAACATTGAAGAAAACAGCACAGTGGCTGTAATAGATGGTAGCACAAATGAAAAGATTGTAGATATGCCAGTTGGTGCGTACTCGCAGATAGCAGTAAATCCTAACACTAATCGCATATACATTACTGAACATCATCTGGTCAATAACGTTGAAGAAAATAATATCGAACAGAACGGTACCGTCTCTGTAATAGATGGAAATTCCAACACAAAGATTGCAAGCATACAAGTTGGCGCAAATCCTGCTGGAATTGCCGTGAACGCAAACACTAATCGCATCTATGTGTTACATCGTAATAATTTTAATAATATCGATCACACGTGGCAGAATGGCACAGTATCAGTCATAGACGGAAATACTAACACAAAGATTGCAAGCATACAAGTTGGCGCACAGCCTCTTGGAATTGCAGTGAACGCAAACACCAATCGCATCTATGTGACTAATTATCATGATGGCACAATCTCTGTCATTGATGGCATTGATAATAAAATCATAAGGATAG
>JAGWFS010000178.1 GCA_028867785.1 Nitrososphaerota archaeon
GGAAAGATAGATGTTGGAATAGCATACCTTGGAAAATCGTCATTTGATACCGTAATGACAGATAAGAGATCATATTTCAATAATGAAGTCATACAAATATCAGGAATTGTAAACAATACATACCAGATCATGCCTTTGAGGATACAAATTTTTGATAGCCAGAGAAATCTGGTTTTTTCTGACAGTACTAATTTGTTAGAAGACCATAGTTTTTCTTACAAATTATAGTCTACAAATTCTATTTTTAAAACTAGCGGAATGTATAAGATCAAGACTTTTTATGGATTTCCTGCAACAGTTACAGATGTAAACTTTTTCTTCAACAACCAAAGCCAGAATACTGCAAACACCAACCATGTCATCTTTACTATTCCATACTGGTGAAAAATAATGCAAAGTGACGTCATAAAACTAAATCAATGATGTAGTTTCATAAAGACTATTCAATCCCTCATAGCATCTAGAAGACCTAGATACAAAACATGAGAAAATCAGATGTAGTTCCATTATGGGTTAAAAGTGATTCAGACATGGTACCTATGAAACCATATTTGATAGATAAAAATATCAGTAAAGCTTCAATTATCAAGAAAAGATCATGTTTGATCATATCCGACACACTCGAGAATAATACTTTATGAAATTATATCATCACTAATGAAATCTTCATTGGGACGAAGAAGAACTCGTCGTGGAGTCATGGGTATAGAAGCTGCAATTGTTATGATTGCTTTTGTAATAGTAGCA
>JAGWFS010000179.1 GCA_028867785.1 Nitrososphaerota archaeon
AGCCTGTGGAAGATTATCTCAGATGAAACGAACTTTGAAGAAAGGAATCATACCAAGATCGCCATATGTTGGAAGGCCATACCTAGTATCGTGTTATGGATTCAAGATAAATGGTGTATTTCTTTCAATTCCGGTAGGAAAGAGGACACATATCAATATCGTACTCAACTGGCACACCGTACAAAAGCTCTCAGAGAAGGGAATAGCGCCAAGGTCATTTGTTATAACACCAAACTCATTGTCAATTTCAGTTAGAAAAGAAGTAGAAGAGATCCAATGTAGTAATGTAATCGGAATAGACCGTAATCTAAGAAATGTCACCATCTCTACACAGTCTGGACCTGTCATGTACAAGACAAGTAAACTACTATCAATCAAGGAGAACACCATGCATGTTATTGCAGCATTTAGAAGAGATGACAGAAGAGCCAAGGCCAAGTTCTACTTGCAGAAAAGAAACAGAAGATCAAGGCGAGTCCAGCAGTTCTTGCACAAGATATCAAAAGACATTGTTAAAAGAGCAAAGGAATCTCATTCCATGATTGTATTGGAAGATATCAAGGGAATACGAAAACTGTACAGGAAAGGAAATGGTCAGGGAAACAAGTATCGTAGAAGACTGAACAGTTGGTCGTTCTACGAGCTGCAAAGGCAGATCCAGTACAAGGCATCATGGATAGGAATTCCTGTACAGTTCGTAGATCCGAGACGCACCAGCCAGCTCTGTCCGATATGCGGAG
>JAGWFS010000017.1 GCA_028867785.1 Nitrososphaerota archaeon
GAATTGACGATAGCAGATAATAGAAATGGGATAAAACAATTGCCTGCTTTTGCGCAGGCAGGGTGAAAAAGTTGGTGGGCTTGACCTCGTAGGTGTAGATTGTCTTTGCCTTAATTTTTTTCACATGATATCAGAGAATCTTTACTTTTAAGGGACAGACCAAATGATGAAGAATTCGGTCTGTGCCATCCTTGCTGAAACAAGAATTATTCATGCCTGAGATTCTGCTAAAATGTTAAATACGATAAACCGATCTACCGATCAAAGTCAGGGGGCAGTCACGCGTCAACTCCCCAAAGATATGACGTGTTGCTCTCAGTTCCATGACTCCCCTGACTGATTGTATCATCATAAAATAAACTTGGATATAACAATTTAGATTCTTGTTTACATGATCGTGGATCAAATTCTTTTTAGTTGGAAAAATTAATTTCAATAATTTTATTTTACAGACGAATAATATTTTTTCAATATTTCAAAGACTTCTGGTATATCATAGGCCTTTTTCTCAAGACACTTGTCAAGAAGATTGATTCTTTTTTGCATGTCACTGACAGGTTCCACTCCAAGCAGTTCTGCAACGTGATTCAACCTTTTACTTTTCCTGACGAGTTCCTCTATACTGTCCAATCCAAAGCTGTCTGTTCTTCTGTCATAGCTGAAAAGATCTGTACTTGCGATACCATCTTCTGTTGGATTTATCTCAGTCAAAGATCTTATCCTGCGTATTGCCTTGCCGTCTGGTCCCTTGAGTCTTGTAGAGTGGATTGCAAACCATAGCAGCATCTGCTGCGACGGTTTTATGTTAATTGGCTCTGCAGCAAGCCTTGTCAGCGCAGATGGTATGTCAGAGCCATGAATCGAACTCAGGCCGCCGTGCCCCGTTGCCGCACTCTGAAACATCTCGTTTGCTTCTTCTCCCCTTACCTCGCCTACTATGACAAAGTCCGGCCTCATCCTAAGTGATGCTTTGATAAGTTCCATTATGCCGATATCGTTGTCAGATCTGATGAGTGGGCTTGTCCTGGTCTTCAATGATACAACGCGTTTGTGAGGTATCTGTAGTTCCGGAGTCTCTTCAATCGTTATAATTCTCCACCGGGGGTTTGCCATGGTCATAAGCGAGTTGATTAAAGTGGTCTTGCCAGAACCCGTCTCGCCTACTATTATGCCAAATGCCTTGGCATCAATTAGCATCCAGACGTATGCTGCCATGAGTCTTGATATGGTACCAAACTGCAAGAGATGCGTAATGGTATAGGGCCTTGACGGAAACTTGCGAATTGTTATGGTAGGACCATTAAGCGATACCTCGTTGGAAAAAGTCACCGTAATCCTGTGCTTTGCCTTGGTGGTTCCGTCCATGATAGGCTTTGATATGTTGACAGACTTGCCGGTCTTTTGCACAAGCCTTGATACGTACGAGTTCATCTCGTCTGACTTGCCAATTACAATGTTGGTGTCAAGTATGTGGGATTCAGAGTGTTTTCTGTGTATTATGCCAACGTTTCTATCAAATCTTTCAGCTAGAATCTCCTCAACATCATCATCATTTATCAGTACGTCAAATATGCCGTAGCCAATTACCTCCCTTACGATATAGTACCGTAAACGGTCAAAGAACTTGGAGATCTTTTCCACCTGGCCTGTGTCTTGAGCCTCCTTCCATATGTGGGTCTCCAGATGATGTATCTTCTCCTGGTCTGTTTCCAGCCTGTCTATGAACGGCAGCGAGTTCATCAGGTGCTCCACAATCTTTGCGTAGATCACATACTCTTCCTGCGAGAGTGGGGGCTCCTTTATCAGGTACTGGCCATTTGTGGTTATGTATACCTGGGCCTCTCCTATATCATAATGGTCAATGACTTGAATCTGGCCAATATCTGCATCAAGGGCAGTAAACTTGAATACCACAAGGCAAGAGAATGGCTTCCATTTAAAACACGGGTTCATCCTTGAGAATTAGGCGCAAAAGGTATCACGAAATCACATCTTAAGATGTGATTTGGTGTTACCATTATGGATCTGCCAGATCGCCTGTATTCGTATCCCAGATAGGCTCCCTTGCTCCATGCTCTGCAAGAAACCGCCTGTTAGAGTGCCATGCCATCACATGTGCAAGACCAAAGACTGACGAGATTATACCCACTGACACCGGATCAAACCGCAAATTGATGATGAATCCCACAAGTACCATCAATCCAATCTCTGCCAGTGCCTGAAATGTTATCGATTTTTTCATGCTAAATTTTCTGGCAAAGAATCTGAACAGAAGATTTGTCTCGTATTTAATAAAATCCTGGTATGATATAGTAACTTTCACGTCTAGAATAAACGCCAATGCCCAGAATGCAAAAAATGGAAAGAGAACCCACCATGGCAGTTGCAGGCCCGTCAGGAAAAGAGCTGTAGGAGATAGAGCAAGTGGTGTCCCTATCTTTTTTTTAGTTCCAGCTTGATTGCGCCTGACACAATTACTCCAAGGGCAACCACTGTTCCTATGAACTGGCCTGCTCCAACTACCCTGTGCAGCAGATCGGATGGAATTAGTTGTGCAGTGGTACCAGTACTACCAGTGTTTATCTGGCCTGACAGTATGTCGCAGTTGCATATGTAATTTGCAGCAGTTGGTGCAACAAGGACAAGGAGCAGCCCTGCAACTCCTGCTACAATCATCTTGGTGTATTTGCCGCCAAGGCTTACTTCTTCGCCTGAGAGATGGTCGAACATGCCAGATAAAATGAGGGATAATTTAAGCCAGATTTTCTTGGGGAGTTCTCACTTCAATTACCTCAGAGAACACAGGCTCTTTCTGCTCATCAACATATACTGTGATCTTCTTCTGTCCCGGTATCTTTGGCACGATGATTGTCTCAAGCTCGCCGTTGATATCGGTCGTAAGCAAATCCGTACAGATATCATCCAGATAAACTTTAGACTTTATGTTTGCAAGTGCCTGACCAGTTGTTCCAACCAGTTTGATCTTGAATCTGAACGGTCTTGAAAGGTCTGATGATACAATAGTTCGGATCTTGTTTTCTGGAACCTCTGTAATGAACGGGTCTGAAAGGCCAAGTTTTTTGCTTGATGATACCACAAGCCGCTTGCTCTTTGGCTTTTTGGTTCTGTGCTCTGTCTTTTTCATATTCCGCCTGCCAATAAAAAATAGGATGCCAGATACAATCATCTCCTCTGAAGAGCCCACCCTTGGTTTTACAAGTGTAAGAAATGCCCCAAAGCAGATTGGAATTGCAGAGACCAGGCCATGTGTGCCTGAAAATAGCGCATATGATATCATTCCTGTCATGCCAAGAATGAAAAATTGCTTCATCGATATCCTCCCAAAGACTGGAAAAGAAAGGACTGGCTCGTTTAACGCACTGACATCTTCAAACCATAGCATCTCGGTCTTTCTCATATCATATCAACAAAAAATATGATAAAAGGAACTTTTCTATGGAGCAAACAGAGTTCCTATCTTTGATGTTATCGAGCCATCGTCTGCAGTGGCCTTGACTATAACAGGTATCTGCGTACCTGAGGGGGGATTTGCCGGATTTGGCACCACTATACCTGAGTAGCTTGCTGTCTGTCCTGGTTTAATGGATGGTGGACTGAGGTTGTAAGGCACAGAATCTGCGATTTGAACAGTCACATTGTTTAGTACCTTGCTGCCATCGTTTTTGACGTCTACTGAGGCATAGTACGTTCCGTCAAATGTCTTTGTAAATTCGCTGTGCGCAATTTCAAGTGATGCACTCTGTGTCAGAGAGTGTACTCCGCCGTTGACAGCAAATGCCACGACTGCAACTATAGCTATTACTACACCAATAATCAACGCTATCTCCATCGACTGCGACATGGCCTTCCTTGATCGAGGTTGGTACATCACACCAAGACACTGACTTGTTTTTAAGGGCACAGTCAAGTTGCCCTTTTTTAGCATAATATCATTTTACCACGTGAACTTCAACGGCATCATTTTTGGCCTGATAGTATCAATCTGGATCTCGCTTGTCCTAAATAATTTTGCAGTCTTTGCAGTTTCTTCCGTCTCTTTGGTAGTAGTACTTGCACTTTGCAAGCCTACAAAATTTGATTTTAGAAAAATACTTGACAGGGTCAGAAAGATAAATATCCAAAAGCTGGCAGAGTTTGACGTAAAAAGACCAACCCTGAGGGTTTTTCCCATATCAGATGGCCTGCCAGTGGTATTATCAAAACCAATCCTTGATACTAAAATATTTCAGAGACTGCAAACAATCCTTGAAGGTACAATTGAGGGAAAGATAAGGACTGCAGGAAGGCCTGCAAATCCCGGTACCATGGTAAAAAAGAGCATCTCCCTTTCCTTGCTGTTTGTATTTGTCACATTGCCAGTTGCAGTAACACTTGGAATATTTGCAAACCCCATATTTTTTGCACTGGCAGCTGGTCCGATTGGAATTGCTTTCTATCCAAGTATAGTGTTAAGGCTTGCCAGATCAAAAAGAGAGACTGAGATCAATCATGAACTAGCATACTTTGTAAGATATGCTGGAATAATGCAGAGTGTTGAAAAGTCACTCTATGATTCACTAATTGGTGTAATAGGATACCGCCTCTTTGATGTTATCGAGACTGATGGAAAGATGGCCTACCGAAATGTAACAATGTTTGCGATGGACATATTCGAAGCCCTAAATGAGATTGCCTTGCATCATCCAAATCGTGCATTTCGCTCGTTTCTCCTAAGCTATATCGCAACAGCCCAGACGGGAGGAGACCTTGTAAATCTTGTCGAAGGCGAGGCAGACTCTTTTTTTGAGTCTCTAAAATATACCATCAAAAGGTATGTTGAGACATCGTCAACTTTTGGCGAGATTCTTCTTATAATACTGCTTATCATGCCAACATTTCTGATAGCTACATCATTTCTGCTTCCAGGAAGCTCCGTTGTCTTGCTAGTTCTCATAGGAGTAATAGGAATCCCGATGATAAGCCTAGGTCTTGTAATAATTATAGATACGTCCCAGCCACGCAATCAAAACAAGGTTACAGTAAGCGGACTTGCTTTTCTTGTTGGAATAACTATTGGAATCATTGGTGTCATATCACAGCAGCACCCATGGTTTGTCATAACATCAGGCGTGTTGGGCTTTGCGCTGACCAACTCATTTTATACCATACCACAGTTCACGCAAATAAAAAATTTGGAAAACGCCATGCCAGAGTTTCTCAGGGATGTCACGGAATTCAGAAAGATTGGATATGATATGACGATATCACTCTTTCAACTCTTTGGAAAACGCAAATACAATAAACATTTTGATCAGTTGTTTGGTACAATATTTTCCAAGCTAAAGTCAGGACAGACTCTGTCTTCTATAACACTTGGAGAAAACCGTTCATGGATGACAAGATTGATAATTTTCATTTTAGGAAAACTTGCAGATACTGGAGGCGGGACTACGTTGACACTAGAACATCTAACAAGATTTGTATCAGATGTCATCATCACAAAAAGAGAGACTGTATCTGCTCTTAGGATGCAGATGTTTCTTGTCTATATCGGTCCTGTTCTGATGGTATGGGTTGCAAAGATCTCAACATCGCTTCTTGCCAAGATGGGCTCAAACCTATCATTTTTTACATCCTCCGGCATAGGAAATACGTTTTCTATAACGCCTGATTTTACTGACGCTGTTAACATCGTGATGGCTATTTCATCTATTGCGATGGGATTTGTGTTCACAAAGATTAGCATGTTTACACTCAAAGATACAAGAAATGTTGCAATCATATCGGCAATAGTATTTGTTGCAATCTTGCTGTATCCGTATCTTCCTTCAATTTTCTAGTAACTATCTCATATCAGAGAGTATTTATCTGATATATTAGACTGGCAATGCGGTTAAATGGAATTAAGCATGGATCTTGAGAAAGTGAAATATCTATATGATCTAAGGGTACCGTGATGGAATAAATCTTACATGCAAATCTAGTTTTGAAAAGTTTGCAGAGAGGCATTCAATAAAAATGACAAAATCATCTGTCAATACATAGTAAACCTTTTAGATTCTGATCGCTCCTATTATCAAAAGTGGAAGAAGAAGATTTAGCAAATGAGAAAGATATCACGATAAAGTTAGAAGATTCTGTCGAAATCTTGACTACTGATGACGTTAGACTGGGCATAATAGGAGAAGAACTTTCCAATGAAATGGGACGGGCAATTCTGATCAAATTATTTGAGGGTGTTGATAGTGTTTCCGAAATAGCATCAAGTTTGAATGCATCAATTCCTCTGGTCAGATGGCATATTCAGAGACTGCTAAAAGTAAATCTCATCTCAACTGATCATTTCGATATAAGTGAAAAAAATAGGAAAGTTCAACGATACAGGCCGGCAAAATTTGCTCTGGTAATCATCCCATCAAATGTAGTGAAGTCAGAAATTTATTCTAACATTCTAAAAAGTGCTGTGAAGAAAATTTATAAAACAATATCAGCGTTAGTTGTTTTTGTAGCATCAACAATAGTGATTTACCAACTAACAAACCGTGGCACTGTCAACACAACGAGTAATACGAATCAATTTCTAAATGGCACTTCCTTTATAATAACTAAATTATCAAATGCAACCACTACACAGATCAGTCAATTACCGAATACAAATCAATTATTTAATCAGGATTTTGTATTTTCGTTGATAATGGGATCAGTAATTGGAATTTCTACATGGATATGCCTGAGGCTGTTAAGCAAAAAGAAGAAAATCGATTAAATTAAAATTCTGATGCGTCTCATATTTTTGGTTGGAAAAAAGAAAAGGGGGAATATTTACTACCAGAGTCGTACTAGGGCCCCTAAACCGGTTGACGATTCGTACCACTGTACTTGTCCTGCTGATAATGTTCCATCTATTGAACTGGAATGAGCGTTTGCCACAGTATACGATGCACAGCCAACACAGTAGGCACCTCCACTGGAATCATACGTGATGTAAGAACCTCCTCTGTTGTTGCCACCTCCAAGCGTAGAATTGGTAACGACACCGTTATACGAAGTCGCTCCATTATATGTCAAGCCATAATCCTTGGCATCCCAAGTGGTAGTTACCGAACCACCAATGCTCTCAACTCCGAATTGATAGTATTTCATAATATAGCTTGTACCGCTTAGACTTACTTGCTGTGTACCTTGCCCAAAGTAATTGGTGGGATCACTCACTAGACTTGGATAGTAAGTTACGATCGGTTCTTATATCGATGAGCCACTGTTGAAGTGTGGTTCATAGTAGAAATCCAAGTAAGGGTTGGATGTCCAATAGTATGTGCTATAGACATACGATATGTTATTTGTTCCAGAACCTATGCTACCTAGGTCTGTAGTGTCCGGATTGACACAATTGCTTTTACAAGTGCTAAAGTCCCACACCTGATCTGCACCATAAACTTCACCGGTTGTTTGAAGATCAATCACATTCTGGTCAACCCAGCCATTTGGAGTGGTGTCACCACTGTGCGTAAATCCAGCACTTGAGAAAACTGCACCGATATCATGGCTTTGGCCACCTGCTGGAGTTCCCGCGAAATTGACGTCCATAGTGTATTGCTTGTGTGTAGATAACGACTGGGTTGGATATCCTGCGATATACGGATTTGCAGCAAATGCCGGACTAATAGCCATAGATGACATTGCTATCAGCACAAAGATGGTGTATAGACTCGTTTTCAAACTGGTCATTTCAGCTTACCACCGTAAAGTCAATTCGCCCGTTATCCCAAAACACGGTATTTGAATTGCCATCACTGTCAGTAACCCTCAGCGGAATCTGGAAATGACCGCTACCTATGAAGTCAGGCGATATATTATCTGGGACAGTGATGTACATTTTTATGGTGTGTTGCCCACCGGCGTCAATCCTTATAGGACCTGTTTCAGAATACGAGACCAGAGTGCTCAGATCTACGCTGCCTGGAATCAAGCTTCCAGTCTGCGCTGCAAGCAGTCTTTGTTGTGGAGTTGTTGCATTAGTTAAAGCTGGTGAATAGAATATCTCATGGAATGGACTCACGATATACACATTCACGAAAGGATATGGATTCTTACCTGCCAAGTGTTTCAAGGTGATGTCAACGGTAGTTGTGGTTCCTTTCTTGAGATCAACATGTGTGACTGGTGCCTCTATTTGTATAGATGAATTTCCACCATTTGTTATGAAACTCTCCGGCGTATTGCTTGTAAGGGTAATTTCCCCTCTTGGCTGTTTTACTTGTGCAACGGCTGCTGGCACTGTATTTGCGGCAAGAAGTATCAATGCTGTAGCTAGTACGACAGCTGATACTGTTGTGGCAAAAAGAAGTTTTTTGTTTTTGTTCAAAGTCATTACGGATGTATATTATAGAAAACACTTAAGACTTGATTAAATTGAAATTTTACTTATTTTTTCTATATGAAATTTTACTCCAAAAGAAAATTCTAGAATAATTTCATCAAAATATTCTTATTGAAAAAATATTATAAGAAACGCAAAAACAGAGATTTTCATTGTGTGCTGATAAGATAAAAGTGTACCGTAACTAAAATTTGAATTTTATCAAAACCTATAAAGCAATTTTAGAACTAAATTTCAATGTCAAGGCAAACATATAGAACAGAATTAGAAATAATTGCGGATGTTTTAAGGGTTATAATGGAATGTGGTATTAATGGAGAATATATTACAAACATAGTAAGAAATGCAAACCTTTCACACAGCATTGCATTGGGCAAGTGTCAGAAATTGATCAAGGGCGGCCTTGTTGCTGTATCAAAAAGTGAAAAAAGTCAGGTCTTTGTCATTACTGAAAATGGCATAAAATTTTATCGTGAATTGATTAATTTTAAGGATCTAACACGTAATATTAAAGAAGGAAAACCTACTAATTTCTAAATTATTAAATAGACACCAAATACCCGCTCTTCTTGATGCAATAGATCAGTGGAAAAGACGCTAGAATTTGGGTTTTATATATTCAGGTTTTTTCATACGTGTTTGATATTGAGATAACAAGACAAATGGTTACTCTCTCCATGATCTCAGTTGCATCATATTTTGACATAAAGAAACGTGAAGTCAACGATATCATTTGGATAATCTTTGGAGGAGTAGGTTCCATACTGTATCTTTTTGAACCAATCGATTTCATTACAGTTTTGTATCTTGGAATTGGCGTTGCAATTGGCATCGTATGGATCCTTTCCAGGGCGTTTGGCCAGGCCGATGGGCTTGCCCTGATTACACTTGCAGTGATATTGCCATCCTATGACAAATTCCCCGTCACTGTAATCGTGTCAATAATTACGCCATTTCTTGCAGCACTTTATGGTCTCTGCTGTAATATGACATACAACATATCTGACCTGTTACATGGAAGACTGTTTTTTGGAGTTTGTGAAAAACTGCACAGAAAGGCATTTGCGTTTTTTGTTCTGCACAGAAAAAGAGAGCATGAAAGGTTTGTGTTTGCTGCACAGGACAGGGACAAATTCGTATTTCATTTCAGACCAAAAACAGATCTAGAGTTTTCAAATGACTTTCAAGGACATGTGGTATCAGCACTACCCCTGATTCCATTCATGCTGGTTTCAGTGATTCTGATACTTTTGCTCTAATTTTCAAGACATCTTAAAAACAAAATGATTCTAAGAGTTGGCGCCAGATCACCAATCCCCAAAAGAGTGCAGTCCAGCGAAAAACTCTCCTGGATTGCATTCTTATCTTCTGGTCTTTGGTTTTTTTGATTTTACTTGCGTGAATGAAGAGATAAAGTTTAGAAGGGCTTTGCTTTCACTTTTTTGTCATACTTTTCAAGAAGGTCGTACAACTTTGCGTTATCTTTCAGTGAGCCTTCCATGGCTTTCTCCCTTGCTGACTTGATAACAGGTAAAGTCATTGGTATCATAATGCTACTGGATCTTCTTTAAGTGTTGCTTCACCCATTTCCTTACTGCCAACTCGTCAGACGTGCCGGTTGCTATTTCAACAATGAATTCAAGAGCCTCTTCCGGTTCCACTCTTATGCAATAGCCATTAAGTCTGAGGAAAAAATCAGCCGTCCCATATGCAGTTCTTTTGTTACCATCAATAAATGGATGAGAGGAAATTATCTGGAACAAGATAAAGGCTGCTTTTGCAGCCAGCAGATCATCAGCTTCCCTCTTATTGTACATGTCACGAACGCTATCCAGAATGTACGACATCTTGCCCCTGGACAGATAACCGTCTGATGCAAGCTTGAAATTTTTCCGTAAAAGAAGAATGTCATCTTCATCAGGATAAACAATATCGCTGTTGCTTGTCATGTGTATACAGGATTACTTGCAGTCGTAAATAACTTATTTCCGAGAAAACTGGGTGACGGCCAAGTATTTCATTCAAGTTTTCTTTTAAAAGCATACCAGTATTTGATCCAGTGTTAAAATATTCTCAAACACCAAGGCAATGCAAAGAGGGATCAGTAGGAAGATGCATGAAAAGTCGCAGTAGAACCAGATCAAGAAAAGGATTCGGTCTTGACTCGCTTATCATGATAGTTTCTGCAATTGTAATCATTGCCATTTTAATTGGAATCAGCAAGGTCTTCATGACCACGCTTGAAAATTCCTATGTCTCACTTACTACTACCATGCCAAAGTTTGACCCAACAGGCAACTATGATATTACAGTACAAAATTCTACATCAATACAGAATACCGCAACATCGCTCCTCTCGGTATACAACATGCTGCGGTCTGGTACAATCTGGGCAATCGGTGCAATACTGATTATCGCCGGAATCCTGTTCATGCTGGAACAGATAGAAATTGTTCCCGCATCGACCGCATTTGGAATTATCTCAAAAGGTAGCCTCTACTTTCTGATACTGTTTGGGTTTCCACCACTCTGGGACCTTTACGCCACTGGAATCGAGTATGGCTCTAGGACTATAATGGATCCATCTGGAACTGGACAGACCCCACAGTCTGTAATCAAGGTATTTGATACAATAAACGGGATGGGAATCTCGCAGGGAAAGGTTCCGCAGGTTGACAATTCTGTCCTGAACAATCTAATTCAGCTCTTTAACGGTGCAAACATCGTCTCGACTTTTTCAGACCAGGGCAAGGCATTCATACTTGGATTGATTGGCGGACTGATTGCACTTGTCGCATCATTTCTGACATACATGTTCTCGGCAATAAGACAGGTCTTGACAGCAGTACTTGTCGCAGGTTTACCGGTAATACTTATTCTGTCACTTGTCCCATGGTTTCAGGGAATTACAAGAAGGCTCTTTGATACGTTGTTTGGGCTATCAATTGTTCCAATATTTTCAAGCCTTGTGATGGTAACAGGTGCTGCATATCTTGATTCCATTACAACGCACCCGGTAGAAGAGCAGTGGTTTGCATCTGTTGCAGTCCTGACACTTGCAACATTTGTTCCCACAATTCTTGTTCCTCTGCTTGGCTCGCTCTTTAGCTCCATGACAAATATCGTATCATCCGGCGTAGGCTTTGGAGGAATGATGACGGTGATGGCTGCAAGGACAGGCCAGGGAATAGGAAGCGGCGCATATGGTGCAATGCAGTCCGTACAGCAGCAGGGAATGGAGTATGGTATTCCAGTCTCGGGCCTTGACATGGCAAGGGCAGGAATAGGCGGTGGACTAGCAGGAGGCCTTGGCGGGCTGGTGCATGGCGCCTCCCATGCAGGCGCGCAGGCCCTAAGACAGGTTGGCGCAAAAGAGATTGCATACGAGATGCGCGGCATGGGCTCTCAGGTTGCAAAAAGGTTCCAAGATGTGGCACAGCAACACGGCATCAGTGTCATCCAGCCTGCAGTGGATCACACCTTGACTGAAAACTCGGCAGGTGTTATGACCAAGCTTGCAACAATTCCTGTTCCTGAGGAGCAAAAGGAGATGCACATGCAAAGCGGTGCTACCCTGGTAAATCTGGCACGGAATTCCATCGAGACTGGAAACTATTCTGGGATACTTGACCACCAATACTTCAAATCAGTTCCTGTCACAGACAAGGAAACCTTTGCCAAAGCAGTCTCTGCGACAATTGTAAATCACGGACTGGAACCACAAAAGCTTGCAAACATTTCCTACAATTTGCAAAAGATGGGAGGTCTGACTAATGCGAACTTGAAAGAATTCATACGAAACGATGAAATTAAAAGAACGTCACACAATACTGATAAATCCCAAACTTTGGATGGGAATCCCATCGTATAGGTTGCATAGTCTTTCATTTCTTGGTCGAGTCATGCAAGTTTTCTATACATCCAAACTTTACTTTCTGTTGGAGGTTTGGAAGACTGGACGAAACGCAGCTTGTGATAAAGATCAGTCCTGTCCTGACTTGTTTGCAAAACTACGTATCTACAGCCAATCCTTCCGCCAAGTTCCTGAGCAAGTCCTACACAGAATTTTATCATCATGCTTCCTATGCCTTTGTGCCGGTGTTCCCTGTCTACCCCTAACTGTCCTAGTAGCATGACAGGATAGGAGTAGATCGTTGATGCTTCTGGCACGTGTTCTACAGCCTCTAACTTTTTTGTCTGTATTGAGGACATTGATACTGAAAAGAAACCCATCAATCTCTGTCCGCTTTTCACACCCCAAATTACGCTTAGCTTATTCCTACCATATGACTGCGCCCTTACTTGTACAAAATTATGGACTCCAAGTGGATCGGATCCATCATCCCTGAAATCCAGTGTTTTTAATTCTTCAAAGTCTGTAAGCGGCTTTATCTCAAAATCCAACAAGAATAATTCAAACCAAATTTTGTGTAGATCTATACCTTACAGTATTTTTTATAAATTTCACGTGCCTCTCTAAGAGTCTTTTTCTCGTCTTCTGTCAACTCTCGCTGGTCATATTCTAGAAAATCTTTTGCTGCTTCTCCTTCCAACACTAGAATATCTTCTGACATTACACAGTAATCACGGCCAGCGTATTAAAAAGTATTCACTGACAACAAACAGCGTTTCAGACAAGATTTTTACCATTTGTCAGTTTGGAAGCTCGATGATTATCTTTTTGTATTTTCTAGCATCTTCTTCCAGAGACTCGAGGACAAGCTGTATCGCCTCAGTCATGTTTCGCTTTAGTTCCTCGATTGTTCTCCCTTCGCTTATAGCACCACGTAACTCCATACATCTGCCTGTATAGCCACCTTCAGGATCTTCTTGTATTATAATAGTGAACTTCCGTTTTGCAGCCATGAAATAGTCTAAAGTGTTAATTCTATTTCTAGTTGCCTGATATTTGCTGCGATTCTCTTAGTTTTGCACTTTCAAATTTTTCTCTTGCAACAATTGCGACAAACTGGTACAAGCTGTATCCTTTTTTCTTGAAGCTGGGTTCTCGTGGCTTGCAGATTTGCACATCCATCTCAAGCATACTGACAGAAAAATCATCAAAGTCTCGGAAGACATCAGATATCATACCTACTTCCTTGTCTGTAATTGCATTGTATCTCCACTTCAAGAATCTTGGCAAGTCTGCAAAGTCCTTGTAAGTGAGGTTCTCATAATCGACCACAAGTAAATACGGATCTACACCAGGTGTTCCAATCTTTGCATTCTTGACATACTCGTTAAGATAAGACACTCTTTCTGGCTTGAGAAATTTCATTATATCATTCCAGTTATCTTGGAACCATCTAGCCTCTGAACGCGAGTGTGCATCCTGGTTGAATGCGTTATTTTGTTTTTCAGTATTTTTTGTACTAGGTACAGACACGGGAGAAACAGAATTTGCATACTCTTGATTTGTCTGTGCAATGTCATACTCGACCTGGTTTGCAGGATTTACCTTGAACTCTACCGACTTGCGGCCCTGGGGTGTACGAATCACTACTAACAACTTGTCTTTCTTTACTGCCTCAAAGCTTGCAAGATAATCGAAATTACACTCAAACTTGACACCCTCTCCCTTTTTTTCAAACAATATTCCGTTGTTTAGCAGGTACAGTATGCCTTTGCCTACCTTTTGCATCTCGGAATCATAGAACTTGATTATCTTGACACCTGCGGGAAGGGATATCATGGTATCATCATACTCCTTGGAGCAAGATATTCCTTTGTGGCTATGAATACACCGTGAATCATGGTATAATATACAGGATTGTAATATTTAAAAATATTTATAGATATGGCATCATAAACAGATACAGGGCTGATAGATGTGGTAAAAAAGTACTTTCTGACTGTAACGGACGAGATGGCATCAAGGCTTGAAAAGGAGATGAAGAGGCGCATGGTAGAGACCGTTCCAGAGACTGTAAGGGCGATACTATCAGAGTACTTCATGGATAAGAGATAATGATATTGTAAATAAAGAGTCGATCAAAGAAAATTAGCAGTATCTTTTTTTGTTAGTTTGTGGATATAATATCTAAGACGAGAGAGTAGACCGCATTTGATGGGTAAGACCCATCATGGTGGAAATTTATTCTCCTCAACTAATGGGATGGTCTTGTTAGTGAAACCATAAGAGCGTCGTTATTAGATCTAAATTTTCGGCTTTTAATTCTCTCCAATATGCAATAGCAAATGTCAAGAGTCAAAGAGTTCTTGCAGCTCCTACCTGAACCCTGCTCTGGTAGATCTCAAAGATCAGGTGGTAAAGGACATACTCAAGGAGATGTTGGAAGAAAATAACAAGATTGTAAGAGAGACAGGGCTTGATTATATCAAGAGAGAGATCGATTATTACGTATCAGTAGACATCGGAGAGCATCAAAAGATGGTACTCCGGTACAGGTAAATAGTTGTTTTTTTTTTTTGGATTATGCAGATTGTCTATGTTGTTTATAGGTAAACTATAGGAGAAATTTCCAAATTACGTAACCGATAATTTATCAACCAGAATACAAAAAACTCATGTATTGCCAAGTGAAGATTACAGAACACTTACGCTAAGAAAGGAGACATACGATAGGATCATTGCAGCAATTCACAAGGCAAAGAAGAAGAAACGTAGGACGTATACGAGCGAGTTTGTGGAAATGTTGCTTGACTCGTATGAAAAGAAATCAGGTTAGATTGCAACCGGTTGCTACTTTTTCCGACACTATCCTTACACCGCTTCAACCTTTAATTTTCTGCCTTATTCTCCCTTAAGTTGTTCCGCAAACCTAAATTATCAAAAATCGTTATAACTAGGCTATTGAATAAACGGAAAGTTGTTACTGGTATAGCAGTGATTGTTATCGGCTCGGTTCTCTCTGTACCAATGTATAACTTGTATGCTCTTCACTTCATAATTCCGACTTGCCAGATAGATTCTACTTTGCCTTTTACATCTCATGAATGTTCTAGCAATTATTCAAATTGGTTATTATTCCGCTTAACTGCCCTTTGCATACTCATCGTTGGAATACCGATTCTAATCTATGGATTGAAAGAAAAACCCAATATTCCAATTTCAAAGAAGTAACCTCTACTCTTCCATGAAATCGCCCATTCTTACATAATCCTAGACCCTAGCCAGACCCCAAAATCTGGTCTTTCGTCAATTAGTGGAATGTGGGAATGAGAAACGAATGATGAACAGAGTGTAAGACCTGAAGACCGCTTGCCGATTCAAGTAATTATTTTATAGAACTTTGTTTCAAAATTACCGTCTCTAAATGAAAAAACCCTTCTATTGTACATAGAAGCGAAATGCTGTTTCTCCGTCTCCAAAACTTGCAAATATCTGATACCAACCAGTCTGATTAAGCATTGGGGGCACTGTCAAGTCATGTAAATTGTAATGCAATGTTACCCCACAACCGCCTTTTATAGAAACATTCTCATAGTGCCAGACTGTTTGATTGTAAGAGTTTTTTATATATATATTTGGCGTGAAAATTCCTCTGCTAGTTGTATATACTAAACTGGGATCTATGGGATCGCCAGTACGATAGTTAGGCATTTCATTTAGAAAATGCACATCGTATATGAAAGGAACAGGCCCGAGTTCACCCATATTACGAGGCCAACAAGGCCAAATAGGATATGCAGCCTGAACAGACGGCGGCAGATATCCAATAATGACGTTATTTAGCACTAGAAGAATCACAATACTTGAAATCAAAACAATTGGTACAATAACATAAATTTTTTCGAGGAATCTCATAAATAAAAGAAAGGTTTTCACAAATATGAAATTTGTGAAATCTTGATAATGCTTAGGTACATTGTGGTTCTATACCACTGAGACCTGTCCATTCTGCTGTGCTTCCACTTGCTAATGATGTACCAGATTCAATCACATCAGAAGCATAGGTGTATGTAGTACAAACATTACTTACGACTGATTGCCACTGGTCAGTATTGGTTGAACTTGACCAATTGTATGCATTATCTGAAGCATCATATTCTTGCGCACTTGTTGCTTCATAGGTGCCAGTCACATCAGAATACCAATTCGATGTAGAAACAGTATTCTTATTTTCAAACCAAACTGAGTTATTAAACGAGTCATCTGCTTGATAATCATTGCAAGAGACATCAGTATTGGCTTGATACGTGCTGGAGCCATATGTAATATTTATCTGCACATCAGTTGGACTTGGGTAATTGCAGTTGATGCTGACTTCTTCACTTTGTCCACCAGAATAGGAAATATCGGTATTTATTCCCTCATAAGTTCCAGTGGTAGACTGGTCAACAAATACAAGATCTGCCGTGTCGGCCGAAATGCCACTGCTACCCGATCCAGCAACATCAGTGATTTCCCAGCCTACTTGAGTAAAGCAAGTAGAACTTCCACATGCTGATGTTGACCACATTGCATTCAATAGACCGTTGATTAGTTCATCTTGGTCTGTGAATATATTGTTGTTATACGATGGTGTGGTTAGAGTAGCTGAATTCCCGTAGTAATAGGAAGAACCAGCCACATCATTTTGTCTAGCAATTGCATATCCCATAGGACTGCCAGTAGATGAATCTAACGTATTTTTTGAATATGGCCCAAGATCATTCTTAGAATCACATGTGTGAGATTGGCTTGTGGGATAGTATGCATGAACCACTTTTAATGTACTAAGATCTATCCATACTTGAGCATACCAACCATGGCCACAACTAACTGGTGCGTTAGAAGAGGAGGGAAGCCTTAGAAATACTATTGCGTTTTTCCAATTTACTGTTCCCGAAGAGGTTTTCTCACCTGCGAAATTCATTGTAGAGTATTTCCATTGGTTAGACCATGTCTTTATTCCTGTGAGATTCATGGCTTCATTTATTAGTGTATTTTTTTCATTTGTACTCATCGTCGGACTTGGCAAAGAATAAGTTTTTGCAACGGTTGGTGGCTGTGCATTCACACTTGGTATTACCATAGTTGGTGATAACAACACTAATCCAATTACCAGTGCTGAAATGATTGTCGTTGCTGTTTTTGTCTTGTTGTTTTGTATTTTCATTTCTTATGTCGTTTCTCCTTTTTGCTTTTTGTTCATATGAAGGGGCTTTATCTTCATACCACACATATGACCATCTGCGTCATTCGTATGACACGTCTCATAGTGGTTAATGTTAAGCATGTCCTTTCGTGTCCAGTACTGATTAATGAAGAGAACTCACCAAAAACACCTGTTTAAGGTGAGCAATACTTAATAGATAAAAAATCATAATTTTTTGTTTCAAAGTCTTATTTTACGCAATCAAGAAACGCGATTAGTTTTTGAGACATTTCAATTCCAGCTTGCGTCAATACATACGTCCTGATTCCTCCGTTTGGCATGTATATGACATAGTTATTAGATTGCAACCATTCTAGATATTTCGTAAACAAGTCCCATCTCAATCTAGAGGCAAGATGAAGATGGGTCTTTGTTACAAAACCACATTCATAAAATATACTGACAAAGCGTCTAAGAATTTTTTGGTTTGGCTGGAACTGTTTCACCATTTAAATATACTGGATAATCTACTGGATATTTTCTATTTTAGGATTACGCAGATTTTCTATGACACATATAGGTAAACCATAGAGAATATTTCCAGATTAGATATACCAATAATTTATCAACAATATAATAAAAACTCTAGTCAATGCCAAGTAAAGACTACAAGGCACTTACGCTACGAAACGAGACCTATGACAGAATCATTGCAGCAATACACAAGGCAAAGAAGAAGAACCGCAGGATGTACACAAGCGAGTTTCTAGAAATGTTGCTTGACATGTACGAGGAAAAATCAGGATAGAAGAAATACCGTCCAGGCTTTGGTAGAAGAATGGGTACTTTTTCATTCTAATCCCGGACAGCATCTTTCATTACTGCAACGCCAGATTAAAAACATTATCATGATTTCCGATCTTCCGACTATATTATACAATCCTGATACAATTCAGAAAAAAGATCGTTTGAGCTATTCTGGCATGTTAATACCATGTGGGAATGTCCAGTACTCATAAATATTTGGTATGCCGCACCAGCTCATGCTTTACGAGGTCTCAAAGAACGGCGTACTGTATGCCAGTTTCTTTGGCCAGATGAAAATAGACCTTGCAAGGGAGCTGCCCCGCTTGTGGAATGATGTAAATGAAATATCAAGAAAGAACGGATACATTGTAGACATAGAGCTTAACGTGATATCGCTGTACCAGGAATACGGTTCCAAATTGTCAGTGATAAAGATCATAACAGGCAGGGACAGGCATGTCAAAAAGGTAATTAGGCGCGTCTTTGAGGGAACAAAAGCAGATCCGGTAGAAGAACATGACATGATAGGCATAGACGGTAACATTCCTATATGGAAAGATATGCAAGCACGAGGAAACTAGCCTGATATCAGTCCTTTCTCCTGCAGCATGGCGTGCAGGTTGTGCACGGCCCTGTACACCTCTGATTCCTTTCTGGTACCGGCGCATACAAGTTTTCCCGATGCAAAGACGAGCATGACTGCCTTGGGGTCTAGCATCCTGTGAATCAGCCCGGGAAACTGCTCAGGCTCGTACATGGACCTGGGCATGCTTCTTGCTGCCGGCTCCAGGTGTACCTTGCATCCAAGATTGACAGACGCCACGATGTTCTGGATTGTAATATCGGGCTCGTTTTTTATCTTGATGCCGCCCTCTCTGAGCTGTTCTACTACTGCCTTTACTGCGTAAATTGACTGTTGCTCGGATTTTGCACCGGTGCAGACAAACTTGCCTGAGGAAAAGACAAGCGTCGCAGTCTTTGGAGACTTTAATCTAAATACAAGCCCGGGAAACTTTTCTGGGTGATACTCTGTATCAGGGAAGCGCCTTGCGATATCTGTGAGATTTATTCTCTGGCCAACCGATGCAGATGACACGGTGTTTTCTATGGTAACTACGGGTTTTTGCGTCATTATCCCGTACATTGAAAAGTCCGGTAATATATACGACGTTGTAATTTCCAGATTGCTGCAGCATGATATGTGTTATAGAAAATTGTTGTGGCAAATAGCCAAGTGTAGAATATGTGCACAAGCGAATTTTTAGAGATGATAACATATATGAGAAGAGATCAGGGCTTGAATAATTTTTGTACAAAGTTATTTTTGCACCTGCATGTAACAAGATGATACAGTACAGATTGTTCTATGAGATTCTTACGCTAAATTTTTATAAAAAATATACAGAGGCAAACTAGATGTTATTGCAAATTGACAAGCTAGAGGCAATACTTTTGGCAGAAAAATTTCTTGAACAGTATCATTCTCATATAGTAAAAAAAGACGCCGTCTGGAAGGATGGTGTCTGGATTGTTACCCAGTCCGTGGGACTTGCTGACAAGAAGACAGTACGTGTGCAGATAGATTCCAAAAGTGGTAGAATACTTGGATATTCATTTGTGCAGGAAAATAGATAACACCTTTTCAGTGTCGTACATGTTATCGATAACCCAGGCCGCCAAAATTTCGTACTTGGCATATCTTGGAGCTTGACTGCAAGCAATGTTAGAGCCAGATAATCTCATAAGACTAAATGTGATGGGGTGGGGAAACCGGGGATGGGTTGAGATAATCGAGACAATATTGGAGGTGTGTCAGAACGGAGCCTTGAAGACCCACGTCATGTACAGGTGCAACCTCAACTCAAAGCAGATGGTCCAATACGTTGGTTTTCTTGAGAATCACAGACTGATTAAAAGAGTTCCGAACTTGTCTTGCCCAAGCCGCGATCTCTTCATGACTACCGAGCTTGGCAAAAGATACATGGCATCCTACAAAGAGCTAGAAAACATCTTCAGTGGAACATAATGGTACAACCTTGAATATCTGAGCCTAGAGTCAATCAAAGAAAATTAGCAGTATCTTTTTCTGTTAGTTTGTGTATATGTTATACAAGACGAGAGAGTAGACCGCATTTGATGGGTAAGACCCATCATGGTGGAAATTTATTCTCCTGAAATTATATTCAAACGCTGAAAGGGTTGCCGTAGAAAAAGTCAGGATCTCAATACTGGTTTTGGATCCAGTACTGCTACCTTTCTCCCAATGGAATAATCACTGCCGCATTTTGGACAGTTAAAATTGTTCCATCCTATTTGATCAAGAACTATCTCCTCATCTGAGTGGTTTGCACAAGTTAATCTGCGTTCCATGAGAAAAGCTTGCTTTCTTTCTTAATAAATTGGCGCACTAGAATCTACATGACAATTGGTAAAGACAGATTGTCACAATAAGGATTAATCAGCCTAGCTAAATGATGGTCTAAACTGTACATCAAAGCCTGGGCAGTAGGCCGCAAATTCCTTTATTGTTATTATTTTGCATATTTTATCTTGCAAATCAGAGTGTTCTGTAAATTTTTTTCTGCAGATGGGGCATCGCTTCGGGGTAGCCAATAAAAGAAATGGTGACACGATTTATTAAAAGATGTAGCTAATTGAGATGAAAAGAATTACCTGAGAAACTAGCAAGAGATTATTTTTAATACATTAATTTTCAGTTTTTCCTGCTTAAATTTTCTGACTTGATATCTTGTAATGCTTTGCTGCCAAAGTGGGCATGACGAGGAGCCGAAAAGGCCACGACTTTACCTTGGCATGGACCTTTTAGAGTTCAGAGAAGAGGTGGTAAGAGGCATACTGGATGAAATGCTAGAAGAGAGCGGCAAAGAGATCAAGGAAATTGGGCTTGACCATATCAGAAACGAGATTGAATATGACGTAACAGAAAGCATCAGAGAGCATGGTAGAAATTTTTCCTCAGAGAAGAACATCAAACAGTGAAGTGTATCTAGTACAAGTACCAAAAGACAATTGTAAACTTGTGTGTTATCTTTATCTACGCGGTATGCCTGTATGTGTGTTATAGTGCCAAAAAAAGAGTACAAGACTGTAACGGTAAAGGTCGACACTTTTCAAAGATTCCGCAAGGTAATTGGAGAGGCAAGGAAAATAGATACAAAGTTAGACAATAGCAGATTTTTAGATATGTTGCTTGAGAGATACAGAAAGTCAAGATGACAACATGAAATAAAACAAAAGTGACAAAATGTCAAGTCGTTAGACTGTCTAAAAAATTTAAAAGAAAAAAGAAAGTAGCTATAAAAGATGTGGGGAG
>JAGWFS010000180.1 GCA_028867785.1 Nitrososphaerota archaeon
TTCCAAGGTATCATCGAATTGTCAGCAAATACCTGTGATGTTGGTATTGCAATGAGTATGACAAATAGTATTATGATGCCATATTGAAACAAGATCATAAAAAACATCTAAAAAATAAGAAAAGAGGATGGAGATTGTTCAAATTAGACTAATAGGATAATTTTTTGAACAAAATGTTGTTTGTACTTGACATTCAACTGGTTCATCACTAGGTGGTTTTATTAAAAATAAAAAAAGAGGGACTGTTGAGTAAGTTTTTTTGCTTACCCTAGGTCTACTATGTCTGTTGTAATTGCTGGCACCTGTCTTTCCACAGTCAATGCAGAACCGGTTGGTCTGTCTGCACTCTTGTATTGAATTACCAAGTTTGCATGTTCACCCTGGTCAAGTATGTTGTTGTCGTTTGTGTTTACATCCCAATACACAATTGCTTGTGTAGTTGCTGGTGCTGCTGCTTTTGTTCCATTCACTGCATTTTGATCAGTACATCCTGCTGTAACTGCAGCATCAACTGCTGTTGATACGGTAGTATATGCTGTACTTGACAAAACACATGCACTCTTGTAGATGTTGTCATATCTTATGGTGTTGCTGTAATACTTGATGTCTGCCAACTTGGGATCAAGACTCACCGAGTCTCCACCACCTGCTACCTTGAGTGGTATGATTGTGGCGTTGAGTACTCCGCCTGAGACGTATCCTATACCGGTTACTTTGCCTGAAATCTCA
>JAGWFS010000181.1 GCA_028867785.1 Nitrososphaerota archaeon
TGGACAGAGTTCTTCGGACTACAATCCTCGGAGGTTCTTGGACAAACCTTGTCTCTTTTTCTTCTATAATCAGGTCAGGCAGGTCTCCAATTTTTAATCCATCAGTGCCGTTGTGATTTCCTATCACCTGCGGTCTTAGACCTGACTTGGCAATCAGAGATATTATTGCAGATTCCCTAAGCGATGACCTGTTGAGCATCTCTGAGATTTCTTCAGCATTTGGCACGCGTTCGTTTTCAAGTGTTGGCGTGCTGTCGATGTTGGCTATTTTTATTCGCCTTTTTATCTCGACCTCAAAGTGCCTCAGCCATGACTTGACAGATTTTACAGTATCCTCGATGTAACCCGGTGAAAATCCCTGCTTTTCCATCCATGTTACATGGTCTTCTATGACATCTGTTACAGCCCTGATGTCGTTGACTGCAAGCTTGGCAAGATCTGTTGGTGTCATGCTGTGTTTTCTGCAAAAATGAGCCAGCCTGCGCAGTCTTACGTCTGCTGTAAGCTGGCTTCCTCGTGCAAGGTTGTCGTACCATCTCCTAAGATCTGGGTCTGTTGACAGTATTGACTTGGCAGTTTTGTTCTGTTCTTGTATGTTTGCCATTTTGTTTCCCACATCAGACCGCACAGTATTGCGGTCCTCATCAGTGAGAGCAAGAGGTTTTGTCGTATTTACCCTTTTCATGTCTCACATGACTGAAAATTCATCAGGTTCGTCTTTTTGACG
>JAGWFS010000182.1 GCA_028867785.1 Nitrososphaerota archaeon
GTCAGGATTTTCTTGGCTCAACTTGATCACATTTGTTACCAAGTTGTATGATCCTCCCTCACCTAATACAGTTGGACCATATTCCACCTTGACTCCAAACTTTTCTGCTACATCAAGCAGTGGCGGAAGCTTTGTTGGCTGGTATGCTTCAACTGATTTTCCATCAGTATCCTCATATCGGAAGACAGGTATTCCGATAAATCCGACAGGAAATTTTACGTCATCTTCCTTGCCTTCTTCGTTTACGACTTTTTTGTGTCGCATCATTGGTGCCAAGATATAGAATGCTTTTGCACCTTTCTTGACATATCGTCCAGATTCCTGCCACTGTCTATATCCTCTGGCGTCGGCAGTACCATGCAACAACATGACAAGCCTGTTTCCAAGGGACCACTTTCTTGACGGTCCTACGTTTTGGATAAAGACCTGCTTGCACATCTCCGGAAGTTCTTGGCTAGAAAAGAGCTTGACTAGATTACCAAGCTCCTCTAGTGCTTTCTGTATGGTCATTGTGCCACTGCCTCCCCTGATGCAGCAATTGCGGCCTTTAGATGCGAACAGGTTTTTCTGTACTTGAAACCTGCACAGGTACAGTGAGCAGGCTCCAATGTTACAGTATAGGTCTGTCCTGGCGTTGTTTTGCTTGGCACTTCAAATTTGTTGGCTACAACTGCAATTCCACTTGCAAGCAGTCTCTTTTCGGGTGCAACCAACGGGTGTTTGGAG
>JAGWFS010000183.1 GCA_028867785.1 Nitrososphaerota archaeon
TTTCAAAAACTTTGAGATTGCCATTTGACCAAGTAACTAGTGCACTGCCTAGGACTGCGACGGTAGTTAACATTAATGCAGTAGTGACAACCGTGGCCAACCCCCTCCTATGAGAAAATCGAAATTTTGTTAGACCTGTTTTACAAGATCTAGCTATGCCTGCTATCATATTGTTAAACCATGCTTATTTTTTGTTCCTGGATTAGAGATTTCGGGATTTCTGTTTCAATATCGGCCTGATTCTCAATTTCTACAGGGCTCTCTACTGATTTAGTATCCTCGGTTGGTTCAAGCTCGAAATTCTCCTCCGCTTGTGCAAAAGTAGGTATCACGTCAGACTGCCGTGCCTTTACAATATCTGCCAACTTGTAGGCAGGACATGGTATCTGCATGGTCTTTGATGTTATGTATAGGAATGGAAAAATTTCTTGGTATAGCGTGTTTACTATTCTTGGAACGTTTTTCTCATCATTGCTAAGCTGTTTTGTCATTTCCTGAGAATTCCCGTAAATCGTGGTAAATCCATCTATGCTTATTTTTACATTCGTTGGATTTGAGAGCAGAATGAATCTGTATTTTAGCTTGGTATGGTCTTCTTCGCTTTCAACCTCGTCTATTGAGACCTCGATGTCGTATTTTGTAAAGGAATTGTGTTCATCTTTTAGCTTTGTTACCAAAAATGAGTTTATCGCTACATTCTGATGCATATCGTATCTAAGACGT
>JAGWFS010000184.1 GCA_028867785.1 Nitrososphaerota archaeon
AACCTGGCGAAATTGCACACGGTGCGGAATGCCTTGATCGGTGATACGGGCAATATCTCTGCCAAAGCATTATCTGCGATGCAAAAACATGGGGTGCCTTTGAGCGGGAATATGGCCAAGATAGCCACAGCTGCTACTGACTTTCCGGATGTTTTTCAAGATGTAGAGCGCATAAAAAACTTTCAGCCCGTGGGGGCGTTGCGGGGAATGATGGGTGGAGGTGAGGTGCTTGGCGGGATTGTGAGTGGTCATCCGGGTGTGGGCTTGGGAACAGCAGCAGCTACCTTAATAGCTCCCCCCATCATTCGCAACCTCTTCGGAAGGTCATTTATACAAAATAGATTGCCGAATGTTTTATCTGGCACCGCGACTGGAACAGCGCAAACTTTAAGCCCGGCACAACTTGGATTATTGGGCGGCTTAGGTGCCTCTGGATTACTAAATGTCCAACGGTAAAATTATCGATGCCGCTGATCTTCAATGTTATGCAAGGTGATTTGTAATGACTCGAAATATGTGAGAGCGGCGATGCCACACAATGCAGCCAGGATTGCCACCGCAATAATGGGCATTATAAGAAACGCCAATAGCCAGAGTGCTATTCCAACAATGAAAATCAGATATGACAACATGGTAATCTCCCATGGCCTGTAAAACCATTTCCGTCCTTGGTGCGGCTACCCAGCAGGTAGCCATCCCATCGCGTCTGCCTCAAAGTCA
>JAGWFS010000185.1 GCA_028867785.1 Nitrososphaerota archaeon
GCCAATAGCAGTGAATCCTCTCACAAATATCATATATGCTGGCAATTTCAATAATGGCAAAATTTCAGTAATTAATGGCACAAATAATGAAATAATCGGAAACATAACCCTGTCAGAAAAATCTCTAGCAGTAGATTACAAGAAAAACATGATCTACGCTGCAGGTGGTCCAATTAGTAAAGATGGGGAATCACACTATGTATCAATAATAGATGGTTCAAACGATACCATAATAAATAAAATATTATCAGGCGGGGTTATTCACAGAGTGGCTGTGAATCCTGTTACAGGTGTTGTATATATGGTTAATTCTGGACCTGTGCCTTCTGTTACAATCACGGATAACAATTTAACTAATCTTCAAACAACGCCAGAATTTCCATTTGCAATTTCTGTGCTACTAGCTAGTATTACTTCATTAATCATTTTTTACAGAATTAAATTCAGATAAAAAAATTGAGACGGTGCCCACCACAACAGTTCTGACAGTTAACCTCCTGCATCAATGCTCAGTCCGTGGAGTTCAATAAAGAGTGATTTATCATTAAATTAGGTGAGATCCTCTTAAAACCTCTTTATTTTTTACTGTTTGGAGTTTTAGCCTTAGCTGTAACAATATCTGTTTTAGTTTTTCTCTCTATAAATGAGGAGAATATTATACACAATATTAAGCCCATAAATTATTTTTCAGATAATGTCACAAGATTTGCCACAAT
>JAGWFS010000186.1 GCA_028867785.1 Nitrososphaerota archaeon
TAGCCAGAAAAAGAGCTACATGGTATCTGAATGCAAAAACGAAAAATGTTGTATAGCTCATGCATCTTCTCAAGGATATGAAACATATGCATCAAATTGGCATTCTCTGGTTATTCAAAAACTGCAAGGTTAATGATTGCTTATGGTCCAAATCGTGAGAACAGGCCAAAATGGTCTGATATAATAAAAAACATTCCTAAGTGTTTTAATTCCTGGATGATTACTGGAAGTAATGCCTGATACTTCAAGCAATTATCCATTTGCAGGAATGTGGGATGTTGTGAAAAGACAAGAATTAGAACCATTAAGTGAAGAGGATGGCTACAGGTGGGGGATTTCTCATATACAATACGTAAAAAAAGAATTGCTAAAATTAGAAGAAAGTGCATTGAAAAGACGCGATGTTGAATTACTTCATAACATAGTTGTTTCAAAGTTACGTGCAGTTGAAGTAGAGCAAGAACTTAGAGAAAAACTGGATACCGTTCAAAAATAAATTTCAACTCTTCATTTAGGGTATCAATGCGTGTTACATGATAAAAATGCGATGATAATTTTCGTGTATGATCAATTCAAACACACGTGAACATAATATCAGTCCGTACAATAAACATCACGTTACACATGATCTTAGAAAAAATTCTCAAAATAAGTATTAAAACAAAAATTAATGCAATGGTAAACGTGGCATCTGCTATTTCGATAGCAACTGT
>JAGWFS010000187.1 GCA_028867785.1 Nitrososphaerota archaeon
GGAATTAGTTGATAATATTCTTGAGCATAAATTGGTGTCCGTTGTTTTGTGATTCCAACAATAAGCTGTATGTCATGAAATTGAAAGTTATGATCTGGTGAACAAAGCGGCTTGTTCGCATAATATGCGTCTATTTGCATCCTACCATTTTGTTCAATACCTTGCAGTGAGTAACCCTTAGGCAGTACGTCGGGGAGTTTTATAGGGAAATCAACTGATATCTTACTTGGATCAGTCGTTGGGCAAGGATAAGTGATTTGAGAATTTGCTGTCCATCCTCTCTCAATCAATTTCTGAGCAGTAGTAGATGTGACACATGCTGGAGAACCATCTTCTGATTTTATTATTAATTGAAGATCAGATCTACATTGAACATAACTTGGTTTAATTCCCAACTTGAATTGTTTCAGCGGTGGAAATCCACCTGGAGAATGAAATGGCGGCGTATTTGAGCCATGAAAATTTACCATTAATTGCATTGCAAAATTGCTGTCACCATTTATAGCAAAAAGAGTCCATGCTCCACCAATCACATGAGATGGTATACCTAGACTGGTGTTAAAGTAGCCAGTGTTGTTACTCTTTACTTGAGTTGAGTTTTGTATATTGCCATGGTTATTTACTAAAAAGATGTTTGTCATTGAATTTGGTAACGCGAATCCATTGATTGGAATTATGTCGCCATCAGTAAAGTTAGACTTGAATGTAGA
>JAGWFS010000188.1 GCA_028867785.1 Nitrososphaerota archaeon
TAAATCTCATGAAAATTGTAATCGGCGTAACCACCTACTACTTGCAGCATAGCACCCAATAAGATCATCATTATTCCTTTTTTCATCGATTTATCTTCACAATGGTTCAAAACCAGTATTGCGGCAATAGCGGAACAAGCTATCAAGGATGCGCCAGAATAGATTGTTACGTGTTGAATAGTCCAGAATGTTTCTGGAATTTTGAATTCATGTGATACTGAATCCCAGATTCCACCTAGTAGCATTATCATTGTACCGCATGTAGCTAGAAAAGACGACGCTTGTATGATCTTTCTAGTTCTCGATAGAGATAATGCATGAAACCTGTTTGATGGATACATGTTAAAAAATACCTTTAACTGTTGTATATAGAATTTTGTTTGCTAATCTTTAGCTTTTGGTTTTTGAATTGGAGAACATCTTTTATTCTCATAAATATCAGATTATGCATTTTCAGTAACTTTGATGCTTGTATTGGATAGATAACCATAATTCTTCATAGATTTTGCAAAATTCTTGACTTTATTAAAAATAGGATTTCCATTAGAGACTAACAATTATTATACTTCTACGAATTAGTCAATTCATGAATCCCGGAATTGGCTTGATGAAAAGAAGGCTTCCCACTGAGAAAGAGGCAGTACCGTTAGCAATATCTGGAATAATTCAAAAATATGGCGTAAATGCAGATTCAGTAAAGACTCTTG
>JAGWFS010000189.1:0-257 GCA_028867785.1 Nitrososphaerota archaeon
TGTTTGCAACATTTTCGTGTATGGTCAGTGTCTTGAAACCATGTTGTGGCACAATCTTTTTCTATGATAATATATTGATAAATTATAGCTAGCATCAATCTGGAAAAATGTAATCAGTAGTTGCAAATCTACGCAATTCTTTTATTTCAGTAACTATGAATGGTGAATACTGAAATGTCATAGGAAGATTTGGTATCATGAGCAATCAATTGCAAGCAACACAAAAGAACGGTATACCGATGCCAGACAAAACCATG
>JAGWFS010000189.1:267-699 GCA_028867785.1 Nitrososphaerota archaeon
GATTGATCTATCAAACTTGATGAAGATAGTGATCATCATTTTATCGCTTGCTGCAATACCTGCAGTGTATCATATTACAACCAATATCCAGTCTGGTATTTATCACGCAAGACAGAGATTTGCATACCATGATTTTACAACAGAACATCTCTTTCCAAATTTACCTGAGATTGTTTTTTCGACAAGTGATCGTCTATTAGATAAAACAAAAAAGCCAACAAAAATCGGATCATCAGTAGAATATAATCTCAATATGAAATACTTGAATTCTATAATGAAGGCAATAGCCGAGAGCAGTCTAATCGGAAAGACTGCACTTTCAGAAAAGGTCAACATGAATTACCTGCGAATGAGGCCGTATCTTGAGTGGATGTATAACAAGTCGCTTCTCGAATCGATCATCGAAGACAACAAGATAAAATTCAGGCTTAC
>JAGWFS010000018.1 GCA_028867785.1 Nitrososphaerota archaeon
GAACTTGCTCTCCGCCTTCCACAAAGATGTACTTGAATGATGTGAAAAATACGATTAATTCAAACATACATCTTCACTTTTGGAGAGGTTTATTTTATGACTGTGATCTTCCAGGCTGGATGAATCTCGTTCCAACCATGAGGTCTGTCGGTAACCCATGCGCCATAAACCTCGATTCTATCGCCGTTCTTTGGGATTGTAACATCCGGGTTGTTTTGATCCTTTGGTACGATCTCAACTACCAGCATTCCATTTACTTGTTTGATGTTGTCGTCATTTAACAGCCTCTTATATGGTTCATCCACGTCAATGTTGAACTGGTAATCTCCATCATCAGCCTGTCTCTGTCCGCTCATATCATGTACTACCCCTACAGCTTTTTCGCAAGTGGATAAAACAAGAAACCTTGCTTGCCTATCTGCACCGTCTAAAACATTACCCTGTCTGCAATTTGGACCAGAGTTAGTCTGTATAACAGTTTGTGGTCCAAAATAGTTGTAGTATCCGTATACACCTGCTATGGGAACAACTATAGCGATGATGATTAGGATGGCGTATCTACGTTTCAATTCAAACCAGACAAGAGAGGCACCTATTAAAAACCTGTCTTGAAATTATGTCTAATTTGAGCCATTTATTTTTAGGATGGTTTGATCAAATTTCCAATCTTATTTGTTGATTTGACTACCCTGAATTGAACAGCAGAATTTTGCATCAGAAAATCTCATTATTTGTACGCAACTAAAAAATTGAAGGAAGATACGGATAGAGGAAAATCGCAGCAAGTACTATTGCTGATGTAATTGCGACATTTCTTGTATCCTTTAGCGTGAACATGCTGATTTTCGTGAAGACAAATCCCATCGCAATAGATGAAATAGCGATCACTATGTTTATTGCGTCTGTAAAGTCAGGCGTTATGGAAAAGGTATTTCCTATTCCCGAAGTTGTAAAAAATGCTGGGTTCGAGCCCATCTTGGCAAGAAGCGATGTTGAAACCTTGGCAACCCAGACCATCAGAACAGGACCAATGTATACAAGAAACATCTGCATCCTAAGAGCCGACACCGTCTCTCTTTTTGTGATGATTACATCTGATACAAATCTTGTCAGATGTTCAAGTGTTAATGGCGTTCCTCCTCCAGTATCCGCAAGTTTTCCTAAAATGAAAATTATCAATCTTGTCATCCAGGAACGGTTCTCCCCAAGTGTTATGGAAGACAGAGTCTGTCCTGACTTTAACTTGGAAAATATTGTACCAAATAACTTGTCAAAGGTATCATTGTATCTTCGCTTTCCAAAAAGTTGAAACAACGATATTGTCATATCATATCCAATCTTTCTGTACTCTGTGACATCTCTGAGAAACTCTGGCATCGCATTTTCCAAATTTTTTATTTGCGTGAACTGTGGTATGGTATAAAGTGAATTGGTCAGTGCAAAGCCTAACACACCTGATGTTATGATAAACCATGGGTGCTGTTGTGATATGATACCAATGATTCCGATAATTATTCCAACAAGAAAAGCCAGCCTGCTTACTATAACCTTGTTTTGATTGCGCGGCTGGGATGTATCAATCATGATTACAAGACCAAGGCTTATCATTGGAATTCCTACCACTCCTATCAGTACCAGCAAGATCACGGAGCTACCAGGAAGTAGAAATGATGTAGCTATCAGAAATGTCGGCATGATGAGCAGTATGATAAGTAAAATCTCGCCAAAAGTTGACGAGGTCTCTACGTATCTTTTGATGGTATATTTTAGAGACTCAAAAAAAGAGTCTGCCTCGCCTTCGACAAGATTTACAAGATCTCCTCCTGTCTGTGCTGTTGCGACGTAACTTAGGAGAAACGACCGAAATGCACGATTTGGGTGATTCAAGGCAATCTCGTTTAGCGCCTCAAATATGTCCATTGCAAACATGGTGACATTTCGATACACCATCTTGCCGTCAGTCTCGATGATATCAAAGAGGCCGTACCCTATTACACCAATTAGTGAATCGTAGAGGCTCTTCTCTACACTCTGCATTATTCCAGCGTATCTAACAAAGTATGCAAGTTCATGGTTGATCTCTGTCTCTCTTTTTGATTTGGCAAGATTCAGTGTGATACCAGGATAGAAAGCAATCCCAATCGGACCTGCTGCCAAGGCAAAAAAGATGGTATTTACAAATATTCCAAGTATGATTGCAATTGGAAACGTGATAAATACAAATAACAAGGAAAGAGAGATGCTCTTTTTTACCATGGTACCAGGATTGGCAGGCCTTCCCGCCATCATTATTTTTCCTTCAATGGTACCTTCAAGAATTGTTTGCAATCTCTGAAATATTTTAGTATCAAGTATTGGTTTTGATAATGCCACTGGCAGCCCGTCTGATATGGGAAATACCTTTAGGGTTGGTCTTTTTACATCAAGTGCTGCCAGCTTTTGCAGATGTATCTTTCTGACCCTGCCAAGTATTTTCTTAAAATCAAATTTTGCAGGCTTTTGAAGTGCCAGTACTAGTACCAAAGAGACAGAAGCAATTGCAAAGACTGCAAAATTATTTAGAGCAAGCGAGATCCAAAATGATACTATCAAACCAAAAATGATACCATTGAAGTTCACGTGATACAATGATACAATAGTAAAAAAGGCAACTAGCCTTGACCTTAAAAACAAATCAGTGTCTTGGTGTGATGTACCAACCTCGATCAAGGAAGGCCATGTCGCAGTCGATGGAGATAGCGTTGATTATAGGAGTCGTAATAGCAATTGTTGCAGTCGTGGCATTTGCTGTCAACGGCGGAGTACACTCTCTGACCCAAAGTGCATCACTTGAAATTGCACACAGCGAATTTACAAAGACATTTGATGGTACCTACTATGCCTCGGTAGACGTGAAAAACGATGGGAGCAAGGTACTAAACGGTGTGACTGTTCAAATCGCAGCTTCTGTACCTTACAACCTCAGTCCAGCATCGATAAAACCTGGACAGACAGCAAGCTACTCAGGTATAGTGGTGCCAAATCCGGCAAATCCAGCATCAGGTACGCAGATACCTGTTATAGTCAAGGCCACTGCAGATGATGGCTCCATTACATCAAAGATAGGAACTCTGTTTGCTCCATAGAAAAAGTTCCTTTTATCTTATTTTTTGTTGAGGTATAATGTTAAGAAAGACCGAGATGCTCTGGTTTGAAGATGTCAGTGCGTTAAATGAGCCCGTTCTTTCTTTTCCAGTATTTGGCAGGATATCGATGAAACAATTTTTCATTTTAGGTATATCAGGAATGATATCCTATGCGCTATTTTCAGGCACACATGGTCTGGTCTCTGCAATTCCAATCTGCTTTGGGGCATTTCTTACATTTGTAAAACCAAAGGTGGGCTCTTCAGAAGAGATGATTGCATCAGTCATTCTATTTCTTGTTGGCAGACGCAGCATACAAAAAACAGAACCTAAAATAAAAAAACCAAAGAGCAGGCGGCTTGTAACATCAAGCAAAAAACTTGGCCTCTCAGACCCATTCATTACAGAGACTCTAGAAAACAAGATAAGGACCATTATATCATCAGACCTTTTAAAACCGTTTAGGTTCAAGATCAAGCTAGTAGGCACAACAGGTCAAGCACTTGCAAACAAAAAATCCAAAGTTTATCTGGACGATCTCTACACGGACTCTCTGACAACTGATATCAACGGCGAACTTGAAACAATAATTGTACCAAAGGTATCAGGACAAAAGAAGATCACAGTATATGTTGACGAACAGAAAGAGCCTGTATTCTCTGAGGTAATCGACGTAAGAACTCCGCAGGAAAATTTCGCTTAAATAATTTATTATTTTATGTGACATGTTCGACCACTTGTCTGGAGAAGAAGTAAGTCTTGGCAGCAAATATACCAAAATGATTGTAGCCGGTGTTGCAGGCTTGCTCTTGGTACTGGTTGCACCAACTGCAGCCAATTTCATATGCAACTGCGATATACTATCAGGTCAGATAAACACTGGAAGTACTACCAGTACTGCACAACTTATTCCATCAGATCTACTGCACAGGGTAGTTGGAGCAGGTCAATTCATAGGAACAGTGGTTGCACTTGGAGTAATTGTATCAGGTGCAATCAAGCTGGAACTAAAAAAAAGCTAGGGACACCACTATATCTTTCTCCAATGGTACTTGTGCTAACTGGCCTGCAACTCCCATGGTGGGTCCAACTCTCATTTTTCTCATTTTGGTCATTCTCGTTTATCCTAGATGCGAAAATTACCATATCATGTAATGATTTTATAAAATATGAGACAAACTTTCTGTTTAGGTTCCTTGTCAGAAGATTTGGCACAAGAAGATCAATCGCCTTGCAGGCATTGGCTGAGATTGGATTGATTATTTCATCAAGCTACATGCTCAAGTTTCAATTCGATATGGTATTCATGAGTATCATTTCATCAGTTTTTGGTCTTGCACATATTATGGCATGGCAATCTAACAAGCGGTTTCTTACTAGTAAGATGATAGAATCATCGCATGACACTGACACGTCATCAAGAATGAGATGACTAACTACTGGGGGGGCGTCAAGATAACTGTAAAATTTTACAGTTATCTTGGCATCCCCTCCTTCCCAGCACCCCGCTTGACATCTCTTTTAATAGAATTCATTCTCTAAACCAGTGGTCTTCAAGTTCACCGCTCTTGATGCAGATATTGGCCAGGTCCAAGTCATTGACCATTATGATATAGGAGAGGCCAAGGTCTACATCACCTCCACAGGTCAGTACCTGATAAAAGAACCACCACTTTCACAGGAAGAATACGAGATCTATGGCACCATTACTGAACACTTGATGAACTCTCTTCCGTTCATTGACAAACTGGAAACCGACGAAGAGAAGATCCATCATCTTGAAACTCACATTTGGAAAGAGGCGCGAGACACAGGACAGGTAGAAAAGGTCTCCAAATTTTTTGACCGACTAAGGTACTACATCATACGGGAAGTCATTGGCTACGGCATCTTTGATGTTCTGATACATGATGATGATGTCGAAGAAATTCTTGCTGAAAGATTTGATAGAGACGTTGGCGTAATTCACCGCAGGCACTCTGAATCCCACATACTTGATACCAATATCGTCATAGGAAAATCTGACGAGATGAACTCGTACGTGTCAAGGCTTATGCAAAAGACTGGAAAATCTGTAAACATATCAAAGCCGATTATGGACGGTACCACAAAGGCAAAGCACAGAATAACTGTCACTTTTAGCAACGAGGTATCACTTAATGGCCCTACCGTGACAATACGCAAGTTTCCATCAAGACCTTATACCATTACGCATCTCTTGCAGTTTGGAACCATATCAAGACTTATGGCAGCATACGTTTGGATGCTAATTGACGCCAAGGCCTTTGGTCTTATAGTAGGCGAGACGGGCTCTGGCAAGACTACTCTGATCAACTCGCTTATGACCATGGCAAACCCACGATGGCGAATACTTACCATAGAAGAGACACCAGAACTACAAATACCTCACAAACGCGTTGTATCATTGAAGACCAGGACAAGCCCGCTCATCAGGTCTGATAACGATATTGGCGTCATGGAACTAATCAAGGCATCACTTAGGATGAGGCCGGACTTTGTCATCGTAGGTGAAGTCAGGGGCGAAGAAGCAAACGAGATGTTTCAGAGTGCTGCTACCGGCCATGGAGGTTTAAGCTCAATACATGGTTCTGACATAAAATCTGCACTGACAAGACTTGCTGCAGAGCCAATTAACATAAAACCGTCGCAGCAGATGCTGCTCTGGTTTGCAGCTCATTCCACAAGGCTCAAGGGTCCTGACGGCAAGGCAATACGCAGGATAAGATCTCTGACTGAGATAAATCCGACCGAAGATGGTATCACAAGTACGGATCTTTTCAGTTATGACAGAAGAACAGACAGCTTTGGATTAGATGATGTAGAAGAACTTGTCAAGAAAAGCAAGAGATTGAATCACGTTGCAGAACTGCTTGGAGTAGAACTTGTCAGTGACATGCAAAAGAGAATCAAGCTGCTTGATCAGTGTCTTGAAAAAAAAGCGTATGAGATACCAGAGGTCTTTGAAATATTAAAAAAATATTATTCATATGTTGAATAAAATTCTTGAAATTAATTTTACCAAGTAAAAAGAATTGATCCAAGATTATGCAAGCAAGAATCTTAATTGTTATATTCTGGTTGATCTTATCATGGAATAATCAGTCAAGGGGTCATGGAACTGATTACATCGCGTCTTGTCTTGGGGAGTTGACGCGATCGCGACCCCCTGACTTTGATCGGTAGATCGATTGATCGTATTTAGGCTTTACAGATCGTTTGAAATTTTCAATGCAACCCTTCAATTTTTGGTGAACAATCATCAATCTATTTAAATCATGCAAAGAGATCACTTGATTGTGAGCAAGCAGGCACCACCGGAATCAAAAGACACAACAACCAAACCGCAAATACAGGAACGAAAGGAGATCCCAGTAAGGCAGACATCTCAGGAAACCAAGGACATATTCTCCACCTGCCGACAGGCTCTGGAAAGGTTATTTGACGAGACACGCAAAACATCTTCCGAATTCCAGCAATCCATTGCAAATCTGCAAAATGACTGCGCAGAGACTTGCAGAAAGGCTTTTGAGGCATCAATTTCTTTTCAGGAGGAACTTGCAAGCAAGTCACCGTTTTATCCGCAAGTAGGTGATACTGCGCTAAAGGCTGGAAATAACCTAGTGGAGATTGGCATAAAGACCTACGAGATGCAGACTCGAGTTGCACTTGAAGGCATCAGGGTAACAACACAAAATATCAAGTCCATGAACGAAAATTCCAGAGCTTTCCAAAATATGAGCAAGACTCTACTGGACACATGGTCATTTTTACCCAGAGAAAATTGATCTTCCTTTTTCCATCTTTTTTTGCAAAGGTTGCTACCGATCAGAACTTGCATTAGAACAGAATAAATAGTACACAAAAGGGGGAAGGCTGAGGAGAAGTTGAGATGACCGATCCTGCGGATTTTCTTGATTACGGAGAAGATGTCTGTCCACGCTGCGGTGAAAACAGGAACTTGGCATTGGGCGGCAGGAGCATCTTTTGTCCCATAATTCCAATCTGCAGGCTTTGTTGCAAAGCAGAAGGGTTAGTGAACAGGATATGGACTGTATATGAGGATCCAGAGAAATTGAAATACGAAGTTGAGCAGCAGCTAGAGTGGTCATTATGTCATATAAGACACGAAATGATACTTGCTGAAGCAATAAAAGACGAGAAGAGGATGCAGGAGCTAAGACAGACAAGACAAATGGTACAAAGACTACCCGAGATTATTGCAAACTCTACGCAGGTTGAGTACGCTTATACGCTGTAACTTCCGTATCGCCAAGGGCAGTCAGTGTAAATTATCAACAAAAATAAACAGCAAATATCCGGTACAGTTCCTGTCTCAAATTAATTGCCCAGATTGTAAGAATCTATTAACTGAATTTGACGTAAGCTTTGTTATACGGCATTATCATAATCCTCAATGCAAACTCCAATTTCTAGATAAAAAATCTGGAAGGAGGTATCAGAAAACATGAATTTCAGGCACGATCTTTTTTATCCAGATCTAATCTTACAATGGCAATGTATACGCCTCGGATAATCAAAAAATTTCCTTCGTCAAAATCTCCCTCCCTATCTAGCAAATAATCCTGCAGAACGATGTTCATGTACTCATCAACCTCCGTCATCTTCCCTGTGCATCGGGTTCCATCCTTGCATATTACGGTAATGTCTTTGTTGAACCACCCATAAAGGGCGGAGATTGGTTTGATCATGTACTATCATAACAGGCAGGATAATTTTTTCAATATATACCGTATCTCTAATTTCCAGAGTACAGCAAGGTATCAAAGTGTTAATGAGTCTGGCCGTATTGCCAGTTAAAATGATATCGGAGTGATTTCTAGAGTGTTTAAAGAATATGTCATCGGATAAACTAGCTCCGTTTCTTGACCAAAAATGCATCAATCTCGAAACTTATAGGAAGAGTGGACAGACAGTAAAGACCCCTGTCTGGTTTGTTTTGACAGACAGAACCATTTACGTTGTTACTACATCCACTACTGGCAAGGTCAAGCGCTTGCAAAACAACAAGGATGTTCGCATTGTTCCATGTGGCTTCAGAGGCGAACCTAAAGGGGATTGGGTTGAGGGAGAGGCATATTTTGCAGACAAAGCTGAATCAGAACGGGCACTCAAACTGCGCAAGAAAAAATATGGTTTGCAAGCAAGACTAGCAAATATCTTTGCCTCGCGTAAAGGCGAACTTGTGGTCATAGGAATCAAGATCTGAGCCAATCCCGCTGTTATACCATACGATAAGGATCAACCAAGAGTTCTTTACCAAGAAACCTCGCGGTCATGCACTAGGATATACGCAGATTTGTACGGATACGATATGGTTCTTATTGGTAAATGACGTAGTATCTGCCGCACCTTGAACGGTATGCAGACTTCAGACACCGAAAGTATCTGTCCTTACTGTGGGAAAGATTTGGTGATAACTGATGGTAGTATTGGCGAGAGGTTTTGCCAAGGATGCGGTTTTGTCATATGTGAGCGTGGCGAGTATACAGGTTCTGAGTGGCGCGCGTTTTCAAAAGAAGAGTACGATGACAAGAGCAGGACAGGCTCACCAATCTCGCTTGCGGTGCATGATATGGGACTTGCTACCGTAATTGGTCATGAAAACACGGATGCAAGCGGAAGGCCATTATCTTTCCTGATGAAAAGCAGGATGAACCACCTAAGAACCTGGGACCGTAGAAGCCAAGTTCATGAATCCTTGGACAGAAACTTGAGACAAGCATTTGCCGAGCTTGACAAGCTCAGAGACAAGCTTGCCTTGTCAGATGCGGTCAAAGAAAAGGCAGCCTATATTTACAGAAAAGCTATAATCAGTGAAGCGGTGAGAGGAAGGTCCATAGCTGGAATCGTGGCTGCGACACTTTATGCAGCCTGCAGGGATAGTGAGACCCCCCGGACCCTGGCCGAGGTGGCAAACGGAATCAACATTGGAAGAAAAGAGGTCTCAAGATGTTACAGGTTGCTTCTTCTGGGACTGGGCCTAACCATGCCGGTTGCAGACCCGATAAAATGTGTGTCTAGAATAGCTAACAACTGCAATCTAAACGAGAAAATAAAACGCGGAGCTCTTGCGATTTTAAATGATGCAGCAAAGATGGAGCTAAGTGCTGGCAAAGATCCCATGGGGCTTGCGGCAGCAGCGCTGTATCTCTCATGTGTAATGAGTGGGAACGAGACAACACAAAAAGTCATTGCGCCGGCTGCCGGAGTAACTGAGGTTACAATACGGAACAGGTTCAAAGGATTAAGAGAATCTCTGAGTATAGCCGCTGGTAATTGATGAGATTAAAAGTTTCATCGGACTTCTGAAAACTGGTAAACTTACGGATTTTTATTGAATTTATTTACTATGTAGAGTACTTTATCATCGCCTTCTGGGAAGGGGTTGGCACAACGTCCACATTTTGGAAATGTAATTACTGCATCATAATCAACTTCGCCTATGAACTTGTCACACTTGCAACAACGGATTGATTTCATATCATAGATGTTCATAGCACTCAACCTTGTTGTTTAACCATTACATTCATCATCTTTCTACAATGGGAGACTGCTTTTGTAATCTGTCTTGCAAGTGATATTGGACTGATGTTCTTCTCGCTTGTTACAAGTACTACATGATCACTTATTGGAAATGTGAGCATCGTCAGGTTCTCTCTACCAGAGAGGTGATAATTGACTTGACCATACTCCTCGTCAAAGTCTTTTCCCATTGAGATTTCCAATATGCACTGCATGAAAAGCATCTGATTCTTTTCTTCTGATATCTCTTTGACATTCCCAGCTCGGTTGATCTTTTCAACGGCTCTGCCAAGTTTGTTGATGACCGCAACAGATTGGATATTCCTATTGATGCCCAGAATCGAGTGACATAATTCATCAAAATCTAAGGTTGATGACATGTTTATCTCATTGTATTAGAGCAACCCTGCTAAAAAGAATATCTGCTGTTGGTGCCAGATTTTCGTTACAAAGCGCAAGCCAACTACCCTTAATTAGATCAGTGAAAATACTCTATCACAGATGTCCGAAGACAAGATCTCCTCATTTCTTAAGACCGGTCCTGACTGGGGCAGGCTCAAGACATCGATTCCAGGAGTCTTTGTGCTCAAGATGCCCGAATACAAGGGTATTCCACCAAGGCTTGCAGTAGATCTCAATCCGGTCGATGAGAGAGGCTCGCCTACAAAAAAGAGGGGGCTCTTGCTGAGGTCAAAGAGCGAGCTTGAACAGTACCGGGAGATCTTCCAGTTTGACAAGATATCCTTGCTGCTTGAAAACGTCGACAAGATAAATCCAGCCGTAAAGAAGCAGACAGCAAAGTCCGGAGAGGATGTGCTTGAGCTATGATGGTATTGATGACACCGGAATGATACCAAATCGCATCTGTCCTTAAAAATAAATTTTCTTTCAAGTGCGTGAAAAAGATCAAGGCAAAGACAATCTACACCTACGAGGTCAAGCCCACCAACTTTTTCACTCTGCCTGCACAAAAGCAGGCAATTGTTTTATCCCATTTCTATTACTTGTTATCATCAATTCAGGAACATCTGCGCATTACGATAACAAAGGAGCCACTGAGTGTAGATATGGGAAACGAAGTAAGGCATCTTCAGATTCTACGAACGTTCATGTCAAGTGCGGAACCGCTTGATGGTACCCTTGAGAGCCAGGGATTTGATTATTTTTTTGTACCAAGCCCGCCCAAGTTTGAGGTAAAAAAAGAGTACTGGAAACACGTACTTTTACAAGATGATAGACTGGCCAAATGCTATACACTTTACTCTCCATCTTCCTCACTCTCTCCTGCTTGGGTCTATTCTCTTCTTTCTGCATGTGATAGAATAATTTTGGAATTTACTCCAATAGAACAGGATAAGGCAGTATCCAAACTACGAAAAAAGATCCACCTGATGAGGTCTACGCAGAGCACCAATTCAAAAATAGTCAATCAGATCCAGATTGGCCTTCAGACAGTATCAGAATTAGAGAAGAACAACACTAAACTATTCATGGTCACTGCCAACGCGATAGTTTACGCAAATAACATAAAATCGTTAAAGAATGCAGCAAAAAAATTTGTAAAGATCACCCGCATATCGCTTTCACATTTTGACAATACGCCAGCAAATCAAGCCAAGATGTTAGAAGGATGGGGCAAAAAGCTGTACGTCGAGCTTGGCTCATGCGATGTCTTTTATCCATTTGTAAGCTCAGACATGCTGGAGGTACCAAATGGAATTACAGTCGGTATCAACTACAACACTGGAGCTCCAATCATATACAATTATTCAATGCGTGCAAATTACAACATCTTAATTCTTGCAAGCTCTGGTGCTGGCAAATCAGTTACTGCTAAACTTATCTTAAAAAGACTTATGGAAAAATATCCAACAGCACTTACTTTTATCGTAGACCCGGAGGGAGAGTATGAAAAGATTGCAAGGTATCTCAAGATAGAACCTATAAGAATAACAGGAGGAGAGGAGCTTGGATTTGATCCCTTCAAGATGTTTGACAAGCCAAGTGATGCTGTAAACGTACTTTGCGAGATTGCCCAAGCTCCGCTACTTGTTGTAAACTCTTTTCTTGCAAAATGTGATGGTGTCAAGAGTCTTGACGCGTTTTATGACAAACTCTCAGACGAAGAAAAGAAATACCTGGTAAACCTCGTAACAGGACCCATGGCAACGCTGTTTCGAGGCGAGCCTAGGGTATCTGACCAGACAATCATATCTCTAAAGGGAACATATGCCGAGGACTATGTGGCAAAGGTCAGCTTTTTGGCACTAGCCAAACTCTGGAAAAAGATAGGTTCCGTGCCTGTAGATACTCCAAAGATACTGCTAATCGACGAGGGCCACCTCATATTCAGGTTTGCAAGCGCTGCCAAGTTTGTTGACCTGCTTGCACGTATGGGGAGAAAAAAGAACGTCATCTTCATGTTCATCTCCCAGAGGGTAGAAGACGTAACAAAGACAGAGGCAGGACGCGCATTCTTTGACAATTCAGAGACCAAGATTATTTTAAGAAACAACGAGATTGCATCAGATGAGCTAGTCAGGTCATTGCAGCTCTCACCCCAAGAAAAAGACATGGTACTATCATTTAATCCAGGTGAAGCTCTGATTCTGACTCGGGACTATAGACTGCGAACATACATCACACCTTCAAAAGAAGAGCTTGAGATGTTTGGCACATCTCCACAGAATTACAATGCAGCTTAAGAACAAATACTACAAGTATTTCTGCCAGATATCTTATCTTGTAGGGATTCAAGAGGACGTACTTGCCAAAAAGATAATCGCTCTTGGTATCGGACAAAAGTTTGAAACACAAAATCATGTTGTACGACTCAAACAGAGATCAGAGTCACATGGGCAGACACTTTACTACATATGTGTTTATGATAACACAGGAAAACTAGTTCGCAACGATCCAGTATTTTTAAAACAACCAAAGAGGGAAAAACACCCGAGTCTTTAAAACTCCAACAAGTTTTGTTACCATGAACAGACGCGCAATTCATTCTGCATATGCAGTATCTTTGCTTGTGCTTGTAGCAGGAGGACTGGGAGCGCTTATCTATAATTTTATGGTAAACTCTAACAACATTCTTTCATCAAATGTACAGTATTCTATCAACAGTGCATCACTTACAAGTATACAATCAGGTACATTGACGTGGTATGATGTTACATTACAGAATACCGGAAGTAAACAATTTGTAAAAACAAACGTCGCAGTTATCATAAATGGTATGACATACAATCTACCTCAAAATGAAACCACAGTAAATCCTGGAACCATCATGGAACAAAAAGGAATACTAAATGCAGCTTCCACATATGGCGGCATCTACACAGTTAGGATAAGTGCCATAGCAAATGATGGCTCGACTTTTGTTACAAGCACACAGGTAACAGGCAACTGAAAGATGCTAATTAGATCATTCCATTAGCAATGACTTGCGAAGATATTCTGTGATTTATCGGTTAACCTTAAATACTCAGATAGTTACCGATATATCGGTAATTAACTGTATATATGAAGGAAACCGATAGGCATGGAAATTAAGGAAAAAAGAGGCCACATCAGGGAAAGAGTACTACGGGTACTACTAAATCATCCAAATGGAGAACTCACACAGTACAAACTTGCAAAACTGGTAGACGGTGCGTTTTCTTGGGTTCATGATACTCTAAAAGGCTTGGAAAAAAGAAAATTGATTGAAGGTACCACAGTAAGAAAATACAAAGAGCTCTTTTTGCTATGGAAAGACTGGAAGATAATGCCAAAAAACAGAGAGTATATGGTAAGAGACCCACTTGATATGCTCAGTAAGATCGAGATGAAGTATGCGCTTACTACATACTCTGCAGAAAATTTAGTTCAAGGTTATCTGTTTCCATCACGAGTGGACTTTTACATAGATCCAAAGGATCTGAAGAAATGGCATGACATCCTTTCAGAAAAAGGACTGGTTGGAAAAGGAAATGTGAGAATACTTATGACAGACAAGCATGTCTTTTACAATTCATTTGTTAAAAATGGATTAACCTTAGTATCTATGCCACAACTGATAGTGGATCTCTTAACGGAAGGACTAGTAGCGGTGGAAGCAGCAGAAAAGCTGCTGGAAAAGGAGGAGAAGAATTCTGTATCAAAACTATGAAACAGAGATATCACAGGGACATCTGACAGCAGTATTTTCACAAATGAAGGAACCAGTCTGTCTTCTTGGTGGCTGGGCAGTCTATCTTACAGTAAATGCAAAATTTAACAAAACCAACGGAAGAAATTATCTCGGTTCACGAGATATAGATCTTGGATTTCATATAGATCCAAACTGGTCTTCAACCGAGCTAGAAAAATCTGCATTTGCTCAGTCGATAAAAATTCTGAAAGCTAGAGGATTTAATGGATTGGGTTCAAGATTTGTAAAATATTATGACATAAATACAAAGAAGGAACTCAGCGAAGTAGAATCTAGAAAAAAGCCTTCATATGAAATGTTCCAACTGTATGTGGATCCAATGGTGGACAATATACACAAAGCTGCACAAAAGATTGTAGGATTCCCACTTCTTGATGAGTCCCTTCTCTCTCATGTTTTTGTAGGACAAAAATTCACTTCTCTGAGTGAATTTGGAGGCAAATTCAGGCTACCAACGCCTGAAATCCTGATTGCTACAAAGCTAAAATCTGTACCTTCAAGAAACAAAGATGACAAGCGCATAAAGGACATCTCGGACATATACGCCCTTTTGTGGTATTCAGAGGATGAATTCTTAGAACTAAAGCAAAAGGTGCAGCAAATACTTGGAATTCCGGAAATTTCTGACGTCGTATCAAAGTTCACACAAGACGAATACAGTGCCGTTTCCACAGCAATTGGCATAGGACCAACTGAGATATCGCGAGTAATCACTGATTTTGCTCATTAGACAGATGTTTAACTATGGCAAAAGACATCCATGCCACCTAATTTTGTTGCCGATAATCTCGTACAGAGGAGAATAGTGGAAACAAAATGTAGGCTGGAGACAGGAATGTCTTGTGCAAAAAGGCCACTGAATTCTTATATGTATTTGGTGGTATTTTTGCACAGGTGTAGGATTTTCGTAAATTGTAGGTTTGTTCAAGTGCTTTAATTCTATCAAACCTTAATGGTACAATGAAAAGAAAGGCCATATCGGAAATATATTCAGCAGCACTGATGTTTGCAGTTACTTTGGCAATTGCTGGATTAGTCATTGCTGCGTCTACAAATCAGTTTGGCAAACAGCAGCAAAGCGCTTCACAAATGCTGACCTCCTCCCAGAACAAAATGTCAGAGAGTTTATCATTTGTCGCAGGAAGGAACACGTCTACAGGTGCGGAGGTGGAGGTTGTAAACTATGGGATGACAAATCTGCAGATAGATAGTATAATGGTAGATGGAATCAAGGTACCATATACAATATCATACATCAACGGCGCCAGAACACAATCTCTGCCTGTGAGGGAACCAGTTGTAATTGATGCCAACAAATCAGGCACCAAGATGCAGCTTGTCACATCAAACGGTTCGATCTTTGAATTTTCACTTTACTGATAGTGGTTTTTAAAATTCTAAATCTTTTAAACAGATGCAAAAAAAGAAGACCGCAATATCAATTATAATTTTACTAGTTATTGCTTATTTCGTATCGATATCAAATGTAAATGGGTATGTCGATCCTTCATGTCATGTCTATGTCCATATCTTTCGACATGCTTCCAAGATTACAATAAAGGGCCAGACATTTACAAGACAAAATCCCGACGGTACATATTATCCGGGCGACGCTTTCGACTTTGGTATTCTGGTATCATGGACCCAGAATTGCTGGTCCATCTATCCAAAACCCATACAGGCTTCTGGCCTGACACTTGGCAACATACAGCAGGGACCTGTATCTTACGATGATCAAGGCAACGGTCATTACTACGAGTATGATCACGCAGAGATTGGCACCACCACAAGCAGTGCTCGTCTCTCACAAGTTGTTGTTGCATTCGGGCTAGTATGTGGGATAGACAAATGCTACAAGGGGTATACATCGGGTGGAGATTCGTACTCGCCACCCATAATCAAACCACAGGTAACTATCGCGCTAAAATTCGAAAATTTTACAGACCATGATGGCTACAAAATGAGAAATGGCGATGGCACATACTATGTCTGGGATGGAATCAATATCGTCTTTGATCCTAATTACAAATGGAAAAATGAGAGATTTGGAACAATTGATACTCATACAGATTCAAGATCAGATATACCATTAATTGGCAGCTATGAATGTCACCAAAGAAATTGTCCATACACATTTTCAAAACCTGCAATAGAACCATGGAGTTATAATTTCGAGTATGAAGAAGGCCACACTGCATACAATTCCACAACGCTAGCTGACATTCATAGACACATTTTCTATTATCATACTACAGTTTACAATCTAGGTCGCAAGATAGGTGAAGGCAGCAACTCTATTACTGCGTTGGTGGTACAGTACGAACCTGTTTACAAGAATTATCCGTATGCTGTACTAAAAGATAGTAGCTGGTGGGGGTTTGGCAAGAGACCAGCTGTTGCACTTCACTATTATGGTTCAGTTGGTGGAGGTCAAGACGATGGTTCTGGTACAATTCATCCAGATCGTAGAAGTAAGATAAACAGTTTTGTGTATACAAGTTTTGCTTACAAGATACTAACACCTGTGCCACTTAACCAGTCCATGACCTGGTCGGGATCTTACCCTGTTGATATCGTTGATGAAAATTTCAGCTATCATGACAATGCCTTGCAATCTGGGAAAAATTCTGCGATGTTGGTGCAAGCAGGATATGGCAAGATAATCTTCAATCATCCAATACTGTATACCATATTGAAGACAAGATACGACAATTCAACAATAATCAATACATTACAGTCTTCAAACTTTGCTGGATTTAACACATACAACCTGACAAAATATTACTTTGGATATCCTCACACTAGATTCAGCACCGATGTCATTGTGATAGCATTGCATTCGGATGGCTCCATAAACCACATCCCGCTACACTTGAAGATGATTCCAGACTTTACAGAAAACGCTACGTATGAACAGGATTTCATACGGGAAAAGGTAATCCATGACAGAGACAGGATATTTGCTGGTATAGTACTTGATGACATGTATGGAAAGCAGGATTTTGCATCAGCGTCAGGTGTGATTAACATGCAGGCAAATCTTACCTCGATGGCAATACCTGACGTATACAAGGTATTTGCACAAAACCCGCTTGATCTTGCTCTAAATCTTGTCTATGAGCAGCCATCGCCTTACAATATTACCATTACTGCGGGGAAAAAACAATTATCATTTCTTGAGCGCGGTTTCCAGTTTGACACCAATTGGAGGTATGTGGTAAATACAGACCAGGACAATATCCTCAACGGTACCAGATATCAAGGGTTGGTAAACATCTATCCTGACAATAACTTTGGTCCATACTCGAAGATTCTAATTGACGGCAAGCTCCAGAACGTAACCTGTACAAGAGGATGTACTCTGCTTTTGTCTGACAGAAACACAAATACTACAGTTGAGGCAATCAACGCTTGGGGAGGCAAGGCATCCCAGACATTTGAATATGATAGTTTGGTGTCTGCATCAGCATACCACTATGATGGTACCATTACAGCTGTCTTGATACTGATAGTGGCAGTCATTGGATATGGATTTATCAGAAGATACTGGAAGGGATTTGCGGCAGCGTTAGGTTTTGGTGATGACTGAACCAGTCAGGACATCTAAGCAAAGGAATCCAAGACATTTGGATCATTTTTCGTGTGCGTTGGTAAGATGAACCTCCAAGCCTTCTGTTGAGAAAAATTCAAGCTGGCATTCTTTGCATTTGTAGGACATGCAAACACTAATCCTTGTTTGAATTTAATGGATTCGATCAAAAGAGTAGAACGTCAACGGTGAAATCAAGCACATTTCAATTATGGAATAATTCGTACTGGTTCAAAAGTCAGTTGTAAGATCGGTGTTATCCATCTCTTCTGTGATGCCATGTACAAAGGTAGGAGTAGGGCCAATATCAAAGTTGATTGTCTGTATGTCATGTTCCTGTGGCAGTGATATGAAGAATGCAAGCTCAACCTCGGTTAGTACCATGCTTTTTGAATATGATTTCTTTGGAACAAAGGTATGTGGATCAATGGTATACACACCAAACATCTCAGCAAGTCTCTGTCTGAAACTCTTCTTTCCAAATGAAAATCTGACCCTGTGCGTGGCAGTTCGGTGCTCAAAGCTGTTGAGCAATACATTGCTGATTATCCTGTCAAGTATCAACACTTTTCTTTGTTTTTCAGCCTGTATCTCTGATAATTCAAGGGTACCAGTCTGCACTCCAAATAATACAGTACAGTTGTAGTAACTGTGGCCCTCTCGCTTTTGTTTTGCAGCTGCAAGTTCTACCTTGTCCTTGCCTGAAAGAGTAACCCCTTTTGTGGAGGCTCGTCTCTCAAGGGTGTTGATTCTTCTGTCAATCTTAGACGAGATCTTTTTGGTCTGATCACAGACAAAACAAGCCATGATGCAACATTGCTCCTCTGCCCATAATTTTGAATAGAGATTGCTCTTTGTTATGTTCTTAAGATCTACAAGTGGGATCATGGAGTACTTGTTCTTTAGCGTCAAATACTTTGAAACCATCTTTTCAAAATGTGGCTTTTCAACTGGTTCAGCGGTGACACCTGTAATAGTCTTGAAGAGATTCTGATCATTTTTTGCAGTCCTTACAATCATTTTCATTTCAGCTTTGTTGCGAAAAACAAAGAACGCAAACTCTGATGCATGCTGTATAATTTTGAGCATATTGTTTTCCTCGTCATCCTTGAATTTTTGCTGTGGCTTGAGCTCAAGCCAGGAAAATTCTTCCCCTTGTTTTACCATATCACTTGATTACACTCTAAAATTTAAGGCAAAATTTTCTCTTTTTAAAGAATCGATATCATGTTACATGTGCTACGATTTGTTTTTGCCATTGCAATAATCTCTGTACTATCACTTTCTGCAGTTGCATATGCAATTGGATTTGACTATGGCTTTGAAAAGTCAGTCATTGAAAAACAAAAAGAATATCCATCTTGGTACATTGGAAAAGGAATTGCGCCAGGTGATAGCTTTACTTATCACATCTGCGATCGAACCATCAAGTCGACATTGAACAGTGCTACCACATGCTATCAGGCAAGGCTTGACTTTGTATCATTACTTGAGGATCATACAGGCCGCAGCTGGATAGTACAGGGTACCTTTACACCTGATGGTTCTAAAATCCAGTGGCCTGCCATACTGCATATCACCGAAGACTTTGGTACCATAACCACAGACGGTTCCAGTATGAATTATGCTATATCGCTCTCACACACGCTGCTATATCTGCAAAAATACGCGAATATCTTCAAGCCCCAGGCCTTGGAGATTGGCAGATCATGGGGGTTTGTAGATGATTACGTCTCCCCCGTACCGCAACTAACGGTTAACAGATTTACCTCAATTGATACAGGTTCCAACTCAACTGGAGTTTATGAGGTTGGATTTGATGTAGTAAAAGACAACACCATATACATCAAGGATGGATTTCCATTCCCAGTTGAGCAGACAATTTATGATTCCATGGTGTACAATACAGACCAGCCAATACTTTACCAGATCAAACTAGAAACAGACAACGTACAGGCCAATAATGGCATCTCACATGGAATTGATCTCATGACACTGTGCTCTAATCCTCAGTTTTATGCTCAGGCTCCTAACTATATCATACAACAAAATACAAACTCTGTCAACCAGACACAACAACCTCCAAAAACCTTACCGCCAATGAAAAGTGGTAGCATTCCACCAACTGGTAATCTAACTCAAACCTTACAAAACAATACCATACCATTTAATCAGAACTACACTCAACCCTTCAATGTTACAAGTGAAGCGCAGATCCAAAAGGAATTAAAGTCACTAGGTAGCAATTTTACAAATTCATCGAGCT
>JAGWFS010000190.1 GCA_028867785.1 Nitrososphaerota archaeon
TACTGTTGTTTCCGTTATTGGCACTAATAGATGCTACCGGTGTACCTGATCCGACATTGATTACTGCGAATTTGGAGCTTGTTGTTGCAGTGCCACCAAGGGCAAAGTCCAGAGTTGAATTGATTGGATAAAGAAGACCAAGGTTTTGTGTGAACCATGATGTTTGTGTATCTGCAATTGTTATGGAACCTGATCCGTTAGTTATGGATATTCCACTTCCCGGTGTTAGGGTTGCAACAGAGTATCCGTTGGATGCATTACCGATAAGTAGTGTTCCTTGGGATGGTGTACTGTTTGTTCCCGTTCCACCGTTTCCAATACCTAAGGTTCCTGAAACATAGGAGGTGTCATTAAGTGGAATCTTCCCCGATGTTATGTTTCCATTTGAGGAACTGAGAAGAACTCCTGTTCCATATCCTTGGAGGTTTACTCCTCCGTTTGTTCCGTTAAGTCCTGAAAGGAAGATTTGTCCTGTTGTATTTCCACCGATTGTTAAGTTCTTTAAATTGGTTGTTTGGATAACTCCCGGAACATTGTTAAATGTAAGTGTTCCGGAGGTTGATGCATTTCCTGTTGCACCAAATATCTGGAAAAGGGCTGAGGAGGTTGAGTTTCCACCAACTGCCAAATCCAAGGTTGTGTTGTATGGGGAGATTACATTACCGTTTAGTTGGAAGTAATTTGTTCCAAGGGCACA
>JAGWFS010000191.1 GCA_028867785.1 Nitrososphaerota archaeon
AAATGATGTTATTGAATTTGCGCGCCAAAATAAAACAAGTCTTGAGGATCTAGTGTTTTGCGGTGGTGAGGAATACGAGATTGTATCAACAGTACACCCAACAAACCTGCAGAAGATCAAGAGGTTGGCAAAGAGAATGAAGATTCCGCTATCTGAGATAGGGCATGTATCTAATGGAAAGAATGTGGTTTTGGTTAACAATAACAAATCCAAGGTCATTAAGAGATGTGGCTGGATACATCTTAGATCCTAATGTTTTTTAGTCAACTGCAATCCAGTGGTCTAAACACGAATTTTTATCTTATAAAATATGATTAATGATGTTATACCTATCAATAAAATTGGAATTGCAAGTGGAAATTCAGGAACGGTTAAAGCATTTTGTTCAGCAAAAGTCCATTTGTTTTCATCATATTGCCATGTTCTTGTATCATTGTATGAATCCGCAAGAAACGGCGTTGCAACCATGTGATGCATACCATCATAATCGTATGTAATTGCAAGTGATGTATCATTTAGCGGAAATTCTAATGCTGAACCAATAGGACCTGCAATGAATCCATAAGAACAGATTTGATGAGGTGACATTGTGAAATTCGTGAAACCTGTGGAATCTGCACCTGCATATTGTGGCGGGATATTCTGTATGTGTAAGATCTCATCCAAAATGCGTGTAACTCCAAAATGTGTTAGATG
>JAGWFS010000192.1 GCA_028867785.1 Nitrososphaerota archaeon
CCCGCAGTCCTATTTTGTTTATTGCTTCGCTTATCTGCCTTGTACATGCAAATCTCATAAGAATATCAGTTTCAAGTTTGTTAGAAAGTAGCGTGTTTGACTTGCTTGCTGCAAGCGAGATCTCGATGACTCTCTTTGCATGGCTTGCATTTAGAACATACTGTGACCTAATACCTTGAATTATAACACCGGGAAATCTCACTCGCAAGTCTTCAAGGAGTTTTATTGGATCAATACTAGTTTTCTTCAGTCTAGCCAACTCCACATTATAATTTGAAATACTAAAGTTAATGCTCATTTTACCACCGCCGTGCACCACGGGGATTATACTAACAACATCCCCATCCTTAAGAGATGTTTCTGTTCCCTGCAAAGCAGACGAGTCTACTCCATTTACAGCAACAAGAATGTTTTTGGCATCAAATGCAGGCATATTTTGCAAGACTGAGTCCTGGAGAAAAACAAGCAGATCAGATACGATCATAGTGTTTTTTTCAATCGATATCTTGTCAGAAGAGAAAGAGCGCTTGGCACCACCAAGAAGTTTGACTGTTATCATGGTTTAGAAACGTAATTGGTTCAATATGGAATTTTTGGTTATGAATTTGACAGGTTTAGCTAATCAGTTGTTCTTCCATCTCTTCTTCGTGATGGACATGTTCTGGCTGATCTGCTCGTGATTCTTTTTCCTTTT
>JAGWFS010000193.1 GCA_028867785.1 Nitrososphaerota archaeon
CATTTTTCTCCACTACTGCCTTGTTTTTTGGCAAAGTCGCCACAAATCTCCAACCTTGTGACATTAGCATTTCCGCTTGGTCTATTGGCACAACCATCTGAGCCGGTTGCAATCTGGATTTGTTTTCGTTTGCTTGTTCTTCTTCTGTCACATTGTTATTTTGCATCTCAAGATCAAGCAATGTTTCACTTCTTCTGAACGCTTGGCGCATCTCTTCAATCAATGCAACTGGCAAGAGTCCCTTGTTTGTCGTGTACTTGGCTTCCATGCTTCCCTTGTGACCCATGAAGAAGACGCGAAAGTCATGCGCTATCTTTCCCCTTGATTCAGCCATGAGAAGTTGTGTGTCAAAGTATGCTCGCAGAACATACGGTCTCCATGCAAACCTTGGTCGCAGTGAATCGCGTATGTCTTGGCTTATCTTGCTTGTTGGAAGGAACTTTTTGCCATTGTTGTTTCCGCGATGTACCCTGTAGCTTGTGTCTGGTGCTATCAACGCCGAGTCTTGTGTCAAGGTCTCGCCTCTTGCAATCCTGTCATTGAGGTATGCAAGAAGCTTTTGCGTTCCATTGTCTGTCAGGAACGTAAAGTATTGATGCCTTGCCTTTGAGAGTGTCCTTCTTACTGTGACCATTGGCGGACTGGCTATGCAAATTGCCTTTGAGCTCTCGATTTTAATCTCCGGCTAGT
>JAGWFS010000194.1:0-259 GCA_028867785.1 Nitrososphaerota archaeon
GATCTTGTAAATGACTGACAGTAAGCTGATAGTTATAGCCTACTGACTCGCAAAGCATGCTTAGAAAATGCCATTGTATTTTCTTATCAATGTCATTTTCTTCATCACCATACTGATATAGCATATCAGAGTACTTGCGTACCATGTCTCCTATGGTTTTTAGATTCTGTCTATATTCTATGGGATAAAGCATCCTATTCTTTCTCCCTCAATTCGTTTTTTACTCTTTTTGGATCTTCATCTTCTAACCACGTCTTTA
>JAGWFS010000194.1:269-687 GCA_028867785.1 Nitrososphaerota archaeon
ATCTACATCTCTGTCTATGGCGTCTTTCTTTGCTTCCTTCCATATTGTGGGATCTATCTTGATTGATGTCGTTTCTCTTTTTACGGCTGGATCCAACTTAATCCTCACATGATAGTTATACTACTAGTATTATTTAAATTTTGTAGTATTATTGCACTGATGAATGTTTGTTAAATAAAAGTACAGAATCTGATGAAGCATTAACCAGATCATTGTGGAGGATATTAACAGGTGGTTATACTGTAATTTCAATAGCAGAATCTTTGGTTGAGCAAAGTCACGCATTTCATATCATCAACTAAACTGAAACGGTTTACAATTCTACAACATCTAAAAAATAGATAAAGCTGAAATTAACTAAAATTTTTTGCAAATTATGACACATAAAGACGTGATTTTAATGGAGCATTCTTGACTT
>JAGWFS010000195.1 GCA_028867785.1 Nitrososphaerota archaeon
GTATGCAAGCTGAATTTTGCGGCGACGCTCCGTTTCCCCCACCGCATGTTTAATGGAACCTGTTATCCGGTCTGCGTATATCAAAACCTCGCCGGCAACGTTTCTAGCTGCCCGGCCGATGGTCTGTATCAGAGACACCTCGCTGCGAAGGAATCCTTCTTTGTCCGCGTCCATGATGGCGACAAGTGAAACCTCCGGCAGGTCTAAGCCTTCGCGCAAGAGATTAACACCCACAAGGATTTCGATTTTCCCCCGACGCAAATCTGTAAGAATCCTTATGCGGTCCATAGTTTTTACGTCGCTATGGAGATAGCTCACTTTCATCTTTTTTTCTTCCAGATAAGCGGATAGGTCTTCGGCCATGCGTTTTGTGAGCGTTGTCACTAGCACGCGCTCTTTCTTTTTAACTCGCTCTTCCAAACGCGGAATGAGATCTTCCACCTGGCCGCGCGCCGGCCGTATCGTGATTTTCGGATCTACAAGCCCCGTAGGACGGATTATCTGTTCAACGACACCTCGATTTGGCTCGGAACAGGCCTGCCCGCTCATTTCTAATTCGTACGGGCTGGGCGTAGCGGAGGTATAAATCGTCTGTCCGATCTTTTCTTTAAATTCAGAAAACCTAAGCGGGCGATTATCTTTGGCAGATGGTAAGCGAAAACCATATTCAACCAATGTCTCTTTG
>JAGWFS010000196.1 GCA_028867785.1 Nitrososphaerota archaeon
TGAAAATTATGATGATCCACGAACGGGTAATCTAATTTTGGGCTAAATAAATACTTGCCAACATCATTTGAACAGCATATTTTGTGACACTATACAAGGAAATTTCATGCAACAGCTAACTTTACTTCTATCGCATGATGACGCGAGACTTCATTATGCATTGCAACATGTGAATGTTCTTTGAAAACCAAGTTGCATTGGTAACATTTCCATGCGGTCATACTGCTCATGGATTCATATCACAATTTTTCTATATAAGGCCCGCGTATGATTCATACTAGTAAAATCATCCAATAGAAAAACATTGAAAATATGATGGATTAATTTGGTTGATAACCGGTTTCATTTTCAGTTCTTTTCATATAGTATTTTAATAACAAACAAGAGACTGAAAATGAATGCAGATTCTCAAGCCAGGCAAGTGGAACCTAAGCGAGCTTGTGGCCGATCCTTACTCTGCCGCATTTAAGAATAAACTGCAAGAAATCGAGTCCAGGGTCAAAGAATTTGAAAAAAATAAGAAAAATTTAGTTCCTAGCATTTCAGAAAAAAAATTTATGGAAATGCTACACTCCTTAGAAGAGATATCAGAAAAATTCGGTATTGTTTCGAGTTATGCATCGTTGGAATATTCTTCAGATACCCAATCTGACAAGATAACCTCACTTCTTACCAAAAT
>JAGWFS010000197.1 GCA_028867785.1 Nitrososphaerota archaeon
GATCTTGCAAAAGAAGAAAGTGACGCATACTGGACTTACCGCAACAACCATGCTACCTATGATATGATGATAAACAGAATAAATTCAGTCAGAAAGCAGATACATAGAATTGTGTGGAATGGATTAGTTGAGATGAATCTTGTCTCAATTTCATATAATGATTTTGTAAAGCTGCGAGCTCAGAAGGAAAGAGAGAGGAAAAAAAAGAGACATGAATTCCTGTCAAGAAAATATGGCAGCAAAGCAACATGGCACTACAGAAAGGATCTAGTCAGATTTGGCAGGAGAAACAACAATTCGGATACATATTACGAAGACAAGCTTGACAATCCGGACGAGAATTGATTTTTTTAATTTTGTACTATTCTATTATATCATATCATCATGACATACGAAACCAAGAACAATGTAATAGCAATAGATGCAGGAACTGGCTTTGTCAAGTGTGTCTCTGCACACCTACGAAGGTCATTTCCGTCCATTTATGGAACCAGAAGATTGACCAGGTGGGAGAATAACAAAGAAGGTACAGTCGATGCAGTAGGGTATGAGGCAAGAAAGATGTCAAGCTACCCTGATGCCGTCCTGATAAGGGCAGTACTTGAAGGTAAAATGGCAGAGGAGAAGGCCATTGTATCTATAATCAGGGAGGCAACAAGACAACTTGACTGCGAGAGG
>JAGWFS010000198.1 GCA_028867785.1 Nitrososphaerota archaeon
CGGTCTCCAGCCAAGCAATCTTTTAGCTAAAGAGATGTCTGCCTGGCTTGCCCTCACGTTGACAAATTTCGGAGTTAGTCGACAAAGCATTCAAAACGTTATACTAAATAAGATCGATTATGTAAATTATACAAGAAACCCGTCGGCGGTGAGATTCGAACTCATGAATCAGAGGCATACTCAGACAAGAGTTTTTCAGACTCACGCACTTCCGGACTGTGCGACGCCGACAGGTCTAATTCTATAAAGTCCGATAAAAAGAGAATTTTTCATTGAGTCAATAACATGTCAAATCAGTACACAAATCTAGAATGACTCTCTAATTGCATTCAAAAATTCCAGCACCTTGTCGTAATTCCATGGCCCGTACGTTGTGTTTGTATCTACATTACGGCATAACCTGAATCTGTAGGAATGATATCTGCTATTGTACCAGTTCTATTTCTTTTACAGAATGGCGTAAAATTTCTTCTATATCTCTAGATTTTTTCTTGGGAAGCATTATTTCTAGACCAAAAGCCTGTCCATTTTCTGCAACATCTAGATAGGTTCCCTTGCCTAACGGTATGGTTTTAGTAATTCGTTGTTTACCTTTTGCAAATTTCACGTATATTGCATTTGCCAATGGATCATATTGTGCTAAAACCATGTCTTTTCAACACTCCTTTCGTTGTCCAC
>JAGWFS010000199.1 GCA_028867785.1 Nitrososphaerota archaeon
CCATCTTTTTTTATTATCATGTTGTAATCTCTTCTTTGTGCCATGAGTTAGTGTAGTTGTTTTATTATATAAAACTGATACTTTTGAATTCACATTCTTGTTAACTACTAGGAAGTCTCCAATCAGTTTAGTTCTCTGCAAAAATTGAAATTATCTTGATGGGTTTTGTTCATCTAGTTTAGTTCCCCACTTTAAAACACGAATAAATTGATTTTAGTTCGAGTCCGGGGTGACTAGGGTACCATCTTGGTACAATTTCTGGGCTCACTTTTATAGAAAAATTAAACATTGATCAAATTTTTTCAAATAATTTCAATTTGGAAAAATTGTAAAATGATGTAATGAAATTAAATTTTAAAAAAAGCTTGTTTTAATTATTGTTAAAACAGCCAGCTATTTCGCAATTATTCCAATATCCATGTGATTTTCCATCATAGAATACATCGACTTTCCAGCAGGAATGACATGGGTGTGTAACGTATAGTAACCAGGAGAATCAAGCGTGAATTTGACTAGATATGTTCCATCTCCTAGATTTTCTGCATCAAACATTCCACCTATCATATTCATTGTACTCATAGGAGCGCCTTCTTCCAATCCAACAGTTACCTGCGCGTCAGTTAGAGGATTACCAGTATTTTTGTCTAGTACAAGGAGTTTGATTTGATCTTCTTT
>JAGWFS010000019.1 GCA_028867785.1 Nitrososphaerota archaeon
ATTGGTTTGAAAACTTTGTTATCACTTACATTTGATTTTCTACCGATAGAACAAATTACCGCCTGCTTATCAGTATCAACTGACATGATGTGTTTCAGATATTTACGTTTCCTCGACATCATGTTGACTCTTTGAACATAGTAATAAGAAGGATGTTCAAGATCAAATCCTGTCGAATCAATTGCAACATTTGCAATTTCAGAGTTAAACAGTTCATATGTTTTTGCTATCAGGAAATCCCAAACATATATCGGAATTCTGTCGAAGAACTTTTGAAGAGTTGTAAAATGTGGAATCGAATTTTCAAATTTGAAATACCACCATAACTCCTTCAGTAATTCTGTAATGTCACGATACGTTTTACACTCATATTTCATCAATAGTATCGCAACTGCATGTTGGTACTGCGTGTATGTTTTCCTTGAATATTTGTCCGAATAGGGCCTAAAGACACGTTTGGATTCCCTGAATCCAATTTCTGTAAATACTTTATACTTCGATTCTCTACTATTACTGGTCATAATGGTCTATGACCAACCGAACCAGAGACGTAAAACTCTTTGGTTCGGACTTAGATTAGAGGAATTCTACAGAGCCTATTGGCAACAGCAAGGCATATATACTGCTGTCTACGGTGAGGCAAGCGCATAGGTGTCGTTGTGCACCAGCGTCAGATTGCTGTTCACGCAGGTAGAATTGTCAGTATATACGATCGATATGTTGTTCGATTTGAGGAACATTGTATCCGAGCAGTTCTGTGCGAAGAAGCTGCTCTCGTTGCCAAGAAGCGGGGCATAAGCGGCACTGGGGCCGAATGGCTCAACGGCATACACCGCTTGAATCATAATTTACTTTCAGTATGCCCTTTTGCCACAAACGCATAGTAATCCCACAGCAGCCAGCTCAAAATGTCACGATTTCCACTGCTTTCTGCAACCATGATACTGCCCCATAAAGAACTCTTTGCCTTTTCATACGCCTCATTAACAGTCCTACCCTTAAACATCGCATTCATGAACACATTGGTATGCTCCAGAAACAGACTAGCCAGCTTGTCCTCCAAAGGATGCGTTGCATTGTTGTCATCTAGGGTAAACATAAAATCTTCAGTGTAACCTACATAACAAAGCGCCCCGGCATTTATACTTGCATCCCCAAGTTCCGTTGCCGAACTGCATGATATGGCGTATGTGATTGTTGATTTCAACTTATCCTCGTTCTTTCCGGCAATTACTAGTGGTTCATTCCTGTGGCCCATGACTGTGGTGCCGTCACCATGCCCATTTAGGAACACCATTCTAAACGCAACTTTTGACAGGTAACTCTCAAGTGTTTTTCTATTTGCCTTATCTTTATCCAGGACCGTCACGGTAATACCGTGCTCTTTGGCAGAATTGACCACTTTATTCCCCCATGCATGAAGGTAGTATGTTGTAATGTCATGGTCCGGCAGCGTTATAAGGACTTGCCCCTGCATTCTTATGCAACTCAATTTTGCTTATACAATTTGCCCTCCTTTATCGCCCTAAGGAAAGCCATCTGCACCTCTATCACTTTCTTGCCCACTGCATCTTCTTCCTCAACGTGCTTCTTCAGGTCTTCTTTTGAAAATGTGCCATACGAACCTATTGATACCTTCATGTTGCTTGGCATAACCTCGAGGCGTGCAATTACGAGTTCCTTTATCTCCTTTGATATCTTTTGATTCATATCAACTCCATCTTAACAAGCTCTTTTAGGATCTTTTCGGCGACATCAGTATCGTTCTTTATCTCCACGTATGCGGCATTCCAAGTTATGGGCTTGCCATCAAGCACAAGTATTATCTCCTCCCTGACCTTCAGTGGTATATTTGCATATATCTTCAGGAAACTTTCCCTTGCATCCGGCATACAATCACAGGAGATATCAATTACTTATATATTAATGCCCTACTTCTTAAAACCTATCTTATAACCCGGTTTAATTGTCCAGCGCATAGGTGTCGTTGTGCACCAGCGTCAGATTGCTGTTCACGCAGGTAGAATTGTCAGTATAAACGACCGATATGTTGTTCAATTTGAGGAACATTGTATCGGAGCAGTTCTGTGCGAAGAAGCTGCTCTCGTTGCCAAGAAGCGGGGCATATGCAGAGCTGGGGCCGAATGGCTAAACCGAATATACACGCACGCTAGAACCAAGGTAAAATCTATTTTCCCCTGTACCCGAATTTTTTATTGTATGTTTCATGGCTCATTATGTCCAATATCAGAACAACAGTTTCATCCTCGGTAATGCCATTCTTCAATGTGTATGTAAATCTCCAGAATCCCGGTATCTCCACCCTGAATAGATTGTTTGCGTTGTACTTTATCTTGTACTCAACAGGTATGAGACTTTTTGCTACCTGGTCGCCGTAGTGTACGTTGTATTTTATAATATCGATCTTCTTGTAGAATCCCTTGACCCTGGTATTCTCCTGTTTTCTCCTTCGTGCAGCTATACTTAGCTCCTTTAAAGTTTCGTCTGCATCCGGCGAAAGGATTACCCTTACTGTTTTCATAATTCACGCCCTGTTGCGATAAGCCTCCTCACAGTAGGGTTAGTGTCATGTATCCATGTTATTCCTTTCAGTGTCACCGCTATCTTATTGCTCTTTTCAAGGTATTCAAGAACCCTCATAAGGGTATTGTGGTTTACTTTTCTAGGCAGCATTCTCTTTATTTCGGCAACAGTAACTATGCTATTATCGCTCCTCTGTATGGTTTCTTCCACCATTAAAATTGTATCCAAGGTAGGCGAAGATCCCTTCTTGTTTTTTTGCATTGTCCTTTGCATTTAATCATCTACTAATTATTATTTGATACTAACTAATAATTATTATGTATGAATAAGTATATAAAGCTTTGGCCTATCGTTCGTAATTCAGCACGTACGTGCCGTTGTGCACCAGCGTCAGATTGCTATTCACGCAGGTGGCGTTGTCAGTATATACGATAGATATGTTGTTCGCCCTGAGGAATGAGGTATCGGAGCAGTTCTGGGCGAAGAACGCGCTCTCGTTGCTCAGCAACGGGGTGTAAGCGGCACTGGGGCCGAATGGCTCAACGGCATACACGCGCATGCCAGTGATGGGCGTGAAGGCGCGCGCGGTATAGGGGTTCATTATCGCAATGCTGCTAGAGGGATAATTGGCCCTTATCCAGAGGAAATTGAGGTAGTCCTGCTGCGTTATGAGATGGTAGTAGGGAGTGGTGACGTCCTCGTGGATTGATAGGTAGATCGTAGCTATGAGCGCAACCGCAAGCAAAATAGAGCCGAGCCTGAGCCCCTTAGCCCTGTTGAGCCTGAGCAGTGAGAGGTAGCCGGAAGCTGCGAATATGGACATAATCAGGAAAAGGGGCATGAAGACGCGCTGGTAGGGAAGAAGGTAATTGACCTTGAACCAGATAAAGAGGATTATTATGCCGAACAGAACTACGGCAGTTGCAAGAAGGGACCATACCTCCTTGCTAAACTTGCTCCTGCCGGATGCCTTGATCAGCACGTATATGCCAACAACGAAGAACAGGCTCTGCAGTATGCCATACACAAGGAAGACCGGCCCAACAGTGACTGGAAGGCCAAAGGAGATCCCTCCGAGCCCTCTTTGCCCAAGATATGGCACATAATTCGGCAGTGCGACAATCACAGATGCAAATATCACGGCAATCAGGTATTTTGATAGCTTCCTGTCGGATTTGACCTTTGAAAGAAGCAGGAACAACGCATAAATGAAAAGGATTATCAATAGTACCAAAGCGGTAGGCGGATGGGAATAAAGCAAAAACACAGTTACAAGGAACAGACCAATATAGTTGTACAATGGCTTGAGCGTTGTAAGGCGGAAAGCAAACAGAAGGGCAAGAGGTATGAATATCAGGCCCAGGTTCTCAGGTATCAGGAATGCTGGCCCTCCAATAGTAACGTTGGTAGGCAGCAATGCAATCAGAAGCGCGGATATTAGGGCCTCATTGCGGCCGAGAAGCCTGTACACGAACAAGAACACAACAAGAACGGCAATTACCTGCAGAATCAAAGGTATGTAGGTCCATGCAGTTATGGAGGGTTCAAACAGTATGAGCACAAGTGCAAGCAGCGTATGATAGCCTATCTCTATGTCTACAGGGCTTAATTGACCGGTATAAATGCTAAGATGTGTCAAAGGACCGGTCTTGGCTATAGATTGGGCAGTAGCAATGTGATACCATTCATCGACATGAAGAGGAAACTGATAACTGATATGCGGATAGTAAGTCAATGCTACCGATAAAAACAGAACCAGTACCAGCAGAATTACAGTTAATCCTAATTTAGAGTCGGCCATCCACTTTTCCCTTCTCTGATATACTGCACCGTCAAGCATATTATGCCGACTACCAAAAGCCAGAAGGCGTATATAGCAAATACGTTCGCCGCAGTTAAATCATTTGGTGGTATTGAGAGAACCACACCTGCAATGATAAACATGATCAGAGCAAACACTACTGGTATCTTGCCATTGAATCGATAATAGAGAAATATAGGTACCAATACAATGAATGCAACAAAAGTAAGAATGTCGCTGAACTGCAGCAGGAAGTAAGTGATTACAAGTATTACAGTTACCAATAAGTATGGTAGAGATGCAGGATAATTCTTGCCTCGGAATTTCCCCACTTTTCTTCTGTTCTTGTAATTTTTTATACTAACACCATATAATCCACACAGCTAAGCTTATAAAACCATTTCAACAAATAGTGAATTTAGCAGTAATTCAGTTGTTGATATGGAAAAGCCGAATATAATACTCATAGTATGTGACACATTAAGGAAGGACATTTTAGAGATATACGGTGGTCCTGCAAAGACGCCGAACCTCAAAAAGCTAGCAAAAGACGCGATGGTTTATCACAATTGCATAGCACCATCACCATGGACAATACCTTCTCATGCAAGTATATTCACTGGCCTATATCCTAGTTCTCACATGATTCATGAAACCAAAGAATCAAAATCTTTTATGCTAGCAGAGTCAGTTAAGAACTTTAAAGGAGAACAACTGCAATATTATTTAAAGAATTTAGGATACACTACAATGTGCTTCTCTAATAACATAATGATCTCACGTCTCACCAACTTTGATCTTGGATTTGATTTTTTTACCAACATAGAAGTTAACTTACCGATAGCTAAAGAGATTAAAAGTGCTTTAAACTTAGGAGCTAATATCAATCAAATAGGAATTTCATTAATAAAACAAGGACGTTATAAAGAAATTCTCAAGTATGCAAAGATTTATCTTGAATATAAAAATATGACCAAAGCCATAGACTACCCTTTTAAGAAGGGTGGCGAAATAACTAGTAATTTGTTATTCAACACAAAATTTAAACCAAAATTATTTTTAGTCATAAATTTCATGGAACTGCATGAACCATACCTAAATAATAGTGGAAAAGAAAAAAAATATATATTTGATGCGCTTACAGGTATAAATGGGATAAACAAGGGCACCGTATCAAAATTGAAAAAGCACTATATACTTGAGACCCAGTATTTGGATGAAATTATTGGTCAATTAATAGAGATGCTAAAGTCTAGGGGATTGTACGAAAATTCAATGATAATTATAACATCGGATCATGGCCAGGCGTTTAATGAATATAACTATATGTATCATGGGATTTATTTACATGATGAGATAATAAAGGTTCCACTTATTATAAAATATCCAAACAATAAAAAATTTAAACTTAAAAATGGTTATCAAAGCCTGATAAATATATTTCCACTCATAAAAGAAGTATTATCTGAAAAAGATGACAGAGTATTAACAACAAAAAGTGCGATATCCGAATCCTTTGCTAATGATAAGTTCTTACCGGAAAGTTATAAACATAGGCAATCATTTGTCGATAAAAAATATGAAAAATTACGAAGAGCAATATACAAAAATAATTTTAAATTGGTTTTTAATTATACTGATAACAAAATAGAGGAAATAACAAAAAGTGGAAAACCAATAAACACTCAACAAAATAAATTTGAAATTAAATCTTTATTAAGGTATTTAAAACAAATGCATAAAGGTTAAAGTTTTTTATAATAATTCCTTCCTTTTGTGTATCTCGATTTTAAGATATAAACAAAAAGATCAACTCCTTTCAACCCTGACTTTTCTGATTTTGATCCAATTCGTTTTATAACATTTTCATTATATAATCCAAGATAGTTTATTACTCCTTTATTATTGATATTATTTGCAATACTTAATTGTAGTTCCCGTTCTTTTTCTGGAAATGTAAAGAAAAACTGTATCATTTCATTATAATAATTATGGCTATTATTTTTTTTATCTTTATAGACTACTTTTCCAACCCATCCTAGATATTTTTCAGATGATAAGAAGGGAAAAATATTTAACATTTTTATATACAATTTATAAATAGATAAAAATGTTTTATACTCTGATTTACTCAATTCTTTTTTCAAATCAATATTCTTTATTTTAAAATATAATTTTAATGGTAGTTTAGGCAAGTTTCTATCATGACAAAATTTTAGTAGGGATTTATAGGAGATTCTATGCTCAAATGCTTCTAATGTATAGTATACCTCTAATTTTTCTTTTGTATTTGTTTGATTTTGTATATGTTTCATGAAATAATTCTTTTTATCTAGTGCTTGTATGCTACCTTTTACTATTGGTAATTCGTGTATAACTCCATTAAATTCTACAGAGTCTTTTTTATATAGCCTCACCTGCCATGAGAATATTCCTTGACTTACTCTATTTTTTATATATTCGTATCTTCTAATTGCAAATGCATTGCATTTTGTTTTATTTATAATAATCTTTATATTCTTTTTTAATTCCTTAGATAACCTTTCATCGGTATCTAAATATAGTACCCAATTGTATTTACATTTGCTTAGTCCATAAGATCTCAATGGATCCGCATAACCTAATGCGGGTGCTCTAAAAACTTTCACTTTGTCTAAATTAAATTTTTTAATTTTTTTATTAAATTTTTTAAAAAGTTTAAAATCACTACAGTCCATAATTACTATTTGGTCTGTAATATCATAAATATCTCTAATTAAATCTAATCCTAAATCCCAATCATTTCTTAAAATAATCAAAGTTGAAATTTTCTCCATATAAACACAATGAATTATAAAACTTCAAAAACATTAAATATTAAAAGGTTTTATAATGAAAGGTATAAATATTCGTCTAAGTGGACTATTCACTAATGTCGATGCAAAAGAGTTAATAATATGGATCGTGGTTGGAAATATTTATTAAAAGATCCAAAACTGATATTCAGACTTAGGGCTAGACTGGCATATGCTGCCACACTAGAAGAGGTCTTTATACAGCAACCATACTTATGGTTATTTAATAAAATAAAACCTAAAACAACATTATTAGACATAGGTGCCTTTATTGGGGATTCTGCAATTTATTTTGGGCAATCCAATAAGGTAAATAATATACTGTCTTTTGAACCTATTAAAAGTAGTTATAATGAGGCACTAAAGAATATAGATAAAAGTCCTTTTAAAGGGAAAATAAAAATTTATAATGCTGCAGTTAGTAATTTTAAAGGGAAAATTACTGTACCTTCTAAAGGTTTTGGACACACTAAATTAAATGATAAAGCCGAACATAGTGTTAATGTTATAGACTTAAATTCTATAACAAAAGGGATTAAAAATATTGCAATCAAATGCGATGTAGAAGGGATGGAGATTGAAATATTCAAGAATGCAAATTTAAAAAATGTATATGCAATACAAATAGAATATCATGATACTAGAGAATTACTGACTTCAATACTAAAAAGCAAAGGATTTAAAATTAATATAAAAGACCGAAGAAGTGATGCATTGTATGATGATATAGGTTATGTCTGTGCGGAAAGAATTAATTAGGCATATTTATCTTATATAATGTAAGAGTATTATCAGAGTAAACTGGATTTATGTATGATTCATTAATCAAATAATTTATAGTCTGATTTACATAATTATAAGTTTCAATATTTCCAGAAATAATTGATTTATCAACCATTATATAATTTATACCATATTCTCTTGTGAGATTTAACCATGATTTATTGACACTGAATCCAAAACCCCCGTAAATTTGAGGTGTGGATGTTATATTAAATATTTTACTCCTATTGAAAAATTCAAATTCTAAGCTATTAACATTTGAAATATTAAAGTATTGGCTAGATGTATCTGGTTCCTTTAGAAATATTTCTAAACTTAAAGTTTTATTTGATATATTAAAATAGCACCTATGGCAATTTGGTCCTATAGTATATGTATTTCCAAAACCATTAGATATTACCCATATTTGTAAACCGCCACTTATAGCACTGTTAAATGTACTGCTATTAGAAAGATTTACAGTGATTTTCAAATACGAATAATCATTTAAGTTAACAGGATTTTTGAATGGATAAGCTACTCTAAAATATGTGAGATTTTTACTTGTATAAATGGGATCAGAAAGTTCACTATTTATTTTGCTATAATTTAATGGTGGTTTTAAAGGTTCAGTTAAATTGTCATATGCTTTAATATATGCGGGGTTAGCCGCAGCATACGAACCAAATGTAGATATAGTATACATCTTGACTGGATAATAAAATGCTGGATATATATTTCCAGCACCGCTATATCCCCAAGAATTTCCAACATAAGCGCCAGTAGCCGGGAGCACCAATGCATTAGCATTATTATATAAAAGATAATCTTTAACTTGTGTGTATTCATAAGGAATTCTATAACCTTTTATATTTTCGTTGAAATATTGCCCTTCAACAGTTCCGTTAAATACTGGTAATGCTGATATTAGAACTAAGGTAATTAATAGTATACTAGTAAAGTAAAACATATAGTTTTTCTTCGTTTTTTTAATTAAACTTATACCTATAATAGCAATTGAATAAGCAATTAATACAGAATATAATATGGGTAATAATAATTGAACCATGAAGCTTGGTGGTAAGAGTTGTAATCCAAACGGTACGTGATCTATAGCTAATAGAAAAAGATTACCGAACGGTAAATTTGCACCTTTCCCTAAAAAAATAGTTATTACTGTAATTAACTCTAAAGATATTATGATCCTATATGAATACTTATTAATAAGTAAAATAGGAATAAATATAGCTAGAATTACCCAAGATAGCGAAGATAAAATAATAAATGGCTGATTGAAATAAATTTTATTATAAGGTACAAGTGAGGTTGGAAAATACCATAAACCCTCTAATCTAAATGTTTGTATTAACAAATTGAATTGTCCGTAATAAAATGAGGCTTTAGAAACAATACTTGTTGATGCGTATGTTGCCGTTTGATTTATTTTACTAAAATTCATAATCAAAGGTAATGTTATAAATAAACTAGATATTATTGCAAATATACTTGCAATAAAAATTACTCTGATATACAATTTTACATTTTTACTTAAGTTATCAGAATCAAATAAAATTTTAAAAATTAAGAAACAACAAAAGATTATAATTGCAGTAATAAATATCCTAACATAATTTGGAAATGGTCTAAGTGAAAATGCAAATGCAATACCCATTATTATAGAGTCTTTTATTTTAAATTTATATGAATTATTATTAAATAATTTTATAACTTCATATAAGAATATTATAAAACTTGTTTGATATATAGATATATTAGAGAGTATTGATAATGATCTATTCGTTATTGTAAGAGGATTAAATAAATAAAATAAAGAAGCAATAATACCTATGAATGTTAAATATTTATATTCTAATGCATTTTCCGATATGGCTATAGTAACATGGTAAATACTATATAGTGCTACAAAAGTAAAAACAAATAAGGATACGTAAAAAGCTGAATAAAAATTGTTAAAACTAAAAAATAAAAATAATGCATATATTATACTCTGTGGGTCAATAGTGACCAAAGCTTGTGAAACTGAGTAATATCCATATTGGTCCCCACCAAATATTAAAGCCCCATGTGTGTAATATAATATAATAGTTACGTAAAATAAGCTTAAAATTAACGAAGAAATAATTGGAGTTCTATTAATTTTGAATGTGTTTTTAAAATTTGTTAATAAATTTTTACTAATATTTTTCGAAAATTTCATTTATTTCAACCATATTACGATAAGATATAACCACAAATAAATGGTACGCCTCTTACTGCATATAAAATATCAAGTTTTAAATTATTATTAAATCCTGGCACAATTCTTTTTTTCTCGTTTATATTTGCTAGATGTACATAAGGTGTATTTTTAATTAACTTATAGGTTTTTCCATATCTATAATATTTTTTAAGAATAGAATGGGCAGTTACATCTCCAAAATGCGATATTAATTCATTTTTAATTAATTTAACAGATTTAGAGTAATTATAAGATTCATAATAAATTAACTGATGGTCACCTGCAATTATTCTATTAAAATTATCTTTATTTATTTTTCTATGTAATATATTAAATGTATGATTTAATACTTTATTTTTGTAATAACGAGGCAGTAAAAACCCATGGATAGGGTCAATTTTAGTAGAATTATATTTTACTATAATCTTTTTATCTAAATTTGCCAAATCCACCCAAAAACCTTTACCTAGCTCCTTTTCCCCTATTATGGCCATATCCTCTTTGATATTGCTAAGTACCTCAAGGCAATTTTTGTTTATCAACCTACTATCATCTAATATCAATTCATAATCTCCCTGGGCTTTTTTATGTGCTAGGTACCTTGCTTTCAGTAAGCCAACATCAGCGTGTACTTTTCTTATATCATAGCTTTTATACAAATTTTCTAATATTAACTCTGAAGGACTAACTATAATCACTTCAAAATCTTGATAACTTTGTTTCATTATAGAATCTAATACTTGACATATTGTACCCCCGTGCAAGACCGGTATTTCTATGGATATCATATAATCATTGCCGACTCATAAAAATTTTGGTGTAGTCAAATAAATATTTCATAATAAAGTTCACATGTAATTTATTACTTATACTTTCCACAAATTTAAGATTGTCATTATCTATGCCCTTAAGCAAAGCAAGTATCGGTGGATACAGTACTAAAGTTATGATTGCATTTATTACCATTATGTACCTTCCATGTGAAATTATCGTGTTAATATATAACAACAATGGCAAAATAATGATAACAGCCAAGACAATCTTTAATGGCTTATCCCAGCTAAAGTTAACGTGCAACTCATTGCTCATGAACCTCAGGAAGGCTATATCGTATAATATGGGCCCTATTATATAGAGGGCAAGCAGAACGCCATATACTTTAAATGTGGGTGTCAGCACTGTAAGCAACACTATTACTATCATTGCTGTTCCTATTATGTATATAGTATAAGCTTTAACTTTGCCATAGCTTATAACTAAAGTGCCACCATATCTAAACACTATCCCCGTTACTATCCCTACCGCAACAATAGAGAAGTAAAATGGGGCAAAAATGTAACTCTTTGAAAGAAATATGAATATCAGTTGATTTGATATGGATATGAAATATACAAGTAACGGTAGAAGGATAAGAAGTGTGTAATATATGCTACTGTTGAATATAGATTCCGATTTTTCTGCAAGTTTCTTGTTAGATGCTGCGTATGAATAGGTTGGTAGCAACACCTGTGTAATAGCTATGATTATGACCTCGGCAAAAGACCCTAACTTTACGGCTGCACCGTAATTTCCCACAATAAATGGGCTTGCCACAGCTCCTAATAATATCACACCTAAATTAAGAGTACCGTTGCTTATTGCGTTTGATGCAAAGATAGGCGTTGAAAATCCAAAAAGTTCTTTCAATACATCCTTTGTAGGTTTGATAATCTTATATTTGATATGCTTCAACAAAAATGTAAATGTTATCAGAAATGCAATAATGAGGCTGATTAAAAGCCCTGTCAATGCTCCAAAGATTCCATACCCAAATAAAACGAGAATTGTTGATGCGATCAACTGGGATAATGAATATGTTATATAACCGATTCCAGCCTCTTTATTTTTCCTTAGGCCTAAAAGCGATGACATTGTAGCAGAAAAAAGTGTGGAAAATATTATTGCAACAACTCCTATAATTATTGGATATGTCAATATTGCATTTTTGTAGATATTTGTTGCAATGTAACCGCTGAAAATAATCCCTATTATTGCTATGACAATTGCTATTGAAACAGCACCGAAATAAGCATTGTTAATTAATTCCAGGATTCTATAATTCGTCTTTGCCTCTGGCAACTTCTTCTTGAGCGCACTACCGACTCCAAAATCCGTGTTCAATCCTAAAAGCCCTGATAAGGCTATAATTATTGCATATAAACCATAATTTGCAGGTTGGAGTAGCCTTGCTAATATTATCAGCAATGCTAAAGTACCTATTGCCCTTATTATCGATGCTGTTGTGAATATCACACCTCCCTTTGCAGTATCCACCCCAAAATCCGCTATATTGTCCACTACAGCTTTGGTCTTCTTCTTGGCCATATTCATCTACTTATCATATTCTCTATCTTGCGGATCTCTTTTTGCGTATTGAAGCTGTTGCCGTATGCTATGGAATTGGCTGAAAGCTTGTTCCTCAGCTTATCATTCATCAGAAGGCTTATTATTGCATTCTCAAATGCCTTCCTGTCAGCCTCTTTGATAACTAATCCTGAGTAATTGTGCTTTACAGCTTCTTTTAGGCCTCCGTTATTGAACGTGACTACAGGGGTGCCGCATTTCTGCGCCTCCAGGGCGCTTATCCCAAAACCTTCCTTCTCGCTTGCCGTCACGAATACCCATGATTTTGATAGCAGCTCTGCCTTCTTTTTTTCGTTTACATGCCCGGTGAACCATATCCTATCCGATACATCGAGCCTTTTGGCCTGTCCTTTCAGGTTGCCCATCTCCTTTCCCGTACCCACTATGATTAACTGGACATCTATCTTCTTGCTCAACTCTGCCAGTATATCTATGAGTATATCCACCCTTTTGTAAGTTACAAGCCGTGTTACCGTTATAAGTGTTGGCTTTTTGTACTCTTTCACCCTTACTTTCCTGAAATTTGGAGATACCGTATTGAAATAACTGGCAGTTACCAATTTTGGATCTATTCCTAATTCCTCAAAATCGCTTTTTACTGACTTTGAAGGCACTATGAAGTTCGTGTTTCTGTATACTAACGGTATAAAATTTTCTGCTGTGTGTACCATCACTGCTGTTGTAAACGGCACTTCTTTGAATACCGTCTTTCCAGTAACCTGATGAGGTATTATCACTATCTTTTTGTTTCTTGCATACAATGGCGTGAAGAACGGCACAGTGCTTACGCTCTCTATTATCGCATCGAAATCATTGCTGTGGCTTAGGTAATAGGAAAATGCATGCAAATACACGGTAGTCATGCTTCCTTTTCTTATTATTTTGGCGTAATTGGTTTTCTCCTCTCTCTTGCAGCCATTGTATGCGGATGTGAAAATCGTTATCTTGTGCCCGAACTTTGAGAGCTGCCTTGCTATGTTGTCAACTGCCAATTCCGCGCCACCGGCTGTTGGGTTCTTTATGTCCCTCCAATTCAGGATGAGTATCCGCACGATATCGGCCTATTCGGTAGATTCTCGGATCAATGCAACATTAGGAGCTGCAGATTTGGTTACAACCATTGCAGATTTCCTTCCTTTCAGCTTGTTGTATACGTAGCCTTTCCATTTGTTTGGTATGTATTTGTTGATTCCTGTCCTTGTTATCTTGTAGCACAAAGTTACAATGAACATCTTCGGCATCTCTGAACTTACATCCACTTTTGTCCCGTTGTTTATTACCTTGCATATTACTGGAACTTCTATTACTTTGAAATTCCTGAGCTTAAGCTCGCAAAGAAGGTTTATGTCGAAGCACATGTCCGAAAGGTGCATCTGGTTAAGTATGCTGCATATCGCCTTTCCTTGGAATACCTTTGCACCAGCTTGCGTGTCCCTGTAATTGAACCTGAATAGGAAATTTACCATTGCGTTGTATGACCTGCTTGCTATGTACCTTGTAATTGTCCTTTTTTCGCCTGTGCTCTTGCTCCCTTTTAGGTACCTAGAGGCTATTGCTCCGTCTGCCTTCTCCTTGTTCATTGAATTTATCAGTTTTATGAGCTCTGTGCCAGAGTATGAAGTATCCGCATCCACAAACCCTATTATGTCAGGGGGGTCATTGCATACGTATCCAAATCCCTTTATCAACGCATAGCCCTTCCCGCCGCCAGTCCCGTCGCTTAAGACCTCGATTTGCCCGTATTTTTTCGCGTATCTGTTTACTACTTTTACAGTATTGTCGGTGCTGTTATCGTCTACGATAATGAGCCGTACGTCACTGCCATATTTGCCTATTAAGGTCTTCCTTAAATCGTCAAGCCTGCCGGTAATCCTGTCCTCTTCGTTGTATGCAGGTATGACTATGGAAACCTTCAAGTATTTCACCTAAAACCAGCTACCGGTCATAGAATGATAATGGACTAAATATAAATACCTATTACCTATTCTACGGTTCTTAGATTTGGATGCGTTTCATCTCTCTAGGACAGAAGCCTTTTTTGTATGTTTACCGCCTTAGTATTATCTCGTATTTTATGGTCTTTTTGTTGCCTTTGTCGTAATAGAACCTTGCATCGAACCTGTCTCCCTGCAGCATTAGCGGCAACCAGTACTTATCACCGTCCCACATCCTGTTGAAAGGTATCTTGTCGACGTTTACCCACTTGACCTTTCCTTCATCTGTTGATCTAATGCTTCCGGTGAACGAATTTGTGGAGAATATGTGCACCAGGTAATCAAGCCCTTTCCCTTCGACGTAAAACTTGAATGTTCCTATTGTTTCCAGATTCTTAACCTTGAGTCCGGTTTCCTCAAATGTTTCCCTGACGGCGCAGGCTTGAGGGGTTTCTTTCGATTCCATCTTCCCTCCTGGAAGTACAAGAAGGCCTCTTCCATCGCCCCTCGTCTGCGTTTTCATCAATACCCTGCCATTATTCATGACAAGGCAAACAGTAGCTTTGGTTACCATGCTTCATCACATGCTGTCCTAAAATCATTATGTTGTAGCATTAAATGACCTTCTCCACGACCTAAAGGTCGTGGTATCATTCAGGTAAGTGTTGTTTGCATAGATATATCTTGTTTTCGTATGTAATTCTGCAATGTTTTCTCGTCTCTTGGACCAACACTTCCGTTGCTGTACCCTGCAGTCCAGAAGTGTCCTTTGAAATATCGCAATCTGTGATGTGGCACTTCTCTGAATACAACATAGGAGGAATAGCCTTTCAGTAATTGTACTGCATATGAGATTGACATCGTATTAGGAACACTGATTTCGAGATGCACATGTGCGTAATCTTCCCCAAATGAAAGTTCCTTTATTGTCATTTTGTATCTTTCTGCGACGTCATAAAGTGCCTTACGAATCGCCTCTATTGTTTTAGACTTCCTGAACATTTTGTATCTGTATTTTGTTACGAAAATCATATGTTGCCAGTTGTACTGGTGA
>JAGWFS010000001.1:0-267388 GCA_028867785.1 Nitrososphaerota archaeon
ACCGAGTATGGTAACAATACCATAGTATTATGGTATATACACCATAATTATACCATATTGTCCTATATTATGATTACCCTATACCACATACTATACACTGTACAATCCTATGGATATACTAGGCTAACCCACCACGGCGGCGACAGGGTGATAGTAGCGTCCAAACTCAGTTTACATGATAAATCAATTCGTTGAAAATTAAATCTTGAATTTCTCGTTTTTAATACAAGAATCAAATAGGATTTAATATGAAACCTGAAGATCTAGTTACTGTTTTGACATAATTTCAGACCCATATTTGCTAAAACTATTAAAATTGATTTGTACATATTCTGCGGTTTTACGATGTTCTTAATTTTTTGCCAGATATTCCAATGTGGTTTTTAGTGTATCAACTTCAGTTTTGTTTCCTGATAATCTTTCAAGCAGCTTCCAGTCTATTTGTTTTAATCTCTGAACGGCCAAAATTTGCAAGTCAGGATAATCTTGAGACGGCCTATTTGCTCGAAATTTTGCCAAAATGAGGGCTTCCAATCCCATCGCATTGACGGTGTGACCTTTATTATTAACCTCAAAATCGTGGGAAGTTTCAATTATGGTTTTTATTGGAATTCCGTTCAACGGCCTGCCTGAATACATATCAATTTTGTAATTTCTAGGCGTGTATGTTTTTTCCCTACCATTTTCTACTATGAATCTATAGCGTTTATCTAAAAGATCTTCTCGAGCTATTGGTTTTGCTATTGCAAAATCCAGATCCTGCGACTCCCTAGTATTCTTACTGTGTAAAAATACTGCAACTGCACCTACAAACGTCACTGGTCCCAAATCTTTGGTAATTTTTAGTGCTTCACGTATTAATGGGTGCAATTTCTTGTGACCTTTCTGATGGCATATCTTCTTGTACCTTGGTGACTGTTTCTACTGTAAAACGTCCTTTGACAGAAATTTGCTCTGGATAAAGCAATTGAATCGCTACTGCGTCTAGGATACTTCTGCCCCCATTTGCGATGCAATCCAGATATGTTCGTTCAATTTCATTTTCGAAGGATCCAATTTTTGGCAGCAATACAACATGTCCACGATCACCTTCGCTGAATCCACTGTCCTTTAGAAATTTAGCACCAGATTCAATATCATTAACATACATGTAAAGATCATTTGGAAACTGAAACTTTGTCAAAGACCATGCCTGAAAATCAAGCGTTACTATTGATGAGTCTGGTTTATGATCAAGTGCAAAATTAATGTCCGCGTTGTTGTATGATCTGCCAAATCTTCGTGCTTGTTTTAATGCCAGGAGGGATGGCAACATTTTTTCAATCACATCAAGCGGTTGCGAAACAGCTTCTTTTTTTATTGAAAATTGGCCGCGATGAAAAGTTGCAAGACCAAGTGGTACTAGCGATTTGATTCTTCGATATGCAGTCTTTTCGGAACCTGCTATTTCTATACCATGCTGCTTTATACTATAGACAGGTCTAGGGTCAAGTCCCTGAGCAAACAACAATCCAGGGGCTACCTTTTCAATAAGACCGCTTTCATACATCATGCCATATAACATGATGTTTATACACTTATATCTATTGGTCAATTTTGACCAAATACTTAGGAATAACCAATGAAGTACCACCGCCACTGACGTATACTGTGATTCGTTGTCGACACTGATTGTAAGACCAGGAAGAGCGGTCTTCTTGATGCAACTGCATTGTTGACCTACATGACAGCGTTGTGCCTTGTTGCAGATGTATCAAAGGCACATCCTAGCCACTCTCTTGTAAAGACATCAATGACACTGAAGAGATAGCACCACCTGTCAGAACCGCACCAGATGTGCGTCATGTCTGCCTCCCAGAGCTGGTCTGGCGCTGCCGGTCTGAGTACCTTTCTGGATGACCTGATTATATCAGATTTGGTCTTTCTAGGAACAATCCAACCCAGTCTCCTGCAGATTCTCTGCACCATTTTTAAAGATAAATTAGACTCTAATATCATATGTACAAATTTGTATAATCCAAATATGTATATACAACGAATTCCTACCTATTGGTAGAAAATGAGCAAAGTTGTCTTGCAGAAGAGATACAGAAAACACAGTTCGAGAACCGCATCAGCTCACATGCCGCGTCTTGATACTATTGAGATGGTAGAAGAGACAATTTCTGTCAAAAAAGAGTTTAGCTCTAAGAACAGACTCTGGAGAGCACTCCCAAAGCAGGTTCAATATCACACCTTGCTTACCATATTAAATTACCTAGAAAAATCAAACAAAATAATGTATGACAAAGAGGGCTCCATCCTCTGGATATTTGAAGACAATCCGAAGATAAAGAAGTTACGTAGAGAATCAACAATACTCAGATAATCTAATACCCGAACCTCTTTTCATATTCCTTGTGATCAAAGACCTCCAAAACAGTGCATGTCTTTTCGTATCTTGTACCAGAAACGGTGTAAATTAGCCTCCAGCCTGACCTTAGATTGTAACGAAACAATGTATGAATTAGATGTTCCTTGACATATTTTTTGGGCCAACGATCTCTTGGAATTCTGTCTCCTTTGGCATAATCTTTCTTGAGAAGATCCAGTGCGTTGTTGATCTCTTTGTACAAGGTAGCTTGTTCATCTAAAGAGTTAAAGAACTTCATAAAATCATGAGCTCCACGCACAGATGTTTTCTCTTTCAATACAGGTCTGATATGATTACAGAATTCATTATTTAACCATGATTGATGTAATTACAGGCCCACTCAAATTTTGAGAATTTCTTTTGCTTGGTTGATAAAAGTGTCGGCCTTATCTACAAGGCTTCTTCCTTGCTTTTCAGATACGGAACCTGCTCCATCATACATGGACTCACTCCTTCATAATCTGGCCTTGCTGAATTTCTGGAAAACATCATTTGGAAACTTGTTAGAATAGACTGCCTCCACAAATAAGACTACGGCTACATAATGCTCTGAACTCTTTAGTCCGTATCCTTTTAAAAACATCAAGGCTCTTCCTGTTTGCAGCATTGCATCATACGCTGCGTCAAAAAGTCTATCTTTCATTTCTTGATGATCTTACTGCTTTTGAAATCTCAATACTGTTGACATTTTTGCGTAAGATACGTCCTGTTTTATCATGGTCTCGTGAAAGTCTTTCACAAGGCAAAATCACAAGCAATACACATCTAATTACAAGCAACGGCACCGTTTTTAACATGACCAGTTAAAGAGTCACACATGCAGAGCCGCGTATGGCATCCGTACACTCAGATGAAGGAATGGCCGCGTTTTGATGTCATTGTAAAGGGGAAAGGAATGTGGTTACAAGACATCAGAGGGAATCTGCTGCTTGATGGCGTTGCAAGCATGTGGTGCAACGTATGGGGTCATTCTAAAGAAGAGTTGGTCAGATCCATCACAATGCAGGCAAAAAAGCTACAGCACTCGTCTCTTTTCAACATTACAAACGACAAGGCAGAAAAGCTTGCAACAAAGCTTGTGAGGCTGGCACCCAACATGTACAAGGTGTTTTACTCAGACGACGGTTCTACTGCCATGGAAGTTTCTGCAAAGATGGCCCTGCAGTACTGGTACAACAAGGGCGAGAAGAAAAAAACAAGATTTGCAACGCTTGAAAACGGATACCATGGAGATACAACAGGCGCAATGTCTTTGGGATATGTCCCTGCCTTTTTTTCACGATACAAGTCGGTTCTGTTTCCCACAATCAGGATTCCATCGCCAAACAGATACAGGATTCCCAGAGGATTTACTTTTGAAGACTATGTGGAATATTGTCTGGACAAGGTCGAGAAAACATTGTCACAAAACGACAACATTGCCGCTTTTGTGATGGAAAGCGGGGCCCAGGTAGCAGGTGGCGTTACAATATACCCGGACGGATTCCAGGGAAAGATAAGCAGTTTGTGCAAAAAGCACGGGGTTTTATTCATACTAGATGAGATTGCCACAGGTTTTGGCAGACTTGGGGCCATGGTAGAATACCAGAGCCAGAAAAGCACGCCTGACATTGTTTCCTTTGGTAAGATGCTAACAGCCGGGTACCTGCCGCTTGCGGTAACACTTGCAAGCAAAAAAGTCTATGACGCATTTTTGGGAAAGCATCAGGAGATGAGACATTTCTTCCACGGACATACGTTTACCGGTAACCCACTGGCATGTGCAACTGCACTCACAAATCTAGAGTTGTACAAAAAATACAACATTATCTCAAAAATCAAGAAAAACTCCTCCTACCTACATAGCAGAATTGATGAGATATCCAGTCTTGACCTTGTGGGAGACGTAAGGCACAAGGGAATGCTCATGGGAATAGAACTTGTCAGCAACAAGATAAAAAAATCCCCAATTCCCCTGGAAAAACACGTCCATCAGAGAATCTTCAATGAGGCAAAAAAGCACAAAATATACCTGAGAACGCTGGGTCATGTAGTAATGATAGTGCCTCCTCTTGCAATCCCAGAGAGAGAACTCGAGTTTTTGATAAACGGTACCATAGATACTATTAAAAAAATTTCTGAGAAAATAACGTAATTTAGAATTAGAACGAGTCCTGTAGAAACCACCGATTTTTGACAAGGTTGCATCTGGACTAGGATAATTAAAAACCTGGTTGCAAAATATTGCAAATTTCAGATACGGATCTCATATTTCAAAACATGGAACCAATCACATGCTGGGCTGCATAGAAATCATCCAATTTTATCCAGATTGTAGATCAGAATCAACAGTCAGATCCATTTTGTAGGGTGCCACTTGGCACCCCATGAAAAACAAGTACCAGCGCATGATTGCACTCATGCGCCAGATTCTAAGGAAGATGCACGTTCCACTTTATTTGCACAACAAATCGAACCACATCTTTACCTTACACCAGCATGTTATCATGCTGGTTCTTAGGCAGTACGAGTCAAAATCCTACGAGTCGTTTGTTGAATGGCTGCATGTCTCTTCCGATATCGTGCAGATGCTTGGCATCAAGACCATCCCGCACTATACCACGATACAGAAGGCAGCTGCAAGACTGAGCAGTGCCATGCTGCATCTTGCAATAGGCAGGTTCATTGGACTGGTCTGCCCGGGAAAGGTCTTTGCAGGAGCAGATGCTACTGGGTTTGAGGACGGCCACGCAGCCTCGTACTATACTTGGCGAGCATCGCTCAAGCGCTCGTTCACAAGAATGGTAGCAGCATCTGACATGGTAACGCAGCTTGTAATCTCTGCAGTAATACGGAACCATGCCAGTGGCCACGAGATTAGTGATTTTCCAAAACTGTTCAAGAGTTTGGTTGGAGTCACTACGCCGCGGATATTTGTACTAGACAAGGGATATGATGCAGAATGGGTGCACCAGATGATACGAGGTGAGGGAATACTTTCTGTGATTGCTGTCAGGAGGCATCAAGACCGTTCCGGTCATATCACAAGAGGAAGATACAGGAAGCAGATGAGAAGGTCCTTTGATGATATCATGTACCACCAGAGGAACAAGTGCGAGACAATATTTTCTGTCATAAAGCGGAAGTTTGGCTCTGAGATAAGATCGTACAATGATGCCATGAAAGAGAGAGAACTGTTGTACCGACTGCTGGCTTACAACTGTCACAGGATGTGTATGATTTCTTGTTTGTTATGGATGGTTTCTAGGGAGCCACATGCTGATCACATTTTTATAGAAAGTTCTTACATATCCAAAGATAATGCAAAACAAATTACTCGCACTGACAACAACTTTCGCAGTAATGAGTCTGATGCTGACAGCATTTGCGTTACCTTATGCTTCAGCAGATAAAGGACCGCGTACAGTCACACAAATCTTCCCTGTACCGGCGACATCTGGACCGACAGGGTTTGCTACAGGAACTACAGGCGTGATCGATACAGAAATCAATCTAGTTCCAGGCGCATCTGTAAAAATAACTGCGACTGGCACAGGAATCTGGGCAGGTGGCAAATACGGTTGCTACTTTGCAGCAACTCAACGAGGCCTTAGCATCTCCCAAGTCTGTACTAATTATAACGATCCATGCAAAACAGGCTCTGACGCAGACGGAGTAGGCACTTCTGCAGCAGACGGAAATACCTGTGGGTACATCGGACCGGTGTTTGGAACACGAGCTTTTCTTGTTCCAAGCTTGACGGATTTAGTCTGATAGGACAGGCTGGCTCCGGATCTTATGTCCAACTTGGTACAGATACTACAATAACAGGACAATCAGGAGATCTGAAACTGGCATACAATGATGATGTATATGAGGACAATTCTCAGGGATTCACCGTGACAGTGTCATACACTTGTTACCCGGGCAATGGATTTGGAGACTCTAATCACATACACTGCGGCCCACCTGGACAGAACTAATACAACCCCCATCTTTTTTGTTTTAATAGCAGTTATGATGTTTTAGTTATTTCCAACAGATCATGCGTGAGTGAGCCTTACAGAATTCGAGTTGTATTGGAGTCATGTTGTCAGATATAATCTGTCCATGGGATTCTAGTCTATAATTTTGTCCAAAATTTATGATCTCTACCGTCTATCGATTATAGTATTTGTAAACCAGATACATATTCAAGGTTTACCATAATAATGTTAATTAATAGAATGCAAAAAGAATCAAACAATGGATTCTGAGATTGAGTTTATTACGTTGTGCAAGGACAGGGTGCTGTCCGGCCAGAGCATAACTTTACAAGAGGCTGAAAGACTTGTCAATGTTTCAGACGAATCACTGCAACTTTTATCAGATGCCGCAAACGAGATAACCCGCAAGATAAGCGGCAACCTGGTCGACGTGGAATCTCTGATCAACGCAAAGAAAGGCAAATGCCAGGAAGATTGCTCGTTTTGTTCCCAGTCTGCATTCTACAAGAGCGGAATTGACACTTACAAATTGCTGCCAGCGGATACGATTTTACAAAATGCAAGGCTCTCAAAAGAAGACGGGGTCAGGAGCTTTTGCCTTGTCTGCGCATGGCGAGGACCCACACAGAGCGATTTTGAGCAGATCTGCCATATCATAAGCCAGATTAACGACAAGGTTGGAATCGAGGTGAACTGCTCGCTTGGATTCATAGACGAGTCCATGGCGCGCCGGCTCAAGGAATTGAAGGTAAAGCGATACAACCACAACCTGGAAGCGTCCCGAAGTTTCTTTTCAAAAATATGCAGCACCCACACATACGACGAGAGAATGAACACCAACCTAATAGTGAAAAAGACAGGCCTTGAGCTGTGCTGCGGCGGAATCATCGGCATGGGGGAGACAAGAATGCAAAGACTCGAGCTTGGACTTGACTTGGCAAAGCTCAGCCCAGAGGAATGTCCAATCAACATACTTGTGCCACAAAAGGGAACCCCGCTTGAGATGCAGCAAAGAATCTCGCTGTCAGAGATTCTGAGGACGATAGCCGTGTTTAGATTTCTCATGCCAAAGACCATCCTGAAGATAGCAGGAGGCCGCGAGGTCTACCTTTCAAGCGAGCAGGAAAAGGCACTTCTAGGCGGTGCAAACGGCATTATCACTGGAGGATACCTCACGATAGGCGGAAATTCCCCCGGCAAAGATTTCGAGATGATATCAAGGATAGGGCTTGAAGCCTAGGTTCAATTTTGCGCGCAACAGACTTGGCAAGATAAGAAAAGCAGACCTGTACCGCAGCCTTGTCCGCAACAGGGTCTCCGGGCCATACATACATGTTGGAAAAAAGAAGCTTGTCAACCTATCATCTAACGACTATCTTGGATTTGGAGTTGTTCGAGTTTCCAGATCTCAGACACAGTCAAGCTCAAGGCTTGTTGCAGGAAATGACAGTGTATTTGAAAAACTGGAGTCGAGACTTGCGCGCCACAAATCACAGCAGGCATCGCTTGTGTTTCCAACCGGATACATGGCAAACTTGGGAATCATCTCAATTCTGCCACAAAAAGGAGATGTCATTCTAAGCGATGAACTAAACCATGCAAGCATCATAGACTCCTGCAAGCTGTCGCATGCAAAAAAAATGGTGTACAAGCACAATGACATGTCAGACTTGGAAAACAAGATGACACGAAAGGGCCGCCGCAAGTTTGTAATCACGGAAGGAATATTTTCCATGAACGGGGATTTTTCAAAATTAAAAGAGATTACAGAGATATGCAAAAGACATGACGCAATCTTGATCTTAGACGACGCTCACGGGGATTTTGTTGCAGGCCCTGACGGCCGTGGTTCTGGGGCACACCATGGTGTTGCAAGCAAGATCGACGTGTACGTCAGCAGCTTGAGCAAGGGCTTGGGTGCGTTTGGCGGCTATGCGGCCTCGAAAAAAGAGGTGATGAACCTTGCAGTGAACACATCAAGGCCTTTCATCTATACATCAGCCCTGCCAAATTTTTTGGTACAGGACGCACTGGAAAAGATGTCATCAGACAGGGAACAGAAAAGAATCAGATTGTGGAAGAACATTGAACAAATGAGAAGAGGTCTGGAATCTTGCGGATACATCATAGATTCACAGAGTCAGATAATCCCGGTCATAATAGGCGAAGAAAAAAAGGCAGTTGATTTTGGCAGGTATCTTTTTGACAATGGAATATTTGCGCAGCCAATAAGATATCCAACAGTAGGGATGGGCATGGCAAGAATAAGAATATCTGTTACTGCTTGGCTGACAGGCGGTAACATTGCAAGATCACTTGACGTATTTGAAAAGGCGGGAAAAAAATTCGATATTACATAAGGAAACGATTTGGATTAGATTTGGAACAAGGTATTAATAAAAAAAGAGCAATCATTTACTTGTGGCAGAACTAGGCATAGGCATTGCAGCAGTGGCAGGACTGGGCTCTTTTCTTGCGCCATGTATCTTGCCGATGATTCCTGCGTTTCTTGCATATATTTCCGGCACTACGCTGTCCGAACTTCAGAGAAACAACGGCACTGTCAACCTTGTTGCAAGCAGGCTAAACATTTTGCTGAACACAGTATTTTTTGTTGCAGGGTTTACCGTTGTATTTTCAATATTGGGCGTGGTGCTCAACAGCGTCTTGTCAAGTACTGCAGGAAAAGCTTTGGCAGACTTTAATCACGTAGGCGGCGTCATAATAATTGCATTTGGGACATTTATGCTGCTGTCCTCAAAGATATCCAAGTTGAACTTTGAAAAAAAGATACTCCCGGACAGAAAAAGTGCAAGCTACCCGCTCTCTTTTGTATTTGGACTTGCCTTTGCCACCGGCTGGACCCCCTGCATCGGGCCAATTTTGGGAAGTATTCTAACTCTTGCTGCAACCTCGCCAGGCCATGCGTTTGTCCTGCTGCTTTCCTACTCGCTCGGGCTTGGCATACCTTTCATACTGATGGGAGTATTCTTCTCAAGATTTACAAGATTCATAAAATCAATGAGCAGGCACCTAAAGTACTATTCTGTAATAATGGGATCATTTATCATCGCGTTGGGAGTCTTGGTCTACACAAACCAGCTTGCAGCAATAGCAAGCTTTCCCCTGCTAAATAACGCACTGCTAGGTTGAGAGATACAATGAAAAAAGAGATCAAAAACGCAGCCATCGCTGGAATAATTGTAATAGGTGTAATAGCTGGCATTGCTATGTATTTTACGTCACTTGACAAGCCAGGAGCTTCAGACAACTCCATTTTGACACAGCCGGTTTCAAGCAATGTATCTGAAAGCCAGTATCCTGCAGCACCAGACCTTGTAGGAATATCAGGATACGTCAATACCACGCCTGACGAGTTAAAAAATGCAATGAAAAACAAGGTCGTGTTGTATGACTTTTGGACGTACAGCTGCATCAACTGTCTGCGCACACTTCCCTATCTTGAGGACTGGAATGCAAAGTATGCAGACAAGGGATTGCTCATTGTAGGGATTCATTCCCCAGAATTCGAATTTGAAAAAAACATTGACAATGTAAAGATGGCAGTCCAAAAATACAACATTACGTATCCTGTCGTACTGGATAACGATCATGCCACGTGGGATGCCTTTGGCAACAGGTACTGGCCTGCTGAATACATTACAGATTACACAGGACATATACGACATACGCATTTTGGGGAAGGGGATTATGATCTTACAGAGAAAACAATACAGGAATTATTGGACCAGCGTGCACAGGCGCTGGGACTTGATGTAAATGCCAACATGTCGCTTGTTGATCTGCAGCCGCATCAGTTTTCAGACCAGCAGACGCCGGAGCTTTATTTCGGATATGATTTTGCAGCAGGGCGAAGCTTTATTGGAAACCAGGAAGGATTCCACCCGAACCTGACTGTAACATATGCACTCCCAACAAACCTGCAGCAGGATCATTTCTATCTTGACGGAGACTGGCAAAACCTATCAGACAGCATGAAGTTATCATCAGATACTGGAAAGATTGTCCTGCCATATTATGCAAAAGATGTGCATATCGTAGCAGCAGGCCCAGGAGTCGACGTGCAGGTATTGCTTGACGGAAAACCAGTTGGAAGTAGTGACGCGGGGACGGATGTACAAAATGGTACAGTCCACGTCTCAGAGAACCGACTGTACAATGTAATCTCATCCCCGCAGGCAGGCCCGCATACCCTTACCCTGATAGCAAAGCCGGGATTTCAGATCTACACATTTACGTTTGGCTGACACGCTTGATATATTATATTTCAAAATTCGAATTTAGAAATATTATTTATCAAAGATGCAAATCAAAAAGTGTAACTGCGGCATAGTGTCACTGCAGTTACATGCAATTGCAGAACAAGAGTGTTTAAAACACCAATTCAGATCATAGGCACAATCATGAACTTTGCAGCAAGATGGAACATGCAAAAGGACAGCCTGTCTCAAAAGGTAATAGACAAGGTAAAGCCAGATGCCCCTCTTAGGCCAAAGATTGACGAGGCGCAAAAAAGGCTGCAGCTTCAGATTGCAAAACTTGACGGCATTTCAAGGAAATTAAAGGAAAAAGATGATTATATTTTCAAAAAGGTGGTAGAGTCAGTGCGAACTCACAATAAAGCATATTCCCAGGCATACGCAACTGAGCTACATGAGATCAGAAAGATGACCAACATGGTGGTTGGGGCCAAGCTAGCCATGGAGCAGATTCAGCTCAGGTTGAATACAATATCCGAGCTTGGAGATGTCGTGGTGACACTGAGCCCGTGCATGTCAATCATCAAGGGATTGGGTGCTGGACTGAGCGGGCTTATGCCAGAGGCAAATTCCTCAATGCAGGACCTGTCAAGCATACTAGGAGATATCATGGCAGGCGCGTCCATGAACTCAGAAAACACATTTGCCGTAGAGACTACAAGCTCAGAGACAAACCAGATACTGGAGGAGGCACATGCGGTCTTGGAAGGTCAAGTGAGACAGTCCATCCCAGACCTGCCATCAACTCTTCCCCCTACTGTAAAAAGGCAAGAGACTATCTAGACTTTTTTTTGCCCAAGTCAACCAGTATTTTCTTGATTCGAGATATTGTAGGATAGCTGTATCCCAGTCTTCTGTAATTTGCTATCATCATCTTCCAGTTTTTGAGCCGCCACTGCGCCTGCTCGGACGTAATGGAATGGATCTCTTTTTTGATTATGCTTTTTCTTCCCACCTTTAGGACTCCGGCGTCCTTTGCCTTCCATCTGTTTTTTGCAAAGTGCAGTCCTGCCAGTATCTCTTCTAGCGGAATTTCTGTAAAGTGTTCCTGGATTTTTCTTGCCTGTGCATCTGTTGGCTTTTTTGACACCAAGAGCTTGATTTCATATCTTTCCATATTCGAATTTTGAAATATCGTTCCTAATTAGTGTGAGGGTAAAAACATGTGCCACTTTGGTTTAAAATTTGTACAAGTCATGACTTGAATTCTTTACAATTTCATTTGGAGTATGGAGGCATCAAAAAACACCTGTAGCGGAATCGGGAATTGACCTAAGAACTTGGACATGACAAGATAAAGGATCTCATAACAAAATCTGTGAAATCCAAGGGCAACTTTGCAACCCAGTTAGGAAAGAGAATCAAGAAGGTCAACATCGTAAACGAGAAGGATTCCATCAAGATAACCTGCAAGGGATGGATGGAAAGGCAGACTCGGGGAGAGATAAACGACATACTCAAACTGAGTGGTTTTAACTGGCTGTCCAACGGAAAGGATAGTTGCTGGCTAAAACTACTCTCTTAAATTTTTGTTTTAAAATTCAATTTTTCGTTACTTAAATAAGTAAACTCTTTTGTTGCCTCTATGAGATTTATTGAATGTGGACATCATGTTTTTGAAATAGGATATCAAGAAACGATCGGTCATCATAAGAATGCCAGGGTAAAACGAGGTCTGCCAAGGTGTGATCACTGTCCTTACGAAACGGAGGAGAATGGTTGGTATGTTATCATTTACGATGACATTGTCATACCTGTTCCTACCATAAATCAACCGTAACTTTACACCCAAAATCTGACATCCAAAAATCAACCGTTTCTTTACAACTTGTTTTGGTCAATGATTTGACCCTCTAATTATCCAGTGTAATACTACAATAGATTTAATACTCAAATAGCAAAAATCCAAAAAATCCTAGCCTGCTTTCATTCCAGACTTTACTGTCCTACTATAGGAATCTATGAACTCCTGCGCATACATGTTGGCATGTCTTTCCGAACCCTTGTGTACCCCAAGTTTTGAGCGAATATGGTGATAATACTCGTGCAGTATGACAAATGGATTGCAAAAAATGTCAGAATTTAGTGCGTAAATCTTCTTTTCTGCAGGAACATATACTGCATAAACGGTTCTTCTTTTTCCCTTGATGGTGCCAACTGCTATTTTTGGTGTTTCAACCCGATAAAACTCGCTTAGTTTTTCAAGTGCGCCCTCTGTTGTTCCATCCAGAATCATCCTGACTATCTTTGCTTTTGTCACATCATCAATATCGGGCACGAATTCAATCTACCAAATATTTGATATAAGCAATTCAAAGTGTAGCAATTCAGAACAAGATTTGCACTAATTTTGTGCCTTGCACAGTTCGCAGTCGCAGTCAAACATGCCTGCCTTTCCCATGCATTCTCCGTGCTTTTCGTCGGAGCATTTGTGGCATAGAACCATTTTCAATTCTTGGCATGTTTTGGGGTTATTTTTACCCCCCTATTTGTCCCAAAATCATTCCCAAATCAGGCCTCCGCTATCAAGATAAAATGGGTTTAAAGAGACTTTTCACAAAATCTCGTTTTCTTGAATTCCGCGCCTGAAGGTTAAACCCCTGCTTATTTTTCACGTTCCACGAGGAACGCGATTTTTTCAAAAAACGCGGTTTTCAGGGGGGGTTTAACATTTGTGCGTGCATATGGCAGCCAAGGGCCAAAACACCCCCATTACCCAGATAGAGTTTCAAACTCTTCTTGGGTCGCGAATAAAAGCTAAACCCCTGTTTTTTGGCAGCATTTTGCATGAAAGACACTCTTTTTGGCCCCTTTTGCCACACCCCAATATTTTCAAAAACCGTAATTTTTACAGATGTTTCATGTCCAAGCCCCCCCCCCAGATATCAAAAAGATGTGAAAAAACAGCTACAGATTTGACTCCAGCGGGTTGCGCCAGATGGATGGCAACTTTTCAATTTGCTCCAAAATCTCCAAAGCAGCAACACTGTCCCTTCGTTTTATCGCAGTAGCAAAAGCTAAATCCCAGTTTTATGGCCTCAGGGGCAAGGTCCTTTACTTTATCGAGGTCTTTGCCCTCTTTTTTTATCCTCTCCCCCAAGGCACAGCATTTCCAGTTGTCAGACATGGATTGTTCACTGTGTCAGCGGCTCGCGCAGTCTTTGCCTCCAACACTTAGCTCTATTTTTTCAAGCAGGCTTTCAAGTTTTGGAGTATGGAAGACGCGCATGCTGGATTTGGTTTGATACAGTAATACTTGTGTTTTTTGCCAGTCTGCAAATAGCACTTAGGCTGAGTTTATGGTTTGTGGAACCTTTTCTCTTGCCTGGACTATCTCTATTTCCACAGTCTCTAATGGTTCTTCGACCACATTTCGTCTTATTGAGAACATCTTTGGTTTATCAAAATCTTTAGTGCAGTCGGGACATGCATAAACCAGCACCCTGTACTCGTTTGGAGCTTTTGGGTTCGAAAGGCGGGGATAGTAAACTAGCCTTCCCCCACAATCCACGCAATACCTATTTGCGCGTCTTGTTCTGGCCAATGCGGACCTCCTGCATATGTGAGTATGTAGCGATCAGTATTAGATCTATACAGTCTAATAGAATGGACCAAACTGTGATCGTATCATAATCTTTCACAATTCGAATTTAGAAATACTATATTACAAAGATGCAAATCAATCAAAACTGCATTACAAGGCAAGAAAAATAATGTTTCAAAATTCGAATTTAGAAATATTAAAGCGCCACCCGTCAGACTTGAACTGACGACCCGCTGATTAACAGTCAGCTGCTCTACCACGCTGAGCTAGGGCGGCAACAGACTTGTTCGTAGGATAAGCCGATTTAATTCTTGCTGATGTTACTTTTCTATTCCGTCGTGTTTTTCAAAAAGATAAATCCCGTCAAGAAAAACTCGCGAGTCCTTGTTTTTAACTTTGGTGTTTTGTTGCAGACTGGCAGCTGTTTGGGAAACATCTGTCAGAACAGAACCTGTGATCAGAACGTCATCGCCCTTTGCGACAACTTTGGTATCTCCAAATATTTTTGAGACTCGTGCAGCACGCTCTCCCTGGAAATTCTCGACGTGCACGTGCCCGTCCTTTACCTTTACTGTGATTGGAAAGTGCGCGTATACTATCTTCATCTTGAAGGTATATCCTGTCTGGACTCCCTTGATTATTGTTCTGACAAGCGATTCTGCAGTCTTGAAGATTGCATAGTCCCTCTTGCGCGTGCCAAGTGATTTTATAGTGATGTTTTTGCCATTGACCTTGAGGTCGATTGGGATTTTCTTGAAATTCTTTCTTGTCTTTCCAAGAGGCCCTTCCACGTGCAGGATCTTGTGGCTTTCAGATACCTTTACCTTGTCTGGTATCTCAATTGTCGCCTCGTGTATCTCGACTTGCTCAGTAGACATATCCCACCAACAATCCTCCTATTCCCTTGCTTACGGCGTCATGATGTGACATTACGCCTTGGTTTGTCGTAACAATTAGCATTCCCCTAGAATACGATGGCAGATACTGCTGTTCCCATTTCGCATATCCGTCCTTGCTTACCTTGAATCTTGGCGTGATTGCGCCGCACTTGTTTATCTTTGCCAGCAGTCGTATCTTGAACTTGCCGCCCTTTTTGTCGTCCACGTGCTCAAACTCTCCGATGTAGTTGTGGTTTTGAAGAGTCCTGAGTACCTCGGTTGCAAGTTTTGACGTTGGCAGTACCACGCAATCGCCCTTCCTTCTGGCCTCGCTGTTGTACAGCGTCACAAACATGTTTGCTAGAATATTGGTTGCCGGCATACTATCACCTAAATTTGTTAAACCCCAACGAATTCGCCACTTCTCTAAAGCACCGCCTGCACAGTATTAAATCATATTTTTGAATGACGGCGTTGTAATCACCGCACCTTTTGCACCATCTGGAACCCTTGCCATACTTGTGTTCTTTTCTTCCAGTAATCTTGTAATCGCGATTCTTTGCCATGTTTATACCACCTGGATACCAAACGTCTGTGACAGGTATGTCTTGGCGTCATCTGCAGTTATGATGTGACCGCGTCCAACGCTTGCCTTGTGCTTGCTTCTTATTCTAATGTTAAATCCCGGCCTTGTCAGCGATATCGAGATATTCAGTCCTACAATTCCAATGTCTGGGTCATACTTTACGCCTGGAATGTCGATGTGTTCGCGTATTCCAAAAGAAACATTTCCAAAATTGTCAAATGAAGAGCCCTTGATCTGGTTTCCCTTTGCCGTAAAGAGTCTTTTTATCAGCTCAATTGCAGACTCTTTTCTTAGTGTTACTGCGACACCAATTGGTTCTCCCTTGTGCACCCCCCAGTCTCTTTGTGTCGCCTTGGCTGCCCTGGGAGACGGCTTTTGTCCAGATATTTGCTCCAGTGCGCGCTTGGCCCTCTCTATTGGTTCTCCTGACTTTCCCACTCCCATGTTTAGCACTACCTTTGCCACCGTTATCTTTTTCATTGGGGATTCTGTTTTTTGCGACATGTTTACTATCACTGGATTTGTATTACCGGCTTGTCTTTTCCGACCGCCATTATAGACTCGGACGGGATTTCAATTTGCCTATCATCAATATCAACTAATGCTCTTTTTGGAAGAACGAATGTCCCTGTCTCCATCTCTGCTACCCGTCCCATCTTTCCTGCGTTGACTCCGCTTGTTACTATTACCTGCGCGCCTTTTTCGAGTTTTATAATGTCAACTATCTTTGTTTCTGGAATCTGTACCAGGCATGTATCACCCACACTGACTTTGGCGTCCGATATCAGAACCCGTCCGTCGTGGAAACCAAGCTGTGTTTTTTTGCCCTTGATTGTTGCCTTCCTTGTTACCTTGAGCAGTTTCTTTGCCTTTTCAGATGCGTTAATTGCAATCGGCCGTAGAACAGTGAGGTCTTTTGGAACAAGCCTGTAGACTTCGGGCACTCCCTCTAGCTCTACCACGTCCATGAGCCCTATTCCGTGATGGAGGGATTTGCGAACAATGCCGTCCACTTTGATCTTTCCTCCGTATATGACAGACTTGGTTTCCCTAAGCGTGGTTGCAAGTTTTAGCGTATCACGGACAAAGACGGCAGTCGGTATTGAAATATTTTTTTTGTGACCGCCGGGTTTTACTGTAACAACAAATCTCTTGTCCTTTCTTGTGATTCCCCAGAAAAGCGGGGCCATCTGTCTTTTCAGTTTCTTGCTTCCTGCTATGCTTACCATTATTTATCACTCTTTTTTGTTTTTGGAGACTTTTTCTCTGTCTTTTGGGTTTTTTCAGCTGCTTTTGTTTCTTTTTGTTTTGGTTTCTGCTCTTCAGATTGTTCTTTTTGTTTTTGTTCCTTTGGCACACTTTCCTTTGGTTGTTCTTTTGGTTTTGCAGCCTCCCGTGGTTCTTCGGCAGGTTTTTGTTTTACAGTCCCCGGTTTCTGTCCCTCAAGTCTGCTCTGTCTCCACTTGTCGTCAAGATTTAATGCAGTAATCATTACTTTTGACGGATGAATGTAAATGTCCACGTTTCCTCCCTTGAGCTTTTCGCGTTTTATTCCTTCTATTGCAACTCCGCGTCTTAGCTTTGACACATTGGTAACTTTGCCTTCTATTCCCTTGAACTCGCCTCTTAGCACCTTGACGCTGTCACCTTCAACCACGCGTGCACTGTTTTGACGATATTTTTCTTGCAGTTCGTCAGACAGAGGAGCTGCCAGTTGTTTGCTTGCAAGATGCATCGGTGCGATGTATATCATTCGGTGTCGTACGGTTGTCGGCTTCATTTTATACCACCATTGATGCCAGGTTTGCTATCCTTGGCCATTTTTCTGATGCCTCTACTGCAACCGGGCCTTTGATCTCAGTTCCCTTGATTTCACCCTCAGGGGTGACAAGCACCGCCGCATTATCCTCAAATGTTACTCTAACACCGCTTAATCTTCGAATCGCGTATTTTTGTCGGATTACAACTGCTCCAAATATTTGTCCTCTCAGTTCACCCGGCCCTTTCTTAACTACAACGTTCACAAAATCTCCTACTGCTGCAGACGGATATCTTGCCACCCTGGTCTTTGTCTTTTGCACCATTATAATCTCCAGTATCTTGGCACCCGTATTGTCTGCACATACGACTTGTGCACCAAGTGGAAGCGGCCTTGTAACATATGGCCTAAATTCTTGTACGCCCTTTGCAGATACTGCACGACTCTTTGTTGCCGCCATTATGACACAACCTCCACCACTACAAATGATACGCTCTTTGACAGAGGCCTGCACTCTGCTGTCAGTACAATGTCTCCCTCCTTGATATCGATGCAAAGAGGCCTGTGAGCATGAATTTTGCTTTGGCTACGCGCATACCTTTTATATTTTGGAACAAATTTCGGGGCTTCTTGTTGCACTACGACCATTTTCGGAGCCTTGGCGCTGACTACTTTGCCTTGAATCAGTTTTCCCCTGATGCTCAGGGTACCATGGAACGGGCAGTCGTCGTCTTTGCATTCTGATTTTGGCTCAGTCACCTGAAGTCCGATGTTTCTAGTCACGCCTTTACTCCCATTCGTTCGTATGATCTCTTGGTTAATTTAGTTCCATCTATTTGGGCCGTACCGCCATTAAAGACAAACTTCCATTCTGCAGAGTCTTTTGGGAAACTTTTGAGCCCTTTTTCAGTGTCAAGTGTAAGCATGTATTTTGTTTCGTCCACAATTTTGCCAGATACGCCAACAATCTGTGCGTTTTCAGACTGGATGATCTCCGCATGTAGTCCAATTAATTCATGTGATGCAATGTTGTCTCTTGTTATCATTTTTTCTTCAACTCGTTTAGTCTTGTCAGCACTCTTGCAATGTCTCTTCGCGTTGGTTTTACCTTTCCGCTGTCCTTTCGAAGAGTTCCTTTTGATGATTCGATTCTAAGCTTTGTAAGTTCAGAGCGCAGCTGGTCAAGCCTGTCTTTTAGATCGGTTTCATTAAGCTCGCGTAAAGTCTTCATCTTCAGTCTTGTCATTACTTGAGCTCCTCCTCTACTTCTTCAAATGTTTCAACTGTCTCTATGAGCTTCTCCTCAATCTCCACGGCTTCACTTTCTGTGCGTGGTTTACCGTGATCAATTTGTGACTCGTCTAGCACTTCGACTTCTTCTTTCTCATCCAGTGGAGGTTCTGCAATTTTCTTTGTTACAACCTCTTTTCGCGCCTTCATTTCAAATTCCGGTACGAACATCTCTTTTCGTGCAATTCTGATTCTAATGCCGATTAGACCCATCTTGGTCTCCACGTGTACAATGTCTTCGGATACTATCACTCCTGCCTGATATCCAGCTCGTGGCAAGATTCCTTTGCTATGCTTTTCAAATGATGAACGCTCCCCTCTGAGCTTTCCAGATATTGTTATTTGTACTCCCATTGCGCCTGCTTCCATGATTGTCTGCAGTGTCCACATGACTGCCCGCCTGAATGCAGTCCCACGTGCAAGGTGTTGCGACATTCTGTTGCACATTACGCTTGGCTCAAGTTCTGGACGAGGAATTTCAATTACGGAAATTTGTGGACTCTTGAGGCCAAAGTCTTTTTCCAAAACTTTTGTAAGGTCACGTATTCCGCTACCCTTTCTTCCGATTACAATTCCAGGCCTTGTAACATGTAGTCCCACTCTGGTACCTGTCGGAGTTTTCTGAATGTCGACACCTGAAAAGCCGGCTTCTTTTATTGCGACTCTAAGATAATCTTTCAAAAGCATCAGTTTGTAGCTGTCCTGAATTACGTTTTTTACTGATGACATGTCAAAGCTCCTGAGCTACAAGCTCGACGTGTGTTAGAATGTCAACCTTGGGTGTTGCTCTGCCTTGTGCACGCGGAGTAAATCTTTCAATCTTTCTTCCCTTGTGAACTGTTGCGTTGATTATCTTTAATCTGTCAAGATCCATTCCTTTGTATTCTGCATTTGATTCCAGGTTGTCAAGCAAGCGTGAAAATTCGGTAGCTGCTTTCTTTGGGTATCTTCCTGACATGACGCCAGTGTCTGACTTGTGTCCTACCTCGTTGTTGTACCTGCGAAACGGCACTGCTCTCTCCAAATTGACAACTGCCTGCAGATAGTTTCTTGCCTTTTCAATTGACATACCCTTGATTGAAACTGCGATTTCACGTGCATGTTTGTGAGATATTGTCTTTTCCCTCAAAGAGGCGCGAACATGTCGCGTTTGGTCATAATTTTGAAAGGAATACTCAAAATGCATGAAAATCACTTTAATGGCACGTACAGACTGGACCTTGATGCTCCCACACCAGGTGCTCCGTGAACTACTCTTTTGTTTGTCATGGCAAACTCACCGAGATAGTGCCCCACCATCTCTGGTTTGATATCGACTGCTAGAAATTCCTTACCGGAAAATACGCCAATGTTTATACCAACCATGTATGGCAGAATTATTACATCCCTAAGGTGGGTTTTGATAGGAGTCTTCAGTTTTCCTGCCTTGGCAAGTTTTGTCTCCTCAAGCAACTTTCTTTTGCCGTCCGTGATTCCCCTTGTCAATGACCTTCTTGCGCGCGCTGGCAGAAGCTCAAATAACTTTTCAAGCGAGAGGCCCTGCAGTTCTTCTACTGACATGCCGCGATACTTGAATTCTTTAACCAATTATTTCCACCTTTATCTGAATTCGTTCGCGAAGGACCATATTATAGCATTCCTATCTTAGTTGCAAGGTCTCTTGCCTTTTCGATTGTCTCGAACTTTACAAAAGCTTTCTTGCCATACACCGTTCTGCATACGTTTACTCCCAATGGAGTTTCGTTGTATAGCACTTTGATGGCTTCTGCTATCTTTGTCTTGGTCGTGCTTTCATTCACCAAAAAACATATCCTGCTTTCATTTTCAACTAGTGCAAATGTCTTTTCAGTTACATACGGTTTGAGTATGATGTGAACTGCTTCGTCTACATTCATTTCAATGCCACCATTAATTCAAGATGTGAAGACTTGAGTTTCCCAATCTCTTCCAGTGCTCCTTTGGAATATGCGGTTAGTCGTATTGGTTTTGCGCCAGGTGCCAAGTCAACTACGCTCAAGTTTTTGGCCTCGACAACGTCTACTCCTGTGACAGAGCCGCATGCCCTGGAAAGTTTCTTTGCGTCTTTTACCACAAGTAGGATGCTCTTTCCTACCTTGGTGCTTCTTCCACGCAACTGCGGTTTGCCTGAACGACGTTTGAGTCTGTCTTCGAGTCTGGCAATGTCGTCAGATACGTGCAGAGAATCCAAAACTTTTGAGAGTTCTTTTGACTTTGATATTGATTCTACCTGATCAGACAGTACGATTGGGAATGCCTCTATCTTGTCAACCTTGTGACCCCTGAGTTTTACAAAAAAGGCAGACGATGTTGCTGCTATTGCAGAGCACAGCGCTAGCCTGTTTTCTTTTTTATTCAATAATTTGTATATGACTTTGTCAGAGGTTGGAGGATGTGCCTGTCGTCCCTTTCTTACCATTGCAACACCACCACCTTGGCCTTGTCTTCCCCCTCCGCCTCCACGCATACGAGCGACTCTTGCAGCATGATGTCCCGTCGGAGGGCTGTTTGACTCTGCCACCACATCCATACCTGCGTTTGGATATCTTCCTTGTCTTTGAAAACCGTGAGACTCTAGATGCACGTATGCTTTGTGGATCAGATCATTTCTGACAGGAGTTGAAAATACCAGCGGTAGTTCTACTTCTCCGTCTTTTGCTCCAGAAGTTGACATTACTGGAACTTTCATATCATTATCTCCAGAATTTTTGGCTGGGTGATCTTGGATATTTTAGGTCTTGTAGGTGCGCGAAGTTTTACCATCCTGCTGTAAGTTCCAGGAATTGAGCCGCGCAAAATAATGTAATCGCCTTTTACTATTCCAAAATGTTTGAACCCACCAGAGCGATTGATTTTGTATTCTTCGCTTTCAGAAGTTCCCATTATCATGATTCTGTTGTTGTATTGAGTTCTTTGGTGAAAACCTCTCTGGCCTGCTCTTGGTACGGTGTACATTATTGTTGCAGGACTGATAGGACCCAGAGTACCAAGTGCTCTTACACTCTTTCTTGACTTGTGTTGTTTCTTTTTTACTCCCCATCTGGCAATCGGGCCTTCAAATCCTTTTCCTTTTGTGATTGCCGCAACATCCACTTCAGCGCCCTTTTGGAATACCTGATCAATCTTTACTTCCTTTCCCAAGAGTTCTTTGAGAAACGCAAATTGTTTTTGAGTATCTCCACCTTTGACAGCAATTTCAAATACAAACGGTTTTTTCTGCTCAAGTCCTGCACGTCCAGGCAGCACGCATGCAACTGCATAGAGTTCTTCGGTTCTGCCAAGTGTCTTTTCTGCTTTTTCGACGCTTTTCTCATCATGCTTTGTCTTGAAAAGCCGCGAGAGTTCTTTTGGCAGGTCCTTTGCATAAACATCATAAATCGAATCAAGTCCGTATCTATCCTTTGAATATCCTCTGATTCCGATAATTGTCATTGGCGGGGTAACAACAACGGTTCCAAGACTTACAAGCTGTTTTCCAAAGTTCGGGGTCTTTTCCCTGTCATCGATGCTGGCAATGCGCATGCATGCTGCCTTGAATCCTGCGTGTCCCTGCAGTTTTGGCTCGTCGGCTTTGAGATCAGGCCAAGTACGAATTCTGGCCTCCATGCTCTTCGCTCTAGACCTTGGCAAATATGCAAGGCTTCCCCTCCTTGGCTGACTATGCTTCCTATGGCCCATTGATAAACGCTAAAAGTCGAGTACCCCATTATAAGTCTATAAGTAGAAAAGACAACTTGTGATTATTTTTTTGTAAAACTTGACAGTTTTATAAAAAATGCACAAGACGTGTTGCAATAACTAGACTTCCGATGACAATTCCCACAATTCCAGCCATGATTGCAACCACAAGAAATCTTTTGTCTTTCAACAACCAAAACGTGTCCAGTATTCAATATTAAACTAGTTGCGCGACAGTACGTTCAAGATCGCAAGTGTTCCAAGTATTGCCTCCTCCAGTCGGACCGTTTCCGTGGCCTGATCGGGAAAAAAGTTCAGGATCTGAGATCGCGGTACGTTTCCCAAAGTCTTACCAAGAATTTCGTGGACTCCCCTTTTTGGAGAGCCAAAGACCACTAACACTTCCGAGTCCGCAATCTCCTGAAAATATTTTTGTGTTTTGCTTACAGGCTTGCCTTTTCTTGAAGTAAATATTACCGGGGCATTCCACGCGGAAAGCAGGTTGGCAAGACTGGAAGACTCTTTGACTTCATATCCCCAGTACTGCTTTATCTCATCGCGCCTGATCTGCTTTACTGAAAAATTTGGAAACTCCTCTTTGAACTGTATGATTATTCTTTTCCCAACTTCGTCAGGCCCGTGATAGGGTATGAACTGCTCAAATCCGACATCCACATACTTTTGTCCTCTTGCAAAGACTACAACGCCATCACGAATGTCTCCCTGTCTTACTTTTTTTGGATCTGGCGTCTGGACATGTGACGGGATTTTGAGAGGGCTGAGGCTTCCTGCAAACCTTAGATCGTCTGTCTTCCTGAACAACGTTCGGCGCAGATACTGTGGAGTTTCAAGAAAGCGCAGTATCAGGCGCAAGAGTGATCGGTCCCTATCCCGGCCGTCTGCCTCATGGTAGACATAGATTGTATTTACCCGAAATATCGAACATGCCCTTGCAATCTGAGATATCTTCATCGACTTGTCAAGCGGAGTGGGCTCTTCCATCAACGATGAATCAGGAATGGCAACTGAAACTTTCAATATTGCAAGTGCTTGGCCGCGTTATAAAATACTAGTTACTTTTGCTGTCTCTTTGAGACATTTTCTTTTGCCTTGACTGCGTATTTTTCAATGTCTTTTTCCGCAGTTTTTGTCATAACCTTAGAATCATTTAGAATTTGGGCCATCTTGATGTGTTTTACTCCGTCTTTCTCTTCGCTTACAAGATAGATTGATTCGATTGCCAGTGCTGCCGCATCATCAAACGATAGATCTTTTTTGTAGTATTTTTCCAGATATTCCGTCACTTGATCAGCGCCTGCCCCAATTGCTACCGCATCATATGAGATGTATGTGCCGCTAGGATCCGTCAGATAAATCGTACTTCCACTCTTGTCTATCCCTGCGATGATTAGTGCAACGCCAAACGGTCGAACTCCTGCATACTGGGTAAACTGCTGACACTGGTCAGCAAGATGTTTTGCAACTGATTCCACCTCAATCGGCTCGTCGTAGATCATCCTGTTGCTTTGTGAGAAGAATCTTGCGTTATCTACTTGCGATCTTGCATCAGGTATGTACCCTGCTGCTGCCACTCCAATGTGATCGTCTACTTGGAATATTTTTTGAGTGATATCGGAATTTTGTAATTTTCTTGGTTTTTCTTCTACTGCCAAGACAATGCCATCCTTGCTTTTGACTCCTATTGCAAGCGTTCCGCGTCTTACTGTTTCAATGGCATATTCAACCTGGTAGAGTCTGCCGTCAGGAGAAAATACAGTTATCGCCCTATCATAACCTGCTGCTGCTGGAAGCATTTCAAAATTCCTACCTTTGAAGGTTTAATTTAAGTTTATACAAGTTGAAAATCATGCGTTTTGAGATCCCTTTCTATGGTCATGAAAACATCAGATCATTGCATCCAAAAACAATCGAGATAACAACCGAGTCGCGTCTTACTACAAACGGAGACTGCATCATAGGAGTAGGAGCAAGCTCAGGATGTAGCGACTTGCCAGAAAAAATGAAAATACTTTTGCAAAATTCAAAATCAAGTGTTGTCTGTACAATTTCAGTAAGAGATTTTACGTTCAAAGTAAAAGGGATGGGAAACGACAAATTGACACTTACAAATCCTCACGACATAGTGATTAGGAAAAGCTCATTTGTGTGTCCAAGAACTTTGGCCACCAACTGCGATGCCGCGTCTGATTTGCTTCCAAGGCAAATGGTAAAGATCTTGCAAAATCCTGATGCAAGAGGGATTTTTTCAATAGATGTAGCCTGACTATTTTTGCAGTATAGAATTATTTTCCTCAAACACGCGTGTCATTGCTCGGTTCATTATTTCCACCAAGATGTATTCTTCATAGTGCGGCTCGGGATTGTTTTTTGCAGAAGATTTCTTCTTCATTTTTGTTCCCGCGCTTTGGGCAATGTTTTTCATTATTTTTTCCAGCCTTACTGACGCTTCGGTTATTGTTTTGGAGAACTCGGTTTCAAAGTTTGGTGGCAGCTTGTGCCCAAGTACTTTGACTGTTGTTCCATAGTACTTTAGAACAGCCCCCCGGATTTCCTCCATCTTTACAATCTCTACGAGTCCTGCATCTTTTAGTACGTCAAGATGATGCCTTATTGTAGTGGTTGCTTTTTTGTATCCCTCCTTGTGTAGTTCTTCCACAATTTGCTCCGTTGAAAGTTGCTTGTGGTACAATATTTGCAGAATTCGGATTCGGGCATAATCGTCAAGGGCTTTGGCTTGTTCGATATTCGTGGCAAGGGTTTTGTTTATCTTTATTTCTTTTTGCAGTAAAGTTGACATTTCCTGATTTGAGTTTTAATGCAGCCTAAAAGATCAAGAGATCATAATTTTTTCGTTTAATACATAGTTTTTTTTCACGCTACAATTATCATAAAAAAGCTCCTAGTTTTCCCTCTTTGCTATAATCAATATTATTTCAAAACTAAGTAAATGGTATCATTATCACAGAATTAGTATCATTATTACATACATCATACCATTACAATAAAATTAAAAATTCAGAAATTTTTGAATTTTTTGGAAAAAGTTCCCATGACAGGGCAGAAGGGTACACGGGAAGGCAGTTTTGCACTATGGTCCCAAAACAAAATTCGAGTTAAAGACGAGTACCTGCAATGCGCTCGTAAGAGGAGACATATCTTGAAGACAATTCGCTGCACAGCTCAGACGGAAGCGATGGTGCAACAGGCTCTTTTCCCTGATTTCGTTCATCTTCAAACTTTTTTTGCAGGCCCCTAGCTGCAAGCCAGTCGCGCAGCAACTGCTTGTCATAGCTTTCCTGGATCTTGCCTACAGCATAGGATTCTTTTGGCCACATCCTGTATTCGTCAGGTCCAATCGAATCTCCCAGAACAATTTCGTTTCCTATCTTTCCAAACTCCATCTTCAAGTCCGCAAGTATGAATCCGGCCTTGTCTGCGATTTCTGACATTTGGCAATAGATTTCAAGCGAGGTCTTTTCAAGCCAGTCGTACTCTTCCGGGCGTGCAAGTTTCACCTTCAGTGCGTCGTCTCTTGTTATAGGTATGTCATGTGTTTCGGATTTTGTCGTAGGATCAAAGATTGGTCTTGGAAGCCTTGCTGCCATGCTAGTGTCCGTACCCTCCGGAATCCTAACCCGACCTTCCTTCCATCTCTGAATCAGGCTTCCATAGAAATATCCGCGTACGACACATTCGATTGGAATCATATCCATCTTCTTGACCACTATCTTGTCTTTTGCCTCGGTCCTGACATAATGGTTCTTGATCGGCAGTTTTTTGAACCAAAACTCTGCAAAGCTGCACAGGACCTCGCCTTTTCTAGGTATGGGGGTTGGAAATTTTACGTCAAAGGCAGATATCCTGTCTGAAAAGTGGAACAAGACATGTTCTTTGTCTACTTCGTATATGTCCTTGACCTTACCTGAGCGTAAAAACCTCAAGACAGGCGTCATAAGGCTGCCTAGAATTTAAGTTGATAGAAGATCCGTCTGGTTTTTGATTCTAGCGCGAAAGTTATTTTTTACCTTGGCCCGGAATGACTGGCAGTGTGGTAGTAGATATCACGTTTGGTATTTTGCGCAGATCTTTTGTGATTATTTTTTCAACCTCAGATCGGCTTTGGACTTGGACCTTGACGAAGACGTCATACTGGCCATATGTTCCCATGACTTCTTTTATCCCGTCTATCTTGAGTATGTTATTCATCACTTCCATTTCATGCCCCATCTTGCTTTTTACAAGAACAAACGCCAGTTCCAATTTACTCGCCCTTGATTTCAGCCCTGCTCTTAAACGTAGGCTTTATTCCCAGAGTGGAATAGTCCCCAGTGTAACAGGTAAAGCACATGGAATTGCTATCCATCCCTACCGCGTCTGCGAGATTTTTAGCGTCATTGTACCCAAGAAAGTCCGCGCCAATCAGCTGTCTTACTCTTTCTGTGACTTCTTCTTCGGTGTAATCCCTCCCGTCGCCAAGATATGTCACAAGCTCATCCTGAGATGGAAAATCAATTCCTGCATAGCACGGAAACCTGATTGGAGGAAAAGTTATCACCATGCTGATCTTTCTTGCACCAGCCCTTCGCAGTGCCTTGATGATTGCTTTTGAGCTGGTACCACGCACAAGGCTGTCGTCAACTACAACAACATGCTTTCCGCTAATCACCTGTGTTATTGGAATTATCCATCGATTTATCTCCACTCTGTCGCTTTGATGCGGCTCGATGAAACTTCGAAGTGGTCCCTTTCTGCTGTATCTGTCCTTTAGTAGTCCTTCTTCAAATGGAACCCCAAGCTCTTGCGCATATCCAAGCGCGGCAGGCCTTGCCGAGTCTGGTACAGGTACGACAATGTCGGCATCCTTGATCGGATACTTTTTTGCCAGAAACTGCCCAATCCTCTTTCTTGCTACGTAGATGTTAGAGCCTTCCATGACGCTTGACGGGTGGGCAAAATAGGTGAATTCAAAAGAGCAGTGGGCAGGTTTTTTCTCGTCTGAGAACATTTCTGATTCAAGCCCAGCATCGCTTATTTTTACAAGCTCGCCCGGTTTTACATCTCTTACAAGCTGTGCGCCCACTGCAGAAAGTGCCACTGATTCTGACGCCACGATGTAAGAGTTGTTGTCTTTTCTGTACCCTATCACCATTGGTCGGAATCCTCTTGGGTCGCGGGCGGCATACACAGCATTGTCGTCTGAAACAAACGTAAAGCAAAAAGAGCCAATCATCTCATTTTTTAAAATCGAAAGTGCGCTTCCAAGTTTTGCGTTCTCGGACATGAGCGAGACCAGCCTTTGCGCCGCAACAAGTGTATCGCTTGCATTTTGCGGTGTGAAGGTGCACCCGCCAACCATCCCTGCCAGCTCTTCCACGTTAGATATTGTTCCGTTGTGTGCTATGCACAGGTCCCTTACCTTTAGCGGCTGGGCGTTTTCCAGGTTACTTTTCCCAATTGTCGAATATCTGACGTGGCCTATAGCTGAAGGCGATGCATAGTCACGCGTAATCTTGTCAAACTCAGATACTGCAGAAGACACCAGCCCGAGTTGTTTGTGTGGTTGCTTTTTTGGAACCGCTACCCCCCATGCTTCCTGTCCTCTGTGTTGTAGAGCACGCAGTGCATCAATTACCATTGGGATGACGTTTGCGCCGTCTAGGCTGAAAACTCCAACTACGCCGCAGTTTTCCTTAACCATGGCTAACCAATGATCCCAACGAGTTTAACCATTTTTCTTGTGCCTTATCAACCATTACACTTGCAACCACCTTGGTCTTGTTCTTAAACACAATGTTTTTTCCAGAAAACTTTCCTATGATACCATGCTTGACTCTGCGTTTTTCAAGCAATGCCTTTGCAGCCTTTATCTTTGAAGGCGCTACAATCAACAGAAATCTGGAATGAGATTCTGAAAAGAGCAGCTCGTCTTCTGCAAGTCTCCCAGACGGTATCTTGTCAAACGACACCAGGCATCCTGTTTCGTGCGTTATGCAAAGTTCCGATATTGCCACGCCAAGCCCGCCCTTTGAGCAGTCATGTACGGCCTTTGTCATGTCTTGGCCTATCATTTCAAGTACTGCCTCTTGGTTTGATCGTGAGGATTCCATGTCAACAGCTGGACACGTCCCGCCCACTATATCATGTATGTATTCATAATATTCAGAGCCCCCAAGCTCGTCCTTTGTAAGCCCCACCATGACAAGCAGGTCGCCTTTTTTTGCTTTCTTTGGAATCAGGGGCTTGTCCTCGATTATGCCCAGCACCCCTATGAGCGGGGTTGGCTTGATTGGTCCGTCATCAGTCTCGTTGTACAGACTCACTTTACCACCCACGCATGGAATCTCAAAATACTTGGCGTACTCGGTTATGCCCTCAACTGACTCTTTGAACGTCCAGAAGATTTCTGAGTCTTCCGGATTTCCAAACTGGAGATGGTCCACCATGCCAATTGGTGTGGCTCCAGTGCAGACTATATTTCTACACGCTTCATCAAAGCATCCAATAACTCCCTGCCTTGGATTGACATAGCAATGCTTTGAGTTACCGTCTATCTTCACTGATAGGAACTTTCCATTATCAAGTCTTAAAACAGAGGCGTCCTGTCCAGGTTTGATGACTGTTCGAATTCCTACCTCATGATCGTACTGGGTGTATACCCAGTGCTTGCTTGCAATGTTTGGGTTTGAAAGCATCCTCAATAATGTTTGCGACAGATTTGGAGCTTTTGGTTTTCTAATTGATGAGATCTTTTCCAGATATTTCGGTACGCTTGCAGGCCTGTCAAGAAGCGGAGCATTTGCAACCACGTCGCTTGGCAGTTTTGCCACAGTATCTTTGTCATATTTTATCTGCATCATATTGCCCTCAGTCACCCTACCTACAACAGAATATGATACGCGTAACTTTTCACAGATCTCTTTCAATGCATGTAGTTTTTCAGGCGATGTTATTACAAGCATTCTTTCTTGCGATTCAGATACCATGAGTTCGGTAGGCGACATGTTCTGCTCTCTTTTGTGCACCAGAGCAACGTCAAGATCAATGCCAACTGACAGTGCGTCCGATGTTTCTGAGATTGCACATGACAGCCCGCCTCCCCCAAGATCTTTCATGGCCTTGATGCATTTCTGGTTTCTAGCTTCCAAGATTGCCTCTATTACCAGCTTTTCAATGAATGGGTCTGGAATTTGCACTGCAGAGCGGTTCTCAGATTCTAATTTGTCAGATGCGAACTGCGAGCCACCGATTCCATCTCTCCCAGTTGAACCTCCTATCAATACCACATAATCACCCTTGTCTGCCCTGTTTTGTATGAGCCTCTCTTTTTTTCCAAACCCTATAGAAGCAACATCTACCAGTGCATAGTTTGTAAAGCACCTGTCAAACTCTATCTCTCCCCCGATTGTTGGAATTCCAAGGCAATTTCCATAATCGGCAATTCCGCGTACGGCATTTTTGAAGAGCCATCTTGCATGTGTGTCTTTTTCAACATCCCCAAACCTGAGGCCGTCCAAGATTGCAATCGGTCTTGTACCCGCAGACAGGATGTCGCGTATGACACCGCCCACCCCTGTTGCAGCTCCGCCGTATGGCTCTACTGCAGACGGATGGTTATGGCTTTCAATGTGTACAGTGACGACATATCCGTTGCCGACATCTAACACGCCTGAATCATATCCGGGACCGGAGATGACCCTTCTTCCCTCTCGTGGAAGGGTTTTGAGATGTTTCTTTGATGATTTGTAGGAGCAGTGCTCTGACCATTCTGCTGCAACTATTTGAAGTTCTACAGGATTTGGTTTTCTTCCTATTTTTTTTTCAAGATAGGCAGATTCTTGCGGAGTTAGGCTCATACAGTAACACCCAGAGTCTTTAGCAGAGACTCGAAGATCATAGATGCCGGTTTGGCATCTTTTGGATTAAGAATTTGTTCGGCAGACCTTTCAGGATGCGGCATCATGCCTACAACGTTTCCTTCTTTGTTGCATATGCTTGCAATCTTCATTGTTGCTCCGTTGATGTCCTCCCCATAGGTAAAGACGATTTGGTTGTTTTTCCTTAGCGTGTGCAGTGTTTTCTTGTCTGCATAATAGCGCCCCTCGCCGTTTGCAATTGCAATCGGTATCCTCTGGTTTAGCTTGAATCTGTTTGTAAACGGAGTCTTGTTGTTTTTTACAATGATTTCAGTCCATTTGCATATGTAACTGAGCGACGTGTTCTTCAAAAGCGCGCCTGGCAAAAGGCCTGACTCGGTCAATATCTGAAAGCCGTTGCAGACGCCAAGTATCGGCATCCCTTTTTCTGCCATCTTTTTTACCTGCGCAATAATCGGACTGTGAGCTGCGATGACACCTGCCCTCAGTCTGTCGCCATAAGAAAACCCTCCAGGCAGTACGATGGCATCAACGTTCCTTGGCAGATCATCAGTGTGCCATACAAGTTGTGATTGAAGCTTGAACACGTCTGTCAAGACATGGTGCATGTCTCGATCGCAATTGCTTCCAGGAAAAACTATTACTGCAACCCTCACAGATACCCTTAGTTGCCAGCAATATTAAATCGAATCGCAGAGTTTTCAGATTATAGAAAATCTTACAGAAGATTTTTAGCAAAACTGCGATCAGGTTTGTAGTGTCAGTGCGATGCGTTGAAAAATCCAACGGTGAAAATTGCCAAAAAATTCTTGCCGCTGCACATCATCATTTATTATGCAAAGGGGATTTTGAACAGTAAATGATGAGACTTTTGGGCCATCCTCCTCCCGTTACCATTATTTTGGTAGTCATCAATGCGGCAATCTTTGCATACGGGATGCTAAGCCAGACACAGAGCCAGATAATCGCGCATTATGGTTTTATCCCAGATGAGATGTTTCGGGCCAACAACTCATTGTTGCCAGACAGCCTTTTGCGTCTTTTTACCTCAATGTTTGTCCATGCAAACATTGCGCACATTGCATTCAATCTCTTTGCGTTAATTTACATGGGCGGTTTTGCCGAGAGATCAATCGGTGTTCCAAGATTTGTCTTGCTGTACATAGTTGCAGGCCTTGGCGGCGGACTGTTGCACGGGGTTGTTGCATCATACGTACTGTCAAGCGGCGACAGCATCCTGATTGGCGCGTCTGGCGCAATTTCTGGCATTCTTGGAGTATCGGCAGCTCTTGGAGACATACGCGGATACTATTGGCTTGGAATCCAGGTTTTGTACGCCTTTATCGGATCTTTTGCATCGCTTTCGATAGCTTTCATGGCACATGTCGGAGGATTTGTTACAGGACTGTTACTGACAAAGGTACTGATAGAGATAGAACGCAGGAAGAGGGACTGGCGCTCCAATATGTTTTCCACTTAGAGTTTTGCCTAAAATAGGAAACTGCGGAACTGTTTTCTGGTAGGGAGTGCAGCCCGCAGCCTCTTGCCTGAGAGTAACAACTCCACATAATTAAGAAGGGCGTATACTGAGCAAGTAACTGCAAACTTGTATTTCTTTATCAACCAGAACAAGATTATGAAATTTTTGCAACAGTATCTTCGGTTTGGTATCAATTGAGCAAATCGTTTTTATTCCAATACCCTTTGGTACTGGCTATGGGCCTGGTTCGTGACATCATGGTAAACAATGTGATCACCATTGAACATGACAAGACTGCAAAAGACGTTGCAATTCTCATGACAGAAAAAAGCATCAGCTCACTTGTCGTGGTAAAAGACGGAACTCCAATAGGGCTTGTTACGGAAAGAGATCTTGCACGTAAGGTTTCAACCACTGACAAGAAGAGCTCCGAAATACCGCTGTCGGAGATAATGTCTGCAAACTTTAGGTGGGTAGAGCCCATGACACCAATCGAGGATGCCGTACAGAGAATGACAAACAAGAACATACGAAGACTCTTGGTGCTGGACAATGGAAAGCTGGCAGGCATCATAACTGAGACAGACCTGGCAAGATATCTGCGCAGCAAACTCCTCATAGACGGAGCCATGGACGACGTCTCTGCACTGAACAGAAAAGTAGTAAAAAACGGCTAGATGTTCAGAGTCTCTACTGACATCTTGCTTACCAGGGGATTATATATCCTAAATTGATTGCACAGGTCAACGACCGTCTTTTCTGCAGACTCCTTGCTCTTTGCCTCTATCTGAAATTTCAACATCTTGGCAGAGCGTATAGTCTTGACAGGAGTCTTTTTGTCTTTTAGTACAAGATCATTTAGGATAGTATTGCCCTCTGGGTCGACTATCTCGGGCTTGTTTTCAATTGTCACGTTAACCAAAAAAGATGGCATGGAATCAGTACGGGAAATAAATAATTTAAGCTTTGAGCAAGAAAAATACCGAGATGCCGGTTTTTGATCCCATAGAATACAAGATAAACTCCAGAACAAACTGGAATACGGTTGCGCCGGATTATCACTATGGATGGGCAAACAAGCACGTAGGACCATTCAAGTCAACTTTAGAAGTAGTGCGAATGGCAGAAATAAATCCGCAAGATAAAGTGCTCGATATTGCATGTGGGACTGGCGTGGTATCTAGCGAGGTATCGCGCCATATTGACAAAGACGGACTGTTGATAGGGGTTGACATGTCAAGGACTGCCCTGTCCATTGCAAGACATTCTCTGGGCAAGAGCAATATCAATTTTTTTGAGATGGATGCAGAAAACATGGCATTTCGTTTTACATTTGACAAGATACTGTGCCAGTATGGAATCATGTTTTTCCCAAATGTCGGCAAGGTACTGGATACTGCAAGAAAGATGCTCAAGGGCAAGATCGTCCTAGCTGTTCACGGCACAGCAGAAGACGTGCCGTATTTTAGTTCCATAATGAGGCCCGTATTGAAACACATTCCCGACATCAGGCCAGAAGGCTCGCCTAACGTGCACAGATTTGGAAATGCAACGGATTTGAAAGAGGAGCTAGAAAGGACTGGCTTTTCAGACATTACGGTTGCAAGGCATGTTTTCAGTTATGATGCAGGAACTTTTGATGAATATTGGCACGACTATATGCATTCTACTGCCAATTCCATCAGAAAAAAAATCGAAGACATGGGAAATAAGATAGTGCAGTCAATAAAAGAAGAAGCAAGGCAGAATGTATCGGTCTACACAAGAGAAGACAGGATAATTTTTCCGTGGACTGTCATTGTGGTATCGGCATCCTGATGCTTAAAGTGTCAAGATATCCTTACTGCAATGGACTTGAAATTAGAATCATACCAGATTGTTCGTGCTTCCTTTCTTTGTGCTGAAAATCCATTAAATGCAACATGTGCAAAGCTCTTGCCTCGAATTGCACCATGCCAATGAAGCGTGTTTTTCGGTATGCATGCAATGTCACCTGCCTTTAGCATTGTCTTTGTTTCCTGTTTTATCACAGTGGTTTTGCCATGCACCCTGATTTTTTTGTACAAGACAAGTGTGCCTGTGCCTTGCGTGACTACCAGCACCTGGCTTCCCTCGTGATGATGAAGTTTTGTCTTTGCTCCGTTTTTAAATGCTGCATAGTAGACCTTTTGGTCTTTAACCCCAATGTTTTTTGAAATGTCATGCAGTATTATGCCGCCCAGAAAATAATTCCTTTTTTTAGCCAGAAGCGACTTGTCAACTGTGATCTTGTAAAAATTTTCTTTTTGCATCTTTGGGTTTTCATTCATATTATAATTAGTCGTTTCTTTTTGGACTTGAATATGCTCTGTCAGTAAGAGGACAGTTTTTCAAGATTGCATTGGGCTGGCAGATAAGACGATGCGCAGGCACATCTTCAACCAGATTGTTGTGTAATAACATTTTAAACCACCCTCCAAATGCCAATACCTGATGCCAATGTAGCTCAGCCTGGCTAGAGCATCTGACTTGTAATCAGAAGGTCGGGGGTCCAAATCCCCTCATTGGCTTTATCAACTAAGGTTAAAGACCTGCCATATGACGTGAAGAAAAGGTCCACTTTCAGCAATGTCTGAATGGCTGCCACAGATACTAGAATTTTATCCTCGTCTTTCCCAGATATACTATCACGTCATCGCCCAGAATCTCGTCTTTTGTGGGATTTACAAGAATGTTGTTTGAGCGTTTCAAGGCCATTGCGATACAGTTTCTCTCAATCACATATGTACGCAGATCCCCATACCTTTTTCCTTTCATTGCAGGCGGAATTGGGTCTTCAAATATCTGCTGCCCCGAGTTTGAAGAGAGCAGGATTTTCATCATGTCTACAGTGCCTGGATACAGGGCGGCATGTGCCAGGAGCTTTGCTGCCATGTCTCCCTGCACTACTACCTCGTTTGCTCCGGCAAGTCGTGCGTTATCTGCGCTGTCTGACTTGAGCATCTCTGCCATGATTCGTACATTGGGATTTATTCTTCGGGCGTTCATTATGCCAAGGATCGTCTTGGCATCTATCGCGCTTGCAAGTTCTTCATTCCAGAGTTTTTCTGCCATAATTATGACCAAGTCAGCGTCTTTTACACTGACGCTCTCAAGGTCATACAGATTCAGACATGTGCCGTTAAAAAATTTAATATTCTCGATTGGGTTTTTTTCGAGCGGAGCCAAGAGTATCAGGTCTACATTCTCTTTTAGCAGAGCATTTACAATCTCCCCTGCAAGAGAATTCCAGTTACACAGGACTATGTGACCCTTGTTCCTCAACAATATCTCTCCGGCTCTTTTTCCCATGGAGTGCTGTATAAAACTAGAGGTCATTTTTGTTGTAAAGAAGCCAAGGGTTCCAATTCCTACAAGCATGAAGGCAATTGCATTAATCCTGCCGGCAAGTGTGATGACCGGCGTGTCCCCATATCCTACAGTTGTGATTGTCTGCACTACAAACCAAAGGCTGTCAAACAGGCTTTTTATTCCAGATCCCTGTACGTCGTGCTCCAGGTAATATTCCGAGAACGTACCATAGATTATCAACAATACGAGGGTTATTGCAATGCGTGCCAGGGTGCTTTCAGTCGAATACTTGATTCTTTTCATGATGACCATGAGAACTAGGTAAAGATGAGTTTGGGATCGTAATAATTTTTATTGCCATATAAGTTGGTTTTCTGATTTATCCAAGGTCAGTTTTCATGCGTTCTTGGGGCAATTCTGGGCTTGCCCGAGTAATGTTCCAGGCAGTTCTGCAGGCACGACATGCGTGTGAGGCTGAAAGTGCTTCAAGAGAAGAATACTTTTTTGAAACTTGGAAAACGACAGACAAAGTTAAGTAAGTTGAGGATTTGAGAAAAATATGGAAAAGGGGTTTGTCCTAATCAATTGCGATATTGGTGCTGAGGAATACGTGGTCGAGGAGCTAAAGCTTTTGCCACAGGTGAAAGGTGCGCACATAACATTTGGTGCCTACGACGTGGTAGCAGAGGTGCAGGCGTCCACTTCAGAAGAGTTTGATCAGACAGTATCCCGCAGGATCAGAAACATATCAAGAGTGGAGAGCACCATGACACTCAAGGTAACTGGCGCGCAGTAATTTTTGCTTCAGATAGCTTTAAAAAAACGCTAATTTGCTGATAAACAGTTGGAAAAAATCGATTACGAAGGAACCGTCTGGGCCATAAACCATGGACTTCCCCAACAGTTGCTTGATCACTGTATCAAAAAATTAACGGATTATGGAATAAGAAAGGAAGACATACAGATGACGGATGCCCCAAGCGATGTTAAGGTCGGGACGGTAGTGGTAAACGTATGGCCGTATCACTTGGATGTAGGACGTGTCAGAACAGTAAGAAATGACTCGTACATCAGCGGTAGCGTCATGACAATAGAATTAAAAACCGATCCGGATGGAAATTACATAGGTTAGAACATTCCAAGCATATTCACTTTCTAGTCTTCAATAAACAATTTATTCCAGAATACAACTAGTCGGCTTGTGAAGAAAAAGAAACCAGAGAAAGTCCCCAACCCAAAGAGAAATCTGCGGATTGCAATCATGGTAGGCGTAGCAATAATTGTTGCAGTCGTTGCAGTTGATTACAATCTTGACCAGGCAAATCTCAAGGGACAAAGATTTGGAAATAATCTGGCCATTATTCAGGCAGACCTTAACAACGAAACTTCAAGTTTTGACGCCAAGCTTACAGCGTATGAAAAGGGGCAGATACCAAAGGACCAGATGCTAAACATGACGGACATGCACATTGCAAAAATGCAAAACATTCTGACAAGATACGATAGCCTCAGCCCGCCTGAACCGTTTGTCGCATCGTTACAGCTTTTTAGATTGTCAACACAGGCACAGATAGAAAGCGATGGCGCATTAAAGGAATGGGTACAGACAGGCGACAATGCGACAAGATCAAAATCAGACCAGCTATTGCAGGAATCTTTTCAATATGAGATGAACGCACTGCAATCATACAACAAGGCCAAGACAGGCAGCTCATAGCAGACCAAGTGCCTGAAGAGGATCTAGTATTTTTCCAACCTGGTTCTGCACTGCATTTTTTTCAAGCTCGACAGGGGGAGAAAGCACAATGCGCAGTGTTATACTTAGCATATCGCTATCAGTATGAGATACAGTGATTTTATACTGATTCATGCCCCTGCCAGAGATAAAGTCTATCCAGTAATCCAAGCGCGTTTTTACGTCATCTAGCTGTCGTGCCAGATAGTCCAGATGCATATCTCGCCCGTCAAAGATTCCAAATTTTAACATCGGAATCATAAGATATCCGCTTGCTATCTTGTCATGTCTTTTGTGCATCTGGTCAATTATCTCGTCTGCTTTTTCTTCTGGATAGATGTTACCGTATTCGGGGGCAAAATAGCCCACCAGATTCTTTTTCTTGTCATATATTTTGAAATAATGGCCGTCTCGCTCTATCTTCCACATTATGTTTTATTTGAAAACAACCTGTTGATTAGGATATGGAAATAGAATTGAGACATTTGCCACAAAAATAGCCCTTTCCGGTGTCGAACAAGGTAGAGTTTTTGCATTGCGGGCATTCCCTATTGATGCGGTTAATTTCAATCGGCATAGGTATCCATTATTGTTTTTCTACAAAAGAAACGAGGTCAAATAATATTTGCAATGTCTCTAAAATCAAACATTATAAAGAATAGAAAGCAATCCTAGTTTGTGATTTCTGAATCAACCCGGAGCTTCATTGACAGTCTTGTCGACTATTACATAAGTGAATCTGGGTCATACAGGCAGATGGCAAAGTCGTACGCAGAGGAAGTGGGGGACATACCGTCGGCTACCTTTGGAATCATACTTGGCTCGATATATTCTGCATTTATCCAGTCATATACAAACCAGCAGCAAAAGCCGTCTCTAGAGGACATTCAGGAGTTTACGCATATTGTTAAAAAAAGAGCCGCCCAGATTAAGCGCAGCGTACTTGATGCCAAAGTCTAGAGTTCTCTGCATCGCAGGGAAAAACAATTCAAGCTTTTTAATACACTGGCAGAAAGATACCAAAACATGCCGAGCATGAAAACATTGTTTGTCTGCCTTGTGTTCACAGTTGCATTATTGTCGGTGAACGGATACCCAATACAAAAACAGACGCAGAATTACAGTGCATTTGCGCAGCCATCTGGAAACAATGCCGCAAATACACAATCCTTTGAAAACACCTTGCCAGTTCCAGACTGGATCAAAAACGATACAGGTCTTTGGACAAAAGGAAAGATTGACGATTCCCAGTTTATGTTAGGTATTAGATATCTTGTTGCAAACAACATCATGTATCTTCCTCCCCAATATGTCAACTCGGATTTGCAAAGGCCCATCCCCTCATGGGTGAAAGACGTTGCCACATGGTGGGTAAACGGTAACGTTTCAGATTATGACTTTCTGTCAGACGTGCAATATCTCGTAGGCAGCGGAGAGATCAAGCTTGAGCCTGACGAAAACAAGACTGCAGGCCAAGACTCTGACATGCTGTTAAATAATTTTCCAAGTGGCAGGATAAAGATAGACAATACCGTACTTGATGTCCAGATTGCCGATACCCCAGACAGGATGACTGAAGGATTGCAATTTCAAAAACAACTTTCATACAACCAGGGGATGATCTTCGTATTTCCGCAGCCGCAGATAGTTGCAATGTGGATGAAAGACATGCAGTTCCCGCTTGACATGATCTGGTTTGACAACAGCGGAAATGTTGTGCACATTGAAAAAGATTTGCCCCCGTGCAGCAACAACCAACCATGCCCGACATACGACGGAGACAGGCAGAGCACAAGATATGTTCTTGAAGTCACTGCAGGATTTGTGGGCAAGTTTAACGTCACAGAAGGATCAAAACTTACCATGTCAGGATAGCAGATGCGCGTGTTTGTCAGGGACTGGCTGTTTTGCAATGGTTTTTGCAGCATACAGATAAATCCCAACATATTGAATCATAACGCATGTCTGAGATTGTACAATACCAGATTCAGCAGCTAGTTGACAATGGTCAAACAGTGCAGCTTACTCTAGTTGAAGACGTGCAGACAGAGCCGGTCTCGCAAAAGCAGCTCATGCTTGAGGCAATCAATAAAAAGCTAGACCCCGAGCTCAAGGACCAGATTCTTCCATTTTTAGAGGCCATACTTCAAGCCCAGCCAACCATTGCAATCAAGAGCTATGCCCAGACTGCAATAACAATAACCATGCCAAAGCGCAGGTATGAGAGGATGGGGAGCCCGCAGGTAGGACAGAGACTTGAGATCAACATCAAGAAAGTCTAGACTAGTTTTTCCACTTCTTCAATTGTTTCAAGCGGCAGGGAGCACGTAAAATCCTTGCATACGTAGACGCGTGTCTTGGTTTCATCAAATTCCTTTCCTGAGAAAAACGGCAGTGTCTGGAGATCCTTGAGGTTTGTCGGGCTTTCAACATTTACAAGTATTGATTCTGGAAGGAATTTTTTTTCAAGATATGAGCACAGTTCCTTGTTTGAATGATTTACCATTGTTATCTCGGTTGGTTTTTTCAGGTACATGTAGATGACGTTTAGCAATTGCCCAAAACCAAATGGGTTTTCAGCAGCCATAGTAGAGAGCGATTCCATCACCTTCAAAGATGTGTCAAGATATCTCTTGTCTTGTGTGACATGGTACAGCCTCAGCAACGCCCCTGCAGCCACAGAGTTTCCAGAAGGCATGGACAGGTCGTAGATGCTCTTTGTTCTGACAATCAGCTTTTCATGGTTGTCTGCTGTAAAGTAGAAGTTTTTTTCTGATTCGTCCCAGAAATGTTCAATCAAATAATTTGCGTAATGCACTGCAAGATCAAGATATTTTCTGGTCGGTCTTACCTCGAAATAATCAACAAGCGCGTTTACAAAATAGGCATAATCGTCAAGATATGCCCTAAGCTTTGCGTGTCCGTCCTTGTATGTATGCAGTATCTCCCCATCTCGAGTCATCTTTTGCTCTATGAACTTGATGCAGTTTTCTGCAGCCCCGAGAAATCGCTTATCCCTTGTGACGCGGTATCCCCGCAGGAAGCCGGTTATCATCAGAGCATTCCAGCCAGCAAGGACCTTGTCATCCCTTCCAGGCCTGATTCGTTTGTCTCTTGCCTCCAAAAGTTTTGTCTTGCTTCTTTCAATGATCTCTTTGGCCTCAGACTCGGTCTTGCCGAACTGAAATGCCGCTGATGAGAGATTCATGCTGTTATACAGTATAGTACTTCCCTCAAAATTTCCCCCGTCTGTTACGTCATAGTACAGGCAAAACAGGTCAGAATCTGCTCCAAGTATTTTTTGTACCTCGCTTTTTTTCCACACATAGTATTTGCCTTCTTCTCCTTCCGAATCTGCATCCTGTGCAGAATAAAACCCGCCATCAGGCGAGGTCATCTCTCTTAGGATGTAATCCAGCGTTCTGTTTATCACCTCAATATATCTCGGATCCTTTGTTATCTGGTATGCTTCTGCATACACTACAGGAAGCAGTGCGTTGTCATAGAGCATCTTTTCAAAATGTGGCACGAGCCATCTCGAGTCGGTAGAATACCTGTGAAATCCCCCGCCAACCTGATCACATATTCCTCCATTTGCCATCCTAGTCAGGGTTCGCAATACAAATTCCTGAAACTTAGATATTCCAGAGAGTTTGGAATATCGTAGCATAAATGAAAGATTTGCGGCATTTGGGAATTTTGGAGCGTGTCCAAATCCGCCATTTGTTGGATCACCAAGCGAGAGAAGATTCATTGCAGCTTCATCAAGTACGGATTTTTCCAGTTTGGAGGGTTGCGAGATAGATTCGGTCTTTTGCAACGCGTTGACGAAATTTTCAGCAGCTGCCTCAACATCACGAGGTTTTTCCTTCCAAGCCTGTGCAAGCTGTCTGACAATGCTTCCAAATCCAGGTCGCCCATAGCTGTCAAGTGGAGGAAAATACGTACCTACGTAAAACGGCCTCTGGTCTGGAGTAAGAAAGACACTGAGTGGCCATCCACCGTTTCCAGTGTTTAGCTGACACACCTTTTGGTAAATGTCATCAATGTCAGGTCTTTCCTCCCTGTCCACTTTGATATTGACAAAATTTTCGTTCATTGCCTGTGCGATCTCTTCATTTTCAAAAGATTCGTGCGCCATGACATGACACCAGTGGCATGCGCTGTAACCCACGCTGAGAAATATCGGCTTGTTCTCATCTTTTGCCTTTTTTAGTGCCTCATCGCACCATGCATACCACTTTACAGGGTTGTAGGCATGCTGCAAAAGGTACGGACTTGATTCATGAACCAGATGATTGGCCTCCACAATGTCCAAGAGATGAAAATGACTATTTGTATTGTTCCATGGTTGTTTTGGAATTTTTTCAAATATTAAATAGCAGCGAAAATCCCTTCAGGTATGAACTGTAAGCGTTGCCATCACACAGATGCTGCGCATGAACATTCAAGCAAAAGTCATTCGGTCATAAAAGCTGGCAAGTGCATCATACCGAATTGCTCATGCAGACAGTATCTTGATCCAATAGACGAGATTGACGAGGAACTAATCTAAAACCTACTTGCTTGCCGCTGTAATTCCTATTGTCTCGTTCAGGTCGACAGTTTTTGAGGCACCCGTCGTATTACCACTGTTTGGCTGAATAGTTTGACTCGAGGCGCCAACAATTATCTTTCCAGTCATCCATGGATGGACCATGCAAAAGTACTGGTAGGTTCCCGCTTTGGTGAATGCAGGTGTTGTGTATGTGGTACCAGATTTTATCATGGCGCTGTCCCAGATAGTTCCAACTGACGTATCTGACTCGTTTCCGTCATAATATGTTGCAGTATGTGCAGCATTGTCAGCATTTGTCCAAGTTACAGTATCTCCAACATTGACGTTTACAACTTGTGGGTTGAAACAGGTTGTTGCACTGCACTTTCCAGCTGTAGCGCTTGCGCCCTTGGCAATTGTTACTGTTGTACCAGACGATGTGTTTGCAGTTGTTGCATTCAGACTTGTTTGTGGCAACACATTGGTTTTGTTTGTGCTTGCAACCGTGACTGCAGTCATGTTTGCTGCGGACGCTGTCTTGTTGTTTGTCATTGTTTGATTATTTACCATGGCAGCTGAACCAGAGTGCATCAGCGGTACGACCGCAGTTGCATTGGTGCTGTTTGCAAGTTGTGCGGCCTTTTGGGCCTCTTCTGCAGCAGCAATTTGCGCCATGCTTGTTTGGTTGTCTGCCAGGGATACAAAATAGGACATCGGTGGAATCGAGCTGGTAATCATTTTCAGATCATCCTTGAAAGAGTCGGTAAAAATTAAAACCTGTATAGGCTGCCCCTGCAGATTGTCTTCCTGTTGTTTCTGATAATCTGTGGCGTTGGCAAGCAAGTCCTCGTGTATTCCCATTGTCAGCTTGTGCCCAACTGGCATGGATGGATCATACAAGATTACGTTGTACCCTAGCGGTGGAACCTTGAGGAATACCTCTGCATTGGCCATCAGGTCAAGATTATGACTGCGTGTAGCATTAAAGGCCAATACCTGAATCGTGTTTCCGGTATTCTGCTTTGCGTCCTCATCTCTCATGGCTTGTGCCTCATCAAATGTGTCTGCATGATCAAGCAACTTTAGTTTAGAGCCAACAGGCTGCGAAACGTCAAGCGCGACAATGTTGTATCCTGCCTTGGGGGTCATGGCATCCACTTCTTGCCCGGCCATGATATTAGTGGAATAGTGCCAGTCGTCACCTATTGCCCACACGAGCAGGGCAATTATTACCAGAAATACAGAAATCACAATCATCGCAAAGCCCACCTTTCTATAGTTATGCGGATTCTTCTCTTTCACAACAGGTTTTGGATTGTTTGCAGGCTCTGGCGGGGCAGACATTTGTTGTCCAAAAAATATCGGCTGAATTTAATCTTTATTAATAAACCACCAAGCCTCCAGACTGGATGGGTTCTGGTTTTATTCTCACAAATCAAGTCTTTTTTCTACTTTGAATATCTGAAGTGTGAGCAGATCTATTGCCTTTTTCAAGTGCTCAAATTCGTCTACAAGGTGCTTTTGGTTTTCCGCCAGACCTTTGAGGACGCTTATCACAGACTTTTGGTACCTGTCGTCAGACGAGGCCTCTAGCGCATCAAGTCTTGACTCCATGACATCCAGATCTTTTTTCATCTTCTTGCCGTGCGATATTTCCACAGTCAGATTTTCCTTGCACCATATATCAACATAAAGTTAAATGATTCACAAAACAAGCAGATTTGTGATTGACGAAAAACTTGCCTTGCTGAACATCTCGCTCCCCAATCCTCCCAAGCCCGCAGGCTCGTACATACCAGTTGTACGAACAGGAAACTTGGTGTTTGTCTCAGGACAGATTCCAGTCAAAGAGGGCAAGGTAGAGTTCCAGGGAAAGGTTCCAACGGATGTGCCAATAGAGGTGGCACAGCAGGCAGCCAAGCTCTGCATCATAAACGTGCTGTCTCAGCTCAAGGCAGAGGTTGGAGACCTGGACATGGTCTCAAGGATTGTCAGAGTATCTGGCTTTGTAAACAGTGCAGGCGATTTTTTCGAGCAGCCAAAAATTATCAACGCTGCATCAGACCTGCTGTTTGAGATATTTGGAGAAAAGGGAAAACACTCCAGAGTTGCAGTCGGGGTTGCAAGTCTTCCCCTAAATTCCACAGTAGAGATAGACATGGTGGCCGAGATCAGCCAATCTTAGAATTGAATTTTTTTATAAACTGCGAGATTTTCTCTTTTGGTATGACCGCACCGCATGCCTTGTCATGCCCGCCCCCTGAACCACCAAGATCTGTTGCAAGCTGGTTGACAATCCTTCCAAGATGCAGTTTGCAGGATTTTGAGCCTCTTATGGATACTGCGTAGATTCCCTTTTCCTCTCGGAACTTGTATGAAACTCCGACGTCTTTTCCTGAAAGTCCCAGTACGAAATTTACGACCATACTTGCTCCTGAATCTGTGACTTCCATGTATGCCAGATTTTTCATCTTCTTCATGTTATCCTTGACTTTTTGAATCACTCCGGAAATTCTTTCGGCCTGTATGCGAGCAAATTCAAAAGTGTTTGGAATGTCATGGGGATATTTTAGTTGGCTGAGCTCATCAACAAGATACAGGAGATATTCATTGTCCTTTTGATGGCTCACAATGGTAAATGTGAGAACTGTTGCTTCCAGTAGAATGAATTGCCTGTCAAATCTCTGCAGCAGTTTTGAGCCTATTGGCCTGTCTTCCATGTAATCTGTAACTGCAGAGCATGCCGCAATCAGAGAGCTGTGGTCGTTTAGTTTTGACTTGAATGCGTCATAGACTTGCACCGTAGTGCATTCGTTTACAGTATGAACCAGCTTGACCTTGAGGGACTGGATTTTTTTCCTTATGCTGTCGTCCAAGTCATGATGATCAATGTAGGTTACCGTAACGCGCCTTTTTCTCAGATCTTTCAAGAGCTCGACGAATTGGTCTTGGTTTGTCTTGCTCAATCCAAGGTCGCATATGTATACTGCTTTTATCGAGTCGTCATTTCTCAGCTGTTCAAGCTCTGTCATGAGTCCTGGGTAATCGACGAGTCTTGTATCCCCGCCAAAAGCCTGCCTTATCAGCGATGCCGCACCTATGCCATCGGCATCTTCCTTGTGAGAGATGCAGACCACTTTTGTTCTTGCCAAGAATTAACAAGGCAGAACCACCCTCATTTAAACCAAAAACGGCAATGTTTTCAATTTTGATCTAGACTGCGAAAGTAGCGGGTTTTTTGAGGTTCATGTAGGTCTTAAACTCTGAGACAAGAGATTTGTGTTTTGTCCCATCTTGGACTATCACGCAATACATGTCATAAAACGAGATTCCAAGCAGCCTTGATTCCTCGTCAAGCTGCGATATCTCGGCCAGGATTTTCGGATCCTTTGTTTCCACCACGAAACTGTCTACTAGATTTATGAAATCTTCTTCCAGTTGAACCATTTTAAACAGTTCATTGAAAATTTTGCTATATGCGCCATAGTTGTTAGATTAGACCAAGTGCTTAATTTTTTACCGTTTTCAACCCTTAGCAATAACTTAATACACATTTTTCTCAATATTACACAGGTGGAGACAAAGAACATCGGGCTTCGCAATATCGAAGTTGCCGATACAAAGATTTGTGCAATAGACGGGATTAACGGCAAGCTGATCTATAGGGGGTACGACATCTTGGATCTTGTAAAAAAATCAAACTTTGAGGAGACGGCCTGTCTTCTTCTCAATGACGACCTTCCGACTGAAAATGTCCTGTCAGATTTTGCAAGCAGGCTAGTAGAGGTTCGAAACATACCAGATGATGTTGAAAAAAACCTGCAGCATCTTCCGAAAACTGCCAACCCCATGGATGTCATCCAGTCCCGCATATCAGAGCTTGCAGCATATGACAAGGAGAAAGGGGACGACAGGAATGCAAATTACAGCAGGGCAATCGACCTCATATCAAAGATTCCAATAATCATAGCGTACTGGGACCGAATCAGAAATGGAAAAGAGATCATACCTCCCTCGGCCAAGCTTGGGCATGCTGGAAACTTTCTCTACATGCTCACAGGAAAAGAGCCCGACTCGGAGATTGCCAGAATCTTTGATATCTGTTTGATCTTGCACGCAGAGCACAGTTTTAACGCATCCACATTTGCTGCAAGGGAGGTCGCCTCAACTAGAGCCCACATGTATGCGGCAGTGAGTGCTGCAATTGGCGCGCTAAGCGGAGAGCTTCACGGCGGGGCAAACTTCCAGGTGATGAAGATGCTTCTTGAGATAAAGACAGAAGACAGGGTCGAGTCTGTGATAAAAGAAAAGCTTGCAAAAGGAGGACGAATAATGGGCATGGGGCATGCAGTATACAAGACGTTTGACCCAAGGGCCGAGGTTCTAAGGGAGCTATCACGCAGGTTATCAGAGAAGACAGGCCAGCCATGGTATAAAATTACAAAAAAAGTCGAGGATGTCACGGAAGAGGAGATGAAAAAAGTAAAGGGCTCTGACATTTTTCCAAATGTTGACTTGTACAGCGCTTCAGCGTATTACATGCTTGGCATACCGATGGATCTTAACACGCCGATCTTTGCAATTTCACGAACTGCAGGATGGACGGCGCACGTGATTGAAGAAAAATTTGCAGAGGCACAGCCAAAGCCAATGCTATACAGACCAAAGGCAGTATACGTTGGGAAATACTGCGGCCCGTCAGGCTGCGAATACATACCAATTGAGAAAAGACTGACACCAACCTGAAATTAAAAATCAGTTAAATGATTATTATACAGGCCGGATACACTGCCAGACCATGAAGGTACCTTTTGGCATCATAATTTTAATTGGCGGCCTGCTGGTAGCCGTCTTTGTCATGGCGGATTTCATCATCCCGCATGTAATCTGCAAGCTAATTCCTCACGAAGCCAGCATCAAACAGTATGCAGGGCAGTACAACCCAGACGTCTTTGGCGACATCTGCTCAGCACTTCATTGATCTTTTCTTGAGAATGACCTGTGCATCACGCAGTATCTTTTTCTGGTATGGCACCATGTCACGAGGCAGATTTTTGAACGGCCGGACATCGCTGCTCTGAAAGTCTCTTGTCACGGTTCCATTTACAACAGATGCAAGAAAAACATGCGATATGTCATGTCTTGACTGCATAGGGTTTTCATAGACTCCCAAAAACCCCTCAATCTTGACTGCAAGATTGAGCTCATCTTTTGCCACCCTTTTTGCAGCGTCAGACAGTTTTTCTGTTTTAAATACAATCCCACCAGGCAGGTTCCATTTGTTTTTGTACGGCGGAATTGCCCTTTTGGCCAGAATAAAAGAGGCATTGCCCCGTATCACGACGTCCACCGTGGAATGCGGAAAATATGATGAAAATCTGTCAAATAACTTTTTTGGCGCTTTGCGGAATCTCTTTGTCACAGCAAGCATACCGTTCAGCTGATCTTAAAGATTGTTTTATGGCCAATTATCGTTTTGGAAAAATCCGGATTTAATTTCTTTTGGCAAGCCAGTCCTTTGCGCGAGTGTCTACGTCATATCTATGCAGAACATGGAAGACCATTTCGTAGAATGTGATTCCGCGCTTTTGAGCCTCGCTGTCTATCCACTTGAGACCTTCTGCAAGTTCAGGATCGTATGCGGAGAACTCTACCAACTCGTCTACCATATTTGTGAAGAATGAATTGGCTTCTAGCACGAAAACAAGTTTTTATTTTTGTTATTCAGTTGTATATTCAAAATATATAGACAATCAACGCCTTTTTGATTGACACATGGAGCATACATATTATTTTGACGGAAACACAAAAAAGATCTCGTGGACGATCGAGAGCAATGAAACAAGATCAGATCAGACAAGGATCCACACTGAAGACTATTATGAAAAAATATCAGTCGAACAATCAAAGTATGTTGCACTGCACACGGGTATTTTTTGGGGCATTGGAAGGTTCATAATAAAAAATGGAGACATGGTAAACATCATGCTTGATCTCAAGTCGATGTTCGAGCATCTTGCAGAAAACAAGACGATCAATGATACATTTGTGAATACCCGAGTCGGATTCATTCGGCAATTAGTAGATCAACGCAGGCTTGTGATCAAGTACCAGACAATTGATCAAAAAAACAACAAGGCGACGGCCTTACTTGCGTAGGATCAGGCCAATATCCATCAGATTAGTGTGGGTTGGACCTGTGAAAATCGCTCCCCCATATTTTTTAAAATAACAATACGAGTTATTCTGGTTCAGATATGCATCGATGTATTTTGATTGTGCCGTGGAATCTACGATTGCCCCTGCCGCTCGCGTATTTCCGTCAATTCCGTCAGTGCCAACAGATACGACAATCACTTTTTCTTTTCGATCTTTTAATTTCTTCACCAGATTCAGGACGAGTTCCTGGTTTCTTCCCCCCCTTCCTTTTCCCCTGACTGTAACAGTAGTCTCCCCTCCAAAAACAATGCACGAATTCTGGCTTGGAAAATGTCGCAAGAGTTTTGACGCGGCAGATTTTACATCCCCCTCCAAGGGCCAGACTGTTTTTGTGTCAAGCCCGAACTTTTTTGCATGTTTTTCCATCGCGTAAATGCAGGCCCTATTTGTAGACACTACATAATTTTTTATCTTGGGTTTTTTGGGGGTCTCAGGTATTGCTCCTTTGGTTCCAAGAACAATCCTCTTCCAGACAGATTTTGGGACAAGATTTTTGCGATCATACTTTAACAGGATTTTTTTTGCGTCTGAAAATGTCGACTGGTCACAATACGTGATTCCAGAGGCAATCACTGAGAGATCATCCCCTATCACGTCAGACATCACAAGCGATACTGCGCTGCATCGAAGCGATTCGACTAGTTTTCCCCCCTTTACCTTGGATAGATGCTTTCTTACGCAGTTGACATCGCGTATGCTTGCTCCAGACTTTAACAAGAGGCAGGTTACCCGTTGCTTGTCTTTTAGCGATATCCCATCAGGAAGCGCGACAAGTGACGATGCCCCGCCAGAGATAAGAAAGATGACAAGATCTGTCTTGTCAAGAGACTTGAGGAAACCGACAATCTTCCTTGCAGCAGCGATGCTTTTTGCAGTCGGAACCGGGTGGCTTGACTGCAATACCGAGAATTTTTTCCCGGCAATCAAAGAACACGTGTTGCTAGGCATTACCACGATCCCGCCGTGTAGTCTGGTACGCGAGTCTACCACTCTTGTCATCAGGTCGGCTGATTTGCCAATGGCGACTACATGGATGCGGCCATACCCTCTGAGAGACAGCCTTTTGCGTCCGATTTTCAGGTACGATGATTTGACAATTTTCTCAAGTGAATTGTTTGGTAGAGATGCTTCAAGACCCCGTTCAACAATTTCCAATGCCAGTTTTTTATTACGGTCCAATGCGAGTTGCCTGAAATTTTGAATGATCATTCCCTTGCCCTTTGTATAAGTAGAGAACACCAGTGAATTTTGAATCTTTTTGGCAAAACATTTGATCTGAGTTTAAAAGTGATGCGTACCCTTGTTACAGTTTTTTTATATATAGTATAGAACAATATAACTTATGAAATGTGCTGATTTTCTTTCCAAGAGGAATCTGTCAGTATACATTGGACTTTTTTCAATTGCCATAATAATCATGATTCCGGCCTATGCAGATCCAATAGTCAAACCGACAAGCGGCGGAACTCTGAACGTAAAATTTGACACAGATCCTGCAACTCCAGATACGTCAAGCCAGACCATGCTAAAGATAAGCTTTATCGATAAAAAAACTCAGGCTGTGCAGCCCCACATTGACTATTACGTAACTGTGACACAAGGCGATCAGCAAATCACGGGGGCAGGATCACCTGACCAGCCCCTCCACACAGCAGAGGGCTCAATCAGCATCCCCATACAGTTTCCAGCTGACGGCACATACCAGGTAAACGTCGGGGTTGAAGGAATAGTGTTCCAGCCCATTCCCCCTGAAACAGTTTCGTTTACTGTAAATGTCGGTAGTACAGGCACTGGTAATAATACTCCAAGCAACAACACTTCACAGTCACAAACAGGAAACATTGCAATCCCGTCATGGATTAAGAACAATGCCAAGTGGTGGTCGCAGGGACAAGTTGGTGACCAGGATTTTGTCAAGGGAATACAGTATTTGATTCAAAAGGGAATAATGCAGATACCTACACAGTCAAACTCTTCTGCAACAAGTGGTGCACAGCATATTCCAGCTTGGATAAAGACAAATGCAGGCTGGTGGGCCAGCGGACAAATATCTGATCAGGACTTTGTAAAAGGAATACAGTGGCTTGTCTCAAACGGTATAATCATGGTCTGATACAAATGACAAATCATTTCAAAGAACCGAACACTAATCTTGTTACGCAATGCTTAAGCAACATTATACCATATGGTGTCATACATGTCAGGAAATAATCCAGACCTAAGAGACAAGGTGGATGAAAGCCGCGGCTTTTTCAAAAAACTGCAGCTTGTCATACCCGGTCTCAAGGAATATCGTAAGCTTGAGGACATTAGAGCTGCAGACGAACTTCTCAGAAAGCAGGTATTTGACAGGCTTGATGGCGCAAAAAGCAAGCTTGAGATGATAAGAAAGGCAATGTCAGACAAGGGAGATTTTAACAGCCTCACTTCAATTGGTTCCATTATTTCACAGTTGCAGCAGATATCTGGCGAGGTGTTTCACTCCCAGCAAGGATCTGCAGGAATCTCGCCTAACATCAGGATAGACGAGGGTACGCTAAACAGGTTGTACGAGTATGATTATAATTTTGTAAACAGTGCAGAGCAGATCTTTTCCACGATTACAAGTTCGCTTGGAGATTACACATCAGGAACAGCAACGGCGCAGGCAATTGCCGCAAAGATTGGCCCTATGCTCGAAGACTTCAAGCATGCTTGGAAACAAAGGCTTGAATCGGTTGAAAACATACTGGTAACAAAATAGGAGACAAATGAAAATGATAATAACAAGAAAGACAAAAAGTGAGACATAGATGTTCGGACATAAAAAAGACCCAGACTTTGGCGGAGGAAGCGTCGTCGGTTCCACAACAATAGAATGGGATTCCCAGTACAAAGAAGGAAACATCATGTGGAAGGTCCCACGGCTGATAAGACTAAACGACAACATCGTAGTAAGAGAGGACGAGATTGCGGCATTTTTCAGAGACGGAAAGGTGCTGACATATTTTGACAAGCCAAACAGATACGCCCTGACTGATTTTAACGCGCCAATAGTTGGCGGCCTTTTAAAGTTCTTCACAGGCGTTCAGCAAGCTGCAGAGGTATACTATTTACAGAACAGATACATTGACGGAAAGTTTGGCTCGACACAGCCATACCAGTTTGTCGACCCGGTCTTTGGCATAGTGAATCTTCGAATCTTTGGAGAGTACAGGTGGAAGATATCCCAGCCGGAAAACTTTGTCAACCAGTTTGTCGGCACTTTTGCCGCCCAGACTTCGGATGATATCGAATCAAGGCTCAAAGAACAGATGATTCTGCTGGTATTCAATGCGGTAGGAAAGATGAAGGACAACGGCCTGAAGGTGACAGAACTTGCGGCCAACCTTCAAAATATAGAACAGGTCGTGCTTGCTAACGCGTCAACCAATTTTGGTCAGTACGGAATTGAGATTAACAAGATATCAGGACTTACAATAAGCTTACCAGAAGAGGTCCAAAAGGCAATCGATACAAAATCTCAAATGTCCGTTCTCGGGGTCAACTACCTCCAGTATCAGGCAGGCCAGGCGCTGACTGATGCTGCAAAAAATTCAGGAGGCATGGCAGGCGTAGGATCAGGACTCGGGGTCGGATTGGGAGCAGGTACTGGATTAGGATACGTGATGGCAGGCCAGATGGCACAGGGAATGTACCAGCCTCCAATGAAACAGTGTATCAAGTGCGGCATGGCTATGCCGGTATCAAACAACTTTTGCCCAAACTGCGGTGCAGGCCAGCAGCAGCAAGTCCAGCAACCAAAACCGCAAGAGGGAATACTGTGCCCGCAGTGCGGGGCACACATTGCCACAGATTCCAAGTTCTGCTCAAGCTGCGGCAAGTCATTGAAAACAAGTTAGGAGAAAAAACATGTATTGTATAAAATGCGGTTCTCAACTTCCAGATGATGCGACCTTTTGCGCCAAGTGTGGTGCAAGACAAGAGACACAATCACCGCCTGCCTCCCAACCAAAACAGCAAGATGGACCATCAGTACAGTCGCAGGAGACAAAGGAGATCAAGTGCCCAAGTTGTGGCGCACCGATATCTCCAAAATTTGGCGAGATGGTCATAACATGCGAATACTGTGGCAGTAGTGTAACTTTGGAAAACAGCGGCTGGAAAAACATTGCAAGACATACAATGCTGCCAATAACCATAGTTGACAAAGATGACGTCACTGGAAAATTGAAAAAAATGATGGACAAGGGCCTGTTTCACAGGCACTTGCAGGAGAGCTCCGCACTAGAAGAGATCAACCTTAGCATGATACCATACTGGGTGATACCGGTTGCAGCTAGAACCAATCTTGTTGCTACAGACATTGCGGCGGAAGTTGGAAGCATTGCCACGACTGCGGCCTTGTTTGGCGTCATGGGGGGAGCCATGGGCGGAGGATTTGGCGGACAAGGTGGAGGCAATAGAGGAAACTTTGGAGGCGGAATGATGGACGGCATGCTCATGGGCAGCATGCTAGGTGGAGGAGGAATGATGGGCTCTGCAAACACAAAGAAAGCATATACAATTGATGAAAATTACAATTGTCCTGTAATTGCACTCAAGGCGCTGACATTGTATCAGCCCCATGACTATGAATTTGCACTAGATGGAAGGGTCGATTTTGATCCAAAAAAGATCCCAAAATCAGTCAAGATCCTAAACGGCGACATAAACGAAGATGTTGCAAAAAATCAGGCCAAGACAATAGCAGACAAGCTACAGTCAGACGCGGCTCATTCCAAATACCACATGATACAGCAAATGCAGACTGAGATGGACGTCTCAAGCGGCGAACTCTTGCACGCACCAATTTGGTTTGCAAGGTATGATCACAAGGGGAAAAAAATAGTCCTAGTTGTTGATGCAAATTCTGGCGCTGTAATAAACAGCATAGGCCTGTAGGAATTTATTTTCCAAGGAAATACGTTTTCACTGACTCGAGTGCGTCGCGCACTGGCCCGACATGGCCAAACTCGTCCATTACCAAGTCGTGCGATTCAAGTATCTTTCGCTTGTTATCAGGCTCGTCCTTTAGAAGTATTATCATGTCTTCAAGCCTGTCTGCCAGTTTCAGCTGGTCCTCCGATTCTACGTCGTTGAGCGCCTTGATGTCATCTTGGTCCAACGCATTGCCATGCGGTGAAGCTTTTGAAAGTACGCGTATCATAGAGTCAACCTTTGAGATTGTTTCGTCTGCGTTCTTTGGGCTCATTTCTTAAGGTAATCCATAATTTGTTGATATAAAAATCACACCTTTATTCCCAGCCGCTTGGCAGATCAAAAATTCTGTCATGCATTTTACATTACGATTTTGGCAGTCCAAGCAATAGTATAATAATAATTGTAGATCTCATTGTTCTATGAATACAGTAAGAATTCCAAAAACAATTAACTACGGTAAAGATGCGTTATCTGAAACGCAATATCCAAAAAACGCCCTCGTTGTCACAACGGCCCCCCCAGATGTGTCAAAAAAATGGCTTGCCAGAATGAAGATTACAGATTACATGCTCTATGACAAGGTAGAACCAGAGCCGTCCATTGAGACAGTAAACAGAGTGGTCGAAGAGTTCAAGCCAAAAAACCCGTCTGCCATAATCGGACTGGGCGGAGGAAGCTCACTTGATGTTGCAAAATATGCAAGTGTCGAGATGAAGATACCAAAGATACTCATACCGACCACGTTTGGAACAGGCGCCGAAATGACGACATACTGCGTACTAAAGTTCGATGGAAAAAAGAAGCTCCTGCAGGACGAGCGATTCCTTGCGGATGTCGCAGTAATAGACGCATACTTTATGGATGGAACCCCAGAGGCGATAGTCAAGAACTCGGTCTGCGATGCATGTGCGCAAGCAACAGAAGGATACGACAGCAAGAGAGGCAACGAGTTTACACAGATGATGTGCAAATCCGCCTTTGACGTGCTATATGATGCAATAATGAACAACAAGCCAGAGAACTATCCATTCGGTTCAATGCTGTCAGGAATAGGTTTTGGCAACGCATCGACCACACTTGGGCATGCGCTCTCATACGTATTCTCAAACGAGGGCGTACCACACGGATACTCGTTATCGTCATGCACCACGGTGGCACACAGATTTAACAAGTCAGTCTTTTATGACAAATTCAAGCAAGTGATTGAAAAGCTAAAGTTTGACAGGCTGCCGCTCAAGGCACCGTTTGATCAAGCAGCAGACACTGTCATGACAGACAGGGGCCATCTTGATCCAAACCCAATCCCCGTTACAAAGCAGGATATAGTCCAGCTATTGCAGGACATTGTAAACGGCAAACTGTAGGACGGATTCTTTTCATCCCACCTTCATTTGTGGCATACATTATGACAAATTCAATATTTACAACCACATAGTGTAATTTTTTCATTTCAGATTAAGCTTTTATGCCACCAGCCACAAACAACTAAAGTTCCAATGCAAGAACTATACAGCACAAATGACCTAAGGGAGAAAATAGTAAAAATTCTAAACAGTGCTGGATTTGACTCTCAGTGTTATTGCAAGATACTTGATTATACCATAGACCTGTTCCACCAAAAGGGCCTCGGAATAGACTATTACGGATATCATAACATAGTGCACGAGCTTGAAGTGACATATGTCACCTTGGTGGCGGCCCAATGGCAGAGCCTGCAAGACACCATTTCCAAAGAGGACATAAAGTACCTCTTTGCAGCCGCCTTGTTTCATGACTATGATCCTCAAAAACGCATTGACAAGCCACACGAACCAGATGCAGTAAACTTTGTCAAGACGGATAAAATGTTAGGCATTCTTCTAAAAGAAGCAGACATAGACTCTAACATTGTAGCATCACTCATACTGCGAACAACATATCCCTGGCACGGAGACAAGAAAGAAAAGGCAGAATTGCTCATTGACAACTTTTATTCCATGTCCGACATAACAAGAGACATTCCATCCCAGATTGAATACTACAAAAAACTCGGGTGGTTTCTCTCCGTGGCAGACAGGATAGGCGGGTATGCGCTTGGTAATTTTTCATACGCGCTTGAAATGGCAAAAAAGAATGCGCATTCGCTTGCATGGCATCCAAGCCTCATAGCAATACGCTCTGTTGCATACTTTGAGGATCTCTTAAACAACGAATCAGAAATGTGCAATCAGATTCTTGAGGCACTGCCAAGAACCATGCGCAAGTCCTTTATGGACAATGTTCTTGGATTCATGAAGCTCAGACAGACTGAGATACAAAACCAAGCCTCTGTAATACATGATAAGGTCAAGCTTGTACCTACAATAGATCCAATCAAGACAAGAGATAGCGAAGAGTTTGCTAATGCACTCTTTGAAATTTTCCAGGAACTGCCATACCCACTGCAATTTACAAAAGCAAACTTTGCCGACTCTATTCGCGATCCAGACGTACTGCTCAATACGCTAAGATTTGGAGACGAGAACGGTCCGATTGTCGGTTTTGTCAAAGGCAGGGCACTTGAAAGCTACAAGCTTCGCCAAGGCATAGACGACCCACACTTTGGAAAAAAAGATACGGTATTTCTGGAGCCCATCGCGTTGAAGATGGGATACTGGGGGTTGAGGGGAGGGCGCGAGATGCGATTACTGTTTTTGATGCAGGCCCAGTCAAAAGGATACAAATATCTCTCAAGTTTTGCACTTCGTGACGTCATACAGGAGAGAATGAAGAGAAACGAAAAGATCGAGTTTGTAAAGCAATTTGATCCTGAACGGTGGGACTATTACAGAGTGAAATTATAGAACTTTTGCAGGATGTCTTTTCTTTCAAATTTTTCAGCAATTTTGCTTGTCCAAATTGGAACCGGGTTCCCCCTTACTAGACTTAAATATCGCTTTCAATTGACCAAATTGCAACAGGATTTCGAATAAAATGATCAAGTTTGGAATTCAGCAGGGGTTGAATGTTGCTCGGCTTGGGCTAACAGAAGATCAAATCCTAACGGCATGCGTACTTGCTGACAAGGTAGGATATGACTCGATCTGGTACATGGACCACAGCAATGTACCCCAGTGGAATCATGCAATTGTAAACGACCCGTGGGTTATGCTCTCGGCCATTGCTTCAATTACAAACAAGGTAGAGCTTGGCACCTGTGTAACAGATGCTGTCAGGAGACACCCTTCAAACATTGCACTTGCCACGATCACGCTTGACAGGGTTTCGCACGGGAGAGGAACTCTTGGAATTGGAGCAGGCGAGGCCCAAAACATCAAGGAATTCAAAATACAATGGGACAAGCCAGTCGGAAGATTCGAGGAACAGCTTCAGGTAATCAAATTGCTTTTCGGTTCTTCTCCAGAACACAGGGTCAATTTCAAGGGAGAGTTTTATCAGCTTGAAGAGGCATGCCTGCAGGCAAAACCTGTACGAGATCCACATCCCCCAATCTATATGGCAGCTGGCGCACCCCGTACCCTTGCACTGTGTGGAAAATATGGAGATGGGTGGATTCCAATAGGATACACTCCAGAGCTTTACGAAGAGCATGTCAAAGCAATCAAACAATCCATGAAGGAAAATGGCAGGGATGGTTCCAAATTCCAGTTTGGCGTAGACATTGACGTTTACTTTGCAGACGATGCAGAGGTAGCATGGGCAAAGATGAAAAATGCAGTAAAGGTGAGCTTGTTCAAGCCAGAGGTCCTCAAGGTGCACGGAGTCAAGGATGTTGCAGGTTTTGATTTCAAGAAATATTTCACGGAATATTCAATGTCAAACCAAGAATGGATAGTAAAGATGAGAGAGGCGGCACAGACAATTCCAGACAAGGTGGCACGCTCTTCAATAGGCATGGGAACACCAGATGATATCATACCGGTCTTTGAGAGATTCATAAAAGCAGGAGTCAACCATTTCATTGTAAGGTTCTGGGGTTCTGGATACTTTGGCTCGATAGACAAGTTTGCATCTACCGTACTGCCATACTTTAAGGACCAGAACAACCCGCGAAAATAATCTAAAAAATACTTTTTACAGATATCTGAAAATAGTCATCTTGTCAGAGTTTGGCAGGTCGGAGACGAGTGCAAAGTTGTACAGAGGATATGATTTCTTGTACTGCTTCATAAAGCTCCACGCTACGTCATGTGTCTTAAACTCTGACCTCATGCCTTCAATGTCAAACTCCTTGCCAAAAACGTCAAATACCTTGATGAGGTATCTTGTCGGCTTTTTGTGGGGCTTTGCCTTTAGCAGCCATGCAACAGCAAATGCAAAGACTGCCAGCATTATCAGCGCGGCGCCGATCTCTTTTAGGTGCACCCAGAATACTGACGGGATTGTATCGCCAAACAGCCTGTATACAAAACTTGAAAATCCAGCAACAGAAGAGCCGATCAGTATGAATGCTCCAAAACTGCGCTGTCCTCTGTCAGATTTCATGCCTCGGTAGTATACCATCCCCAATTTAACTATTAAAGATATACGCAGAAATACTAACGCTGAGAATCAAAAATTATGCAGCTACTTGGCAGGCTAGAGATAAAATCAAGGGAGAAGATAATAGAATTCCTAAACAGTCTGGAAACTGGCAGAATCTGCAGCATAGACAAGGACGGATACCCGCAGATAATCCCCATGAACTTTGTTTATGCAAAAGACGCCATCTACATGCACTCGCACACCAAGGGCGAGAAGCTTGAGAACATATCAAGAAACCACAAGGTTGGCTTTGAGGTGGACAAGAGTCTGGAATTTCTGCCTTCATACTTTGGCCACCCGACAGATGCATCGCAGGCAGATACGTTTTACATCAGCGTAGTCATCAAGGGACACGGAACCCTTGTAATAGACAGAAAGGAAAAGGCGTTTGCGCTAAATTCCCTGATGGAAAAATACCAGCCAGAGGGCAGATACGAGAAGATAGACCAAGACATGCATGTAGTAGACGAGGTTGCCATAATCAAGGTGGTGCCAGAGACTATGCGAGGCAAGTACAAGATAGGACAGCACCTTGACAGGAAGACAAGGATTGCCCTGGCAAAACTAATCCTTGAGAGAAACTCGCCTACAGCAAGAGACACCGTAAAGACTATGGGAATAACGCAGACAAAAGACGGACTTGACATATCAGAAGAGCCTAGCTGGTAAAACACTGCATGACTGGGATTTTTCACACATAGACAGCTCAAGTCAATAACGAACAGATCTCAAAGTTTTTGTTAGGAATCGCTCAAGATAATGACATCTTGCTGCAAAACCCAACCTTTGAGCTTGTGTCTGACTTTTCCCCAACAGGCGACCAGCCGCAGGCAATAGAGATGCTTGCCGAAGGAATAAGAAAAAAGAAGATACAGACATTGCTTGGTGTTACAGGAAGCGGCAAGACGTTTACAATAGCTAACGCCATAAAAAAGACTGGAAAAAACACGCTTGTCATATCCCACAACAAGACGCTTGCAGCACAGCTTTATTCCGAACTAAAGCAGTTCTTCCCAAACAACAATGTCGGATATTTTGTCAGCTACTATGATTACTATCAGCCTGAAAGCTACATACCGCAGACTGACACATACATAGAAAAGGATACCCAGATAAATGAAAAAATCGAACGCATGAGACTAGAGGCTACTGCCATGCTGCTCTCAGGCGAGCCAACCGTCATAGTTGCAACAGTCTCCTGCATATACTCGCTTGGCTCCCCCCGTGACTGGGAGACAATGTCCATTACAGTAGAGCATGGAAAAGAGATTGGGCGCTCCACACTAATCAAACAGCTTGTCAATGCAAGATACGAACGAAACGATACAGAGCTTGCACCCGGCAGGTTCAGGATAAAGGGAGATACAATAGACATCATACCGGCATATTCTGATTCGGTTGTCAGAATCTCAATGTTTGGCGACGATGTTGAAAAGATTGCCATCTGTGATCACGTATCACTCAAAGAAAAAAAGCAGGTTTCCAAGATCAAGATATACCCTGCAAAGCACTATCTTGTTGCCGCCGATGCCAGGAAAAAAGCAACCGAATCCATAAGAAATGAGCTGAAAGAGCGGCTTGCCGAACTGCCGGAGCTTGAGCGACAGAGACTGGAGATGAGGACAAGGTATGACCTTGAGATGATCGAGGAGCTCGGATACTGTTCAGGGATTGAGAACTATTCAAGACACTTTGATGGCAGGCTCCCAGGCGAGCCCCCGTTCTGCCTCCTTGATTTTTTTGGAGACGACTTTTTGCTTGTAGTAGACGAGTCACATGTTACACTCCCCCAGCTGCACGGAATGTACAACGGGGATCATACAAGAAAAAAATCCCTCATAGATTACGGGTTTAGGCTCACAAGCGCGTTTGACAACCGCCCCCTAAAGTTTGACGAGTTTGAAAAATATGTGAGAAACACAATCTTCGTCTCTGCGACTCCAGGAGAGTATGAGCGCAAGAAAAGTTCCCGGATAGTCGAGCAGCTTATCAGGCCGACAGGACTTGTAGACCCGCAGGTTGAAGTAAGAAGGACAGAAAACCAGATGGATGACCTCATACTTGAGATAAAAAAGCGCACCGAGAAAAACCAGAGGGTTCTTGTGACAACGCTCACAAAACGCATGGCAGAAGACCTGGCAGAATATCTCTCAAAGCACAAGGTAAAGGTAAGATACCTGCATTCTGAGATAGAAAACCTCCAGAGGACAGAATTGATCAGGCTTTTGAGGCTTGGCGAGTTTGACGTCATGGTAGGGATAAACCTACTTCGAGAAGGACTTGACATACCGGAGGTCTCCCTTGTTGCAATCCTTGACGCCGACAAGGAGGGGTTTTTGAGAAACGTCACAAGCCTGATTCAGACTTTCGGGAGGGCTGCAAGAAACGTGGACGGCGCAGTAATAATGTATGCAAGTTCCACAACCCAGTCCATGAAGCTTGCAATGCTTGAGACCGAGAGAAGGCGCAAAAAACAGCTAGAATACAACAAAAAAATGAAAATAACGCCGACCACCATAGTCAAGGCAATACCGCAGCAGACAATACAGCTTGACGAGACAAAACACATGTCGCGCCACGATCTTGAGGTTTATGCTATAGAACTCGAGTCTTCCATGAAAAGATTTGCCGAGGAGCTTGACTTTGAGCGGGCAATAGAATATAGAGACAAGCTGACAAAAATTCAAAAAGAACTGGCAAAATGAACGACAAGCTAATCATCCGCGGTGCAAGACACCACAACTTGAAAAATATCAATCTCGACATACCAAAAAACAAGATTGTGGTGATAACAGGCCTCTCAGGATCTGGCAAGTCCACCCTTGCCTTTGATACCATATATGCGGAGGGCCAGAGGAGATACGTCGAGTCGCTTTCCGCCTATGCGAGGCAGTTTTTGGAAATGATGGACAAGCCAGACGTTGATTCAATCGAGGGCCTTTCTCCTGCCATATCAATTCAGCAAAAGACCACAAGCAGAAACCCAAGATCTACTGTTGGTACCATTACTGAAATCTATGACTATCTGAGACTGCTTTATGCAAGAATCGGAGTCCCGCACTGTCCAAGATGCTCAAGGAAGATATCAAACCAGTCAGTAGAGTCAATATGCGAGTCAATTCTCAAAGAATCAGAAGGGCAAAAGATAATGATTCTTGCTCCCCTCATACAGAGAAAAAAGGGGACGTACGAGAAACTGTTCGAGCAGGTCAAAAAATCAGGCTATTCAAGAATCCGGGTGGATGGCGACGTGGTTGAGCTAAATGGAGAGTTTCCAATACTTGACAAACAGAAATGGCACAACATTGAGATCATAGTCGACAGACTAAAGGCATCATGGGAGGAAAAAAGCAGGCTCTTCGAGTCCATCCAGACTGCCACCAAGGCAAGCAGGGGGACAGTCATGGTACTCAACGGCGAGGCAAAGACTTTTTCTCAAAATAACGCATGCCCGCACTGCGGCATTACGATTGGGGAGCTAGAGCCCAGGGCATTCTCTTTCAACTCGCCTTTTGGGGCATGCAAGACATGCCATGGGCTTGGCGTAAAGATGGAATTTGACCCGGATCTCCTGATTCCTGACAAGACAAAATCAATTCTTGACGGCGCAATCATACCGTGGTCTGGAAGATTTTCCTCCTTTAGGAGGCAGACACTAAGAGACGTCGGAAAAAAATTCGGTTTTGACCTGATGACGCCAATTGACAAGATGACGCCAAGACAGCTCAATGTCATATTGCACGGCACGGACGAGCTTGTCAAGTTCTCCTACGAGGCACAGACAACAGACTCGCGGTGGCAATACACAAACACCTTTAGCGGCGTCATACCAAGCCTTCAGAAAAATTTTGCCGAGACTGATTCTGAATCAAAAAGAGAGGACCTGAGCAGGTTTATGCGAGAGACTCCCTGCAACTCTTGCAAGGGAAAAAGACTCAAAGAAGAGGCGCTGGCAGTGATGATAAGCTCCATGTCAATCATGGGAGTGTGCGAACTTTCAATTGATTCCTGCTACGAGTTTTTCAACAGCTTAAAGCTTACAGATACCGAGAAATACATTGCAAAATCCATACTCAAGGAGATTCTATCAAGACTAGAGTTTTTGAAAAATGTCGGATTGAATTATCTGACGCTCAACAGGGTAAGCGCCACGCTTTCAGGAGGAGAGTCGCAGAGAATCAGGCTTGCAACCCAGATAGGCTCGAACCTTACCGGGGTGCTATACGTACTTGACGAGCCGACAATCGGGCTTCATCAGAGGGACAATGCCAAGCTTATCAAGACCCTGCTCAAGCTTCGAGACCTTGGAAATACAATACTTGTCGTAGAGCACGATGAAGAAGTCATGCGGAGTTCCGACTGGATTGTGGATCTCGGCCCAGGCGCCGGAGTCCACGGAGGAAATGTCGTCTACACTGGAACGGTGGACGGAATCCAGAAGAGCCGTGAATCAGTCACAGGCCAGTATCTTCGAAACCACAATGCAATCAGGCTTGCAAAAAAAATACGCCAGCAAAAAGACAAGATGGTTGTAAAGGGCGCATCTGAGAACAACCTCAAAAATATAAACGTCGAGTTTCCCCTGGGTCTCATGATATGCGTCACCGGAGTATCAGGCTCTGGCAAGTCAACCCTGGTAAACGACATACTGTTTAACGCACTTGCATCTCATTTTTACGGCTCTGTGGAAAGGGCCGGAAAACACAAGTCAATACAGGGCCTGGAACATGTAGACAAGGCGATAGGAATAGACCAGTCCCCAATAGGAAGAACTCCGCGTTCAAACCCTGCCACATACATAGGAGCGTTTACACCGATAAGGGAGCTTTATGCAGGAACAGAGCTTTCAAAGGAGCGAGGATATGCCCCCGGCCAGTTCTCATTTAACGTGGCAGACGGGAGGTGCTTTGCATGCGAGGGAGACGGCGTGAAAAAAATAGAGATGCAGTTCCTGTCAGACGTATACGTGGTATGCGATGAATGTAAGGGCAAAAGATACAATTCTGAGACACTCTCCGTACTATACAAGGGAAAGAATATCTCCGACATTCTTGCAATGACAGTCGATGAGGCGCTAGAGTTTTTTGAAAACATTCCGGCAATACAGAGAAAGCTTCAGACAGTAGCAGACGTCGGCTTGGGATACATCAAGCTGGGCCAGCCTGCGACTACGTTATCGGGAGGCGAGGCGCAGAGGGTAAAGCTGGCATCGGAGCTTTCAAAGCGTGACACGGGACGGACGCTGTACATACTGGATGAGCCCACAACAGGACTGCATTTTGCAGACGTTCAAAAGCTGCTCGAAGTCCTAAACAGGCTTGTCAATCTTGGAAACACGGTAATAATCATAGAACACAACATGGATGTCATCAAAAATTCCGACTGGATAATAGATCTGGGCCCGGAGGGAGGTCAGGGAGGAGGGACGGTTGTTGCACATGGCACTCCGGAAAAGATTGCACAAAATCCGAAAAGTTACACGGGCCAATACCTGAAGCCCTTGTTGAAACATGGTCTTTGACATATCGTCCCTGAGCATCCCGCCGCACTATGGAATCTACATCATGAAAGATTCCGATGACAAGATACTGTACATAGGAAAGGCAAAGAATCTGAAGAACAGGGTAAGATCATACTTTGTCAAGAACCAGAACTACAAGACGCAAAAGCTGGTCGAAAAGATACGCGATATCGAGTTTGTTCTGACTGACAACGAGGAGGAGGCGTTCTTGCTTGAATCAAACATGATAAAGCGCTACAGGCCGCCGTACAACATTGAGCTAAAAGACCAGCAGAGGTACACCTATCTTAGAATCACAAACGAGGAATTTCCGCGCCTGATGGTGGCAAGAAGAACAAGAACCGGCGAGTTTCTTGGAGGAGGCAGGGTGTACGGCCCATTTACCCACGGCAGCTCAAAGATGCTCTCAATCGGGCTGTTAAGAAAGACGTTCAAGATAAGAATATGCAAGAGACTGCCAAAAGAGGCATGCCTAGAGTATCACCTAGGTAACTGCGAGGCGCCGTGCCAGTTCAAGGATGGCCGCAAGCGGTATCCAGGGCATGTCGCAGAGCTAGAGTCTATCCTGAAAGGAAAGCAGAGGCTTGGAGATTTTGTAGAGAGACTAGAGTCGGAGATGAGAGAGGCATCATCGAATCTCCAGTATGAACGGGCAAAAGAGATTCGCGAGACCTTGCAGAGGCTGCAGAACTTGCAGACAAGGCAAAAGATGGAGACAGTCGGAGGCACTGACGAAGAGTATTTTGGCATCAGGACAGGAGAGCACACCGCACACGTGATGAGCTTCAGGCAGATACGCGGCGTCATAAAAGACAGGAACAAGTTTTCATTTGACCTTGTGGGGGACAATTCTTTTTCAAACTTTTTATCACAGTATTATTTGACAAACCCAATTCCAAAATACATCATAGTAAGCCAGATGCCAGACAAGAAAGAGATCCTAGAAGAGATATTTTCTCGCTCTGCCGGATTCAAGGTCAGCATATCTGTACCGTCAGGCGGAAAACGAAAAGAGATGATAGGACTCATAATCAGAAACATAGATCTCTTACTGTCAAGGGGTGCAGACCCCGCACTGGTTGAACTCCAGGAAAAATTGAATCTGGAACACATTCCAAAAAAGATAGAGTGTTTTGACATATCAAACCAGGGAGCAGACTATGCCGTGGGTTCCATGTCATGCCTTGTGGACGCAGAGCCCTTCAAGTCAGGATATCGCAGGTTTAGAATCAAGACAGTAACAGGCAGGGACGATTTTGCAATGATAAACGAGGTTATAAAGAGAAGATACCTGAGATTAAAACAGGAAAAATCCAGTATGCCAGACCTGGTCCTAATTGACGGAGGAAGGGGGCAGCTAAATGCCGCACTTGGGGCACTCAGGTCCATTGGTGCAAGCATACCGGTGGTATCACTTGCCAAAGAAAACGAGGAGGTCTACCATCCAAACCTGAAAAGCCCGATTGTCTTGCCGCGCAGCAGTTCTGCGCTAAAGGTATTGCAGCATGCAAGAGACGAGGCTCACAGGTTCGGGGTGGCATACAACAGGTCGCTGCGCAAGATTCAGAAATAACCGTCAAGCGCATTCTCGACCAGCGGCTGTGCATCATACCCGAGTTTTACGAGGTCTGACGCAAATTCTTCTACAAACCCGTGAACTGTATAGATTTTTTCCGGGCTACAGACCTTTACAAGCTGCAACAGCTCATTGTAATCACAATGATCGCTTAGCGGTATGGAATAGTCGTGCTGTCGTGCAAATGCAAACCGCGAGGACTGGGCCCATCCGCTAAAGCCTATTGTTATTGCGCCATATTTTGATTTCATGTTCTGCACAAACGCGTTTTTGCCGCTCAGGTTTGGCGCAATCATAAGCCACGGCTTTTTGTTCAAGAGGCCGGAGCTTTCCGCCTCAGAGTGACCCAACGAATCAGGCAGTACGATTCCAAAATTCCGGTAAACGTCATTTACTTTTTTTACAGAATCGTGATAGTACGGCTGCCAGTGAGAAAAGAGATATGACAGGATCTGCGCCTTGCCAAGCTCGTATCCCAAAAGTATGACAGGCCTGCCCCTTGAATACGAGTCAGATATTATCTCATTGACTCGTTTTACTGTGTCATCTATTTTTGGAAATACGTATTCCGGCATTCCAAACGTGCATTCCGTAATCAGAGTCTTGCATTTTGGAACCTTGGCGCCTTCCATAAAGGCCCTTCCCCGGATGCTAATGTCTCCAGTATAAAATACGCCATCCCCAAACAAAAGGCCTTTTGCGCCGAGAATATGCCCTGCATCAATTAGCGAGAAATTTTCGTATTTCTCACAATAGTTTTCTATTGTGTATCCACGAATCTTTGCAATCTCACTTGTCTGCCTTGATGTTAAAACCAGCCCTCCATTCTGCCTGTGAAGGTGGTCAATGTGTGCATGCGAGACAAACGTGATGCCGTTTTCTGTGCCTTTTTTTGGGTCTAGGTGAACCGCGGTTCCATTGTGTATCGATACGATGCCGCTGGGAGTCATCTTGATTACTTGATTCAAATTAAGATTTCGGTGAAATACATCCGATATAAATTGCAAGATTGATCGTGTGCAACACAGGATCTAAAGCGATTCAATTGCGATCTTTTTTGTCTTTGGTAAAAAAAAGATGCAGACAGTTATTTTGTGATTTCCAGTGTCAAGGTCGTGTCAATCATCTTACCAGCATCCCTCTATGACATACCCTGCCCCTGCAGGACTCGGATATGGAACCAATTTTTCCCTTGACGTCTATGATGCCGCCTGACATGTATGTGCCAAGATGATCACCGGCATTCCCCCGTATTGTGATGCGCCCTCCAGACATGTTGTATCCAACGTAATACCCGGCATTGCGCTTGATTGCAATCTCTCCTCCAGACATGGACTCGCCGATATAATCCCCGGCATTACCATGTAGAACAATCTTTCCATGTTCGAGTCTGTATCCTACACAGTCAGCCGGGCCCTCCAGAGCTGAGAAATCAAGATTTGTAATGTCATCTTCTTTTATCACCTTGTTTATTGCGGCTGATATGAAGAGGCCAGCTGTCCAGTAGTTTGCCATGTTTGAGAAATGCTCCGCGCTTATCATGCCTGCAAAAGTCGACACGTCGTCAAGTGCAAAGCCGAGTTTTTCAAGGCAAGACGATGCATGTTTGTACGATTCTTCTGAGACCAGGCTGTTTGCATGAACAATGTAATCTCGGAAGGTTTTTTCAATTGAGGATATGGCCGGGTTTGAACCTCCTTGTTCCACGTGTCCTTGAGTGTTTTGTTCTTCTTTAATTTTGGGGCCACGTGCAAAAATCGCGTGTCACCTGCAATGCAAGAGCCTTTATTTAGAAAGAGGTCGGATCACGACACATGATAAATCTCGCTATCCTGATTTCAGGCCGCGGCTCCAACATGGAGGCAATCCTGCATGCAGTAAAAAAGAAAAAAATTCCAGCAAGGCCTGCAGTTGTCATATCCAACAAGCCTGATGCAAAGGGACTAGAGGTCGCACAAAAACTCGGAGTCAAGACTGCCGTGGTTGAGAGCCCCGGCCTCAAGGGAGGCAGCTGGGATTATGATCAAAAGATAGTAGCAGTGCTCGAAGAAAACAACGTCACGCCAAAAAACGGCCTTGTCTGCCTTGCAGGGTTTATGAGAATAATCAGCCCCGAGTTTATCAGAAAATACAGAGGGAGAATAATGAACATACACCCCGCAATCTTGCCTGCATTTCCAGGACTGCACTCGCAGAGACAGGCAGTTCAATACGGAGTAAAATATTCAGGATGCACGGTACACTTTGTTGATGAGGGTGTCGATACAGGACCCATAATACTCCAGTCAATAGTCAAGGTTGAAGACAATGAGACTGAAGACAGCCTGGCAAGAAGAATACTCAGACAGGAGCACAAGATATACCCTCAGGCAGTCAGGCTTTTTGCAGAGGGAAGGATAAAGGTAATGGGTAGAAAAACTGTAACGTATTAAGAGTCCTGCCCGCTAAAAAAATAGACAACAACTAGTTCCTCGGTGTTGCCGTGAAATTTGTGTTCAATGTTTTTTGCCACAAAATACGACATGCCTTCTGATATGACATAGACTTTTTCTCCCACGTTTAGAAACCCGTTTCCTCTCACAATATAATACACCTCGTCGCTGTGATGCGGTGCCTGCGTGTCTTCTTCCCCAGGCCCAAGCCTGAGAATTCCGACAGCAATGTTTTTGCGGTTGAGAAATGTGTGAAAATAGGACTTGCTTTTTGCCAGATCTTTTACGTATTTTTTTGTATCAAACTCTATCTTCAACAGAACTATTGATTGGGTGACATTAATGACTCTAACTGATTCCAGAATCTGTCTTCTTGACCTTCTCCTCAAACCTTGCAATCAGGTGGGCAATTTTCGAGTTTTTTGCATCGTCCTTTCTCAGTAGATAATACATCTCTTCGGTTGCCGCATGATAGTCAACCCCGATAGTTTGCGCAAGATACAGTGCCAGGTAACTTAGCAGCAGTTTTCTTAGAATCATGTGATGGGTTCCAAAGTGCAGGTCGGATGCAAGCTCGTCAAGCACGTTTGAGAAATAGGCCTCAAGATAGCTGTCCTTTGATTCCCTTTCCCTCATGGCAAATGCACCGCCCATGTTCCTCTCCTTCATGTGTATCTGCTCCACGACCTCGATGAATTCCGAGTTTAGTTTTGGGTCATGCGTCAGAATTTCAGAAAGCAGGTCTGCTGCATCCTGTTCTGATCTTCCAGAACTTTGTTTTAGTGAAAATATTACATGGCACGCCACACAGCCCTGCTGCAGTTCCATCTTGTGATTTTTTATGCAGTCAAGAGTTTCTTTGACAAGCGTTTCTGCCTCCCTAAAGTTCATCTGATTCTTTTTGCATCATAGAATAATTAACCTCCAAAGAATAAATATCGAGCAAATTACTCAACCATGTTTGACTGGGCAGAAGATTGACGGCATCGCAGTTGCAAATTCTGTCAAAGACAGAGTCAGGGCAGCAGTTGCGGAACTAAAAAAAGACGGAATAGAGCCCTGCCTTGCAACAGTTCTGGCAGGTGACAACCAAGCATCTGCATCGTATGTCGCAAGCAAGCAGAAAGACTGCTCAGAGGTTGGAATATCCACAAAGGACCACAGGCTTCCGCAGTCGTTCTCCCAGCAGGAGCTTGTCAGTTTGATTGACCTGCTAAACAACGACAAGACGGTGCACGGAATCCTGGTCCAGTTGCCTCTGCCTGAACACCTCGACGAGTTTTCCGTGATAACAATGATCTCGCCCATAAAAGATGTCGACGGTCTTACTCCATACAACATGGGGCTTTTGGCATACGGAAGGGCGCTCTTGAAGCCGTGCACCCCATCTGGAATAATTGAACTATTTGATTATTATAAAATTGACCTGTCAGGAAAACACGCAGTAATAATAAACAGGAGTAATCTGGTTGGCAGACCACTGTATCACCTCATGCTTGAAAAAAATGCCACGGTAACAACATGCCATTCAAAGACAAAAAACCTCAAAGAACACTGCCTTGAGGCAGACGTCATAGTGACTGCCGTAGGAGACAGGAGCAGGTTTACCCTGACGCAGGACATGGTGAAATCAGGCGCAGTTGTCATTGATGTTGGGACAAGCAGGCTTGGGAACAAGCTTGCAGGAGACGTTGACTATGACAATGTGATAAAAAATGCGTCATATGTAACACCCGTTCCAGGAGGCGTAGGCCCCATGACACGAGCGATGCTTTTAAAAAACACCGTAACTGCAGCTTCAATCAGTAAAGGAATTGTCGCAAATCGTTGAAAAATCTCGCCTTCGCAAGCAACTTTTGGACCAACGAGACGGTCTCTCGCCTGACTTTATCAGGATAGCAAGCGGCAAGATCCAGGACAATCTAAGGAAGATAGATTTTTACAGAAACGCGCGAATAATAGGAGGATACCATGCAGTGGGCAGCGAGGTTCGTACCCTGGACATACTGCAGGAGATACTAAATGCTGGAAAGGATCTTGCACTGCCAAAAGTAGAAAAGGACAATCTTGCCTTCAAAAAAATTTCCAGTTTTTCAGACCTTGAGGTTGGAAACTTTTCGGTCATGGAGCCAAAGGAACGCTGTGAGACAGTAAAAAAACTCGAAGTCATCTTGGTTCCTGCCATAGCGCTGACAAGGGAGAGATACAGGCTGGGCTACGGTTTTGGATACTATGACAGGTATCTGCACGAGAAGCGCTCAAAGAAGATCGCCCTGTCATATTCCAAGCAAATTGTAAAATCAATTCCACATGACAACCATGACGTCAAGGTAGACTGTATCGTGACAGAAGACGAGATAATTTATTCAGACAATTAAATCTAGTTAAACGAATGTACTTCGACATTTAACAACACAAGAGAGCAAACAAAACATGGAACAGAGAAGCATCATAATATTTGAAAACTCGATAAAAAGCTGCTGGATTGAGGCTTGTTGCACTTGCCCTAAACCCCGCCTTCTGAATCTTTTCTATTGTCTTTGCAAGTTATATCGGCGCAGAGCGCTTCATGTGTGCCAGCTCATCAATTGTAAAATATGTGGGAGGCATGCCTGTCTCGCCTCTGCACTTTTCCAGAATTAGAATCAATCGTGCCTGTTTGGAATTATGCTTTCGTGAGAAAAAAAGAGGTATCGGTTAGAATTTGTATCGGAAGTAACGATTTTTTTAACTAGTATCGATTTGGAATCAAAACTGGATTTATGATAATAGATTTAAGCAAGATTTTACAAAAAAGGGCTACTAAAATTTAGTCATATTTTATGGGTGGATCCGTATTATGTTTTTGCGTCATCCTAAAGGCCTAGTTTGTGATGACACAATGTTGCAATTGTAGTTAACTCTTTTCTAGACTACCTGGAAAGTAACTTGTGCAGGAGGCGAAAGAGCATTCGGCGCTACCAGGCTTGACCATAGAAAAATCTCAGCAGTATAGTTCCCAGTTGTGGTTGGGATCCATGACTGTGCAGGATCAAACGACTGACCGGCAGCTAGTTTGCCTGCAATCCACGATAATGCCATTGTTACTCCTTTGCTATCCTGTATTTGTACGATATACACAAATGGCTGGTCTACACTTTGGCAATTAATCAATCCGTCCACAATCTGTATCTGTTCGCCGGATTTCACGGGTCCGACAATTACGCGACCAAACGAGTCCAAGATTCTAGGCGGAGGAGTTCCAGGTCTTATGATTGGAGGCAGTATTCTTTCATCCACTACAGATGGAGGGAAGATTGGCTCGCATGGAGTGCTAACGGCTTGTGCCTGCATATGGAAAAGACTGCTGCCAGACAAGATTAGAGAAATACCGATTGCCAAGAGGCAGAATGTTTTCATCAGTAACAGTTGTTCATTGAAACAAATTAAAACTTGACGTATCTTTCTTCCAGTTTTTCATTATTCTTATACTGGATACCGGATCTATAATTTATTAAAAGATTCTAGTTTTTTCAACTGTTCCCACTTGAGACTTTTGTTTAGGTTCCCTTGTACAACTGATACAACTAACAGCTAAATAAAACATAAAAAGTTGATTTTTGTCTAGTACTGCGGCCCAATAAGATAGGTTATACCCACATTTGCACTGACCTGTTGCTCTCCTCCAATTATTGGAACTGCAGGTCCAGATGTAACCCTAGCAGCCCCCATTTGTTCCTCCATCATAGGAGCACCATATGGACCCTGATATCCAAAGAATCCCGTATTGAGATTCATTGATTTGACCCCGATCACCTTCATACCTGTTGCAGATGCTGCAAGATCCGCTTTTTCGCGCGCGTCTGCAATTGCAGCTTTGATAAGGCCGTCCTGTATTGTCTTCATGGTAGCATCAGATATGCTAAACCGTACATTGTTTACCCTTGTTGCACCAGCCTTTACTGCCGTATCTATCCAGCCTGACGTGCTGTTCAGGTTGGTACCCGATACCTGGATTGTATTTGTTACCATGTATCCTGTGAGGTTTCCTTCTGGCGGCCCGTACTGCTTGTTGTTGTAAATCGGCTGTATGTTAAATGACGATGTGCTAAGCTCGCTTTGGTTTGCCCCTGCCTTTTCAAGTGCTGATATGACGTTCTGTGCTATTGCAGAGTTTGAGTCAAGTGCTCCTTCTGCTGTCTTGTTCTTTGTCTCGACTGCAAACCACACCACTACCGTGTCAGGCTTGACCTGCTCTGTTGACCTTCCGCTGACTGCCAGCGTCTGATCGTTTGTTGGTGACAGCTGGGCATGTGCGTCAAGTGTTGTATGAATACCTATGAGAAGCAACAACATGGCAGCAAAGAGGCCCGTTTGAATTCTCTTAAACATGAATCTCTGCGTGACATGATTTTTAATAAAAACGTGGAATGTAATTTTATTGACATTATGAGTCGTTATTTGGAAGAACTTTGATACTAAACATTGGAAGAAAGGCCAATGTATGATGTTACTTTATTCTTCTTGCTCCCCACGACGGATGCTTTTGCTTGAGCGTTACTATCTTCGGTTAAGCTATTTTGTTCTAATTTCTATATGTTTTCCCTCAAGGGTGTAATCCAGACTTTGATAGGGGTAATGTGATGTATCATACTGTGAAAGATTTCCATCAAGTATGGCTATGGTTTTTGTGGAATGATAAAGATCTTCAAGCTTTTTTTCAGTCTTGGCGTCAATTAGGAAATGAGGATCTGCAACAAGCACAGTCTTGGTGATATGAGGGTGTTCATAGTCTACATAGTAATAAAACCACACATTCTGTTTGAAAAAGACATCACTTAATATCCAAGAATAAGTAGGTCCAGCAAAAATGATCTTGTCATACTCGTCATTTTTTACATTATGTGTAACATAAGAGATAGTCAAGTATTCTGCTTTCGTCATGTCTGTGTTAATTAGCTGTACAAGGTTGACTAGCCCAAAAAGACAGATGCCAGATATTATGACAAGCATGCTTATCTGTGAAGCTTTTTTCCGAGGTATTTTATCAAATAATTTTACTATGAAAACCCCTATGGAAATACACATCACAGGTATGATGGGAATCCAGTAAAAGTATTGATTATAACCAATCAAATACAGAAAAATTACAAAAGGAACAAACCAACTGAGTATAAAATAATCCTTTTTGATTGCAGCAAAGGCAAAAGCTGCAATCGCAAGACAAAATAGAACCGGGTCTATCTCCACAAATGTTTTGGAGATGCCATATAGATCTGATCCGCCAACCCTGTGAGTCTGCAAATAAAATACATCATATGTCCAACTGGAGAAATTGTTTGACTCTATGCTCTGGATGGGCCATAGAAGAGGAATCAGAATTACTGGCGCTAACCATAACAACAACATCCTAAGGCGTCTTTGATTGTAGAAGAAAACAAGACTGCCAACAAGCAGAATCATGGTAAAGGATGAGACTTTTGTAAATATTGCAAGACCTAAACATATGCCAGATATTAAAACCAGGAGAGTTCTGTATTTGGAATCCTTTGAGTGAAGGGCAGCTAATACCGACAGTAAGAGAAAAGGAAGGAGTATATTGTCAAGTAAGATTCTCCTAAATAGCCATGATATGGGCATTACAGCAAATAATGCTGAAGAAATCAAAGCTACTTTTTTGCCATAACGTTTCTCTGCAATCTTGAAAATGAGAAAGGTATCAATTATAGCAAGAGCCCCCATGAGAATCCTTGGAATCAAATAAAGCAGAGAGATCGAGTTTTCATCTCCTGAGGAATGCAAGATATATGGATATCCAATAACTTTGAAGACTCCTGCAAGAAAAATCTGTCCAAAAAAAGGATGATCATATAGTGCGCCCTCCTCGGGACCAAAGCCATCTAAAATATGCATTGTTCTGTGCATATAGACTCCTTCATCAAAGAAAATATCTGGAAAGCCTGCTGCATTCCAAAGATGTGTAAAAGCTGAAAGTATCAAGATTAAAACGAGCGCAAGATGACTATACTTCTCAATTCGAATCATCGCCATAATCTCCAATAACTTGTGGATTTCTTGGTCACAGGATTGACGGAATTCTAGTAATAATAAAATTGTTCACTAGTTCGAGGTTCTTCACCGAATCATAACTTTGGCTTCATATCTCTGAGTACGAGTCTTACAGGTCAGACTTGTGAGAGTCATAAGAGAGAATATGGCATGAATACGTTTAGGTTGATGTTTTCCAGTCAACTGTAATACAGTGGTCTAAATAATACAGTTTGATACCTAACCAAAAAATTATGGATATGTCCCAATTGGAATGACTTTCATTATGTTGGCATACCTGCCGTCTATTACTGAAATGTTGTTGAAGAAATAGCTTGGCACAAATATTCTATCGGTAGATGGGTTGACAGCTACACTCCAGCCAGGTAATGGATGTATCTCATCTTTTTTGGTATTATTGTTGCCGTCTATGACATATAGCGTACTGTTAATTCCATTGGCCACATAGATCCTGTTTGTAACAGGGTTGACTGCTATTCCTTCAACACCGGGTTTCAGGGTTATAGTGTCTGCAATTTTATTATCAGTACCGTCTATGACTGATACCGTGCCTTCCTGATAATTGGTCACATAGACTCGGTTTGTAACAGGATTGACTGCAATTTCCATAGGAGTTGCACCAACTGGTATGTCTGCAATCTTTGTATCGGTATTTCCATCTATGACTGATACCTTGCCATTATGCCAGCCATGATCAATCCTGTCAAAATGGCGATGTAGCACATAGATGCGGTTTGTATCCGGATTGACGGCCATTCCAAAAAAACCTGTGCCGATTGGCATGCTTGCAATCTTTGTGTTGGTGCTGCCGTCTATTACAGAAAGTGTGCCGTTCTGTTCAACGTTGTTTTCTTCAATGTTGGGGCCAAAATGTCGATCAATAATGTATATTCGATTGGTTTCTGGATTTACTGCTACCAGCGGGTTTCCGTCAACTGGTATGTCTGCAATCTTTGTACTGGTATTTCCATCTATAACAGCCACAGTGCTGTTGACTTCAATGTTATTGACAAGTAGGTGCTCTGTAACATAGATGCGGTTTGTATCAGGATTGATGGCTAATTTTGTAGGCATCATGTCAAGCTGCACGTCTGCAATCTTTTCATTTGTGCTGCCATCTATGACAGATACGGTCCTGCCCATCTCGTTTGAGACATAGATGCGGTCTGTATCAGGATTTACTGCTGCGTAGACAGAGCCGTTATCCTGAGAGAGACCCATGCCTCCAACTAGATGCCTTGCGTCAGGGCTTGGTCCGTTTGACGCATGCTGTGTTACATACATGGTAAAAGCCATGCCACTGAAAAAGGCAACCGGTATCGCCATGATCATCACAAGATGAAGCGTCTTCAGTTTGCAAACACCTGAAAGTCTTCAACCTTGAGCACGCGGGTCAGGCCAATGTCCTCGGTTACCCTGATGTTTGTTGTACCGTTTCCAGTGTCTGCTGAGAACATCACCTCCACCCCCTTCCAGTACGAGCTGCACGACTGGGCAGGATACAGGTCGTTATAGAAGCCCATGTATGAGACGCTTCCATATTGTTTTTCCTTGGACAGAAATTCTGGCGAGTCGTGTGCCAGCGCGATTGCCTTTGTGACATTGACGGATCTGTTGATCTTTTCCATCTGGCTTCCAAAGGACTCGGTGCAGTTGAGCCTGATTGCGCGCTGGACTGGAAACCCTGCTGAACTAAACCATGATTCTCCAGTCCCGTTGTCATCGTACGAGAATTTTATTTCGGCGTAGGCATACCCGGGTCCGGTCTCGTTGTATTCTGTGCTTATCTTTTCACTCTGGACTGTCACATGCTCGTGCGGTCCAAGTACGTACTTTGACATGGCAAGGCAGTGCAACCCGTCGGCATGAGTTTTGATGTTGGAAAAATAAACCGAGAGAGGCGAGGCACATCCTCCGTAGTAGGTGATTGGCGCATCTTGGTTGTTTGATACTTCGGCGGTTACAAAAAGCGGCATTCCAAGGATGATGGGCTGAGGTGATGCCGTGACATTGTACAGTCCTATCGTTGGAGTTCCAAGTCCTGATATGCCGGTGATATTCCCTGTCCATGCTGTATTTCTTGCCCATCCCCTCTCAACCAATATCTGGGTGGTGTCAGGTTTTACACATGCGGAAGAGCCGTCCTCTGCTTTGATAATCAATTGAAGACCAGTATTGCATCGTACAGATTTTGCACTGGTATCAAAAAATTTTACCTGCTGCAATGGGGGAATTATTGAGATATTTTCGGCCAGTTTTGTAGAGTGTACTGGTTTATTTGATATATCAACATATGTCATGTTGGCTCCGCTGATTCCCACCAGCGAAGTTTCAACACCAAAGTTAAAGCACATTGTATCCAAGTCCTGAAAAGCAGACGCGTCAAGCTGTGATGTGTCATATCCAACTGCAAGTGGGATATCCCTACATACGTAAGGCAGTCCCAAGTGATAGTATCCCCTTGAGTCAGGTCTGGCTGAGACTGTGTATAAAATTACAGTGCTAGTTGTAGTGTCATTTGGACCAAATGAAATTGTATTTGGCTGGGCTTTTGATACCATTACATTGTTTACAAATAGATTGCCAAACGAGACTGAATTGCCGGAAACATGAATGTTTTCAACTTTTACCGGGAAGGGATGATCAAGTTTTGTATTGTTGATATCAATAGAAGAATGCCAACCTGACGGCCTGAGATATTTTACACATATCATGGCAACCGAGTTTGGTTTCATGAGAAGCATTCCTTGTTTTGGAGAAGATGAATTACCACTCTGAGGTATCGGTGTAGGAATTTCAGATGTGCTGTCATTGCATTTTTTTAGAAAAGAACCAGATGATGTGATACCATCAGCTGATACATCGTTGTTAGCAAAAATAAAACCGATGCCAAGAATTGCAATTACAAAATAAGGCATAATTTTCATTTTCTAGGTATTTTTTCAAGTTCTGCAACATATTGCCGGTATGCACGCAATAACTGCTCAAGTGTAGAAATCAGACTCTCATTGCTATTGGCATTTAGAAACTCTTTCACATCATCTACAGTACGATTTTCACCAAGCATGCTACGAGTAATGTGTTTTATTTCCTCTTGTTTTACTGATATCTCTTTTTCATATTGTTCCACATCTGTCTTTAATTTTCCCAGTTTTTCAGAATCAACATGATTCGTTGGATACACAAATTGTGACATCACATATGCTGATCTAGTACTTTTGTTCGTTATTGTAAAGATGGTTTTTTGATCAATTACCACATCATCATGTGGTTCTGTACCTATAATTTGAAATGTCAATTTTCCTCCAAAATAAGGAACCATGATGTTGTCATTTTTTGTCACTGGAACATTTTCTAGTGCATCTGCAAGATATCTTTCATCAATAGGCGGTATGGACTCGAGCGGTTTTACAGTGATCTTTTCAGCAGGCACTGTCTTTATTCTTCGTACGGCAATGGTATCACCTATTTCAGAACCAGTGTTATGCCTGCTCATTCCGTCCACTCTGATGGTTTTGTGTCCTTCATCAGTTTGGCATAGTGGAAGACATCGTGCCACAGATCTTTTCTTTCCAGTAATTTCCAAAATGTCTCCAGCTGATGCGCCCAAGAATTCCATGGATTTGTAATCAATGCGTGCCACGGCTCTTCCTACATCACGGTTATATGCTTCCAAAAGTGTCAGATGGATCGACGCATCATTCATTTACACATACTGGACAGGTATGATTTAAAAAACTGGCGTAGATTTCTACAGATCATCTTCTAATCTATTCAAGACTAAACTATTTGATTGCAATAAAGTGCGGAAAAAACAGAAGAATGCTGCGCCACTTTTTTAAGCGATACCCGTACCGTCCATATCATATATGAAAGCGTTGGTATTGGTCGTGGCAATTTCCGTTTTTATTTTTATAATTTTATCCATACCATCTGTCAAGGGTGATTGTACATATTGCACTGTCAACCAGATGCCAAAATCTGTACAGCTTATTCAGACTATAGCCTCTGACAAAAGTCTCTATATTCTGTGGTCAGGATATGATGCAAATTCCCAACACAGTGCAGTTCTGCTGAGCACAAGTCAGGACGGCGGCTCTAGTTTCAAGGTAAAGGATCTCACAGAATTCGGCATAGGCTCGGTTGACAAGATGCAGGTCTCAAACGAGAGTCTGTACCTGATATCCAAAAATACGATAACAGAAAGCAGAGACAACGGAAACTCGTTTGGACAGCCAGTTGTCTTAAATGGAGAGGGAAACTCGGCAGTCTCTGACCTGATTGCATCCGGCACTAACGTCTATGCAACAATTGATGATGTCATAAAAAATGGTGACGCCTTTCAGATTCTCTTTAGTGCAAGCAATGACAGTGGTACCACATTTCATACACCGATGAAATTATTTGGAATGCCAGAAACCAGTCAGGATTACTCCCAGATGGCTGCCATTAAAAATAACGTCTATGTGATTGCAGAAGGAAAATACGTCACACCTGCAGGACCAGTGGGTGTTCTTTTTAAGAAAAGCAATGACAGTGGTACCACATTCAGTGATACGGTTGACCTTGCAAATGACAGTTCGGTTGATTTTGCACCAAAAATTGCAGCCTCTGGGCCTAACGTATACGTTGTCTGGTCTGAGCTTGGCAGCAAAGGTGCCCAGCTTTACTTGAGGTCAAGTCAGGATTATGGACAAACTTTTGGCCCTTCTACAAAACTTGGCATAGAGCCTGACTTGGGCACTACTGATTGTGATTTTCCAAGAGTGTTGCCGGGTGACAACAACACAGTCTATGTAGCCTGGTGGAGCGTTCACTTTGAGAACCAGACCGAGACTGACACATTACTTTTTAGGAAAAGCGATGACGGTGGAAAAATATTTGGGGATACAATAACACTCAGCGGCAACAAGACAAGCCCGGAAGACTTGGGACACAACACTGCAGTTGTTGCGTCGGGAAAAAATGTTTACGCCATGTGGATGTCATATTATGATGTTCAATCAGTAGATAATGTGCAAGTGCTTTTTGTAAAAAGTAACGATGGAGGAAACACGTTCAGTCGTCCGATAAATCTTGACATGAATTCATTTGGGAGTCCTCAAATGGGGGCACAAAACCCTCAGATCTCACCCTCGGGCAATGATGCTTATGCTGCTTGGGATACGGGAAATAGCGACCAAGAGATATATCTTGAGAAAATCTCTAACGGGACAGATTTCAATACAATTCCGGGTTTTGATGTAAATGGTACAAGCAACACTAACGGCAGCCTGATAATTTATCCCTCGCCTCTCAAGCAACTAATCAACGGGATTGACGCACGTAATATCAAATGTAATGCAGGTCTTGAGCTAGTACTAGAGGCTAGTAACTCTGCACCTGCCTGTGTGAGGCAAGAAACCGCAACAAAACTGATCTTGCGAGGCTGGGCGTCCGAGATCGTAACTAATACGGAAACTGTATCGCAGACAAATTCCAGTCAAACTTCAAGTACCGGTCCGGATTTCAAGCTAGGTCCGGATCTTTTAGGACCAGTACCACACAGGTTGGTATTTTTCATGAAATCAGACTCTACTGCAAAGATCTTTGTAGAGTATACATCACATGAGCCCAACACTGGAACCATGAACAGCTGGTCAGGAATTGATACTGAGAATATGACAAATTATATGCCGCTTGCCACATCAGAGGTAACAGTCTCTGGCAGTCCGCCATCAATTCCGTTGACAGAGGGGTCTGATACCACTGTAGTTTATACATTAAGTGCCAAGGAAGGCGTAAAGGGCGTCTACTGGCTATATCTGGCACAATTTTGTGGTTTGATGCCAGTTGCGATAGACATCGATAGTTCTCATCTTGCTCCTTCTGATATTCCCTTGTACATGGGGTTCAGTAGCTGTCCAGCTCAAGTGCTTGACGGAAAAATTCTTGGCACCTCTGGCGGAACTGTAGAATACAAGATTGCGCAACCAATCTCACAGGAATACCAGAAATGAAGATTCTCCATCTTGCAGTTATTGTAATTTTGTCATCCGTGATAGCTGTAAATGTAGAAATTGCTTTTGCAGATGAAGGACCAGAATCATTGGGTCCGGGGCCAGTTCAGAACTCTAGCAAGCGTATTGATATTCCGGTAACATTTGCCCCAATCAGCGTTGCAGTCAATCCTGTTACCAATATGATATACACAGCTCACACTTCTCTTGCTGATTCAGTATCGGTAATCTCTGGCAAGACAAACAAGACAATCTCTGAAATAAAAGTAGGACAAGATCCTGCGCTTGTTAAAGTCAATCCTGTTACAAACATGATATACGTAACCAACACAAACTCGCACTCGGTATCAGTAATATCTGGTTTGATAAACAAAGTTGTAGATACGGTGCAGGTAGGAGGGTTTCCGGGTTACATACTGATCAATACCGGAACCAATACAATTTACATTGCAAGTGGAGGCTCAAACACCATCTCTGTAATAGATGGAAAAACAAACAATGTTGTAACTACAATACCTGTTTGCAATATTTCTGGGGCCGTGTCTATTTTTGCCATGGACCAGACCGAAAATACGATTTATGTAACCTGCACCGGGCCTGACGGTGCTATAGATGTGATATCAGGCACGACAAACAAGGTGGTAGATACCATATCTGTAGGCCGTGATCCCACAAATGTGGTATTCAACCCCAAGACACACATGCTGTACACTGCAAATAATGGCGATTATACGGTCTCTGTCGTATCTGCCAAGACTGACAAGGTGGTAGATACCATCCCAGTAGAACTCTTTCCATCTGTTGTAGCAGTAAACCCGGATACAAACATGATCTATGTTGCAAATAATTTCAACAGCTCTTCCAACAAGCTATCAGTCATAGATGGCCAGACAAACAAAGTAGTGGCGAAAATTCCCATTGGTTCAGGCGCTCAAAACATTGCAATTGATTCATCAGACAACATAATCTATGTGGCAAACTATGCCTCAAATTCTATATCTGTAATCTCTGGCAGGACAAACACATTGATTGATACAATACCAGTTGGAGCCCTTCCAACCTCAATTGCAATCAATGATATCACAAAGACAGTGTATGTCGCAAATTGGAGATCAGACTTTGTATCTATGATACCTATCACATCATTGGATTTACAGACCACAGAAGCCAATGCTGATAATTCAAATGATGTATACATACAAGACATACAAGTGACGCCATCCACTGTAAAAGTTGGTGAGGCATTCACCGTATCTGCAACACTTGTCAACAATTCTACATTTCCAATATTTGTTGACGGCGGTAAATGCTCTGCCCAAGACGTGCAGGCAGAGCTTTTCACCATAACACTTGATAATCATGTTAAAAACAAGGCAGAAAATATCTACTGTGCAGGGGTAGGTTGGTCTCAATTACTGGATCCTGGAAAAAGCATCACGGGAACTAGTGGTTATACTACCAATTATATGGCAACAGAATCAGGAACTGCAACTATTACTGTGGCATTTTCATATCACAGTTTAATTCAGAAAGACCCTAGTCAGACAAGTGCCGAACAGACAGTATCAAAATCACTCCAGTTTCAGATTCGTGATGTGAATTCAGATAGTTCAGGACCTCCCGTACCTGAAACTCCTTCCCCCCTTCAGCAATTCAAGTCAGGAGTCAAAGCAGAAGACGTAAAATGTAATTCTGGTTTTATTCTTGCAATAAATCTGGATTACTCCCCTGCCTGTGTGACAAAATCAAGCGCAACAAAGTTATTCCTTCGTGGCTGGGCACTTGGCTTTACAAATTATCGACCAGTATATTTCATGGAATCGGGCTCTGCTGCACAAGTGGTGGTACAATACCATCCGCGGAATAATCGAGGAAACGCTCTTCCAGATATTCAACTACCTCTTCATTCATGGATGTATGGCTTGAAATCAGATTATCCTGTGGATTCAAATGAAATTAAAGCAATAGCAAAGCCAGATTACATTCACACAAGCTCGGTTTCCATTGTAAACTATACCATTACAGCAGGCAATACCAAAGGCGTATACTGGCTCTCTATTTTAGATCCATGTGTCCTAGTGCCTATTGCTGTAAACCTTGATGAATCGCAGGTTACAACAATGGATCTTCAAAGCCCTGCTGATTCAAGGAGTTGTCCTCCTCCAGAGGTTCAGTTCCATGTGGTGGGTATTTACAATGCAACTTTGAAATTGATTGGTGTCGATTAGAATATGGAATCCCCGCGCCTTACTATAATTTCGCTGGCAGCCTTGGCAATAGTGGTCTCAGTCTACGCATTTCTTCTCATTAAGAACCAGCCAATACGACCCCAAGTGTGCAACGGGTCAGAATCGACTGACTGTATCTACAGCTTTGGGATGTGGCTTGACAATAAGAATAGAAATTACAACGCATTTCCAATCATTAATAAAGTAAACAAGCCCGTAGAGTTTGATGGCATAAGGTTTGTGTACACTGGAAGCAGTACGCCCAAGATTGATGGGATAAACTGTGACAATGTATTCCCAAGGGCAATAAATTCTACCACTGGCCACCATCCGCCCATAATTGTAAACTATGACGGATACTTTCATGTAAACGAAACACGACACTTTACAGCCACACTTGCAGATGGCCAGGTCAAAACACTCACAGTATGCTGGAGGGGAAACGCAATGCCAAAGGTGATACAAATGAGTGAGGATTTTGGTACGGGCGGTCCCATGCTTTGTCCCTCAAAGACAGACTGGTTTGATGAAAACAAGACTGCTGGCATAACCCAAGAGGAATATTGTTCTCTCAACAGCCCTACTCATGACAGATACATAGCGGAGATTGGAAAATGAAAAGTCTGTATCTTGTAATAATAGCAATTTCGCTAACAGGATTTGCCTTTCTTGTAACACAGACAACATCGGAATGCGCAATCTTCTGCCAAGCCCATGCTTCACAATCAGCATTTCTTCAAATCGACAAGAATGTCTACCTCAGGGGAGACACCATTCTACTCTACGGCTCAATAGGAAATTACACGCAAGGGTACAACGTGACTGCCAAAATATTTGACAATCAAGGAAACATTGTGCTCACAGAAACCACAATCCCAAAGCCAGACTTGTCATTTCTTTTGCGCATACCTACCAGCGATACAGGCTGGAGGACGGGCGGTCCGTACGATCTTAGGGTTCAGTATGGTACTTGCTGTTACATTGGTGACAGCACATTCATGTTTTATGCAGGCCAGCTTCTGCCATTAAAGCAAGAAGAAGCAGGAATTGCCCCTTGGGGCGTCGCGTGTAACTCCGGCCTTGTGAGTATAACAAAGCAGGAAGATGGATCTGTTGCCTGTGTAAATCCCGGCAGCTTGCAAAAATTAATCTCCCTAAACTGGGGCTATGACCCTTCCGAGAAATTAACTACCTATGGACTCAAAAGTGTCTACCACGCGGGTCAGGAAATAGATTTCAAGTTCAGAGTCAATGGGTTTGGAAATATCTGTGATCAGCCGACAGTTACAGTCAGGAACTCTGACCAGAAAATAGTGTGGCAGAGTCAGCAATACTCGACTGGTTGTGCGATAGGAGAACAGTCTGGGCATATGGAGAATGAAGCCTATCTGGGGAGGGAACCACATCTGGGATATGATTACAATCGATATGGGCCGCTGATAATTGACCAGACTGGGACATACTTCATGAATATTTCTTGGCTTGATGGAAATATTACAAAGGAATTCTCTGTCATACCGTGATTTTCGAATAAAGAACAAAGATACGCCATTTTTTTAAACCATACACGTACCGTCCTTATCAGGAATGAAAACCATCCATCTTGCAATAATGATAATTCCTGTATGCGTTGTAATTTTATCTATTGTTTCAAACCCAATTACAACCATATCTGCCATATTCCACGTCAAATCAAACTCAAATGAGAAATCGTTTCCATATGCTTATGGTGATTGTTTTCCGGGTTGTGGACAACCCGAAGAAAATTTTCCTCCTGCCTCTGTGGGCAATAGAACGATAGACCTTGCCATAAAACTCTACTCAAACTCAACTATGTCAGACGATACACACTACATCTGGTTCCGGTTCTTTGACAAAAATACAAATCAAACCATACGCCACGTCTCATTCTTCATTACAATAACAAAGCAAGATCAGACACTGTTCAGGGAGCTTCTTCACACTCATACAGGCATACTAAATACCAAGGTTATCTCTATCACAGGTCCAAAATGGAATGTCACGGCAGATCACGAACCAATTCTAGACGGATGGGTGCCATACAATGACGACGCGCCAATAGTAGTGCAGGCGCCTCTCTTCAATGACTCCAACTCTACATATCACCTTAATGTGCAGGTGTTCTCAATAGACCGCGACAATAATATTATCGATAGTACTGACAATCCCTACAGCGTGCCTAATTTTGATCTCTCATTTGGCATGAAAGATCAGAATCGAACCATCATATTGAGTTCTGTTCGCCCTCTTCCAATTAAGACAGGATATTTCCAGCTTGTTACAGGCAGTTCCCCAGTCAACGGATACCTTTGGCTAGGGGAGAAGTTATTCGTGCAAACCGTTGCAGAAAACATCTCTCCGCGGTGGCAAAACTTTACCTACATCACGGAGGTTTTTGACAATAGGGGGCGTGTCGAGGGCATCCAGTGGCACAACTTGCAGCTGAATCCCGGGCAAAGCGACACACTCTCTAACAGCTGGACTCCACACAGGCAGGGAAATTATACCATTGATTCATTTGTGTGGGGCAACTTTACCGACAATCCTGTGCCAATTGCCAACTCGTTGAAAACATCTGTGGAGGTTAGAAGATGAAAACTCTATTTTTTCTATTCTTTATAGGTCTGATAGTCACGCCATTGTTACCCTTGGCATCAGCACATGGCGTATGTACCGGAATGCAACCTCGTTTTGGAAGATTAGACGATGTGCATTTTTCAAGCCGATCAGTCCAGTCTGGAGAAACAACCACGATAACTGGAAACATTGTCTCGTTAGTACAGCGAGATTTGCAGGGATATCTTGCAATCCTTTCAAATTCCTCATCATACGCAAAATGGGTCATAGTATCGGCAGAACCAACTGAATCACTGTTTGACATCAAACAAAATTCCAAAGTCCCTTTTTCCATAACAGTCAAGGCACTGCAACCGGGGACCTACAGACTGTCTCCTGGAATTTACTCGCTTGGGACAGGACTTATTTTTAGTATGTTAAACGGATGTAACACTGAACCTGTAGTTATCGTTACAGGTAAGCCAATATGCAATCAAGGACTTGTTTCCATATTGAAAGCAGAAGACGGCTCTCCAGCTTGTGTAAAACCTGATACCGCACAGATACTGGTACAAAGAGGATGGGCTATTCTACCATCGGCATACCATGGTCCTGCATGGAAATCTTTTGTAGCCAGAATGTCAACATATGGAAATATTACAAATGGGACTGCACAACCACTAATTCCGCCACCCATGTCTCCTCTTCTGCCAAGTCATCATTTCAATTATACTGCTGGATTATATGCAAAAATTCCCAACTGGAATCAAAGATTTGTTTGTTACAAATACCCGGGATATGCCATACAAATAAGTGCCGATATCTCAAACGCCTTGAAATTCTCAGGTCTGATAACTGGTCCTAACGGTGTGGTCCATGATATACCATCAGCTGCATTGAATAGTACACTAATGCAGATACAGTTCTCTGCGTCCTCATCAGACCCTGACGGAACTTATTCTGTAGCATTTAACGTTGTAAACGGATCAAATACCTCTAACGTGAATTTCTATTGTACAGGTACTGAAATGACTGAACCGAGGATATATCCATCACTTCACGTACCGCCGCCATAGAAATGAAAACTCTACGCATTTCATTGATTACAATCGCTGTAATAGTTACTGTTACTATGACTGCACTGACTTATTTTACCTTACAAAACAATATTGAAAAACAAGACCAAGAAGATAAGATCCTAGCCAGAGTTCACGCAACTGCCAACTTGACTAGTCATGAGGATTATTATCCGTTCAGGTATGTCAAGATAAGTGATTTTCCTCCCAACTCTGCAGTGTTATTCTCCTATCCATACACTGGCAACCAAACAATTGATAATCAAGATCTATCTCATAGATGGAATCTCATAAGATTGCCAAAGGAGATGGGCGGAGACAAGAATGACATTTCTTCATTTAGAGCCTATAGTATGTTTGACATACACATGGGTTGCATTGTGTCTTACAAATCCTATGATGAAAAACTAGAAGAGCCATGCCATGGAGACACATTTGAGCCAGTTAATGGAATTGCAGTGACGGGATTTGCAATATTAAACAAGTACAATGCGCTGCCAAATCTAGATCTTGGGGTTGATGACCAAGGATACATCTACGTAAAACAACCTACCTTCGAGTTTGAGAAAAATGGAGTAATTGGAGCAGGCAGAGATGTGTTTCACTGCACTGACCCAGAAGAAGATCAGCAATACAATGCAAATCAGTTCTCAACAAGGGACGAGATAAAATCAATACTTTTCTCAGATCCTAGAATCCAAAAGATAGTCAGTGGCAATAGCTGCGAGTTCATGGCTGATGGAACTCTGCATACCGGAAATGGAACCTATCGAACAATTAACGTCAATTTGAACAATACCCGGGAGCTCTCAGCCTCAATCGATTTGCAAGACTGGTCAGTAGTATCATACAAACTTGAAAATCTTGCGAGTACCTACCTTTTCAATAATGGTGGTAAAACCTCAAAATGTTGCATAATGAAATCTCATTTCATGCCTGTCATCAGACATTGACAAGCTCACTGGTTGACACAAATATAGTTTTGGTAAGAATAATGCATTTTAACAAATAGTATCATTATCTTTGTTCAAGATTCATCATTCCGCATTCTTTTGCCTGTATTTTGCCCATGCGTTATTTACCGTAAAGACTATCTTCTTGCCAAGTATACCCTCAAGCCATAACGGAATCATGAATTTTCTGTTTGGCGAGAAATACTGGTAATATTTTTCATTATCCAGTTCCTTGTCATCAAGAACATTTCTTGCAGCAAAATCTCCGCAAAATGTGGCCCACGGGAGACCGACACAGCCAAGTACAAAATGAGTCCAAGGATGTTCCGGATCGACAAGTACTGTAGGAATAAGATCCCGGGTCATGTCTATTCTTCCCTGCCAGTACTGGGTAAATCCAAGATTCCTGATGGATGGAATTTTTTCTTTCAGTCCTCTTATGACCTTGTCCATTACGCGTGGCATTGTTGTATCATTTTTTGCATATGTTGTCATCAGGTCTCCGCCGCCTACCAAAAGTCGTTTTGTTCCTGTCAGTCTGAAATACGTGTAAACCAGATCAGAGTCCCAGCATTGAAGCGGGCCTTGTGGAAAGAGTTTTGCAATGTCATTGTCTCCCAGGGGTTCGCTAATAGAAAGAAAAGTCTGTGCATGATATACAGTTTCATAATATTTTGTCAGATCAGGCTTTGGTTTGTCGATGCAAAAAATTATCTTGTCTGCAGTGACAGAGCCAAGATGAGTGTTAACCGTGTGCCCCTCCCAGGAAATCACCTCTGATGATTCATAGATCTCAATGCCGCCATCTAGAAGGACTTGTTTCATTCCCTGTGCATACAAAAGAGGATCAACACCGTATGTTCCCGTATATCTGATTGCTCCAGAATACACATTTGATCCAATTACAGAAGGTACCTCGGATTCTTTGTATACAGTGCTGGAATAGCCAATCTTCTCGCGTGCATTTACTTCATCCTGGACATCCTTCCAGCCGCCGGCGCCTTTTCCTAAAAAGAGGCAGTCCTGTACCTGCAGATCACACTCTAGCTTGTGGCGCTTGATGTTATCCACCATTATATCCACGCCCTTTGCAGAGACACCCCACAGATCCTTGGCACCCTGTGTGCCATACTTGCGCAGCAGCTGTGACAGCTCAAGCTCGCTGTCAGGGGTTAGAAAACCCGCGCTCTTGCCAGTAGAGCTGCCCCCGCAGATGTTTCTATCAAGCAGGACAACTTTTTTTCCAGAGCCTACAAAGCGATGTGCAGCTGCAACACCAGCCGCGCCAGCACCCACGATCAAGACGTCGGCTTTGATGTTATCTCGAAGTGGAGGCCTTATCGGTCCCGTCATTCCAAGTAGAGTAGTAAACCACCAGTCCTGTAGTATCATTTTATTCTAGCCTTCTAGATTGGCTACAGGATTACTATTTCTGTGTCGCGTTGATTCTCATTTTTTCAGCAATCAATTGCAACCGATTGCAGTTACAGAGATATACCAAAGTTACACTTTCCTTCATTCTACAGGATCAAATCAGCCGCGTGGCTAGAATCTCCATAATGTTCACTCCCACCTTGAAAGGAATTGTCAAGTCTCGTTCTGTAATTGATGTTGTCTCGTTGTATCGAACTTCGTATCCGTCGTTTAGAACTATAAACGGTACGTCTTGGTTGTGCGTCCGAGTCCAACAGCTTACGTGGAACAGAGATTGACAGTGTACCGCTTCTTGCAACATCCAGTGTCAGCGAGAGATACCTGTTCTTTTCATCAGTCTGTGCACCAAGAATTTTGTTGTATGTACTGTTTGTAATTTTATAGCTTAATGAAAATCCAGCATAGTTTTTTCCAGACATTACTGGGATTTTTTTATCGTATGAAAGCAAGACAGTATTTTGTTAAGACGGCAATTTGGAATGCGGCGGACTGTCTCTGCTTACAAGCAGCTTTATCCTGTCATGATATATCGTCATCCCGGCCTGCGGTTCCATGTGGTTGCTAAGCACGGTCGTAGAGTTTACAGCCTGATGTATGCCATACTGTGTAGGGACAGGTATTCCACTGCCGCCGTTTGCTGTATTTGTTCCATATGTTTCTTCAAACCCGTCTTGGAATTTCATATCAAGTATCACAAGCGCGCCTCCGGGGGTCTCGGCGGTTCCTTCTGGAAAATTAAACGTTACGTTTTGAAATTGGATTGGCGTGTCCCTTGGCAGATTGTATGCAGAATAGTCAAGCGTTGTCTGATAGTAGGTTTGATTGTTAATTGATACCGTTACATTGTCTTTGCTGTCTATTCCTTTGTACACATAGTCGTTCAAGGTAGCCTTGGGTTCCACATGTGCGTCATAATAGTAGGATTCATGTCTTGCCCAGCCGCGCTCTATAAGAACGGCCACGTTTTTCGGGCTCACACATGCAGGAGAACCGCCTTCTGATTTTATTACCAATTCCAGTCCCGGATTACATGTCACATCGTTTGGCAAGATTCCAGACCTTGTTTGTTCAGGCGGGCTGCCTACTCTTGGTTGTGTAGTAGGAGATACTGCAAAATTTTGTATGACTTTGAAATAGTACAGCGTACTTGAATCACTCTGGGGCGAGCTTGTGGCAAAGGAGAGGTACGAGCCTCCCGGCAGCATTGAAAATTTAGATATGCCAGCATCATTTACCGGAAATCTCCAGATGATGTTTCCAAGCGTGTCATATGCAATCACGTTTTTCTGCCCTGAAATATCCCCGGTGGCAAGCACGTATGAAGCGTCTGGCGATACTGCCAGGTTGTCAGTTGTGGAATTTCCGTACCACATTACGTTACCCTTGAGATCAAGCAGCTCTGTAGAGCTTGACGATTCGGCAATGTAATAGTAACCGCTAGATATTGCCATTGTCTCAAAGTTGTCAACCGGCCTTGTCCACAACAGGTTTCCTTTATTGTCAAACAGGTAGAGTTTTCCCCGTCCAGAACCTGGGTCGCTTGAGCTTGCCAGAACATATTTCCCATCTTGAGATACAAGCGACCTTGCGTTTGCGTCAGAATCAATTTTTGAGCTCCAGAGGATCTTGCCTGCATTGTCAAGATACGTTACATGGTCTGCCGTATTAGTCACTATGTAATACCCGTCAGATGAAACAGAGATACTACCCGTATCGTTTCCCGCGGTATAATTCCAGAGTATGTTCCCACGCCTGTCAAATGACACAATGTTGCCGTCGATGTTTGTCATGACAGACGAGCCGTCCTGAGGCATTGCAATATGCCAGATAACCTGTCCTGCCTTTGATTCGTACTTCCACAGCAAAGTTCCGTTGTTGCTCAGAAAATACAGTGCAGGGTGTGCATAATACTGCATGAATCCATAGCCCGTGAGACCGTTGTCAAGCATCTGGTACCCACTTGCTGCCACATAGCTTCCGTCTTTTGATATTGACACTGTTGTAATGTTGCTGTCTGTTTTATAGTCCCACAGTAGGTTTCCTTGAGTGTCATACATGTACACATGGCCCCCTGTCTTGCCATTTTCCGTACCTGCCGCCACATACCTGCCATTGCCAGACACTGCAACTGATGGGTTTTTTCCAACCAAGAGGTGGTTCCACAATGGAGTGGAGGGCTGCAATACCTGAAGTGCTGGCGAAGTGACGTTTACCGGAGCCTGCAATGGTATCAAGTATGCGGATTTTGTGGCAGGACAAAAGCCTGTGCATCCATACGCATCTTGTGCAACAACGAAAGCGCTTGCAATTGCAAGGATTGCAACCATTGGAAAAAATAGAGCTTTCACACTTGACAAGGACGGTACAAGCATGGTTTAAAAAAGTGACGCATGTTTTTTCCACGTTGGAATGAACATCATCTACACCGTCTTCAGACTGCAGATTTTGTAGCCCTTTTCTCTTCAGGTTCGTTCTTGACACCGTCAAACCTATCAGCCCAGTGCTGCCTTGTCTCATACCGGACAGGGCCCGTCTCAACATTTGTTACTACCTCCTTCATCTTTTTGTTGCTCCAGACAAGGACTCCCGCTGCAATCACCACGCCAAATCCAGCCATTGCATATATTACCTGAATTGAAAGGCCACTTGAGGGCAAAGGCTGCGTAGCTGTGGGCGTTGTGGAAAAGGCAAACTGTCCTCCTACCATCTCAAGTTTTGCAACCCCGTCAACTTGGACTGTGGCCGAGCTTGCATGCTGCAGCGTATGAATTTGATAGTCCTTGTCAAGTGGCAGGCTTACAATGTGCTCCGTCGGGTTTGTCACTTTTCCAATAGAGCTCTCGCCTATCGTATAAGTTGTTATTGGAACCCTGGTTCCGTTGTAGCCCCAGCTGCTTGTTTCCGTAATGGTATAGGCAGGATCAAAAAGATGCTGCCAGTCACCCGCCGGAGATTGCAGTACGGCACCAGAATCTATCAGCGGATAGTCAAGGACTTGTTCTGCCGGGGTACCCTTTATCTGCAAATATGCACCTGGTACTAGATTCTGCAGCAGGCTTGCAGGCGTGTTAATGTCAATTGTCCCGTATTGGTTTGTGGTTATATCTACCGGTCCTGCAACAGACATCCCCATCCAGCCGGCATCAAGTATTGTCTGCCCATCAGATCCTTTTGCCATCACATAATTTGTAATGGTCGGAATCACCACAAGGTTGTAATCCACAGTGGCAGACTTGCCTCCTCCCTGCAGTGTAGCGTTGTAATCCAGGGTCACATCGGTTACCTTGGTCAGGGATTTCAGGTTCTGTAGCAGGTTTGCATTGATTTTGTTCACCAGATCCTGCACCGAAGGATTTTTAGAATCTGCGGAAAAGGAGACCGTCACGTTCTTGTCATGCAGCATGTCATACAGTTTCCCCCCGTCAGGATAGTTGATGAATACCGTCTCTTGAAACTTGAACACGGGCTTTTCAGGGCTTCCTTTTGAGCTGAGGCCTGCATTGAGGTCCACGGCATATGCAGGATGGACACCTGATATCAGTACTGAGAGAATCAGAAAGAGCGTGGCCACTAGCCATGGTATCTTCATACAATACATCTCCACAGAAATGGATATATCCATTATTTGCAGATATATAGTCAGGAATGGATATATCCAGCCATGACAAGACTGCGGCGGAGATATTCAGGGTAATCGCAAGCCAAGGCCCCATTACGCTCTATGCCACAAACTCTGTCTCCAACATGCCGATTGGGACAATCCACCGGCACTTCAAGGAGATGCTGGAGACCCAGAAAATAACGGTATACGATACTGTAAAATCAGGCAGAAAAAAAATCTCGTATGGACCCACAGTCTATGGCTTTATCTATTTTTACGGAATTGACAGCAAGATAAGAGAAAACCTTGGCACGTATTTTGACACATGGATAAAAAAAGAGCAGTTCTGCTGCGAGCTAAGGCAGGCAGGCTTTTACGCAAAGAAGATTGATCAAAATCCAAAGGAATCAAAAAAGATCTTTGGAAAGTTTGTCTACTTTTACTCTGGGGTGGAGGACCAGCTGGCACACCTGGTCAAAAATCTCAATGAGGTTCCGCGCGACGTGCGGTGGTTCCTGGGAGGGTTTCTCCTGGTAAGAAAACAAGAATACCTGAAGGCATACGAGGACCTGCTCTCCCTTATGCCAGGATTGAGAAAAGACATCGGCAACATAATACGGGACACTGCAAAATCCCACAACAGCATGAAAAAGAGGGCAAGATAATGCATACGCCTGATGAGATGCGCGACATCAATCCAAGATACTGGCTGGCAAGATACCGCAAGACATCTGTTCCATATCTGATAAAGATGGGAATCTTTTATCTTGCCATCGGGATTTTTTTGCAGCAGGCTGGAAATACAGTGGCAGAGCACGTCATATCAAACTACCAGATTCCATCCGTTCCCATATCCGTAATCATGGGACTCACGTCCGGCCCCCTTGAGGAGGCGGCATTTTTTGGGATTCCTTTCTATTTTAGCGGCAGCTATCTTGCAGTCCTTGCAGGCGGCATCACGTGGTCGCTGCTGCATATTTTCAATACGCACAGCTTTGCGCTGTCAGGTCTTGCCTATGGAACCATGTTTTTTACCGTGCCTCACATATTTTTCAGCCTTAGAACGTGGATGAGCGGCAAGGGATGGTTTGCAATCCTGTTTCATACGGCCTGGAATGCAATAATAATCGGCATCCAGTGCACCACAGGATCAAGCTGCATCCCAGTAGGGTCTGGCATTTACTTTGTACTTGACTTGCTCAGCATTGGTGCCGTGATATTTTTGATAATAACATTGTACAAAATTCGATCTATGATGAAACAGAATAACAAATACTGACATCTGTTTTCATACGATTTCAAAACTTTCCTCTAGTGAATTGCTGGTGGTTGATACCTGTACGGTATACAGCCCCTGTTCTCTGATGGATATCGGGTTTTCGTTTCCAGGAACCTTCAGGTTCATGTCAACGTCAGAGGGCGGCGAGTCTTTCGGTTCCTGGGTCACGTACCCCTGGCTCCACACCTTCTCGCCTTCTGGCTCTTTTGTGATTGAGATGAACGGACAGACCCCGTTGCCGTACCCTTTGATGGATACAGCAAACTCTATTGGCTCGTTAATGTCGTATTTCTTTTTCAGTCCATCAATTGTGATTACCGTGTACTGGTCTTTTTCTGCGCCTGCATTTGGTACTGGGATTTTCTTTTTGCTTGCATACCAGAAGAGTGTGGCTCCAAGTGTTGCCGCAAAGCCTGCAACTGCGTAGATGGTCATGGTGTTCAATTGCCCTCCAGCAGTAGCGGTTGAAGTCGTACCAGCTGCCTGTGCCAGGGTGGTAAACGTCCATTCTCCTTGAACTTCATTCGGATTTGCGTGACCCTCTATGTTTATTGTTCCTGCATCTGCCTGTTCTTTTGTAGCGATGTGGTACTTGATTCCATCATGGCCTGTAAAATCCTCGTCTACATTGTTTACATTCAGGGTTCCCGAGAATGCATTGCTAAGACCTGAGGAAAATGTGGTGACTGCAATTTTTTGTCCTTGATATCCATATCCTGCAGTACCAGTCAGCGTATATGCCGGATCAAAAAGGCTGTCCCACTTGTCAAGGGGCTGCGCGGAATACAGTTCTGACGCATCAATCAGGTTTTCCGACTTGAACACATGCTCGGCAGCAGTATCTTTTATTGCGTCGTAAACGTCCGGCATCTGGCTTTGTATGGCGTCTATTGGATAGTTTATCTCCAAAGGCCCGTACTGCTTGGTGTTTATTGTGACCGGGTTGTTTAGATTGAACGCTACCCATGAAGCGTCAAGTGTTTCAGGCACGTTGCCACTTGCCTTGTTGAGCACATAGCCTGTTACAGTAGGTACTAGCACAATCCTGTAATCAAACGAGGCATGATCATGGTATCCTGTCACAGTCAGTTGATAATTGACTGCCAGATTTGTAAGAATCACAGAGCTGTGTTCGTTTGCCGTCATATCCGAATTGATTTGATGCATGAGGGTTTTGATGTCTGGGTTGTTGTCTGCATTGCCGACAAACGAGATTGTTGCATTCTTTCCTTCAAGGATGTCTTGCAGCTTGCTTCCGGCTGGATAATCAATGTAGAAACTTTTTTCAAAGTCATAGCTTGGTGTGACAGGACCTCCTGCAATTGGCATATAGCCATCAAAGTTTACAGAGGCCGAGGCAGGCAGGACTGCCACAGAGATTAGAAAAATCGATGCAATACACGCGGCCGCTTTTGCCGGGCAGTTTTTTGTTTTATCCATATTTGGTACCAGACATCACACACTGGGTCATTGGCAGCATTTATTCTAATGGAGACACGGTTCTCCACCCCTCAAGAATCTCAAATTCTATGCCGTTTATCAAGTCAGCAGAGTTTACACTTGTCGGTTCTGTCAGTTTCTTGTTTGCATCTGCAACAACCTGTTCTGCCTCTTCCCTGTATACTGTGACAAGCCTCTGTATTGAAGAATTTTTTCCAAGTCTTGCCTGAAATTCTCCGAGTCTCCCAAATCCTCCATGGTGCAGATGTATTTTCAGGACAAGATAGGCATTCTCAGGGGTTTCTTTTCGTACAAAATGTTCTAAAACAAAGGCGACATTTTTCCCATCAGAATAATATTTGAAGCCATCCACAGACCGCAGTGTTGGTCCCCGGGCCGTTATGGAAAACACTGTCTTTTGTGTCACAACCGAGACGATATCCGGTACTACGTCCGTTACATTAAACGTAAGCCTGCCTCCAAAGTATGGAACCATTATGTTGTCTCCCTTCATAACAGGAATGTTTTCCAGTGCGTCTGACAGGTATCTTTCGTCAATTGGCGGTATTGCTTCAAGCGGTACAACTGTCACCTTTTCAGCCTGCGGTGCTACTATCTTTCTTACTTGTACGGTATCACCTATTGCAATGCCAGCATTGTTTCGTATCAAGCCGTCTACTCGGATGATTCTGTCCGAAGTTACCGGTTTCATTTGGTATGTAGGAACATTTTTCTCAGACCAGTTGAATCTCGTTATGTGAATGTCTTTTTCTTCTATCTTGGTTCTCTGTATCTTTTGGCGTGCCAGAGTCTGTACACGTTCTAATTCTAGTTGTTCCGGCGTTAGTTCGGGCAGACATCGCGCCGTCGTTGCTCTTTTCCCCCTGATCTCAATTATATCCCCTATTGACAGCCCAATCGATGCCATCATCTGGCTCTCAATTCGCGCAACCCGCGACCCACGTCTCTTGTGTATGCTTCAAGTACTGTAAGACCGTTTTTCTCGCTCATGTTTGATTCGTACTGGACAGGTATCATTTAAAAAATTGCCGTATCTTTATCCGAAATTTAGAGAGTTTTTTTACATATTAGCGAGTAATAGATTGTTTGACCTTTGCCATCTTCTTTAGGCCTTCGTAAATTTCTTCGGTTCCCTTGAATAATTCCTTGCGTTGTTGCAGTGTGATCTTTTATCCTTTCATGCGTTTGAAGATGAAAAACCAGCAACCTATCACTGCAAGCGTTACAAGTGTGTCTATTGCAATATTTTCAGCGGGAGGCAGGCAGGGAGATATTGGAGGACAATTGACACCCATACAAAATCCGCCTCCACATTGACCATAAACAGATTTGATAGAAAAGGCCAATGAGACAGAAACTGATAAAATCAAAAGATGTAGAATTTTCATTTATTTTTGCCACATGTTTCCTGCAGAGCTTTATCTACTGCCCTACCTGGAACTGCACCACTGCACTGATTGACGCCTCGTCTGATGCAGAGTAGCTCGGCACTGGATACCTCTGCCCAAGATAATAGTTTCTCGGCTCGACAGGTTCTGAGAGCTGGCTTATCTGCATGTCCTTGATTGACTTTATCTGCAGTCCTGCGGGCCCTATGATACCCTGCACCTTTCCGATTGCATCGCTGATTGCCCTGCTTGTCAGATCCTTTGTCGTGCTGTAAAGCAGTGATTTTGAGGCAGACAGCGTTATCTGGTTGACGTTTCCGCCAAGACTGTTTGTCGCATTTACAATCTTGTCAACGTCTCCAATCGGTACGTCAACTGTCATCCTTGATGATACGGACATTTCAGGAAAAACACGAGGGCCGTTTGCCGGGTTTAGTCTCAGAGGCTCTTCTGTTATGCTGCCCTGTGGCACCCCCGCATCCTCCAGCATCTGTTTTGCCTTGGCTTCTTTTTGCTGATAGTCATGTATCGCGTTGCCAAGTGTTTCCTGAGGTATGTGAAATGCAATCGACATTGTGATTTGGTATTTGGGCTCTGCCGTCGTGCCTTGCGCAGAGATGCCTTGCCCTGCAACCCTGACAAGTCCTGTCATCCACGGGTGTACCTGACAGTAATAGTCAAAGTTTCCCGAGTTGGCAAAGGTGTGTGAAAATACAGCGCCCGGTTTTAGCAGGCCGCTGTCAAATATCGTACCTGTCTGCAGGTCGGAAGGCATGCCGCTTGTCACAGTATGTCCTACCGTATCATTGTTTGTCCAGGTTACCGTGGTGCCAGGCAGTACAGTGATAGGCGATGGATCAAAGCATGTGGATGACTGGGCACAGTTCGGTCCTCTGCTAGAGCCGTACGATATGCTCACGTGTGTCTTGTTTCCCGCCATGGCGGGTTCTGCTGTGACCTCTGTGACGTACGGGTTTTGAATCATAATGCCCTGACTTGCCAGGTTCTTGACAAGGTTGTCCGAGATTGGCAGGTCTGCCGTTACCTGTATGTCAGAATAGGCCTCGTAAAGCGAGTTTGCTGCAAAAGGCGACTCGTCCTGGGATGGGTTGATTGAAGGCGGCTCTACTGTAACTGCAGACTTTGGGGATACTGCCTTTATTGCGTCCTTTAGCTTTTCCGTAAGATTTTGATCGAGTGCAAGCGCAGCAGTCGAGTTTCCTGACTGGGATGGCGTAGAGATCGAGAGAGTGGCCTGGTCAGGTGTTATCCACTGCGAGCTTTCTCCTGTGACTGTGATCGTAGACTGGGTTGATCTTGACATGATGCTATCAAAGTCCTGTGCGGTCTGCGCAAGTGCCTGTGATGTAATCGAACATGATAAAACAATCAAAAATGCGACAGTCATGACTGCCCGTGATATGGCAAGATTCAACTGCTCGATAGTCTGTTGCACTGATTTAAAAATATGGCGTAGAATTTCTTTGGGTTTTGTTATGATTATGGGTACAAGTCAGTGGGTTACCGCCAGAATTGTAGTGGGCACCTGTTCCAGATTTTTTAGTTTAAGCTTTTTGTTACGATCCCTCTTTACAATTTACGGATTCAAGAGAGATGGATTTTTCATCTAATACCTTTCCATTCTGATCATCAATTACAACTACATATGCTGTTTTGATGAAAAAGAGGCTTTGAGATAACTAGCAAGGGTCTCACCTTCCGTTCTTTTTGATCCTCATATCCCGGATCTGCTTGAACAATATCACGTGGTTTTAGATCAAACTGCCAGTTCAACAACGGAATAGAATCTATACAGAATTCTTAACTCTTTGCAAGTTCATCCAGATCCCGTTCGGCATCTTCCAGGGATTCGTTCTCTGGAATTTCCAAGGAAACAGTCTGCTTTTTTTCCTCTGTGGGTCTTTGCATATCAATTATTATCATCATCCCATACTTAATACTTTAGACAAAATATCATCTAGTCTTTGCTTGTATACCCACATTGAATTGTAGGTTTTATCATGGTTTACCACAGGTTTGCAAACCCATCAAAGGTAACGTTTTTGTCTACTTGGAGAAATGATAACTGTGCACATGCTTGGAAGAGTATTGCGCACTCGCAGTTTGGCTTGCACAAAAGGCGTACCTGTAAGAAAGGCCGCGATTAAAGAAAGACATGGTGATTTCATCTCCATCAACACCTCATGCAAGCGGCCTGTCAAGATTGAGAATGTATATCCCTGCCCCATTAACAAGCCCGTCATTTACGTTTCCCAAAACTGAGAATATTACTGACTTGCCGTCGGGTGAAGGATCTGCCCCCATTGGTGCAGCAGAGTATGGAGGGCCATTCCTGCCGTAGACAAGCTGCGAAGAACCGTCAGAGACATCCAGCATTTTAAGAAAACCTGAGATGCAGTGCTGCTCGTTTGGATTTGCCGCATCGGTCAGACACTTGTGTGGGGTTACTACATATAGAAGGAATTTGCCGTCAGGTGTCCATTTGGGGTTGTAGAAATCATACTGTGACGACCCAAGATCTGAAATCTGGCCGTCGTCTAAGTTTAGGAGCTTGAGACCATATTGTAGATTTGGCTCGATAGGACCTGGAAATGATGTGCAGGATATCATTGCGTGAAGCATCGGATGACTTGGGTCTGTGATGTCTGTGAAGGCAATACTCTTTCCATCTGTGCTTGTTACCATGTCTCTGAAGACCTCAGTACCGTTATAGATTGCCTTTATCTTGCGCCCGTTGGCGTCTGCCAGCCACAATGTGGTATAATATCCTGCCCAGTTGCTACCGCTTGTATCGTTGGCGTAAAGGGGGCATACCTCTGTTTTGTAACTGTGGGACTCCTCGAAAACTATCTTCCCGTCTGGAAGAACATCATACATGTTAATCTCCCCGCTGTGCGTGAGCTGGACAAATGTGCCGTTGTCCAAGCTTACCTCAAATACGTCCCGCTTGTTTTGCCTGTCATACCAGCCATCAAAATACACCCTGTCTTGAAAGGCATGAACCTTGTCTATGACGTCAAATTGCATGGGTAGCTGAATCCTTGAGATATCTTTACCGTCTTTGGATATCTTCCACAGCGATGCCCCCGGAGGGTCTGCGTTGCCGAATACAAAGACTGCCCAATTGGAGTCAATCCAGTCAAAACCGACTGCTGTTATGCCATTATCATCTCCTTGAGGATGGGTTGGATTGTAAAGATTCCATATTCGGTAAAGATCAGTCAGTCTTGACACAGTTCCTGGCTTGGCAGTGTCTAACAGATTGGCGCCAAATAGAAATACTAACGCTATCCCGACTGATACGGATAATATGACCGCGGCAAGATGTAAGTTTTTCACTTATGACCATCAGGATACAGAATTGCCCTAAAAAATTGCCGTATCTTTGTTCTAGTTCTTAGTTGCATTCAGTAATATAACTTCCCTTGCCTCCGACACGGTTCCATTCAAAAAATCGTCTTGTATCATCCTGAGCCCCTCATCAAGTGGTCTGAGGGTTGCAACCTGTATCTGGTATGGATCCTTGTAAAAGTCAAATACATAGTTGTACTTTGTGCCGTTGACAGATATTCCTCTTGGCGTGGAAAGAACCAGGCTCTCCCCTATCTTGTACATGGTAGAGTATGTGCTTGCCTTTTGAGCGATAATCTGGTCATGGTTTGAGCAGTTGCAGAACTGGTAGCTCACATCAGGATAGTACATTGTGCTTCCAGCTGCCTGATATCCTATCCTTCCCTGGTACCAGTCTCCCTCCACCTGCAGTGCATACTCGCCTGTTGCAAGCCTTTGAGGTGCAGGGGACTTGACCTCTTGTGCCATGGCTTGGCGTTTTTTTATAAACGCGGTAGTATAGTCGATCTCATTTTGTGGTAACATCCTTCCGATGCCGATTACGCCGTTCTTGTCCTGCGTATATGTCGGCGGCTCTACTGCAATGTACCCTTGGTTGTCAACTGTCAGGTTGAGCTGTGGCAGCCCGATGTCATATTGAAGCAGTGTCGGGTTTCCCGCTCTTGTGTACAGGTATCCATCTATTGGCCTGTACATGTCGCCGCCGCATGGGTCCTCTATCCTCAACCTTCCATCTTGAGGCCAGTACTTTACTATGCAATGTTCTGCCAGTCCTATCGCGCTGTATGCCCGGTATGACGATACCGAATCGTTTCCTCCCCCCATCCATGACGGCAGCCGTATCAGAAGGAACCTCTGGTAGGCGTCTCCGCTGTCTGTAATGTTGTACGAGCTTGGGTACATGAAAACGCCTGCACTGTTTGGCTCCATGTCTGTTACTTTGACAGGACGCGGGTTTGTAAATTGATACTGGTTATTGTACAGCAGAATCTCTTCTGGCTCTTTTGAGATATCTTGCGAGCTTGAAAATACTGCAACTCCGTATGCTATTGCTACTATTACAATTGTTGAGCTGAAAAATATTGCAAGATTTCGAGTTTTCATTTTCAATCCTTAACGATACAGAAAATACCCTCTTGATACAAGCTTGTCATATGTTTCTGGCTTTATGCAGATTGGTTGGGTAGGTCCCTTTATGTGAAGCTCAAAAGGTGGATCACACTTTACTGAATCAATCGATGTTCCGTGCTTGAACTGCTGGTATGGCGACGCAGTCTTTGGAGGAGGACCCATGCAACTTGCATCTTCCAGTATGCAAATCTTAAGATCCCGAATTTCAAAGGAGATCTTGCCACCAATGAGCTTTTTTATCTCATCAGAAAGTTCTGCGACATACTGTTTCTTGTCAACTGAACTAGGCACATTGACTCCTATAACCAGGGTCTCATTGACAGAATCAACGGATACTGTTGTGATATAGTTTGGTTTAGCGTTATTTCCACTCAAGTAATTTTGTGTAAGAATGGCCTGAGCCTTGCTGTACTCTTGGGTTTTTTGCGGGTCCATCTTGAATAGGTCAATATTGTATGTCTGAATAAGGCCCAGCTCATCCCATAGCCTTTTTGACTCTTGCTGGTATACAGATACCTGTTGTTCTAGAACACCAATCGTGTCAGAAAAGTCCTTTACCTTGTTATCATAGTGCAACAATTTTGAACGTTCCCTTTCCTGTTCCAGATGAAATACGGTACGGTTCAGATCAGCAATATGATCCCGTATTAGATCCGCAGCGCCCATTCTTTTAAGATACTCTTGGAAATTTTCGTCAATCAGTTGTTTTTTTGTGGTGCCTGTTGGTGTGTAAGGAAGCGTGTCTCCATTGAAAGTGGTTCTAAAGTTGGTTGAAAAATTCGTGTATTGGTCGTGCACAACTGGCAGGGATATCATTCCCTTCCAGTAATCCTGAACTAGTTTTGGGTAAGTGAAATTCATTGGTATAAGACTAGAGTTGTCTTGCAGGTTGTTCACCACAGTCTTTGAGATGCATTGGGGGTCAACCTTGTCTCCGTACCATGGTTTTTTTGATTGATAGTCTGCGTTGAAGCTGATCTTTATCTGTGAGTTTTCCTTGAAAGGCAGCGAAAAAACATAATAGCAATCGTTTTGGCTCTCAAACGCATGTGTGTCTACCTGGTTGTCATTTATGAGAATGTCAAAGAGGTAGTTTCGCGAATCAAAATCATAATTTGTGTATGGAAAATTTTTTGGTATTTGTATATCAAACTTGCCTTCCTTGTCGCTTTTGATATCAACAAAAATGTCAGCCTTGTTGTTTGTCTCAAGAGCAGTGATTGTCCCATTATCAATTCTGTAGGGAATTTTGAAGAATTGTGATGGTTCTGTGGGATTAGAGTACCAAAATGATCCCACTTTGACAAAATATTTCCAATCAGGTTCTTGACCTGATGCGTGAAAAGTTACAAATGGGACACATAAAGCGATCATTATCAACACAAAATAAACTGGTTTCACAATGTGTGTACTGGATAGATACCGTTTAAAAAAGTGGCGTAACATTTTTCCAGTTTTTCAGCACTAAATCGCAATCACCAACTGCAAAGATCATTGCCTAAGTTGATCCTCTAAAATTTGTCAGCAATATCCAAATTCTACACGTAGTCATTTTCATATGACCCATTATCGCAGATTGATTCCCATGTCAGTAAAAGGATTTGGAGGTTGCACGCAGCCTGCCTCAGTATAATTATGTTCAATTTGAAGTGGTTTTAGATTCATTACCACCAGGGCCGTCATGCCGTAGTTGCATTCTGGATGGGAGGGCATTACACTTGGAGGCATGTAGAGGTGAATGGTCGCAGAAAATTTTTGGTGTTCACCATCTGCAGCAGTATCATAGGTATTGTACGTCCATCCTGTAGTTGACTGTGCTCTCACCTTTGGCTCGTTCATGATATCATAGAAAATCCTGTCTGCCCTTGCACTATCAGTGTACCTTAGAAGAAGGTCATCAAGAGGGTTCTCCGCCCAGCCTCTCAGCACAAGGTCTGCTACTGAATCAGGCCTGACGCATGCCCTTTCATGACTCTCTTTTTTTATTATACGGACATGATCGCCATTGCAGACCACATTATCTTCAGATACGCCTGAAGCCGTTTGCCTCAGCGGGGCAAGAGCCTCTTGCGGGCTGTTTACTATCTTGAGTTGGATTGCACCCAATACACTCTGTTGCTCTTGCGGCGTGACCCACCTTGCCACTATGGCTTGTTCATATGTGCCAACGATGGCATCCTGGCTTGCTTTTACAAGTATTGTGACTCTTTGTTCCTTGCTGCCATTTAATACGATATTATCAGGCGATATACGTACCAAGATGCCAGATGGCATAATTTCTTGGCCAAAGTTGTTGCCAAGTGCGGTATGAAAATAGACTGGAATTCCAACAGCGTTGTCATCGTTTTTGATAATCAACGGGACACTGCGTTCCGATGACTTTGGAACTACGAAATACTCTCCATTGTTTGCAAAGGACGTATGGGTAACAGGGTCGGTATAATTCTGACCAATTTGCATGTAAAAGGGAGGCACCAGATGTGCCTCTGCGGAAGGAACAAGAGAAAATGCCATCCCACAAGCAAATCCAACACACATAGCTGAAAAGTACGCGAATTTCATAACCAAGATATCCGGTAATGCCATTGTTTAAGAAATTGGTGTATCTTTGTTCTGTTTTTTGACAATCATATGAACGGATCCTGTTTGGTGGGGTCGTAACGTTAACGCAGTCGTAGCGGAATGTATCCCCATCCTCTTTCTGTCAGTATCTTGGCAGTGTGTGGGCTCGCACATGCAGGGGATCCATCCTCTGACTTTAGTACCAGTTGAAACCCAGACCAGTCACATGTGACATCCTGTGGCTGTATGCCCATTTTTACCTGCCTTAGTGGCGTAACAAGGTCTCTCTGATATGGAAATGTCATGTTATGCTGTGTCATTGTATTTGTTGCAATGGTGTCAAATTCAGGTCCAACCACTACATAGCCATAGGCGTCCCCATCAAGGGCATTGTCAATAGAATGCGGAGCAGAGGAATTTGAAACTCCCCTCACGTGTATATAGAGTTTGTAAATGTCATCTTGTGGAAAAAGAAACTCTGCCGAGTCAGTTCCGTCCTTTGCCACTCGCACATCATAATGCTCAAAGTTTATTCCATGTCTGTTGGAGAGGTAAACGTCATAGACTGCGTTCTTGAGAGGAGCCCCGCTGGCAGTAAGAAACTTGACATGGAGGGTTTCGCTTGCATTTGCAACGGGTGGAGATGGGCTCCAAGTGACAAGTGCATACACCCCATGGTTCAGGTCAAGACGTGTCGAGCTCTTTAGCAGAGGTGCAAGCGAGAATGTTACGGCGGCATCAGTCATGTTTGCATTCTTTGCAATGTCTGAAAGAAGAGAGAGTGGAGAATAAAGGTTCACCATCATCTCACTTTGTGGTATAGACGCACTCATGGGTGATGACCTGACTGACGCGTCGTTGATCGTAGCATTGAGGAATGGTGACTCGGAAAACTCGTGAAATGATCTCGGGATTTCTACATCTGAGAATACCTGGTGTGTTTTGTTTAGAATCTGCTCTTGCGGAACCCTGACTGACCAGTAAAGCCGCATGGTATCAGCATCATAGTTGAAAGATTCTATCTTTTGGGTGGAGAGAACCTTGATCCTGTACGTGCTGTTCCCGTGCTGAATCTCCTCCCATACTGTGTCAGGTACATCTGCAGTGTAGTTGAAGACAGGCTCGCCGTTTTGATAAAAGACATTGCTTGTGCCAAATCCAAGAATCCTGACTGTAAGGTCATACACTCCAGGTTCCCACAGGAATGGATTTTTCATGTATACAGTTCCATTGGAATCTGCGACAAACGCATTGTCATGATTTGGGTCCTGCCTCACATATGGCATGATCTCCGTTGTAGAATAGTTTTGAATTTGTAACTGAAGCAGGCCGATGCCGGAATAAAATACATTGTTCAAGACTGTCTTGTGGCCGTCTTCTTTTGTGACAGTTATCTTGTATATGGTATCCGACATGTTCTTGTCTCCGTTGGTATCGCACAGCCTAAATGAGATGGATCGTGTGGTTCCGTTGTAATCGTAGTTGAACAGGTCATGCAAGATCGTTATGCCTACGTCAAGGTTTCTGCCTTTCACAAGATGTGGTTGCGGGTTGTAAAATGGGGTTGCACCTCCCTCCCCAATGCCATATCCCCAGACTGCACATCCTACCGCATAGGCAGGTTTGCTTGAAAAAGATACTATGGCAAGTGAAATTATCACTATCGCGATTATTGCAAGATGTGTTGTTTTCATTTTGGATCCCAAGAAAGTTTTCATTTTCTAAAATCTAAACATTGGAATACAATTAAATTCAAAAGTTCCAGTCCCGCCTACACTCATACCACATTGAAATATATCCCATGTTACTGAACCAAAGAAGTCAGGCCAGAAAAATGAATTTGGATTGACGCTGAATGGTGTACTGTGTTCTAGAGGCATTACAGGAACAAAAACTACTAACATTATGACGCCTACACCAATTATGGAATAACATAGAGTTTTCATTTTCTATGACACCCGCTGATCTTTGGTTTCCATTTCAGCCATTATTTTTTCGGCTTGTTTTTCAATTCCTTCAAGGGTTTGAATCAAATCATCAACGTTATCGCTTCTATAGTCCATGCTGACAAGGTATTCATTAGGTCGTGGTCTCAGTGTTATCTCATCCCATCCTCTTGTTCTAGTTGTGTTTTTTTGAGGAAGATTTTTTCTTTTCATGTCTTCAATGATTGGAGTGGGTCCCGTGTTTCTGTCAGCATCTCTTGAATACAGATAGATCTCATTTTCCCATCTTGTCAGTTCCATATCTGAGGCCATTTGTGTAAGAGCTGGATAATTCTTTAATTGATCAAAGTTAGCAAGCACTTGGTACGGTCTTTTGTCACTTTTGACGCTGATCATAGTCATTAATTTACATGGAGAAAGATCCAGTGTCACAAACGTCTCTTTTATGATACGGATAACTTCTCTTGCTTCCTCAAGGATTTTACTTGAATTATGGTAGAATTTTGGCATGTCCGGACTGTGTCCGATGAGAATTTGCTTTCCTGAGTTTAGTGGTATGACAGCGACTATGCAGTACTTGCCAATTGTGGATATTTTTTCTGGATCAGATTCTATTGATTTTCTTGTATCTTCCATTCTTTCTTTATCTAGTTGGTTGATGGATTCGTCCATTGCGACAAGATACCCAAATTTTGGAACCCTTTTCTTAAATCCTTTTTTTTCTAGGATACCAGTAAGATGCTCATAATCTACAGATGATTTATTGAAGTTTAATAAAATACTAAAACCTGTAATTTGCGTTAATAGAGTACTTGACAAACAGGTATTTTCGTAATTTTATAGTTTAAAAGAGTGGCGTAGATTTCTACTCCAGCTTAGGTTCAAGTCCTGTATGACTCATCTAATCTAGTGATCTTATTTTGAATCCTGCACATGGTGAATTTCAGATAATAGACTCATGCGTTTTCGTTTTAATCTCATCAAATGCTTGCCTGCATTCCCTTACAAGCCGTTCAACTATTTTTGCAGCTGGTAACTCTTCTGCAAAACGAAATCCTTGACCAGCCCACATATTCATTGTACCAGTATCACCACGAGCAGCTGCTTCTCTTCGAAGAGGTTTTGTAACATTGTTGATTTGTGGATATGCTGAAGGTGCAGAGTTATACTCAAGCATAAAACGATTAGCAATCCCTCGTGCCTTTCTTCCACTAAAGGCACGGGTGAACATCGTATGTTGAAATGACGGGTCTGCCATTGCCGACTTTTGAAATTGGTTTGTTCCGCTTTCTGTACAGCGAAGAAACGCTGTACCAATCTGTGCTACAGCAGCACCAGACATTATCACTGCCGCAATATCACGTCCGTGCATTATTCCCCCTGCAACAATCAGTGGAAGATCAATGTTTGAGCGTACCGCTGAAAGTAAAGAGAGAAGACTAAGATCTTTGCCTGGTACATCCTTGTCGTCAAACGAACCCCTATGCCCTCCCGCTTCGACACCTTGCAGACATAGAGCGTCAGGTTCTACCTTGAATGCAATTTCTGCTTCTTCCGGAGTGGTAACTGTAATGATTACAAATGAGCCTCGTTGTTGCAATTTAGAAATCAAACCGTTGGGAGGACATCCGAAGGTAAAGCTTACTACCGGTACAGGATTTGCCAACAAATATTCAATTTTCTCGTCATAACAATCGTCGTCCCATACAGCTTCACCAAGTGATACTCCCAGTCTATCTGCCTCTGACTCTAGAGTGTCGATATAGGAAGAAAGAACGGGACTGTCTATCTCTGATTTTTGGGGAACGAAGACATTGACTCCAAATAGTTTCTTTGTCAGTTGCTTGACTTCTGAAATCTCTTTTTCCATTTCATCATTAGTTTTGTATCCTGCAGCAAGGAATCCCATTCCACCCGCCTCGCTTACTACTGATGCCAGTTTTGGACAGCTGGGACCTCCAGCCATTGGAGCTTGAATAATTGGATACCGCAGCAATCCCTTCAAGAATGTCATGACATCATGTCATCTTCCATGCAGGATCTGTCTTTTTCATGACTGACGCCCAACCCATGTCAGGTGGCTGCATGTTCATCTGCCACAGCATCGCAATTATCTCTCCTCTGTGATGTAGCTCCTCTCCAAACACATGCAGTAAGACATCTCTTACCTTTATCGTTCTCCTGACTCCATCGTTATTTACTCTCGAAACAATCCTAGACATCTCTACTAGTGTCAGATTGTAGAGATACTCGGTTACTTTTGATGTGACCATCGAGTTGTAATTTATTATTGAATCCCAAGTCTGGTATTTTGTAAATGGAAATGGCCTGTTTGGATCTTCCAAACCGTTAATCGAGTAATTAATCCATGAGTCATTTACCCAGATTGTGTGCAACATCGTGTCTTTCAAAGAAAGCCATGAAGTTTCTCGGTTCTTTACAAATTCCTCCCATGAGATATCTTTTATCATCATTTGCATGTAGTTTGCCCTTATCTTGTTGTTATACTCAAAAAATTCCATGATGCTTTCTATCTCATTCATAAATGATACCACTACCCTTGCAATACACATTCATCGTATTTTAAAATTAAAGAACTGACTGATAATTTCAGCTAAATACGTTTGATGAGAAATATCAATCGATTGTTAGTACTTTATTTATTGTATTGATACTACCTAGTGTTTAATGTCACTTGTAACGTTTAGTACGTGTGAAAGTGTAGCCATTGTGAAAATGAATCGTCCTGAAAAGCTAAACGCTATCAGTGTCGAGATGATTCAAGAGCTTTCCTCAGTTTTCAATAATTTGGAAATGGACGATTCTGTTAAGGTCATTATTCTTACAGGCGAGGGAAGGGCATTTTCTGCAGGTGCGGATATCGAATACATGGCTAACCTAACACCACCAGAGGCAGTAGAATATGCAAAGTTAGGACAGATTCTCTCTTCCAAGATAGAGAATTGTAGCAAGCCAACAATTGCAGCAATCAATGGCTATGCATTAGCTGGTGGTGTAGAACTTACTCTAGCATTCGATATCAGAATAGCTTCGGAGAATGCCAGGTTTGGCCAAACCGAAGTAACTATAGGAGCAAGCCCGTTTTTTGGTGGTTCACAGAGATTGCAACGAGTAATAGGATTTGCAAAAGCAAAGGAAATGATATTTACTGGAAGGCAGATCACGGCCAACGAGGCAAAAGAAATTGGTCTTGTAAATCAAGTGGTGCCACTTTCAAGCATCATGGAAGAAGCTATCAAGATGGCAAATATGATAGCAAACAACTCTTTCATGGCTGTGAAAATGTCAAAGGTTGCGATAAACAAGGGTCGTGATACTGACATTGAAACAGGACTTGCTGTGGAACTCTACACTTGGGGGCTATGCTGTAGTCATCCTGAGAGGACCCAAAGAATGTCTGCGTTTCTCCAGAGGTCAAAAAAATAATCCAGTTTAGAATAACGGTGGAAAAGAAGAGGGTAGATAGGATGGATGATTCCCTAGCCTAGTATCTTTCCAATGTTGTAATACACTTGGCTTGAAACAATTTTGTTATGATTATCCATCTCAGAAATATCAGATGCCAAGGCGCCAGTTTCCCTATAATACAGTACTACGACACCATTTACACCCACGAGCACATCCACAAAATCAAGTCTTAGGTCATGGTATTTTTTTATGCAAATTTCAAAATATTCTCGTAGTTTTTCTTTTCCGTTGATGAATTCACTCTCAATCCCAAGCATCCTTGGCACCATGGGAGATGAGAATTGTACATTTTCTGCGTAATGTTTCATAACAGCATCCAGGTCATGTGCTGTCCAAGAGTTACACCAGGTCTTGGCATTCTCTAGCATTTTTTCGTAGTTCAGTGAATTCTCTGTTGAATAGAATGATTGATAATCTCAGCTAAATGCACCTTATGATAACTATCAATTCAACATTAACAGTTTTTGCCATAATAATACACATTAGACTTTTTTCATGATAGATTCGTTAAATCTGTAAGCATGGTCCCACTGGTAGTTAAAAAAGTCGAGGCACCATTCTCTAAATTGTGCATCCTTGCTCAAAAATGCCGTGTTCAGGTCTATCTCGCCATTGATATTTGGAAACATAATCATAGCCTGATTTTCAGTGACTATCAAACTAGTATCGACACTTTTTAACATCCTTCTCTCCACAATCCCTTTTTCAATGAATTTGTCCCAAGAGTTCTTTTGTAATAAATCAGAGCGTTCTTTTGGTGTAATTGTATTTTCTCCAAAAATGTATGAGAATTTTACCTGTCTATTAGTTACACTATGCACTGCTTCTTTTGCAACCTCCAATGGATACGGCTGAATTATTATTTTTAGATACTCTTTTGAATCACGGATCACATTTTTCCATTTTTCCAAAACAGGACCAATTCCGGTGATTTTCTCATGAGAGAGAAGATCGCCTATTCTGTAAACGAATTTTGTCGGAATGTTTCCAATATCATGTTCCTTGAAATGAGAATTGCTATCTGTAAGAAATTGAAAGGATGGTAGAAGATTTAGTGCTATTTTTCCACAAGTGGTAAGACTAAATGTATTTTTTCCATCTCTCCGAATAAGACCAATATCCTCCAATCTAGCGGCATTCCTATGTGTTTCTTGTATTGTCATGTTTAGTGTAGTTCCAAGAGCAGACAATCTCTGGGCTTTTTTGTCAAGAGAAGATAACATCGATCTTCTGGATTCACTTGAAAGTTCCATGAAGAGCGAGTCAAAAAAATCCTTATTTTCACGGTCCATATTTAACATCGAAAAATGTACAAATGGACTAATAAAGAATAGTGTTATCTTAGGTATGTTGAAAGTTCATGGATTAACCCAATAACTCACTAGAGGTATCATTTTCTAGTTGAACATCCTCTTTTTGGTGAGTCCTGTATGATCCAGCCACAATCTTGGCCATGATTTCAGTCTGCTTTAAAATTCACTTCACCAAACTGCACTTAAATACAAATTTTGCATATTGAGTCGGTCCGATTGTGGATGTACAGGCTAGGAATCTTTTCCTAGTCCTTTTTCTTTTTTGATGCCTTTGGCATGAACCTCGTTACCTTGTCTTCCAGTTCTTTGACATGCCATGCAATGGTATCACGTCTTTTTAGAATAAAAAATTGCAGTATCATTGTTCAGATATCAGAGACCAACACTTACGTGTATAGAACTTGTCACCTGCTCAGAGCTGAATGTGCTGATGAGAATGCAAGACCTGCAGTAGTCTGCCCGCGCTTGTCGCCATGAAAACATCGTCATATAATTAGAGGTCTTCCATGGGCATCTGACAAGTTTCAAGAGGCCCCTCTTACGGGTTTAATTTAGCCTTAATTTTATCTAGAATTCGCTCTGCTCGTCTGATTGCATCTTCTGCATCTTTATCATTCATAAGAGTTGGCTGGTACTCGGATTCATTTTTCCTGTCCATCAATCCACTAAACTGCTTTTTCACATATTCGAATTCATCATTGGTCAAGATTCCTTTTATCAAGTTAATAACATCCGTATGTTGTCCAGATGAGCGTTTTCCACTATAGCGAGTAGTTAGTGCATCAAGAGTGTTAATTGAACTGTGTACTGCGTTCATTACTGCAGTATCATATGCCTTCTCTTTGAGGGCAATCTTAGCGATTCGTAATGCGTTTTCTGCTTTTATTAGATAGTTTTTGGCCTTGTTTTGATCAACAGATCTTGTCATTTGATTTTCTCCAATTCCAATCCTGTTATATGGACATGGTTGGACAATATTGAACGTATTAAATCACCTTTTTTTTTAGTTAGGAATTCTTTTTTGGCAAATATTATCGGAGACACCCTTGTGTGAAAGCCAAATGCAACATCCTCACTTGCATTTGCGATGGCTTCTATAGCATGATCATAATCATCGGATATTACTAGAACATCTATATCACTATCCTCTTTTTCCTCGCCCCTTGAAACACTTCCAAAGATTACAGATGATATGATTTTTTTTGTATTAAGATGACCTTTTAAAATCGAAATGACTTTGGTGACTGTCTTTTCTTCAGCTTGAAGAATTGGTTCTATAATTTCCTTTAACACATAGCTTTTTTCATTTAATGAGATCTGATGTGCTCTTCCTACTGGTTGTACCTGTACAACGCCAAACTTTTCTAATTCTGCCACTGTTGCGGATACCTCTGGATGTGAGGCACCTGCATCCTGTGCAAGACGTCTAATTGTAAAGATTCTGCCCTTATAGTGTACCAAAACACGAAGTGTACTTATGGCTATTTTGTTCCCAAGCACTTGTTCTAGGTATTTGTGCAGTTTCATGTATGGTAAATATCTCTACCATATGGTAGAAATTTCTACCATATAACTTTTTAGGAAATTTCACTCTAAATTGCACGAAGTGCATCTGATTAAAATTTCACGGGCCCTTGAGGAAAGTTCTCAAGTATACTTTTAGTGATTCTCATATCAAGATAGTAAAGGCGATAAAACACAGGTGGCAAGTGTTTCTCATCACAAGCAAATCGAGATCTTTTTACTAAAGCTTGGAGAATAGAGTTTTCATTTATGCACCTTAACTTTTTATTTCATGCCCCTAATTATGGTACAACGATGCTGGATGATATGTTAAAGACAGTATTCTTGCCTGGATACACTGAGACTAGATGCGTTTGTTTAGTATCATTGTATGTGTAAATGATATAATTTCCAGCTGGAAGTTGTAGGGAGTAGTGTGCATAGGCATCAGAAATAGATTTTCCTGCAATCGTTATGCCATCAGTTGCATACACGTCTACCTCATAGTGTGCACTTCGATTTGGAGATAATGCCGAGATAGGACCGCCGTACACATACGCAGACACTATGCCAGAAAGTGTTCCATTTTTTTCCCGATTACCAGTATCATCAATTGATGACGCAGCAAATGTTCCCCATCCACGTTCAACAAGTTTTGACGCAGTATCAGATGTCACACATGCAGTAGAATTATTATTTGATTTGATAACTAATTCATATCCGGATTGGCATTGAAAGTTTTCAGCATTTTTTATTGTGGATCTTGCATAATCCGATAAGCTAGGCCATACCGTCAAATCGGTTGAGACAGGAGGAGAAAGGGAATTAGGGTTGTTGAGGCTTTGCCAGACAAATACTTGTACAGTATAATTTCCTTCCTTGGATGGAGTCCATGAAACACTTGGACCAAGTGCTTGAGAAGGAAGCAACACCCCAGATATCCATGAAAGCGATTTCGTGACACCAGATTTATCCTGAACCTGAACAATATATGCAAAGGTCTGGTTTCTGATGGTGACATTTGTAAGATTTGATCTGATCTGAATCTGCTTATCAACTGTTATGGTTTTCTGTTCATTTCCTTTATTGTCAGTTACTTGGATTGCAGAAGCTGGTACTCTCTCAAGTGGAGGGCAGCTCATACCAATGAAAGCAGTTGTTATGATGCCATGACCAGTGGTACCAAGAGACCATGGCGTTGTACCTGCATATTTTGCCGAAATTGTATCACCCTCAGTTACATGTATTGCATCCTGTGTTGACTGCCCTTCCGATATTGTAACAGTTCCTTTGAATATTCCTGAATTGACCTCTGTTTCATAAGCAGTAATTTCTATGCCTTTCTTGTCAGAATCAGACCATACGTGTACTGCGATTTGATCTATTGATGTGCTATACTTGTTTGCTGCAGGATCTGTGACAGTTATGGTTGCCTTGGAATAATCTGGCCCTTGTTCGGAGATAATTCCAGTGGAATAAGGATTGCAAGTCATTTCCCTTGTACCATAGCTGGCATTATCAAACCATATTTGGGGTTGAATTTCATTTTGAGCCAATATGGTATTAAAAGGAAAAAGTACTATGGCAAACAAAAATGCGGTTATTGAAGGATACAGAATTTTCATCTAAGGCATGCCCACATCAAGCTCTACAAACGGAGAACCGGCACACCCGCCGGGAATAAAGCTTATCCCGTATTTTCCCTGCTTTACATCAGGGCTTGCTGAAACAGTTGCGGTAATGGCAGCAGACCCATTGTATGATATGATTTCTGATGTTGGCTGGTATGATATTGTAACGCCAAAAAGCGAGTTTGTTTCAGACCCAGTCCTTGCGGTGCCCGAATCATAATAGAGATACGCCCCATTTGTAATGTTTATCTGGTTTGGACTGTATATTGGGGGATCAAGACCATAGGACGGACCTGTTATGGTGTATGTTATAGTGCCATTTTGTCCTGGCAAGATTTTGTAGTGGACTATGGAATCATTGTAGACTGAAAATCCCGACGAGTTTGTTATTGACAAGTGAGGAAATATGAAACGACAAGAATAGCCAGGCCCGCTGTAGTAGGTCTGATCTATTACAGGAGTGTATGTTGGCCGTGTTATCTCAGACCAGCCATGAGACTTGGCCCTTTGTTCGTCAAAAGAGTTTATGCAGGCAACCATGTTTTCAGGCCTTGCCATGAGGACCAGGCCTTTGTTACATACCACTTCGTCTGCCTTGACTCCCGATTGCAATTGGCTGTAGGGAGAGGGAGCTGCAAAGATCCAGTTTCCGTAAGTGAGTTGCCATGTTCTTGTATCGTTGTAGGTGTCTGTCAGGGGAGGTGTCGAGATTGTGTATTGTGTATCATTGTACCGGTAGGCAAGCGATATGATGACGTTTCGTGGATCGTCGATTACAGGACCGTCCGGATTTGTAATTGCATAGACACATCTCTGGTGTGGACCAAGCATGATACCGGGATCGTCGGATTGCGTTTCAAGGTTGATTTTATTCTCCGACTTGTGGGTTATCCCAAAATCATATCCTTCCATCTGGACCGGACTGTCTGTTGGATTGTAGAGCTCTATCCACTGTGAGACAGGCAGGGACATGGGTTTGCTCAACTGATATTCAGTGGTACCACATACAGTATGGTTGGTTAGTGGGCCATACATCTCGACTTGACTTATTACTATAGGCAAAATCTTGGATGAGATGGTTGCTGTCTGGTTTGAGGATCCAAAGTAGGTGACAAAATTTCCTGACGCATCAAACTTGTCTATTCGTTTGTTGCCAGCGTCTGCGACGTATATGTTGCCCGCACCGTCTATTGCTATTCCTTGTGATTGATCCATATGGCCTGCACCTCTGCCTTGTGTTCCAATAGTCCCTACAAAGTTGCCAGATTTATCAAACTTGACGATCTGGCCTGAGGTGGATGCATATATGTTTCCTTGATTGTCCACTGCAACCCCATATGCGGAATAGAACGTCTTAGTGCCATTGCTGACCTTAAACTGCATCAAAAGGTTGCCTGAAGCATCAAATTTTTGGATAAAGTGGTTTGCAATATCTAGTGCGTAAATGTTTGACGAACCATCTATTGCCAGATAACCTGGAAGGTATTGCAAAGCCGAGACAGAAGCGTGTGTAGGAAATTGCAATAGGTACCCTCCCGATGGATCAAACTTTAGGATGCGTGAATTGTCAAGATCTCCCACATAGACATTACCTGAGCTGTCCACGACAATGCCAATCGAGAGATCAAGCTGACCCTGAGATCCCCCCGGTGAGCCAAACTGTGACAGAAAGTTGTCAGACGGATCAAACTTTTCTATGCGACTGTTTCCTTGGTCTACTACGTATATGTTTCCTAGGCTGTCAACTGCAATACCTGTCGGATCTTTTAGCTGTCCCGGTTGGCTTCCATATGTGCCAAACTTTGACAGGAACCTGCCATTCTTATCAAATTTTAGGACGCTGTGGCCTCCATAATCTGCAACATAGATGTTGCCTGCACCGTCCAGTGCAAGACCGACTGGATTGTAAAGATGGTCAGGTCCAAGAGGCGTTGCAGTTATCGTTGATTCTTCCCCTCGTGCATTTGTTATACCTGAAATTACAAAGAACAGTATCAAAGCTGTTGAGAATAGAATTTTCATTTTCTAATTATTTATAACCTATACCGTATACAATATTGAAAACAGTGTTCTTGCCTGAAAACACTGAAACAGCATGTGTTTGTCTAGTAGGATAATCCGGTGCGTAAATCGTGTAATTGCCAGCAGGAAGATGTATTGAATAATTTCCCTTATCGTCAGAAAGAGTTTTTCCCACAATTGTAGTACCGTAGGCTGCATACACGTCTACTTCATAGTTTGCCTGCGGACCTGTACGGGGACCGCCAGCTAGAACCACGTTACCAGAGAGTGTTCCATTCATTTTCTGATGATATATATCATCAATTGATGGCGTTCTAACCTCGGCAATGTACTCGTTGTAATAGACCTCGGTCTGGTATCGATGCTGTACTATACCAGCAGTCTTGTTCTTGTCAAGCCAAGTTATCTTCATTCCAGCATAGATTGGAACACCACCAAGGCCTGTATCTTTCATTTCGATTATCTCGGGTTTTGTAAATTGAGCCCAGCATAGAATGGTCGAGTTCGTGGTTCCGTCCGCAAGTCGTACTGTAAAGTGGCGTGTCTCATTTACCTTGTAGTATCCGTCAAACACAACTATTGGAGGATGATGTCCGAAGGTTACGTTAATTGCCCTTGGAAATTCGGTGTCACAGTTCAGGTTGTCTTTTTCTGGCGTGCTAGAGCCAGTATAAAGAAATGTTACATTATCCATCTCGACTGGTCTGTTTAGATAATCATATACAGGTGATTCATCATAATCTCGGTTTTGGCCATCAATCGCCATGCTCATTCCAAGACAAATAGTATTGTTTGGATAGTATTCACATAGTGGATGAATAACAGACAAAGAATGAAATGAAGTATCACGGATTGACGTTTGTTTGGACAAAGTTACAAGGAATATACTTTGAATTGATTTATCATTAGTAAATGACATGTTAAGAACATACGAACCAGGTTTTTCAAACAAGACTACAAATGGTTCAGTTTTGCTTGGAAAATACATAGAATAATTTCCTGTCATGTTAACAGGACACGGTATGCTGGTGTTGGTATAGTTGACAAGAAGTGTGTTTGGTTCCTCTTCTCGGTATAACGTGATTTTTGGTGTTATACAAGGCATGTTTCCATATCCGTTTTTGACTACAAAAAATCTCGCAGTATCACCAACTTGATATGTACTATTCAATCCAGGAAAGTCAAAAGATGCAAAGGATTTCCATTCATGCGATGGTGCCAAGGCAGGAGAAATGTTTCCAAAAATCATCAAAGCTGTAAGCCCTGCACCAATTCCGGCTGCAGATATTATTGCAAGAAGCATAATATTCATTTTACCTCAAATTCCTTTTTGATTTCATGATTCAAAAACGATGCGTCTATCGTGTATTTTGATGTATACCTTATTGTCAATGAGTAGGTGTCATTTTTGGCAGGATAAACGACGCTGAACAATACAGGACCCTCTAGCGGACACATAAAAGAAGGAAATTTTTTCTCAAATATTATAACTGAAGGCTGATCTGACTTGAAGATTGTAATCGCCGGCATACCACAAGGAATTCCATAGCCCGTAGCTTTAATCTGGAATTTTATCATTTGATTGGTGTTATAGGTATCGTTGATTCCTAAAATTTCCAGATTTGCATAATGTATCAGAAATTGAAGTTGTAGATGCTGTAACATTGCATAGGCACCTATGCCTACACCCATTCCTGCGATAAGAACTATCAAAACAAGACGAATTTTCATTTTATAATGTTTGTCCTCTGTTTGGCCTCCCCCAGAGTCAAAAGAATAGTTCCTGCTACTGCAATACTTGAGGGTTTCATTGTCAGATTCAATTACTGTTTTGGTTTATAGGGTTTGATTAAATTCAAATTTAACGACAAACCTTAAATCATAACGACATGGAAAGCAATGAAAAAAAATTTGACCCTGCTGAACTAAAAGAGAAAATTGAGATCCTTTCAACAGACGATGACAGGATCAAGGCAGTTGGTGAGATTTTAAGTAATGACTCGAGCAGAAAAATTCTCAAGATATTGCTTGATGACACCATGACCGCAAACCAGATTGCACAAAAAGCAGCAATATCGCTTCCTTTGACCATATATCACTTGAAAAAGATGCAGGACATTGGAATTCTAAGCGTTACCGCTACGGAAAACGATTCCAAATATTATACGTCGTCAAAATTTGCGTTTGTCATAACGTCTGCCAGAGTCTCTGAAAAGGCAAGATCAAGCAAGTCGCTTTTTAATTCATTAAAAAGGATTTACAAATTTGCCGCAATCGGTTTTAGTGGGCTTGTATCGTGGCTTGTGTTGCAAAGCATGAATCCCGCCCAGAATCCAGAATACTCTAGCATGAAGACGCCTGTCCCGTCGACCACAACGACTGCTCCTGCGGCGCAATCCCAGGCAAACACGCTGGCACCCACAATGCCTGTCCCGGCACACGTGCCTGTGACACTTCCCCCATACATGTCACCTGTGGAACCATCTGTACTTTCACATGATGTTTTAATATTCGTGATTCCTCTCGTTGTCATTATAACAGGATTGATAATTGAGAGGATCTTCAGTGCATACAAAAGATGATTAATAAAATTTTTGGTTAAATTACAATTTAATCAATCCCTAAATACTATTTTTTCGCGATGTTATTCAGCTGGAAAAAATGATGCTATCGGTTAACAAAAATGCAAAAAAGGTTTCGCGCAGCTACAACATTGGCGTGATGCACAGGGTACTAGACGCGCTATATGAGATGGGAAGAAGCAGCCCCACAGATATCGCAGTATGCTCTGGACTGAACAATCAGATGGCCAAGAGATACTTGAACCTCATGAACTTGTTTAGGTGGATAGAAATAGAAAAGGAAGAAGGCCATAATGTCATTTGTTTAACAGAGACTGGAATATTTATTCACAATCAATTGCATGACTCCATGCCAGATGAAGGCAGTACCTGACGGGGTTTGTTTTGAAATGTCCGACCACGCAAAGAAAGTTTTTGTCGACATGGCCGTCCAAAAGGCCCTGCTTGAGAGTGGATCTGTCACACTGGAGAAGGTAAGCAACAGGCTTTTTGAGGTATACCATTCGCACTTGTCCGACTGCTATGACAATCCAGAATATCTAAGAGAGGCGCTCAAGGACGTTTTTGGGGATTACTATACCAAGGTTGTAGATGCAATAAAGATACATCTGCAAAGTGTAGCACACCACAGGCAGGTCGAGGTCTTTTTGCTAAAGCTTGGAGAGCAAGAGTTTTCTCAACCAAGTTCTGTAAAGGACAACTAGCAGGACAATACTTGGCAACAAAACTGGAACTGCAAGTGGAAACTCTGGCACACTGGTGTTACTTACGAGCTTCAGATTATGAAAATCCTGAACATAGTCAAGTAAAATACTGGTGTGAGTTCCGTTATGGCTTATCGAGGCGTTTGCCGGATGTCCGTCAAGCAATATTTCCGGGCCCTTACAAGATCATTTGGAACTACGATATTCATGACACCACGTGTTCCTTCAATAGGGTCAAGGCCTATCGTGAGTCGTTTTTCCCATTTATCCACGACTCTTTTACAGTAGAGTTTGTAGTGATTTGTATTTCATAACTCTTGTTATCTTTTTGTGCTGCAAGCAACAAGACTTTAACACCCGCATTGTTTGGCATCCTAAAAGGTGAGCCGAAGGCTCGCTTAATCCTTACCATACGTCATTTTGTGGTCTCCAGCCCTAATCAATACAATTGTGTATATGTCATAATCAACCTTGAAAATTATTCTATCATCATGTCCTAATTCGTATGCGTACACTTTCATAGATGGTTTGTAGACTCCTAATGATTCCGGTCTTCAGAATCTCCTACTTGCATTAACGCTTCTTTAACTCGATCTTGTCTGACAGAACCTAATAATTTGAATTGCTTTTTGAACTTGCTTTTTCTGTCAAATTCCCACACGCTAATCGTTTTCTAAATCTTTTATGAGTTCTTTAACATTTTTGAAGTGCTTTGGCTTTTCTTTACTGGATGAATATTCTTTTATGTCTGCCATCTCCTGTGGAGTGAGATCGTCTAATTTCTTGTGCTTTACTGCTCGTTGCATGTTGGCATTATCTCCTTGTTCATATTAAAACTATTGAAACTATGTAGCCGTGTGCATCGTTGTTACATACATAGACTCTGCCAAACATAGTCTGTGTCATGACTGATCCATCATTACCAGTTGTAAGGTACTGTGAAAAATAAATCGGCGTATCATTGGTCTCATTTAGAGCATAAAATTTTTGGTCAGAGAGTTGGTTTGCACCATAGAGGGTTGGACAAAGGACATCGTTTGGGCTGGACCTTCCAGATTTCCATAATAGCTTGATTGCCAGAAGGAGGTATGCGACAATGGAAATATCTGATGTATTGCATTCATACTTTTGTCCGATGCCCACGAATTTTCAGATTCTGCAAAGGCTCCTGTGAAAAAACAAGAATTGCACAAAATAGAATTGTTGTAAGATGCGATGTTTCATCATCCGACCTCAACTGTCTTACTTACCGAAGGTTCAAGTGCGTTTGGGCTTTCGATGCTCTGCCACAGATATCTCTGAATGGTATAATTCCCAGGAAAAAACGGCGTCCACGTCTCTGAAAAGTTCATCGGTTGGTTTTTCACAAACGCCCCTTCAATCCATGACAGGGAGACAGTCTCCCCCTTCCGGTCTTGTACCTGTACAATATAGGCAAATTCAGAGTCGTTGCCGTACATTGGCGGCTGGACGCTGTCTTCAATCTGGACCTGCTGGCCTATCCTGACCTCATGCAGGTTATCCCCATTGTTATTTACAATCCTAAGAGTATCAGGAGCAGGTCCCCGGATAATTGTAGGAAGTACAAGGTGCACTGATGTCATCACGCTGTATCCATTGTAAGATACTTTCACCTTGTATGGCCCGACGGGAGTGGTGTTGCCATAAACGATGTCAAACGAGTACCAGTACTTGCCATCAGGCAGGATCTGCTGCGGGGGTATCCTTTCAGAATTGTATATGGTGCCGCTTGGATTGTATATTTCAATCTGGACAGGCGAGTTGGTAATAGGTATACTGATTGTACCGTTGACTAGAAAGGTTTCCCTAAAGTCACATCTCTCATTTTTTATCTCCCCAAGTTGTGCAGACATTGTAATAGGACCGTTGCTTTGACTGGCGGTCGCTTCCAAGGCATAGACAGGTGCAATGAGTGCCGCAGATGTCAGGATTACAATCATTGCAAGATGGACGTGTTTCATTTTTTATCCAAAAGGAAGAACCGTTACAGCGCCTTTCAGCCAAGGATAAGACACATTGTGGTACTCGTATTTGCCCGCACATTCAAACTTGTACTTCCAAGTGTGATCTGGCAATATCAGGCCGGAATCAAAAATGCCGTCGTCACTTGTAACACTGCTACCAAAGTCATCCATGTTGAACCATTCTACAGTATTGTTAAGACCGATAACAACCGTGGTATTCTGTGGCTCGTACGATTTTCCTGCATTTACATCTGATGCGTTTTTCGGTATGACTACCATGCCAAGGACGTCCATAGTAAAATGAGCATCAACAGGACCTGTGACACACTGGTTAGGAAGATTCCACCCTTGGTTTAAGAGTCTTGCAATGCTTGCTTCCTTTACGCATACTGGTTGAAAGTTGTGTGTGTTTATCAGCAGGTTTAGATCGTAGTTACATTTTACAAATTTCGATAAAACTCCAGAATTGAACTGCTTTAGCGGCGAATCAATCGCATTGGTTGTTTCCGATGGACCTGCTTGAACTCCTTGAGAATTTTGTACACAGCATGACGTCCCAGGAAAATAAAATGATTTGTCCGCAAGCACTTGAGGACCTGACGCCATCTTTACTGTATAACCTCCTGACTCGGACCAGAGTGCACTTGACGGTACAATGCTTTGGGAAAAGGTATTGTCCTGTGATAGTTGTGGTTGTGATACAAATATCAGACGTCCTTGAGGATCAAATATTGTAAGAGCATAATTTTGTGAGAATGTTTTGTAAACAACACCTGTAACGCCAATAATGTTTGTGCTAGAATGATACACGACATTGATTTTTGCAAACGATGCAGTGTCCTCGGCAAAGGCTGCATGACTGACTACAAAAATACCAATACTGATAATCATAGTTATTGCAAGATGTGTTATTTTCAATTTATACCTGTACTGGACTAATATGGTTTAAAAAACTGGCGTATCTTTGTTCTAAATTTAGAAAGTTTTTTCACATATTAACAGATAAACGATTGTTTGATTTGTGGCAGGAATGTTTTTTCTCTGTTCCATGCACTTCTTTAAAAAATTAGTGCAGTATCATTCAGGTTTTGCAGTCAGTTTCAATTGGATTAGATTGCCTCTATTTCACAAGGTTCTTTTGATAATCTACAATGAATTCTTCACGTGCTATGCCGCAGTCCTCAATGATCTGTAAAAGTAGTCCGGTTCCCAGATCTTCGTTTTTTGAGGGTATTGATGTGAATCTATGGTTCACGTCATTTCGCAGTGATACATGGCTTCCTTTTCTATGTGAAATTCTAAATCCTTTCTTGTTTACAAGATATTTTATCAGTTGGTTACCTGAAACCTTTGGAAGTTTATCCACTATATTTGCGGACGAATTTTAGACTATAATCTTTGTCTTTTTTTAATTCTTCCACCATCATCTCGATTGCCTCTTTGACGCTGGATCTTGCTTCTGCCTCGGTCTTGCCTTCTGCATTGGCATGGAGCTCATCACATCTTGCAAAAATAATTCCGTCTCCGTCTTTGTCCAAGACTACTTGGTATGTCTTTTTCGATACTGCAGAGGTTGAATGTTGCATATATTGGATAATGTTAGTATGATCTATAAAAAGAATAAGACACCAAAAATGCGATAAACTGTACATCACATAGGTAAAAAAAATTAGGTGACGATCTTCATACCCTTCATGTTTTTTGCTTTGTTGGGTCTCACACTTTAAAAACATAATGAAGTGCGTAGAGATTCCATTTTTCAATTCTTATGGCAATACCACAAGTTTAGCTAGTACGCCAGGACCACACAGGCTTAGCCCCAGATATAGCCAGCATACTCCAGGCGCGGAATATGGGTTTGCAGATATTTTTGCTGTAAAAACAGGATTGCTGCCTGCATTACAATTGCAATTGTAGAAACACAGGCTAGATTCATCTTTGATCAGCTGCCCGAACTCTGCCAGAGTGGCTTGTCAAAATCAATCCGGTATATCCCTTTTCCATCAATAATGCCATTTGAGTAATCATAGTTTATCCCGAAAATGAGCGACCTCCCATCAGGGCTGATTGTGGCTCCCACAAGTGGAGCAGCATATGGCTCTTCCTGGTTGCCATATACAATCTGTGATTTATGACTTGAGACTGTCATCAAGTCAAGCAGGCCTGTAGGACATGACTGGCTTCCAGGCGTCTTGTCTTGGACGCAGTGATGTGTCATTGTTTCATACAGTATGAGATCATCAGATAGCCATTTTAGATCTGCAAACTCTTCATTGGTGACTTTGTCTACAACAGTAAATTCCCTAGTATTGATGTCAAATACTGCAAGATATGAATAATTGTTGGCAGTTGGAGGCCCCAATGAGGCAAAGTTTACTATATCCGTTCCATTGCTGCTTGGGTGAAGCGGATCCTCTCCTGATACAAAGGCAATCCTGCTGTCATCCGGGCTCACCGTCATTCCGTCAAATAGCTGAGTCCCGTTGTAGAGCGGTTTTATCTTCTGTCCATCCTGGTCTGCCAGCCAGAGAACATCATAATGTTTTATCAAAAATATCGATGTGTTTTTCTCCAGTCTTGTAGCATTTGAATGCCCTGCAACATAAATTATCTTCCCGTCAGGCATGTATCCAACGCTTCCCACGTGCGAGTCACGGGTAACAAAAAGATAGGTCTTGTTTTTGACGTCATACCTGAAAATGTCCTGATACGTTTCATTTTTGGAATTGTACTGGCCTACAAAGAACACCGAATTGCCGTTTTCTGATACGTGAACATATGATACAGCATTGAACTCTATCGGAATGTTAGCCGGTTCCATGTCCTCTCCGGTTGTGTTCATGGTCCACAGGTACGATACGGGAGCGCCGGCATTAACGCCAAAGGCAACCAATTTTCCATCATCACTCCAGTCCATCCCCTCGGTTACAACATATTCTTCTTTTTCGTTATTTTTTGGGTGGATTAATTTCCACATGGTCTTATCATCAACAAGTTTTTGAATTTTTACTACATGAAAATTATCCAGAGTAAGAAAATGTTGCACTGGTATCATAGAGATCAGTATTGCAATTGTTATCACTCCTACGATTATTGAAAGATTGAGGGTTTTCATGGTGGTCACCGAGTTGGCGAGAAACTCCTCACCATATTCGGCACTTTGCATTCAAATGTAACCTTGTCTTCGTTACCGGGATTTGATGCAAAATGATACTTGTACACATATCCCGGAGGTATCTCATCAAAGCTTTTGATAACCGATGTCCTGCTGTTAGTGGTATAGCTAAGGGAACAGTTGTCAAACGTGTGAATTCCAAAATTCATTACATCTACAGTCAAGATGGGGCTTTCGCTAAAAGTAAAATCAACTGGAATATCGTAACCAATAAGGTCTGGTGGTTGTGCCATTGGCCTGTCACCTATTGTCAAAAGGACAAGCTTGCCGCCTCCACATCCCCCTGGAGGAAGATACATCCAATAGGTTCCATGGGTAGCGTCTTGGGTGGCGGATACAACCAGTGAGAATGTTGCAGTACCATCAAGACCGGCAACGGCAGTGCTTGGCTCGTAGCTTGTACTTACTCCATAATGATCAAACCTGCCATAATGGCTATCCTTGTCAAGAATTAACTCTCCAGTAGCAAGATTTTCTCCAGCAGGAAATGCAGAGCCAGGGCGTATCTTGATGGTTATCTTTCCCGAGTCTCCAGGCTTTAGGAAATAATCATCCACCACATAGGATGGAGCAGAATTTGCAAGATAGCGATGATACACCCCGTCAAAACCACTGGTGCCCAATATGACTTCGCTGGTTCTATATCCCTGTATGGGATAACAACTAAGATCAGGACCAGAGCCTGGCAACAATGTTGTCTCTGCTGTAATGTTTTGCCCAGAATATTCTGATGGTACGACGGTAAACTCTCTTTGGTAGTGCTTGCCATACAGTGTTGCAGTGATTGCATACTTTTGCGTATCAGTGATTAGTTGATTTCTTTCAAGTCCAGCGTAGAATGATGCTTGAGTAGAGTTTGAACACTGGGCATTGGTGTAATTCCACAATAGGCTGGGTCCATATACCGTGATGCCAGTTGAAAGATCTGTCACCTGTACTTGCGGAAACTGGCAATCCTGGCCATGGGTAACAAAATGAAATGTTGTGGTGACTGGGCATCCGGCCTTGTAGGTATCGTTTAGGCCTTCCATTTTCAGACTAGTTACTGTGGTATTGTCATCTGAGTGATAGATTTCACAATCTGTATCCTGAATATTGATTTGCGTTTCCTGGCGTGGTTCAAAAAATACCAGTGCACTTATTGTCACAAGTATACTAATGATGATTCCAACAATTATTGCAAGATACAGACTTTTCATTTTCTATGGAACTGCGTCTGAAAGATACGCAGATGTCGAGGCAGTGGCATTGCCATGAGTTATCACAACATTGTATTTTCCCATGTCAGACTCGTTTCCCTTGATATATATTTGATATTTGTAAAAGCCGTCTGACTGGATATCGCTTGGAGGTATGGTGTCAACCTTATAGATGCCTCCATGCGGGTTTGATATCTGAATTACCAGCGGCAAGTTTTGCTTAAAGTTATCAAAGAGTATCTCGATTGTCTCAGACTGGGTTATTGTTCCATTCTTGTTTATGCCTGTTGTTATTGGGTATTCCGGAATTATTCTGATTCGTTCCGTGCTGGAATCGTTTTGTGAACCTGTACTCACCAGTAATTTCATCTTTCCAGCATAATACGTCAAGCCTGCCTGTGGATTTGCATGTTTGCTAAAAGAATCTGGTAGTGGAGGCACAGGGCAATCAGGACCAGCAAAGATGTGCAGAGATTCACTCGTATCATCTGGAAACTTGGCGTCAGCCCAATAGTATTGCACTCCACATCTTGCAGGCAGTCCTCCCCTAAATCCTGTTGGAAAGAGGGTAAAAAGCACATCATGAAATGAAACCTGTACTGGATGTGCATATGCATCATTGGTGTAGTTTGGAGTTTCAAAATAATATGCCTGATTTTTTAGTAAAACAACTCCTGCATTGTTTTCTAGGATAGTCATGCTTGCTTGGTTTGATGGTAAAACTATAGAGAAGTATTTTTGGACAGAATTGTCGCCATAAGAAATCGTCATGGTGTAATCTCCGGTTTTGTTTAAGATTATAACATATTGACTATTGTTTCCTGGAAAGTCAAATGAATAATTGTCATCTGTTCTCAATGAAGGGCATGACATGGTGGAGCCATTGTCTTGAAAGACTGGCACGTTTGGATTTTTGTCATCATGAATTTTTATTTGAGGGGAGACACATGGATAATTTCCAAATCCTTTTACAGTAACTGAAAAAGAAATTGGTTGGTTTACAACATATGTGTCGTTCAGACTCGGGATGTCGATTTTCACCCATGGTTTAAGATCTGCTGTTGATGTTGCCCATCCTCTTTTAATCAATATTTGTACTGTATCAGGTTTTACACAGGCAGGAGACCCATCTTCTGCTTTGATAATGGGTTGAAGTCCAACTTGGCATGTTATGTCTGATGGCTTTATTCCAGATTTGAATTGTTTGAGAGGGGACGATAGCCCAAAGTCTGGCCCTAACGGATAGACTGTATCATTGATGTTTGTTGAATGTATCAAGAGAGGATGATCCACATGATTGCGTGACACCATATCTGACTTGACTTGTTCAGGAGAATCCAAGGTAATTGCGACAGCAGGGCCTCCGCCCATTACATTTTGTGCATATACATATTGCATACCAAAGAAAATGGCTACAAGAGATATTACGACTATTGAAATATGCAAAATCTTCATGCATTTGTACTGGACACATATGGTTTAAAAAAGTGACGCAGGTTTTCTCCATGCATTTTAATGGTTGCAAGAACAGGAAGATCAGACAGAAATAAATCCAACACCTATAACTACTGCCCCTCCTTGCCTACGATCGGTCTTTCTTGTCTTACGCCGCAGAGAATGTTTGAGGAAATTCGTCAAAGCGCGTCAGGAGACAGGTTTGGTTCTTGCGGCAAGTTTTGAAAGCCTCTCCTCTGCTGCAAGCGTAGCGTCCAACGTAAGTTCGGCGATCAGCCTCAATTCAGTTTTTTTGTCCAGTGATCCTAGCCATTATTCCGCACCTTTTAGTTTGCCCTCCGCTCGTTCATATTTTGCCTCCGATTCGAAGTACCGTAATAATTGAGGTAAAGAATCTTCGTTTCTTTTTTGGAGAGGGTGGCTCATTGGTTTGAATCAAGTCATGCAAAGTAATCCAATCCCTTTGGAACCGGCTTTGTATGCCTGCGCAGGATATGTACCTCCAGGCCTTCCGTAGAGTAGAATACCAGCCCGCACTCCTTGCACTTTAGCGACATGATACAGTTTGCGCTGGTTTTCATTTAACGGATATCATTGAAACACAGCTGACTTGATGTAAAGATGGCCCCAAGTCAGGGCAACTCGAGTATCACAATTACCGGTCTCAAATAATCTAATCCAAGTCTAGGCCTTTTCTTCCAATGTCATTTCTGCAGTACTTGCTTGGCCAGCTAATCTTTTCTACTCTGCCATAAGCATTTGAGATGGCATCCTGCAGCGTGTCCCCTGTCCCAGTGACTCCAAGCACACGGCCTCCACTAGTCAGGACCCTTCCATCTACGAGCCTTGTTCCCGCATGGAACACATACGAATTTGGAGAGTCCATGTCAAGGCCGCAAATCTCCTCGTCCTTTGGAAAAGAGTCAGGATATCCCCTTGATGCAAGTACGACACAGACTGCGCTCTGCTTCTTCCACGATATCTTTGGAAGACTGGCAAGTGTGCCGCCGATGCTTGCCTTGATGTAATCAACCAGGTCGGACTCCATGCGCATCATTATCGGCTGGCATTCGGGGTCACCCATCCTTGCGTTAAACTCGAGCACGTACGGTCTTCCGTCCTTTACCATTATTCCGGCATACAAAAACCCCTTGAAGACAATCCCTTCCTTTTTCATCGAGGATATCGTCTTTTCAATGATATCTTTTTGAATCTCCTCTGCAAGCTTGTCGTCAATGACACCGGTCGGAGAGTACGCCCCCATCCCTCCTGTGTTCGGGCCAGCATCTCCGTCACCAATTCTCTTGTGATCCTGACTTGTCGCCATCGGGTACGCAACTGTACCGTCGGAGATTGCAATGTATGACGCCTCGGCGCCGTCAATTCTTTCCTCCAGAATGACTTTCAGCCCAGCAGAACCAAAGCTCTTCTCTACCAGTATTTTGTTTATTGCAGAAATCGCCTCCTGCGAGCTGTTGCAGACTATGACTCCTTTTCCTGCAGCAAGCCCGTCTGCCTTGACAACAAGAGGCCAGGCAGCTGACCTGGCATACTCTATTGCCTTTTTTGCGTCGTCAAATATCTCAAACCGTGCAGTGGGAATTCCGTTTCTTTTCATGAAATTTTTTGCCCAGACCTTGCTTGATTCAAGCTGCGCTGCATCCCTTGTCGGCCCGAATATCTCAAGACCCCTTTTTACAAACTCGTCTACAATACCTGCCGCAAGAGGAACCTCCGGACCGACTACTGTGAGGCACTTTTTCTCTGACGCAAACTGGATTAGCTTTTCAATCTCGTGCGCCTCGATTGGTACGTTATTTTTTGTACCGCCATTTCCCGGAGCATGGTATACAGTACCAACCTTTGTGCTCTGAGACAGTTTCCACCCAAGTGCATGCTCGCGCCCCCCAGAGCCTACAACCAGTATATCCATCAACGAGTTTTCTTTGGACGTCTTATAAAAGCTAAATCAGCCGTCCGGGTAGAAATTTTCAAAATTCCGAAATATTGATTAAAGAACAAAAATCTCCCGATATCATGAGCACAATAGATTCTGCGAGGGCAGTCTATCTTTTCACCCACGGCAGAAGGGATCTGGAACAAAAGGCAGTCGACGCGCTTGTATCAAAGGGATTTGCAAAGGACAGGATAGTGTCAGCCCGGCCCGATGCAGTGGGTACGGTCGGAGATTACATGGCAATGCTCTGGATGCCCCCAAACCCGGACCACATCAAGATTCAAAAGATAACAAAGGTGGAGCCTGTCAAGCCGGAAGGCATGATTGGACTGTGGAAGGGCGTTGCAAAGGAAGACCTGTTCACAGTAAGTCTTTGACAGATACACGATGACAGCTCCAGTTATTTTTACGACAAAAGCATCTAACAAAAAATGCCCACATTACATCGAATCATGGTGTAATGTGATGATATCAGTATAACCAGTTCTTTTTTTCTGGAAGTGTTTGATTTACGATTGTTTGGAAATTAGGATTAGAGGGTCCACAAAATTTGTAAAATTTTTTAGCATGTTAACAAAATCTAGCGATCTGAGTCTGGAAATCAATGGTGCGCTGGACATGCTAAAGGAAAACTGCGAACGTGGAGACAAAATCCCCATGGACAGATGGCCCAGATATTATGTTCAAAAATTCAACATACAGAATCTTTTCAGATTTGAATTAAGAGACGGCAGGAGATTAACCTATACTGTTTATTCAGTATCAGGCATCACATACTGCAATATTCTAGAATTTTTCCAAAACCACAAAGAGTATGAGAAACGATTTGGCTACAGGTCATTTTAGTTCTGTTGACGTTTTATGCAATTTCATCAATTTTGGATTCTTTTCTGCAAATATCCACAATATTGAACCATCCTTTGTACGCATTGTTTTGTTTGATTTTTCCAAATACTCCAAAATTGCATCAATGGTTTTTGGCTGGACTTGTTTTGGCAAGGCTCTTGACAGTTTGTTTCTGGAGCTGAATTCTTTTTCTTGCATTAAAACCTCCTCTACCATTTGAATTGTTTTCAGAGTGGGCGTATGTGTCTTGTAGGATACACTATTTATCATGTGTTTATTTTTCTTTAAAACTGGCGTTGCCATATGCTATATTGTATATACTTGTATATAATAATCTTGTTTATTACAAGTATGTCAATGGAAAAATACGAGAACAGATCGGATAAACTAGTTAGCTCCTCGCGATATCCAGGTCATACAACCAAACTCTGGCAAAACACTTGTGCCCGAGATCTTGCCTGAACAAGGCGTTTGCAAAAACCCTTACCAAATGCCGTAATAATTGGAAGACATGGAATTTTCACCTTCTATCCTCGCTTGACATACGCAATACAATTGTCATTTAAAAAAAGCGGCGCGACATTGTTTTGGTTTTGTGCTCTTACTGAAGCGGCGTCCAAGCAGGTTTGGCGCTAACAGATACTCCGTTCCATGCTACGTAAACACGATAATCGTTTTCCCAGTTGTTCTCAGCTCCTATTCCAACCCGGAAGACCTGCCCAGGCGTCATGTGAAACACCAGTGATCTGGCATACCAAGTCGCGTCCTTGTCTTTCGATGTCAGCGATTCATTTTGTTGCAGTATTACGTTTGGATCCTCGCCAAGTATAAAGACAAAGAGATGGCTTCTTCCTTCCGATACAGGTGTGGTGAACGTATTATTTTTGAGGAAATTTCCTGATATTGTGACTGTCCCGTTATCTGGCACAACATATTTTATTGAATAGCCCAAAAACCAGTAACCGAATACAGTAGAGCCAATCGTGTCTGCCTCTATTCCGGTACCGCTTGGGGTAGAGATGGCATCCATGTGTACCTGGCAATCAACAGAGCGCGCGTCACAGCTTGTGCCGTATAACGTTGGATAGTAGAGGCTCTCTTTGATGAACCACGATGTCCACAGGTTTCCCTTGCCGTCGTATAATGCGACTGGTGTGAATGTGACATCAGGAGATCTCGGTGGAAGGATTTTCTGTTTTGAGTTTTCAAGGTTTGCCATTCTGTCGCTTAGGGAGTGGGTTTGGCCTGTCAGATTGGAAATTTTATTGTCCATTGACTGGATTGTAGCTTGCATCTGGCTTATCGTTGATTTCATCTGTGCAGAATCATCTGTGAATTTGTAGACTAGCTGCTGGCTTTCTGCGATTTGTGATCTTAAGGCGTCCATCCGGCTTGATTGATTGATATCATTATTGTTGAATTGCAACAGATTGTCTTGAATACTGTTGTGGCTAAAAAATACCAGTACCAACCCAATTACGGAGATGGCAATTGCTACTAGTGAAATGGTAAGACCCTCCTTCATGAGTATTTTCAGCTTATCGCATGTCTTTAAAAAAATAGCGCTGATTTTATCAGTGCGGCATTAATTCATGGGGTGAACATTAAAAGATCTGCCAGACATGCATCTAGTAGGAATATTGTTATTTTGACAGCTATTTTTCAAAAAAAGTAAGATATTGTGTGTCCAACAGATCGGAGATATTTTTAAAAATGAATAGATCATGAAACAGATGACTTTATGACAACTTTCACTACTGGAAATCCAATAATTGATTTTTTTTATATTTTATTTAATGGTATTTCAGAGGTCCCTCTCATAAGTTCCGCAATAACAGGCATCCTCATACTTGCAGGTACCACACTTGCTTCCCGAAGAGCCAGTATAATGATGATAACATCAGGATTGACAGGTTCTGCAGTTGCAATAATTCTCGGTGCAGATTACAACATGGTAACAATGGGGCTGTTTGGATACAATTCCATTTTATCTGGCATGGCATTCTGGTCAGGACCTTTTTCTAAAAGCAGCAGGACAACGTTTGTTTATTCTATTTTCGTGGCGGCAATAACAGCAATAATTCTCATGAGTGTGACCCATTTACTGAGAGATCTTTTTGTAATAGACGGCAAAGGTACGGCAATCCCCGCGTTGACGTCTGCATTTGTATTTACCACGTGGTTTTTGATGTTTGCGGGGCAGAGAATAAGGCTGGGAATAGGTTTGAGAACAGCCGAAATAGATTACGAGTATGTGCTAAAATCTCAAGGAAAAATAGAGAGAGTTGAAAAACCAAAGCCTAATGAACCCTCATCTAATTGGACAGTCGCTGAATTTTTTAAATCCACACTTAATGGAGTATCCCAGATAACCTTCATCAGCAATTGGAAGACTGGCATCTTTTGGGTTGTCGGATTATCGCTGTCATTTGAGATTGCACCAGTGTTAGCGGGAAATCCCTCAAACTGGTGGTCAAATGCATACTCGAGTTCTTCCAATCCATTGTTCTTGGCCGGAGCCATGGCCTTGTGGGGATCTGGAATAGGACTTGCAGTTTCCGTTCTGATGAAAGTTCCAAATAGTGAATCCAAGAGCGGCGTGCATGGCTTTAATCCGGTGTTGGTGATGATCGCCCTTACAAGCTTTCTTCCGCTTTCTTTGATTACATTCCTGTATGCCACTTTTGCTGCAATATCATCCTGCTTTGTCACATATTTTCTGCAAAACTACCTGAGCAAGTGGGGCTTGCCTACATTGACCGGCCCTTTTGTATTTACTACATGGGGGTTCATAATGGCCGTTTATGGTTTTCACAACATCCCTGCAGGCGTCGGTTGGGCAAGACCTTGATCTAGTCGACACCGGTGAGAATTGTAAAACATACAATTATTTTGAAATATTGCTCAAGTCTAGATCAGGTCTTTTACCAGTGCAGAGATAAAACTCTCAAACTCTGAATCTGAAAATCTCACAGTCTCTATTTTTTCCTGCTCCTGTGCGGTACGTACTGCCTTTAGATGGTAGCACTCGCCTCCGGTTTCCAGTGCGTTATAGTAATAATCTTCGCACGAGCAAAACCCAAGCTCGGGGTCAAGCCAGTGCTCGTTTTCTTTTCCTACTACAGTCCAGACCTTTCTTCCGCTTGGCTCAAAATAGTGCAGCTTGACCCCCATGGCAGATACGATTGCATCCACATCGCCGCGGCCTTTCACAAGAATTTAATTTAAAACCAGATGTATTATCTTTGATGGTATTCACAAGGCTCGTTCCGTCACAGCCTGCCCTCATGGTTGAAGACAAGAAACGCTATCTTGTGGTCACAGACCTCCACATCGGTTTTGAGGGCAAGCTTGCGGCAAACGACATACATGTAGACCCAAAGGAGATAATCTCCGAAACCGTACAAACACTAGAGAAGATAATAGAGTCGCAGAGGCCGGATTCGCTTGTACTGCTTGGCGACGTCAAGTCAGGTGTGGAATCGATATCCAGGATAGAGTGGGATGCAGTGCCGCTGTTTTTTGAGCTTGGAAAAAAAATCGAGACAGTCGTCATACCGGGAAACCATGACGGCAACATACAAAAACTTGTGCCAGACTGGGTTACAGTGTCGAGCTCATCAGGACTTGTAATCGGTGATGCGCTCCTGACCCATGGACATGTCATGCCGTCAGAGAATCTGGGACATGTAAACAAGATAATCATGGGCCATGTCCATCCTGTCTACTTTCAGGAGGGCTCTGTGCTTGACGGCCAGAGGGTATGGGTCTCCATCAGGACAGAAAAGAGCCAGATTTTTCCCTCGCTGCATGGACAGGTAGAGATAACAATCATACCATCGTTTAACAGGTATTTTTACGCAACATACAGAAAGAGCCACAAAAGGTCAATCTCGCCAATAATAGAATCCGTAAAGACGTTCCAGTCTGCAAAGATTGCCACACTTGACGGGTCCATCATTGGCAACGAGTCCATGATACCAAACGTGCTCTAGATATGATGCCAAGGCATGGAACGAACAATGTTAATGAACTAGGTTTATCAAGCGTTTTATTCTAAAACAGCCAACTATACTCATGGGACAAGAATTTGGAACACATGAATGGATGCTCACTCATGCAGTAGCAGTAGACGACGTCAGCCTAGGAGGGAGTGGCACCCATGACAAATACGACCCCATAATGACAGATATCATGCTGATGATACTGTGCAAGGCGTTTCTCCTGCCAAAGCACCAAGAATCTGAACAACAGGATGCAGAATAGCCTATTCTATCTTCTCGTATGATTCAAGCGGCTTTTTGGTGGTCTCATTGTGCCGCAGCCACTCTAGCGTCTTTGCAAAAGAGTCTGCTAGCTCTGTCGTTATCAGCACAGGAACCCCAAGCTCTACTGCCTTTCTTCTTATCTGGTACTCGTCGTAGAGCATGCCTACGTATTTTTCAAGTGTGGAGGTGCTTGGCACGTTGATTATGAAATCTATTTTTCTCTCGTAGAGCAGGTCTGCGATGTTCGGCTTTCTCTGTGGCTCGCTGATTTTGTAGACCACCTCCACGTCGCCTATCCTCTTGTCTGACAAAAATTCCGCAGTGTGCTCTGTCGCAAGTATCTTGTACCCGAGACTTTTGAGCAGCAGTGCAGTCTGCAAAAGTTTTTCCTTGTTTTCAGAGCCTCCAGCAGTGATTAGTACAGAGCCCTCTTTTGGCAGCGCAAACCCGGAAGACATCAATCCCTTTGCAAGCGCGTCGTAAAAGCTCTCGCCAAAGCATGCCGCCTCCCCGGTTGACTGCATCTCCACCCCAAGTATGATATCGGCACCCTCAAGCTGCATAAACGAGAACTGTGGAACCTTTACTCCGTAAGAGTGGATCTTGCGCCACCTGTCCTTTGGCACATGCGGCAATGGCCTGCCAAGAACTGCACGGGCTGCTAGATTTATCAGATTCATCCTGACAAACTTTGATACAAAAGGCATGGAGCGCGAGGCCCGGATGTTCAGCTCTATCACATATACCTGGTCGGAGTTGATGAGAAACTGGAGGTTGAATGGCCCCTTTATCTGAAATGCCGATGCGATCTTGTTTGTGTAATCAAGGATGGTTTCAATCACCTTGTTGCTCAGGCTCCACGGTGGGATGCACATCATGGAATCCCCCGAGTGCACTCCTGCGCCTTCAATGTGTTCTATTACCGCGCCAATCACGACGTTTTTTCCGTCAGAGACCCCGTCCACCTCCGCCTCTAGCGAGTTTAGCATGAACTTTGTAATCACAACAGGATAGTCAGGCGATACGTTTGTTGCCTCGTCAAGGTATTTTTTGAGCTGCTCCTCCGACCACACAACCTTCATGGCAGCACCACTTAGCACGTACGACGGCCTGACAAGCACAGGATACCCGACGCTGAGCGCAAACTTTTTGGCGTCTGCAAGCTTTGCAAATGCCTGCCAAGGGGGCTGCCTGATGTGCAGGTCGTCAAGCACTTTGCTAAAGTTCGACCTGTTCTCTGCCCTGTCAATGTCCTCAAAGGACGTTCCGATTATCTTGATTCCGTTTTTTGCAAGCTTTGGCGTGAGGTTGTTTGCAGTCTGCCCTCCCACAGCAGTAACAATCCCTGTAAGATTTTCAAACTCGGCAATGTCAAGCACCCTTTCCAGTGTCAATTCCTCAAAGTACAGCCTGTCGCATATGTCATAATCTGTTGACACGGTTTCCGGGTTGCAGTTTATCACGGAGACTTCTTTTACGCCGTTTTCTTTGAGCCCCCACACCATGTTGACAGTCCCCCAGTCAAACTCTACGCTGCTTCCTATCCTGTAGGGACCCGCGCCAAGCACCGCAATCTTTTCAGAGCTTGATGCAACCTCAAAGTCGTTTGCAGTCCCCCCGTATGTCAGGTAGAGATAGTTTGTCTGGGCCGGCCACTCGGCTGCCAGCGTATCGATTCTTTTTACCACCGGTGTGATGCCGTTTTCTTTTCGCATCTTTCGTATCTCCATGTCGTCCTTTCCTGCAAGCCTTCCAATCTGCTTGTCAGAAAATCCAAACACCTTTGCTTCACGAAGTAATTTTTTATCGAGTTTTTCCTCTTTGAGGCTTTTTTCTTTTGCCACAATGTTCTGTATCTTTTCGATAAACCACGGGTCTATTGCAGACAGCTTGTATATTCTCTCAACTGCGATTCCCTGTCGCAGTGCGGCCGCCACATGATACAGTATCTTGTCATCTGCCTTTTGCAGTTTGTTTTCAAGATCCTCTATGTCATATGTCTCGTCTGCCTTTCTGTTTGCTACAAGACCGTCGTTTCCAATCTCAAGCATACGTATTGCCTTTTGCAGCGACTCCTCAAAGCACCGCCCAACTGCCATCACCTCCCCCACCGACTTCATCGTCGGCCCAAGGTTTCGGTTTGCAAGCTCAAACTTGCCAAAATCCCATCTCGGATGCTTGCAGACGATATAGTCAAGCGACGGCTCAAAGCACGCAGTTGTGGTCTTTGTTATTCTGTTTGCAAGCTCTGGCAGCTTGTATCCCATCCCAATCTTTGCAGCCATGTATGCTATCGGGTATCCCGTTGCCTTGCTTGCAAGTGCAGAAGAGCGCGAAAGCCTTGGGTTCATCTCTATTGCGACGTACTTGTCAGAGTCCATGTCAAGTGCAAACTGGATGTTGCACTCTCCCACAATGCCAACGTGCTTTGCCGCGCGAAGTGCGGCAGACCTCAGCATCTGATATTCATAGTTGTTTAGAGTCTGGGACGGTGCAACAACAATGTTGTCTCCCGTGTGGACCCTCATCGAGAGCACGTTCTCCATGTTGCAGATGATTACATTGTTGCCGTCATAGTCTGCCATTACCTCGTACTCTATCTGCTTCCAGTGTCCGACGTATTCTTCAATCAGGACCTGCCCCACAAGGCTTGCGTTGAGCCCGCGAGCTACAATCTCGTGCAGTTCAATCTCGTTGTGTGCGACTCCCCCTCCCTTTCCGCCAAGCGTGTATGCTACTCGTATGATTACAGGATAGCCAAGCTCGTTTGCAATCTCTTTTGCCTGCTCAAAGTTGTACACTGTCTTGCTTTTCAGTACTGGAACATTGCATTCGATCATGGAATCCTTGAAGAGCTGCCGGTCTTCTGTCGCCTTGATTCCAGAAACCTGCGTTCCAAGCACCCGCACCCCGTATTTTTTCAGCGCCTCCATCTCATCGAGCTTGACACCGCAGTTGAGTGCGGTCTGACCGCCAAATCCGAGCATCAGGCCGTCTGGCCTTTCCGATTCTATGATTGACGCGACATATTGCGGGTTTACAGGAATAGAGTATACCTTGTCTGCAAACCTTGTGTCGGTCTGGATTGTCGCGATGTTTGGGTTTACAAGAATGCTTTTGATTCCCTCTTCCTTGATTGCCTTGAGGCACTGAGAACCGGAGTAGTCAAATTAGCGGTCATTTTGTGACTTTCGCCTGCTTCTCCGATTTTTATTGCCCCGCTGCCAAGGACTAGAATCTTTTTTAGCGACTCATCTTTTGGCATTGTCCTCCCCTATCAGTTTCTTGAGCTCTTCAAAAACAAACATGCAATCAAAAGGTCCTGGCGATGCTTCTGGATGAAACTGTACGGCAATCACTTTTTTCTTTGTGTGTCGTATCCCCTCCACCGTATTGTCGTCGGTATTTGCAAACCATAATTTAAAATCAGTGTTCTTGAGCGATTCTGGATTGATGCAGTATCCGTGGTTCTGGCTTGTGACATAGACCTTTTTGTTTTCAAGATCAATGCAGGACTTGTTCTGCCCCCTGTGTCCGTACTTTATCTTGTATGTCGACGCGCCTCCCGCAAGCCCAAGTATCTGCGCCCCGAGGCATATGCCAAGGGTTGGAATGTTTTTCTCGATCAGGTTCTTTGCAGTCTCCATTGTCTTTGCACACTTGACCGGGTCTCCAGGCCCGTTTGATATCACAACGCCTTTTGGGTTGTAGGAGAGAATCTTTTCTATGGAATAATTCCACGGTACTCGTATCACCTTGTATCCAAGATGTCGTACGTTTCGCAAGATTGCATTTTTTACCCCAGTGTCCACAATTACTACAGACTCTTTTCCTTCCCCGTAGACCTGCGGCTCTTTTACAGATACGACGTCCATGAACTCCTCGTCGTTGTATTTTTTTGCAGCGGCAAGCTTCTTTTTGAGATCTTCGGCATCAATCTCTTTTTCAGATACTGCAAGTGCTGCCATCATTACTCCCCCCGTACGGAGTTTTGTGGTAAGTGCGCGCGTGTCAATCCCAGATATGCCAGGAATCTTTTCGTTGTATAACCACTCGTCTAGTGTCATTGCAATGTTCCAGTGGCTTGCAGTAAGAGACAGCTCGTGCACCACAAGGCCTCTTGCCTGTATTCGGTCAGATTCAAAATACTTCCTGATGCCATCGCTGTCTTTTTCAGACTGGTCTGGAACCCCATAGTTTCCCACAAGGGGATATGTCAGGGTCAGAATCTGCCCGCTGTACGACGGGTCGGTCAGGGACTCTGTATACCCTACCATTCCTGTATTGAATACTGCCTCCCCAAAGACAGTGGTTGAATAACCAAAACCTTTTCCTTCAAAAACGGTGCCATCTTCCAAAACAAGCTTACCAAACTTTTCTACGTGTTTGGCTTTTTTTGTTGGAATTTCTGTGACCCTCACCAACTGCAGAGCATTGAGAATTTAAGTTTTATGACTAGTGGCATTTTTGGTGTCAGATCGTTTCCTGATTTTTTATTTCATCATCAGTCAAGATTCAACGTCAGCCCCCGATCTCGTAAATTAGTTAAGCACTTGGTTTTATTTTAAAAAAAAGAAAAAAAGGTGGCACTTATGATGAATAAGCTGCCGCAATAGCAGCATACATTGTAGCATAGGCCTTGTCTATTGTCTGATCCCTTGTGGCATCAGCGCTGCCTGCTGCGGTGGTCTGCGCTGCGTTTGCCTGTGCAATGGCATTGTCCTCAGTCTGCTTGAGCGTTGCTATCGAGTTCCAATATGCCTGCAAAGCAGCATTCCAAGACTTGCCGTCGTGTGTATACCCATTGTCCAGAGTAGCTTTGGCATTTGCTTCTGCACTAGCATATGTTGTCTCTGCACTGCCTATTGCCTGCTCCCTTGTGACATACGAGTTTTCAACTGCTGCTATCCTTGCCTGTCTTGCCTGCGAGATAGAGTTGTCTGCAGCTACATGCGCCTGGCCTACTGTCTGGGCCCGTGTTGCAAGCGTGGAATTACCTATAGTAGTGTAAAAGGCTGCGCGAGCTGTTCCGTCTGCCCCGTCGCGGGTGGCAAGTGCACTATACGCTGTACTCTGATGAGTTGCCCATGCGTCATACTCTGCCTTGTCTCGAGTCGTTTGAGCCGCAACAGTTGCGTTTGTTTGCGCATTGTCTGCAGTAGCAATTGCCTGGTCTCTTGTTGCCATGGCAGAACCAATCACAGTCACACTTCCGTGTGCGGCACTTGCCGCACTGGCATAAGCAGAACGCGCCTGCCCTATGGCTTGGTCTTGAGCTAGTTCAGCATTCTGTGCTGCCTGCTTGTACGCAAGAACAGAGTTCTGCAGTGCTTGCTGATACGTAGTCTGTGCTTGTTGCAATGCCTGCTTGTATGTCTGCGCATCTTGTTGCAAAGTCTGCTTTAGTGTATCTCTTGCTTGCTTGGTTGAGTTTTGCTCTTGCTGTAATGCAAGCTTGTATTCATGTTGATCTTGCTGCAACTGCTGCTTTAATTGCTGCACATTAGATTGCCCATTGTTTGCAGTCGAGTTTCCGTTATCTGCCATTGCAGGTAATGTAACCAAATTGCCAGCAAAGAACGATGCAAACAGGACAGACAGGATTGCCCCCGTAGCCATCTTCTTTGTAAGAACAGATTTGATTCCACCTGTATTAGATTTGTCAGATGTCATACTATTTCTGCATAGGTTAAACTATAGTGCATATAAGCCATTACGGAACTTTGTAAGTGATCAATGCTGCGAATTCCTTACATACACAAAAGACCCCAGGGACGCTGTACCGATTACAAACAAACAAAGTTGCGCAATGATTATCTACAAGTGCATTGCTCCATTGATAGGTTTGGTAAAGAAAGCCATCATGTTGCTTTTCACGTGCATGATCCTAGTTGTATGCGTGCCATTGACAAGCTATCATCCCAAGTCAGATTCCGAATCGATTGCTCTTCCACTTGCTTTTGCGCAAGTACCAGATTCAGGAAATGGCAGCTCAGGCAATCTTGGCGGACCACAAGATCCTTCAAGTTTTGACGCTGGAGATCCGGGGGACCCAAGCAATGGCGCAAACGCCACTGATCTTCCTCCACCTGACACAAGCAACGGCCTTGGCAACCCTGATCAAAATGGCACTCTTGGAAATCCCACTGGTGTTACGACTGCAACCCCGCGTGCCAACTCTACAAATGGGACTACATTTCAAGCTCCTCCTGCAAACCAGACTGTACCGGAATTTGGACCCCTGCCGGCATTGGTGCTTGGCGCATCCATAATGGCAGCCTTGATGATAGGACAGAGAACGTTCCTCAAGTTCAAGCCATAGACACGCTGAATTCCGTGCACATGTCTACAGATTCTAAAAACTAGGACCAAACTTTAGCCAGTACAATCAGAGTGCCTTGAACTGGTCGCTCCACTTGTAGTAGGCGCGAATCATTTCCATGCTTACACTTGGTTTTCTTCGTGTAATTATTTCCTTGAAATCGTTCATGGTAATAATACGTGGTTGTGGTTTGCCCTCGCCTTCTACTGGCTCGTTGAACTCGGGAGAACGGAACAAATCGTTTACAACCATCAGTTGTGCCGACTGGCAGATGTCTTTTATGTCGCTTGCGCTGTATCCGTCAGCAAGTTTTGAAAGTTCCGTCGATTTTACCTTCTCGTCCTTTCGCAGAGGTGCGGTGTAAAGGTCAAAGAGGTTCGTCCTTGCCTCAAGGGTTGGAAGCGACACGTAGATTCTCTTTGTAAATCTTCGAAGGAACGGCCAGTCAAGACTCCACGGCTTGTTTGTGGCCCCAATGACATATAGCTTGAGGTCCTTTCCTTTTCCGTTGATTCCGTCCATCTCTGTCAGAAACTGGTTTTTGACACGAATCTCTCCGCCAACCTCGCTGTTGCGGTTTCCAAGCAGAGAGTCTACTTCGTCAACAAACAAGATTACCGGCAGGCCCTCTTTTTCGGCAAGCCCTCGCGCCATGCCAAATAACTTTGCCACATTCTTTTCTGCTTCCCCAAGCCATTTGCTCATCATTGATGCCGCGTCGACATTGATGAAGTATCCTTCAATCTCGCTTGCAGTTGCTGCAGCAAGCACTGTCTTGCCGCATCCGGGCGGACCGTAAAGCAACATGCCTCGTGGCCATCCGAGTGGAAACAGATCTGGTCTTTTAGCAGGATAAACAATGGATTCGCGCAGTGCGTTTTTTGCATCGTCAAGGCCTATAACCTCATCCCAGCTGACGTTTGGCTTTTCCTTCATTATCAGCGAGTCTAGATCGTTTTTTGCAAGGGATTGTTTTTGCTCCTCTGGTGTTGCCTTGGTATCTACAACCGGCTCTACATCCACATTTGTCATCTGGAGTGCCTTGATGCGGTTCTGGTATGCCGCAACCCTTTCTTGATATACTCTGTTTAGCTTGTTTTCAGGATACAGATGTATCAGTTTTGTAAGTGATTCAATTGCCCTCTGGTAGCTTGAGATTGCCATGCCGCGCGCGCCTTGGGAATCAAGCTTGATTGCCTCGGCTGCAAACTTGCTTGCACTATTTTCCAATTCTTGCGGGGCTAGACTCATAATATCGCCAACTAGTTCTCAACTGCGGTTCTTTCAAGGTAATCACTGGTGTTAATTCGTCTAACAGAATTTGTTAAATTAATTGAACTTGGAGCAGCCTCTGTGGGAGACACAGGCGTAGGTCGAATCCCTGCAGACTCCACACCCACGAGTCTTGCCTCAAAATCATCCATTTTTGTCTGAATTGTTCTTCCAAGTGACACATTCCGGATAACCTCATGGTGCAGTGTCTGAATCTGCTGCAGGGCAACCTCCGCTGATATAACAAGGTCCTCAAGCTCGTCTTTCATCCCGTTGACCGAGTTTGCGGCATGCATTATAATCCCAACAAAATCCTCCAAAAAGGCCTTGAGGTCGCGCTTGTCCTGGTATTTTGTAAGCAGGTATTCGGAGGCAAGTATCACTTGCCTCAAGTCTTTTAGTTCCTCTACTGAGAGCGTCTCGATGAACTCGTCCCCGCCCTTGTCTTTTTGAGCAATTTTTTGCTCTATCTTTGTAGATAGAGTCTTTATTCTAAAAAGATGTCCAGACAGGTCAGGCTCTGATGCATCCTTTGAAAAGTGTAACATGCCGAGGCCTTACAGGAAATCTAGATTAGGGAACTGCTTGCACATTTTAGAGTCGGCAATCAATTTCGCTTCATCAAGCAGCCGCCTTGACTCGCCGTTTGCCCTCTCAAAGTCAAGGCTAGAGCCTGCGAGATGCGCCGCATCGATTATTACGCCACTCAGCAGCAGCGAGAGTTCGCCAAGCTGAAAATCAAGCATCGGTGCCAAGGAAAGCATCCTTGACCTTATCATGCGTACAAGCGATATCGTGGGAGAAAGTACGGTAGGGATGTTTCCCAGTCCCACAATAGAGTCAAGGCTTCGCCTTATCTGCCTCAGCGATTCCACTGCGTATGATACTTCTAGCTCGTATCTGACACCGTGTTCAAGTGACTTGAGAGACTTTCGTGTCCCATCAGATGTGCGGTATAGCTCAAGGTTTGACATGTTCAAGTCGAGTCTTTTTTGTGCGAGAATTTCAAGTGTTGCATCCACAATCTCGGTTGCATAATCCAGTCGCGGTTTTATCGTGCTTGCTCGTACAAGCTGATTTTTAGTCTCATCTTCAATTACCCATTTTGATAGTGTTGTCATTTTCAATTACAAGATCAAATCCTGATATATCAGAATCCATGTTACAGCAACCGGTGTCACCACGGTAACATAGCAGACGGGTACAGCTTAGTATTTTTTTTAGCCTTTGTTCAATGAATTTAGCTATTGCGCTTACCTTGCAGATAGACGAGTCCAGCCATGGTCAAGGGACAAGATTTAGCAGTAAGCTTGGAAGAATTTGGCCTAAGCAAGTACGAGGCCCAGGCATATGTCACGCTTATCACAAAAGGTACGATTTCCGCAGGCGAGCTTGCATACTATTCCAACCTGCCAAGAACCAAGGTATACCCTACCCTGCTCAAGCTTGAAAAAAAGAAGATTGCAATCATATCAAAGAGCAAGCCGATAATGTGTACGGCCATTGCGCCAGAAGATGCGTTTGACGAGATAATACAGAAACAGATCAACAGGATAAACGCCATGAACAGTTTGATTACAAAACTAAAGAGGCTAAGCGAGGACAGCAAAAAGGCAAGAGGCTCTGAAGAAAAGAGATACTTTCACCTTGCACAGAACTATGTCTTCAAGCAACTCCAATCAATGATAGACGGCTCAAAGACATCAATCCATGCAGTGGTGGACTCGTGGGGCCTCAGTCTGCTCTCCCAATGCAAGGAGGAACTCTTGGCTGCACTGAGGAGAAATATTGACGTCAAGATAATCGTTCCATCAAACCTAGTGGGTACGGAGACATTCCACGGCCTTCCGGCCGGGATAAAGCTCAAGACTGCAGAAGCATCACAAAACGTTATCACCTTTGACGACTCTGAGATTCTCATGATAAACGGCAGCAACGGAAAGGGCGCAATATTTCTCTCAACAGACGTGCTTGGGACAAACCAGGTCAAATCATTTGAACAGGCATGGAAGGGAGGAATCAGGATAAACAACCTGTCAGACATGACAAAATCAGACGCGCAGGAAACGCTCAAGGTGATTCAGCTGATAAATGAGAACGGCCTTGGGTTTGTGCTAAATTCCATGCTAAGCTCAAAAGCCAAGAGCATTGACATTTTGGTTTTCTTGGAGAAAAACGGTCTTGATATCCAGTCAAAGACGCTTGACGACGTAATCTCGCTTGTAAATTCCACCCTGGACATTACATGTTCTGGCCAGTTAAGATACGAGTCGCAGGGAAATCACTTTGTAATAGAATCCAAGGTGAACAGCGGACACTCTATTCCTTGGGCATTGTTGCTTGAGGGATACCTGAACAAAAAGGGAATCAAGACCAAGATGATCTACAACGACCACCAGCATACGGGCGAGAAGATACACATCAAGGTCGATTCCAAGATGGTACTGAGCTGAGTCTTTGAAAATTAATTTCAGATCAATATCCTAAAGTCTTCTTTCACGGTATTTAAAACGACGTGTGTGTTTGTCCTGCTGACAGAGGGCAGGCCCAAAAGATATCTTGCAAACTTGCCAAGCTCATCAGTGTCCCTGAACTTGCCAATGATTATCGCGTCAGGAGAACCTGTTGTCTCGTATACCCCGTAGATGTTTGGCAGCTTTGACAGTTTTTTCCCCATCTCCTCCAGTTTTCCTCCCGACGATATTATTTCCACAAGCGCGATAATCTGCGAGCTTATTTTGCTCTGGTCCACTACAACAGAGTAGCTCTTGATTATGCCGCCTGACTCCATGTCCTTTATGCGCTTGAGAACCGTCCCTGGCGCAACTTGCAGATGGTCTGCCAGCTGCCTGTACGAGCGCTTGGAGTTTTTCAGTAGTTCTTCCAATATGCGTCTGTCCAGATCGTCAACTTCCATATCATGATGAACATTTGTGCATTAATTAAGCATTTACTTGCACGTTTGTATTAAAACCTTGACATATCCCTATATCCATGAACAACGTACACTGTACCATGTCAACGTACGATGCATCAGGTAGAGTCCAGCAAAGAAAACGCCATGACGGATACCTGCCAATAGCAGTTGCCATAATGCTGGCATGCTGTTTTGTGACCATATTTGGAATCAATGCGCAAGCTGGCGGATACGGCGGTGGAAACAACCCTGTCGCATTCTACGAGTCAGCTGGCTTGATCGTGGCAGGTGTCATGATAGGATACGTAGCACTCGTCTTTAGAGTCAATCCCATGTGGAATTGGTAACTCTATCAAGGCGTTTGATACAGGCTACGCGATACAGTCGGTAGCGCCATACGAAAATGGGGAAAGCAGCTGGACTTTCCCTTCCTGATTTGTGCAAGATTCAGACCACAGGATATATGACATAAAGAAGTGACATGACTGGAGTATTAGGACAGTATGCCAGTCCAAGATGCCATTTGTATCAAGAGATGACAAACTAGAAGATTGTTCATGACTATTCGAGTGAACTACGTAACAGCACAAGGTGAAATCAGCGTGTGTAGCATACGATCCAGTTATGCAATAAAGTGTAACTCTGTAACAAAGGAATTCAATGTAGCGTGTCGGGATTGTTCCTATTCTTCGTACATTATCAATGCCGAATAGATCATTACATTGTCTTTTCCAATTAAATGAGTAAACTTGATGTCTTTGACCTTTTTATCAGATATGCAATTGTTTACACAGTCTTCGAAAATGGCTTCGTTGCATTTTGAAACAAGTTCAACCTTCAATATACTAATAATGGATTTGCGATAGAAAAGGTTTGTCAAATTCGAATAACAATACAAAACTCGAAAAAAGCTGATCGTCCGTGGATTAACGTATGAGGTATTGTTCTTTTAGATGTATGCCTACAATATCAAACAATAATTTCCATCATGAATTTTGAATTTGGCAAACCGGTCGTAAAAAATTAAAATAGCTTAGTCGCGTAATAATTAGGTTGGAAGCAGCCTATATCATGATAAACTGTGAGATGGGTAAGGAAAGTTCCATTATAGACCAATTAAAACCAATAAAAGACATCAAGGAAATACATAGTATTTACGGAAACTACGACATAATTGCAAAACTAGAATGCGCATCTGTTGAATGTATGCGCGATATCATTGTAAAGCAAATTCGAGTGCTAAAAGATGTTCACTGCACAACCACGGTGATATGCACAAAACCTAGCAGAACAGACGAAGACTAAATATGCCAATAATGCGAGAAGGAAAACAGAGCTGTTTTTAGGAAAATCAAATTATTTTACATACTGCAACTCATGCTAGCGCCGTTGTCCTGACCATTATTCATAATAACAATGAAGGCATATTGATATCATGGTGACTCTAGTCTGCAGAGATTATGGGTTTGAGTGCGGCTTTGTAGCAGAAGGTGAAGATGTCCAGAAAACTCTGGACAAATTTGGTAGACATACTTCTGAAAAGCACGCAATAGAGTACTCCAAAGAAGTATTGTTGCAATTCATAACCAGGCAGAAAAGGCCTTGGACTGAGGCCGAGGCATATCCGTAGTCTCTGATGCAATCATCTGAAAGAATTCGATGGAATCAATATGGTATCAGTAGACAGGGCGCTGAAGATTCTACAAAGTCATGGCTAGCGGCAATCTAGACACGACAATCAAAGAATACCTAAATTTGCTTGATATGATATTTTTGACATGGTGTCAGAGGACCACCAGAGACTGGTAAACGCGCTTGCAAACATTCTGGAGTCCCAGGGGATAACCATAACCCACGTAGACATGGCAGAAACCCCGGAGCTTTTTGATGAAAAATACAGAAAACTTGCCAAGCCAGACGAGAGGGACGGATACAGTCCTGATTTAGAAGGCATGAAGGGAGCGCTGCGACACTTTGGCGAGGCAAAGACCAAGATCAAAGATGATCCCAACATAGACGCTCAGATAAGAGCATTTACAAACAGAGAGATGGACGGCAAGGACATTCCCCTCCACATGGTAGTGCCAAAGGAACTCAAAAAGGAACTAGAGGGAAAACTGTACAAGATGGGATTGTATAACAAGTACAAAAATGGGACAATCAAGATATGGGCATAAAATGCATTGATAGAAGTATTGGCAAACAGCAAGTTTTTGCACAGTCAGTTCCGTAGGTGCGTTTGTACCTTTATAAAATCAGTAAAGTTACCATCATCTGTCAATGCAGATTTCAAGCGAGTTTGATCCAAAAAAAATAGAAGAAGAAGTAAAGCGTCACATATCAAACTCCAATTTAGAAAAATTAATTTTCGAGTCGTCAAACAAGACAAAAAAAATTGTATTTGTGGAAGGTCCTCCTACTATGAACGGGATGCCGCACGCGGGACATCTTCGAGGCAGAATAATGAAAGACCTGTGGTACAGATACATGACACTGCGCGGACACAAGGTGATCTTCAATGCAGGGTGGGATACACAGGGACTTCCAGTTGAGCTGCAAGCTGAAAAAGAGCTCGGCATTTCTGGAAGCAAGTCTCAGGTTATCGAAGCAGCTGGGATTGAGAAAATTGTTGCAGAGTGCAAAAAAATAGTGCACAGGTTCAACGAAAAGTGGGTAGAGTCAGACAAGCTACTCGGCATGGCGTTCAACCAAAAAAATGCCTACTGGACATACAAGGACGAATACATTGAACGGGAATGGAAATATCTAAAAAAAGCGCATGAGATCGGAATCCTTTCAGAGGACTACAAGGTTGTTGCGTACTGCCCAAGCTGCCAGACATCACTAAGCCATGCAGAGGTCAACCAAGGATATGATACGGTACAGGACCCATCGCTCTACTACAAGGTAAAGCTGCAAGACGATGACCTGTATCTTATTGTCTGGACCACAATGCCGTTTACGCTTGTTACAGACACGATGGTCGGAGTAAATCCAGAAGAGACGTATGCACACATCAAGGTAAAAGGCGAGACATGGCTTGTAGGAAAGAGCCGCCTTGAAGAGTTTGTCAAGGAGGCCAAGGTTGAAGAATACACGATAGTCAAGGAGGTCAAGGGTGCAACCCTAGAGGGAAAAAAATACATCCATCCCCTTTTGGATGAGATACCCGGACTTGGGGAACGCGCAGCCCTCCCAAACTTTCACATCATAGTATCAGAAGATTTTGTTGATGTCCAGACAGGAAGCGGACTTGTCCACCTTTCTCCTGCAAACGGAGAGGAGGACTTTGAGATCGCTACAAAAAGAAAGATACCAATATTCAACCCCATAAACGACGAGGCAAAGTTCACAAAAGATGCCGGGGTTTTTTCCGGTCTCTTTGTAAGGGATGCGGACGACAAGATAGTTGCATCAGTCAAGGAAAAAAACGCCCTTGTAAAAATTGGAAAGATAAAACACCAGTATCCACTATGCTGGAGATCACAGCACAAGCTGCTGTGGCTTGCAAGGAGGGGATTCTTTTATTTCCTTGACAGGCTTGGAGACAAGGCGGTAAAGGCTGCAGAAAATGCGGAATATTTCTTTGAGCCTCCAAGAAACAGATTCGTTGAGATAATCAAGGACAGGCACCCTTGGTGCATCTCAAGGGAGCGCATCTGGGGATGTCCGCTGCCCCTCTGGAGCTGCAAAAACTGCGGCCACCAAAGATGGTTCTTCTCAAGGAAAGACATTGTCAAGTCTGCAACAGAGATGCCAGACGGACCAAACTTTGAGCTGCACAGGCCATGGATTGACAAGATTGGAATAAAGTGCGACAAGTGCGGTTCAAAGATGGAAAGAGAGCAGTTTGTCCTGGATACATGGCACAACAGCGGTGCTGCACCATACGCATCGCTTACGGATGCAGACTATAACGAATACATTCCGGCGGCATTTCTAACAGAAGGCATAGACCAGACAAGGGGATGGGCGTACACGCTACTAATTGAAAACGTGATATTCAACGATGCGCCTGTCGCGCCCTTCAAATCATTTCTGTTCCAGGGACACGTGCTTGACAAGAACGGCAACAAGATGAGCAAGAGCCAGGGAAATGTGCTGGATGCAATCGAGCTTCTTACCAGGTATCCAGTGGACCTTATACGTCTGTATTTCATGTGGAAGTCAAGCCCGATAGAGCCGCTTAACTTTAGCACGGATGAGCTTGTCTCAAGGCCATACCAGATTATCAGTACGCTATACCACTTGCACATATATCTAAAGCAAAATAGCGAATATGACAAGTACGACAAGACATTTACTGTCCAGTGGGCAAAAAGCAAGAACCTGCTCAAAGAGCCCGAGGTATGGATACTCTCAAAACTGCAGAGACTCGTCTCGTCTGTGATAGTGTCGCAGGACAAGTGCAGATTTCACGAGGCCACAAGGGCAATAGATGATTTCATCATAAATTCAGTCAGCCAGGTATACATCCCAATCACAAGAGAAGAACTGTGGACAGATGACGAGTCTGCAAGGGAGAGGAGGCTTGCAATCTATGCGACGCTAAATGAGATATTGTGTACACTTGACGTTCTACTTCATCCAGTTTGTCCGTTCACAACCCAGTATCTCTACACATCAATGTTTTCAGAAAAAGACAGCATACTGCTGGAAGACTTTCCTGTGCCACAACAATCGCTCATCAGTGAGCCAATCGAGGAATCATTTGACCTGATGAAAGAAGCAGTATCAGTTTCTGCAGCGGCAAGAATGAAAGGAAAGCTGAAACGAAGGTGGCCTCTGAAAGAGGCAGTCATTTGCGTCGAGCCATCGCAAAAACAGAAACTTGAATCTCTGTCCAACCTTTTTCTATCACAGCTCAATGTAGAAAAATATCAGGTAATAGAGGTACCAAAATCAGATGGATTGGAACTTTTGTCAAATCTTGTAAAGGCAAAACTCCCAGTGTCTCCCAAAGTTGAGATGGAAAGAAAAAAAATTGGTCCAAAGGCAAAACAAGACATGGGAAAACTTGTCTCCAGGTTTTCAGAGACAGACCCTAATGCGATTGTAGATGGATTACTCAAGGATGGGAGATACACATTTGATCTTGGAAGCAGCAAAATTGAGCTTGAAAGAGACGATTTCGTGATAGGCTTTGCAGAACAGGAGGGATACGCCATGGCAAGGCGTGATTCTCTCATAGTGTTTATCAGTACGTCCAGAAACCGTGAGATGATGGCGCGCGGACTAGTACGTGACATTGCAAGACGTTTGCAGGTGTTAAGAAAGGAACGCGGATACAACCCCACCGATGTGCTCGATTCGGCATACATACTTGGCCTTGACGATGAGTCTCTTGCAATGGTAAAAGAAAAACAGGTAGAGCTTGCCTTCCTTGTAAGGACAAAGAAGGTCGGATTTTCAGACGGGGCAAAAAGCTACAAGGACGAGGATTTGGATGGTCAAAAGATCCAAATCTCCATTGAGTAGGGGATTCATCCTTCCAATTAAATAATTAAGACGCGATTAGTTCTCATGCCAAAACAGATAACTCTTGATGGCTGGTTGCTATCACACTTTCAAGTATTGCTAAAACGCGGATCTGCCCACGTGGCAAGAACCAAGACTCCCATAGTGCTCTACAGAACTACAATGGAGGAGGAAGGAGAGTCATACCAAGAAACGGTATGCACGCTCACAGAGAGTTATTTGATTGTACAGGTTGTGACATCAGGCGGAGGCATACCGCCCAGTTTTCAGCAGCAATTGGTTTTTACAATTGACGAATTCCCAGGATGGCTGGTGAAGAAAAGCAGGGATCTGCTGCTTTCTTGCGTAGACTTGCTAGAAGAACAGTTTAGTTGATTGCAACATAACAAAGTAGACTGTCCCGAGGTAAACCCCGGGACTATCTACTCGGTAAGAATCTACAACTTACAACAAGAGTACGGCATACATATTGAAAAGAGTGTGTTCGTTCATTATGAAACCGCGGTTTCTCCAAGTGCAAATAATTGCAGAACAAATTATTCCATTGATTTCCCATGGGCTTTGATCAGGTCCAATGCCCGACTTATGATATTGCTGTTGTCTGCGTCAGGCTCTGTACTTATCAAAACTAGGTTTGTCTCCATAAAATGAAGCGTAATCAGATTTACTTTCTGATACTTTGTTATGGCATAGACTGGCTCTCCCACCTTTTCTGACATGTATCTGCGTAAAGAAGCCCGCACAACCTCGGTCTTGACAGATATCATGTTTTCTTCGTCTGAGAAATACCGCTCTATGTTTTTTTGCAGTTTGTATGAAAAATTCTCGTTCAGGTATACTCCTGCATAACGAATCTTTTTATCTATTGAGAGTATCAGATCACAGAATTCTTCGGATCTCATGCAACGTAAACAGTAGAGCATGAATCTTTTATAAGAAATGACTCTGTCAAGTTATCTGCAGATCTAAGTCACAATTAACCTTGAAAAGCACGCAGCAAGATCACATCATCTCTGACTAGATCCGCTACAAATTACAGGAAACTTTGAAAAATTTTCAATTGTGAAAATCGACATAATGCAATTATACTAGTAAAATCATCTCACTTTGAAGGTTTCTTCAAAAACCTATTACAGTAAGCGTTTTGGAGTGTGACCGAGTACCCCTTCGGATACTCTCTTGCCATGGCCCTTGCTCCAAAACATTTCTAAATTCATATAACGTATTTTTAACTCTCATTATCGTAAAATTCCAATTTTATGATACATGTTAAACTGGTGCGTAAGAAATCAGAGAAGATTCAAACCATGCCAGTTTTAACTCTGAAAATATTGGCAATGTTGGATCAGAAACAGATCCACAACATGGAAAAACGCGAACCAGAATTTTCTAGTGTTTGCAATATCCAGATAGACCCAGCATAGGGATTATAAAGACCATAAAAATGAAAATGTTCCATGCGCTTACTTGAATACCAAGCCAAGGAATTGTTTTCAGGTTATTCAATTCCCATTCCACAGGGATTGACATCTACAAATATCGAACAGGGAAGAAAAGACGCCGAAAAGCTTGGCTTTCCGTTTGTAATCAAGGCTCAGATGGCAGTAGGCGGCAGAGGAAAGGCAGGTGCCATTCAGAAATGTCACAATGCAGACGAGTTTGAGCTAAAGTATCCGGAGATTATGCAAAAGGTTGTCAAGGGAGAAAAGACAAGGGCAATCCTGCTTGAAAAGATGGCAGATATCAAAAAAGAACTTTACCTTTCATTGTTTTTGAATCGAAGTAAAAGGTGTTATACAATAATAGCTTCTGCAGAAGGCGGAGTGGAGATAGAATCAGTCAGGAACCAGATAATACGCGAAGTCGGACTAGGTGCTGTCGACTCGACAACCGCGGAGCAGGTCGGAAAAGAGATGGGCCTAAAGGACAAGGTGCTGTCACAGTTTGTCGACATACTGCAGAAATTAGCAAGGCTTACAGTTGAAAAAGAGGCAGAGCTTGCAGAGATAAACCCACTGGCAATCATAAAAGATGACGCGGTTGTAGCCCTTGATGGCAAGGTGATAATTGACGACAATGCCATGTTCAGGCATGATGAGCTGCGCAAGTTCCAAGAAGTATCAGAGCTTGAAGAGAGGGCCGAAAAGAGTGGCTTTTCCCTAGTGGAGCTTGACGGAAACATTGCCGTAGTAGGCAACGGAGCAGGCCTTGTCATGTCCACACTAGACATGCTATCTGACAATGGCGGCAAGCCAGCATGCTTTCTTGATGTCGGAGGTGGTGCAACAACAGATACGGTATACGAGGCACTTACCCTCATTAGCAAGATGAAGAAAGTCAAGGGCATACTTGTGAATCTTTACGGAGGAATTGTCAAGACGACAACCGTGGCCACTGCATTCATCAAGGCGTATGACAACAAGTTGATAGACATGCCAGTTTTTGCAAGAATGTCCGGTGCAGAGGCAGACAAGTCAAAGGAGATGCTAAAGGGATCTAGGACTAAAATGTTTGATACCATAGAAGAAGCAATAAATGCATCAGTAATCGAGGTCAATAAAAATGGCTGATCTTTTTGACTTGCTGATAGGAAAAGAGGGGGACAAGGACTATAAGAAAAAGCCAGTCATCGTGCAGGGAATTACAGGAAAGTTTGGCTCGTTTCACACACAACAGATGCTTTCATATGGCACAAACATAGTTGCCGGGGTAACACCGGGAAAGGGCGGGCAAAAAGTCGATGGAATCCCCATTTATGAAAACATGAATGATGCGGTCGGTGCAACCGGTGCAAAAATTTCAATAATATTCGTTCCAGCAAAATATTTTCTGAATGCGGCAGTAGAAGCGCTTGAAGCAGGAATCAAACTATTGATTGCCATCCCAGAACATGTTCCGGTAAAGGATGCATTGGCAATTGTTGATTTGGCAAAAAAGAAGGATGCAATTGTTGTAGGGCCAAACACGCCAGGCGTCATAATACCCGGCATCATCAAGATTGGAATCATGCCTGCATCTCCTTTCAAGCCTGGAAACATTGCAGTAATATCAAGAAGCGGAACCCTGATGTACGAAGTCTCACACAACCTCTCACTTGCAAACTTTGGCCAGAGCATCTGCTTCGGCATAGGCGGCGATCCAATCAACGGTACGCCCCTCATCCAGGCATTTGATACTATTAGAAACGGGGCCAACATAGACGGAGTGGTTGTAGTAGGAGAGATAGGCGGAGACGCAGAGGAGATGCTGGCACAGCATATCATAGATACCAAATTTAGCAAGCCGGTTGTAGCATACATTGCAGGACGGGCCGCTCCAAAGGAGAAGAGGATGGGTCATGCAGGCGCCATCGTATATGGAACATATGGTTCGGCAGAGTCCAAGGTATCAATGTATGCCAAGGCAAACGTGCCAGTGGCCAAGAGACCTGCCGAGGTACCAATGCTGCTTGCAGGCAAGCTAAAGGGTACAAACAAATAGCAGGTAAAATGGAGAAAAAGAAATGCCAATTACAGACCCGCTAAAAAAACAGATTGCCCAGAAGGCAAGGCTTTACTTTAAGGTCTGTTTCTCGTGCGGTGCAAAGAATTCCATGGCCGCAACAAGATGCCGCAAGTGCCACAACTCCTACCTAAGACTGAAGAACAGAACACTTGGAATCAAAAAGTAGCTAGTGACTGCCGCCACAACCGCATTCGCTTCCGTCAGATATCATTCTAAATTTGTTGCTTGCGTCAAACTTTGATTTCTGGTAATGGGCAATGTTCATTATTCGGTCAATTACTGGTTGTTCCCAAGCATTTTTTTGACTAGTAAACCAATTTTCCAACTCAGTGACGCTATAGGTATCCCCGCTTTCAAGTATTTTTCCAAATGCAGACTTGACAAGGTCTTCATCAGACGGGCCAAGTGACTTGGAGTTTTCAGCCAGATCTCGGATCTGTTGCAACAGTGCAAGAGAGTCCGACCTCACGTGTTCGTTTTGGATTCTAGTCTATAATAGTTTTCAGATTGCCAGTTTTCTAAAGTTTCAGATAGGCTTTTTCAATGATTTTATTTTATTTTTTCCAAGATGGAAAGGTTCAGCAGGTGGGTTAGGCGTATCCCTTTTCTTGCAACCTCTCTTCTTGTCTTTTCACAGTACTTGTTATCCCTCTGGTGCGTATTGTCACTTGAAACCTCAAAGACAACCAGGTTGTTGCAATATGGAAAGGTAAACTTTGTAGTCTCGGTCGAATACATGCACAGAGTCCCACACTCGACGTGTCTTATCCTGTTGCGTTTTACCGCAATCATTGCAAGGTCATTGAGATCAGACTCTGAGTGTCCATAGTCAAGATAATAAACAGAAACAAGATTGAGTTTCTGGTCAGTGAGCCTCTCAAAGAATTCGTCGTATCTTGAGAATACAAACGTGATATTCTTTTGGTTGTACTTGTAAACTTCGTCTAGAACAAGTTGCCTGTCTCTAAATCTTGCAAGAAGGTACATGTTCACATGCGATGGAAAGTATGCGTTACCATCTTCTGAAAAGGTGGCTGTAACAAAGTACATGTCATCAACACGTTTCATTCCTGCTAGCGATTCTTTCAATTTTAGAGATGATTCATTGTGAAGGTATGGTACACATACATATCCTCCTTCTGCAATGTCCGGACTAGGCATTTGATCTGGATCAATCTGCTTTCTCATCTTAATTTGCCCCAATTTGATTGAGATAATGACGAATTATGCTAGTCGTGTATTTTGTAAATCTCAGATTGTTTTCCAAAAAGGTTCTAGAAAGGTCGTTAGAAACATATTTTTCCCATTTGGCGTATATTGAACGAAATTCCTTCTTTGGTACCTGCAGTATCTTGCCGTTATCAATTGTACAAAATATGTAGTCCCCGCCCTTGTATTGTGCATGAAAATGTCCATCTTGTCTTTCACTTGACGTGTAATCGTAGATTGGTCGAGTTCGCATGAGATCGAAGGTTATTTTTTCCCAGAAATTTTCAAACGGAATCATGGCATTCGTGTAAATATTCTTTCGTTCTGACGTGACGAAATGTTTAGAATTTCATGGGATTTTTCTATTTCCACCAATTCGATGTGATTTGCAGACAGTCTGTAAAACCCCAGATCGCAAAAGTGGCAATACTGTATCATCCCATCAAATGTCCCTTCCGGCCCGTCTAGTGCAGCAATGAATTTTTCTGTAGTTCTATTGCATTCCGTGCATCTGAACCTGAAATTCAAGCCCTCTCCTCCAGCCATCGTATTATTTTTGGCCAGACATCTCTTTGGGCAAAGGTGCTTGCACAGAGCCCAACATGGCCTGTGGGAAAAGACATCTGCGTATTATCCTTGCTTGAGGCCAACCTGTTGAGAGCCAGGCTTGATTCTGGTGTTACCAGATGATCATATTCTGCCACTATGTTAAGAAGAGGAACGCCTATTTTTTGAAGATTGATTACATTCGGTCCTATCTGCAGCCTGTTTTTTGCAAGCAGGTTCTGCTGGTAAATCTCCTTAACCCACTGTCTGAAAATCTCGCCAGGAAGGGGAGCTGTGTCCCAAAGCCATTTTTCAATTCTTAGAAAATTGTTCACATACACATCGTCCGAGATTCTTTGAGATACTTCATGGTACTTTCCAACGAAGTGTTTGAACGGTTTTAACATCATAAAGAATTGGTATTGAAGTGCTGGTGGGATGTTCCCTATCGTGTCAACAATCAGATCGGCATCAAGAAACTTTGATATCGATCCAAAAACTGTGGTGTCTTTACTGCAGTCAATTGGCGGCGCCAATGTTATGAGGTTTTTTACTTTCTCCTCGTTTAATGTCGTATAAATTGCAGAAAATGTTCCTCCCATGCAGTATCCAAAGAGGGTTATCTTTTCAGATTTGGATATTCTTCTTACGGCGTCAACGCATTTGTCAAGATATAGCCTAAGATAGTCGTGTATCGTAAGTGTGCTCTCCTCGCCGTCTGGCAGGCCCCAATCAAGAAGATACACGTCAAATCCTGCGTCTAGGATGCTTTTGATCAGGCTCTTGCCCTGCATGTCAAGTATGTATGGACGGTTGATCAGAGCATAGACCATAAGAACTGGGATTTTATGTTTAGACGGGTTAGGCGATATGTATCTGAGCAGTCTCACCTTGCCAACTTGCAGGACTACCTTGTGTGGTGTTGTGTCTATTGTAACCTCGTTTAATGATGACAGGGCGGGAAATAGCTTGGATATTCCTGCATAGAAATCGATTATTTTCAGCTGAATATTGAATGAGTCTAGTTCTTGTACTGTCGCCATGCGTCTCACTTGTTTTTGTTCAGGCAACCAGCATTGTCAGAACTGGAACTGCTGGCATGATTTTGCCAGTTTTTCATCATTAGCATAGATGCGTTTATCATCCTTCCCAAATTCGACGTATACAATTGTGATTTGAAAAGATTGGTAAAGACCTCTTCATGAATGTCAACGTATAGTGATGATATCTCTAGGGCATCACCTCGTTTCTCTTCCCTTGTTTTTATTAGCTTGTCAAAGGCTTCAATCCACGATTTAAAAAGAAGCGCTTGGCACCAAGCAAGTCCGGTGACGAACTCCAAGTCATTTGATACCGAGATTTGTTGATTTTCTTGTGTGTGTAGTTTTTCGGGTTTTGCTTGAATCTGTTTGCGGTTTATCTTGGCAGTCTCTAGTTTGAAAGAATCTGTCCTTTGATCTTTTTTATTCTCCTTTAATAGAAAATCTATTCTTTGCATTTACATTTTTGAGTTGAAATTACATATCATATAAGAAAGATGCTTGCACTGCATTGCATTGTACGGTTCTTTGACCCAAAAACTGTTTTTGATGCTTGATGAAATTCAATTCCCGCGTACAGAAAAAGAAGGCAGGATGATGTTTGGGATCATTGTAAAAACAAGTACGAATTTCATTCGTACTGTGGATGTACTGCAGTGTAATGCAGTGACCGCACAAGGCTAATTAAGAACAAAGCGGCTGTCATGCAAGTAATGAAGATTCTAATTGCAGAAGACGTGCGACATACCGCTTTACAGTACAAGATTGCCTTGGAAGACAGGGATCACCAGGTTATCACCACAAACGATGGCGAAGACTGTCTGAAAACATACAATGAGTACAGTACGAGCACCAAATCAGACAAGCCATTTGACATCGTTATTGTGGATTACAGAATACCAAAAAAGGACGGCCTAAACCTTGCAAAACAGATTCGCGCAACAAACCCCGGGCAGAGGATACTGTTTGCTTCAGCGTATCTCAAGGAAGCCCTGATTGAGTCATTAAAAGAGCTTCACGGTGTAGAGTTTATTGAAAAGCCGTTTGACCTCGAAGATCTCATCGAGGTAGTCGAGAGAAATTAGTTTCCTGTTCTAAACGCAGATCTATGTTCTTGCTTGGTTTATTGGCAGGGTGACTACGAACGTGGCCCCCTCCTTGCTGTTATAAGCGCGGATCTCACCATTGTGTGCCTCGACTATCTTTTTTGCTATGAAAAGACCAAGGCCAGTCCCGTGCTCCATTCCGTCTTTGACACTCATGGTGACAAACTTGCCAAAGAGATTTGGCATGATCTCTCCAGAAATTCCACCGCCGGTATCGCTGATTGTAATCTCCACCTTGTTCAAATCAGAATGAACCAAGCTTGAAACATTTATTGAACCATGCTTTGTGAATTTTATTGCGTTTTCTACGAGGTTGCCAAGAACCTGGACAATGCGTTCCCTGTCTGCCAATATATCAATGTCTCGTCCATCAAGATTTGTCACCATTGAAACATCCTTTCCCAGATTGACTCTAAGCGAATCAGTCACTTCTTTTATCACTTGATTTATCCTAATCTTTTCCATCTTGTAATTGAGTGAACCACTCTCTATCTTGCTAACATCGAGAACATCCGTAGCCAACCGTTTCAATCTTCGCGCATGTTCTAAAACACCGTCCCATGCCTCTTCATGTGGAATCTTTCCCTTCTTTGCGAGGTATGCAAAACCCAGAATAGGCTGGACCGGATTTTTGAGTTCATGTGATGCGATACTGATGAATTCATCTTTCATCTTGTCCTTTATTTTGAGTTCCTCGTTTGAGATTCTCAGCTGTCGGTTCAAGTCTTGGACTTGCCTTATCAGCTCACCCAGATTGAACACCATGGTTTTGAAGGAATGCGATAGTCTCTGAACCTCATTTGTCGTTTTTGTTTCTTCGAAACGTACATCCAAATCCCCTTTGCTTACTTTTTCAGCGACACTGGCTAATTTTGCAATCGGTTTTGAGATCGATCTGGCTACAAAAAATGAGATAAATCCTGCCGCAAGTACGACAACTGATCCTATTATCACGTACTGGGCCCCAAGTTGTGTTATGGGGGAGTATATTTCAGATTCGTCCATCTCTGCCACCAATACAAAGCCCGAGTTTTTTTCGCAATACGAAGCCCCAAACACTGGAACATTTCGGTAATCAGGATACACTATGCCGCCCTTGGCTTCCATGGGTTTTCGAAATTCCTGTGAAACAGTCTTGCGGTCAGTAAATTGACTGCTAAAATCCAGCCCCTTTTCAAAACATGTTCTTATCGGCAATGTATCCACTTTTACATTCATCGGCGCATTTTGAATAAATCTTGAATCTGTGATCATGAGCATATCTTGGTTAACGATGTAGGTCTCCCCAGTACTGCCCAGGTTAGCCCTGTCTGTGGTGATGTTGTTTTCAAGTGCAAGGCTTCTTTCGCCTTCCATGACACCGATTACGTCCGGATTGTTTTCAGCATCATTGAAGACTGGCACTGCAACGACCATTGCAGGTCTGCCAGTATTCTGATCCTTTGTAAGTGAATAGAATGACTGTTGCAAGGCCGTTTTGAAGATATTATTATTTGAAATATCCTTTCCAATCAGTTCCTTGTTGTTGGCATAAACTATCTTGCCACCTTTATCCATTACCTGCAGATTGTAAAAGTCAGTTCCTTTCAAAAAGCTTGAGGCAATTTTCACAATCGTGCCTGGCTCAGCAGTATTGACGGACTGATGTCCACTCAGAAATTCCCTAATCGACCCTGTTGAAGAAAGGAGTGTTAGCTGTTCAACTTTTAGGTCCCAGATGTTTTTGATAAGCTCCGCCCTGTATTTTGCCTCATTCTGCAGCTGAGCGTCTATTCTTTCTTTGAGGGAATTTTGTGCAGTGTTGAAGCTTGTAACCGCAAGTATTGAGACAGATATCATCGAGATGGCCACAAACAAAACGACCAATGTTGCCTTTAGACTATGTATAAAAAATGCAGTCATATCGTGTTTTATAATGTATTGAGGTGCAAGCGTACCTTCTCGGGAAGCTCAAGAGTTACAATTACCGAGGAATCTGTTACTTCAAAATCTGGTCTTGATATTACAAACTTTTCAAAGATCAAAGAAAGAAGCTCTTTTGTGAACACTGAGCATCTCAATCCCATGTCATGTTGTACTACCATCACGTCTTTTCCGTCCTTTATGATATGATCAGATGCAATACCTGACACCTTGACATATTCTTTTAAGAGACGCAGGATTGCTGCCAGGTCTTGTTGTTTCTGTGTAAGTATTACAGTCTCTATGAGGAACCTGAAAGCCTGTTGTGCAAAGGCCTTTACCTGATCGTCGTTTGCCGTTTCAAGAATTGAAGTCAGAACCTCTTTTGGAAAAGGGATTATCCCTACTCTGTGCTGATACCTGTCAAAATCAGTGAACTTGCGCATTATCTGGTTGACAAGAACATTTGTAGATGTTTCTCTGAGTGCAGATTCCTTTGAAATCTCACCCAAGGTCTCGATATCTATTCGATAACTTACGGTACGCGTCTTTCTAGTTGCTTTGCTCAAATCTATGACTATCTTTTATCACCCATTGTTTTTGATTCGATTTTTAACGATAACACAGATTGCTTGTGTTACTGTTCATTTTCTTGGATGTAGTTTTACTACATATCAATATTGTCATATTTTAAAATCAAACAATTTTCATAAATAGAATTTAATAATTTTTTATTGCCATGATTTACGGCCTGCCTCCCGATTATTGTGTTAATTTTCTTGCAAAAAAATCTCTAGCACGAAGCTTACGCCGATGCAAAAAGTTCTATTTTGTTTACAAATTCATCCAATTCAAATGGTTTCTCCATAACTTTCAAAGAGATCTCCGGGTTTCTTACCTCGTCTGACAGGATCTCTTTTAGGTGTCCCGTAGCAAAAACTATTTTCTGTTTGGGATTTTTTGTGGTAATTTTCTTTGCAACCTGGATGCCGTTCTTTACTGGTAGTCTATAGTCAAGGATTACGACGTCAAATGGCAGATTATTTTTTTGCTGTGAAGTTTCCACTTTCATAGCTTTTGTATAAGCATTACACCCCTCTTCACCATTGTGCGTGACGACAACATCATGATTTCGCTCCTCAAGTGCAAGTTGATACTGCATTGCAGTCTGGTTGTTGTCCTCTACTATCAGAACCTTCATTTTATGATGACTTTGGAATCCAAACTAAAAAAGCCTTGTATTTTTATGCAAGAAATATAGTGCAAATAAGCAATACAGTACAAGATTTGTTTCTTGCATCATAATTGGTCAATGATATATTTAATATAGCAAATTACAAACCAACAAGCCTTTAGCATTGAAACGTGATATTATACTAGGGAGGGATGCAAGCAGGCAAGACACACAGTCTTTGACATTGCGGTTGTCCAAGTCTTCAGTGGATAAGCTAAAGAAAATAGCAACAAAAAAGAATATGACTACAAATGCGCTTGTAAGCCAGATAGTGGACTCTTTCTTGGAGTGGGAGATTAATGCTGCAGAAGCTGGTTGGGTAGTCATGCCAAAACCCTTTCTGATAGAGCTTTTTGAAAAACTGGACCAAGATACGGTGGTAAACGTCATATCTCAAATCTCAAAACGCTTGGCAAAAGACATCACGCATTACATGAAAGGAAAGCATGATCTTCAAGAATGGCTCTCAATAATAAAGGGCCGGGCAGAGCGCTCGGGATTTCACCTGACTGAACACCAACAAAACCAAAGTCTTGTCATAATCATGCAGCACGACATGGGAGAAAACTGGTCAATTTACTTTAAGACATTTTATGAGAATGTATTTGATGACCTCAGAGTCAAAGCCGAGTTTGATTACACCGATAAATCTCTCATAATCAAACTGCATGATGCGCCAGATCGCATTTTATACCGCAAATAGGGCCCTGTAATAACCATCCTGAATCTGTTTGATGAATCAAACCCTATGAGTTAATCCTCAACCGGCATATTCACTCCAGTCCAAACTCGTAATTTTTAAAATTAAAAGCCAAGTAAAACTATAAGATAGTATGAAAGATCTAGAAAAGGCCATGATGCGGCAATACAATTATCAGCGCCTAGGAAATCACGGAAAGACAGTCGAGGCAGAACTAGCTGCGTTACAAAAGTGGACAGAAGACTGGGTATTGAAAAAGAGCGGCAAATTAACAATATCTGTAGAGAATGAAATCAAGCAGATATTGGACAAAATACGAAGTCAATAGCATGTCTGACCGCATACATCAACTTCTCATCATACATCTACGGTCACGAGGGCCGCAAAAATACACGTCGTTGAGGAGGAAATTGAGTCTGCAAACACGACTAGGATTTGTAATAATCTTTAACATCAATACAGGCGTTATTATGTTGTGAAAAAATCAGTTATTATAATTCTGGCAATTTTAACATCGGTTGGAATATGCATTGTAATTTCTACAATACATGTACTTCTACCGCACATACCGCAAGAACACACCCAATTACATTGTCTGCAACACAGTCTAGAATCAATCCCCCACATGAAATGGAATTGCTACTATTTCACTCATTAACAGCAGGTTTTTCTCAAATTCATATCCAACAAAAATTCCAGATACCTATCTAGGATATAAGTAATCAAAGCTATAAAATTACATTGCAAAAAGACAGACTTTCTGAATGGTTTGTTCCAAAATTTGGGCCAAAAGGTTTCAGGTTGTGCTGCGGGATCTTGTTTTTGCCGTACACTGGAATGGTCGTCTCGTTTGCGGCGTGGGGTTCATTTGCTACAAATTTTTCGGCAGAAAGGCTTGTTGCAATATGTGTCTTGTATTTTCTTGCTCTTGGAGTATCGGCTCACTGCCTAGACGCATTGGGAAGCAAAAGCAAGCCGTGGGGAGTCTTGCCTAAAAAAAAGATTCTGATAGCTTCTTTGTTGTCCTTGTCAGTTGCCTGCACCATTGGCCTCTACTATGCATTTTTGGACTCGCCTGTACTGTTTCCGATAGGAATTGCGGAGACTTTTTTACTTTTTGCGTACAATCTGGAATTATTCAAGGGCAGATTTCACAACAATACTGTCTTTGTCATATCATGGGGAGTGCTCCCAGTCTTTGCGGGATGCGCAATCCAGATAGATACAATCTCCTTTGATGCGTTGATCCTGTCTGGCATTGCTGGCGCACTAAGTTTTATCCTAATTAAAACATCAAGAAGATACAAGACGCTTCTGCATGGATCTCAAGTCCAGATTAATACACATAGAGAAGAAATCATTTTGAAGATGGTAAGTGCTGGAGTCATTGCCGCAACATTTTCATATCTAGTATCAAGATATGTTTAACTCAAACAAAGCCATTATGATAACATGGAAGCTGAGATAGAAGAGGTTGGAAGGATATTGCTCGAGGCTCCGGTAGGCTATGTCGAACAGACAATATCAGATATCATCAAAAAGCCGGTCTATCTCAAAATCATCGAACAAAATCCGATATCAGGTACAAGATATGCAAGAAAGGCAGTAATTGGATATGACAGATTTCCAATACTTCGTGCATTTGTAATATTTGATTCTAAAAACATTCCAAAGCAAGTGATGGCCGCGCTTTTACAAAAAAAGGAGAGCATAGGGAGGATACTTCGAATTAACAGGATAGAGGTACAAAGGAGACCTAAAACGATTGACGTGGATCCAGCAAAAAAGACCATCACCAGAGAATACGAGATCTTGTTTGATGATTTGGTCTGGTTTCAAGTATCAGAGGAGATAAGGCTAGACTTTCTTTGTGCCTGCAAGGATAGCTGAACAGCCTATAGTTAGATACGTGACCTCTACGCTCAATCCTTTTCTTTCCATGGCATCCTTGTATTGCTCGACCCAGTCGGCTGACCTGATTAATTTTGGAAGATGTCTGAATACATCTTTCCACCTCGGTGTAAAAAATCCAATCATGTTGAGCGTAACAAAATAAAGATTCCACAAAAGCCTTACGGCCTTGTTTTTTGGATAAGTGAAATCGTGCAAGATGATTTTGCCACCAGCACTCATATGTTGCAGGCATCGTTCCACCAGAATCTGCGGATTACAATATTTTGGAATGTAGGAGGATGTAATGCAATCAAAGACATCATCAAGGTGTAGATCTTCGGCATCACAGAGTAAAAACGAGATCTTGTGGCATGAGGTAGTCTTGTCCTTTGCCAGCAGGAGATACTCTTCTGTGATGTCGGCCCCGGTTATCTTTGCGTCTGGAAATTTCTCTGCAATTTTGAATGTCAGTATTCCAGTTCCGCAGGCAAGATCAAGTATTGAACCACACTTGGGGATTCTTGTCATGATCTCTTCTTTCCAATGCGAATCTTTACCAAAGGTTGTAATGCCTACTACTTTATCATACGACTTTGCGTTATTTCCAAAGAATTGCTTGACCAGTACTTTCGGAGATTCCACTACCGATAATTCCATAACCAAATGTCCTTGGGCAAGTATCAGCTAAAGTCGAATAAGAACTTTGATGGGTCAGAGTCAAACTGCGATTTGCAGTTGGAACAACAAAAATAAATGTCTCTTCCGCCAACAGTCGATTTCAAACTCGTTTGCCCTTCATCCACTTCCATGCCACAGACTGGATCAAATGCCATCTTAGTCGTATAGTACGTCGAAGTTCAATATAACTACGATGTAACATGGGAAAAATTAGAATTTGCAACAGCCGGTCCGTATAGTACCTTGCCGACTGCGTAAATACTTGAACCGCGTAAATAACTTGTGGTAACAAGCCAAGAGATTTATGCGAAAGCTCTAGTTGGTACTGAAGCAGGCTTCATAGGCGGGCTACTAGTTCTTGCACCATTTGCAGCAATCAGCGACATTGGTTTTCATCTAAGCCCCTGGGCTTTTCATACCATGATAGGACTGGCGCTGGGTCTACATGGTCTCCAGGCTACACTGTTTGGGTTCATAGCACATATGCTTACAGCAATAACCATAGGCGCGGTATTTTGCACATTCTTTTTGGCACCTTGGTTGGAATCTATAGCACTTTGTTTTTGTCGGAGAAATTTCAGAGTCAGAAGAACGAATCGTTGAAAGAATCCACCGGCTAGACAAAAATTAGTAAACAGTTTTAGATTTTAAAAGATGCAATAAGCCTTGCCCAAAAACCTGATACTATAGATATACGATTGCCAGTGAAAGATATAGTTTGTAGATGCGATCCTTCAAAGATTCAAGTTGCATTCATGAATCTTTTTACCAATGCTATTGAAGCAATGGGAAACGTTGGAAAAATAACCGTAAGAAGCAAGGAGACAAACATGAAGTGATTGTAGAAGTGGAGAATTCTGGAGAAGGAATTCCGTATGAGATTATGCCTAGAATTTTTGACCCGTTATTTACCACTAAAAAAATGGCACAGGTTTTGGATTGCCATATTGTAAAAATATTATAGAACAACATGGTGGAACAATATCTGTAAATCCAAATCCTACTATCTTTACAATAACTCTGCCGAAATAATCATTTTTATGAAAATATAGGGGAATTCAATACTGATTCTGAAGATCAGAAGCGTACAGACTATTCTCACTAATTTACCGCTAAGTTATAAGAACTGGAATGATTGCCATCACTTGGCCGTGTTGAAATGGAAAATCTAAAAATGTGGCATATTGGTAACATCATAAATTTAGTGCCTTGCTCTTTTGAAATAACTCAATACACACTCTTCATGGGTGTATCGGAATTGCTCACATGATGCCTGGCAAAACCAGCAAGTTCCTTTACGCAACACTGGAAGCCAAGCATAGTTATGTCTGGCAACAGGAGATTGCATTTTCTATTTCGATCCTCCTATGGTACCGTTATTTTTGGAAAGAAACAGAGATGCGCTCCCTTGGGGTAACATATCTGACTGAGGTAATTGCCCCCTGCATAGTGGATGCTTACTATGCCTATGGCTACAAGTATTGCAACCACAATTATGGCGACTCCTATCCATCCATACAGTTTACGGGATTTCCCCTGGTTTTCTGTGTCTCCAGGTTTTCTTGAATGAACTTGCATGTATTACAATACATTGAGGATGAATATACGGATAACTAATATTTTATTACATGAACATACCTAATAATACTTAATTACTATATAATCATGCATATTAGTGTGACATTTGATGAGATCGATGAACGAATACTTGGTGAACTATCAAAGAATTCAAGACGTTCGTACAATCAACTAGCCGGCATTCTTGGAATCTCACCGAACACCGTGCTCAAACGAATAAAAGACATGGAATCTCGGGGAATCATAAAGAACTACTCTCTAGTTGTAGACCACAAGAAACTTGGTTATGACATAACTGCCATAATAGAGATAACAGTAACCAAGAACCTAGCAGAAATTGAAAAAAAAATGGCGCAAATTTCCAACATATATGAGGTATACGATACTACTGGAACCTCTGACTGCATAATAGTTGGAAGCTTCAAAAATACAAGCGAGCTGGGCAGATTTACAAAAGAATTACTGGATAACCCTTCAGTCTACAGGACAAACACTCACATTGTTTTAGAGAAGATCAAGGAAGATTTCAGATTCCCATTTTAGTGTTAAATTTCAATTTACAAGCTTGGCAGGTCTTGATATGATACAATTTGCAAGAAATGGGAAAAGAAATAAAATTGAAGACTCGAATAAATTTCTACCATGATGGGTTCATAGCCCACCAAATGTGGTTTTTTCTAGTCTTATTTGTAATATGGACAAACTAACACAAAAAGGTTACTTCATACGGATAAACTAGATCAACAATATTAGCCACGGTTGCGTATCAATCCAATGTTCTCAAGCATACTGGTAGCAGTGGACGGTTCGGAATCTGCAAATAAAGCATTTCAGAGAGCAATCTATCTTGCTCAAAAATGTAGTTCAAAGATGGATCTAGTTCATGTGATACAATGTGAGGTAGGAGGAGACAGCGCCAATACCTTTGAGATAATCGATGATGTCAAAGACAAGGCTATGAAAACGCTAGAAAAACACAGGGTTGAAGCTGCAAAAAACAATGTGCCTATACAGATAACTATAATGCAAGGCGACCCTGCAAAGGCCATAATCGACATAGCAAAAGCAAAAAGTTACGATCTTATCATTATGGGAACAAGAGGCAGGTCATCTTTTCAAGAATTGTTAATTGGTAGTGTCTCACAAAAGGTGATGCATCATGCCAGCTGCCCCGTAATGGTCGTAAGATAGAATACTGATTCAAAGATGAAGATAAATTCAAGTTTATGGAGTTTAGGGATTTCTATTTCTGTAAAAGTAAAAAGACGCTCTTCATTTGTGCCTAGAAATCCCCATATGGCTTGTCATACTATGTTTAATCTCCTTTTTCCCTCCAAGCAGTAATCTGTTCTCCTACCGACTTATATTGACAAATATGAAAGCTATGAGGACCAATTTCTTCTCTAACTCCATCTTAAAATACAATTTCTACGTAATGATACCATGCAAGGCTCAAGCGCGCTAGATAATTATGATTTGAATAAAGCGCACAAATCCTTGCAGATGCTTCTTATTGATAGGAGCAATGAATTTCGCATAGTTGCCAAAGGTATAGGGTATCCAATTAATACAAAAGACTGGGAATCGATTGTCTTGAATTTTTGCCTTGACTTTATAGAATGTTTTCAGGCATGGTCTGCTGACAATCCACCTGATCATCATCACATTCACAAATGTATGACTCAGATGAGGCAGATGGCTAGGGGAAAATCAAACATGACCGAAGTTACACATATTCAAAATACCGCATACCTGATTGCAGAGGACTTTAAGGCAATTTACAAAAGAATGGAATAGTACACAACAAGTTCAGACCTGTTAGAACTTGTATCTGTATACTATCTGAGTTCATTTAATAATCGAATATCAAAGCGATTTCCAGAATGCATAGAGAGAAATGTACTCAGATAAACTGCTCCGTTTTTTAACCAAAAATACATTAACCTTAAAACTTATAGGAAGAACTGGCATGTAGTAAAAACTCCTGCTGGTTTGTTTGGGTAGACGGAACCACTTACGTTGTTACCGCAGCTACTACGGATAAGGTAAAGCTCCTGCGAAACAAGACGATGTTCGTATTGTTCCATGCAGTTTTATTGTCATTATTTTTCTTTGTTCTCAGACGCTTTCTTTTCAGCGCCAACTGACTGTGCCGCCTTTTTTGTACTGTCCAGGTAGGCCACAGTCATACCCAGGTTTCCAAACCCCATCGGGTTGAGGGCTTCCGTTGGTATCATGACAATGGTATTGCCCTGCGTTTTGATTGACTCGTACAACATGTTGGATTGTCTTAGAGCATAGGCCACAGGATTGTCCGCGTATACTCTTGACGCCTCTTCAAATTTTTTTGCTACCAGCACCTCTGACTCGCCATATGTGACTCGTGCATTTTTCTCCCGCTCTGCTTGGGCCTGCATAGACATAGCAGCCTCCAGTTCCTGCGGTATTATCACTTGGCGGATCTCAACGCCCGTTACTTCGATGCCCCAGCTAGACGCTTCATTTGTAATTATTGATTTGATGTGTTGGTTGATTTCCTCCCTTTTTGATAATACGTCTTGAAACTGCGAGGAACCGATGTTGTTTCGTAGCGTAGTCTGAGATACCTGCTGTATCATGTCGTTGAAATTTTCTACATTTAGTATCGCATCATTCGCCCTCTGTTCAATTATTTTGTACCGCAGTATGGCGTCAATTGTAACAGGCACGTTGTCCTTTGTCAGCATTCTCTCAGCCTTGAATTCCCTGACCCTTTCCCGTATGTCCACTACCAAAATGTTATCAGCAAACGGCAGTCTTGTCTGAACACCTGGACCTACCTGCTTTTTGTATTTCCCAAGTCTCAGAATTACCGCCCTTTCATATTGTCGGATTATCATAAGAAATGATGATATCATGATGGCAGTGCCTGCTGCTGCCATGCCATAAAGTATCAGAACATTTTGTAGGCCAAATCCTGCAGCTGCTCCAATTACAAGTATCACGATACCAAGTGAGAAGGTCCCTCCGGATCTCTTTTGATTGATTATCTTGTCGTAGGCGTGAAACAACGAATATGGACTTGACAGACCCATTACCTCACATAACAGATGGTTTCGTTGAAATTAAATCCATTGAAAGGTTCATTCACAAATGGAGCAAAACAAGCCTCTTTTGCGCGGTAAAATCCTTTGAACACGGCTATAATTCCTGCTCTTCAATGACTAGCATTGTGATAGTTGAGATCACCTTGTCCACCCTTCTTATTTTGCCAAGAACATATCTCAAGTTTTCCATCTCAGGGCATTCTATTTTTACAATCATATCGTATACGCCATATACACCATGAATCTCGTATTCTGCAATCTGATTGTACGCATTCATTAAATCTTTGATTTTGTGTATTATTTCCAATTCAGCATCCGGTTTTGTATTCAACAAGATGTATGCTGATGGCATGATATTCATAGGAATCCATACTATTTCAGGTTAAACACATCACAGAATCTCAGCAATTTTCATCATGACAGGATAGCAAACCTTTAGAGCCAAGCAGCTAGTCCCATAACCAACTGTTCATCAGCTGGGAGTATCCATACCGATGTTTCTTCTTGGGATTTGCTATCCGCATTATTATACGCATGCCTAAAATAAAAAGACTCTTGAAAGAGTTAGCATGCCCTGTATTTTGATTAATGTTTTCTATTTTTCTTTGCAACAAGAACAAAGGCAACTATGGGCAGCCCAAAGATAACTCCGTTGACACCAAAAAATACTGCCCAGTGAAAATCATAATTGCTGTGACAGTCCCTATCGTTCTGTCCTGACAAGGGCCTGATGTCGGTTAATTCTGACGTGTTTTGTTTACAATGAGAATCAAGTGTATCGTACCATCCAATCGAGACTGGGATAAAAACTGCAGACAGTATGGCAAGAATGACTAACCTAGTCTTGATTGATTTCTTATCTTGTTCCATCATATGTTATCATCTGCTCCTGTTTTGTCTGAAAGCAGATTTTTCTTCATATAATGGTTTGGCAAGTCCCAACCTGCATTATTGATTGCCATTGTGTTCCATTGGATCCGAGATAATTCATTTATATAATATATCCAGCTTTAAATTTATGTCCATACATAATTTTAATAAATAATCGTATGTATGATTAACAAAACTTGCGATATCTGTATATTCATGCAATACGTATAATACATGATGTACGATCCCCCAGGACCTGGACTTGTAAGGAAACAACATCCCCAGTACCTGCCGGCAGCAGTGGCAATAATGCTTGCCGCCTGCCTGATAACCATATTTGTAATACATCCAGAAACAAATGGATATGGCGGAGGCAGCGACCTGCTCTCCTTCTGGGAGGGTGCCGGCATCTTATGGGCAGGCGTACTGATAGGCTTTCTTGCATTGGTCTTCAGGTCAGTCTAGACTAAATGGGTGGTAACTGACCGCTCTAGCTATAACTATGGAAAATAATTTAGAACAGATCATTCGTTTTGCATCAAGCAACATGGGATGATTAGATTACTAGCTGAAAAATAATTTACTGCAATAATGACAAATTGCGTAAATAGTAGATTCACGTAATGTATCATATCAACATGGCATCAACTACACATGTCAGTTGGAATGTAAGCAGTTCACTGATTGTAGTGCTGGTCGTTGTTTTGTATATCTTGCTTCCGTTACCGTTTTTTCTATTAGGCAAGTCAGACAGTAAAACTATACTAACCTTCTATCAATACACTCTGCCCTTTCTTTCCGGTGGATTAATTTTGCTGTTCCTTTTCAAACAAAACAGAATAGCTGTTCCTACAAAAAAAGAGAGCGATAGAATCGCAGCAGAAAGACGACAGGTCATAAGACTTGGTACAATTGCAGGTTGCGCGGCTTCTTTCTCTGTACTGGTACCAATATTTTTGGGGGAGTACCTATCCAATCTGCCAACAGGCATACACCTGTCCATATTAGGAGTAATATTGGGAAATTATATTGGAGACACACGTGATATCTTTGTAATCGGCCTGATGGCGCATCTGATAACTGGAACTGCCATTGGTGCTGCATTTGGCACTATAATGTCTGTCTCTGAGATATTTGATCTTAGGCGCAAAAGTCAAACAATATCATTTGGGATTGGTGCCGGCTTTATTACGTTTCTAGCCCTTTTCAATCCAATCTCTCGGCTAGGCATAGAGCCATACCTGCAGCAATTGCTGCAACTCACATTGAAAGGAACAAATCCCATAACAATCGAGAATGTGGCAAGAGACATCATGTCAAATTTGCTGGCAGGTGCTCTTCTCGTGCATCTTCTCTACGGGCTCATACTGGGATTGACCTTCTACGCATTAGTAAAGCGATATTCCGGTCTTGCCTCAAAGAGAATATGATTCAAGTCTGCCCCTGTAGTTTTCGCAGGGAGTAAAGTCGGTTCCTAATTGTAACTGTCGTTATTCCCGCAGCCTTTGCTATCTCCGACTGGGTTTTGTCTTCATTATTCTGTACGCATGCAAGATAGAGAGCAGTGGCAGCAAGTGCAATCGGGTTTTTTCCCGCAGATACCTCTTTTTCAGATGCCTCTGACAATATCTTGATAGCGTCCCTGCTGCTTTTCTCGCCTATTTCAAGTCTTGCAGCTATTCTGCCAACAAACTCGGAGGCGTTAAATGGTGGTAATTGTAACTCCAATGCTTTAATGAGAACGGCATAATCTCGTGCAAGATCTTTTTTTCGTATGTTGGCCGCATCTGCAATATCATTGAGAGTTCTTGGTACGTCGGACTCCTTGCATGCGGCATAAAGAGAGGCACACAACAAGGCCACAGTATTGCGTCCATGGGTTAAACCCTTTGCCGTTGCCTTGCGAAATATGTATGCTGCCTCTTCCACTGCCGCATTAGGGATTACAAGTTTGGTACTAATAGAATCCAGAGTACTAAAGGCTACTATTGATGTCCTGCTATACATCTTGCTCCTACTATCCAACACCCGCAAGCGTCGTAACTTGTATTTCATGTCTGCTGTCAGGATCTTGCCTGTTACATCACGGTTCTGTGACCCGATGAAGGTAAATAGACCCTTGTCATGAAAGGCCAGAGTAAACCCTGCTCCGGTCCTGGCTTTTGCCGTAAATTCTTCAAGATCAAAACTTCTTGTTTCAGGGCCAGTATCAACAGATTTTTCTGTCAGAACCAATCCGCACTTGCTGCAAACGACCTCGCCCGAACTGACGTCGGTTATTTGATATGCATGCTTACAGATAGGCTTCCTACCTTCTTGTGAGGCTTCAGTGATATACTGTACTATGATATAATATACTCATCCAAACTAATTAATTTTATATCACTAAAGCGTGATATGATATATATGATGAAGAAGGAATTTTGCCACTTTTGCAAAGATGGAGGCAAACAGTGCATTGAGGCAGATACAAAAGAGCAGGTATACATGGAAATGTTCCACATCAGGTGCTCAAAATGCGGCAGGCTGCTGGTATCCTAAATTATCACACCTTTCCAAAACGGCCTTTTGTATTCTCGTACAACAGATGGTAAACCCACAGACTATCTGCGGATCAGATTGTTAGCACACTCATAAAATTGATATTTAAGACTGACAGAAAAGATGCATGGTTACTGTTTGGGAAAAATATGACTCTTATGAACAAACAGATAACAAGAACTGTCCCGAATGCGGTACACCAAACGCGTGTAATGTTCACCGATGGCTCAATACTGGATGGTATAACAATTACAAGATTGAAAAGAAAAGATAGGCAAGACCCAGTTGCCCATATGAAGGATATTTACAACTGTTTCTTGTTGTATAAATTAAACTGATTCCAGACTCTTGCATAGATGTCCATCATGAAATGGACTGTTTTATCATACGAGTCTATGGCTGCTAGCCTGAATTGCACGTAAATCTTTGCAAAATTTGTATTCATATCAATTTGAGACAGCGCCATGTTGGTGAGTGATTTCAAATAAGCATTGGAGGCTTGAGCGTATGCCTCGTTCATTCCCAACTTGTCAAAAAATCCCTTTTGTGACATATAGCACGTACTATAAAGGTCATCCATGGTGTGCAAGTATTTCGTGTAAAGATCCGTATAGAGATGTACGCGAATTGGAAGGTTTGATTCTATCTTTTGAATTATTTTCGATGTGTTGGCTTTCATTGAATCGCAGACTGAAACGGTTCTCTCTTTTTCTGAAGACTCGGATTCGCTTTTGGCAGTTTTTATTATTTTGGCCATTTCTTGTTTGGTCATCCCTTCTACTGCGGAAGTTTCCTCTGCCTTTTCAGTTGTCATAACCTCTAATTGTTTTGCAAGTATATACGTCTGATCTCCATAGGTTCTGTCAACATATTATTTACTTCCAGATTCTTGTGCATTATCATGGTCTAACCCAGCGGACAGTATTTTTGTTCCGTCATGGAATTGTCAGATCTTTCCATCGTGTTACCCATCATAACAATCTCTTGATATATAAGACAGAACAAAATCCAGATGAAAGGACTTGTTTATAATCAACTTTAAAAATTACGAGGAGATTTCAGGTTCTAGATCAATCCGATTAGCAGAGGCGGCCTCAAAGGCTGCCAAGAAATACAAGACAAAGATTGTCGTTTGCCCTCCAAACCACCTGATATCCGAAGTGGTAAAGCTACCGGTCACAGTATTTTCCCAGCATGTTGACACTGCAAAAATTGGAAGTACTACAGGCTTTGCAGTCCCAGAACTTTTGAAAAAATCCAAAGTCAGTGGCTCCCTAATCAACCACAGCGAGCACAGGATATCACCACAAGAGATAGAGGAGCTTGTCTCGAGGCTGAAGAATTTGAAGATGACATCAGTGGTATGCGTAAAGGATGTAAGCGAGGCAGGAAGATATGCAAAGTTAGGGCCCGATTATATCGCGATAGAACCGCCTGAGCTGATAGGAAGCGGCAAGGCAGTTTCAAAGGAGAGGCCCGAGGTCATAGCAGACTCGGTGAAAGCCGTCAAAAATGCAAAAAACTCTACGCGGCTGCTCTGTGGCGCAGGAATTGTCTCGGGAGACGATGTTGCAAGGGCACTTGATCTTGGAGCATACGGCATACTTGTGGCAAGCGGCATAGTCAAGGCAAAAAACTGGAAAAAGACAATAGAAGAATTTGTGCTTGCATTAACAGAAAACTGAAAATTTGATATGCTACTGTAACAGTACTCTTGTGTGAAGTCTGTCTATTTTTTTAACGAGGGAGACGGCAAGAACAAGAAGTTGTTTGGCGGAAAGGGCGCAGGCCTGATGGAGATGACAAGACTCGGCCTTGCAGTGCCGCCAGGTTTTACCATAACAACCGAAGTTTGCACGAAATATTACGAAAACAATAAGAAGCTGCCAAAAAACATTATGGTCGAAGTAAGAAGAAACATACAAAAAATTGAGAAAAAGACGGGCAAGAACTTGGGCTCTGAAAAAAACCCTCTTCTTGTGTCCGTAAGATCTGGTGCCGCAACATCAATGCCTGGCATGATGGATACAATTCTCAACCTGGGATTAAACGACAGGACGGTTGTCGGGCTTGCCGATTCCAGCAAGAATCCAAGATTTGCATGGGATTCCTACAGAAGGTTTGTCCAGTTGTTTGGCAAGGTAGTGTTTGGCATTGATGATAAAAAATTTGATGCCGTGTTACATGATGCAAAAAACAGCCAGGGCGCACGGCAGGATTTCGAGTTAAATGTAGAGTCACTGAAAAACATAGTGTCCAAGTACAAGTCAATCTGTCAGGAGCACGGACGGCAATTTCCAGAAGATCCCTACATACAGCTTGGGCTTGCAATAGAGGCCGTATTTAAGAGCTGGATGGGTGAGAGGGCAGTAGTATACAGGGAGAAATACAAGATCTCAAAGGATGTCTCAAGTGGCACTGCAGTAAATGTGGTCACCATGGTATTTGGCAACATGGGAGACGACAGCGCGACAGGAGTTGTCTTTACACGAGACCCTTCAGACGGCTCGAAAAAAATCTTTGGCGAATACCTTGTCAATGCGCAGGGAGAAGACGTAGTGGCAGGAATCAGAACGCCGCAGCAAATAGACCAGATGTCAAAAGACATGCCTGCAACATACAAACAGTTGCTTGCCACCTGTGCCAAGCTTGAAAAACACTTCAAGGAACCTCAGGACATAGAATTCACTGTAGAAAAAGGCAAGTTTTACCTGCTGCAGACCCGCTCTGCCAAGATGAATGCGGCGGCAATGATTAGAACATCGGTTTCAATGGTAAAAGAAAAACTGATAACAAAAGAGCGCGCCGTCTTGCGGCTTCATCCGGAAGATCTTGACCAGATCTTGCACAGAACAATCGATGTTGAAGCTACAAAAAGATTCAGCCCCATAACTAGAGGCATACCGGCATCGCCTGGGGCAGCATCGGGCATAGTCATATTTGACGTCAGGAGAGCCGCAAGCGCAGGCGAGGGAGGAACACGTGTAATACTTGTGAGAGAGGAGACAAAGCCGGAGGATGTACCGGCATTTTTCTCGTCTGCAGGAATTCTTACAAGCAGGGGCGGAAAAACATCACATGCTGCGGTGGTAGCTAGAGGCATGGGAAAACCGTGCATTGTTGGTTGTGCTGAAATTAGAATAGATTACAACGCAAAACAGTTTCTTGCAGACGGCAAGACAGTAAGCGAGGGAGACATGATAACAATTGACGGAAGCACGGGCAGCGTATACACTGGAGAGATACCTACTGTAGAACCGAGACTGACAGAGGATTTCATGACGATACTTGAATGGTCAGAAAAATTCAAGACGCTGGGAATACGTGCAAACGCCGACACCCCGCAGGCTGCAAAGCTTGCACGCACATACGGAGCAAAGGGCATAGGCCTGTGCAGAACAGAGAGGATGTTCAATGCGCAAGACAGGCTTTCAATTTTTGTCGAGATGATAATGTCAAAAACAACAGAGGAACGAAAAACAGCATTGGAAAGACTCCGCATACTACAGAAACAGGATTTCAAAGAGATCCTATCCATAATGCATGGATATCACGTTACAATAAGGCTTTTAGATCCTCCATTACACGAGTTTCTCCCAAACATAGAGGTACTGATAAACAAGATGCACGTTTTGGAAAAACAGGCAAGATCAGAGGAGATTGCACAAACCCGGAAGGTTTTCGAAAGGGCAAAGGAGCTTGCAGAAGTGAACCCCATGATGGGCCACCGGGGGGTCAGAGTTGGAATAACATATCCCGAAATCTACGAAATGCAGATAAGGGCAATTTGTGAAGCATCGGCCGAGCTTGCAAAAGAAAAAATCGACGTCCATCCGCAGATAATGATACCACAGGTTGGAAACATCTCCGAACTAAGATACATCAAGGAAATCTACGATTCCATAAAATCCGATGTGGAATCAAAGGAGAAGATCAAGTTGCGGATGAATTTTGGCACAATGATGGAAGTTGTGAGAGCGTGTCTGACGGCAGATGAGATTGCCCCCGTAGCAGAGTTTTTCAGCTTTGGCACAAATGATCTCACCCAGGCAGTGTTTAGCTTTAGCAGAGAGGATGCAGAGGGCAAGTTTCTCCCCCAATATTTTGAAAAAGAGATAATGGTCGACAACCCGTTCCAGTCGCTTGATGTAAACGGCGTTGGAAGCCTCATGAAGATTGCAATATCAAAGGGCAGAAACGTAAAGCGCGGCCTGGAGATTGGCGTCTGCGGCGAACACGGGGGAGACCCGCGTTCAATCAAGTTTTGCAACAAAGCCGGATTGACATATGTCAGCGCGTCAGCACATAGGGTTCCAATAGCAATCCTGGCAGCAGCACAGGCATCACTTGAAAACACGCCCAAATCCACAAAGAGAAAAGTGAGTCGGGACAGATAATCCCGGCATATTTTCGCGAAAGCTGAAATATCGAATGATTGTATTTTATTGCATTACATGCTACCTCGGCTGGAATCAATAAAACAGGCTAGACTGAAAATAGGACTGACACAGCAAAAGCTTGCCTCCCTTACGGGCGTCAGCACATCCATGATAAACCAGATAGAGTCCGGCAGGTGTCAGCCAAGCTATGCCACTGCAAGAAAAATATTCGAAGTCCTGTGGTCGCTTGAGAGCCAGTCATCCATGAAGGCAGGAGACATTTGCAGCAAAGAGATTGTAAAGATAAGGTCTAACGACACGCTAAATGATGCGATAAAAAAGATGCAGGACTTGGGCATCAGCCAAGTACCAGTTTTTGAGGGAAGCGATGTGGTAGGAGTGGTAACAGAGGACGGAATAGTAAAACACCTTATTGACAACGACGAGACACAGAGAAAAAAGATAAGAATATCAGAGATAATGGACCCGCGCCCACCCATTGTAGATTATGATACTCCTGTCAAGACGCTGGTCTCACTGATACGATACTCGAAATGTGTCCTTGTTTCAAAGCAGAGCAAGATTGTAGGAATAATTACTGCGTCTGACACGCTAAAGATTGTAGAGTGACATGCATGTCACATTGTAAATGAAATTATAGTTCTTATTTTTTTGGATGAGAGCAGAGCTCTGTTAGAACGCCATGAAGCGATTTCGGATGAATGAATGTGATCTTTGTGCCTCGCGAGCCCGGCCTTACTTCTCCCAAGAACCTTACACCGTTATTTTTCATCCTGTCTACTTCCCCGTCTATTGATTCAGTTTCAAGTGCAATGTGATGCAATCCCTCTCCCCTGCTTTCCAAAAATTTTTTGATTGGGCTTGCATCCTTTGTTGCCTCCATCAATTCGATTCTTGAATTATTCAGGTGCAGTATTGCCACCCTAACGCCCTCGCTCTCTACCGTCTCAAACTCTACGTCTTTTACTCCAAGCACGTTTTGGTACTCCTTTACCGCATCATCTAGGTTGTTGACAGCTATTGCGACGTGATCTATCCTCATTCTAGAACGACTCCCTTGGTTGGTATATTCCAAATACTTCTCTAAAGGTATTGCTTATCTCACCAAGAGTCGCATAGCTTCGCACCGAGTCCAGAATGTACGGCATCAGGTTTTCTTCTTTTTCTGCAGCACTTTTCATCCTAGACAGGGCTGACTCTGTCTTTTTGTTGTCCCGGGTGCCGCGAAGCTCCTTTAGGTTTTGAACCTGCATTACCTGAATGCTGTCGTCTATCTTCATTATCTCTGGTTTTTCCTCCTTTGAATCGGTAAACTTGTTGACCCCTACGATTACTCTCTCGTTTCTGTCTATCTCTTTTTTTAGCCTGTACGCGTTCTGGCGTATTTCAGACTGGAAGAAGCCCTTTTCTATTCCTGCAAGTGAGCCTCCCATCCGGTCTATCCTCTTGAGATATTTTAGCGCCTCCTCTTCTATTCTGTCAGTGAGAGCCTCAACGTAATACGAGCCTGCAAGCGGGTCCACTGTCTTTGTGATTCCGCTTTCATGCCCCACAATCTGCTGCGTCCTTAGCGCAATCTTTACTGCGGCTTCGGTAGGCAACGCCAGAGCCTCGTCTTTTGAGTTTGTGTGAAGCGACTGGCATCCTCCAAGTACTGCGGCCATAGACTGTACCGCCACTCTTACAATGTTGTTGTCGGGTTGCTGGGCAGTCAGCGACTCACCGCTTGTCTGAACATGGAATTTCAGCTGCATGGATTTTTTGTCTTTTGCATGGAATCTGTCCCTTACTATCTTTGCATAGATTCTTCTTGCAGCCCGGAACTTGGCAACCTCCTCCAGAAACTCGCTTGTGCAACAAAAGAAAAACGACAGTCTTGGTGCAAACGCGTCAATCTTGAGCCCCCTGTCAACACATGTTTCAATGTATTCTATTGCATTTGCAAGCGTAAACGCTACTTCCTGAACTGCGTTGCATCCCGCCTCCCTCATGTGATACCCGGATATCGATATCGGATACCACTGCGGTACTTTTTTCGAGCAGTATTCGATCATGTCCCCAATCAGTCTCATCGATGGCCTCGGGGGATAGATGTAGGTGTTTCTTGCGATGTATTCCTTCAGTATGTCGTTTTGGGTGGTTCCCCGGAGTTGCTCGCTTTTTACTCCCTGCGACTCTCCTGTTGCAATATAGAGTGAGAGTAAAGTTGATGCGGTCGCATTGATTGTCATGGATGTGCTTACCTTGTCAAGTGGTATTCCGTTAAAGCATGTCATCATGTCCTTGAGTGATGTGATAGAGACGCCTACCTTTCCTACCTCGCCCTCTGCATGAGAATCGTCTGCATCGTATCCTATCTGCGTTGGCAGGTCAAATGCCATGCTGAGACCTGTCTGCCCCCTTTCAAGAAGATACTTGAATCTCTGGTTTGTCTGGGCGGCGGTGCCAAAACCGGTATACTGTCTCATGGTCCACAGTCTGTCCCGATACATGCCTGGATGTATGCTTCTTGTAAACGGATATTTGCCAGGCTCTTCTGTCTTGCTTTTTGGCTTTACCTTAGAGTCATAGAAGCGCTTTACTGGAATGTTAGAATCAGTCTTTATCTTGTCCGCCATGTTTATCACTTTACCAATTTAGATATCTTGTCTGCAGCTTCGAAAGGATCAAGTGTCTTTCCTTGCACCTTCTTTAGATATTTAGCATAAGTGTTGCTTGAATCAAGCATGTTGCTCACTTTGTTTTTGACATTATTTAAAACAATATCTCGCAGCTCCAGATCAAGTCGTTGCGCTTCCTTTTGCTTCTTTGACTTTGTCCTTGACTCCATCAGTTCCTGAAGTTTCTTTGCAAATTCCGCCATGCCTTTGTTTGACTTGGTCGAAGTCATCATGACCGTTGGGTTGTTTCCAGACATTCCAATGAAATCACGTACCGAGTCAAATAACTGGTTTGCACCAGGCAGGTCGCTCTTGTTGATAAGATAAATGTCTCCAATCTCAGTAAGGCCTGCCTTTATTGTTTGAATGCTGTCTCCAGTGTTTGGATTGAATACAACTACAGTGACATCTACAACACGCGATATGTCAACCTCGGTTTGTCCTGCTCCAACGCTTTCTATGATTATCGGATCAAACCCTGCAAACTCCAATACCCTCACGCTGTTTCGTAGTGCAAGAGATACTGCGCCTGTTGCACCTCTTGACGCCATGCTGCGGATATAGGTACCAGAATCTGTTGATTCGGTCATTCTTACGCGGTCGCCCAAGATTGCACCTCCGGTGAGATGGCTTGTCGGATCTATTGCAAGAACGGCAGTTTTGCACCCTAGCTTGTTGAGTTGCATGCTTGTCTTGTTGATCAGGGTGCTCTTGCCCGCGCCTGCAGGACCGGTTATGCCAATAGTTATGGATTTGCCGGAACTTTTGAATATTTTTTTGATGAGGTTTCTTGCTTCTTTTTCGTCGTTTTCAACTATCGATATGGCTCTTGCGATGGCTCTTCGTTTTCCTTGTTTGAGATCCTTTACCAGATCCATGTAGAACAGATATTGTCAGATTATTGTCATATATCACAATTACCATCCTGTTTTCATTTGCTCAGATTTTGCACAAACATGGACAGACGACTGTCATCATCTACAAGCCCGCCAAGTTCAGACTTTATCTTTTCAACTACGATCAGATATGCATTGCCAAACAATTCTTTTAAAGCAAAATTTAGAACATCTGGATTTCTGTAACAGTCAGAAAATTTGAGGTTGTGGGCTTCTATGATCTCTTTTACTTTAACATAAGTTGTCATCCCAATATTCATGAGAATTTTTTCAACAATTGACGAAACCACATCGTCAAGTAACTGTTCATCATCCATTGTTTCTTGTCTCTACAGCCTGAAATATCAAACGTCTAATAATTAAGTGTGTACCTGATTTTTAGATTTTATTTAAAAAATAAATAATCTTGTCGGGTACAAATGCCAGATATTTTCAAACGCTTCTTGTCAATAAATAAAGGTTTTAAGGCCCGACACCATCTTCAAAAACATGTCACAGAAAACCCAGACAAAGCGCATCAGGATACTAGTGTCAAAGCTAGGACTTGACGGGCATGACAGGGGCGCGCTAGTACTATGCAGGGCATTCAGGGATGCCGGAATGGAGGTGGTTTATTCTGGACTGTTTGCAACACCAGAAAGAGTTGCACAAATTGCAGAAGATGAGGACGTAAACGTGATAGCACTAAGTCTGTTAAATGGGGCGCATCTTACCTTGTTTCCAAGGGTTGTAAAAGCCCTCAAAGATAAAGGCATAACAGATGTGCTTGTGATAGGAGGAGGGGTCATTCCGCAAGATGACAAGGCTGATCTTGAAAAGGCAGGAGTACTTGGAAACTTTGGACCTGGAACACCCTTGCCTACAATAATTGATTTTATCCAGTCCAATCTTGAAAAGATCAAGAAAAACTGAAGAATTATTCTGTAGAATCCGGCCACATCATCTGGCGCATCTTCTTTCCCACCTGCTCTACTTGATGTGCCTCTATCTGCTTCATGTGTCGGTCAAATGCATTCTTGCCGTTTTTCCTGTAATCGCTTGTCCATTCTTGGTTAAACGTCCCGTCCTGTATCATTTTCAACGCTTTTTTCATTTTTTCCTTGACATCCTTGTCCATGACCATCGGGCCACGGGTCAATCCGCCATATCGCGCAGTCTCGCTCACTCGCCTGTACATACCGGCTATTCCGTACCTTTGAATCATATCCACAATAAGTTTGAGCTCGTGTAATACCTCAAAGTAAGCTATCTCAGGCTGGTATCCTGCTTCAACCAGAGTTTCAAATGCAGTCATTACCATCGATGCAGACCCTCCGCACAGGTCCACTTGTTCTCCAAACCAGTCTGTCTCAACCTCTTCTTTGAAAGTTGTTTCTATCACTCCGGCTCTTGTGCTGCCAATCCCTTTTGCAATTGCAAGTGTCCTATCCCATGCTCTTTTTGTATGATCCTGATAGACTGCAACAATTGCCGGAGTACCAAACCCTTGTTGATATGTTTCACGAACTTTGGAACCGGGTCCTTTTGGAGCTACCATGATCACATCAACATCTTTTGGTGGAGTAATCCATCCCCAATAAATTGCCGCAGCATGTGAGAATGAAAGCGCCTTGCCTGCTTTCAGATGCGTGGCTATTTCATCCTTGTAAACTTGGGCCTGCACCATGTCTGGAATCAGGATGTGAATAATGTCTGCCTTGTCACATGCGTTTTTAACCGACATGACTTGGTGCCCGTCTTCTTTTGCTTTCTTCCAGCTATCACCAGACTCGTTTACGCCTACAATAACATTAAAACCAGAATCCTTTAGATTGTTTGCCTGTGCGTTTCCCTGAATTCCATAGCCAAGTACTGCTATGATCTCGTTTTTTACTGAATCAGCCTTTACATCCGAGTCCTTCCAAGTTTTTGCCATGTTTGACCTTTAAAGATAATCGAAATAAAAACGTACAATAAGCATTTGTTCAAGATTGCTTGACACAGTTACACATTATGGCAATTCTTCAAGTATTACTGCCTTGGAAGATTTGCTTTCATTTACGCACATTTCTGATGCGATGCCCAATTGGCTACGCCAAACACAGCTACTTGAAGAATGCCCCATTTAGATGGAGACATGTACCGTAAAACAGTATATGTGCTGTACTTATTAAGGGATGTCCAGTACATGACAAGCATCCAACGACTGCACAGCAGGCACACAACAAGTTCTCCTAAAAATAGAAATACTAATCAAAAGATACCTTAAATAGGAAATTTACCATGCACATGCTAGTGGAGAAAAAGACAGAAGATGCGAGCGTACTTGTAGTAGATGACAACAAGGAGATCCTTACGCTATTCATCGAGCTTTTAAAATTAAAAAACTTTACAGTGATAGGTAAGGCTCAAAGTGGCAAGGAGGCAGTGGCGCTATACAACAGCCTTAGACCAGACATTACGTTTTTGGATGTCGTGATGCCAGATGGGGACGGGATATATGCGCTGGAAAGGATCAGGGAAGTCGATCCTGATGCAGTGGTGATAATGGTTACATCAGATCTTGCCCCTACGACTGCAGAACGATTAGAACAGCTACGTGCTTCAGCAGTGGTTTACAAACCGTTTGACATTAACGAGATTGTAAAGATTACTAAAAAGATCCTGTCAGAGGCCGAAATCAGCCAGATAAGATTTTCTAATTGATTTCAGGCTTCAGAGAATCAAATTTGTAAACACATCCAGAATTCAGACATGCCATTTCAAGACAAAACTAGACGCTTCCCCAAATTTGGAAAACAGTAAGACTACTGGAATAAAGTTTGATTTTGTCAGTTTTTATTTTGTCATAATAAATTTTTAAATAAGACAGTAATTTTGATTCATCGGGGAGTAAAATGGGTTCAGAGTTGACGGTTGACGAAATGTGGCAAGTCATGGAAGATTATGGCATAGACCGCAGGCTTTTAGAGTCCACCAATCCCAGCAACGAACTATTATTCAGACTCTACTCAGCAATTAAACAGGTAAAAGAAAAATCAGAATCGTTTGAAAAAGAAAATAGTGAGTTTTTAAGCTCAGACCAGATATAGTGATTCAGTCAGCAAGCATTCCCATGATTGGGCAAGGCAGTACTTGGGAATAGTTATTTTTGTGGTTAGAGGGTCATTTCTTTCCCACAGTTTACGCATTTAACTACAGTGCCTTCTGCCTTTATCCTGTCAAATTTTTTTGAACCGCAATTAGGGCAGATTGGGCAGGCTCTGAGCTTCTCCATGATTCCAGTTAGCGAAAAGGGCTTTATCAATTTGTTCGAGCAAATGGCTTTTATCAAATAGACGACTGACAGACACCATATGAAGGAAATACATTTTTCCTCGGATGATGAGGAGACAAGTCTAGAATATTTGTATAATATTGGCCTTGGGCATGCAAAGGGAGGCAGGCCAAAAGACGCCATATTTTACTTTGACAAGGTACTCAAGGTAGATCCTACTCATGTAAATGCCCTAGTCAACAAGGGGAACGCATTAGGAAAGCTTGGCAGATACGAAGATGCCATCTCATCCTATGATGCGGTCTTGAAGACAAGACCTACGCATGTGCTTTGTCTCTTAAACAAAGGGCTTGCCCTGCATTATCTTCAGAGATATGACGAGGCGGCTTCCTGCTATGACCTGATTCCGCAGCCAGAATCAGAACATGCAAGTGTCTTGTACCACAAGGCATGCAGCAAGGCACTTCAAAAAAATGTCGAAGAATCGATTTCATTACTTGAGCGTGCCATAATTCTTGATTCAGAATATGCCGCAAAGGCCGGCAAGGACCAAGATTTTGACATTCTCAAGAATGACGAAAGATTCAAAGCTCTCGTGTCCTGATACAATAAAGAAAAATATGTCAAAGAAAACATGATCATTATGAACGTTGGAATAATCGGCGCAGGATTACTTGGCAAGGCAGTAGCAATGCGCCTCATCAATACAGGACACAAGGTTACAATTTACAACCGAACAAAGGAAAAAACAGAATCACTTGCGATGTTAGGTGCGCAAGTTGAAGAGTCTCCAAAAAAAGTATCTGAAAAATCCGATCTTGTAATAACAATTGTCAAAGATTCATCGGCTGTAGAATCAGTAGCATTTGGCAGGGATGGCATAGTGCAAGGAAAACATCAAGGGCTTGTCGTTGCAGATATGAGTACAATTAATCCCATATCCTCAAGAAAGATTGCAGAAAAACTCTCACAACATGGAATACCCATGGTAGATAGTCCCGTAATGGGCGGTCCTTCCCTTGCAGAAAAAGGACAGCTGATAGTCATGATAGGCGGTAAAAAAGAGATTTACGAAAAATACAAGACAGTCTTTGATTCAATAAGCGAAAAAACATTTTACCTCGGGGCAAACGGTACCGCAGACGCAATGAAGCTTGCCATGAATCTGCAGATCTCAATCTTGGCACTGTCCATATCGGAGGGAATCATACTTGTAAAAAAATCAGGATTAGACCCCTTTCTCTTTCTGGAGGTCTTAAACTCGACCTATTTCAAAACAGGCATGAGTACCCTCAAGGGACCAAAGATGGCAAAGGGAATATTTGAACCAAGTTTCTTCCTCAGCGTTATGCAAAAAGACCTCGATGAGATAAACTATACAGCAAGAGAGGTCGGGGCAAACTTGCCTGTTGCCAGACTTGCAAATGAGCTGTATCATAACGCAGTCAAAGACGGGTTTGGCAAGATGGATTATACCGGAATCATGGCATACCTAGAGAAAGCCTCCAAGTCATGCACCTAGAGCTCTTCTGGCGGCTTTATCTTTCTAAAGTTTAGAAAAAGACCCACGTCGTATGCCAGCTTTAGCACTCCGCCTATTACAAAGGGGGCTGCCAAGAGTTGTCCCAATATGGCACCGACAATTGACGGACTGACTGCCTGTGCGATGTTTCGCGAAGTGTTGGTTATTCCAGCTGCGGCAACGCGCTCGTTCTCTTTTACCACCGCCATAAGATATGACTGCCTGGTCGGTACATCCATTTGCGATATGCTCATCCTTGCAAGATACAGCCCAATTGCAATTGGAAAAGTCGGTGCAAATGCAACCAGTATTAGAAGAATGTTGGACGGCATGTGGGTTAGCACCATCGTTTTGACAAGACCGATTCTTGATGCAACCTTGCTTGCCAACAAATACGATAACGCGGTAAGTGCCCCTGCTACTGCAAATATGTAGGACAGCGTAGCCAGGTCTGCCCCGAACTTGGTGTAAAACCAAAATGAGACTATGCTTTGTATCACAAATCCGCCTGCAAAGGAATCAACTGCAAAAAGTGACGACATCTTTGCAACTATGTTGCGTGACGCTGGAGTCATGTTGCGGAGCGACTGGCCTGCATCATGTTTTTTGAACTGTGTCTCAACCTTGGGCGACAGCAGAAGGTAGATTACCAAGGCGGCCAACGCACAGGCAGCGTATGCTAGGAACAGAATCTTTATTGCGCCAATGTTGCCAAGACCGAGATATTGCGAGAAAACACGAGGCAGCCCGGAAAGAAGCACTCCTCCCGACATGGCAAGCGTTCCAACCATGTTGTATATTGCAAAAACCGAGGTTCGTTTTTTCTCATCACTTATTGTTTGTGGCAGGATGGCCTGCTCAAGGGACAAAAATGCCCCCACCTCTGATCCCGTCACGTTTATTGTTCCAATGAGGGCAGCGGCAATCAATGCTACATAGTTGTCAGTCACGAAAAATACACCTGCAGATACAATCATCAGTACGGCATAAAGAATCAGGAACTTTTTCCGCCCTATCCTGTCAGCATACACGCTTGAAACCAGATTGAATATTATGCCGTTTACCAGTGTAGCAGTCAAAACAACTCCAATTAGAATTTCGTTGAACCCAAGCAGACCGAGGTAGATTGCTAAAACGACGCTTAGAAAGCCATAGGAAAACGTTCTAACAATCCTTGCTGCAAGTATAAGCTTCCCATCTTTTGATATCCAGTCTAGAGTCATTATTGTCCAAGTTTTGATTTGTGGACCTTGACGTCTTCTGCCTCCACTTTCTTGAATAGTGGGGAAGACTCCCCCAGTGTATGACCCTGATTTATTGCAATATCAGACATTGAGCTCCACGGTTGTTCTGACACCTTACCTCTCAGGTTTAGTTGTGACCATATTTTTTGCGACGAATCGGGCAAGAAAGGATAAAGAGATATGGCAATAGAGCGCACGGCATTAACTGATATGAATATGCAGTTATTTGTCCCCCTGCCTCCCTTCCACGGCTCCTTTTTCTGAAAATACTGGTTAAAGTGGGCCGAAAACTCTAGTATTTTTTTGAGCGCACGGTCAAGGTTATTTTCTTCCATTAGCTGTGTCATCTCTCCTGCCAGATTTTTTATCTTGTTCTGGGCCTCCTTGTCTGCAGCATCGAGATCATCCATGGAAGGAATTATTCCTCCTATAGTTTTCTTTGTAAAGCCAAGCGCCCTGTTGACAAAGTTTCCCACGTTTCCTATGAGTTCAGAATTTATTCTTGCGTAAAATTCATCCCAGTCAAAATTCAGATCATCCTGACTGTATGGCGTAATCAGGGTGAGATAGAACCGGAGATAATCTGCAGGATATATCTGCAGAAAATCTTTCAGGCCTATGTACCAGTTGCGGCTCTTTGAGATCTTCTTTGACTGCAGCATCAGATGCCCCCTTGTCGGGATATAATCAGGAAGTTTGTACTCTTTTTTTATTCCAATCCTCATTGCTGGCAAAAACAGATAGTGGTGATACACAATGTCCTTACCAATAAAATGGTAAATGTCTGCAGAGTTCCAGAATTCCTTTCCGTCCACGCCCCTTTCGTCGAGGAACTTTAGTGCAGACGAAATGTATGCGAGGTGGTTGTCAAACCATCCGTAAAAGACCTGCCCCCTAGCGCCATCAAGCGGAATCGGTACTCCCCACTTGATGTCTCTCGTTATGTCCCAGTCCACAAGCCCGTCTTTTATCCAGTTCTGTACGTATTTTTTCACGTCTTTTTGCAGGTGAGAGTCTTCCTCCAGCCACTGGTTTAACTCGTTTACAAAGTTTGTCAGTTTGAAAAAGTAGTGCTTGGTTTTCTCTTTTGTCGGAGGATTCTTGCAGATTGAACATTTCGGATCCTCGATTTCCTGCGGCACACGCCCGCATTTTTCACATAGATCAGAGTACTGGTCTTCTGCCTTGCAGTACGGGCATCTTCCTATCACGTACCTGTCGGGCAGAAATTTTTTATCAACCTTGCAGTAAAACTGGATTATCTCCTGCTCGTATATGTGCCCGTTTGCCAGTAATTTTTTGAAGGTATCCTGCACAAAGGATATGTTTTCAGGCGAACTTGTCCTGTAAAAGAAATCAAATCCTATTCCAAACGAAGTAAAATCCTCATAATCCCTCTTGTTCCAGATCTTCACATATTCCTCCGGGGTCTTTTTTTCTTTTTCTGCCTGGATTAGAATTGGTGTACCATAATCGTCTGATGCACACACATAGTATGCCTCAGTTCCCGTCGCTTTGAGAAACCTTGTCGTAATGTCGGCAGGCAAATAGGTGGAAGCAACGTGCCCCAGGTGTATTTCCCCGTTGGCGTATGGTAATGCACTTGTAACAATTGCCCGTTTCATTATTTTGGTAGAGTTTGTGCGTGATTTAAGCTATGCCCAGCTTTGTGCGTATTTTATTTGTGCTGGAGTTGGCCTGTCAATTTTTACACTCATTGCAGCTAGGGCATCGATTGCAATTTGTTTGTCAATCTCTTCCGGAACCGTGATTACTCTTTTTCCAATCTTTTTGTGGTTTCTTGCAATATGTATCATGGAGAGCAATTGATTTGAAAACGATTGTGCCATAACTTCTGGAGGATGTCCCTCTGCTGCAACAAGATTTGCAATTCTCCCCTTTCCAATCAGATAAACACGTTTTCCGTTCTTTAGTAGGCATTCGTCAAGATTTGGGCGGACTTCTCTTACGGATTTTGATTCGGTCAGTAAGAATTTTGCATCCACTTCAACATCAAAGTGCCCCACATTTCCAAGTACTGCACCATCCCTCATCTTCAATATGTGTTCCTTTCTTATCACTCCAGTCTGTCCTGTAGCAGTGATGAATATCTCCCCTATTTTTGCAGCCTCGTCAATTGGCATTACCTCATACCCATCCATGTGAGCTTCAAGCGCACGTATTGGATCAATCTCGGTCACATACACTTTGGCTCCAAGTCCACTGGCTCTAGAGGCTACTCCCCTTCCAACCCATCCATAGCCTGCAACCACCACTCTTTTTCCTGCAAAAAGCAGATTCATCGATCTGAAATAACCATCAATTGTGCTCTGGCCAGTTCCATACCTGTTGTCAAACATGTGTTTTGTGTATGCATCATTTACTGCAATTACAGGATATTTGAGTTTCTTTTGTTTTGCAAGTGCCTTTAGTCTGATCACTCCGGTTGTGGTCTCTTCAGTTCCTCCAAGAATCTTCCATGAAGAAAATTCTTTTTTGCCGTGAATTTTGCTGTGACAGTCAGAGCCGTCATCTGTCAGTATTTGCGGTTTATGGCTGAGCATTTGCTCGATGCACTCGTCATATTCTTCTGGAGTCTGTCCCTCCCACGCATAAATGTGAACCCCGTTTTCTGCAAGAAATGCAGCAATGTCGTCTTGTGTTGAGAGAGGATTTGCACCACATACGCTGACGTCAGCTCCAAGTGTTCTTGCGCCCATTATCAGTACAGACGTCTCTTTTGTTATATGCAGGCACACTCCTAGTCGTATTCCCTTCAGGGGTTGTGATTTTTTTAGTCGTTCAATTGTATTAGTGAGAATCTTCATGTGATCCCTAGCCCATTCGTATGACATTTTTCCTTTTTCTGCAAGGCTGGGATCTTTTATCTGGCTCATGTGAAATTTCAAATTTCAGGGATATAAAATGGTATCAAATGACAATCTAAATATTGGATCATCTTGGCTTTAAAAACATGACATGGAAAAAGGTTGCCGAGAAAAACGACGTCGCCCCCGGAAAGGGAAGAGAGTTTGTAGTCGATGGCAAAAAGATTGCAATATTCAACCAGAATGGCTTTCATGCTCTTGATTCCATTTGCGTACATCAAGACGGCTCCCTTGCTCCAGGCAAGCTAGACGGTGACGTGGTGGAATGCCCCCTCCATTTTTGGCACTACAACATCAAGACAGGCGAGCTTTTGGACTATATCAAAGGAGTAAAGCTTCAAACATACAAAGTCGAAGTAAAAAACGACGGCGTCTACCTGGACCTGTGATAAGTTTAATTCATTACGGCATCTCACTTTAGAAAGAGCGTTGAATCCGAACATACTAGACGAGATAACAAAAAAGGATTTCAAATCAATACAGGACAAGATTGGCGCGTTTCTCATAGATGAGATCAGGGAACGAAGGGCTCAGGGAGTGATATTTGGCCTAAGCGGAGGAATAGACTCTGCAGTAATTGCCATGCTCTGCGCAAAATTTGTCAAAGAAAAATCCCTTGCACTGATACTGCCAAATTCCAAGATTACGCCCGAATCCGACACTGACGATGCGATAAAAATTGTTGACAGCCTTCATCTAGAATACAAGTTGATTGACATTGGTTTTATCCACAAGGAATACTCAAAGTATATAGAACCAAATCCACTGGCATTTGGAAACCTGGGTGCAAGGATAAGATCGAACATGGTATACTATTACGCCAACGCAAGGAACTATCTGGTTCTTGGCTCAGGAGACAGGAGCGAGTTCATGATAGGATATTTCACAAAATATGGAGACGGTGCGGCAGACCTTTTGCCAATAGCATCACTATACAAAACCCAGATTCGAGAGTTCGCAAGGTTTCTTGGCATCCCATCAAACATAGTGTCAAAACCAAGCGGCCCCAGATTGTGGGAAGGGCACACTGCGGAGGGCGAGATTGGCATGACATACGAAGAGATAGATTCCATATTGCATTGCATGTTAGACAGGGGCCTTGCAATGGAAGACACTGCAAGGCTGACAGAGATACCAATCTCAGATGTGGACAAAATTTACCAGATGCATAAAAGAAGCGAGCACAAAAGAATAACACCCAAAGCATGTGCTCTTTAAGATGATAGCGATTTGAAAATTTTTGACACTCTTTCAGTGGCAGAAAAGGAACTAGATACATCCGACAGAGTTCGGATCTACCTCTGCGGCGTTACCGTGTACGATGACAGCCACATAGGACATGCAAGAACAATCATAGTGTTTGACACGCTCAGGAGGTTTTTGGAGTTTCAGGGAATCAAGGTCAAGTTCATACAGAACTTTACTGATGTTGACGACAAGATAATAAACCGAGCAGTTTTGGAAAATGTCTCTGCAGATGCCATAAGCTCAAGATATATCGCAAATTATTTTGTGGAGTTTGACCACCTCAATGTAAAACGTGCCGGCATGTACCCAAAAGCAACAGAGCACGTAGACGACATGATTGGTTTGATAAAGACCCTGATTGAAAAAAAATTTGCATACGTGTCGTCAAACGGCGTCTATTTTTCAGTGTCAAAGTTTCCCGAGTACGGCAAATTGTCAAAGAAGAAAACTGACGAGCTTGTCTCAGGGGCACGCGTAGAAGTAGATGAAACAAAGAAAGATCCATTAGATTTTGCGTTGTGGAAGTTTGCAAATGAAGAACCCAAGTGGCAGAGTCCGTGGGGATCTGGAAGGCCTGGCTGGCACATAGAGTGCTCCGCAATGAGCCTAAAGTATCTTGGAGCAGACTTTGAGATACATGGAGGAGGGCGGGACCTAATCTTTCCTCATCACGAAAATGAGATTGCACAATCAGTGTCGTATTCAGACAAGAACTTTGCCAAGATTTGGATGCATGTAGGAATGGTTACAATAAATGGAGAAAAAATGTCCAAATCGCTTGGAAACACAAAGTCTGTAGATTTTGTCCTAAAAAAATGGGGTGCAAACATCATCAGACTCTTCTGTCTTTCAGGACATTATTCCAAACCCATTGACTATGCAGAAGACATGCTAAAAGAGACAATAACAAAATGGCGCCAGGTTGAAAATTGCTATTATGAGCTTATCCTGTCAGGCAATGAGCAAGCAAATCCCGAGGACATGAAAGAAATTGAAAGAATAGCAAATGAAACAAAAAAAGAATTCTTTGATGCGTTAAACTCGGATTTTAACACATCACTTGCAACAGGTGCGTTTTTCAGGCTTGTCAAGGCTACAAACCAGCTTGCCGCATCAGAACGCCTGGTTTCGTCCATTACTGGCATAGTCTTGCCCATACTTGAGCAAATGCTTGACATTCTTGGCTTGAAAATTTCCAGAGTTGCAGAAGAGGAAAAGAAGAAGATCAATGACTTGATAGACAAACGCAACATGTTTCGCAATCAGAAAAAATTCCAGGATGCAGATGCAATTAGAAAGGAAATATCAGACATGGGGATTGTCCTAATAGACCACAAGAAAAAAGTTCTTTGGATGAAACAGGAAAAGATCGGAGTAGAGGGCTAGGATTTTTTTGTCTTTGCGCTGACAAGCGATACGATGTCTCTGTCTCTAAGCTGATAGGTTGTCGGCAGCCTTACTCTGTATCGCACATCCTTTGCATAAAGCAGTCCCTTTGTCAAGTCCGAGTGGATCTCTTTTGCCAAGTCCTCGATTGTCGACCCGTCCTTCATCAAGATCAGGTCTGGAAGAATCCTGCCCTTTCTATCGGATAACGTTTCAGGGTTTGCTACGGGATATACAGAGTTCATCTTTAACAACTTGAATACGGTTACGTTTATTGCAAACTGAACTCCTGTCCTCATGTACTCTCCCAGTATTCCTTTTGTGATAAACTCTAGCGCCTCCAGTTGTCTTTTAGCAAGAGATTCCTTGTGCAGTATCTCGAATTGTTCAGAACCTGGAACATATTTTATCAAGCCTTTTTGTTCCGCTCGTCTCAGCGAGAGTTCGCTGTCTGCACTGGCAGGAATGATTATCGTATCAACAAACTTTTCTCTCAGCCTGTCAAAGTTTTTGTCGGCCCCTGGAAGGTCAATCTTGTTTGCAACTATCAGGGTTGGCTTGGATATCTTTCGCAGATGTGCGGCAAACTTTTTGCTGTCAGCCATGTCAAAATTATCAAAATGTTTGCCTTCAAGCCCGGTCACTTTGAGCGCCTCTTTTACGTGACTCTCCTTCACGCCTATACCTCGAAAAACGTCTGTAATGGCTGTAACTGGCTCTGTTTCAGAGTTGACAAGTTTTGATATCTTGTCCCTGTTTCCCTCCAAGAGTTTCTGATACCACATTATCAACTCCTCCTCAATGTCGGACACGTCTGCAATCGGATCACCGTTACCAACCTCGGTTATCCTTCCTGCAGAATCTACACTTCCGGAGACATCGACTACATGCAGTAACGCATCAGACTGGGTAGCAATTGAAAGAAACTGGTTTCCAAGTCCTTTCCCAGACCAGGCACCCTTTATGAGACCTGGTAAGTCGATGAGCTCAACAGGTATGAACCGCCATCCATCAATACACTTTGAGTTTTGCGGGTTGTCCTTGATGTTAAATTCAGTGTGAACGCATGGCGTGATCGCATTTCCAGTTCCGCGTTCTGGCTTCTTTGTTGTGAACGGATAAGTCGAAATTTCACTTGCTGACAGAGTAGCAGAATTGAAAAATGTGGTTTTGCCAGTATTTGTTTTACCGATAAGGCCAATTTTTATTGGCATAAATCCATCCCACTTCCTCACTATTTATCTCTGTTGCAAATTATTCATGAGGATGGTTGTATGACACATTTGTGGCTGAATCTTTTATCTTTCCTGCATACCACTGGATTTCCTTGAGCTCTTCTTCTGTCAGATTATCATTCCATTTTTCCAAGACAATTTTTAGAATTTGCGAGCCATCATACAACAAGTGCCAGTACGGATGATGCTCCGCGGTATCGTATGCAAGCTCGGCAATCTCGTCAAGACCTGCTTTTGCACGGGTAAGTGCACTTGATCTTTCGCCATATATCTTGACAATGCCAGAATCTAGATCCTGATACACTTTGAGTACCACGTTTTTTTTCTCAAACGACTTTACCAAATCAGACAGTGCGTCACAGAATTTTGTCAGATCTTCTGACATGTCCTAGAACAGTCTCTGGTGTTCTGCGAGCATGCACCTGTTGAAGACAACGTCTATTCCCGCCTTTTTTGCCAACGATTCCGCTTCGGGATTGTGTATTCCCTCTTGAAGCCAAACTACGCTCGGCTTTATCTTGATTGCATCTTCAATTACTGGCCGTACCTGATCTGACGGCCTGAAGACATCTACAATGTCTATCTTAATGGGCACAGTAGCAAGACTGGGATAACATTTCTTCCCAAGAATCTCGTCGGCTGTAGGATTAACAGGTATTATATTGTAGCCTTTTTCTGCCAAATATTTTGGTACATAATGGGCTGCTTTTTCAGGGTTCTTTGACATCCCAACTACTGCCACATTTTTTAGTCGATAGATTTCCTTTATCTGTTCATCTGAATGCGAATCGTGTTCCATAACTGTGATAGAACAGTTCCTCTTAATAGATTGTCGTAGAACAATTTATAGCCACAAATGTAATTGTCACACCATGGAAGAAGTACCAAATGATGTGATAGTCCTAAGCGTCATAGAACAGGGTGCCAGAAAACTGGACAAGATAAAAAAGAAGACAAAGATAGACGAGAAAGAACTAAACGCACTTCTTGAACGCCTTGAAAACAATGGATTTATCACACTAGTTGAAAAGAAAGGATTCTTCGGTCCAAAAAAAGAACTCACCCTCACGGAAAAGGGTACAAAGGAGTTGGAGGCCAGAAGATTTGAATTGCAGCAGAACTGGGACCAGTTGGTGACCCTCTGGAAGGGAGGAGATAAAGAAAAACTCCAACAACACATCGATAACAACCGCGCCATGTTCCCCGCAATGATGATCATGGGAATCATGGATATCATGATGTTTTCCTCAATGATGTCATTTATGGGACTCGCAATGGCAAGTTTCATGCCGGACCAGTACATGTATGACACGGGTTCCACAGACATTGGTCATGACGGCGGACATGATATGGGGCAGGGCGGAGATTACAGCGGAGGTGACTTTGGTCACGGCGATGGCGGTCCAGGCGACATGGGCGGCTTTGACGTCAACTTTTGAATTTCAATTAGAAGAATAGATTTTAAAAAAAGAGATTTGAAATACGTTATTTTAGCAACCTAGTTTGGATAGCACACTTTGTGTTATAGTGGCACCTGCGTTAGAGTCTGCAAGCGCGTTTTTCACCAAGGTGCACATGTTTGATGGAGTACTGGTTGTTGGCGTTGATGGAGCGGTCGTAGGTGTGCTCTTTGTGCCATTACCAAATTGAGCGGAATTTAATGATTCCTGTAATTTATCCCACTCACCTGGTGCGCATAGGTGATCTCCACATACTTTGGTATTTCCTGTTCTCACTGTCAAGTGATTATCATTCAGGTATGAGTAGTCTCTCTGTATCAACGCATTTGATGCAGGAATAGCTGATACTGCAACAGATGCCATCAGAACTGTCGTTAATAACAGTACTACCGGTAACTTGGACGACATGTTTTCTGCTATAGAATTCGCATATAAAAGAATTTCGCATTATTTGCCAGATATTGCTAGATCTTGCAAAGAAATACATATTAAAAAAGTAGAATTTTCTTCATGACTGCAACCGTTGGTATGAAGGCACCAAACTTGAATGTCTCAAAGTGGATCCAAGGACTGCCAACCAACATAGACAAGGAAAAAGACAACGTAGTTCTAGTCGAAGTGTTTCAAGTAAACTGCCCAGGATGTTTTCTGTACGGAATCCCGCAAGCAATTGACATTTACAACAAGTATCACAGAGATGGCGTAACAGTACTTGGAGTCGCAACCGCGTTTGAGGATTTTGACAAAAACACTGTAGAGAACCTAGAACTTCTCCTGACAAAGGGAGAAACAATCGGAGAAACGCTCAAGGCACTTGGACAGCAGGGCCACCTTGTAGATGGAACAAAACTTCCATACAAAATTCCATTTCCAGTTGGAATGGACATGTTGAAGAAAGAAAACGGAGAAACAAGCCAAGAAAAAATAAACGAGATAATAGAAGCAAATGTACCGGGTTTTGATTCCTACAGTGCAAACCAAAAATCAGAGATTATCGAGCGTGTCAAGCAATATCTGAAAAGCAAAGAGTATTCGGCACAGACCTTTGATCAATACGCCTTGCGAGGTACGCCGTCTTCCATATTGATTGACAAAAAAGGCATACTCAGGGATGTCGGATTTGGCCAGAATGATTTTCTTGAAGAACACATCAAAAAACTGCTAGACGAGTAAGAGATTCAAGTCGCCTTGACAAACAAACAGCGCTCATATACCTCGCTTGATGACACGCTGGAAAAGATGGTCAGGCTACTCAAGTCACACAGGTCAGAATACATTTCAGGTGAGGAACTTGGCAGGTCACTTGGATTGAGCAGAGCCGCAGTATGGAAAAACGTCAAAAAACTCCAATCGTTGGGCTACAAGATTAACTCGAAACAAAAATCAGGATACAGGTTGACTGCTAAAACTAGCATGATGCTACCATGGGAGATATCAGACGGGCTACAAACAGAGACCATTGGGAGAAAGATATACTATTTTGATGCCATAGACTCGACCCAGATATTTGCCTTAAAGCTGGCTGCAAGACCATATGAGAATGGCTCCATAGTAATTGCAAAGCGCCAGACGCGTGGCAAAGGAAGACAGGATAGAAAGTGGGCGTCTCCTAGCGGAGGCATTTGGCTGTCAATACTTCTCAAACCAAATTTTCAAGTCTCCCAAGTATCGCTTTTTCCAATGCTGACATCTCTTGCACTTGCCATATCAATAGAAAAGACTCTGAAGCTAAGACCCAAGCTAAAATGGCCAAATGATGTCACCCTGAACAACAAAAAGGTTGCAGGCATACTAGTTGACGCATCGGTAGAGTCAAACCAGATAGATTATCTAATCATAGGAATAGGAATAAACTTTAGAGTAAAGCCTGGCGCAATAAACAAAATTGCCAAGACCTCCAAGAATTTTTACGGTGCAGCTACGCTGGTGGGAAAAAAATCAGATGATGATCCCATAGCATTCCTCCAAGCATTTTTGTTTGAGCTTGAGCAATTATACAACAAGGTGATTGCAAACAACCTGCGTGGAATCAAAAATGACTGGGAAAAGAGATCGTCCACGATTGGAAAAAATGTCATCGTGTCTTCTACGAGCGGCAAGATAAAAGGCAGGGCAGTCGGGATAGACGATGACGGAGCGCTGCTAGTGTCCAGCAAGGGAAAAGTGCAGAGGTTGCTAGTCGGGGACATAAGCCAGATCTAGTCAGTTTTTTATAATTACAGATTATCAATACATCAATGAACATATGCTGGGCAAACACCAATAGTTTTGACGAGGCAGAAGTTGTTGTTTTTGGAGTACCAGACGAATCAAAGTCACACTCGCTTCGCAAGGGGAGCTCCGAGGCACCACATAAAATAAGAGAGATTTCAAACATAAGGGATACATACAAGAGAGGAAACGGGATCTCTACAGGCTTTCCGCTCGGAGGCATCAAGAAAAAGGTATACGATCGTGGGAATGTGTTAAGAACCGAGATAGGCGATACGATAGACAGGATAGTGTCAAGCTCAAAGATCCCAATAATTATTGGAGGGGACCATTCCATCTCCACTGAGATCATAAGATCAATATCAAAAAGACGCGGTCCTGTATCTCTGGTCTATTTTGACGCACATCCTGATTTTATCAGCTCGTCTAGCGGCTATTACGGCTCGGTCCTGCACGATGTTCTGCCCGGAATAGACATCAAGTCAAGCATACAAATAGGAATCAGGACCCCAGAACAGGAAGAGATTGACAACATCAAAAAATACAACCTTGCAGTGATAACTCCTCTTGATATTGTCAGGGGCAACATATCAGATATTGCAAGAGACATACTTGCCAGACTCGGGAAGAACGTATACGTCTCAGTTGACATGGACGCAATCGATCCCGCTTTTGCCCCGGGAGTTTCAGTTCCGGTACCACTTGGGCTTGGCAGCCTGGAGGTATTGTACCTTCTCAAGGAGATTGCAGGGAAAGGAATTTTGGGACTTGATATCATGGAGGTCTGCCCAAACTACGACATCAAGGACAGGACATCTCACTTGGCATCAAGAATAATTGGCGAAGTGATATCTTCGCTTGATAAAACTTCTTAATGCTTTTAACTGGGCCAAGAAGCAGTATGGTAGTGTTTTCACATTTCACTTTGAAAGAGGCAAATGCGGTGCTCCCCTCCGTGATCGAAAAATTCAAGTACATTGTAGATCTGAAAAACGAGGTCATAAAAATCCAGACTGAGATGGAGACAAATCCAAAATACATGGCAAGCTTTAAAGAATATATTCTCAAAAAGCAGGAATTCAATGCGACAATCTCAAATTTTTACAGGGCAATAGAAGAAATCGAGAGCATGGGCGTTGTGATGAAAAGTGTGGAGGAGGGGCTGCTTGACTTTCCGTCCCTTCGATTCAACGAGGAGATCTGGCTTTGCTGGAAGGATGGCGAGACTGAGATCAAGTTCTGGCACGGAAAGGACGAAGGGTTTAACGGAAGAAGGCCCGTAGAAAGTTTTGACGTTGAAAAATTGCGATAGACTTGGCGCACCACATGCAAACCATATACCGAAATAGAACAAATGCTTGAGAACATACAATGTTGTCATCGTGGTTGCGCGCAGTACGAATCAGGTTCCTGCTTGCGTCAGTAATAGCGGTATTTCTCGGGCTTGTCATAAACTGGTGGCAGATCTCTACAATCAACGTAGAGTTTGCAGCTCTTACACTGGTTGGAGTCGTGGCACTGCACGGTAGTGTGGACCTGCTAAATGACTATTGGGATTACAAGAGAAACATAGACACAGAGACCAGGAGGACAAGGTTTAGCGGAGGCACCGGAGTTTTGCCCGAGGGTTTGCTCAAGCCTTCAGAGGTATATCGCGCAGGAGTGATTTTGCTCATTATCGGTGCGTCAATAGGTGCATATTTTGTCTTTGAAAGGGGAATCACAATTGCGATAATTTTGGGATTTGCAGTCATCTCAATCTATTTTTACTCTACAAGAATAGTCGATTCCGGGCTGGGGGAGGTCTTTGTAGCCATCAAGGGTGCAATGATCGTCCTTGGAACGTATTTTGTGCAATCATCCCAGATAACTGCCGAGCCTGTGCTTGCTGGCATAGTCTCAGGAATACTGTCGTCTACAGTTCTCTTTGTAAACTCGTTTCCTGATCATGATGCGGACAAGTCACACGGCAGAAAGACCCTGGTCATACTGCTTGGCAGGCAAAAGGCTGCTGCAAACGCTTGGATTTTTCCTGCTGCAGCATATGGAATTATCGTAGCTGCTGCCCTGTTGCATGTTTTTCCATATATTTCACTTGTTACATTTGCCACGGTACCTGTAGTGATAAAATTCTGCAGAGAGTTGAAGCGAAAATTTGATCAGGTAGAAGGGTTTATTCCAGTAATGAAGGGCTTTGTGTCATACAGCAGGGCAACAGGAATACTCCTTGTGATCAGCTTCATAGCTGATCATTTTCTAACAAGAGTTCAGTAGAATTAAATCAACCACATCTCTTAGGCCAACTCATGATACCAGGTCATGCCACCCCAGAAGGCACGGCAGAGTTTGCAAAAAACCATTCAAGTGCAGCAAGCAATCACTTTAAGAAGTTCAACGGCTTGACATTGTCATCAATTGGAATAGGCACGTACCTTGGCAACCCAGATGATACCACAGACGTACTGGTCAAGGACGCCATAGTAAAAACAGTCACCCTTGGAACAAATGTCATTGATACTGCCATCAATTACAGATCGCAGAAAGCGGAACGATCAGTCGGTAAGGCTATTTTGCAGCTAATTGAGAAAGGCAAGGCAGCGCGAGACGAGCTTTTCATCAGCACAAAAAACGGCTACATCACAAACGATGGAGACGTAAAAGAAGATTTTTGGCAGAACATACAGAATACGCTTGTAAAACCAGGCACAATCAAGTCAGGAGACATCTCCTCTGGATACCACTGCATGACGATACCATACCTGCAAGACCAGATGGACAGGAGTTTGAAAAACCTCGGGCTTGAATGCGTTGACTTGATGTATTTACACAATGCTGCAGAGGGCCAGCTCCAGGACATGACAAAGGAAGAATTTATGAAAAAACTTGGACAGGTGTTCGAGTTTTACGAGAACCAGAGAAAATCTGGAAAGATAAGATATTACGGAATGGCCACATGGGATTGCTTCAGGGTGCCGCAGGAGCATCCGCAGTACATTTCAATTTTTGATGTTGCAAAGACGGCTTTGGAGATCGGCGGCCCGGAAAACGGATTCAAATTCATCCAGCTGCCATACAACATGCATCTTGATCAAGCCCTTACAATGAAAAACCAGGTGCAAGACGGTGCGGCATTTAGTATTTTGGAAGCTGCCGCAAAACTTGGAATAGGAGTTTTCACAAGCGTCCCTCTCATGCAGGCAAAGCTCCTGGGTCCAAATGTCTTGCCAGAATTTGGCCAGATAACGCGCGCATCGCACAGGGCAATCCAGTTTGTCAGGTCCACTCCGGGCGTTATAGCGCCGCTGGTTGGACAAAAATCTCCCTCGCATGTTGATGAGAATCTGGAGCTTGCCAAGACTCCGGTTTTGAGCGAGACAGAATTTTCAGAGATCGTGCGCAAGTTATCATCCTAACTGTAAGTTTTAAATACAAATAGCAGACGAATCAAGAGCATGCCTGTAGATCCGGTCTGCGGAATAGAGCTAGATGAAAAGCTTGCCCTAGAACACGAGTACAAGGGGAAAAAATATTACTTTTGCTGCCACGGATGCAAGAGAATCTTTGTGAAAAAGCCAAACAAGTGGAAAAAGGACTAGATTGGAAAGCTGCCGCACATTCGGCAGAAATGAGACCCTTCCCTGACAGAATAGTTGCAGTTTGGACACCTGTTTTTTGACTGTTCCAGCTTGGCCGGATAGTCGTAATATTTCCGGTAAATCTCGTAGTAGTGAAGCGACTCTTTTGACTGTAACAAGACCTGCTCCTTTTCCAGATATTTTTTTGTCTTTTCCTCAAAGACAGAGTCTGGCACCATGCTGTCAAAAAATCCCGTCAGGCCGCTTGTCCCAGCCCCGTCCTGCATTGCGGCCTTTTCCCGCCATACAATTGATGGCGGCAATGACTTTTCAAACGCCTTTCTTAGCACCCACTTGCCATGCTTTTTGCCCTTTTCCTCGCGTATCTTGAGTTCTGGCGATATTGACTTGGCATATTCTGCAACTCCGGGGTCAAGAAACGGAGTATGCAGTTCAATGCCTACGGATTCAGATATGTCACGGGACGGAAAGTGCATGACCTGCCATATGCGTTCAAGATCTTTTCTGAGCTCAGGCGTTGACATCCTCTGGAAAAAGTTGTACCCTGCAAAAAGCTCGTCTGCCCCGTCCCCTGTCATGATGGATGTGATTCCATCCTTTCTTGCCTGTTGCATTGTTGTATATACCACAATGTTGTTTCTGATCTCAATCGGGTTGAAGACTCTGAGAATTTTTATTGTCTGCTCTACAGATTCAAGCAGCTTGTCAACAGGTGCCGGAATCACATCAAGCTCTAGGCCGCACATGCTTGAAACCATCTGGGCGTTTACCAAGTCTGTTGACGGAAAATCCTGCGCCACCATAGCATACGCCCTAGTGTTCTTGTCAAGACAGGATGCAAGAATTGACGAATCCAGCCCTCCCGACAATGAGATGCTTTCAGTTTTGTGTCTTGCCACGGCGCCAGACACAAGAGAGCGTAGCTTGGAGCAGATTTCTTGCAATGAGCCGGCTTGCGCCATCTCTCAATTAAGTTATCGTGACACTAAAGATTAGCTTTAAATATTTTACAAAGGCAAATTGCGTATATGCTTCTGCCTGCGGAAATAGAAACGAAGACGCTCATCCCAGCATTACGGGCAATCTTGGCAAAAAAACTCATCGAGGATCACAAGATACGGGAGGAGGAAGTCTCAAAGATGCTCGGGGTGACGCAGGCTGCGATAAGCAATTACGTGAGGGGGACCAGAGGAGATCCCGAGCTCATAAACAAGCTCCTTGCAGTCAAGGAGGTGTCAGAAATGATAAACGATATTTGTGGAAACCTGGCATCAAACATGGCATACACGCCGTCCAGCCTCTCAAAATTCATAGGCCTCTGCAATTACATCAAATCAAGCCTTTTGATCTGCGACATACATCACAAGCTGGAATCAAACATTGACGAGGCAATATGCAAGGAGTGCGAGAATATGCTGCTTAAAGGTCCCGGAACCTCATCTTTCTAGTTCGTTTTAGTGATAGTAATCTCAATTGTAGATACCAGCGGGCCATTGCTTTGGTTTTCACTGTCTACAATAATGCCAATTATCTTGGAATTGCCCTTCATCATATTTTCTGTCACGACGTTTGCCACTGCCACAGCTACTGGTATGGAATCCCCTCTTGCCGCAAGCGTGACTGTTCTGTGCTGCACCAATTCAGTCAAAATATAAAGCGCGCACTCCATCACCGGCTGCTGGTTTATAGCTATCAGTCTTTGTCCGTCCTTTGAACGGGCATTCATGCCATCTAGTTGCGCATTTTCTTCAATTCCACTCAACAAACTAATCACACACCAAAATACATTCTATTAAAGTCTTATCGACAACTCATCCATTAATCAAAAAGATCAATCGGTATGTTCTGAAAGTCCCCATTTGGCAATACACGTTTTATCGTAATTGGGATTACACGTTTTTCAAGCTCGGTATAAGCCAGATCAAGTGAAGTTGCCACCTCTTTTGGTACTGTGATAAATGGCGGAGCCCCAAGCGAGAGCTGCAATGCGCGAGCACCAAGAATTCTGGCTTTTTCAAAACGAGTAAGCGTTGGAGGCCCTATCATTATCTTGCCCTTTCCTTCAGTCTCATATTCTACCGGAGTGTGCTCTGGGTCTACTTCTATGACTTCTCTTGCGGCAATAATTTTTTGTATTCTTTCCTGCTCTGCGAGTTCTTCAGGAGAAATATCTTTCTTTCCTCTTTTAGTTGTCGGTTTTTCTTCCTCTTCCTCAGGTACGGTCTCCACGGTTTCTGTCTCTGGCGGCAAAACTACCGGGGCTGCTTCTTCCTCTGATGGAACCTCTTCGGTATCTGCACTAACTTCCTCAGGTTCATCAGACATCAGAGGTTTGGTGAAACAAACGTTATATATTTCATCATACTCTCGTTCAAAAATGAGTGCCGGATCGGTATCAAAAATTGATCTGGTGTTGTCGTTGAATGGAAAGGCACAGCTAACAATGGAGTTGAAGCGTCACCTTGCACCAAAAACTGTTGGCTCCATACTCAGAGTCCTTCCGCTTGAGGGCAATGCGCACATGATTGGAAGTTCGATTGCATTTGTTGACACCACACTTACAGCAGGCGGCGAAAAACTCAGGACCCTGTTCAAAAAAGGGAATGTTGCTTTTATGGCATCAAACGGCTCGATTTGTTTCTTTTTGCAGGATACCACGTCATCAAAGCCGATGACACTTGTTGGCAGGATAACTTCGAACTTGGAAGCCCTAAACGAGATTAAACCTGGAGATGTGTTTTCTATTTCTCAAGCTGGTACGTAGATGTGATGTCCGCTATATCCGCCAATTCTTTTTACCGCTCCCTGCTTTAGCAGGTTGAGCAAGAACGCATTTGCTGCAGATACCTTGACATTTGTTTGTCTGGACAGTTCTTGCGCCGTGAAAACTTTGGAGCCCTTGATGAAGCTCATTGCCTGGCCCTCGTCAACAATGACCGATATGATATTTTTTGATCTCTGCTCTTTCTTGTCCTTCTTTTGTCCGCCCTCTTTCTTTGCAGACTCGGCAGCTTGCGCCTTCTCTGCTTGTGCAGGCGATTTTTTCTTTGCTCCACCCATAATCCGATTTGCCCAGCTTCCTATTTATAAACGAACAAGAATTTGGGCCCTGTCCAATCCAAGAGATCTTCCTGAATTTCACAAGTTCTAAATACAAGCTAAATTTGGCCACTCTATGGGGTTAGATGTAATTGAAGAAAAAAATCTCAATGACATCATAGCATATTCTCTTGATTATCCCAAGATGGTCTTGTCGGAGGCAAAGAACTTGTCAGTTACATCAAACCTCGAAGACTTTGCATACGGGATTTATGTTGGGTACGTCAGCGGTGTTTTCTTTGATGGATTTTTGCAGAGAAACAAGAGATATCTAGATCCAGAGGAATCTTCGGACTTTCACAACATAGTTTTGAAAAGTACCCCCGAGATACGGTTAAAGATCAGGGCACACCTGCATCTAAAATAACTCAACCTGTTTAGTTTACAAAAATGTAGTATAAACAATTACAAGCCAGTCAAAATATGGTTATAATTTAAATCACAGGTCCGGTCCGAGGGAACTAGGGTTGCCAAAATCATGATTGTATTAATCATCCAACCATGCCAAGTTTGCACCCAGACGAAACTTTCCAGCAAGAGGTTTTGTGTTGACATGTTAGTACACTAAATTTTTGAAGTCTGATTGTGAAGAAAACCTTCTACGCGGTTTAAGGCGACCTTGATCTGTCCAGACGGACCCTCAAGAACTTGCATACTGCGTTGGGCAATTACACTGGCATCTTCTCCTGCCTTAGATTCTAATAGTTGAGAAAGTGAGACCAGAGCTTTTTCATGCTCTGTCATCTCCTCTGGAATTACTTGTGTTTCCTCAATGGTGGGAACCGACAGTTGTTTTGGAGTATCTGTCCTGCATGTAGATAATATTACACTGGCAAAGCTTTTTGCGTTGGCTGTCCTTGCACCCAGTGGCCCAAGCCCCCACTTGTCTGTCAAATATCTTAGTAAACTTGTGTGGTCAAATACGTCTGATATTACCCCATTTCCAACCCATGGTGAGACAAGAATCGCAGGGACGCGCACTCCCAGTTGGTTAAAGGTCCACTCTTCATGATTATCATCTGGAGGAATTGCTGTCGGAGGTGGGAGATGATCGTAAAAGCCTCCATGCTCATCAAATAGCACTACAAAGAGAGAAGAGTTCCAAAGTTCTTCGTTTGCGCGCAAGGCATTGTAGACATCTGCAACCAGTTTTTCTCCACGAAAAACATTGTGTGGAGGATGATAGTCGTTTCCTGTAGGAGGCATATAGCTTGGCTCTATCCAAACAAAATTTGGCACTTCAGATTCCTTCTTGAAATCATCGTAGAGTTCTAGCAATGGTCTATGGCGAACAACATTTTGTGGCGCCCACTGATGAGCTAGAACCAGCGAGACTGGTATGTCTCCAAAGTATACTTTCCAGATTAGTTGCTTCTCGTCAAGGCGGTCAAATAAGGTAGGTTGATCGTAAAAATGAAGATTGAGATCCATGATGCCTGACGGCATTGTTGTCCTCCCAAGTGAAGTACCTGACATGGCAAAGAGGCGATTCGGCCAAGTAGGTCCAGGTAGCGAGGAGAACCAATGGTCACATATTGTAAACTGGCTAGCTAGTTGATGCATGACTGGTAGACCGTTCAATGCATAATAATTCATGACCTGTCCGAACTGTGCAGTCTGGATCTTGTCTTTGTAGGACTCGGCATAGTTTTTGACAAATCCACCCATCTCAATTCCCTTCTCATCTTTTTCAATCTGGGTTAGAGTATCTTTGAGGTCATGCTTTGGATCTGGAGAGACTACTGAAGAGTTGGTCGTCGTTTGCGTGTAGATTTTGTTACAATAATTGTTAGCACGAGGAAAATTGGAAGGTACTCCATCGATTGGTTTTATCTGGGTTAGCGATCCAAGAATATGGTCAAAGGAATTGTTTTCAAGCATTAGTACTATAACGTGCTTTATTGGATCGTTTGGCATATCATCATGTCCTGTTAATGTACTGGATAAACAATCAAAATTATTTAAGGAATTTACAATATTTTGTGAAGGAACACCCACTAAGGATAGATATACATGGTTACGATCCAGCTAAAATATGGTTATAATTTGAATCATAGATTCGAATTCGTGGGGATAATTTCGCATGTAGGTCGCTCAACCTTTTATTCTACAGCCTGTAAAAATCGCTCAGTATGAAATTTTCGCTAGTTGCCGACACCTTAGGATACATGGAAGGTACAACCAAGCGTCTTGAGCTGACACAGCATCTGGTGGACTTGTTCAAGATAACACCTGCTGAAATAATTCCAAAAGTTGTGTATCTTCTCCAGGGAAAGCTGAGGCCGGACCACGAGGGTGTGGAGGTCGGGGTTGCCGAAAAGATTGCAGTCAGGGCGCTGTCCAAATCAACCGGAGTACCAGTATCCAAGATTGAGCACGAATACAAAAAGGCCGGAGATTTGGGGCAGGCAACAGCCATCATTTTGGAGCAGAAAACCCAGACAACGTTTCTCAAGGAAGACATTACAGTAGAAAGAGTGTACGACACCCTGTTCAAGATAGCGGAACTTAGGGGAAACAGGTCGCAGAATATGAAGATGAAGTACATCTCCAGCCTGCTAAACGATGCAAGCCCCATAGAAGGAAGATTCATCGCAAAAATAATTACGGCAAATCTGAGACTGGGAATAGCAGATTATACCATACTTGATGCGCTATCAATCGCATATACCGGTTCAAAAGAGAACAGGCCGTCACTTGAGCACGCATACAATGTTTGCAGCGACTTGGGCAGAGTATCAGAAGCTGTTGCGAAAAAAGGAATGGAAGCCCTGAAGCATTTCCAGGTGTCGGTCTTTAGCCCGATTCGCCCCATGCTTGCTGAGAGGATCAAGAGCCCAGAGGAGGCGCGTGAAAAGATGGGCTCTGAGTTCGCTGCAGAGTACAAGCTTGACGGAGAGCGAGTTCAGATCCACATACAAAAAGAGAAAACAGTTCTCTATTCCAGAAGTCTTGAAAACATTACAAGCTACTACCCGGACATTGTTGAAAAGATTGGCAAGTCAATCAAGGCAAGAGATGCAATACTTGAGGCAGAGGCAGTTGCAATAAATGAAGACACTGGAGAGTTTTTGCCATTTCAGGAACTCATGCACCGAAGAAGAAAGTACAACATTGCCAAGGCAGTGCAAGAGTATCCCATCACCGTAAATTTTTTTGACATCATGTTTCTAGACGGCAAGAGCTGCCTTGACATGTCGTACAGTGATCGTAGACGTTCACTTGAAAATGTTGTAACAGAGGATGCTTTTGCCAAGGTGATGCCCATGACATTAGTCAAGACAGATGACGAGGTGGAGGATTTTTTGGAAAATGCGATTAATTCGGGTTGCGAGGGATTGATGCTCAAGCAACTTGACTCGTCGTACAGGGCAGGCGCCAGGGCAAGCAACTGGCTCAAGCTAAAACGAGAGTACAGAAATGAGCTTGGCGACTCGCTTGATCTTGTGGTGGTCGGGGCGTTTTACGGCAGGGGCAGAAGGACGGGAAGATACGGCGCACTCTTGCTTTCTGTGTATGACAAGGAATCAGACACATATCCCAGCGTATGCAAGGTCGGGACCGGGTTTACCGACGAAAGCTTGGACCAGTTTTATCAGATACTGTCCGATAAGATAATTGTCAAAAAAGACTCGAGGACTGACAGCGGTCTAGAGGCCGATGTCTGGTTCGAGCCAGAGGTTGTGATTGAGGTAGTCGCATCGGAGATTACGCTAAGCCCGATTCACAAGGTAGCGCTAGGCAAGATAAGAAAAGGCAGTGGTCTTGCCTTGCGCTTTCCAAAATTCACCGGAAAGATAAGGTTTGAAAAAACTCCCGAAAACGCCACCTCCTCTTCAGAGGTGATGGCAATGTACAACGGCCAGAAAAAAGTAGTACAAAACGAAAAACAGTTTTGAATAAACCGTTAACCAGAAAATTACGTAAGGATTATTAGCTGCTGGCATAAAATAGAACGTCTAGATGTACAGCGGGGAACTTGAAGTTCAGGCAAAAAGAAAGGCACTTGCCGTTTTGCAGGATGAAATCAACAGGATTCTCAACTCAGTTAGAGACCTGTCGTCGCTTCCCGAATTGATAATCAAGGCAGACAAGTCAGAGGTAAAGCAGGTTCTTGAAAGAATAAAGAACACAGAAGACGAAGTCGAGGCCCTGCGCAGAAAGATAACCCGTGAGATTGCCGATGTCGGCGGGCTGATGATGAATAGGGAAAACCTGCTGAACACAGCATACACAATGGATGAGATTGCAGGCTACATCACAGGCATAGCCTTCAAGCTATCAAACATCAAGGGAGCCACACTCAAGAAGGAAAAAATCGAGAAGGACCTGGTGGAGCTCATAGAGCAGGCAGTGGACCAGATCTACAAGATAAACGAGATCGTGCGCGCACTTGGAGGAAACTCTACGGTTGCAATCGACTTGGCCCACGAGGCACAGAAGATAGAGAGAATGGTTGACGAAAAGTACCGCTATTTGACAATAAAGGTTCTCGACGAGGTCACAACCACGAAAGAAATGATGCTGCTAAAAGACGTGGTGGAAGGAATTGAGGAAATGTCTGACAAATGCCTCCAGGTATCAGACTCATTCATTTTGCTGGCACTGAGCCTATAACGCAGAAAACTATTTCCCTTTTTTGTACTTGCAAACACTAAAATCGATTATTCGTGTCGTCAAAAGACGGATTGAAAGGAGAACTAATCGAGAACAGAATCATAGTATGGAACCTTGACGAATCAAGGGAATTGTTTGCCAACGGGTATTACGGAAAGCCGATAGGGATTACAAAGCCAAAGCCAGAAGAGATCAACGTACCGCTGATACTTGATCTCATAGAGGGATACTATCTGCTGGATACATCAAGACTGAAAATCCATAGGGCAAAAAAAACAGTCACTCCAAAGGAACTGCTTGAGATATGCAGGCACGAGCACCACAACTTTGACAAAAAATATCTCGTATACAAGGAATTCAGAGACAAGGGATACATTGTAAATCCTGGAATAAAGTTTGGTTGCGATTTTGCAGTGTACCAGAAAGGCCCCGGCATAGACCACGCACCGTACTTGCTGCAGGTGTACAATTCCACAGATACAATGTCTGCAACCAGCGTTGTCCTAGCTGGAAGACTGGCCACAACCGTCAGAAAGCAATTCATCCTTGCGATACCGAGAGGAAGCAAGGTTGACTGTCTGGCGCTTGACTGGTGGAGAGCCTAGAGTTGTTCTTTAACGTGGGATGCTATTCTGTCGTAAACGTCGAATAGGTCTTTTGAGATTCCAAGATCGTTGCTGCTTTTCCACTTGCCGTGAATCCTAATGCCCTTCTTCGTGGGCTCCACCCAGACATGCGCGTCGTTGTACGAGAGTTTTAGAATCATCGCATTGAGTTCGGCATCAGAATTTAGCACTCTGGCAAGTCCTCCGCCGACCCATTCTACGTCAGCAACTTTTTTTGCAGCAAAGTGTCCCTTGGTCTTTAGTTTTGTCTTTGCAAGAAGATCGTCGGTATTTAGTGGATTTTCTACTTTGACAATAAAGTGCACCTGAAACCTGTCTTGCGCCCCCCATGGCTGCGGATTGATATCTTGAGACACGCTCAACCCTTCTGGATTATCTGAATCACGTCAATGTTGCTTCCCTTGACCTGGACGCAGCCGTGGTTTGTCACCATGGCCGGAGAATGTGAGAAATATTTTGAATAGTAATCGCTTTTTTCAACCTCGTCTGTCTCAAACTGTTTTGGCTCTGCGCTTACGCCAATTTTTTCCAACAGCTCGCAGTATTCCTTGCGTTTGTTTTTCTTTGAAAAAGTGTCAGATTCCGAATCGTGCATGCGTCAGTGTGAATTTGACCCACAAATAAATATTAGCGTATCAAATCTTAACCGCGCAGGTACAATCGAATAAATAGTCCGAAAATAAGCCAGATCCTGTCAATGCCCAAGTTCCAGAATAAACTTGTAGTCATTACCGGCAGCGGCACTGGAATAGGAAAGGCAATAGCGATCAAGTTTGCCGAGAACGGTGCAAACATTGTCATTTTGGGAAGAAGAAAAGAACCGCTGGAGGAAGCTGCCAAGGAGTTGCAGCAGGTAATTGACAAGACAAGGAGCAATGCATTTGTGAAAATTTTTCCAGGAGTTGACGTCAGCGACGAGGAGGGAGTCTCAAAGATGTTTGATGAACTGAAAAAAGTCCACGGAACAGTCGACATTGTGATAAACAATGCCGGTGTTTCAGGCCCCGTAACATGTTTCCCCAATGCGCCAATAAACGATTTCAAGAGCACTGTTGGAATTCACCTCACAGGCACTTTTTGGACCTCGGCCCAGGCAATCAAGTCCATGAAGGCAGGATGCAAGATTGTTACGATATCCACGTTCTTCACAGAAGAGCGCCCGTTTGAGCAAAGACCCTACAGATTCAGGAGCCCATATACCGCATCGCAGGGTGCAAAAAACAGGCTTGCAGAGGCAATGTCTTGGGAGCTCACAGACAAGGGAATCACATCCATTGCAACAAACCCAGGACCTGTCCACTCTGACAGGATATACAAAACAGTCTATCCAAAGGCTGCAGCAGAATTTATGAGAGTTAGTGGTTTTGAGAGTCTTTCCCCAGAAGACGTAGAAAAAGTCAACAACGACATACTTCCGCTTCTTGGAGAAGACGAGAATACAGTAAAGAGCGGAATAGCAAAGGCTGCAGCAAACATTGCAAAAGCAAAATCGATAACATCAGAGCAAGATATTCAAAAACTATCCTCTACCATCACCTCTCTTTTGACCAAGATACAACAGATTGCAGAAAAGGTTCAAAATAATACAAGCAAGATGATTGCGGACGAGCAGTTCCTCTCACAGCAGCAGGTTGCCGAGACAGTCATGATGCTGTGCGACGAGGACATTGCAAAGATATTAAACGGCAAGGTGATTCCAGGCGACAGAGTCTTCTATCCAGTCAAGCCGCACATAGCTTGTTCCATACCTGAGACCAAGTCAGATTACAACTCAAAAGTGGTTCTGTTTGTTGTGGATGCTACAGAAGAGTCAGACGTGAAAAGAGTAGAGCACTTGGCGCAAAATATAGAGAACAACGGCGGAAAGACAGTCATCCTGATCTCAAAGACAAGCATAAAGCAAGCAGGAGAAAAACTATCCAAGTTCCATTCTCATGTGATGGACATTACAAGCCAAGAAAACATGAGAAGAATGCTAAACACGGCGACACAGAAGATCGGACCTGTTAACGCAGTCATCTATGTTACAGGAAAACTGCCGCAGGTTTCAAAACTAGTAGAGTTATCAAGGCAGCAGTGGGATGGACTTGTTGACAAGTTCATAAACACTCCTGCTATTGTTCTGCAGGAGACACTTGGGAGATTTGTACCAGACGGGGCAAAGAACCCACCTCTTTTCAAGGACAAACAAGGCACAATCATAGTCATAGGACCAGACATGCCGTCAGGCGGAAAGGTGACTGGCATGGAGAGGGCCAAGGTTGAGGTCTTCCGAGGCGCCCTGAGGCCATTTGCAACCACTGTCAACCAGGAGCTAAGCGACGTGCTCAAGTCAAAGATAAGGCTGCACCTCATACTGCCCGGAAGCATTGACGGCACAGAGCCCAGCAATGACAGGATTCTAAACGCGGTAAACTTTTTCAGTTCCGGCAAGGCAATATCAAACTCTGAGATAATCTACTATCCAGACGAAACAAGATCCTGATGAAGCGGTTCTCCGAACTCAAAGCGGGAGACGAATTTTTTTCAGAATGCACAATCACCCCGGATGATCTTGAAAAATATATCTCCTTTTCAGGGATTAAAAACGTGATTTATGAAAAAGAGGAATTTTCGGACAAGCGCGGCAAGATGGTTTCAGGCAGGGCAATACTTGCAAGAATAGAGGGCGAGTTTACAAGACTTGACGAGATGTATGGCAACCTCCTAATATTTTACGGAATTGACGGCGACCCATCATGGAACAACAGGCAGACAAGGTTTCTCAGGCCCCTCCACACTGACGAAAAACTAAAGATAAAATTCACACTGTCCGACAAGCGGGACCTCAATGACGATTTTGGCTTGCTTGCAATAGATTTCGAGGGAAAAAGAGACGATGGAGAGACGGTGCTCCTGTCGAAAAGAAACCTCTATCAGATGAAAAAAGAGCCTCCGGCCAAGTAGAATTTACGGAACTTTGACCGGCGCATTGAGCCCGTCAAGAAACAGTTTCACCGATGTCACTGCAAGTACAACTGTCACAAATATCCTGAGTTTTCTCTCCCCCACCCTCAGCGATATCCTGCTGCCAACAATTCCGCCCGCAAACGCACCGATTGACAGCAGTCCTGCCTGCATGTAATCCGGGTGTCCAAGTAGAGAGTGCGCTACCATGCCAGACGCCGCGGCAAACATTAGTATGAACTGCGATGTAGGCGCGGCAATCTTCATCGACAGACCCATCGCCACAACCATAAGCGGGACAAAAACCGTTCCCCCGCCAATGCCAAACAAGCTGGAGATTATCCCTGCAAAAAAACTCGAGGCCACGGCAAGAATCATTATCTGCTTTGATAGGTTGTTCTCTTTTGGTTCCATCTTCCTCCTGGAATATATGTAAAAGCTTGACGCTACGAGTACAATCCCAAATAGAATCTTGAATGTCGGTGCAGAGACATAGTCCGAGACGTACGCTCCAAGTACCGTCCCAGGAATGGATATCAGTGCAAGTTTTATCCCAAGCGAATACACGATTCTCTTTTGCCTTGCATAGGATACGGTGGATGCCACTGCATTGCAAAAGGCTGCAAATAGGCTGTCGCTTGCGGCAAGCGTAGGCTGGAACCCGGCAAATGTTAGTGCAGGAACTATTACAAACCCGCCTCCAAGGCCAATCATAGAGCCCAGAACTCCCGCCGCAAATCCAAGTGGCACCAGCCAGAGATACTCAAACAATGCTATCATCAGTTAAGTTTTCCATGGGTTAAGTGAGCGCGTCAAGCTTAATGGACCAAGACATAGGAGAATTATTTTGCCACAAGCAGCTTCCAGAGATATCCTTGCGGGTTTGTCGATAGTTCTATCTCAAAGTGCTTCCCGCCAAGTGGAACGCCGTGAGTTGTGCTGTTAGGTTCCTTTCCCTTTAGGTGAAAGTCTCGCAGCGCATCCATCATGCCATACATCGTAGAATATCCTCCGGGCTTTTCCTTGTCCCAGCACTGGCATATGGTTTCGTTCATGACATCACCAAACAGCGTCTTGACGTCCTTGTAGTTTGCAAACACGGGGTCAGACTGGGCTGTTGCAATCACAAGCACCGGGGCAAGTGTAGAGCCGACCATGTTCAGGTTTCCAAGAAAATTGTCATGCTCGTCTTTTATCTCAGTAGAGGTACAGTACTGAATCATCGACTGCTTGGTCTGGTTTGAAAGAAAGTTGCAGTACTGGTTAATTGTATCAGGAGTGCCAAACTTTAGTGGCTTTGACATGTTTATGTTCTGTCCTATCAGAGTGCTTTTCAGGTCAGAGTTTACCTTATCGTATGTATAGTTCAGAGCGTACGCAGATATCCCATCAGGTCCGCTTGACACTGCCGGGCTTGCGTTAAGCTGAGTGAGAATTATTACTGCAGCTGCAACAGCAGCGGCGACAGCGATTCCGACATAAGCATATTTTTTCGATATCACGGTATCAGAAGTTTTTCCTGCTTTAATAAAGTAATCTGACAATTCGTCAATCTTAATTAATCCCAAGATGCGTCTGGTGGATGTTGCGCATAATACTAAGCGGTTTTGGCGTGGTCGGACAAAGTTTTGCAAAACTTCTTCTCTCAAGATCCGAAGACCTGTATGCAAAACACGGACTCAAGCCAAGAATCGTCGGAGTGTTTGACAGCAGGGGTTCTGCAGCATCTTCGGCCGGCATTGATCTTGACAGGTTGCTTGAGACCAAGAAAAAACACGGTAGCATACGGAAATATCACAACAAGGAAAGGGAATCAAACGGTCTTGACATGATAAAAGGCATGGAGGCCGAGGTCTTGATAGAAACGACTCCAAGCAACTACAAGGATGCAGAGCCAGGCATGTCACATATTGTTACTGCAATGAAAAAGGGCATGCATGTGATTACAGTAAACAAGGGTCCGCTTGCGCTTGCTTTTCCTTCATTGATGGAGCTTGCCACATACAATCATGTACAGTTGATGTTTAGCGGCACTGTAGGAGGCGGAACTCCGATACTTGATTATGCAAAAAACAGCCTCAGGGGCGAAAGAATAGTTTCCTTTCAAGGAATACTCAATGGTACTACAAATTACATCCTTACAAACATGACAGCAGGCGGCATGCCGTTCAAGACCGCGCTTGCCGATGCAAAGAAGAAGGGATATGTCGAGGCCGACGAGTCTTTAGATATAGACGGCTTTGACGCGGCGGCCAAGCTTGTCATTCTTGCAAACTGGATAATGGACATGAAGGTTACAATCAAGGACATTAAGAGGACAGGGATCAGAGGCGTCGAGACGTCAGACATCAAAAAGGCAGCAAACAGTCATTCCGCAGTAAAACTCATTGCATCATGCGACAGAAATCTCGAGGTCTCACCTCGGTCCATATCAGTTGATGACCCGCTGTGCGTCAACGGTACTCTCAATGCAATCACGTTCAACTCTGAGCACTCTGGCCAGCAGACAATAATTGGCCGCGGTGCAGGAGGCATGGAGACTGCAAGCTCCATACTGCGAGACCTGCTGGACATAAAACAGGAAATTGGAAAGGTTTGAAGTCACACCAGCTATCCAAGACAGACAGTAACGAGATGCTTGAGGCAATAGTATTGCAATGGAAGATAGAGATTCCAAAGATGAAGACGATAGTAAAGCACGAGATTGACGAGACAACATCGGTCATAACAGGCGAGAATTTCACGGCAATCAGGATTGGCGAGACGTATCTGCCGTTTCTTTCAGAGATACCATTGCTTGAAAAATTTCCAAAGGTGACAGTCGATTCTGGAGCAATCAAGTTTGTCTGCAACGGTGCAAACATAATGCGTCCTGGCATCAAGAGCTTTACGGATTTTGAGAAAGACCAGATAGTATGTGTCGTAGAGGAGACGCACAACAAATTCCTTGCAATAGGCAAGTCACTTGTATCAAGCCAAGAAATGGCAAACATCACAAAGGGAGAAGCCGTGAAAAATCTCCACTACATATCCGACAAGTACTGGGAAGCTGCAAAAACAATAAAAAAGTAAATCAGTTTTGTACCGATTCTCTTATTCCGTTCTTGTCACAGACAAGAACGTCAATTCCGTCACCGCTTGCTGCATCGCGCATTATGGCTGATCGGATAGATTTTACTGCAAGCGTTACCGCGTCCTTTTCTTGCATTCCTTTCTTGAATTCCTGATCCAAGACTCCAAGTGCCATCTCGGCACCTGTACCCACTGCAGCATAGTCATCAGGAAGAACAGAACCCAGAGGATCAAGCGTATAAATTGTCGCATCTCCATCCACCCCGCCCACTATAACCTGAGTCAGCAGCGGATAGAATCTTCTTTCGTACATTAGAGAGGACATCATTTTAGCTACAGAGTTTGGAGGAATCTCTCTTTTGAGCTCGAGTTTTCGAACCTTTGTAAGAGCCCGCATCTGCATTGCCAGGACTTGCATGTCTGCTACCATTCCTGCGCAGCATGCACCCACAAAGTCCGTTATCTTGAAGGTCTTTTTGGTCGTCTTGCTTACCACAAAATTGCCATAAGATATTCTTCTCTCGCTAGCCAATACTATGCCCCCAGTATAGGTTATTCCGACTGCCGTAGCTCCTGGCATGTACATATAGGCCATAATTGAACTGCTAAACGAGCACAATAAAGGCCTTTCTCTGGATACGATGATCTTTCTTTATCAAAACAGTACGGCGGAAAAAATGACGGACGGTCTTAAGCTCCAAACTTTTTAATTATTTTGCACATGCATTTTGTGGTCTTTTTGAGAAGGTCGACTCTGGCAAATTCGTTTGGCGAGTGGATCCTCGCATAAATGTACGTGCTTCCAACCGAGATGCATGGAGCCTTTAGAACCCGGGCAAACGAGTGCATCGGGCCCGTACCTGCAGACGAGACACTGATTATCGATTTTCCAAACGATTCGTCTGCAGCACTTTTTACCATCCTGACAAATGGATCAGATATCTTGGTTCGCGATGCGGCCTCGCCATGAATCATGTGAACTTTCACATCCCCAAATCCTTTATACTTCAGATGTTTTTCAAGCCGCGAGAGTTGCTTTAGCGGATCCATCTTTGGCACAAGCCTGAAATCAATTTTTACCAATGCACTTGACGGCAGTACGGTTTTTGCTCCAGGCCCCTCCCACCCTGACGAGAATCCTGCAATGTTGCATGTTGGGTCGCCCACAACTGCCCTTCGTATGTCGATTCCTTTTTTCTTTCCAAGAAATCTGGTAATCCCGTATTCTTTTTTGAATGATTTTTCATCAAACGGTTCTCGTGCAATCATGCCAAGCTCCTCTCTTGTAAACTTGTCAACCTCTCGGTACCAGTCCTTGATGAGAATCTTTCCGTTGCTGTCGCGTAGTGTGCCAAGTGCCTCAACCAGTCGCCATGCAGGATTTTCAATCAATACTGCAAGGCTAGAGTGCGCATCTCGGATGGATTCCCTGATAGAAAGCTCGACATACAGCAGGCCTTTCATGCCGAGGCTGATGATTGGCCTGTCCTTTTCGTCAACGTATCCAAATTCCCATATTACCCCGTCGCACGATAGTTTCTTTTGATATTTTTCCAGATATTGTTCAACATGCGTGCTTCCTATCTCTTCTTCGCCCTCAACTAGGAACTTGATGTTGCATGGAACATCGCCTGTTGTCTTGAGAAATGCCTCTACTGCCTTGATTCTTGTGACAAGCTCTCCCTTGTCATCTGCCGAGCCTCGCCCATAGATCTTGTTGCCTCTCATCCTGCCGCTAAACGGCGGATCATTCCACAGCTCAAGAGGCTCTTCAGGCTGGACGTCATAATGATTGTAAAACAATAATGTCTTGCTAGTGTTTTTCTTTGATATGACCTCCCCGTATACCGCAGGAGGTACGCCTTTTCCAAGACGCAGTATCTCTACACGTATCCCAGATTTTTTCATCATCTGGACCAAAAGTCTTGCGCACTCCTCAAGCCCCAGGTTTTTTGCAGAGACGCTTGGCTGTCTTATCAGTTTCTGCAGGTCAGAGATCAGGGCAGGCATGTTTTTGTCAATGTATCTTTCTTGCATGGTACGATCACCTGATCCTGTCAAACGGTTTCATGGCAGCAGGAATAAAGTCCAATAGATCAGTTGCTACAACATGTAATCCATTTTTCTTTTGCGCCAGCGCCCCCGCTCTCCCGTTTACAAACGCCGCAGCAGATGCAGCCTCTACCGGCTTGCGGTTCTTTGACAGTATGGCGGCAACAATTCCAGACAGCACATCTCCCGTTCCTCCAACTGTCATTGAAGCAAGATTCTTTGGATTGAGAAACGTCTTTACTCCGTCCGATATAATATCAGTTGGGCCCTTGAGCAGTATTGTCACTTCATTTTCCCTGGCGTGTTTTTGCACCAAGGAAGACCTTTGCTTGATGTTGTCCTGAGGCATCTCTCCAAACAGCCTCTTGAACTCTCCTGTATGCGGTGTGACGGTAACTTTTTTGCCTCTAATCTCAGGCAAAATTTCCGGCACAAGCGCACTTGCATCAAGCGATAACATCACTGTCCTGTCAAGAAGATCCTTTACTAGCATCCTGAGCGCCTCCCTGTCCTGTATTGCAAGCCCCATTCCAATCGTGGCCGAATCAAGGTCGTTTGGCACTATTCCAACAAGCTTCCTTGCAGCACCCCGCGTCAGTTTGGCATCTACCAGCGGAATCACGATGAGATTTGGAGAGCATGACCTTGTTGCAGTAACATTGAGCTTTGGAACGCAGGCGTAAACTAGGTCTGCCCCCGTTCTTAGCGCAGCAAGCGATGACAGGATTGGTGCGCCATGATACAGGTAGCTTCCTCCAAGTACCAGTACCTTGCCGTTATCTCCCTTTCTCGATAATGATTTTCGGGATGGAATGAAAGTTTTAACAATCGCATTCTGGAGAACCTTATTCAACGAGTCTTTCTATTTTTTTCTCGCTGGATAAACCTTCGTCTTCTTCTGTCTCGTCTTCTGCAGATTCTGGCACCTGCTCGGTCACCTTCCTTCCAAGGTCTTTTGGTGTAGTGACCTTTCTTGCAAACGCAACATATGTCGTGTGTCCTATGCCACGAAAAGAGTGTCTTGTCTTTCCCTCGCGCGCCTCGATTGTCCTTACAATTTGTTCTGTAAACTCTAGATCAAAGAAATCATTCTCCCACAGGGACGATGCGAGTTTTTCAAGTTGGTTCATTGTAGGACATATTGCCACAATGTATCCGCTGCCCTTTAGCATCTTTCTTGCCTGCGGTACAACGGTCCACGGATCACCTAGGTCCACTACCACCATGTCAACATCTGCCTGAGGCATCTTTTTTGAATTTTTTATGTCGAGTTTTTCCATGGTGACATGTTTTGATACGCCGGCCTTTTCGATGTTTTTCCGTGCAATTGCCATAAAGTTTTCATCAACATCATACGTGTATACATGTCCTCTCGGTTTTACAAGGCTTGCAAGAAATGTTGTAAGCGAGCCGCTGCCTGTGCCAATCTCGACAATCTTCTGACCGCTCTGAAGCCCGGTCCTTGCCGCGATGTATCCCAAGTCCTTCGGATAGACTATCTGGGTGCTGCGCTGACTCTTCATGACATAATCGTATACGGTTGGCTCGAGAAGATAGATTATCTTTCCCTTGTTTGTTTTTATCGCGCTTCCATATTCCTTGCCTATCACTTTTTTGTGATCTATTATGCCGACATGAGTGTGAAACTGCTGCTTTCTTGACACTTTCATCAGCCACTTTTTTGAGTCGCTGAAAAAGAACAGCACGTTGCTGTTCTGTTTTATTTTCTTCACAACTAAGCCTCATCCCATGCGGATAATAGTATTTCCAAATTTTATAATCTAAACTACATCCTGTCGGGGGCATCAATTCCCAAAAGGTCAAGCGCTTTGCGCAGCGTTTCCTTGAAGGACCACACAAGGCAGAGCCTTGCATTTATCATCTCAGGAGACCCGGCAGCCAGCACCTTGACATGCTCGTAAAATGAGTTGAATGACACGGCAAGCTCGTGGCAGTATCTTGCAATTAGTTTTGGCGAGAGGTTCTTTGCAGAGTCCTCCACCTGAATGTCAAACCTGCCTATTGCCTTTGCAAGGTCTCTCTCATGGACAGTAGCCAGACCGTCAAATGTGGAGCCAAACTCTGGAGCTTTTCCCGCCTTTTCAAGAATCCTCACTGCCCTTGCGTGAGCATACTGGATATACGGCCCAGTGTCTCCCTCCAGGCTCAGCGACTCGGAGAGGTCAAACGTGATTATCTTGTCAAGGTCTTGCTTTATCATTGCATATCGTAGCGCCCCCACCGCAACCTGCTCTGCAATTTTTACCAGCGATACTTCATCAAGCTCGGGGTTTCGCTTCTTTGCCTCCTCATATGTTTTCACCCCGAGTATGTCAAGCACATAGTCTGCGTTGACATAGATTCCTTTTCGTCCCGACATCTGTACAGACTTGCCTCCGGTCTCAAGGTTGAGTGTCTTTGCAGTGTCCTGGCTCAGCGTGACAGACTCGTATCCAAGGTGCACGTATGACTTTTTGCCAGACTTGAAATCAGAGATTATTTTTGTAATTATATTTTGCAAGCGTGACTGTCTAGAGTCTATTACCGTGATTACCCTGTCGCCAGCAAAGTCAAGCTTTGTTCCCGCATCTTCAAGGGTTGTCTGCCAGAGCACCTGGTGATTTTTCTGTACAGCATACTGCTTGTAATGGAACGGATCGTCCAGTATGCCAAGCTTCCATGCAGCATATGGAATGTCTTTTGCAATATAGGTTGCAATGCCGTTGCTTCTGACCAGTATCTTGTCTTCTTCCACGTCAGAGTCTGATTTTATCACCCAGCATCCAGAGTTTTTCCCCTCGTTTTCAAGATAGATTATTCCAAGCGACTTCATCTTATCAAAGACGGTCTTCCACAGGCTAGAGCGGATTATCTGCGACTCAAAGTTCAGGCAGTCATATACCACGCCAAGCCTCCAGCATGTCTTGAGCTGCTCTTCTAGTACCCTCCGTGTTATCTCGTCTCCAAACTTTGCAATCTCGGATCTTCCTTCCTCCAGTTCCTTTAGGACTAGGACCCTTTTTTCTGCAAGATGCCTTTCAGTTTCGTATCTTTCAGTGATGTTTACATATACGACATCTCCGCAATAGTGATCAAATTTCTGTCCCTGAGGTGGCTCCTTTGAGAATCCGCCGTACAGGAACCCGACTATAATGTCTGCTACCTGCAATCCCGAGTCGTCCACATAGTTTAGCACGTTTACGTCATAGTTTGCCTTGCGCAGGATTCTTGCAACCGTATCCCCGATGATGATATTTCTCACATGTCCTATGTGCAGTGCCTTGTTTGGGTTGACGCTTGTATGCTCTACCACGGTCTTTTCACCCCCGCCAAGGTCAAACTCGCCATAGTTTTTTTCCACAGATGATTCCAATATTGATTTCACAAGAACAGAATTGTTTACAATGAAATTCAGGTATCCCGGCTGGTGCACATTTACCTCAGACACCAGACTGCCCTTTTGTGCGCGGTATTTTTCCGCAATGGATTCGGATATTTCAGACGGCCTTTTCTTCAGCGGCTTTGCAAGCAGAAACCCAATATTGCAGCTAATGTCCCCAAACTCTGGCTTGGACGCCTCAGAGACGTCAAAGTTTACCGCAGGATATCCAAGATCAGACGATATTTTTTGCACGGTAGACCTGATTTCTTCAAAAAGGAGTCGCAATGTCATGGCATCATTTCACTAAAAGTTTTAATTCAATTTTTTCAAGGGCCTCTATTACTCCATCCCCCTCGTGACCCTCGACTGTAATTGTTGCGTGTGATTTCACAATATCTGACGCATTGCCCATTGCTACGCTGACACCCGCCATCTGGAAGAGTGGAATGTCAGTCTCGCTGTCACCTATTGCAATTACATCTTCCCTTGTTGCAGAGAACATGTTCATCACCTCAAGAAACCCGTTTGCCTTGTTTACCCCTTTTGAGTCTATGTGATATGCATACATGCTGTCAGACAGCTGGACATCAAAGTTATTTTCAGACAAAATCTTTTTTCCAAGTTCAATGTCAAAATTTCTTTCAAGCACGACTTCGGTGATTCGCGGAAAGACTGGCTTTTCTGCGATTTCGGGAATTCTTTTCTTGAGAAACTCAAATGCCTTCATGCATTCTTGTCTGTTTCCAATCAGTTTGTGCTCATCAGGCCCTGACGTTATTATTCCCCCGTTTTCTCCAACTGCAATTCTTGTCGTCCCCCCAAATACAGAAAGTACATAGGCCTCAACAGACGATCTTCCAGTCACATAGATAACCTTGTGGCCAAGTTTTACCAGATATCGCAGTGCACCAAGCGCGTCAAGGTCCACCCTTCCCCCTTTGTTATCTGTGATTGTGCCATCAATGTCTACTGCAAATATCTTTGGCCTCATCCAAACCAGATATCATGTCGGGCAATAATAACTGATGCCGCCTGAAAGTTTGCACTTGTGGCATCAAAACTTGGTGCATCATTTTTTAATATAAAATAATTACGAGTTCCTAGACTTGAATTGGAAAAAGAGTTCTTTTCTTGTTCCTTCCTGGTCCCATGCTGCTGCCTTGTATCTTCCGGATACCCTCCACTGCTTTGTGTCAAACCTGAATACGGTTGAGTAGCTTCCCTTCTGCGAGTTGATGTACTGGTCTGCGCTAAAGACTTCTTTTTCGGACGGATCCAGAATCGCCACATGCATTGTCTGCTTTGGGTTCAGTGTCTCACAGTCCACCTTTAGTTTTACATATTCCCCTTCGTTGTATATTGCCTTGTCAATATTTAGTATAATCTTGCCTGCCATCGGTCTTTCATTATTTGTTGGAATTTAAAATATGTACCTAGCAAGAAGTGCAGATGTCTAAAATATTCACCTGTGGCATTAACTGTATGACAAGAAAAGGAGTGGTTGCAGAAATCTTTAGCAAGGCGTTATACCATGACGAATCTGATCGCTACCATATAGGATACATAGATTTTGACAAGATCATCGAGATTACTCTGCCAGAGTTTCTCAAGTTGTCTGAAAACTTTGAGGTAATACCTGTCACAAGGATAGTTTACATAAAGAAAGACGACAACATGTTGTATTCCAGATCAAGCAGATGAAAAATGATAATACAGTTGGGATATTTTTTATCATTGGATTAAATATGCTGACAAGGCTACTTTGAGCTGTGCTGATTGATTTTTTAAAGCCCATACTTGAAAACCCTTTCTTTGTAAAGTACGGGCTGGTCGGTCTCTTTCTTAACTGTATATTTGCCTCGGTCATACCTTTTCCCATAGTGATAACGTCAACTGCGCTTCTCCTTGACGGAGAAAACCCCGCTATGGTGTTTCTAGTGATGGCAACAGGTTCCATTGGAGGAGGGATTCTGACATATTTCATAGGATACGACGGGAAAAAAATGTACAGATTGCTAAGAAAGACCCACAATGAGAACCAGTACCAGAAAAGCTTTGAGAGCCTAAACAAACACGGTTGGGTCATAATATTTGGCCTGAGCCTTGTGCCAATACTGACAGAGATTGTCACAATCATAGCAGGAGTAAAGAGATACAACTTTAAGAAATTTGTAATTGCCATGGCAGTAGCAAGGACTGCCAGCGCGTTTGCATCGGTTTATTTTGGAAGCATGTTTGCGCAGTATTTCAATTACGTAAAACCCTGAGATGCAAAATAAGATCAACCTATGACTGGTAGGATTTTATTCAGCGAGGACAGGAGATAAGCCAATGGGAATTCCAGAAAAAATCCAGGCCATAAAAGACGAGATGGCAAAGACCCAGATCAACAAGGCCACCGAACACCACATAGGCCTACTCAAGGCAAAGCTTGCCAAGCTCAAAAGAGAGCAGGAAGAGGTAAAATCAAGAGGTACTGGAAGTTCTGTCGGATTTGATGTAAAAAGAACAGGGGATGCGACTGTCGTATTTATCGGATTGCCAAGTGTAGGCAAATCCACATTGCTCAACAGGCTTACTGGCGCAAAATCTGCAGTCGGTGCATTCCAATTCACAACAACAACAGTGGTACCAGGAATGATGGAGTATCGCGGTGCCAAGATTCAGGTGCTTGACCTTCCCGGAATCATCAAGGGAGCTTCAACTGGAAAGGGGTTAGGAAAAAGGGTTCTTGCTGTTGCAAAGAGTGCAGATCTTGTGTTAATCATACTTGATGTATTCCAGCCATACCACGAGGAAGTTATCAGGACAGAGCTTGGAAACATTGGAATCAGACTGGACCAAAGACCTCCAAACATTGTAATAGAAAAAACAGGAGACGGAGGGCTGTCGGTAAGCCAGCAGGTTCCACTGACAAAAATGTCTGTAAATCTGCTCAAGGATATTTTGCGGGTCTACGGAATAAACAACGGCAGGGTCCTGATAAGAGAGGACATTGATTCGGAACAGCTTACCGATTATGTTTCTGGAAACAAGTTTTACGTCGAGTCGCTAACCATTATGAACAAGATAGATTTGGTAAACCAGGGATTCCTAAACGAGCTTCAGGAAAAGAGCAGGTCGAAAATCATACCGATATCAGCAGACTCGGACATTAACGTTACAGCACTAAAGGACGCGGTTTATGAAAAACTGGACTTTATCCGCATTTACATGAGACCAAAGGGAGGCGAGACAGACTATAAGGAGCCCCTCATAATCAGGCGCAATTCCACGGTTCTTGATGTATGCAACAAGCTGCACCGAGACCTGAAAAAAGACTTTAGGTATTCTCTTGTCTGGGGTAAGAGCGTCAAGTTTGGAGGACAAAGAGTAGGCATCAGCCACACACTTGAAGACGAGGACGTGCTTACAATAGTGAAAAACAAATAGCAACTGCTATTTTTGCGTACGTCTTTTTACAGATAGTGGAAAAAGAAACAGAGGACAGATGGTGTAAGAAATGTTGTTCAAGAACACAACAGGAGATAATTTTCATGCCAGAGATGTCAACTTACAAACGAAGACGCCAGTACAAATGCACCAAGTGTGGACAGATCTCATGGTTGCAAGGAAGAAGACCGTCAGCTGAATCAGTTTACTGACAAAATTGCGATCAATTTTTTAGAATTTTGTAAAAAATTTGTTGATACAATATCAGTAATTGGTGTAATTTTCTTAAGTGTAACGATAGAAAAACAAGTAAAATGTAAAGCGATGTAATGGCAACCAAAAGACACGCTAAAAAAGCTGCTAAAAGATCAGCTCCGAAGAGAAAAGCTCCGAAGAAAAGATCAGCAGCCAGAAAAACAGCGGGTAAATCTAAAAAGAGATCTGCTGCAAAACGCAGAAGATAAAATCAAAAATTATCGCTTGCAACCAGGCGATAATTTTAATATTTTAGATTACAGAAAGCCTGGCTGTTGAATTCAACTTGTCAATAACAGACTCAGGCCAAAGAATTTCTTTAAATTTTCAATCAACAGCAAATGTTTTCACTTAAAACATATTCTTCATGTACAACTCTTTTTTCCAAAAAACAAGATTGCAAAACACATGTCATCAGTAAAGAAAGCTTAGCAATTTTATTTGCTGTTCTGTAGTTATCATGTTCTTTGATGCCATGATCTCAAGAAGCTGAGTTATCAATTGTTTTTGCTGTTCTGAAAATCCCGGCTGTCCTGATGGACCTGGTGGACCCGGCGGACCCCTTGGACCCTGTTCGCCCATTGGACCTTGCGGACCTTGAGGGCCCTTGTCTCCCTGTGGTCCCGGAGGACCTGTAACTCCCTTGTCACCCTGTGGACCCTGAACTCCTTGCGGGCCCTTGTCTCCGGACTGACCCTGCGGACCCAATGGGCCTTTTTCACCCTGTGGACCCTGAATACCCTGTGGGCCCGGAGGACCTTGTTGGCCTGGAGGGCCCCTTGGACCCTGTTCTCCAGGAGGACCGGGCAGACCCCTTGGGCCTTTTTCTCCCTGCGGTCCCGGAATTCCAGTGAGCCCCTTTTCTCCAGGAGGACCTTGCGGGCCTTGAGGGCCCTTGTCTCCAAGTGGGCCTTGCGGACCTGTCAATCCCTTGTCACCTTGCGGACCTTGAGGACCTACTGAGCCCTTGTCTCCAAGTGGACCTGTAGGACCTTTTGGGCCTTTTTCTCCCGGAGGTCCCAAAATTCCCTTGTCCCCTTGAGGGCCAGGCGGACCGGTGGTGCCTTTTTCACCTATAGGTCCAATCTCTCCCGTTATCCCTTTTTCTCCCTTGTCTCCCTTGTCACCTTTATCTCCCTTGTCACCTGTCTCCCCCTTTTCCCCACGCGGGCCCTTGTCACCTGACGGGCCCTTGTCACCGGTAATTCCCTTGTCACCGATTGGTCCCTTGTCTCCTCTGTCTCCCTTGTCGCCGGGAGGACCCTGCGGACCCTTGTCTCCAAGAAGGCCTTGCGGGCCTGGTACTCCTTTATCTCCCTGCTGTCCCGGAATTCCTTGCGGACCGACTGGTCCCTGTGGGCCGGGTAGACCTGGCAGACCCTGCACCCCCGTAGGTCCCTGCTGACCGCGTGGTCCTGGAGTACCAGGCTGCGGGTAATAATATTCAGATGGTTGTTTTGGGCTGCTCCTTGCAGGTTCTTCTTTTGGATAGCTTGGCGGTGGATACGCCTCACCTGCAATTTGTGGCACGCTGACTTGGAATACAGCATTAATTGATGAGAATTGATCCAAAACTACAATCCAAACTGAGCCCCTTGCAAATACAGAATCAGGAATAGGATTTCTTGCAGAGCCAAGTGTCTGCATAAACTTGCTGTCTTTTACCCTTAGGTGAAAGTTGTCTTTCCAGAGAGTAGGAAAGTTTCTGCGCTTTACGTCGTCTTGAGATGGCTGATAGTCACAGATTGAGATCTGTACCTCAAAAACGCCCGATGACATCTTAAACGGCGACTCACCAGATATTTCAATAGTCTTATCTCCGGCTGACATATTCTAGGTGTAATACCTCAGTATTTTTGTATTTATCAGGCGTTATAAAGCCCTCTTGCCAACAAAATTTGCTTTTTAGACCACCCGGAATGGTATTTATCTATGGAAAATCCATGTTTTACCAACCGTGAAAAAATTATTCAAGGACAGATTAGATTTGCCTAAAAACAAGGATGAGAAACCGACTACAATAGACGTACCAAAGGAATCAAAGCTAGCTGACCCCAATTATGCCAGAGACAAGATGTACAAGAAGGGAATAACCCTGATGGCAGATGAGAAGATGGAGGATGCTGCAAGGGCGTTTGAGGGAGCCATACAGATAGACCCCGGCCACGTCGAATCGCTTTTGAAATTAGGGTATGCAAGATTTCACATGGGAGACTTGGCAGGTGCCATGGAATCCTACAACAAGGTACACGAGATAGACGTCACAGATTCAGAGGCCTGGAACCTAAAGGGCCTGATATATTACAGACAGAAAAATTACGAGAAGGCTCTAGAGTGTGTTGAAAAAGCAATTGAGACCAATCCAACTGACGGCATGTCGTGGTACAACAAGTCATGCTATCATTCTCTTCTAAACCAGATTCCAGAATCGATTGAGGCCCTAAAGCGCTCAATCGAGATTGATGTCAAAAATGCAAAAAAGGCGGTAAGGGATAAAGACTTTGAAAACGTCAGGGCAGACGAAGGCTATAGAAGAATTGTCGAGGTGGTAGTACTTGAATCGATAAGACAAGGATACCACAAGGTAGGACAGATAGTTTGGACCACGATGCTTGGAAAATTAGAAGTCGAGGATGCTGCAAGAAAGTTGCTTGAAAAAGGCCTCTTGGTCAAAGTAGAAAAAAACATTGGCTTAACCAAAGTTGATGAATATGAGATTGCCCCAGAGCTTGCAGCAAAGATTGGCGTTGAAAAAAAGGGACTGTTTGGAACAACGAAAAAAATAAACCCATTGCTTGTCCAACACCTAAAAGAAATTATCGAGTCAATACATGCAGTCAAGAATGCAATAGAGAAAGGAGATGTTGATGAGGTTCTTGCAAAAATGGACGCCTTCGTTGATCCAAGCAAAATGGGAGCGCAGATGATCGAGCACTTTTTTGAGGAGCACAGGGATATCAGATTTTTCAGGATAAGGCTTGCAGACAAGGGATACGAATACCTGCAGACAAACAAGCACAAGATGCTAGAACTCTTTGATCACATAGAAAGCCAGGCCACGAAGAGACTAAGAAACGAGGCTGCCGGAAGCACGTAAAGACTCTATTCTGCTGAAAGGTCCCAATAGTTTGCATCATTTTGCTTTTCTATCGGTTTTTCAAGTGACTTCCATTCCTTAAACGAGTGAACATAGAGCCTGACATTTGGGATGCCTATTGACTTTAGTGCGTAATATCCAAGCCCCGAGAGCGTTCCAACGCTGCCACAGTATGTAATCACCTCAGAGTCAGGCGAGAGGTTCCTGTTCTGCATGAACCTTTTCAGCTCGTCTTTTGGTCGCAGTATGTTTTGGGGGGATGCAAGCATTCGGTACGGAATGTTTATGGCCCCAGGTATGTGGTTTTCAAGAAAGTTGAGCCTCTCCCTGTTGTCCATCAGTATTGCGCCTTTTTCCTTTGCAGGCATTAGATAGTCCGCTGTTGCAAGAATTTGCGGCTGGAGCTTCAGCGAATGTGTTTTCTTGCTTATGCTTGGAGACTCGACTGTTGTCTCAAGCCCAAGTTTTTTCCACGAACCATATGTAATGTCAAGCAATGATACCTCGTCATGTCCAATATACTGTAACGTCCATGCTACACGTGATGCCAGTGCGCCAAATGTGTCATCGTATACCACAACGGGCGTCTCGTCGTCTATTCCAAAAGATTGGGTATACTGGAGAACTTTGTCAGGACTGTCGTCAGCAAGAAGGCTAGACAACGGAAAATTGACTGCGCCAAGTATGTGGCCCTGCTTGTAGTCCTCCTCCTTTCTTATGTCAAGAACCTTGACGCTCTTGTCCCTAATCTCCGATCGCAGAACATCCGCATTAACCGTAATTCTTGTGGTCTTTTCTTTGCTCAAGCAGCACACTCGCCCCTTCCGGTTCGGGCATGATAGCTTCCGTCGTTTCCATAGTCAACGTAAAAGTCAGAGTCCTGCTCCATGGTAGGGGGCGCCACTATGGGCTTGAGTAACTCCCTGATATCATTAACTGACTTTATCTTGTTTCCGTTTCCTGCCACGATGTTGTGTAGCCACTTGTCAAGAGTATCGCCAGGTCTTTTGTCAGACTTGAAAACCTCGATTACTTTTAAAATTGCAGGAATGATTCTCTTTGCAGGAACCTTGGTTGTTGTCAGCCCAAGCACTGATTGTCCGTCTGCCCGTCCTGCAAGCAACAGGGTATACAACGGATACATGTCTTTTCCAAGCCTTCCGCCTCCGCCATAGAATCCGATTGTGGCGATTTCGTGCTGGCCACAAGAGTTTGGACATCCGCTTATCTTTATTGTAGAATTCCTCAAATCATCGTCTTCGTCAAGTTTTAACTCTAGAAACTTTCTCTGCACTTCCTTTGCCAGTCGGTGCGAGTTTGTCAGCGCCAAGTTGCATGAGGTGGTTCCGGAACATCCAACAACAGACGCCATTGTCAGCGCTCCGGGATTTGCAAGTCCGACTTCGAGCAATGCAGAATAAAGTCTTGGAAGATCCTCGTCTTTTACCCATCTGAATACCATATCCTGAGCAAACCCGTTTCTGATTCGTCCCTCTGCGGAAAATTCTCTGGCCATCTCTGCAACTGCCCTTAACTGACTTGCAGTGATGTCTCCGGATTCAAGCGTGACAAATGCGGTACTGTAACCATGCTGTTTTTGTTTCATGGTGTTTGATTTCATCCACCTTGACAGTCCTTGCGGTGGAGACGGCATCTCGGAGCTTATAGAGACTTTGCGCAGCACTTCAGGGGTCTTGTCAAGATCAAGCTTTACAACTACAGACTGGACGAGTTTTACCATGGCCCTCTCTTTCAGTACGATTCCCTGGAATTTCTCCCATCCAAGTTCATTTACAAGATAGCGCATCCTGTTTCTTGCCATGTTCTCTCGGTTGCCCATCCTGTCATAGATTCTTATAACTGCAATGATTGTATACAACACGTCTGCCTCCTGAGTGAACGGCTCAAGCTGGTGTCCCACAAACGACTGGGCTCCAAGGCCTCCTCCAAGGAAGATCTTGAATCCGTTTTCCAGTTTTCCGTTGACTTCCATTTGTTGCGGTATCAGTCCGATATCCACTATTCTTGCCATTCCGTGTTTTTCACAGCACGTATAGTTTATCTTGAATTTTCTTGGAAGCGACTGGTTCATTGCGTTTCTAAGAAGGAACTTTGCAGTAGACAAGGCATATGGCGTAGGATCGAATATTTCCTCCGGGCAGACGCCTGCAAGCGGGCTGCACATTACGTTTCTTACAGAGTTGCCACATGCCTCCCGTGATGTCAGCCCTGTCTCTGCAAGGCCCCGCATGACTTCTGATACGTCCTCCAGTGCGACCCAGTGAAGCTGAAAGTTTTGCCTTGTTGAAACATGTGCGTTTCCAATCGAGAATGATTCGCTAAGCTCGGCAATTTTTTCCAACTGTTCCGGATAAACCTCGCCTGCTGGAATCTTGACACGTATCATACTATAATCATCAGTCATCCTGCTACCATACGCTCCGTGCTGGAGCCTGAATCTACGCAGGTCATCCCGGGTAATTTTTCCCTGCCTGAATTGTTTTACCATCTCTGCAAATTTTTCAGCCTCCTCTATGCGTCCCCACTGTATCTTGGGTTTTGGGAGGTTGTCTGGCTTTGATTGGGAAAGGCCGGTCTTGCTCAATTATGGATAGATACTTGGCGGAGTGCATATAAATTTTAAAATAGACGCCAGATATGCAATGCATCAAAGATCTTGCGGCAAGATTTTCCTCATCTTCCACACAGAAAGGACGGCATTTTCTCTGGAAAAAACTGCGTGAGAACCAGAAAAGAGTTAAATGAAGACCGGCAAGAAAAAATTGCGTGCCAGACAAGATCAAGATTGCAATAGCAGGGATGGGCAATGTAACTTCAACACTGGTAAAGGGATTAGAGTTTTACAAAAATTCAGTCGAGGGCCTATGGCATCCAAAGATTGGTGGGTTTGTCCTCAGCGATATTACAATTGTAGCAGTCTTTGACATTGATTCTTCCAAGGTTGGCAAAAAAATCGGCAGTCTTGTTTCAGATAACAAGATATCTTTTTCAGACATTTCAATACAGCCCGGCATAATGTTAGATGCAGTACCATCACACATAAGCAAGAACGGCCAGTCAAAGACTGTAAGCTATGAGGAATTTGTAAAATCACTTGCCGTATCCAAGCCCGATTTTTTTGTAAATGTGATTTCTTCAGGACTTGACAAGACATCAGAAAAATATGCAGAGGTCGCACTTGATGCAGGGTGTTCTTTTTTCAATGCGACATCAGCCAAGACAGCAACTGACAAGACAAGAAGGGCGTTTGAGTCAAAAGGATTGATGATACTTGGAGACGACCTTATGAGTCAGTTTGGTGGTACCGCATTTCACCGTGGAATGATCGATTTTATGACAAACAGGGGCATCAAAGTAAAAAAAGCATACCAGCTTGATGTCGGAGGAAACCAGGACACTATGAATACAATGGCAGAAGAGATCAGGGAGAGAAAGCGCAACATCAAGACAGAATCCATTGCAATTGAATCTCCGCAGCCCTTCATGTCTACTGCAGGAACCACGGAATATGCAGAACAGCTTGGCGATTCCAGAGTGAGCTATTACTGGATGGAGGCAAAAGGGTTTCTTGGTTCCACAATAGAGATGGACCTTGCCCTCAAGACAAGCGACAGTACAAACGGTTGCAACGTAATAGTTGATGCGCTGCGAGCTGCCAAATCAGCGCTTGCCAAAAAGGATCTTCCCAAGGCAGACATCATCTCATCATATGCATTCAAAAATCCGACAAAAAAGATGCACATAAGTGAGTGCATCAGGTCGTTCGAAGACGCTTTTGCAAACTGAGCAAACTATTAATGTACTCTTGCAAGGATGTTTTTCATGCAAAAGAGCGTAGAGGCAGGAGTGCCAAAAATCTTTGCAGACGTTGATGAGAAGGAGATCACGCGTGCAATTGCGGACGAGTTTCATTCAGTGCTTGTAGACAGGGCAGATTCAGATGTCATAATCATAGGTGCAGGCCCTGCAGGCCTTACTGCAAGCAGAGAGCTTGCAACAATGGGATTCAAGACGCTTGTAATAGAACAGAACAATTATCTCGGAGGAGGATACTGGCTTGGCGGATACATGATGAATCCGGTAACAGTCAGAGATCCTGCGCAGAAAATATGGGATGAGCTTGGAATCCCTTACAAAAAGGTAAGAGAAGGACTATATCTCACACCTGGACCTCATGCTGTTTCAAAATTAATAGCAGCAACATGTGATGCCGGAGTAAAATTCCTCAACCTAACCAAGTTTGACGATCTCGTATTAAAAAACGGCAGAGTGGCTGGAATTGTTGTAAACTGGATGCCAGTATCTGCGCTTCCAAGAAACATCACGTGCGTTGATCCTGTCGCGCTAGAGTCCAAGATGGTCATTGATGCATCAGGACATGACTCTGTTGCAGTAAAAAGACTTGTTGACAGAAAACTTGTTGACTGGAAAGGCATGGACCCAATGTGGGTCGATGACGGCGAGAACAAGGTAGTACACCATACAGGAGAAGTGTTTCCTGGTCTCGTGGTAGCTGGCATGTCCGTGACTGAGACGTATGGCATTGCAAGAATGGGGCCGACGTATGGCTCCATGTTGCTTTCAGGCAAAAAGGCAGCCGAGATTACGGCAGTCAAGATAAAAGAGCTAAGAAGATAAGCCAAATACCAGACACCATACTTGTTGAAAATATCCAAACTGTTTTTGTATGACGAGCCAAGCGTGCCCCAGATCAAGATAGAAAGTCTTGCAGAGTTTATCAAAAAACAGACTGGAATAGACGTAGAAATGCGCCAGTGCTTTTTCGAGCATTTTGGCAAAAAAGAAAAAACATTTCACGACCTTGCGTCATGCCGGGTCTTCAACCCATATGTCCCCTTTGAGAAGCACAGTCCCACTGCAGAAGAAGTTGCGTCTGAAGAGCAGGACCCGGCAAGTAACATAGTACTGTACGATGGTTTTGAGCTACAGAACATTTTCAAGACATGCATCCCTGAAGAGGAACTGTCACGAGACCAGCTTCACCTCATCTTTACAACCAAGCTTTGCTGCAGCTACGACTATGAGGACTATAGATACCACGGAAGGACAGTAATATGCTCCAACCCGTCAGTCATATCTACCACTGGAATAATCGAGGCCCCTGCAAAGCCGCGAGATTATTATTTGAAGATGTACGAAAAAATGTCGCAGGGACTGAACCTTGACGCGCTCAAAAACGAGTTCATCGGAAGGTTTGTGGAATATGGAGACGACAGGATGGACAGGATTGCAAGAGGATATGCATTCCAGGCCATATTTTATCATCTTACAGGAAGCCCATTTTGCGAGTCAAAGGAATGCATGCTGTACAATGCCCACTGGCAGGAAGATCTTTTGCATGCACAGATAGAAATCGGCAAGCTGTGCAAGCAGCACCAGACAATACTTGACAACATCTGAAACCGTTATGTATAATTTAAATATGAATCGCGGAGGATTTTATTTGTGCAAGCAGAGATAAGGGCTGAAAGCAAACAGCCAGAAGCAAAGAAAAAGTTTGATGTCATAATTATCGGTGCCGGTCCTGCAGGATACACTGCAGCAATCTATACGTCAAGGGCTAGGCGCGAGACCCTTGTCATATCAGGAATACTTCCAGGAGGGCAGCTCATGCTTACAACAGATGTTGAAAACTATCCTGGGTTTTCAGAGGGAATCATGGGCCCAGAGCTTATGACAACAATGAGAAAACAGACTGAAAGGATGGGCGCCACCATAATTGACGACGAGGTGGTAAACGTAGATTTTAGAAGAAAGCCGTTCAAGGTACTAACATACTCAGAAGAATACGAGGCAGAAGCTGTCATAATTGCCACAGGTGCAAGCCCGAGGAAACTTGGTGCAAAGGGAGAGCAGGAGTTTAGCGCAAGAGGCGTATCATATTGCGCCACATGCGACGGCCCGTTCTTCAAAAACCAGGAGATTGTAGTTGCAGGCGGCGGAGACTCGGCAATGGAGGAGGCAATCTTTCTTACCAAGTTTGCAAAAAATGTCCACGTTGTTCATAGAAAAGACAAGCTTCGGGCAAGCAAGATAATGCAGGACAGGGCATTTGAAAACAGCAAGATAAAGTTCCACTGGAATTCAGTAATTGAGGAGATCAGGGGAAAGGAGAAGGTAAACCAGATAATGATAAAAAACACGTCAACCAATCAACAGGAAATAATGGACGTCGGAGGACTGTTTGTTGCAATAGGACACGAGCCAAATACAAAGCTGTTTCATGGTCAGGTCGAGCTTGACCCGCAGGGATACATTGCACTCAAAAACCACACGCATACTAGCGTGGATGGAGTCTTTGCCGCGGGAGACGTACACGATCATATGTACAGGCAGGCAATCACGGCAGCAGGATTTGGATGCATGGCTGCAATAGACGTGGACAAGTATCTCTCAGAAAACAGTAAAAGAAACTAGTAAAGAGAATCTCGCGAGAGGTGTCTTGCCTCTTTTAGTGCCCGGTCAAACTCTGCATCAGAAAATATCTTCTGCTGCTCATAGAGGCTCTTGAACTTTTTTCCGTCATCTGCAAATATCCCCACCATGCAGCCCCTCTCTATTCCATATTTTTCCATAGCAGAGTATACGGTTGCGGAGGACGGGCTAACTAGCATCTTTTCCTTTTCCAGTATCTTCCTTACAGATGCAAAGGCCTCGTCATTTGTTATGGTAAGCCAGTCGTCTACCACCTGTTCCCGCTTGATGAAGAGGTCTGGCTTGGCAGATTCTTCAAAGTTTCTCAGCCCCTGAATGAGGTGGTTTTGCTGCGGTTGCACCGCTATTATCTTGACATTTGGGTTTTTTTCTTTCAGATATGCCCCTATTCCAGTTATTGTTCCGCCTGTCCCAACTCCAGAGAAAAAGTGCGTTATCTTTCCCTTGGTCTGCTCCCATATCTCAGGTCCCGTCCCCTTGTAGTGACCCATAAAGTTTGCCTCGTTTGCATACTGGTTTGGAGAATAGTACTTGTCAGGCCTTGCAGATGCAATGGATTTGGCAAGAGCTATGCTCTGGTCGGTTCCAGCCCCAACCTTTGGGCACAGGTCATCGCTTGTCTCGTACAGCACGGCTCCAAGAGACCGGATTATCTTTTTTGTCTCCTCGCTTGCCTTTTCTGGGATTACAATCTCTACGGTATACCCAAGAAGTTTTGCAATTCCTGCAAGGGCAATGCCGGTATTTCCTGAGGTTGGTTCTATTATTACGCTGTGTCCGCGTTTTATCAACCCGTTTTCTTCAGCAATCTTTACCATCCAAAATGCTGCCCTGTCTTTTACCGAGCCAAACGGATTGTGCGATTCCAGTTTTGCGTAAGAATCGACCTGATTATTTGAAAGTGATTCCAGTTTTACAATAGGCGTGTTGCCAATTTTTTTCAAGAGTGTCTCGGCATCATCGAGTGTCTCGATTGTCAATGTGTCTATTTCACCTTCTTGATGGTAAACTCTAGATCCTTGTCGTTCTTTTTTAATTCCAAAAGCTGGTGACCGTTTCTATTCACCCATCTTGATATGTCATCTTCAGATGCGGGATCGTCTGCAATTATTTTTAGAATATTTCCCACTATCATTCTTTCCATCTCTATCTTTGTTCTAAAGACAGGCTCTGGACAGAACATTCCTCTAACATCGATTATTTTTGTGGGAGTTGATTCTGAAATACCAATTCACCCGTAAGCAAAAAGCTAGTAAAGTGATATTAAAAGCTTTCATGTGTGCAAAAAAATTTGTTCAAGTAAGTATCATTGGCAGTATTGCTTTGAGGTTGCGCTCATACAATATGTTATAGTCTTGATTTTTGAAATTAATTTTGTTTGAGAGCTTTGTAGTGAGATGGACGGCCATCTTGTATACTGCCTTCCATACTATGCTGTCAGGGTTTGATTCAAATGAATTAATGAGAAAGCAGCATAAGCCAGTCAGGTGAGGATGGTTTTCTTTAAAATATGCGATAATGTCGTCTTTGGAATTTTTTATCTTGTATCTTGCATGCTCTATCATCTCGCTGCTTGTGATGTATCCTGTTTTATCAATTGCAATTTTGCCTTTTCTCATTGCCCAGAGCATTCCATCAAGCGTATTTTCAGATTCAACGGTATTGATACACCGTCCAAGCGTTGATACCACGTGTGAGTCGCTGCCTGCCACCTCTTTCATGTTGTTTGTTTTGGCAAAATAAGACGCCCTTAGGTTGGAATACCTGTCAACGTTGTTGCTGTTAAATGTCTCAATCAGGTCACATAGAGCAGATTTTTCCCGTAGGCCGTTGTTTAGTGCAAAGGGGTGAGGTGCGCATGATACCGCATCCTGCGATCGTATAGCATCAAGTGTCTCCTCCAAACTCTGTCCTGGCCTTATGGTATCAGTCAGTCCATATGCCAGCACGTGGATTCCTTGGTCGGTTGTTATCTCTTCCCCAGGATAGACATGGATGTGTCGGAACTTTTCATGGTTTTCCTTGTAGCGCAACAAATGTGTGTAGCCGTTTATTGTATTGTGATTTGTAATGAAGAAAGCGTCAAGATTCATCTTGTATGCCTGTTCCAGTTGTTCTTGCACGGTAATGCCGCAGTCATAGGGAGTTTCTTTTATGCCCAGTTGGAAATTTGAAAACTCGTTATGGCAGTGCATCTCTGCACGCAGTTTATCCAATGTTTATCGCTTGCCTCAACCTATGAATATAATCTTTGTTTTCAAAATTTTTGCTCATCTGAACAGATCCTCAGAACGCTGTCTTATGATCTCATTTGTCGTGTCAGATACGTCATAAGAGTCATAGTTTCTCACAATAGATATCGGGACCCGGCGTGATTTACCAGTGACAAGCTCTGCAGCAGAGCATATCTCGTCGGCTATGGCAATGGCAGTAACGCGCAGGGTTCTTCCAAAATTGTCTTTTGTTCCAGCATAGTCCAATATGGCTTCAATTCCGGCAATGCCTATTGCTACATTTGTCTGTCCCTGGCGAAATGGCCTCCCAAATGTATCAGATATAATGACAGAAGTGTTTTTTCCTGTTTTTTCTTTTACCTGTTTGCGCAATGACTCGGCTGATGCGCTGGGATCATCTGGCAGGATCGTAGCGTGACCCTCCTTTACATTGCTTTCATCGACGCCCGCATTTGCGCAGATAAAACCGTGTATTGTCTCAGAGATTATGATGCCGTTTCTCATTCTGACGATGCGCTTTGACTGGTCAAGTATCAATTGCACAACTCGCGAATCCTTTCCGTATTCGCTTGCTATTCCCGTAGCAAGCATGGCCGGACGTATCTGCGAGAGATCAACTGTCTTTCCCTCTTGTTTTGAGATGACTTTTTGCGTAAAGACAAGAATGTCTCCATCTTGCAAGTCAGGTCTTGTTTTTGAGGCAAGCATGATGCCTACTAGGTCATCCCCCCTTACAATTTCATTTTCAATGTGAACAGGTATGATTTCAATGGCCATCGGTAAACGGTAGTGCTTGACTGCTTAAAATCGTATTTCTATCAGGCTATTGTAGGCGCCTGGATCTTTAGTCCATAGTGCTTGTTGATTATGCCAATCAGTTTTGAGAGGTCCTTTTCCTCAAGTGTTACAGTTGCCAAATCCTTGACAATGTCCTGTGCCCGGAACGCCACCCCAAGGCCGCATATGTCAAACAGCTTGATATCGTTTGCGCCGTCTACTATTACTACAGTGTCTTCCTTTTTTTCCTTCCATTCCCTTACCTTTATCATTGCAGATTTGGCCTTGTCAGAATCAACGTGTATTACAACGTCATCAAGTTTGCCATTTTTGAATGTCAACTCGTTTGAAAATACATAATCAAGTCCAAGCTCGTTCTTTAGTCTGTCAGTCATGATAGTAAATCCTCCCGATACCGCCATTATCTTCCAGCCTGCTGCCTTTAGTGCATGGCAGGCGTCCCTCGCTCCTGTCATTATCTCAAGCGAGTCAGCAATTTGTTTGCATGTTTCATAGTCTATTCCACGCAATAGTTCTATTCTCTTCTTTAGTCCTTCTTCCCATTTTATGGCGCCCTTGATTCCCATCCTTGTGATTTCCCAAATCTCATCTTGTTTGTTAATTTTCTCTGCAAGTATTGGAAGAAATTCGGCATCAAGCAGCACGCCTTCCACATCAAAAATTGCTAACATCAGTTTCTGCTTTGTGGAATGACGCAGATTATATTAATCTTAAGCGATCTGGGAACTTTCCACCACTAGCAATATATTCCAGATTCTAAAATGATGGTTATGAGCGAACTTCCACACAAATACGAAGTTTCAATCAAGGCAGCTACTACATCCAACAGATTATCAGATCAAACAAAGGAAGAGCTCAAGGCATCCGGCATGATGGACGACAAGGGCAAGTTAAAGCTAAAGGGAGTTAGCCCAAAGATGCTAAAAAAGATGAAAGAAGAATCAGTGGACTGTCCCGTCTTGAAAAAAGAAGTTCCATTTATCCAGTGTTTTGTCTGCTCAAACTTCCAAAGCAGAATAACTGGAAAGGTTCTCTGCAAAGGCGACCCTTTGTAGAGGAACATAAGGCTCATTAGGGCAGACTCTAAAATGATGTAAATTGAGCAAAGAGATAGGAATCACAGTTAAAAAAAATGAGGATTTTAGCGAGTGGTATACACAGGTCGTAATCAAGGCCCAGCTCACAGATTATGCCCCAGTCAAAGGCCTCATTGTACTTAGACCATACGGATATTCGATATGGGAGTTTCTCAAATCATCAGTAGATCAGAAGCTCAAGGCAACAGGCCATGAAAACGGTTTTCTCCCTGTACTCATACCAGAGTCTCTGCTCAGCAAGGAAACAACACATTTTGCAGGATTTACTCCTGAGGTTTTTTGGGTCACGCATTCCGGAGACGCAGAGATAGGCGACAGACTCGCACTGAGGCCCACATCCGAGACCCTAGCATACTCGATGTATTCAAAATGGATAAAAAGTTGGAGAGACCTCCCTTTGAAGATCAACTTTTGGAATTCCGCGCTGAGAGCCGAGATAAAATCCACAAAGCCGTTTCTTAGAACATCCGAGTTTCTCTGGCAAGAAGGCCATACGGCACATACAACTCCAGAAGAGGCAGAAAGCGAAGTCATGACAATACTTGACATTTACAGAAAGACTGTAGAAGAAGAGCTTGCAATTCCTGTCATAGTCGGGAAAAAAAGCGAGAAGGAAAAATTTGTCGGTGCCGTATACACAACCACCATGGAGTCCATCATGCCTGATGGAAAGGCATTACAGATGGGAACCTCGCATTTTCTTGGACAGAACTTTTCAAAGCCGTTTGATGTCAAGTTCCTTGACAAACAAAACATAGAGACGTTTGCCTGGCAAACCTCATGGGGCGTTTCCTGGAGGCTCATAGGGGCCCTAATAATGGTACACGGAGACGACAAAGGCTTGGTCTTGCCTCCCCGCGTTGCGCCCATTCAGGCAGTAATAATTCCCATCTATTCTTCCCAGCCTGACAAAGAAGCTGTGCTAAGGAAGGCAAACGAGATAAAGGAAGTTCTTGCAAAATGTGGATTCAGGATACATGTTGACTCACGAGACGAGTTCACCCCTGGCTACAAGTTCAACGACTGGGAGATGAAAGGAGTCCCGCTAAGAATTGAGATCGGGCCAAAGGATCTGGCAAAAAACAAGATGGTGCTTGTGCGGCGCGACAGCTTGAAAAAATCTGATCTTTCTTTTGAGACAGTAGAAGAAGGTGTTGCACACATGTTTGACGGGATTCAAGAAGATCTCTTTGAAAAGGCAAAAAAACTTCTCAGTGAGCGAACAAAAAACGTTGCAGATCTTTCCCAGTTTAAAAAAGAGATTGAAACAGGGATGTTCCTTAGTTCACCATGGTGCGGAGATCAGAAATGCGAGGAGAAGATCAAGGAAGACACTGGTGCCGACATTCGCGTGATACCGTTTGATGTGAAAAGATCAAATGCCCCGTGCATAGTTTGTGGAAAGCCAAGCAAAACAGACGCCATGTTTGCAAGAGGTTATTAGATGTACACTGGATACAATTGTGACAATCAGAGATTATATTTAGCGGCCATGATTGAGACGTGACAAATGTCTGGTTCAAGCTCATATCGAGACCGAATATACATTATAAAAGACATAATTCTCATGCTGGTGCAGTACGGTGAGATGAACCAAACTGCCCTGGTAAGCTTTTGCGGTCTGAATCTCAAAAAACACAAGCCCATACTTGACGAGCTTGAGTCAAACGACATGATAACAAGCATGGGAAGAGCGCTTGGAAAGAGGACAGTAACAATTTACAAGCCTAGCCCAAAGGGAATAGAATTTTGCAGGACCATTTTGGAGCCATATGAAAAGATGTTCCCACGCAAAAAGGGAACTGACAAAAAGAACGAAACAGCCTAGTCTTTGTCCAGACCATAATCAGACGTATCCAAGCCATAACCAGATGCAATCCTCTTGTCAACCTCGTCTTTTTGTTTGAGATATTCTTTGTATCTTTGATTCCAGGACTTTAGCGTCATGTATTGCCTGACTCCTGTCGCTATCCATACAACTGATACTGATATGATCACTCCCAGAAGAATGCCAAGTACCGTGCCAAAGTCATGCTCGCCTTGAAGCACGTCGTAGAAACGAGGATGTGTTAGGAGAAATATCGAGAGTCCGGTGGCCAGAGGTGCAAGTATCAGCGCAGAGACTGAAACGCTGAGGAGCATTCTTCGAATCTCAAGTATTCTTTCGATAAAGTTATCCATCAAGTCAAGAACGTCGGTTCTTGAAAAATTCGGCTCTTTGTCATCCATCAATGTCATGGAACTCCGTTTTACATGAGAATTGCCCTCTGGACATGATCATTACGGGTCTACCGTTATGGAGCCTTTCATTTCAGGATGCAAGTTAGAATAGTAAGAATAGGTTCCTTCTTTGTTGGCCAAAAAGTTTATCGTTTGAGCCTGGAAGTAATTCAGTTTGTTAGAATGCACGTTAAACTGGTCTATGTTGATATCCATTGCGGCACCTGTGTCCTTGTCTTCGTTAATGAAGTGAAGTGATACAAGTGCGCCCTCTGGTACATGAATAGCGACATCATCTGCCCCTCTAGTTAAGGACTTTTTAGATTGGCGCGTGGATTCTTGTTCATATACATAGCCCGCAGTAGGATCGTGAACTCCCACGATGTAGATGTTAGTTGGGGTAGCAAACACCGGAACTGAGCTGTTTACCGGTGTGGAGGTACTGACAAAATAATAGATTCCTGCGCCAGCAGCCGCTACGATACCAGCTATAAAGATTACAGTCCCAAGTGAAACAGGTGCCGTTTTTGCCTTGTTTTTTTGCTTCTTTGCCACTAGGTGTTAACTGCCTAGTACGTATATTTATGTTGAGATTAACAAAGCTTCGTAAAGAATATTATTCTCATATGCACTATTTTTCAAACAAATACTATCATGAAAAAAGTTGAGATCATGTTGATTGGAATAATTATCGCGCTTTCTGCTACTGTCATTGTACAGTATACAAATGACCGAACTTTTGGATATGCATCCCAGGCGGCAGAACAAGGACCTCAAGGTCAGCCAGGATCTCCCGGTCCCCCAGGACCTGCAGGAGGCGCAGAACCTACAGGACAGGATTCAACACTGACAAACCTCTTCAAGAACACCCAAAACTCCATAGTACAGATAACAAGCAAGGTTTCTACTGCCGATAACAGCATAATCATAAACGGACAGCCGCTTTCAGGCCAGTCAACAAGACTCGGGTCAGGATTTGTCTATGACAAGGAAGGACACATAATAACAAACAACCATGTTGTAGAGGGTTCAACCACGGTCAATGTTACGTTCATGGATGGAAACACATACACTGCCAAGGTTGTGGGGACTGATCCTGACAATGACATTGCAGTCATACAGATAATAGACAATTTTTCAGATGAAAGCCTGACCCCGCTAATACTAGGAAACTCGTCAGAGCTTCAAGCCGGCCAACAGGTAGTAGCCATAGGAAATCCCTTTGGGCTCAGCAATACAATGACTACAGGCATAGTCAGTGCAGTGGGTCGTTTGCTTCCAAATGACAATAATGCAGGATACTCGATGCCTGACATAATACAAGTGGATGCCGCAATAAATCCAGGAAACTCTGGAGGCCCATTACTGGATTTGGAGGGACAGGTTGTTGGGATGAACACTGCAATCAAGACAGACACTGGAGACTTTTCAGGAATTGGCTTTGCAATTCCGTCAGATACCATAAAGAGAATAGTTCCGGTTTTGATCAAGAACGGAACTTATCAGCATCCCTATCTTGGCATAGCCGGTAGGACTATGGATCCCGACATCGCATTGGCCAACGGCTTGCCGCGAAACTTCAAGGGAGTAGTGGTTGAAAAAGTTGTCAAGGGCGGCCCTGCAGACAAGGCTGGAATGATAGCAGCAACTCTGGATGACAACAACATACCACATGGCGGAGACATCATAACTGCAATAGATGGGCACCAGATAAAGACAATCGATGATGTCATAGCATACCTAGACGACTCCAAGGCAGTAGGAGACAAGACAACGCTGACTGTGAGTAGAGAGGGCAAGTCCATGGATCTCACTGCCACGCTTGGAGTCAGGCCTGCACAGCCGCCTCAGTGACTTGCAAGATAACTTGGCATTATCCTAAAATTCCACAGGTTATCAGTAGCCCTTTTGATTCCAATTCTAGGCCTTGGTTCTATCATTGATTTTCTCACTTTCATCCCATCAGTAATGTATAGTTGCGAGATCTTTGTCAGGTCCTCGCCATACTGAGCTTTTGTTATTTTGAGTGCCTGCGTGAGCTTTGCAGGTCCGCTTGTAAGATTTGAGATACTGTCTGTTTTGCGCTGCCTCATCATAAAATCAATCCCTGTCGTTGGAACAAGGGCTCGCATCAGTACAGCACCTGCCTCAGATTCAGCATCTTTTGCCACTGCATTTACACAGTAGTGCATGCCGTACGTGAAATATACATAGGCCTTGCCCACATCCCCGAACATTGCTTTGTTCCTTTCAGTTCTGCCTGGAAACGAGTGGGATGCTGGATCGTCCTTGTATCCATACGCCTCTGTTTCAGAAATGATTCCCGAAATAGGGATTCCGTTTACTTTACGAACAAGCGTTTTCCCTAAAAGATCTTGCGCTACAGATATCGTGTCCCTGCAGTAAAATGAGCGAGGCAAGATTTTCATTCGTTAATTTCTATTTTGATTCCCTTTTTTATCTTGTCAAGAATATCGTGCAGAGCCTTTAGGTCGTCTTTTATCACTTGTCTCAGTTCCTGATTGTATATTATGGCAGCAGGATGCACCGTGACAAAATATAGCTGACCGTCTCTCTTTATCACCTTGCCCCTGTTCTTTGTTATCTCGCCGCCTCCAAGCAGCGAGCCGAAGGCAGTATTGCCAAGGATGCAGATCATCTTTGGTTTTATGATCTCAAGTTCTTTTTTCAGGTAAATCCCGCAAGAGTCTATTTCTTGCTTATTTGGCCTACGGTTGTCTGGAGGTCGGCATTTTACAACGTTCGTAATGTAGACGTCCTCCCTTGAAAATCCCGCATATGCCAGCGCTTCTGAGAGTATTTTTCCTGCAGCGCCCACAAATGGTTCTCCCTGTAGATCTTCGTTGCGCCCAGGTGCCTCTCCAATGAAAACTATTCCTGTTTCAATTTGTCCCGTGCCGGGCACCGCATTTGTTCTTGATTTTGACAGCTCGCATCTGGTACATGAGATTACATCTTTTCGAACATCATCGAGATTGGATTCCATTTTAGATGCCTACACTTTTTACTGTGGCAGTGCCGCGAATGTGAGGCCCCCCGTTTCCCATCCGCATTATCTGCATCGGATCTCCCTTTCCGCAGTTTGTTATTGGACGTACTGTGAAATCTTTCCCTCTTGCGTCAATTGAGTTGAAAAACTCTGGTGCGTTACCCATGACAATTACATCTCGCAGCAACTCTGTGCGCTCTCCATTCTCAATTTTTTGCGCATACTGGCACGAGATGCTCCAATTGTACCGCATCATGTCTATCGATGGAACTTTCATGTCACAAACCAGGTAGCCTGACTTGACATCTTTTATCATCTCTTCTGGATCCCAGTTTCCCGGACCAATGCATGTGCACGCCATCCTTATCAACGGCATAAACGAATGTCCCGTAGCTCGCATTGCAGAGTTTGGCTCCGTATCAAAAAGTGATGCGGTCTCCCTGCTCTGCATGTGGCCAACAAGCACGCCTTCTTCTATGAGAGATTTTTTGGATGCAAGCGTTCCTTCGTCGTCATATTTGTACCATCCCAAGCTGGAACATATCGTAGGATCATCCAGTACGTCAAGCTCAGATGAGCCAATCTTTGTCCCAAGTTTTCCTGCCCACCATGCGCCTCCTGCCCACGCCATCTCTCTTCCAAGCACCCTGTCAGCTTCTGAGGGATGTCCCAGAATTTCATGCGACAGCAAAGCGACAAAATCAGGATTCATGACAACAGTGGCCTTGTCTTCTTTTGCAGGCCTTGCATCCACCAGCTTGTCGGCCTTTTCAGATATGGCTGTCGCTCTTTCAAACACACTGTTTTCCCCTTCAATAGTTTCCAACCCCCCTCTCCCTCCTTCAGTAGTGTTTACGGTTTCTGAGAGCCCTGATTCGTTTGCAGTGGCAGACATGTTGATGATAGTGTCTTCATAGATCTGCGTTATTTTTGAACCGTCACTGTTTACAAAATATTTGTCAAATGCATCATGATGCATAAGGATCGAAGATTTGTGAATTCGTTTTCTTGTTCGCATTATTTTATCACAATCAAGTGCCATATTGATCATTCCATCGATAGTCGGAGTTTTGATTGCCTTTCGGTGTACCGTGTCCACGTGGGCCTTGACATCTACAAGTCTTACTTTGTGTTTCTTTGATTGCGTGTAATATAGTGCACTTTTTACCGCGTCAAGCACCCTTTCTTTTAGTTCATCAATAGATTCGGGATCCGATACTGAACAAAATCCCCAAGCACCGTCAGCAAGCACTCTCACTCCAAGCCCGTTTTCTGCCTTGAATGTAAGATGCTCAACCTGCCCATTTTCAAGCAAGAACCCATTGCTTGTGGTTTTCTCTGCTCGCACGTCGCAATATTGTGCTCCATTTTCGAGTGCAAACTGCATTATTTTATCTGCAAAATCTTGCAACACATCTAAAATCGGGCCTACAACTATTTTATCTTATACTGGACCTTTTGCGCAACTAACGAAAATTGATCAAATCCTCTAGACTTGCACACGGCAAGATCTAAAGCTTGGAACATTCTCACCCAAGCATCTACATGCCAACAAAGTCCAAGGTAGGATCCAGAATTTGCAGCCATGTTTGACGGCATTCCGGTCCTTTGGAATTGCAAGCCTCATTTGATAACATGATTATCTACAAGATACTTTATGACATCTGCAAAGTCATCCGGGGTTATGGTGCCGTCCACAAGGTACCTGGCCACCTTCTTCATCACCCACGATGGGATGTGACTGCCTTGGTATCCCATTGACTGTAGCATTTGAGAATCCGATATGGAAGTAGGATTGTAGCCTGCCCACTCTTTTACTGTGGTTACCAGATCGCTTGTATTTGTGTTTGCGATTGTGTTTTGGTTGGTGGCAGATGGACTTGGTACTGGGTTTATGCTCTGTGAAGATTGAGTGGTACCATGTGTTGATTCCGCGGTCTCTGCATTTTCGGTTGACTGGATTGCGTTGATAAGATATACATCCTGTGAAAAAGTGTCATAACCCCATGTCCTGATTCCAATATCGGATAGTGGCATTGCTTTTACAAAGGTACCATGAAACGTCACATCAAGCTTGTTGCCTACAACTGTTGTGTTTGCAGTAACAGGCCCAAAGAAATGATTTGGATCGGATATCTGCAGCGGCTGGGCCGCATCCCAAGCTAATATGGCATCAGCACCTATAATTGAAGCAAAGTTGCCACGTATGTTTAGTGCAAGTGAGACATGTTTTACAGATTGCGGTCCGTTGTCACCGTATAACATTACTGACATGGTAAATGGGCTTCCCACAGGAATCATACTGAATGGCCCTGTGTTGGTATAGTTTGGAAGCTTGTATGCATTGTTGTTTATGGTAAGTGGATATTCATTTTGTGCAAAGCCTGTCGTAAACGACGGCGCAAACCCCGGAGTGCTACCGCCATGACCGGTACTTGCAGATGTAAGTGAACCAAACGTTGTAAAATGATATGTGACTATTTTTGTGTCAACACCGTTTGAGATAAAACACTCTCCCGGAAATGCAGGGTTGGATGGCGACGTATATGTTCCCACACATGCATGTGTGATCTGCGTCCAGGCATCTGAGCCAGCTGGCTTGTATCCTACATTTCCTGTCACTCCAGAGAGAAGCAAAGTAGTTGGCTTGTCAAATAAAAGAACAACATTTGGAGATCCTACTTCAATTACAGTATTACCCACTGAAAAGCCTGATGGTGCAGTACCAGAAGAAGAACCTGTCTTCGGCGGGTTTATTTTTCCATCCCAGCCACTTGGTGCAAGAACTACAGCACCATCTGGAATGGAGACGCTTATGTCAGGCAGGACAGTGTTCGTAATCGTTATGGGGGTTCCCACTTGACCAGAAGACATCTTGACGGCCTTTTCAACTGAGATGTGTTGGTCTCCAATATTTTGTGGTACGGCTAAATTAATATCTGACAGTGCACCGCTTGTGTAACTGTTCAATCCAATTGTAGAACCAGCAACAACTATGTTTCCTCCAGATGCAGTGCTGACAGAACTAGCAAGGTTGAGAGCAGTGTTATTGCCAAGAGTGATAACAGTGGTACCGCTTGGCATATCTGCTTGGCCTGCATTTGTAGAGGACAGACCGATGTCTTCTGCTGTGGCATTTATTGTGGTTCCACTGACTTGGGAAGACAGAATGGTCTTTCCAGAATTCATGTACCACGGATCAAAAGCAACAGGGCCAGAAATTTTGCTTGCAATTGTAGACGAGTCCGTAGATCCCCACCAGTTTTTGGTGGCATCAAGCGTACCGGTCGAGGTGTTGTTTACACCATAACGTCTGCTATCGACGATGTTATTGGAGTTTATATGAATGTCATTTCCAGTGAGATCCCATAGTGTTCCACCGGTTCTTTTTCCAATCGTGCTTATGCCATCATATGCGTCAGAAATTGTATTACCAGTGACTATTATATGATCTATGTCAGGGCTCAGTCGGATCGCATAGGTCAATGATCCTGCCAAACCGCAATCATCGAAGGTGTTTCCTGAGACGGTTACTGTGTTTGAGGGAATGATTCCATACTGGCTTCCCCACAGTTCGAGGCATGCCACAGATGATCTCCCTTGAAAGACATTATTGGACAGGGTCGAGTGGTGCAGAGCGATCTGCATATCCAGACCGCTGGATGACGGAGCATCAAACGTATTCCCATTCACAACCCCGTTGGTTATGTTGAAACCTATGTTGACTATATCATGAATAGTGTTGTTACTAAGCTCAAAACCGTTGATAGTGCCTCCCACGTTCATGAAGATAGCAAATTGGCCATCTGTCTCGCTAACTGCATTGACCGTGTTGTTGTCTATCTTCACATTAGTGTATGTGGCTGTGTCTCCAAAAACGATGTCATATGCATCGCCACCCAGTCTGTTGTGCATGATGTTAATGCCGTTGCCACCATTCTCTATCGTAACGGCTCTGACTCCACCGCTTATGATATCATACGAGATGGTCAAACCTGAGATATCCACGCCGGTAGTAAGGGTACTGTAGATTGCTTCGCCATCATTATCCGCATAAATAGTGAAACCTTTGATTACGATATTGCCTGCGAGCGGTGTTATCGTAAATCCATGGCCACCATTAATGATTGCCTCGTTAACACGAGTACCGGTGTTTGGATCCACATCAGCATTTGGGCCCGACAGAGTCACAGATTTTGTAATGGACAAATTCTCAGCATACGTGCCAGCACTAACCCAGATGAAATCATCAGAGTGGGCAAGGTCTATACACGATTGGATGCGTGATTGAATAGCATAAATTGGAAAACTTCGACTACCAACCATTCCTGTATCTGCACGGACAGACGTGCGGTCTACATCGGTCGTAACCAAGACGGCATTGTCAAAGACGTTGTTGGTGAATGCCGTTGCAAGGTTGATGACTGGTATTAGCGGATTGGCTGCATTCTGACCGCCCTGAACCAAAATTGGGTTGTCAAGCCCCGAGTGAAACACATTGCTTGTAACGTTGTCAGGTCCTGTCGGTATAGTATAAGCAGTAGAATCCCACCAAGCAGGCATATAGCCCACCAAGTCAAGACCGTTGGACTGTGTCTGGCCAGACCCGGGTTGAACTTCATTACCTGATATTGTACGAACTGCACCTGGCACAAGAGCAGAATTTGGATCCCAAGTCAGTGTATAGGTCGCAAAGCCGCCACTGGTTCCAGAGACAGTATATGTATGCCGTATTCCAACGCCACCTGCAACAGTCACCTCGCCTCCGGTGAAATGATTGTTTGTCAGTACAAAGTTGTCTACCTTGCCAGCGGCACCCTGCGCATTTATGCGTGGATCAAGAACATTTGTATTGACATCAAAATACATGGTCGAGGTACCAGTAGAACCCGAATTGTCTATTACGTTATTGGTAAAGGTCAGGTTATCACCCATCACTTCAATTGTCTTGTAGTATCCAGTATTTGAGCCGGGCACGAACTTGAGTCCTGAAATCTTGACATTGTCTGCCACTACAGTATTGAGAAAGCCAAAGTCGGCCTTTCCTGCAGCAGCAATGGTGGCCCGTGCATTACTTGCATCCACTATTGGGTTGCCATTTACGTCCACACCTTCAAGTATGATGTTGTTCTTGTTGATAAAAAGGCCCACAGTGGGTGCGCCTCCGCACATTGGATAAGGGCAGACTGACGATTCAGTATAGCTTCCAGGATAGACAGAGATTGTATCCCCCACACTTGCCGCATTGATTGCAGATTGGATGTGACAGTAGGGATGTCCTGATGCTGGTGTGTCGCTACAAGCGCTATCCCCTATGTTCACGTCCAGTGTTGCAGCTGCTGCACCACGGATTGAAAAAGACATTACTGTGATCAAAACGACAAAAATTGGAATGATTGTTCGCGTAATAATGCCTATTCTTATTCGATCGTGCAAGATCGATAAAAAGCTGGTGCTCAATTCATAAATTTGCTTGAGTGTGTTTGAAAAGTGATAGCGCAGTACAGTTATGATTAAAAGGTGCCAGAGAACCTGACTATACGATGGAAAAGATAGTAGTAGATACAAGTATCATAATAGACGGCGAGATAACCAAACTTATCGAGTCAGCAAGCCTCAGGGACTGCGAAATAATTATTCCTGTTGCAGTTTTAGACGAACTTCAGGCCCAAGCCTCCCAGAACAAGGACTATGGATTTGTAGGATTAGAAGAGATAAAGAAAATTCGCGAGTTGGCTCTGAAAAATAACATCTTGCTCAGATTTGAAGGGGAGCGTCCCAGTATGGACGACATAAAATTGGCAAGACACGGTAGAATTGATGCCATAATAAAGGACATTGCAAAAAAGAATAGCGCTACATTTTATACTGCAGATTATGTGCAGGCGTTGGTTGCACAGGCAGAAGGTATCAAGACCAGCTACTCCAAACCCCAAGTCAAAATAGAAGATCTCGAATTTGAAAAATATTTTGATCAGCAAACCATGAGCATCCATCTCAAAGAAGGGGCAAGACCGGTTGCAAAGCGTGGAAGACCCGGGACATTTACCTTGGCCGAGCTTGATGACAAGACGCTGAAAAAAGAATACTTGGAAGGAATCACTACAGAGATTTTAGAGTCGTCCAGGGTCAACCAAAACGGGGTCATTGAGATTTCAAAGTCAGGTGCCCTGGTGGTTCAGTTTAGAGATTACAGAGTTGTAATAACGCATCGTCCGTTTTCCAATAGATATGAGATTACAATAACGCGTCCTCTTGTCAAGATGTCACTTGAACAATACAATCCATCCGAGAAGCTCATGCAGAGACTATCGGAAAATGCCGAGGGAATACTTGTAGCGGGGGCTCCCGGATCAGGCAAGAGCACCTTTGCATCAAGTCTTGCAGATTTTTATTCCAAAAAAGGCAAGATAGTAAAGACGTTTGAATCGCCAAGAGATCTCCAGGTAGACGAGAAGATCACCCAGTATACACACCTTGATGGAAGTTTTGAGAATGCAGCCGACATATTGCTCCTGGTGCGACCTGACTATACCATATTTGACGAGATAAGAAGATATCATGATTTCAGGGTCTTCGCAGATTTGAGATTAGCAGGAGTAGGCATGGTAGGAGTGGTACATGCAAACGCCCCGCTTGATGCAATTCAGAGATTCATAGGAAAAGTTGAGCTTGGGATGATCCCGCACATATTGGATACGGTAGTATACGTCAAGGCAGGTCAGATTTCCAAAGTATACGAGTTGGAATTCAAGGTCAAGGTACCCACAGGCATGACAGAACAAGATTTGGCAAGACCGGTAATAGAGGTCAGGAACTTTGAGAGCCACACGCTTGAATACGAGATTTACACGTATGGAGAGGAAAATATCGTTATACCAATTTCAAAAGAAGCAAAAAGCGGCGGAATTGAGAGGCTTGCAGAATCAAAGATAAAAGAGGTCATCAAGAGATTTGATTCGGATGCAGAAATTGAGATTCTTTCAAGCAACAGCGTTCGGGTTAAGGTTGACAAGGATTCCATACCGTCATTGATTGGCAGGGGAGGCTCTACAATCAATGAGCTTGAAAAAAATCTTGGCGTCCATATAGACGTAGAGCAAAAAACAACAGCCTCTGATAACAGAAGCAGTGAATGGTTTGAGATGTCAGAGTCTGGGAACAATTTGATTTTAGAAGTAGACGAGAACAAATCAGGAATGGATGCAGATGTCTACGTCAAGGGCAAACACTTGCTGTCTTCACGGATTGGAAAGAGAGGCAGGATCATAGTGGCCAAAAGGTCAAGCCCTGGAAAGAGAATAATTAACGCAGTCATGTCAAAAGATGACATCAAGATAGTGGTACACGACTAGCTACTGAAAGTCTTGTAGAATTTTCGGGTTTTCTTTTAGGAATGTGACAAACTTTCTGAGCTGCCTTATTGTCTGCGGATTTAAATGGTGTTCAATTCCTTCAGTATCCTGGTTTGCAATTTCATGATTTATTCCAAGCATCTTGAAAAATTCAAGCAGGATTCCATGTTTTTGCCGTACAGTGTCTGCAACTGCGTTACCCTTTTGGGTCAGATTGATTCCCTTGTATTTTTCATATTCTAGATACCCGTTCTCGTCAAGCCTTTGAAGCATCTTTGTGACAGAAGGTGCGCTGACGTTTAGATATCTTGAAATTTCTATCGTATTGGCATATCCCTTGAGTTCGACCAGTTCTGATATTACCTCCAAGTAATCCTCTATTCTAGAATAATCCTCCTTGGCTAATTTGTGGGCTTCCTTGATAGATTCTAGCCGCTCGCCACGTTTTTCCTTCATTGTATAACCCAGTGATTACACTCAAAGCGATATAACCTGATCTCTTGATCAGAAATCTTCACCTTATTGTGATTGATCTTTTGCATGGATTCTTAACTAGAAATCCCAAAACTTGAGACACGTATGAATGAGGGGATTAGGAAGAATATTCATAAAATTAAAAAAATGAGAGAGTCCATCAAAAGACGGGCTGAGGTTTATTCCAGTCTCGGGGCCCTTGACGACTGCGGAACAGCGCGTGCGCTAGGTTCGCTTCAACGTGCGCCTGCACCCGGCAAGAAGATACAAAAGATAGGCTTTATCCTGCTGTTTTCACCAGAACCTTTTACCACTGTCGCAGGTGTGCCCATGATCATAGCTGGTAAGTATTTGGACAGAGTATACAACGGATCTACAATTTCAGACATTGGACATGAAACAAAGAACTTTGCAAGAGGAATTTCAGACTTTAAAGACAAGATAAGATAGACCGCCACATGACGATTTTTTGATTTTGTCTAACCATGTAGAAATCGTCAATTTTTCAGAATCGTAGATCAGATTCCACAGGCAGACAAGATGATACAGTATCATGTTATTATGAGGTCATAGACACACATCAGGGTGATTCGCACATGTTGCCATAAGACGATTGTTGGTTAATTTTTGCAGTATTTGTTTTTATGAAACTCGGGCTGGTTTGTGGTTGTGGCGTTGCCTTTATTGCATTGTAATTACTGCAGTAGGAGGAACGTTTGGATGAATGACTGTTATTTGTACTTGGTCTGCACCTCTTCCATATCCGTTGCTTACACCAAGTTCAAAGACAAGTATGTCCGTGCTGCCAACCGGCACATCTGGTGCAACAAATTGCGGGGTGGCCGAATTTGTGTTAAGTAGAGTTACTGTGACTCCTGAAACTTGTCTCCAAGAATATGTCAGATAACCGTATCCAGTACTCTTAGAGCCGTCTAATGTTACTTGATCATTTCCATTTACAGTTCTGTCAGGACCAGCGTTAGCAATCGGTGGCAAGGAATACCCTAATTGAGTATAAACAAAGCTGTTACAAGATCCAATCACAGTCTGACCAGCAGAGACAGTCAACAGAAATCCAATTTCAGAAGAATCAGGACCATTGGGAATTGTTACTGATGGGTTTAATGTATCTGCTGATGATATTTGAGCTGGTAAACCAGAGATCTGTTTCCACGAATAGGTCAATTGAGTATTAGATGGATTGCTTACAGTTGCCGGCAGAGTGACTTGAGATCCTCTCGCTCCTCCAATGACAGGTCCACATTGAATTGAAGGTTGGTTGTAGTAGCTATTACTCATGACTATAACGGTTTCTGAATCAGAACCCTGTCCGCCATGGCCATCATATGCTGTAAGTGTAAATTGTAAAGTTGTAGACGGTTGTGAGCCAACAGATGGGGCAGTAAATGTAGCAGCAGGTTGATCCGCTCCAGACAGTGTCACAGTACTGTTGCCTGAGATTTGCTTCCATTGGTACGTCAGAGCATCATTGTCAGGATCTGTTGCTGTGCCAGTCAAAGTCACTTTAGAAGATTCGGCTACTACGAGCTCATGTTGAGTTACAACTGTTGGCGGATGATTGATGTGTACTACTTGAAGATTAAATGCGGTACTACTTGTTGCACCGTGGTTATCTGTAACTGTCAAGGCAAACCTCAGATATTTAGTATCGCCAGCTGAAACTGGCGGTGTTGTAAACGTGATGGTTTGCCCCCCATTTACAAAACTAACAGGGTCACCAGACATCTGTTGCCAATAATATTTTACAAGAGTATTTCCTGCAACAGGTGTGAAGGAACCAACACCTGAAAGTGTTACCTGGGTTTGTTCATTTACTACAGCTGGACTACTGACAGCTCCTGTTTGGGCAAACGCCATATTATGAGATGAGACAAGTGGAACAAATAATGCCGCTGCGGCAAACATTACAACACACGCAGTAAAAATTCCATGTTTATTAATAATGCGAGATCTCTCCGACATGTGTGTTTATGAGTGAGTTATTAGGGGGTTATAAGCTTTTCATATAAATTAAAATTATTACAGACCAAATCTTTGTAACGTTACCATTTCAAAAAAGATTAGATTGTCGATCTATCAATAACACAAGTCATCAAGAAACAAAATCTCCAAATTCTATTTTAGATCTGCTGCTTTCTCAAAAGTTTCAATTTTAAAAATCGCATTAAACGTCATTTAAAAAGTCTAGATTGTTCAGTGAGATTCAAAAAAGATCGTGATAAAAAATCTGAAGGATTATAGTAGATCGCCATTCTTGGACTTGAATAACAAGTTATGTAATAAGCTAAATCTATTGTACAGTGATTTTAGCTGTTGGTGCACTGTTTGGATGTACTACCGTTATAGTAACTGTATTGCTGTTACTGCCACCGTCATTACTTACCGTAAGTTGGAATGTCAAAGTCTTGGTCTGACCTATATCAACATTAGGTGCAACAAAGTTTGGTTGTGCCGTTTTACTTGCTACCAAAAGCACTGGATCACCACCAGTTTGTGTCCAGACATATTGTAAGTTACCCCCGGTACTAGCAGTTCCATCCAGTGTTACCGAGTCACTATATTGTACAGTCTCGTCAGGACCAGCATTTGCTACTGGAGGAGGAGTGCTGGCTTGCTGCTGTTGTGCAATGTTGACATTTAACCAACATTCTGGAAGATAGGTAACACCGTCATTGACAAACAAGACAAACTGTAATTGACCTGCAAGGTATTCAGGAGTAGCTCTAGTCGTCACAGGCTGCGGCACGGTAAACGATGGATTAGAGGAACCAGATGTAAAGACTACATTGGAGCCTCTGACTTGAGAAAAGTAGTATGACGGCAATGGTCCGTTGCTTGGATTGCTGATAATCGGCGACAGTGTTACTTGGTCACCTGCATTGGCAGTAATATCTGTACATGATAATGTTGCAGGCTGTGTCGGGGCACTTAGGACTGTAACTTGGATCTGCCCTATAGCTTTTCCACCGTATGGATCTGTTGCCTGTAGTAGGAATAAGAGTTTGTCACTTGATTTCGGGTCTATCATTGGTGCTGTAAATGACAAAGTAGGACTATTGGTGGCTGATAATGGTACAGTAGTACCAGAAAATTGCCCCCAAGAGTATGTCAATTTGTCATTATCAGGATCTGTTGCACTTCCTGATATTGTTACAGGAGATCCTTCCATAACTGTGATATCTTTGCCCATCACTAAGATTGGATTATGATTAACGTGTTGAACCAGCACAACTAAGGTGGTGTGATCATATGCACCGTGACCGTCATCTACTGTGAGTTGAAAAGTCAGTGACTGTGTTTGACCGGCTGGAACAGCTGGTGTCGTAAATGTTATGGCAGGATTGGTTGTGCTATCCAGTTTTACAGCTGGGCCATCTGTTTGTTGCCATGCATACGTCAGTGTGTCGCCATCCGGATCCGCAGAGGTCAAACCTGAAAGGGTTACTGAGGTTTGTTCATTAACATGAATGACCTGGGTTAAAGCATTAGCATGGGTAAGAAGACTTGGCGTAATCATGACAAAGGCCACCGTTAATACTAAGATCGCAGAAGTTCTATCCAGATTCAATACGATGCAACTACCTATCTAGGATGATTAAAACTTTTCTATCTAATTATTATTGATATATTGTCCTAAAATTAATTCACCAATAATCTAAAGATAAGATCGTCATCGATAATGGAGGATGGCATCCAAGCAAGAAAGGAGACATACAAAAAGATCATCGTCTCCCGTGAAACATCACAAGGATCTTCCGATTATTTGCAATCTATTTTTGACACATTGTTAGAATGATGCAATTGTTGATCATAAACACAGTCAGGTGAGAAATAAATCAAATTCACAGATTCGTCATGTTTTTCCATACAACAGGGGTTTCCATTGGTTTTTAATTAGTTGTATCCAGTATGCTCTTGTGGCAACAAGAGGCCAGATATTAATTCCAATAGCCATTACCGCAGCGATAATTGGCATTGTCGGGGTACTGACAATTCCTGCAGATTCCAAGCTTGCCGAAGTCAAATTTCCAAAGGGCACTGTAAAGTTGGACAATGTCACGCTGGACGTACAAATAGCAGAAACAGACGCTCAAAGAGCCAGGGGTTTGATGTTTCAAGATCCCATGCCATATGACCAAGGAATGATCTTTGTCATGGATAACGAACAGGTCATCCCCATATGGATGCTAAACATGCAGTTTCCACTGGATATAATTTGGTTTGATAGTAATGGAAATGTAGTTCACATTGCAAAATATGTGCAGCCGTGCAAATCTGCTCTTGAGACAGCTACGTGTACTGTAGATAACGGTGGTGGCAAGCTTGCAAAATATGTGCTCGAGGTAACGGCAGGATTTGTTAGCAAATACAACATAACAGCGAGTTCCAAACTGCAAATAATATCTATCTGATTTTATTTTTTCTGATTACCCGGTGTAGCTCATTGAATGCATTGCGCACTTCGTCGACAGCCTCTCCATCCTCCAATGTGCTTACATCACCAATCTTTTCATTACTTGCTACAGATTTTAGTAATCTTCGCATTATCTTGCCGCTTCTTGTCTTTGGAAGTTTTGAGACGATATACAGTTGATCAGGGGTTGCAATTGGTCCCACCACTTTTCGTATATGCTGAACTAGTTCGTCTTCCAGTTGTTCGCTTGATACTATGCCTTCTTTTAGAACCAAGAATGCAACTATCGACTCGCCTTTTACTTCATGTGGAATTCCACAGACTGCAGCTTCTGCTACTGATTTGTGAGATACAAAACCGCTTTCAATTTCTGCCGTTCCAAGTCTGTGACCTGCAATCTTTAGGACATCATCTGCCCTGCCCAGCATCCAAAAATAGCCATCTTTGTCCATGATAGCATAGTCTCCAGAATAGTACATGGTTTTGTATTTTGACCAGTAAACAGTCTTGTATTTTTCGTCATCGCCCCACAAGGAAAGAAGCATTCCTGGCCACGGTGCCTTTGCAACTAGATATCCTTTTTTTTCAGGTGGAAGATCATTACCATCTTCATCAACTACCGTCATGCTAATACCCGGCAGTTGCCTTGTTGCAGAGCCCGGCTTTAGCGGCACAGTTTCAAGTCCTGGAATAGAGGAGATCATTGTTCCACCGGTCTCTGTCTGCCACCAGGTATCTACTATCGGGCATTTTTCTTTTCCAATCACTCTGAAATACCATCGCCACACCTCAGGGTTTATTGGCTCGCCCACAGTACCAAGAAGCCTCAAGCTTGAAAGATCTTTTGAATTTGGAAGCAAATCACCGTACTTCATGAACATGCGCAATGCGGTTGGGGTGGTATAGAGAATTGTGATTTTATATCTTTCAACGAGATCCCATATTCTTGCAGGAGTTGGGAAAACCAAGGTACCCTCATACATGACTTGGGTAGCACCATGCATTAACGGTCCATAGACAACATAGCTGTGTCCTGTCACCCATCCAATATCAGCAGTACAAAAATAAATATCAGATTCCTTGATATCGAAAATCCACTTGAACGTACTGCGAATGTGCACCAAGTAACCGCCAGTACCGTGGAGAACTCCTTTTGGCTTTCCCGTAGTTCCTGACGTATACAGTATGTAAAGAGGATGAGCGCTGTCAAGTTTTTCTGGCTCGCAGTGTTCTGGTGCACCATTTACAAGATCAGCCCATCTCTTGTCTTTTTCACCCTTGGATACAGGAATCTTGGCATGTTCATATACCAAGACATGCTCTACAAAATCAAGACCGGAGACTGCTTCATCGATAACCTGCTTCAGTTTTACTATCTCCCCTCTTCTAAAACCGCCATCTGCCGTAACTATCACTTTTGATCTAGAGTCAATTACCCTGTCACGGATAGATTGTGAGCTAAAACCGGAAAAAATTACCGTATGTATGGCTCCAATCCTAGCGCATGCAAGCATGGAGATGACCAGTTCAGGAATCATGGGCAGATAAATGGTCACTCTGTCGCCTTTTTCCACTCCAATGGACTTGAAAACATTTGCAACTCTGCATACATAGTCTAGCAATTCTTGATATGTCAGGGAACGCGTCTTCCCGTCTTCGCCTTCCCACAATATGGCAGTCTTCTTGCCATTTTTTTGAGATACGACGTCAAGCGCGTTGTAAGAGGCATTTGTCTTTCCGTTCACGAACCACCTTGCAAACGGCTGGTTCCATTCCAGTGTTTTGTTCCATCGTTCAAACCAATGAAGGTTGTTTGCCTCCTCATCCCAGAACTTTATGTAATCTTGGCTGGCCCGTTTTCTTGTCAGGGTATCGTTGTTACCAAGACCTATGGTGTATGCAGTATCCAACAAGTATGGTTTGTCGTGTCATCAAAAAAATGTTCGCTCAAAAGGAGGTGGGAGCGAATCTTCCCGTTCCAACAGACGGTTAAGAAGAAGATATCCTCTTAAGCCAGTCTGAGTCTTGAGGTTCTTCCTCACCATCGGCTCCAATAGCAACTGGTTTTGGGGCTGCGGGTGTTTGGGGATTATCATTACCAACTGCCACTCCAGTGGATACTGGTGTCTTTGGTTGAGGAGCGGGAGGGTTTTCTACCTTGCCAAGGTAAGAAACGGCGGCTGAATGAACGTCCTGTTTTGGACTTTCTGTTCGCTCCAGATTATCAACTGAAAGATCGTTGATGCGACGTTGGATGTTTACTATCTCCGCTTTTTCATGCTCTATGTGTTCGATGATTTCAACCGTGTGAGTTTTGACTGACTCGTACTTGGCATCAGATATCTCGTTGCTCTTGTTTTGCAACTTGGCATCAAATCTCAGCATCCTGATTGATTTTAGCTGATTGTCAAGATCTGACAGTCTTTTCTCTAGTTTGTCTCTAATCTGTTTCTCGGTCTCATCAAGAGTAAGTAATTTCATCTTGTACTTTTCGTGGATCAGTTCAGCGTCCTCCTTCATGTCGTCATTGTCAGATACGATGTCTATCAGTGCACGTATTCGGCGCAATGTAAGGCCCTTTTCTCGCAACAATCGCTGGGCGTCCAATCTCCATCTAGGAATAAAGATCACATACTGCCCCTGTACGACTAGCTGCTCAAATGGAATCTGTTTCAGTCCTTCAGAGCCGCAATCAACACCTACGGTTTGTACACTTCCGTCAATGTCAGTTATGGTTCCTATGACCTTGCCAATGTAAGTTCCGTACATGTCCTTAACTTGCTTGCCGATAAACTCGACATCTTCTTTGCTCATTGGACCCTGTTCATATTTTTGATATAACCAGCAAAGTGTTAACAAGGTTTCAAATTTTTGTAAGATCATTTTAGCTAAGTTTTCTTGCTTTTTATGAGATATTCAGTAATTTTAAAATCACTGGGATTGTAATGGTCCAATAATGATTACAAAGGAAGAACTGGACGAGGTCCTACATTTTGTTTCAAAGCGATGGGTGGACATGAGCCGCGAGCCAAACCACAAGGCCTTTGAAAACATGCCGACTGATTTTTGGATGAATTCCATGGGAGGCGGCGCGGGAGAAGGAAAATGGGTGACGACTTTGATGTATACTGAAGACACACAGGAAGCAGAATCGTTTAAGGAGGTGTTGCTAAGATGGCAAGCTCGTCGCAATACGCTCAAGCCTGGATCGACAGACTTGATTCAGATTGGAAAAAAGACAGAGCACTAAGATCGTAGTAGATTATTTATAATTGAACTGCTTTCGAATCGTGTTGTCAGAATTTTCCGAGTCTGAAAAGGAGACCTTGTTAAAACACTTTTCCAATGTAGATGATTCTGTTTTTGCAATAGTAACGCCGCGGCAGGTAGACCGCGGTGCGCTCATGTCAAGATACAGCAGAACTGACAAGAGCATGCGCAAAATTTTCCTTGACGAGTTTCTCCAAAATGAAAACCGCGGGGAGGAATTTTACAACAAGGTTTTGCTAGAATATGGGGATGATTCTGTAGCCGAGCTTGGAGAAGCGCAGATTGCAATAGAGGGACTGTCAAACATTGCGGTAAAAAAAATAGAAGACCGCCGAATTGGTCTGTCGTATCTTGAAAAATCTTCCAGATATGTTACTTGGGATAAGAAAGCAAATGGAGAGTACAAATTTCTTAGAGATTCAGACATAATGAATTCAAAACATTCAGACGCATATCTAGAATCTTGCAATTTGGATTTTGACATATACTCTAGAAACATTTCTCCAATGATTTCATACATTCAGGAAAGGGAACCAATTGAAAATCAAAAATTCAGGAATTCTTCCGGAGAAGATGTTGTGTTTTCAAAACTTGCAAATGAAGATGATATCAAATCTGCCACACGCATTTACAATGCCACAATAAAGGCCAAGGCGTTGGATATACTACGAGGCATACTTCCCGCCTCAGCCCTCACAAATGTTGGAATTACCGGAAACGGGCGTGCTTTTGAGTATCTTCTCACCATATTATATTCCTCCACCCTCAAAGAAGAGAGAGAACTTGGTTCAAAAATACACAGGGAACTTGATACCACCATCAAGTCATTTGTCAAGAGATCTGATGACAAGCATGGAAAGCTTTTGCAAAACTATATCTCAAAACTAAAAAACACTTCCGAGTCATTTGGTAAAAAACATCTCAAGATTAGGAAACCGAGAGACTTTCTTGTTGAACTAACCGAATACGAGCCTGAGAAAAAGGCAGAAGCTAGAATAATTTCCGCCCTATTGTACGAGCAGTCGCCCGGAATGTCGTACGGCGAAATCTCATCCCAAGTAAGAAAAATGAATTCTATGACAAGAAAGAAAATCATCAAAGCCTTTGTAAATTTGCGAATGAACAGGAGACAGAGGCCTCCAAGGGGGTTTGAGATGGCAGATTATACGTTTGATCTGCTGACTAACTTTGGCATGTTCCGTGACTTGCACAGACACCGTGTGCTAACCCTAGAAAGGCAGTTGTTGACAACAGATCACGGTTTTGCAGTTCCCGATGAGATCAAATCACTTGGGATTAGAAAGGACTATGAGGACTGCATGTACAAATCAAAAGAAGTTTTTGACCTGCTAAGAAAACAAACTCCTGAACAGGCGCAATATGTTGTGAACTTTGCATACAGGTACAACTACTTTATGAAAATGAATCTAAGGGAAGCCGTACATTTGATAGAGCTGCGAACTGTCCCTCAGGGTCATCCTGACTATCGCAAGGTCGCACAAGAAATGTTCAAGTCAATTAAAAAAGTTCAGCCTAATCTTTGTCAGATAATAAAATACGCCGATCTGAAAAGCTACAGTCTTGAAAGACTCGAATCTGAAAAAAGAATAGAAGAGAAACGAAAACAATTACGCTAGAATTTTATGTTTACTTGAAACCATCTGGTGCCATACATGTGATTGATTTTAGATACTGCATCAAGTAACTTGGAATGTTGCAGTGCCACTGCCTGAGAGATATCCCGCATCAGAAGCTATTGCAGATGCTGTATAGACTCCTTTCTGCGCATGTTTCGGAATGTGAACGCCAAAGACAACTTGACCGTTTGAGTTGGTCGTGCCACTTGACTGCGATGTACTACCATTTGGTGCCGTGACTGTCAAAGCTACTGATGCGCCGCTGATATTGACCGTACCCGAAGTGACTGTAACTGTAATGTATGCAGTGGATCCTGTAGAATAGGATAATTTGTTTGGAGAGACAGCAACCGATAGTGATGGGACGGGTTGTGGAGTTACTGACACTGTATTGGAGGGTATTGATGCGCCTACCGAGTTTACAGCCTCCACGTAGTAAGTATCCGTATCACCATTTGTCAAACCAGTGTCAGTGTAGCTAGTGGTTGTGATACTTGGTGCTATCTGAGTACCGTTTCTAAATATGCTATAAGTTATTGGGAGACCTCCGGTTGATGACGGCGCTTGCCATGAAAGACTTGCTTGTCTATCCCCTACAGTTCCTTGCAGGCTTTGTGGGGCAGATGGCGCAGTCTCTACCGTAACAGAAACGCTTGTCGAATGTGACAGCGAACCACTTGTACCGGTGACAGCATAAGTTCCAGAACTTGTAGGAGTAACCGTCAATATAGTAGAGTTTGATCCTCCGGGCACAAGTTCCAATGATGATAAAGCAAAAGACGCACTGGTGCTTGGAGATACGGATAGTGATACCGTACCAGCAAAGCCGTTAACTGATGTTACAGTTATGGTAGATGATACAGAGCTTCCTGATGCTACTGAAAGAGATGATGGATTTGCAGATATGGCAAAGTCGGGTGTTGGGGCAGGAGTAAGATACGGAATCAAACTGTCAGATTTAGCACTTCCAAGTCCTGTCACCTCGTCATATCCTGAACCTGCATTGCACATGGTACCGCATGCTCCATTGTTGCCTGTTGTGATATCATGATAGTTTGATACGTATGGGGTTGTTTGTGGATTTGACTCGGCTCCAGATGCTGCGCCATACAAGGCAGTACCGGTTCCAAATGGCGTTGATACAAGATTTGCATTTTCACTGTTTGCCATAGCAGAGATTGCGGCCCACTGCGGTGCCCCTGCACTGGTCCCACCAACCTCGAACCATCCGCTCTGGCCGTTGTAGATAACGCTGTCATAGACTGCAACTCCAGTGTTTGGGTCTGCGTCATATGCAACATCTGGAATTGTTCTTCCGCCGTATGGATTAAAATTATTTTGGTATGCAGGTCTTGGTTCATATGCGCTGACACCTCCTCCGCTACCACTCCATGCAGTCTCACCAATATAATTGCCAGAGCTGTCAACATTCAATGTCGTACCTCCGACTGATACAACAAATGGAGATGCTGCAGGATATTCTACTCCGCTGCCACTGTCACCAGAGGAGGCAAAGAAGCTTGTCGTTCCGCTGTTAAAGTGATAATCATAACTTGATTCTGATGAAAATTCAGATCCTCCCCAGCTCATCGAGATCTGCTTTGCACCCTGTCCTACGCCTGCGTCTACTGCATCGAGCAGGTTGTTGAGATACGAGTTCGCGGCCTCGACCAGTACTATCTTGGCACCAGGCGCAACAGCATGTGCCCACTCTACGTCAAGCGAGGTCTCAAGTGCCCATCCAGAGTTTGTCTTTGCGTGTCCCTGCGGTTCCAGTTTTACAAGGCAGGAGTTTGCCTGACATGAAGGAAGACCAAACTGTGTGTCAAATGTTTGCAGGTCGCTTGCGATGTTTGGATCGTTATATGCGTCAACTATCGCAATTGTCTGACCGTGGCCACAAAGGTTTGGATCGTTCCAGTCAGTGGTGGTAGTATGGGAGCAGGTCAGGTTTTTGAATCCATAGGCATTCCAGATTATCTGTGGATTGTATCCAGAGGGAGAGATTCCAGAGAATTTCTTTATGTGTATTGGTGGGTGTGTGTCTATTTCGCGCGGGTCTTTTACTGCAAGGACGCTTGGAACTGCAAGAGTGGAACCAAGTAACAATAATGCAACAAAAAAGAACGGAAATACGGATTTATTTACCATAACAGTATTCGGCCCAAATGCAGATTTAAAAGGATTACTTACTTTGACGCCCTCATACAGTCAACAAAATCGATCCTCCATTTTTGAACAGCCCATTGTGTAAAATCCAAGTTTTATCATAACGTGCCTGTGCCTTATTTTGTTACGAGACAGGAAGTATATGCTGTGAAATAAAACCGTCAAGCCCAGTTACTTGAACCACTGCTCAAGAGTGTGGCTTTTTTTCTCTATTGATTTTTTCAGCCTGTTCAGTGACGATTCCACTCTTTCGCTTGAAAAGCTTCTCTCTTTTGTAAGATAGTTTGTCATTCCTGCATAGTCTACATCTCTAAATTTTAGATCAGTGACTTCTGCTACTTTTGGATGCAGAAAAATCTCGCGTATCTGTTTGTATTCTATTTGCCCCAGTTTTTCCTGAATTTGTGGAATTTCTTCTAGTTTTCCATGTTGTTTTATCGCTTTGAGGGCAGTCTTTGGCCCGATTCTCGCAAAGCCATCAGGATTAAAGTCAGTACCGATAAGTATGCCTACGTCTACCAGTTGTTCTCGTGTTATTCCAAGCTCCTCCAGTGTCTTGCTGAGGTCAATAATTTCAGGCTCTACCTCAATTGTAGTGTTCCTGTTTGGGAGTTTCCGTTTGCCGCTGTTTGTAAAATTTCTTATAAGTTTTTTTGCACCGAACAAGAGCGAGTCAAAATCCTGGCTTGCAGAGGCATTCGCATGCCCGGTTATTGTCATATAAGCTGCTGTAGCTTCACCCTCGGACGGAGCCTGAACATACGGTATTCCAAACAAGTCAAGCAGTTTCTTGGAATCTTCAACCATGTCGTCTTTTAGAATGGATGTTTGCTGCGCATACTTTTTTGCATCCTCATATCGTCCTTGGCTTATTGCGTTTTCATACTTGATGGTGGCCTCCTTTTTGATCTGCTTTCTTCTTTCGATTTCAGCAGATTTCAATGATGGTGATTTTCCGTCAAATACGTATACAGGTTTTATCCCAAGAGAGAGAAAATTGATGTTTCTGTAAAGCAGGCCTGTCATGTGGCTTGTAATTCTGCCGTTAAAGTCTGTAAGCGGCAGACCGTCCGGCCCCCTAATAATTGACAGGAATTGATAGATTGCATTGTAGGCATCTATTGCGACTATCTTTGATGAGAAGGATTCCAGGTTTGTTCTTTCTCTGATGCATAACTGCTTGATGTCAAGACCCATGAATTCAGTTCAGAATGCCGGTCCTTTTTGCTTTTCCTATTTTTTCCTGACACCGGACTTTGACTCCCAGCCTCTCTCGATTATTTCCTCGTAGATGTTTGAGAGTTTTGGGATTGCTTCTCCTTTTTCTGCGGCAGTTTTGACCTTCTCTCGATAATAGATTTCTATTGCCTTTGCAGTCTTGGCGTCAATGGTTATAGATACACGTGTCTTTGCCATCTGGTAATCAACATGACAGCCAGCATTCATAAATAATAAACTATCTACTATCAATTATTTGAGGGTTGGGCATATTTTAGTCTAATTTCACGTCAATTATCTCACAGAAAATTCCGGTTCATTCTGTTCCTCGACATGTACATAGACCCCCTCTGATACCGTTAGTACAATTTGTCTGCCTCTCCGTTGATATTGGTTGTAAGCGAGTCGGCACAGGAACCATATGCACGTACACGAAGAAGAAATAAATTGTATCAATATGGCTTGATTACACCGGTATCTACCAGATACTGTATTCCGCTGACAAAATCGCTGTCAGATATCTGACCGCTAGACCACCAGCCTGCATTGTTTTTAATCCATGCCGGAATGTGTTGCGGGACTTTCTGCTGGATGTTTGCATTAGATAATGCAGTTCCAGACTGCGACGAGGGCGGAAGTTTGACTATTCCCTGCTGTACCATGTACTGTATGCTGTGCGCAAATGTCATATCGTCTGTCTTTCCCTGGGACCACCAGCCTGCATTGTTTTTAATCCATGCCGGAACGGCAGTTTGTAGTTGTGGAGCGGACAAGGCAGAACTCTGCTTAGTATTGAGTATCCCCTGCGGCGCGGCTAGCGTGTTATTTTCCTGCACATCTGTATTCCCTATTGCCTCTATAGCGTTCTGGAATGTCATATCTGTGAGCGCGTTGTTCTGGTCTACCGCGCGTATTATGACATCCGTAGTCATTGGTTTTGCAATGGTAAAGTTGAAGACGGTCTGGAGATTCCACTGCACTGGTATGGAACTTACGGAGACCGATCCAGGCACAAAAAAGCCGTGAGGATCAGATACAATCATGGGCCCTGACGGTTCTTGATACGTTATGTATGTATCACTGTTCGATACCGAGTCCTCAACTCCGTTTAGGTTCATGTACAGTGCAACATATGATATGTATTCTGGCGAATGAAATGGCGAGGTACTGAGTACCCCAAGTCTGATCTGACTGCCGGTCTGTGTCATTATCTGCTGACTCCCAGATGCCATGATTCCTCCAAACCCGCTAGCCACAGTTCTGCCTTGCATTGGAACTGCAACAACTCCAACGCCATTTATCTTAGGAGGAATGTCTACCACGTCGCCGCTGCTACCAGTGACAGGTACAACTCCCCCAATTGCAAACGGCGAGTTGAAGGTTACTGTTGACGACGCATTATACGTATGTGGCCCGATCTGGAATACACTGGTTGGTATGGTCTCATTTGACTCGAAGATGCCGTCGTTGTTTGCATCATGGAAGAGGGTTACATTGAGCGGTTTAAATCCTGCAGCTTCTGCCTGTGCATCTGTATAGACAAACGATATCAAGCAGCCTGATGCGCATGACGCACCATTGGATGGAGTGATATCGGTAGCATTTCCAAGGAACTGGAATGAGGTCGAGCTTCCGATGACTGCCCTTGTGAATTGTACCTGTCCATTAACTCCGTTAGGCAGGTTAAGCGATGTAATTATTCCCGATGGAAGTGTCGTAATGGCAGTAGCGTGATCTGACACGGACATGGTATCTTCGAATATCCCAAAGATACCTGACAGCAGAGGAGAGATTGACTGGGAACAGGCAGAAGTTCTACCTTGGTCCCTAATACATATATTATTTACTTGGGCCGTTGTCTCACCAATTTGTGGACTGCCGTTTCCTGTGATATCATTTATGGTTATCTTGAATGTGGACGGATTTATCCACTGGCCAGAATAGTCACTTCCGAGGGAAGTCGAGAATGTAAACAGGTTGTCTACTGCTGCCTTGCCCAGCACTGAGTTTCCTGCTGTCTCGTTTGTCGGCTCGTTGAACTGTACGGTTATGGTGTCACCGTCAATGTATCCCGAGCCGCTACCATCGGGATTATCTGCAACAAGTGCAGTTATGTACGGACCCTGCACAAGGTCAAAGCTTCCACTCAAGGACGGTGATGTGGAGTCTGACGAAAGTGATGTTCCCTGCGCATTCTGCAGGTTTGCAGACTGGAGAGTGGATATTGTAAGAACTCCCACGGTTGGTGGCAGAGCCCCGGTAGTATCCGTTATTGTAATAAGAAATGTTGACGGATCTATCCACTGTCCGGTATAGGCATTGCCAAGGTTCTGTGAGAATGCAAACAGCTTGTTGACTTGGTTGGTGTCAAGAACCAGCCTGCCCGTACCAGAGGGCGGTTCGTTTGTCGGTTCGTTGAACTGTATAGCTATGATGGCACCGTCAGAATATCCCGATGTTCCAGATGGGTTTGACGCAGTTATCTTTAACATGGATGGACCTGGCAGGTTACCAAAACTTCCTGTGAGCAGTGGAGAAACAGATGCAGAACACTCTGAGATCTTGGCTCGATCTTGGAGGCAGACAGGGTTTGTTTTTACCTTCAGTTGCAAGTGTCCTACCTCGATGCTATCTGCTTTACTTGTGTCATCCAATGTTATTACAAGCATGGATGGGGTTACCCAAGTACCATGATATGCAGTACCAAGGGATACTGGAGAACCATCCTGGCTAAAAGTAAACAGGTTGTCAATATCGGCAGTGGTTTTCACCAGTGGTCTGTTTGTGTCGCTGTTAAACGCTACCGTTATGGTATCGCCTGCACCATACAGGCCGTTGTTTGATGGGTTTGAGGCGATTAGATTTGTTATGTAAGGACCTGGAGGACTGGTACCAAGACTTCCAGTTATGATAGCAGGTAAACCAGAGGATAGGGAATTGCCCTGGGCATTTTTTATATTGGCTGATGTCTCAGGTGTTATCGTCGTACCAGATGTCGGGTCTGTTCCTCCTGCAGTATCTGTCACGTTTATGAGAAATATCTTTGAGGTCATCCATTGTCCAGCATAAGACATACCAATGGGCCGTGAAAAGGCAAAGAGATCGTTTACGTGTACGGTGTCAAGCACAGTACTAGTAGAACCTGCAGTTGGCTTGTTTGTGTTGACCGAAAAGACTATGGTGAGAATGGTGCCGTCATGATAGCCATTATGACTTGGGTTTGATGCAAATGCACCGATAATAAATGGGGCATCCGGTGCGATAAATGAGCCTGAAAGGGGCGGTGAGGTAGATGTGGAGCACATTGTATTCTCGGCCCTGTTTGACAGGCAGGTCACGTCGGTATGCCTAACTGTTATGGTAGTAGAACCAACCACCGGTATGCTACTGCCTGTGCTAGATGCTGTAATTACAAATGTTTTGGCATCAGTCCACTGCCCCGTATACGTACCGTCTATTTTTGGTGAGAAGGAAAAAAGATCGTTTACATGCACGGTGTCAAGTGTATTGGAGGGATACGTGACGGAGCCATTTGTCGGCCTTGAAAAGGTAACTGTCATCGTATCGGCTGACTGGTATCCTCCAGGTAGTCCTCTAGGATTATCCGCAGAAAAGCTGGTTATTGAAGGTCCTATCCTTGCATCAAAGGAACCTGAAAGGGGCGGTGAGGTAGATGTGGAAAATGACGAAGTACCTGCAGCATTTGTCACCTGGCCTGGATTTACGGTTGCGACAAGGGCTCCGATTGATGGCTGGACAGCGTTGGGATCTGTAACCGTAATGACAAATATGCTTGGTTCTGTCCATATTCCTGCATAGTCTGTACCCAGCAAATATGGCTGACCGTTCTGGCTGAACGAGAACAGAGCATCGACTCCGGCCTTGTTCTGAACTGTCGTACCTCCCGGTCTGTTTGTACCATCCGAGAATCTTATTGTGATGGTAACTCCGCTTGCATAACCGTTGGACACAGTAGGATTGAATGCGGTGAGTGCCGTTATGTATGGACCTGGGATCGTTCCAAATGATCCTGAGAGTGACGGTGAGGTAGATGTGGATGCAAGAGATGTACCGTCTGCACTCTTGAGGTTTGCAGCACCGTTTACGGTTAGAGTCAGTCCATTAGCACCTGTCGTGGGAGCTGTCTGTACCGGAGTCTTTATTGTAATAAGCAGGTCAGATGGGCTCAGCCACTGTCCTGTATAAGACGTACCAATTGGCTGTGAAAAGGCAAAGAGGTTGTCCAAATTTCCTTTGGTAGCAACGATGGGCTGGTTTGTCGGTTCGTTGAACTGTACATTTATTGTGGCTCCTGATGAATATCCTGCAGATGCCGGATTTCCTGCAACAAGCGATATTATTTGTGGGCCATTATTTTCAATAGAGAGTGTGTTCGATACAAGGCCTGGAAGGCCTGTACCTAGAGCATTTTTAGCCTCGATACGGAACTGGTACGACGTACCGGATGTAAGACCCGATACTGTATACGATGTAAGCGTAGATGCAGTGTTTGATACCGCGGCAGTCCATGTGTGTCCTCCGTCCGTAGAATAGTCTATTTCATACTGTGTTATGGCATAGCCGTTGCTACCTGGAGCAGTCCACGACAAGAGTGCACTTCCACCAGGCTGTGCCATTACAGCTGGTGCTGCGGTTTGTGCCGGTACATCGCCTGCTGTCACTGCAAGTGATGACACTCCTGCGGGGCCCGTGCCAAGGAAGTTGATTGCCTCGATACGGAACTGGTACGACGTACCGGATGTAAGACCCGATACTGTATACGATGTAGCGCTGCTAGCAGTGTTTGCAACAGCAGTGCTCCACGTGGTACCGCCGTCGGTAGAAGAATCAATCTCGTATCCAGTGATGCTGTATCCATTTGAGACGGGGGCATTCCATGATAATGAGATCTTGTCCCCGGCAAGGGCGGATGCTGCTGGTGCTGCGGTTTGTGCCGGTACATCGCCTGCTACAGTGCCGACTGTCGGGCTCGATACCGAACTAGTATCACCCGCATTGATGCTGCTAATCCTGTAGAAATAGTCGTCATTGATCGTGAGTCCTGAATCAACATAGGCGGTTGCGTTGGAAAATGTGAAGACCAGTGGTGTACTTGGCCAGTTGCTACTGTCTGTACTTCTCTCTATCTTGTAACCTCTTATCTGTCCTGTACCTGAAGGAGACGTCCAGGAGAGCAATATTTTTTCTCCAGCCTCAGCAGTAGTGGAAATGGATGACGGTGGATTCGGGTATGTGTCAGTAGAAGATGTTCCTGAAGGAGAACTTGGGCCTCCAGAATTCAAGGCCGAAACACGATATACATACATGGTATTTGATGAAAGTCCTGTATCTGAATAAGTGGTGGTTGTGCTGCCTGTGTTTGGAACGAGAGTATTCCACGTCCTGCCATCAATGCTTCGGTCTATCTCGTATCCAAGAATGGTACCGGTGGGTGCAGTCCATGACAGATTGATCTGAGAGGTAGATATCGAAGTAGCAGACAATGATGACGGAGCAGTAGTTGTTGTTGTCGCGGAAGCAATAGATGAAGCACTTCCGATACCGCCAGACCCTATTGCAGAAACTCTGTAATAGTATGTCGTAGATGGCGTAAGCCCAGTATTCGAATAAGCTGTGGCAGTGGTGCCAGTGTTTGATGTCACGACTGACCACGTCCTGCCATCAATGCTTCGGTCTATCTCGTATCCAAGAATGGTACCGGAGGGTGCAGTCCACGACAGATTGATCTTTGAATCAGATACGGTAGTTGCTGCTATATTTGATGGGGACAGAGGTAACGTGGTTGTAGAAATTGATGAGGATGGATTGCCTGTACCCAGTTTGTTTATTGCAGATACTCTGAAATAATACAGCGTATTTGATGTAAGGCCGGATACGGTATACGATGTCAGCACAGGTTTAGCATTTGGTACCGCGGTCCATGTGTTTCCGTCCGTAGAATATTCTATTTTATACTGGGTTATGGCATAGCCGTTTGAGCTTGAGGCAATCCATGAGAGACTAGCGGATGCAGCCGATGTCGTAGTTAATGCCAATCCGGTAGGCTGTGCCGGTACATCGCCTGCTGTCACTGCAAGTGATGACACTCCTGCGGGGCCCGTGCCAAGGAAGTTGATTGCCTCGATACGGAACTGGTACGACGTACCGGATGTAAGACCCGATACTGTATACGATGTAGCGCTGCTAGCAGTGTTTGCAACAGCAGTGCTCCACGTGGTACCGCCGTCGGTAGAAGAATCAATCTCGTATCCAGTGATGCTGTATCCATTTGAGACGGGGGCATTCCATGATAATGAGATCTTGTCCCCGGCAAGGGCGGATGCTGCTGGTGCTGCGGTTTGTGCCGGTACATTATCATAAACAAGCACGCGGTTATTGTTTGTATCTGCAATAGCTAGTTTTCCGCTCGAGTCAAATGCTATCCCGCCGGGATTGTTTAGTGTGCTGGCAGACAGGCAGTGATGATTGTCATCACCATGATTGTCATCGCCACAATCTCCGCCCCGGTCTCCATTGTTGTCGCTTGATACAAAGTCACTCTGGCCCAGTACTATGGTGGCAGATTCATCTGTTGCAAATCCCGCATTTCCCTTTGGAAACATCAATACTCGGTTGTTCTGCGAGTCTGCCACCCACAGGTTTCCGCTCGAGTCAAATGTTATCCCGCCGGGATTGTTAAGCGAAGAGGCAGACAGCTGATCCTCGTCGTTGCTCTTTGATGTAAAGCTGTTC
>JAGWFS010000001.1:267487-391747 GCA_028867785.1 Nitrososphaerota archaeon
CTGGCCAAGAACCACTGTTGCAGCAGCGCCATTTGTACCAAGGTTTGTTTTTGAATACATCAGCACGCGGTTGTTTTTCATATCAGCAACCCACAAGTTTCCTGCAGAATCAAATGTTATCCCGTCGGGATTGTTAAGCGAAGAGGCAGACAGCTGATCCTCGTCGTTGCTCTTTGATGTAAAGCTGTTCTGGCCAAGAACCACTGTTGCAGCAGCGCCATTTGTACCAAGGTTTGTTTTTGAATACATCAGCACGCGGTTGTTTTCAGTATCTGCCACCCAGAGGTTTCCGCTCGAGTCAAAAACATTTCCTTGTGGAGAGTTGAGGGTATTTTGTGCAGTGTCCTTTTCCCCTTTTGAAGTGAAATCTGGTTGTCCAAGAACTGTGGCAGCAGACTGTCCATCGATGATCGCCCATGATGCTACAGGCATAATTTCCAATCCCGCCAAGAGAAGCATAAAGGAAAAGACTAGAATGGACTTGCAGAAAGAATCAAAATGAAAGACAGTAGCACGGCGTGTCATATCATATTTTCCAATGTTCTATTTTCGCAAACCTCCAGTGCCTGATCTCCTGTACAATAATTAATTCCCGGTTGCAGATAGATCTGTCTTTGGTAAAAGATAGGCGGGTAATTTTTGTAAACTCCGTCGTTATCAAGTATCCGGGCTTCTTTTACTTGCTTGTCTACAATGTAAGATGAAGTTACCATCCAGGGTTCAGCCTAATGATGTAAGCCGCCGCCCAACTTTAATATTTCTTGCATGTTCAACACAACCAAATCGTTTGGTTTGGTCACAATACGCAAAATTTGGTGAATATATGCATAAAAAATCATGAAAAGAGGAATATTGCAAGTATTTGAGGATGGGCATATTTTCCAGTTGGCCTCTCGGTTTCTAAAACAATTTAATGAAAAATGCCAAGTAATGCCTCACTAGATATTTCACTGCTTGCATACATACCAAAAGAAAGACTGACGAGACACCGTAATCAGCACATAGAAATTTCTGATGTACATCAAAGAGATGGAGCGGAGGTACAATCACAGATATGAGAAAGACAACATATCCATGTTATTGATGGACTATGTGTTAGGGGCTCAACATCGACAATTGCCTTCAAATAAAGTGTGCCCAATCCCAGTTATTTTAAAATCAGGACAAAACCATCACTTTTTGATTCCAGTCTTACGGCTTTGTTTTTTGGTAGTCCAAGATAAGTCAATAGATCATCTATTGTAGTGTCATCTTGGAGAGCATATTTTTTTCCTTGAAACTCGACGGATACCGTTTTTTTGGTTACTGTCTCCATCTGTAATTTTATGATAAATTATCTACTTTATATCCTTTATTATAGATTTGATCATATGATCACTTGATCATTTTATTCTGATTGTATTTATGTGCCTAAAACGGTGTCACTTGTGGTGCCAGGTTAGCCAAGCGGTACGGCGACCGCCTCGAGATCACATACAAGGTAGCGGTTGTGCGTCAGCACTCAGGGGTTCGAATCCCTTACCTGGCGCTTACCTTTTAGTTTAATTCTCCGACTGCCGTAGTATTGCTCCCTTGAGCCAAAAACAGGTTTCAAAGAAAAAGGAATTTGTAATACATGATTACGATCACAAGATCAGTAACACATACGCTCTGATTGAAAAAGAACTATCGCCTTACAACATCGAACTAATAAAAAAATATGATTCAGAACTTGTCAAACAATCTCTTGCAAAAGCGACCAGACTAAAACATCTACAGATACTTTTGAATCTCAGTCGGTTCATAAAAAAAGATTGGAATGAAATTACAAAAGACGACATTGACAAACTTGTCATGAGGGTAGTTCAGCTCTATGGCAGCGATTCAGGACAGGAGACAAACACGACATGGGACCACAAGAAGATTCTGAAAATTTTCTTCAGATGGTTCAAGACAGGTTCCAGAAACTTTAGAGAAGTCGGAGACCCCATTGAAACAAAGTCTGTCAAGTTAAGACCGGTGAAAGACAACATTGTCCGTGAGGATCTCTTAACGGAAGACGACAGGACAAGACTGTTGTATGCATGTGGTGAAAATGCACGTGATAGAGCTTTCATTGATGTTCATTTTGAAGGAGGTACTAGGCCGGGTGAGATTCTCAGCCTCAGGATAAAACATGTAAAATTTGACAGCGTAGGAGCTGTGATAAGCGTAGATGGTAAAACTGGGCCAAGGCCAATCAGACTCATAAGGTCAGTACCAAATCTTGCAAAGTGGCTCGATGTACATCCTCTCAAAAATAATCCAGAGGCTCCACTTTGGATGGTTCTTGACAAGTCAAGGTTTGGAGAACCTCTCAACAACTCCGGCGCAAGAGCCCTTCTTCAGAGAAGATGCGAGATGGCACACATGCTAAAACGTGTCAACCTCAAACTGTTCAGGCATTCTGAAGCCACGCGCTCAGCCAATTTCATGACTGAGGCGCAGATGCGTGTAAGGCATGGATGGACGCCTAGCTCCAAAATGCCTGCGAGATACGTCCATCTTGTAAGCGCCGATGTGGACCAAGCTTTGTTAAAGCATTATGGGATAGAAAAGGAAGTAGAGAAAACTGTAGTGCTCCCAAGAAAGTGCACTATCTGTCAAATGCAAAATTCTCCAGAATCTACAACGTGTTCAAATTGTGGAAGACCTTTCGATCTTGCAACTGCAATGAAGATTGATGATGCTACTGAGTCTCGACTTTCTTCGATTGAAGAGAAGTTGAACTCCTTATTGAGCGCACTTCAGAAATAATTTTCAATATCTGCTCGCGGATCAAATCACAATCAATTCCACATTCTTTGCACTTTGTCACATCGCATCTACCTCTGAATCAGAGCCGAGCGTTCTTTTTCTCGGAAAGTTTTGACTTGTGATGGTATCATAGGCTGCAATGTCGGAAATGACATCCGATGAATCGACTGCAACTCTTTCTGATGGTTGGTTGAATTTATCAACAAATTTATCCTGATTTTGTAATTCTGTCGACATAGAGTAGAAATATTCTGGATTATCTTTCATTTCTTCGAACCTTGAGGCTTTCAGCTCTGCCGATTCTTTTTCTACTTCATACATTTCCTGCGGCATTTCAGAGAGGCTTGTTTCCTTTCTGAACTCGTCAATAGCTTTTTTCAGAATGTTTTCCGTAAGATCATCAAAGTCTTTGAAGTCTGTTTTATGTTCTGTATATTGTCTTGCAAGAAACTCCCTGTAGCTTGGATCACTGTCAGAAAGTTTCGAAGGCCCGCTTAGCTCGGACCTGAGTACGCTGCTCTTTAGTTTCTTGTCGTATTCGCTCTCGGGTTGTGAGAACTGTCGGTAGGGCGCCAATGGGTCACGGTTTTGTAGATATCCAGATCTGCCACCTCTGCCATATCCGCCAAATCCCTTCGATGACTTGCTCTTGTAACGCAACTATCCTGCATCCTCCTTGTTTCCCGACGGTTTCCCAGATTCGCTGTTTTCCGAAATGATGCTACCTGATTTCTGCTGATTACCGCTACTTTCCCGTTCCTTTATTATAGAATATAACAACTCTACATAATCGCGTGCTAAACCTACCCATATCCTCTCATGAGGAATTTCCTTTATTTTCAAGAGACTTGACTTTGCTATCTGTGCGCTTGACTCTTCCTTGTACAAGAGCACTAACTCGTCTGCGTACCCATCAAGGACTTTTACCTTATTTTCAATGTCCGTCGTAGTGGTCTCAATTTCTATTACTTTTCTGTAACCGTCTTTTTCTTCATAGATGTCAGTTCTTCGACCGTTGGGTAACATTCTCTCAATGCTACCGGTCCAACCCAGTTTCTTATGCTGTCTTCTGATCAAGAATTGAAAATAACGATGCTCATATCCAGGATTAGTGCTAAGGAATCGCCAGTAAGAAATTCTCTGAGCAGATTTTCCCATAGTCTTGAATATCTCAAGAGTTTTCGGAGTGAGGACAAGATGAGCTCTGACATTTTGTATAACCGGGAACTTTATGATCCTGATCAAATCTTTTGAAATCAAAAGTTTTTTCACGTCAGCCATCTTGTGCGGTGAAATACCGAGAGCATCCGTTATCTGCTGCTGGTAGTGAAACTCGTTGTCAAACACATGGCTGAGGATTTTCCAAGCATCGTCAGGCAGTGTAGGTAGATACACATCCGAGCTTCTCTTTTCCACTTGGTGGAGAAACATCTTCGATTCAATCTCTTGCATCTTCATCTGCAACTTTGTAATGATTGGCTTTGATCTTGCGAGCACCTCGGCCTCTGCGACAAGATCACCCTTGCTCACCTCCGGAGTTTTCATGACAAACGGTTTCGTCCTGCCCGCAACGTTCACTATCCATGTTCCCTTTTGCAATTTTCCGATGAATTTCTCCTCGTCTTTTCCAAGACCTATCGAAGATGCCAAATCTTTTTGCAGATTCGATTCTACAACGTTTCCAATTATCTTTGTACCAGCATTGTCTTTGAAAGCGTCCATGATTAGATGAGGGAACTGTGTAAGCGCAAACGTTCCCATCAGCAACTCTCTGCTCTGGCTGAAAAAGGTTGTAAGCGGCGGCGGAGATAACTCGCTTGCAACCAGGCTCTGTTCTTGGCCACTATAAGCTGACAAATGGGCTTCGTCCATAATTGTCATAACAAAGTTATCAAGGAAGAAACCATCTGTGAGAGTAGCCTTCCGGTTCATCCTGATCTGATTGTGAAGTCTCCGGTAGAACTCGTGCATCATAAACGTCTGGAAGAGGAAACTGGACGTCTCAAAGCGCAGGGGCCACATCTGTATTACTACCTGCTGGCGGAATAGTTCGTCAATCCTGAAACCATGTCTCACATTTACGACCTTATCGAGTGTATTGCTTATCTGATAGATTCTATTTTCCGCAACATCAGAATATTCTTTCTTTTTCATAGAAGATTCATTCTGTGCTCTTAGAAACTCTGCAAGATCCTTGAAAGTTATTTCTCCTTTCTTGTCCTCATAGATGGTGTCAAGAGATTGTATGATGTAGTTCGGTGTTGCAAGAAGCAATGACTGGGTGTGTGAAAGAACATCGAGTACAACACCCCACCAAAGTCTTCTGTCCATTCCATCTGGAATGTTTGTCAGAGGATTGAAGGCAATGTCAGACCACCGCAAAAACAGAACATCGTCATATCTTCTTGCAAGAAATGCGTAATCGTTTTTCCAGTCCGGCATCATGAAGTGAATTTTATTTTTGATCAATTGATCAACAAAATGGACCACTAGGGTAGTCTTACCATGTCCAGAACGGGCAACTGACAATATTGACTCACGTAAATTTTCGCATGTGAGACCAAACGGATAGAGCTCGATATCTCCAGCCATCACAGTACCGCTCTGTATGCCATCTCCTTTACTCTCCTCCTCACTTGGAAAACTCAGAACAGGATTTTTGGAAGACAGTATGTGGTCGGTGTAAGCAGGATCGACCAACGAGTTGATGTCTTGTATGGTATCTTTTCTTTCATTTTCGTCAAGATACGCAAGTATTCCAAGTAATGATTCTACAGAATCTTTGTCAAAATTTGGGATTCTCGAAATCTTATGCTTTGCCCCATCTACGTAACCGTCAAGGTCAAACATATCACAACCTCTCAAAAATTCTTAGCGAGAGAAATGACATGACCATGACAATTATTCCAATAATAGCTAGTTGCAGGTAGAAAGAGGGGAAAACTGTGGATAAGATCTGGTTGAAGAAGAGCACCAGTGCCACCGTTATCAGTAAAATTCCAAATCCCATCAGGACCTTCAGAATCGTCCCTATCTGGCCAGAATTGTGTCTGCTACTGCTCGAATACAAATCGCTTGATCTCCCCGTCAAGGTGTTGCATGTCCCCTGTGCCGCCCCAGAGCTGGGAGTAGGCAAAGAGCGCCTCTCGACCCCTCTCGCTCAACCTGTGGCCGCGAATCATGTGGCTTTCAAGATAACCTGAACCTATGAGAAATTGCACAATTTCCTTGACGTCGTTTTTTGGTATTCCTGAAATCCTGGTTATGTCTCCTTGATTGGTGATGCTGTTAGCGACAATCAGCATGATTTTGAAACCCTGTCTTGAAAGAGGGTAGATACCCCTCAAACAGTCCGGGCAAATCACTTGCTTTCTGAATTCTATCGAACATTTTTCATCGAGCTTCTTACTGCACCTCTTGCAAATCGAAAACGCCGACAGTTGATGCCCGCAGTGATCACATACAGGAACACGCTTGACTTTGACCATGCCGTTTTCTTTTGACATTTCGCTGCTCTCGAGTTTTCCTTCTTCTGCTATCTCAGTTCGATCCTCTTTGACGATCTTTTTTTCTGATTTTCCATTTTCTAAGTTAGACAGTCTATTTTCAATCTCTCCAAGTTTTCTCAGAACATCTGATTCTGTCATTTTCTTTTTCTCCCGAGTTTGTTTTTGATTTTCTCGACTATTTTCCCAGTCTTTGACTCTTCTTCTAATTTTCTCTCTTCTCTCTTCAACCAGTTTTCATAATCGCAAGTTGCGCAAAGATTTCTTTTCTGAACGTTCAATCTGTCTACTTTTAGATTGTCATAATATCTCACCAGATTGAAACTGAACTCTTTACCGAGTAGAAGCCACAGTGCCATCTTTGCCATCATGTTTCCTGGAATGGAGATGTCTGCAATCATTCCCTGTGCTTCTTTGAGTTCACCATCTTCCAAACCATATTTTCTTTTGAGTGTGTTCTGATCAATTGCAGTACTTGTGAGTTGGAAAATACAATCAAAACATGGGTGATTTTTTCCCGTAACGCGGAAGACATACGCGCTTTTTGCACCCGCATAAATCCCTCCATAAATTACTGGTTTGTTGATCTCGACGCAGATTGAATTTATGTGATAGTTTAATTCCGGATTTCCAGATGATGCGATTACAAGATCACAAGACTCTACAACTGAGCGCAATAACTCGTTATTCTTAATCAGGTCATCATTGACGGTCAAGACATTTGCCAGTGGGTTGTGATTCTGAATATGTTCTGACAGGATCGATGTTTTCGGATTTCCTATCTGTTGGATTCCCCCGGTGTGTCGGATCACATTCACGAGGGCAAACTCATCCATGTCGCAAAGGACATACTCTCCTATGCCGCTTCCTGCAAGGCCGGTGACAACAGCAGAGCCAAGGGAGCCGCATCCGAGAATCCCCACGCGCATTTTTTGCAGGGTTTCATTGTTCGTTATCTTGTCTATCCTGGAAACTAGGTCAGACTCGTCAAAATCGTCTGGAATTATCTGCAATGGTATTTCTTTAAGGGATTCATCTTTGCCTAGCCCGAACACCCTCATCTCTCCGATGGAAGAGAAGACCCCTATGACAAACCACGGTCTCAAGTTTCTGGCCCGTTTCAGTTGGTTGAAATCTACACCGCTTGGATTTGGCGACTCTGGCCACGGGTGGGAATGAAAGTCAGACAGATACCTTACCTCGTCATCTATTGCTCTCTCATGTTCTAGAATTTTTGAGTTAGAAATTTCGTCTGTTGTAAAACTGATGTTATGTCTTTCTGTTCCTGGACCACCACTGACAATTTTTGTTATGACGTAAACTTTGTTTGTTCTTATCTTTCCGAGTACCATGAAGCCAGTCTCTTTCTTCTCGTTTGCGTATCGTTTCACTTCATCCCTGCACGTCGTCAGATCTTTTTCTCTGATCAGCACCTTCGATGGATTCAACGGAACTGAAAACCTCCAAACTTGATTCTCTCGTTTATTTGTCTGAGAAGATTATCGACATCCTGTGTCGTAATGTTAACGTCATTTGTTTTTCTGACATAGTATTCCGGATTTCTTCCGTTTCTGTCATTGTAGTAATCATGAAGCCAGAAACACATCTGCACTGCAACCTTGAGGGCGCTCCAATCTTTTGTCCAGTAATGGATGTAGCACGGCAAGTTTCTCCCGTACCAGTGGCCTTGCATGTATCTCTGATCAAGGTCAGGGTACTCGACTACAACTTCCATCTTGACAAGAGGGTGCCTGTAATCATAAGTGAGCCTGAGCTTGTGTTCGATCCCGTTGATCCTGACATAGATGATAAAGTAAACATCGCCGGTGGAATAGTTCTGATGGAGACTGACTGGGAAAACTCTGGGAAACTTTTTCATTTCACTCAATTCCAAAATGAGTCTTCTTGCACCATCTGTCGTTTCGAAAAATTGGTTATGGCCGCCGACAACGTCGACAAAACTGCCGTTGAATATTAAAGAAAAAGGGGTTGTATGGGAGGATGCACCGTATGTGTGCTTGTCCATCTGTAGGCTCTCCGCAGGAAGAGATTCGACTCCTTCCCCTCGATCCAGATCAATGATCTTTCCTGTCGACTCAAGGACACGCTTATTGCCCAAGGCTTACCTCCACGAACCCATTTCCTGAACACAGGAAGAGGGTACCAATTGGTTTCCTCGTGTTCTTCGTTGCTTGTTCAATTTTATTCAAGTTATCTTATAATAAGTGAACTCTTGTTAATTAAGTTATCTTATTTTGAGTTAACTATCTCGGATCGTATATCAAATATTTAAAGACGTTATCTTACTTTAAGATAGTGAGTACATGAGTATCACCACAAAAAAATCGAAGGGAATAGAATATGTATACTTCCAAGCAGGTGTTGGCAAGACCCTCTATCTAGGCCCAAAAAGTGACTTGTCTAAAATAAAAGCATCTAATGTCTTAGAAGCTTTGGACTATGTCAAAAAGAGAAATTACGATTATTCAAAATTAGAGGAAAAACTTGTCTTGATGCTTTCACCAGAAGATAGAGACACATATCTTACTAAGAGAATTCCAGAAGTTCAGACACTGTTAGATAGCGATGTTTCACATTTGTCGGACTCTGTCAAACAACAGTACCTTTCAAGAGGTGAACAAAAGGCAGTAGAGCCGACAAGGCTTCGGCGACTTGAACCAGAAATGGAAAAAGATCTAGCAATTCAAAATGTACAAAATAACAACTACTACCTTCAAACAATAAAAGCGTATAATATTCCTCCTTTCATTATAGAAAAAATTGCAAGCGATTGTAACTCTAACTTAATTAAAAAAGGAAAGATCGAAGACCGTTTACGAAGTATGAATGACTCGGCACGAAAATTATTACACCGGGTTTTTGTTGATTGTGAAGATGATCCTGAGGGCATTTATGCTAATTACCGCTTTATGGCTTACATTTCAAGCATGTTCTTCAAGTGTGAAATTTTATTAAATGAAAAAATTCCCGGCGCATCAGGCAAGATTCACAAAGTTCCATTAGCAGTAAAGAGCAACGGCATGTACATTGCAGTAGCCCTCAACAAATCAAAGGGATACCCGGTTTCTAAGAGAGAAGCAATCAAGTTTTATGAGATGGTAGATGACATAAAAAAAGGCGAACACGGGAACCATCTTGCCGAAGGAATTCTGGGTTCCTCCGTAGGGTTTGACGGAGAAGCCCTTGTAACTTTAGAAAAATTAAGCGAATCTCGTAAAAAAGACTCCAAGAATAAAACATATCTCAAAACAGCAAATTTTGAAAATAGAGTATATTCTGTTACTCAATATTGAGTGCGTCCCATTCTCTTCACGAAAAAGAAAAACCAAAAAAGCGGGTGTCAAATGACGACCCGCACAAACTTTCCGTTCTTCCTCAACTCATCCCTGAAGTGCTCAATCAGCACATCCACCTCCCGCAGAATACACTTCCTCTGCGTGAGGTAGTCGTTCGCGAATCGGAGGAACGGCTTCGCCTCTATCTCCTTAGGTCTGTCGCCGGACATCTCCGCCAGACCCTTGAGCATCAGGCAGTACACCGTGTTGTAGACTTTCGCCTGCGGGACTCCCGCGCACTTCCACAGGTTGCCGGCGGTTGTTTTGCCGAGAACCTGTAGGGCGAAGAATGTCCTCGCCTCGTACTCGTTCAGACCGAACGCGGCGAACTTCTCCACGATGTCCTTTCCCTTGCCGTTGAGTTGGAACATTCAGTTCTCCTCCGATTTTTCGGGGAAGAGGGGGTTGCCCTCCCCTTCTCCTCGACCCGCCAGAGCGCGATTCTCCCGAGAATCTTCCTCTTCTTCGGGTCTTTCTCTCCTGACTGTATGACTCCAGTCAGCACGGGTTGCTTTCCATTAGCCATCCTCAAACACCTCCGTTCGGTTAATTCCGGAGCCGAGCCATCTGGTTTCAGCGGAGCGGCCTTTTCTCTGTCAGAAAGAAAAGGGGAAACCAGAATGAGCGAAGGCGGAAAATTCTAAAAAGATAAAATAATTTTTCTAAATTGCACTTTTTTTAGAAACGTCTGGTTGTTTGTTGTTTCTTCCTTTGAAGTAAGAATAAACTGCTACAAAACCTGCAAACATCCCGACTCCGGCTCCTGCGCCAGGGCCGACTCCAGGAGAAACAAGAACTGGTCCACCGGAAGCATATGTAGGGACGGCAGACAATGCTGATAATGCGGCTATCCAAATGATTGCCGGCAGCACGCCGAGTATCCCTGCCGTCAGCACGCTCTTCTGTCTCCTGGTCAGAGCGGCAACCAGCATCATGATCATCGAAAGTGTCCATCCTATGATCAGCATCACCCCTATTCCGGATGCAAAGACTGCTGCCGCATAGCTGACAGGAGAACCGCCCCTGTATGCGCCGGGATTTGATACGACCGAGATCAGCCCGTACATGTCAGTCACCGAAATTCCCATAAAACCTGTCCCGCCAAAGCTCAACGTCACCCAGGGGACGAAGCCGCTCGCGAACCACAGTACTACCGCGGCCCAGAGAAACATCGCCTTGTTCAGAGAAAAGGAGATTGTATAAACCACGGGCAGTCTAGAAACTTATGATATTTAACAGTATAGAATGTACTGTTACAGTCTAAATCGTATCGTAGGGACATATCTCTGCCGTCGCAGTCATCACTGAAGAGGAAGAGTGGAGAAGAGCAAACTCATCAATATCTTGGGCAAACTGTCAAAGAAAGGTTTCTACGAGATCCTTCTTTTCGTGGGGGAGAAGAAGCAGGTCCACTATTCCGAGGTCCTGGCATATGCTACCAAAAGCAACCTTGTGAGGAGCGACGCGACGGTGACGAGGGCCCTTAGCACGTTCACGGGTCTAGGACTGCTCAAAAGAGAGGTGTCGCAGGACACGCCGATAAGGACCACCTACGAGCTGACCAAGATAGGGAAAGATATAGTCAAGCACCTCAAAGAGATGCAGGGTCTATAGATCAAAGATAAATGGGTTGGACATGAACATTTGAAAATAACAAAAATAATTTATCAAACAAAAACAATCGGCATGGCGTGACGGTCAAGAAAGCCATTGAACTACTCGAGCAGAACAATCGACACCATCTAGAAGACATCAAACTTTATGGCGAGGTTCTGAAGAAATACGAAGAATCGAACAAGGCAAGGCCTCCTCACCACGAGCTCGCAAAACAACAGCAGGAAATATTTCTAGGTCTAATCACAATGATCAAAGCAACAAAGGAGACCCAGATAAAATTCAACAACGGCATAATCAATCTGCTGACCAAGAAAGTTGAGATGGTGGTGGAGGACAAAGTAAGTTTTCGAAGAAAGCAGGTCAAAAATCTGCTGCAAGAAGGCTACAAGCAAAAGGAGATTGCACAGAAATTAGGTTGTAGTCTATCTACTGTGGAAAAGGATCTCAGAACAATACGAAAAGAATTTCATTAATTTGAGAAATATTTGTTCAAAACAGTTCTACCGGCGGTTAATTCTTTTGCTGAGATATCGGTTTTTCTTTCCCATTCCTTCATTTCGGTTAAAGTTTTCATGTTTTGATAATGTTTTTTACATGCGTCAAAATACTTTTCTGATTTTATTGTGGAAGATTCTTCTTCATAAGTAATTTCCCTAAATGGGTTTTCATGAACCTCCATTGCGAATTTTGCTAGCAAATACTTGTGCTCAGCAATGTGAATAATGAAAAGGCTCAGCGTTTTTTGCTCCTCTTTAGGAATATCGTCAAATGAATCCCATCGGGTCTTCCTTTTATTCCAATTAGAATAAAAACATCGTTCTTTTACAGAACTTAATCTAGAATTAATTTCTATTTGTATCTCTTTTAGTTGAATTGCAGATTTACGATCAATGATCGCTTCCAATCCCAAGCTTTTTATCATTTCACCATCTATTTGTAACGAAAGTTCAGTTTTATCCTTGAGATTTTCTTTTATTCTTTTTTCTGCGTCAGTTAATTTGTAATCATGATTTAGAATATGTTTCCATTCATCGAATGAAATTCCTATTCCTATCAACCAATTTTTATCTAAATGATTCGCCTTCGAAGATTCCTCAAATGCTAGAATCGCAAATGGTATAGATGACTGAAATGATTTTTCATTATGAAACTTGTTAGCCATATTTAGAAAATATTCTGCATATTTCATAGATAGATGGATTCCACTTCGAAGATTTTCCCATCTAATAAATTCAGATGACATATTTCATTACTTGAGACTTTTTCTTACTATGTATTCAAGTTTGTCCAGTACGTCATTGATTTCTTTTAGATCAGGAAGATAATGATAGTCAGCATCCGAAATGGTCAATTCCATAGTGATAGAATTTTCATCTAACGGTTCCTGAAATTCGAATTCGACCTGTTCAGCATCTCCAAAACTTCCCTCCAGTTCTTCTCTCACACTTGCTTCAGCATCATCAAGTTTGTCAAGATTCGAAACCTCCTCAAGCGTTCTCTCAACAGAGACCAGCGAACTTCCAGTATTGAACTGGATGTGAACTGCATCCATATCAATTTTTTTCTCATCAGTGGTGAGGTACATTCTAAACCAGAATGTCCGTTCCTTGAGATCTATTCCTCCGTCTTCTATGTGATAGTCGTATTTGCCCAGAATGCTGTAAACCTCTTCCTCAAGCATCTTTCCATAGTAGGAGCTCCAGAGAGCTCTGTGCAGGACTGTCTTGAATGAATGCTTCTGGGCCTCTTCTTTGAATCCGGGAGGATATGAAAAACCCTCTATCACATCATTGATGAAAGTGGTTGGCGTCATGTGAAATTCTTTGGCCAGTTCCTTGAGTTTCTTTGTATCTTTGATTTTGATTTCCAGTTTATTGCACCAACTTCTAATGAAAAGTGATCATAAAGGAAGCACTTTGATATTTATTGTTAGAGTCATCTTCTGCAAGAAATTCAATATTTCCATTGTGTCTTTTCAGAATTTCATGACTGATGAAAAGCCCCAGTCCTCTACCATCTGGTTTGCTTGTTACAAATGGACCGTGAAAAAGGGCTCTCTTGATGTTTGGTGAAATCTTGGAACCATTATTGCTTATTGTTATGGTCTTGTTTGCTGCGTTAACTACGATGCTTAGTTTTCTATCATTCATCTCACTTTTTACATTAAGCCAGTAGGTTGCATTTGCAATCACATTGTCAAGCACCTGTGAAAGGGACGCAGTAGATATTTTTGCAATAAAGTCATCGCCATCAGGATATTCAATTTGAATCTGGTTATCATTGATGTAGGAAGCATGAGCATCGAGTGACATTTTGATCACTTCTCTAACTTTTACTTCCGGATTTGCAGCCATTTTTCTGACATATCTTGCAGCCCCCATGAGGATAACCTCATTCTTTAAAGAATCAAAAATATGCCTCAGTGCCTTTATGTTTCTGTCATATGGGTGTCTTTCTTCCAGAGCCCTCAGGTTTCCGGATAGACCTGCAACCATCCTCTCGAATTCATGCGAGAAGCGTTCTGCTGCAAGTCCTATTCCCATCAGATGAAGAAATGCCTCCCGTTTTTCTTCCTGAACTTCTGAAAGTTCTTTGATTGTTTCTGTCATAGAAGCGTTAACTCCGTGTACCTGTTCTTCTAGATCGTGCAATTTTTCTACAGGAATTTCCACCACGTTGGTTTTGACAGGAATTTCTTGAATTGCTTCAATCTGGGCTTCAGTGGCAGTAGCAGTTTGTGGAGCTGGAATCTCTACCGTTTTTTGTGGAGATGATTTCATTTCTTCAATCTTCTTTTCCAATTCGTTTAATTTTGTTTTCAATGCCTTTGCGCTTTCTGTAGGTTTTTTCATACTGGATCTCTGCTCGATGCTTTCAGTTTCCAGAAGTGTGAGAACTCCAAGGGTAAGATCACGCATATCGAAGTAAGCTTCGCCTTCTTGCAGGCCCTCTCTGTTGGTTTTATCTATCAGGTTTCTATTTTTTTCTTGGGATATTTCCACCTGACCTATTACTTGGTTGTTACCATATTTGTCACCTGGTTGATTGGTCCTCCTCAGATCGAGACCAAGCCAGTCGTCTCCACTGTCACCATAAGGAAGAATTCTGAAACCGTCCCTGTAAATGCTCATGCCTGCAAGAATATCAAGCTGGGCCCTAGTTAGATCATAATTTTTCATATTCTCTGTTCCTCTGAGCCATGCACAGATTACTACTCTGAAAGAGCCACACATCGGATCAAATTTCTCCCAGTCTTCGTTTACCTGAGACCAGAGGTTGGTATTTTCGACTTTTACTTCCTCTATCTTTCCATCCTTGCTCCTGTTGTAGTAAGTGTATGTAGCCATTCCCTTTTCGTCTATCAGACAATCGATTTTAAACTGGAATTTACCAAGTATGTCTCCTCTGTCAAGATCCTCGAGTTCTGGATATTCTTTACATTTGAAATGTACTGAGAAATTCTGGATTGCGTTTGTGGGAGAAAGTAGTCTTATCAAGCTTGCTTGGAGTTTCTGAACATCCAGTCGTTTCCATGGAGTTCTTGCTTCTTTAATTACAAGTCTTGTCCCATGCTTATCACCGGTAAATACCTGTGGCGATTTTTTCTCAAGCGGAAATCCTATTTGATCAAGATAGGAATCAGCCTTGTCAAAAATATTCCAGTCTATGTTTACATGATACTCTATAGAGCTTCCCTCAGGACGTGTTACCATCTCAAGATATCTTCCAAGTTTCTGCGATGCAAATCGTCCGACGCCCTTTTCTCCCAGTGGAAGTCTTCCTTTTTTTGATGGTTTTAGTTTGTCCTTTTCATTTTGTTTTCCTCCATGTGCAGGCTCACACCAGGGTCCTTTTATTGTAGCCTCATCCATGCCAGTTCCATCATCTTGAATTATAATTTCAGTTCTGGTAGGGTCTGACAGATTCTTTAGCTCTACAGTGACATTTTCTGCGTCTGCATCATAACCATTTTTTATTAATTCCATGACACCCACAGTGTTGTCTCTTATGAGATGTTCTCCCAGAATCTTTACCATTCTTGCTACTGGTTTCAGATAGAGTTTGTCGTCGCTATCTGTCATGTTTATTCCTCTACATGTTTTCTTTTACTCATACAGGGCCTTACATTACAGAACATGGGCCTATTCTTGAAGAATGAGCTTATGAAAAGACATGTACCCTGTCCGAGTTTTGGAACATCATCCCATACACTGGGATCGACTCCCCCTGTAGAGTTTTTAATTGCATCGAGATTTTTCCCACCCGTAGTCTGATGTGCGATTTTGGTATTGCACAGTTCGTATATTTCCGGTGGAAGGTGCGATGGCTGTTGACTGATAAAACATAGACTGATCCAGCGTTTACGACCTCTTCTAGATATTTCTCTAAGAACATCAAGTGTCTCCTCCATTCTACTGGCGTTATCTTTGCTCACAAATGTATGAGCCTCCTCAATTACTATCATCACATTTGGAAGTTCTTTCTTCTTGTCCTTCAGTTTTAATTCGAAAATACTTCGCAGAAGATCCGTTATCACGATATTGTTTATCTGAAAGTTTGATGATCCACTAAAATCTATCACACTGACTTTGTTTGCCTGGAGAAGTTCACTGTAATCTCCAAGAGTTTCCTTGCTGTCAAATATCCCGTATCTCTGAACTCTTCTGAGTTTTCTTCGTAGTACATAATAGGAAGCTTTGTTTGTTCTTTCTTCGTTATTTTCCAGAATTGAATCAATCTGTTTTATTATATCATCAAGTTTTATTCCAAGAGCAGGACCTCCCTCGAAGCCCTCCATCACACTTTTCACGAAACCTGCACTGGTTTTAGTTTTCTTCTTGGTAGAGTATTCTTTCTGGGCAAGGTTATGCCATATCTCAAGGAATCGGTCTGTCTGTGCCTGGGTCAGTCCAAGAATTTCTACCAGAATCTGCGGTTCAATATTGGAAAATCTAATACCGAAAGCTTTTGAATCTGATCTTGATGGTTCTGTTTCTACCGGGTGATACACGTCAAGCGCTCTTACTCCTTCTGGTTTTACACCAAATTCCGTGAAAAGATGACCGAGTGATTTCTGCTCTGACGGTTTATCCATATCAACATACTCTCCTTCTACGTCAAGTACGATAACTGCCCAGTTGTGTTTTGCAGCTTCTTCTATCAGCACCTGACTAGTATTGGTTTTTCCAGATCCTACAGTTCCAAATATTCCAACATTTCTCGGTAATGCAGCATTTTTGTCACTTGGAATTCTTACTCTAACGCTACTGTAACCGTCAAGCTTTCCTATGTACATATCGCCTGAAAGTTCGAGGAGTTTTTCAATCTGCTCACCTGTCAGGGGGTAGACAGCTGCCTGTGGTCTTGGTCTTACAAAAGTTCCATGTGTTTTCATCTGTGCAACATCAAGTTCTCCCATTATCTGTGCATAACAGATTCCATGAAAATCAGGTCTGAATTTTACTTTACCTGCATGTAGAATTGCAGCCCTTGCAAAAGCAGAATCCTTGCTTACTGCATCAGGAACAAAGAATGGCCCTCTTGATATTCTTGCAAAGAAATCTCGTTTTTTACTGTCAAAATCTGATTCAATTCGGACGTACTGACCACGTCGTATATCATGAAGTGTTTCAGATGGGATCCTTACCTCAAGTTCATTACTGTCTGTAGTCCCACCATCGAAGTTGACATAACCTATTGCTTTTTGCTCTTCTACCATTATTTCACCCTCATCCGTCTTTCACCAGATTCTCTTAGATAGTTATCTGTCTTTGCAAGCTCCCAGTCGACCATGTGATTGAACTGGGCACCGGAGAAATACTCAGTACAAAGATTATCCGCATAATCAATTAAAAGCGGAAATCCCTTTTCCTTCTGAAACATCGAGTCTCTCGCAATTATGGCTGCAGCAAGATCAAAAATATCCTTGTGTGCGTGGAAAACATACGGGCGATCACTGATTCTTATGACTCCTATGCGAATCTGTGATGCATAGTCTTTGATAAAATCTTCAACTTTCTTTCTCTCTTCTTCTCTCCATTTGTTGCTCCAAGCAAGGAAATCGCTTGTGGTAGTAAGATGATGTTCCAGAGTATAATCAGGAGAAGTGAGATATTGTCCATTTTCAATTGCAAGCCCGAAATATGTGTAGTCCTTGTATGATGATGAAGAAATAATACTCATTACTCGTTTGGAATTGACTATTTTTTTCAGAATATCTAGAGTCACATCAAGAGCACGCAGTCTTCCAAGACCTGACATGAGCTCAAATGGCAGCAGAGGTCCATGATAGAGAATGTATTTTCCATCAAATTTCGGATTCATTCCGGCCTCGCGTTCCCGGTACATCATTAATCCACGAAGATGCATATCAGATAGATTATCGTCGCTTTCTGCTCGTTGAACTATTCTTTCAAGAACATCATCAGCTTCGTCACGTAAGTTTGCCTGTGAAATGAAAAAACTATGCTTGATCTGTTCGCCCTGATAATTCACTGCAATGACTCCGATCTGACATCGTACTCCTGAAAGCAGATTGTATTTTGCCATAGTTGCATCAACACCAACAACACTGCCTTCTGTCAGGAGTTTTTCTGCCCTGTCAAGATTTTCTGAAACATCTTTTACAGTTAATTTCTTGAAGGCGTCACTTTTTTTGAGATCTGCAATGAGTTTAGCTTCTCGTTTTGAATTTTCTGTAACCTCTTTTGATATGATTGTTGGAACCTGACTACAGAAATCAGAATAACTGGTCCATGTTTGTTGCTGGCTTAAAATGTCAGAAAAAGTCATTTTTTTCTCGGTGCTCATTAAAAATCCTCTTTAAACCTAGATCGTGCAGACTTAAAAGTTTGCAGATGTTTATGATATTGAATTACGAAATATGTTTGATAATGATGAAATAATCAAGAAAAAAATAGATAGTAGAAAGGACCAATTTGTAAATAATCTAATAAAATGGGCTGCGAAAAATACACCCGAATATCCGTGGAGGAAAACATCTGATTCTTACCGCATACTGGTATCGGAAATGCTTCTGCGAAGAACGCGGGCATCCAGTGTAATAGCAATTTATGAAAAATTCATAGAAAAATTTCCGGACATTTCTCATCTTGCAAAAAGCCCCATTAAAGATATAGAGTCATTGGTAAAATCCCTTGGAATGAAATCTCGATCTTCCAGAATAAAATTTGTTGCAGAATCAATCATGAAAAAATATGCGGGAAAAATACCCTCTGAAGAATCCGAATTACTTGAAATCATAGGGAAAGGGAGTTTTTACACTGTTAATGCGATAAGGTGTTTTGGGCTGAATAAGAAAGTAGCAATTTTTGATGTCAACGTAAAAAGAATACTGGAAAGGGTTTTCTCAATAGATTTTGGAAAGGACGCTCACAAGAAAAAGAGCTCGTGGAATCTAGCTTCCTTACTTTTGCCTCAGGAAAATGTAAAACAGTACAACTGGGCATTGCTTGACCTTGGTAAATCCATCTGTACCGGAACAAACCCAAAGTGCAGTATCTGTCCACTGAAAACTATCTGTGACTATGCATTGGTGAAGAAATAACGCGTTGACTAATAGGAATTTTCATCGTATCCATAATTGCAACTGCTACTGCTTTTGCGAAAAGTGGCGGCACAGCATTTCCTATCTGTCTGAACTGGTGTGTCATATGTCCATGAAAGACATAACCATCATCAAATGACTGTAAGCGCGCAGCCTCTCTGGGCGTAAGACTACGATTCTGTTTTCCATCCGGATGTATGAACATCAATCCGTCCTTGGCAAGATGTGCAAGAATTGTAGAAGATGGCCTATTCCAGTATTGTTTCTTGTACTTGTCTTCAAAGATGTCTTTTCTATAAGGATTGAATCTTTCAGGTAAATCGCTAATCCACTGACCGGGTTTTAGCATGCTGAATATTTTCAAATCTCTCTTGTTATGAATCCTAGCAAAATGATTGAACACCCCGCTGGAACCGCGACGTCTTTCATACTGGTACTGGCTTCTTGCTTTTCTGGTATATCTGCTGAACTCTTTTCCCTCATCAGCATGCAGAAAAGGAAGATCAGATATGGCAGTACGCACCGTTTCATATGGCTTTCCACCTCTTGGAATATCTCCATCTTCTGGATCAAAATGAGTCTGTTTGACTTGTGGATTTGGAAGACCCAGTCTGTTTCCAATCACAAGACATCTTTTTCTAGATTGCGGTACTCCAAATTTCACTACATCTTCATCGTAAAAGTCAACATTGTAGGTATTTTTCAAATCGTGTTCAATTGATTTTTTGATTACTCCGTCTTCAATGTAGGTCATCCTTCTTACGTTTTCCATAACGAAAAATGATGGTTTCATTTCTAGTATGATTCTGATAAACTCCTTGTAAAGCTGATTGAGTGGATGTTTTGATGTCCTCGGTGAACCCAGTGATTTTAGCTTACCAACTGCAACGGTGCTAAAGCCCTGGCAGGGTGGCCCTCCAACAATGATGTCAACTCCATCATGTCCAGTTTTTTTCTTGATAAATTCTGCATCAATATTTTCAATGCTTTCAACTATTCCACATCCATGCCTTGCAGTGTATGTTGCAATTGCATTTTTGTCATTGTCAACACCAAGAATTATCTCGTAACCTGCCTGTCGGAAACCCTCCGAGAGGCCCCCGGCACCACAGAAGAAGTCTGCAACTGTCAGTGTATCGGAGTTTTTCATAATATAGACCTGGATTTCCGGAAATTAATAAGTTCCAGACAGGCTACAAAATTAGGCAATGTGATCAAATTTTCCTGAACAAATCCCTGCAAAGCCTGTCAAATTCTCTTTTGTCATAGAAACCATATTTTTTCATGTACTCGTGTTTCAGATGGATTACGTTCTGTCTCTTCCAGACTTGGTACCTTGCCTCATACAATTTGCCTGCAAGCTTGCTATCTGCAAGAAGGTCCTCTTCTGACATCACGTCCCAGTTTCTTGACACATATCCGGAGACAAACCCAAAGATGTCTATGTCGTACAGCATAATTTCGCCAAATCTGGAATATGGGTCATAGTTTCTGACCTCTCCCCTTATCTTCCCGTGAGGATCAACAACGTATCCTTCTCTTTGTTCATCTCTGATGGAATCCTCTCCTGTATTCTCTGATCTTCTTCTGGGCCTCATCAAAGGTACATGGCTTCCACTCCCTATCCAATTTCGCGTTATTGTCAATCAGCTCTTCAATGCTGATGTAGCCCCATTCTGCAAAGTTATCATCATTCAGATTCGCGTAACCAAACGCAAGATTCTCTTTTCTATCAAGCTCCGAGATTAACCAGTAGAAACCAACGTGTGGAATGTCCCACTTTTGGTAGATAATTTTCTTTTCAAATGGAATTCCGTCTGTTTCATACAGTTTTGGTATTTCGTCAACCACATACTCACCTCTTTATCAGATGTCCTCCAATTCGTTTCGAGCCGGCATCTTTCCAACCAAGGTTGGCACATTCTCTATTTGTGAAAACAAAACTTTGTCTGACTTGTTTTGAGCTGAAAGAGTCTGTAATAGCTTCTTGTTGTCAGAGCAGACAATCACCTTGTCAAACTTCTGGACATTCCGTGCAATGTTGGAGTGCACGTCAGACTTTCCAAGCTCAACCTCTATGATAGTCCTGATCTTTGGAATTTCTATGTCGGGGCCTTCCAAAATGTTTGTTGTAACATCGAATCCTTTTTCCTGGATTTTTTCAACAAGCCAGTTCACATAATATTGGTGTCTTACACTGGGAATCTTTCCAATCTTCTGGTAGAGAATCGTCGGCGTGCCTCTGCCTACCCTGGCCTTCTCTATCTCAATTTTCTTTTTCTGGGTCAAAGAATCTACAGCCTTGTAGTATCTCTTATCATTCCATCCAAGCGACACTCTCCTTTTTCTGACAGAGATGAAGGGTTCACTCTCTATGTTTTCAAGGAAAGTCTTCTCATCCGCCTCCTCCGCGTCCTCTGCCGCTGCTTCTGTTGCAGCAGCTGCTGCATCATATGTTGCAACTGCAGTTGCAACAGTGGTTGTTGGTGCATCAAACTCCGCAGCAGTCATGACAAATGGCTCATGCCCGGACGTACACACAATGGCAGCCCGCCTGGGCAGCCTGACGAACCTGTCCGAGAGGAACTCATATTCCACGTAGTCCATGAAGCCGGCAGCCTCGGAAATCAGCTTGATGTCCTCCTGGTGCTGGAGCCTGAACGACACTTTTGTGTTCATGTTCTTGAAGATGTCCTTCTCTATGTTGCTAGGTGACTGGGTTATCAGGACCAGGCCGCATCCCCTCTTTCGTAATCTTGTTGCAAACTCTGTAGCAGGCCATGATTCTGTCACGACAATCTTTTGCAGAATCTTGGGAACAAGCAACTGCGCCTCGTCTGCCACAAAAATATTGGAGACCCAGTCACATGTTCCACGATTCAGCATCTTTCTCAGAAAATAGGTCGTTATCGTGTTGTAGATCAAACGCAGCTCACTACCGTAAGCCACAAGCTTGTCAAGTTCATGCAAATCGATTATGATGTTGTGATCATCGAGGTTGTTGAAATCCGGACTGGATTTTTTGCAAAAGAAAATTTCTTTCAATGGAGAGCGCATGAATGGATCGAGTCTTACTAGCAGTGCAGTCTTTGTCTTGTCAAGTGCAGTTAGTTTCTGTTTGTTGTAGTTCTTGATATTTCTGATTACCTCCTCCATGTTGTGGCTTTCGTTGATTGCCTCCTGTAAAACAAAGTTCATCTGCGCGGACAAATCGACGTATTCTTTCTCAATTCCCTTGAAAACGGTCTCGCGGAATAGTTCCCTGATTAGTGCCGGGTCTCCAAGATCAAACGGATTTATCTTCAGATTCTTGTCCACAGAAAAATACTCTGTCAAATTTTTCATCTTTGGAATGATGTTCTTCCATTCTCCTTCTACGTCAACAACCAGAAGTCTGATTGGATGTGTGGATACGTGGTTTTCTATTTTCACCGCAAGATTCATTGCAAATCTTGTCTTGCCGGTGCCGGTCTGTCCAGTGATCAGAAGATGTTCTGAAAGATAGTTTACGGGAAAGTTGAAAGGCAGACCATTTGACAGCTCGCCAACATTGAGGCCCCAATAGTCCAGAATCGGGGAGTTCTCGATCCTGAACCTCACTAGCTTGCACTTGGGGCAGAATCTTCTTTCTCTTACAAAGTTACCGCATATGCAATACCAGTCCTTCATTACGAAGAAAGTGTAATCAGATTAAAACCGCTTTACGTGTGTATTTTTCCGATAGATTTGTTGTAATGACAACAACTATGATAGTAATTCTGTTAAGGATTCTCGTAATTCTTCCATTATGGTTTCCAATGGAGGAAGTGGTTCTCTACTGAGTCTTGTCAGACCAAATTCCAAAAATGGCATCAATGTGGCAACAATTCCTTCTGGAAAGAATTGCTCGATATCGGTAAATGGAGTCCCCTCGATCTTCATTTTTTCCAAAAAAATCTTCTTAATCTTTTCTTTATCAAAACCCTGGGTCTTTAATAGTCGCCAAACATCATAGTAATCTCGAATTTTTCCTCTCTGTATTATGGTGCGCATTTTTTCTGCAAGAATTTCATCTAGTGTATATACCTCCACGTCAAATTCTGGATAATCGTAGGTCTGTGGAACCTTCAGTCTTTCAAAATCATATGATTTATTCTCTTTTGTTATTTCTAATTTCACAGTGTCTTTTCCAAGAGGCCCATTATACTGAAATTTACTCTGAAGCCACCCCTCGTTTGAATATGGCCTCTTTTTCAGTTTCACTTCCATGCCTATTTTGTCTTTGATGATTTCTGGTACCTCTGTCTCAAGAACTTTTTCTATATCTTCCGGTTTTATTTCTTCAAATATTGTGAAATCAAGATCTTCTGAGAGTCGCCATTTCTCAGAGAAATATATTTTAGAAAGAGATGTACCTCCTTTGAAAATGAGTTTTTTTCCTATGGAACTTTTGGAAATCGCATATAGCAGCCATCCTAGCGCATAGTCTTTAGTGATTACCATGGGATCGATTTTTTTATCACCAGCCCTCCTCATTATGTTGTCTTTACTCAACATGCTAGTATCCTCTCCAACCCGTCAATTCTTTTCTAGTTCTGTTTATGATCAAACCAAATCTTTTGGAATATTCTAGTGCTTTCTTTGGTCCTGTTGGATCTAACCACATGAATCCTTTGATATCGCCCAGAACTTTCTTGTTCATCTTCGAATCTATCTCAAGTATGTTAAGTATATACATGAGTCTCCTGATTACAACATTATTCCTAATTTTTTCTGAATGCTCTACAATTTTTGTAAAATCAATTTCATCCTGTGCTTCCCACATGCCTTTGACAACTTCATCAATACCGCCGCAATACTTTGGATAACTCAGACAATCAACAATTGTCTTTTCTCTTGATGACACTTTGAACTTCTCTCCTCCTATCTCTTCTTCTACCATGTCAAAAAATTTGTTTTTGGATAATGTGATGAATTTGAATCTGAATGAACCGTTTTCTAAATTTCTCTTTCTTTTAGTTGTAACAACAAAGGTCATACTCGGGACCTGTTCTGTCATCCCCCAGTAATTCAGTGCAGACCAGAATCCTATGTAATATGGATCGACAATTTTTGATGCTATGACAAAAGGCATTTCCGCCCATTTGCCTTCATATCCAGCTTTTGCAGGTATCAGTAGATATTTTCCTCTCTCTATCTCTTCTATCCTACCTTTCTTTCTTAGTCTGTACAACACATTCTTTACTGACGCATCGGTAGATCCCAAAATCCTGTGGGCATCACCTGTCTTGAATATGCCTTTTCTTTCTTCCTCTAGTGTGAATAGTAACTTCAGTTCTTTCGACCCGAGCAGTTTTAATCCTTTTGTAACCATAGTCTTGCCTAACAAGACTTTAGTTACATAAGTATTAAAATATATTCCTTGTAACTATAGTCTCGTCTAACAAGACTTTCGTTACATAAGTATTATAGTTAATACACGAATGGTGGGGGGGGTACTACCATATCTCCGTACATATCCAACAAAGCCTATGAAGAAAGGGCTGCTGCTGCCTCATGACTACTTTGGTCTCTAGGTGTAACATGCAACAGATCTCCTGGCACCGGTCGCAAGTGCGCTTGCAATTGCTACATGTGCTACTCTTGCATGTCTTGCACTGACCATCTATCTGGTCCCTTGCAACGAGGGAATTGCAGATCCTGCATTGCCACAGTTCGCTCATTTGCCGGCCTCCATCCTTTCAGTAAAACATTTGGGACACAGAAGATCATCATCTATCAATTGTAAACATTTTCCACATCCATTCTTCCAGCACTTGCTACAGACTCCGAGACCGTTGTAGGAGTTGAGCGAGTGACCGCACGACAATGTTACAGTTTCAAAATCACCTATCATCTTCACATTCCTCCAGATCAACAAAAGCGCCACACTTGTCGCAAATCGGAAAGTTTTCCCAGAAATGAATCCCGTGATCTTCTTCGTCTCCACGATACTCCTTGCATCTTGTGCAGAATCCTCGCATTCAGAACTTTCTGCACAAGGAACAGCTACTAGGTTCCGTCTGTAATTTTCCGTTAACTATTTCCGTACTGAAAACAAATATTCTGAAAGAAAAATTACGGGTAATCTGTTGGATGCTTTAATCTGAAATGAGTGTGACTCCGGGTCCACTGAACCTCAGGTTAAGTGTCCTAACTGAAATCTGTCGGAAACATATCGGCAAGTTTCAGACGCAGAACAGATTGTCTTGCGATACCAGGTGGTTGCATGAGCAGAGCTGAGCTGATCTATCCTATACAGAAGGGAATTGAAAGAGAACTGCGCAGAGTTGAGAATGATTCTTTCAACAGTGAAATTCTTGTTCGTTACTACAAAGTGAGGACAACACAAGCAAGACGAACAACTATTCTAGCAGACTTCATCAGACTCAACCAGATATCGAAGATGTTGAACAAAAAATTCGAGGATGCTACAGTTCAAGATATTGAAAATCTCATCTTTGAAATAGACTGTCTCAAAAATGCTGACAGCACCAAAAACAAGTACCGGAAGGTACTGAAAGCGTTCTACAGGTGGATGAGAAGATGCGCGCCGAGGGAGTATCCTCCGGAGGTCAAATGGATAACACTGAAGAAGGTGCCTATGGTGACGGTCACGCCGCTGGACATCCCGTCGTTTGAGACGGCAGTCAGAATCACAGAATGCGCCTCCAACCTCAGGGACAAAGCGCTCTTCCAGTGCAAACTCGATGCTGGGTGCAGGATTGGGGAAGTATTGACACCGAAGATAGGGGAGGTCGAGTTCAATGATGTGGGGGCAATTATTCATGCAGATGGGAAAACAGGAAAGGCTCCATTGATCCTGACCTGGTCTGCAAAAATACTCGCGCAATGGTTGAACGCACATCCGTTCAAAAACAATCCGGATGCTCCTCTCTGGCCGACTTTTGACAGATCGGAACCACTCCAACTTTCGTACGCCGCCGCACTGCGGGCTTTCCAGAAATGCGTCAAGAAGTCTGGCTATCCGAAAAGGATGTGGCCGCATCTTCTGAAACACGTTTCCTCTACTGAAGATTCTGAAAAAGGTCTGTCAGATTCGTACAAAAGATACAAGCATCACTGGACTCCGAATTCTAGGATGCCGCAGGTCTACGAGCATCTGTCGAATTCTGTAATTCGCAGGATACAGAATGAGACATGGGACAAGGTCATCGGGATCAAGAAAACATCTGATGCCAATGAAAAACCCGTGGAGGTGTTAAAGAAATGCAACAGGTGTGAATTTGAAAATCCAAGAGATTCATTATACTGTAACCGATGTGCATTCCCTCTTGCAGAGATGGAACAAGTTGTGGAAAAGAGAATTAAATTGCAACAGATGTTGCATTCCCTAATTGCTGATCCGCAAGAGCTGGAGAATCTTAGAAGTTATCTTGCAGAAAGACGACATGAAAAATCCTGATTACAAAAAGCGTGTCAAAAGCGTGAGAAAGTAATTTTCTTCTATCGGAAATCTACACCAATAGACTATAAGCTGACCAAACCAACTTTTTGAAAGATGGTAAGTAAAATTATCATCGATGAGGGCGTGTTCGATGAATGCTTCACGCCGGAATCACTTGTCTGCAGGGAAGGACAAGCAAGAGAAATTGCTCGATGTCTTGCTCCTATAAAGTCTGGAAAATTCGCAAAAAGCCTCTACATCCATGGTCCGCCAGGAATTGGAAAGACTTCGGTTGCGAAATGGATTTTACGCGAACATTTTGAAAATAACTCGGCATATGTCAACTGTTGGAGTAAAAGAACATCACACAAGATCATGGAAGATATTCTGTTACAGGCAGGACATGTGATTCATGGAAGAGAATCAACAAGCGAACTGATAAAAAAATTCGAGAAATCAAAAAAGAAACTTGTCGTATGTCTTGACGAGTCTGATCATATCAAAGACATTGATGTTCTCTATACTCTTGCAAGAAACTCATGCACGGTGATGATCATATCAAATCGCGAGTTCTCTCCTACAGACATGGATTACAGAATCAGCTCTAGTCTATCGTTTGATGAAATAGAGTTCAAGCCATACAACAGAGAAGAAATCCTGAACATATTGAAGGAGCGAGCCACATGTGGCATGAGGCCAGGGTCTGTGGACAACAACATCATGTCTGTAGTGGCCGGCATGAGCAACGGGGATGCGAGGATAGGGTTGCAGATCATGAGGTCAGCAGCTAGGGACGCGGAGCTGAAGAACTTGGATGTGGTGACACTCGAGGAGATCAAGAACGCTTCAAAATCTACAAGAAAGTACAGGTTGTCCTATGTGCTTGGCACGCTGAACATCGAGCAGAGAATAATCTACGAGATACTTCTGAAGAACAAGGTCATGGACTCGGGTCAATTGTTTGAGGAATACAGGAGGGTCTCTACGAATAATCCGACTGACAGGACTTACAGGAACTACATGCAGAGAATGAAGGAACTTGGACTGGTAAAGGAACACGGCAGCCACCGATGGAAAAGATTTGAGATCGCTCTTTAAGTCATTTTTATAGCTATGAGGCAGGGTGTCAAACTTTTCACACTATGCACTTACCTGGCGCCTTTGATTTTTTTAATGAATCAATTTCAGACAAAATGCGGCAAATTCAGTCATATTTTGGACCAAGCATTTCGCCACTTTTCACGTTCTGATCCCATCTTCCTTTTATCCCCCGGAATATGGCGTATCCGCCCCCTCCAATAAGGGACAAAGCCAGAGCTAGATAGAGAAGCGCGTCGCGCTCTACTTGCGCGCAGTTTACATGTACAGCCGTACCTGTTGAATAGTCATAACAGTCGTCAAACTGGGTCGCCTGCATTGCCATCTGGCTATACTGTGAACCGCCTATGCTTGCCACATAAAACCCTGCAAATATGACGACAGAGCCTACCATTACAAGCCTAATGTCGCTCACATGATGGTTTTGTCATGCATAATATTTAACGTTGTAAGATCATACCTTAGTTATACCATGGTATTCGGATTTGGGAAAAAGAAAACAGTTGAAGTGCCAGATCCAGTACAACAAAGAGCTGTATCGTTACATGAGATTCCGCAAATCATAAAAGAGTTTGAGATCCCACGCATTTCAAACATACTACAGGGAGCCCTGCAGCTAAAGACAAGGGTAGAAACCAACCAAAAAAACATACATGAATTGATCTTGCATTTAGAGTCAGACGACCTGAAGCTTGATGATGTCGACAAGAGTCTAAAGACAGTTGGAAAGAGAGGCAAGGACGCAGTGGTATCCACCATTAAAAAAGAGACCACGGCCAAACTAACAAGTATAGAAAAATACGAAGATGTGTTATCTCTCAATAACGAGATAAATCAGATACTCAGGAGGATGGGCGATGTGCTTGGGCTTCATACTAGAGTAATGCATGTTTTTGCAAGAAAATACGCGGACAAGTTAAAAGAGGAAATTGGCGATCTGGCACAAAATAGAAATTCCCTACAGAGGCTAATAACTGAGCATGAAAATTTCAAATCTAGTGCCAATTCCATATTAGAGGCCATACAGAAAATTCATGATTTTAAAAAAGAAACAGTACAGAAAGAACACAGGTCAAACGAGATCACAAGAGAGAAAAGCGAGACGGCGGACGCCATTACAAGACTTGAGCAAGACATATTAGAATTAAAATCCAGACCGGAATACAGTCAATTTCTAGAGATAAAACAAAAGATAGATTCCATGTCGCATGAAAAGCACGAGATAAGAGACAAGATAGGCGCACAATTCTCCAAGATTTCAAGGCCGCTCAACAAATACAGCTATGTATCATCATTTGACAAACCAATGAGAAAGATCATGGAAGAAATTATTGCCGATCCCTACGATGCACTATCTCCTGAAAACAAGGAATCCGTCATAGAAATTCTTCAGGCAGTCACCAAATCAGTCGTGGCTGGAAATGTCTCGGTAAAAGATTCTGACAGATCTGCCGAACTAGTAGAAGAAACAATAGAGAGACTCGATGAGTTTTTGGGGCTCAAGTCTGCATATGCAAAGAAAATATCAGATCTTGAAGACAAGCTAGGCATATTTGACGCAAAAAAGATAGAAGAAAAGGAAAAAGACATTGAAAAAGCAAGATCAAACATGATAGGCCTCGAAACATCACACAAAAAACTGGAAAAAGAGATTTCTGAAAACCGCATACAATTGGATTCCACAAGGATAGAACTGGAAAAGAGTCTGACCCATCTAAATAAAGGCAAAGTCATCGTAAAAATCTAAAGATTACATCGTCTGGTTCTAAGGTTAATTAGTTTCCATGTGAAAGCAATTCCTGTGATCTTCAAAAAAACACAGAGACCACAACGTAAAGTGGTCATGACAGAGCAAGCTCGGAACGGAATTCTGACGTACTGCAAGATGAATCATCCAAACGAAGGCATCCTCATTCTACGTGGAGCATACAAGAAGGGACAAGTATTTGTAGACGGCCTTGTGATACCGCCATTCTCCCATACCGGCCCCACATTTGCAGGCTTTCCACATACGTTTTTACCCCTAGACCCAAGTTATGTAGGCACTGTACATTCACATCCAACTGGAGAAGCCAAGCCTTCAGTTACAGACTTGCACAATTTTTTTGGCTTTGTTTCAATAATTGTGCAGTCTCCTTATGAAGACGGGGATTTGTTTGCATATGACAGGGATGGAAAATTACTTGAAATGACAGTGATTTTGGAGAAAAGCTGACAAAAATTTATAAGCTTTTTGCTATAACATGTAATGTTGATAAACTACAAGACATATCTTATCTTCCTTTTTGGATCACTTGCAGTTAGCATTGGATTGCAGATGCTTTTGCCATGGCCATATGGCCTGATAGCGGCACTTGCCATTTTCATCGTATTCCCGCTGTTCTTGAGAAACAGAGCGCTCAAGAGGATGGGAGGCTTGGGTACAGATGCCGGAACTGGCGGGGGAGGAGGATTTTTCGGCCAAGGTCAGGGGGTCAGATACATCTGTCTTGCATGCAACAACAGGTTCAAGGGCGGCATTTGTCCAAGATGTGGCTCTAAGATGAAAAGGGCCGACTTTTAGAAAAAGAAATGACGCTTGAAGATCTTAGGCAGAAGGCGCTATTTCAAAATACGATAGATACTTGGATAATGCTGTGTGAGGAAAACAAAGCAGAGTGGTACTCTCCTGAGGATTACAAGAGATTCATGGCACATCTATTTCAAAACGGACTAAAGTTGCAAAAGTTTCCCTTATGCATAAAAGAATCCGGCGGAATGTACCAACGGGGAAAGGACAAGACCCAGTTTGCAGAGTCTCTTTCCCAGTCTACCGATCCTAATGCGGCAGCATATACCATCAGGCTTAGCGATGAAACAATAAAGATAATTCGTCAGTTCAATGCTAGCGTCGTAGCTTAGGATTAACTATAGAATCCATCGCATGTCCAATAAAGACAAAGGCAAGTCCTGTTATTGCAATCATTATGCCCGGTGGCAGTATCCACCACCACAACCCTCTCTCTGCAGCGCCATACACGCTTGCATCATGCAGTATCTGTCCCCATGTTGGAAACGTTGGATCTACAAGACCCAGGAAGCTCAGTCCTGCCTCAGTCGTTATTGCTGCTGGAACTGATATGGCAATGCTTGCAAACGCATAGGGGAGGAGTTGTGGCAACACATGCTTGAATATTATCTTAAAGTCTTTTTGCCCCATGAGTTTTGAAGCTTCAATGTATTGAAGTGTCTTTATCTGCATGGCCATGCTTCTCGATACCTTGGCTATCCCCACCCATCCAAACACTACCAAGAATCCCACTATGAGAAATATGCTATTGCCTATGGTCACAGCGAGAATTATCAAAAGCGGCAAGGCAGGCATTGCATAGATAACATCATTGAAGCGCATCATCACTTCATCGGTTGTTCTTCCTTTGAAGCCAGCAAAGACTCCATAGACTAGGCCTAACACTACAGAGCCTATCGAGACAGTTATGCCAATAAACAGCGCAAGCGGAGTTCCCCACAAGATTCCAACTGCCAAATCGCGCCTCAGCTCATCGGTTCCCATAAGTCCATACACCTTACCACCCAGAACGAATTGTGATTGATCAAGTGCCGCCTTTCCGGATACGGAATACAGTGTAACTTTGAATACGTAATTCCCCTTTAGGACGTTATTTTTAGCAAGGTCTGAAAAGACAAGATCTTGTGAAGGAATGGAATCCGTAGGAAACAAGAAGGCAATGTTATTTTGAACATTCTTCCTCACAGAGTTGTCTGTAGAAAACATCATCCCCTGAAACGTAGCCTCCTCAGCAGAGGCCGGCAGGGACGCAGACATCAGTATCGAGCTTATGCCATCAGGCCGGATTACAGAAAGCTGTACAAGTGGTGAGCCACTGTATTTAGCTGTGTAGCTATAGATAAAATCACTTGGAAAGGAATCGTACTTGTAATCTGTTACAAATACGTCTGTAACAACATATAGGTTGCCAGATTCCTGATGGAATTCCTGCGGTTTCAGAATCAGGTGTTCTGGAATCTTTTGTGGAAGAAAGTAGTTCACCCAGGCAGGCAGTGCTGATTTTGGATACACAAGCCAGCTTGCTGGATCGTTCCACTCCCTGAAAGTATAAGCAGGGATGGCGACAAAAGCGGCCACAGACATGCAGAGCAACACGGCTATGATGCCCATTCCCATTAGTGCAATGTTGTTTTTTGTAAATTCTTTCCAGATTTCCTTTGAAGAAAAACTCATTGCCTTCTCACCCTAGGATCAAAATATCCATACAAGAGATCTGCAAGAAATATGCTCACAAGAAAGAATGCAGTCAGCACATAGGTCGCTCCTATTATTACAGGTAAATCAAGTACGCTTATTGCTTCATAGTACAGCCTTCCCATTCCAGGCCAGTCAAATACCGCTTCAGTTATTATCGCGCCGCCAAGAGATCCAGACAGGCTCAGGGCAAGCACGGTCACTATTGGCGGGGCGGCATTTTTCAATGCATGACGGTACAGTATCTTTTTTTCATCAACTCCGGCAGCCCTCTTTGCCATGATAAAATCTTCTTGCAAAACTCCAACGAGAAAGTTTCGAACAAGGTAGGCCCACGAACCAAATCCAATCAAGACTAGCGTTATCAACGGAAGTGTCATGTGATACAGAAGAGACAGGAGGTATCCAGGATCTGCAGGTGAGATTTCTGGAGTCGCTCTTGCTGGAAATATCGGATACACAAACGCAAACAGAAAGATCATTATCAGTCCCACCCACCAGACAGGAAAGCTACTGCTTATTATGGCAAAGCCGGAGGTTATTTTGTCAATTTTTGAATTAACCTTGCTTGCAGCAACAGCACCAATCAATATACCAACTAGCGAAACTATTGCAGTAGCAGTGGTAAAGAGCAGAATCGTTCTTGGAAGTTTTTCAAGTATAATGTCTTTTACAGCAGAAGAGCCGGTATCGCTTGTGAGAAACTTGGCATGGCCAAAGTCAAGTGTCAGTATTTTGTACATGGAAAGCCCAAGCCTTTGAGGAGTATACCAAGGCTGGTCAAGGCCAAGTGCCACAATTCTCTGCTTGATCTGATTTTGAACGTATGCGTCAAGCTGTTCTGGAGTTTTGAAGCTTGATACTAGATTTTTGTTGTTTGTTACCTGTTGTCTCATCTCAAGAGACACGTTCTGCTTCAGTATGGCATCCATGTTAGAACCTACAAGCGCAACGGTTATCAAAAGCGTGGCCATCAGGACGCCAAACATGGTAATTGCCCGTTTTACAAGATATTTTTTAAATCCCATATTATTTTTGCCCCTCCCTCATGATCCTTTTTCTTCGCATTCTTGCATATGCAAGTACAATTGCCACAGCTATAGCTGCAATCGGAATGACAATGTAGTTGGAATCTCCATTTGTGACTTGCGCGGGCGGGTTAATATTCTCAACCGGAATTATGTTCACTTCCCGGGTCGCAAGAAAACTGGTGTCAAACATATCAGGTCTGTATGCGTCGTTTGAGACGGTAAACACTTTGAGATCATTTGCTCCGTTTGTAAAGTTACTAGTTTTTTCTGCAGGAACAGTGATGATAAAGCTTCCATTGCCAGAATTTTGGACTCCATGATATACAATCTGACCCCGTGCATTGATAAAATAATAATACACATCAGAGTTAGAGGTTGCCAATGCCGGAATATCAAGCTCCTTTCCCATAGTTACATCAGTCGGTACGTCTATCTTCTCCATTTTTGGAAGATGCACCTGCTCAAATTTCTTCCAATATCCTGCTCCAAACGGATATGTCGAATCATTAAATGATTTTATTAGAATCGTTCTTGCTTCTGGGAGATAACTGTCAAGGTAAAACGGGCCATTACTTATCATTGCATTTCCATGCCTGTCTATCCACGATATGGTGGAATTGTATCTCAAATCACAGTAACTAGGATCAACGAGTCCGGCCAATGCCACAGGCACTTTATTATCTTTTTCAAACTCTTGAAGGTTTGATTTCATTATCTGCGCGTCTTTTGGAACTATGAGTGATAGCCAGTCAATATTTTTGCTTATTGCGTCAGATCTTGAAAATGCGAGCTTGCCGTCTGTGACGGATTTTTCCATGGCGTACATTATTCCCCATGGCATGTCGGGCCAGACTTGGGCTGAATCTGCAATCTCGTTTTCATCAAAATGCCAATAATCCTGGTACACTTCAATTGTATCATTATCAATAACTCGTATTCCTATCAACGTCTTTGCAGCTTGATTTGCCTTTGGGGAGTATTCAGAGTCAAATGTTTTTGTTTGGGACGCTTGGTCTGCACCCCATTGATATAGAAAATAAATTCCATACAGGACATCATTCATGTCCATCGGTCTACCATTATGCCAATTACTAAATTTCATATGAAATGTCACCTTGCTGGTTGACTTGACACCAAGCCCGACCTGAACCCATTTTTGTTGTTGTGGATCCCATCTGATGGCATCACTTGGAACATCAAGTTTTCCCAGGGGGCCCGCAGTCTTGACCTGCCACTCTGTTCTTATCGGAATTGTTATTCCCGTGTATGGATTTTTAAAATCACCTGGATCAACGACAGAAGACGATATCTCTTGGCTGTAAGAGTCTGTAAATCCAGCTATTGGGTTCCACGCACCCTGGTAAATCTGACCCACGCCAATTTTTAATGTATCAGAGCCATCCCGCGAGTTGATTGGCGTGAATCTGCTCGTAATGCCGGCGCCAAAGTCATTGATTATTCCCTGTACTTTCTTGTTGGCAACGCGTTGGTCTACCTGAGCTGCAAGAAATATTCTCACCGATTCCCGCATTCCTTGTTCCACTCCTTTGTTTAGCAATTCGGCCCGGGTTTCAGACGAAGTAAAGTTGCCTACAAAAATTGCCTGGGATATAGAATCAAGTGTGGAATTTTTATAATTCCAATACGCAGGATTGTTAAAGCCAGGCATGTTTGAAAACCATGGAGCGTACATCTGGGCAAGTATTACAGAGTCGTATCTTACAAATCCTCCAATGGTATATCCTTCCGTATAGATATTCCACTGCATGTCTGCCGGATTTGAGCCATATACTACGGAAAACGCCTTTGACAAGTCTCCATAGTCTGTTTTCACCACGAATCCAATTTTTTGCAATTGAGAGGAAAGGATTTCCCCTATTGATTTTCTTATCTGATCATCATTTCGGATAAATATCGTAATCTCTATTGGTTTTGATTTATAGTACCACTTGCCATCAATTTTCTGCGCGCCAGCTTTTGTCAGTCCATCAGAGATCATTTGTTCTGCAAGCACAGGATTATACTGAAAGTCAAACGATTGAAGTGTTCCCAGAATCAAAAGATAGTCGGGATCGTATGGCTTGTATGCAGATATCATTTGCGAACCATATCCGTTTAGTATCTCATCTACAATCATGTTTCGGTCAACCAAATAGTTTAGTGCGTAGCGCACTTCCCTAATTGAAAACGGATTGAATTTTTCAGACGGGGCCGGGTTTACAAGAAGACTGTATTCTGTACCGGTTGACTGGAATACGTTTAGATCCTGCCGCAATTGCGAATCAATCCGACCCGATGGAATTGCAGGATAGTAAATGTCTAGATTTCCATTTTTTACTTCTTCGATAGCAGTGTTTGCGTTAGAATATTGTGTGAATTCTACCTTGTCCACATAAGTCCCCTTTTCTCCAAAAGAAACTTTTGATCCTAAAATGAAGAGTGCTAGTACAACAACTAGCAATAATTTCATAATTTGCTTTGATGTAAACCGTATATAACCATGGCCTATACATCTTGGAGAACTAGGAAAATAAAATGCAAAAACAAAGCTCTTGCAGCAATTATTATCAGAGCCTGATCTTTATGTACAATAATTAGCATTTTATAAACAGAAGATGAACGCCTCCCGTTGAATCTGCAGACGCTTGTAAGAGCAATACAGGGGATAATTCCTGGAGGGATGTCTGTAACAGATTTTTCAATGGCAACGCAGACAAATGAAGATACCGCAGTAAAAATTCTGGATAACCTGATGCAGAACGGGATAGGTACGTATGAAGACAGCCTGATCCGATTTGAGGAGCAGGACAGGTTGAAGACGAGCATACTTGCAATCACCATGGGGGCTCCAATTGACGAAGTCTCCAGATTTCTCAAATGGCAGGATTTTGAATCCCTTGCAGCTGAGATACTTGAAAGTAGGGATTTTGAGACTACCCGCAATGTCATATTTACAAAACCCAGAATGCAGATCGACGTCATTGGTATAAAATCAGGGATAGCGGTTTTGATAGACTGCAAACACTGGAACAAGATGAGCCAATCTGCCCTAGAGCAAGCTGTCAAAAAACAGGTGGAACGCACCAGACATTTCGTATCAAAGGAAAAGGTCCAGGCAGCCATACCTGCCATTGTTACGCTATACCAGCATGAAACCAGATTCATTGAACGGATACCCGTAATTCCCATACATCAGCTAGATGCGTTTTGCGAGGAATTCTACGACAACATGGAAGGGTTTTACACTTGAAGCATAGTATAAAAGAAAAACGCGGTGGTTACCACAAGGAATCCCTGTGTCATGCGCATTGCCCTGTCAAGTGCCTTTGAATAATCTTCAAACTGCTTTGCACCCATGACCTTTACGCTGGTTTCGTGCGCAAGTAATTCAAACGACGCGGCAGATACATTTTGTTCTGCTTTTCTGGCAAGTTGTAAAAACCATGATTTGGCATCGTCGGCTTTTGCAAGGCTCCCAAATTCAAAATACCCATGTTTGTTTCTGGCATTTCTTGACTTGTAATGGGTATCAGAGGTGCAGATCTCAAGCAGGTTACATTCATTTTTCGTAAAGTAGTTTGCAATTTCTTCTCGCAGGCCATTTACCATGTTGTTGGCATCAGCCCATCCAAGAAAGAATGTCTCGCCACCTATCTTCATGCACATGATTGCTATCTTTCCCGGTCCTAGATCGTCTGTCTCAATTTTCAGGTCTGAGGAGTTTGCAAATCCAATCTCAATTGGCATTGCATCTTTTGTTATCAGGGTATCCAGGTTTGACTTGGCTGCCTTTAGAAGATCATCTGCGTCCAGTTGTGAAATTTCTTCACCCATTGCATTATGACTGTCAACAATTAGAACACGCTCAAATCCGCGATTTTTCCCATATTGTTCAAGCTCTGTCTTTACAGAAGCAGGAACATCCTCCATGCCATGCGGAGATAGAGAAAGAACAAGCACGGCGGTCTTGCCAAACAACAATCCTACTGTTCTGGCATTGTTTACTTGAACCGTCACAGGCTTGGTACAGCTAAATCCCTGTTGCACGGTAGAACTTGTCTGCAGGCTTGCAAGATACTGTTCCACTTGAGATTTTGATGGAAGGTTAAGAGAATGGTCTGACACGCTGTGCATTACCATGGCAGACGAATCCAGGTTCTTGTAAATCAGATAAGTGATGTTGCTCCCTCCTATAGGATGGAATGGCCCGGGATGAACGTCTGGCAAAACTAGTCTGCAATTGTTATTTTTTGTTTTAAACAGAATCTGAAATGTCGAAACCTTTGAGTGCTGCGATCGTTCTTCCATCATTGTTTCCATGTCTGACGGATCATTTCTTGTCAATGCTGCAACATATGCTTGGAGAAATGTGTGCGTGCGTGAAAGTTTTCCGGTAGCCCTGTCTGTGAGTATTGTCCATCCCGTACCAAGAAAGATGAAAACCAAGCCAAATCCGACCGCTCTTGGATCAGAGAGCATTTGGAACCAATGGTCCACAGGTACAAATGTCAAGAACATTGCTAGGGGCTGCACCAAACACATGGCCAATGCAGTCTTTATTTTTGTCCCAATTACTGATGTGTATATCCCTATTCGAAAACTGGCAAAAAGAAGCATCCCTTCAGCGATGTACACTTCAGACAAGTGCGGTTTTGAAAAGGCGTAAACAGACAGCAAACCTCCAATTACCGTGACTAGCCAAAGAAGATTCCCAAATGCAGAAATATGCAGAGCTTTCGAGTAATCGGTCTTTAGCAGTTTAAAATCAACAAATTGAGCTGCAATGAGCACTGCAACTGTTGTTGGTATGCTGATGGCAAGGTCATCTGCCGACTTGAAGTAGTAAAGAGAAGACAAGGAAACTATTACTGATGCAATAACAATTGAAATTGCAAACGAGGCGTATTGGGAAGACGGAGTGAATGTTGTAAGAGTATACCGTTTGTGTATACGAGATACACTGTCAGAGCTATCGGTCATGGTGAGAAAAATATTTTTAAAATCCACGACATGGCGATAAGTGCACTTGGAATAGCTACTACTATCTCCGGTTTTAGTTTGTATCCCTTGGTCTCATCTTCAAAGAATCTCAGAAGACCTGCGCTTGATGCGGGCAGTGGTGCAGATTTCTTACTACTCATGATACAATTTTGACGCTTGTTTAAATAAATACCTTGTGGCTATAGATTCTTGAGTCGCTCCTTAAGTGTGATTATATCGTTGATCGACTTGAGGATCTCCTGCTGCTTGACATGATCTTTCTCACTCTCTAGTTCATCGGTAAGATCTTTTAGTTTTTGATCGAGTTTGTCGTATGGCGTAGAGGAGGTTTCCGTTTTATCTTGTGGTTTTTTTATGTCTTGTAAAATTTTTTCTTCTCTGGCTTCTTTGCCACAATTTACACAAAGTGCGTTGCCGTCCATCATTACCCGCACACCCTTACAATATGGGCAGGGATCACTTACTAGGGTAGCTCCCTTTAGAAGCATCTCCACAGCTTTTTTTGTAAGATCTTTTGACATGTTTTGAGTTACTTTATCTGCATAAAAAAAGATACATGTGAACAAGGCTTAAAGTAATGCAAATCCTACTATGAATAGCCCTAAACTTCCTGCGTATTAACTTTGTATGTTAACTCCAAAAGAAGTCAATATTCGTGGCACTTCCTTTATAAATTTCACAATCAAAGGCGCGTTCTCAATACATAATTTGACGGCTGAGCCTATGACATCATCAGAAAATTTTAGAGTTTTAATTATTCCTTTAAACTCCTGAGCCTGAGGACTCGCACTTACTTTATCAAGATGAGGCTGAATTTTCTCCAATGGTGTACCGATCTGCTTTCTATATTCAAAAATCCCGTCTTCTGTAATAACAATTCCTTCGACCCTGTGTTTCATTTCTTGTAATTTATTCGTCTGCTCTTCTTCCGGCAAATTCAGATTATCTATAACTGGAACATATTCAGATACTTCTCTTGTTGTGTTTTCTATATACTTGGCATCGGTTAATTGTTTTATAGCACTATCAAAATCATTCGACCCTGTCATAGAATCAAAAGATGCATTACAAAGTTTTTTCAATAAATCTTTTCTAGGAATCGGAACATTCTGATTGTACAAATAAGATAGAATCCATGTAACAACTGAAGTTTTAATATCCATCAAAATTAAATTGGATATTCAATATATAAACAAAAACCTTTTCTGCCCAGAAATACGAGCTTGGAAATATGCAAGATAATATCACATTAGCCTCAATTTATCGTCTTACCGCTGTAAATTTCTGGGAAAGTGCAAAGAAGCTAGATATGACACTTGAAAAACGTAATGATGGATCTCCTACCAAAGTCACTGCAATACCTTTCTACTTCTTGATTTCTCACGCTGTTGAATTGTTTCTTAAATCAGCATTATTAAAAAGAGGTTTTACTGAAAATGATATTAAAAAGTATGATTACCGACACGATCTTGATTCACTTCTGGTAGCATTACAGAAAAAGGATGTAAATGTGTCCCCCGAAACAGTGACTATGATAAATGGTCTTAATGTGCTACACAAGACTCATGCTCTCAGATATGATGCCCTCCTAAAAAGCGGGAAAAAATTCTGGCCACCTACTCACCTTTTGCTCCAAATGCACGATGAATTGCTCTCATTGACTAGAATTTCTACTCATAACTCTTAATTTTCACTTGCCCAACTTGTTTTTATCTTCGTTCACATCCCAAAATCCGGTCTTTCGTCAATTAGCGCAGACGTGGAGTAATGTATCTATGGAGCGAGTTGGAGCGTAAGACTGGAAAGACCCTCTGCACTAATCATATGCCTCTTAAATGTCTTCTTTCTTTTAATTTCTGGATATCTTGAGTTTCTTGATAATCGACTTCTGTAGCCAAAGCATCTTGTCTAGGATGGTGTGTCAGTTTTTCCTGTTCGGCTAAATCGCGTTCAGTATCCGAATTCTTTTTTTTATCCGACCTAATTTTCCCTATTTCGTATATAGTTGCTATTGCTTCTTCATACCTTGCTAACTTTAAAAGACAATCAAGTCTTAGAAATAAAGTGTTGATATTATTAGAATCATTTTTTAAAACAATATTAGCAGAGGTTAACAGAACATATGCACTGGCTTCTAATTCTTTGTAGAATTTATCTAAGTTACTATATAACGGATATAGAAAACACAACTCGTAATTTACATGACTTGTTACAGAACGAACTACTTCGGAATGATAATCTATGCTTGGGTTAGAATATTTTTTATTATAGATCTCAATCTTCTCATTCAGATCATTAACTAACTTATTATATTCAGGTATCTTTTCAGAAACTCTCTCTAAAGTTTTTATGATTTCCTCATTTATCTTATCAATCATCTTACCATATTTCTTAACAAGATATCGTGGGTCGTAGACTTTTTCCCCGCTACCTTTACATATCCAACAAGTTTCATTACGAGATTCTATTTTGTACTTTGAGTAATGTGGTTGAAAATCAGGACCATTATACATTGGACCCACTCCTATTTTATACGTGGCATTTGCTATGCCTTCACCCAAGCAATTTTCACATGTAAAACAAGGAAACTTTCTGCCATCAATGAAAACTTTTTCTTCTAATTTTGGTATGGGTTTTAGAATTGAGGGTACAAGTGGTTCTATTATGGATATAGTTTCTTGTTTATCATTGTTATTACCAAATCGTTTAAAAAATCCTTTAAATCCACTCGGTTTTTGTTCATGTAAACTTTCCTTATTGTGGGATTCAGCATTTGTAAATCCTGAATTCATGACTAGGTTATACTTGTCATTACTAATGTTATCGTTGAATAAGTCCTTAGGAGTTTTCTTAATCAATTTTTTTGCCGTCGTAAGAGTAATAATTTCTTCAAAAACGGTAGGCCTCATAGCCCATAATAGAAAAAACCCTATACTTTGTTTTAGCTGAATTGATTCCAAATCCTCATTTGTTATTTCGTTACCTTTCATCGCTAAAAAATTCCAAATGTCATCCCACGGTCCGTCAAATACCTGTCTTATCCACTCTTCCAAATTTTATCATCCTGTAATAACCCTGACTTTTACTAAAACATTCTTAGAAACCCCTGCCAAACGACTATCTATAAGACTAGATAAAACCTGACCCACTATGGTTCCTCATCTGTTCCCTCCTTTCTTTATCCAGCTCGCTAGTTCCATAGGGGTTGAAAGGTTTACCATGTGTATTAGAATAAGAACTAGCTCCTCTCCCCCATATTACGGAAGCTATGATGGGACCGACCACTAACCCACTAAAACCTATCAATAATACAGATATGACTAAATCAGCACGTATCCACAAGACTAGAGCTTCTGGAATTCCTACGAAGTATCCAACAAATATGAAAAAACCAATCAAATTTCTATATTTTCCCACAAACCACCTCGCCTATCCCTGATTAATAAGCATATTATTCAAACTAACATGACATTGAAACCCCTGCCAAACGACTATCAACGAAGTTGAAGGAGTGCGGAGCGAAGCGGAGACCCCTGACGAGCCGACATATATCCGAGCGAAGCGAGGACGAGCCACCCGAAGGGTGGCGAAGCCCGAACGAGCCTACGTGAGTAGGCGAGTGAGTGGTATATGGAGGGAAGATGAGTAGGGGATGAGTCTCACTCATCATCCTACGAACCCTGAGCGAAGCGAGGGGCGAAGGCTTGCAGTATCGCAAAGAGGGGTGTCATCGTCAGATGACGGGGTGAATTTGCGAACGAAGAGCCAAAGTCTTTCCTCCATATGGCATAGCATCAGGAGCGCAAGCGACGATGCTTAGGTATATGTCGGCGAGTCATAATTATGGGAGCATAGTCTCAAGAGGGGGTGTCCTGAAGGGACGGGGTGAATTGAGACGGAGCATGTTAACACAATTTCATAAATTCGGTGACAAATAATAAAAACCCGCCCGTTGCAAAGAAGACGCTCTCAGGGGCACAAGAAGCCTGTGAAACAACGTACGTACGGGGCTTCCAACCTGAGAGCAGTAATACTAACCATGTACTAACTTGTACTAATTATGTCTTAAGGCATGCACGTGCATGCCTCGAAAGCGACACATTAATTAAATTCTATAGTACTATAGTAATATAGTGAAAAGGATGCAACAACCAAAGAAAGAATGGGAAGAACGCCATTATCGGATAGCAAAAGAATCTGATGAGAAGTTCAAGACCCACACTAAAGATCAAGAAATAGATATTTAATCCTAGATTTTTCTATAACTGCATGCCAGTTTTTTGGAAATGTAAAACAACGACGTGGTCACAATATTATAAAACCATCGAGTACATATCAGACCCATCGATAGACCTCATAGAGCAATTCAAAAAAGAAATAGTAAACATCGCCGATCCCAAAACTCACAAAGATTACGTTCCATGCAATCATGTAGAGCGAAGTAGGTGGCATCTATTATTCATTCTTGGTAGCAGAGTAGAGATCATAGTAAAACCAGACAAAGACATTCTCTATTTTGTTTATTGTGCTGACATCTAAGTAAATAATGCCGCATTAAGGATTTCATATCCTATTCCGCCTATTATCAAAACGAATCCTATTAACACTCCTTTTCTCCTTCTCTCAAATTTTTTTTCCTCCTCAACTTTTATCATCTCGAAACTATTTTTTCTTATTCTATTCAAAATCCATTCGAAATTTAGATTTTCAACATACGTAAGAAGAAAAACACCAACAAACTGTGGAAGAAATCCCAGACAAATTAACCAAAACTGCATATATTTACTGCAAGTTTCAAATATTAAAACAAAATGTTAAGCGCTCCGAGAAAAGACCTCGTTGCCTCATAGACACATTCGGCTGACTCGGAGAGGTTACAGCTCACGATCTTAGGACTGCAAGAAGGTCAAGTTAACGCGTTGGAACCAATGTTCATAACCAGCAGGTTTAATGCTTCGACGAATTAAAATAAAATACAAATGGGGATACGAATAAAATCAAAATCAGATGAATTTACCTTAAGAGACCTTTCAGAATTTCTAAATTGTTTAGATAACATATACAAAGCGGAGGTATTATTGTTACAGCATAAGAAAATCGAGACTCCTTATTTTTATAGAAAAAAACTAAAAGACTCTGAATCTATTTTTGTTGGTGAAATATCAAAAAAGTCACCTTTTGATATAACGATAGTCCCAACTATAACATATGATGGTATTGCGGCGACAATACTTAGCATTATTCAAATCATAATAGCCGTGAAATCAATATGTAAAGATAAAAACAATGATAAAAGCAAAGCTGAGAAAGAAAGAAGAAGAACCATACTAAAAACTGAATTTGAACGTAAACAAGTAAGACGATATGATGGTGTTATCGAAGAAGAGAGTATAAAATTGACTTATTCTAAGATTGAAATGGATGAAGTAGATATTGAAGATAAAGACTATGAAAAATATTTTGGCAAAAAGCCACATGATTAGAGTACATTGGTAAAGTTAAAGTGAAAGATCAGCGCTAGTTTACTTGGTGTGAAAATGGAAACGCCAAACCGAAACGGCTTTGAGACAAGAAGAGCAGAGATACACCAAGTTCTTACCTGGTGTCAGAAATGCGGAAGGCTATCTGCGACCATACCTGTCAAACAGAAATTCAGGTGTGCATATTGCGGAGTCTGGTCTTACGCAAACATCCATGTAAGAGGGTACAAGGTTGTGTATTTCAACCAAAAAAGACCCTCTCTCTTCCTAAGAAAGTAACACCGTAGAGCGACATTGAAACCCTCAACAATCCAGTTGAGCCAAGTAGGTGTTCGCTCACCCACATAATTACAGGCTAAGAATGGTGGGTTTCAGATCCAAATGATAACTCTTCTGTCCCACTACTGCAACAATATGACCGCAACTGGCAACATACCAATCTATTCTACCTTTTACCATCACGCCATACTCTCTAGCCAGTTCCTCTCTAATCAGTTCACTACTTATCATCGATATATCACCTCGATATGATGTACGTGTATTCTCTTATGCTCGCGCCAATCTGCAATCTTGTGGAATAATTGGTCGCAATACGGACACTGATAGACCTTCATTGCTGGCTCACCTTCATGTGTATAGTCTTGATATGATGCGCCAGATTCTCGCCAGAGAAATAACGATGAGAGCAATAGTTACAAGTAAATCTTGGTTGCTCTCTCTGGTCGTCTCCTACCTTTGCATACTCTTCAATCAGATGCGAGATGAAATCGCTAGGGCTTAGTTTCTTTGACCCGCACAACTTCATCAATTCCGCGAAGATTCTCGGACTCAAGTTTATTTTCATAGTTTTCACCGGTACTCATAACGCCTTTTGATATTCTTAATCCTCTTAACACATGGCACACAGATTCTAACCTCTTCATAATAAACCGAATGTGGTACAGATTTCGTCTTAATTGGTTTCTTGCACACTACACATATCTCGGATACAGCCACTCAATCACTATATCATTTTGAAAGCATAGTTCTAAATACCCACACTACGACTTGCATTTACTTTGCTAAATCTTCACTTTTCGTAGTGCTACAAACATCACAAGACAGAAAACCGGAACTGAGACTGCAAAAAGCAAAGGCGATTCTAACTGAGATGACATTCCAAAGGTAATGATGACAGGAACAATTGCTGCGGATGCAATCACTATTGCCCATATTGCTTTGATGATAATTACAAACCAGCCAACAAGATTTTGTCTTTGTCTAAATACATTGTAATGTTGTTGTAACCAAGTCTTGTTTCGCACCGCCTTGAACCAGACTACAAGACATATGCATGCAAAAGCCAGAGGAGAGCCTAGAGCTGCATAAATCCCAAAATCATCCATGTTCCAAACAGCCCTCGATGAGTCTCTATCAGATATATCGTACTAGTGATAGACCAGACAAACAGCATACTGCCGATTATAATAACAGGAATCAGAACAGGCAAGACTCGAAGCCACGTCCGCCATGTCCTGCGTCCATCAGCATCTACTATCCATTCTGCTCTAGCACCGCGCCTTATCCACACAAAGACAGAATATCCAAGAACTGTTACAAGAAACAACACTAGCCCCCCTATACTTAGAACAATGAGAGAGATCCACATGCCAGCGATTAGCCCTATGGCTATTCCCAACAATCTTAATCGGTCAAGCCAGAGTCTAGCGAGGTGGCTCATTTCTCAAACTCCTAATCAAGTCTGCCAGTTCCGGCAAACAACAAACAAAAAATCGTCCTTCTATACCATCGACAACACTCAATGTTGCCTCGTAATGTTTCTGCACATCTCTGTTGACGCAAACAATTATTGCGGATTTGGTAAACTGTATCTTGTTTTGCAACTTTGTAACGTCATCTTTTTTATCATGCTGGAATCCTGTCTTGAAATCGTAAAAAGCCGTTGCACTTTCCAAGTCCCACCCTTGATTGCCCCTATACTCTGAAATTATAGGCTCTATACTCTCGACAACTCTCTTAATCCTCGCAACTCCGTCTTCATGAAGCGGTGTCTCTACATTTCCTTCCTGTATGAAATAATACTTTCTTGGTTTGATGTCCTTCTCTGTGATAAAACTAATGACTCTAACTTTCTTGTTGCCAAGAAGACTTTTCAAAGAATCCTTGAACGTTATCCTATCTTTTGATTTGTTGTCAATGCCAATTTTTTTAGAAATTTCATTTCCATAAAGGGGACTCTCTTTTTCAAGAAGTTCTACGATTTTGCTTTCAATCTCTTTTCTATCTAGTCTTGGCTCTGGCGTCTGTTCTGGTAAAGTTTTAGGCTCTTCTTTCTTCTCTTCTTCCTTGATTTCTGCCTCATTTCGAACACTTGGAATAGGTTTGCCTATCCACTGAAAAATCGGTATAAAGTGGTCGTCATAGTGTTGCTTGATATCGATAAACTCAAAATTTTTTAGGTTTCTGACTGTATAGCGTAGCATATCGCTTGCAACAAGCCCGAGGTCTGCAAAGTCAGTTGTGTTAAAGACAAATTGCATACCCATATTCCCGCGTATGCCATATGGAATATCTGAAAGAAATTGTGATAAAATCCAGAGCCCACCACTGAAGGCTCGACCCATACGCGCCATGTTATTTAGCACTGAATAATTCGACACGTCACCTTTTTCTTTGGCGTGAACTAACCTGTGCGACTCGTCAATCACAAGAATAAAGTCCATCTCGTTGCTTGCGACCATCTGCTCAAGTGAGATTGCTATTAGCAGATTGGAATAGAAAACCAAACTATCTCCGTCTAATCCGGAAAAGTCCCATACTACGTTAGATTTTTCAATCTTCCAGTCGCGAACAACTGTGACTTGGGAAAATTCTTTCATTCGGAAAAGCAATCCTTCTATTGCCAACTTGTACTCGCTTGTCTTCCTCAACTTCTCTAATCGTTCGATGGCATCATCAAATGACCGAAGAGGTGGATTGCATAGGTTTGTCAAGATGTTTTTTATGGCATCGGCATTAATCCCAACGCTTGTTATGTTGGAGCAGGTCAATAGAACGCTATTGATAAAATATTTTGGAGAATATGCAAACGGGTCAGGCAACCCGACACGAGAGACATCTATTATCTTAAAACCTTCTAACGAAGTCCACAGATCATACATCTTGGGTGAGATAACCCACGCCTTGTAGTAGCCTTCCTCAACTCGTTTTTCTAACAACTTCCAGCCAAGGAAACTTTTACCAGAGCCTGCCGCACCTGTGATACTCAGATTTCTATTTGTGCGCGGTTCTTTGAATTCAACTGGTGTAAAATCCATGTAGGGCAAGGGGTCAACTTCTCTTGGTTTGAGGTCTTCGCGTACTGGCATGATGCGTTCAAACGTTCCGTTGGCTAGTTTTATCACACCCCACACCGAGGCTATGTGATACATGGTGTCTTTCAGTCTGCTTGGAATGCCAAAAAAGAACCTACGTATTCTCTCAAAAAGTGTGAGTCTTCGTTCAATCAATTTTTGCCATCTCGTCTTCCTAAAATCACCAGTACTGGACAACCATATTGAATGACTAAATATTTAGAACTTAGCATATTCCCGCTGCTTCCTTTTTTGCTTCGATTTTCTTGATTGCTTGCAAAATCCTGCGTCGAAACTCGTCGTCAGTCATGACTTGAACCCTATCGTAATACTCGCCCACTTGGTTGTAGTCTGTGGGGTTAAGCTCCATATCTTGAGCCATTTGCTCTAGTACTAAACAATCTACATCTCCTATGCTCAAGAGTTGCTCGATGCGTTTCTTTAGCCACCTTCGCAGTTGGGGAAAGTAAAAATCAAAATTGCTCATGTCTGATTTTCCCAGTCGTGTGGTTTGCTTCTCTTTTTTTCCTCGATTGCTGCCCTTAATTTCTCTAGAAATGGGTAGAGTTGTTTTCTCTCGACAACTTTTGTGATAAAATCTGAAGCGAATTTGGAGTTTTGTAACATATCCATTAATTCCTCTGATCTTGGCTTTGGTGGCTTGGGTTTAGTCATATAGGCACCAAAAATTTTCCATCCGTATATGGAACCAAAGAACGCTATGATTATTGCAATTATTCCCTCGAAAATGGTATACTCTTTTGGTTGAGGATTACTAGTCGGAACTTGTGGAGTTGTAATTTTAGTTTCAATTTTTGTTGTATTGATGCTTGGAGAACCTTTTACTACCTTTACCTCAGCGATGTTTGAATAGTCAACTTCATCATTTACATCGTAAATTGCTAATCTGAATCGATGAATTCCGCTTGAATTATCTCCTGCGTTGAAGTGAAAGAACTGATTACTTCCGTCATTTGTTAATGCGCCGTTGGATACAGCAAGCCAGTTGTTACCATCCCTAGGCTGAAAATTCTCGTACCAAACAAAATTGAATGGTATAGTGCCCCCATGTATATGCCCTGCATCAGTAATTGTGTCATTAGTATATTCCATAATTGTATCTTTATCAGGAATAATCGAAATCTGACCCGTTAGTAACGTGGTGCTAGGCAAGTTTACAATATTTGAGTTCTGTGCATAAGCAAAATGGAAAAGGATTACAGAAATTATCAAAAAAATAGTTAGTGTATGCATTGTTTTCATGCAGTCATCATCCTTCGAAGCAACCCAATTGCGCACTGATACTTTTCAAAGTCTGTATGTCCTTTCTCACCTTTCTCACTCCGGATTTTTTTTCCACAAAAAAGACATATGTTGGGTTTATACTCCAACACCACCGCCCTCCTCAGAAGATTTTGACCTGCCTCTCACAGACCATAAAGCCAGCGTTCCTATGGTCTCACCCTGTAGGTTCTTGAGCACACCAGACCACGTAGGCATACGCTTCTGTGTAGAGCTGTCTGAAACTTCCTTTGTTTTGTTTGTAGAATTGCTCATGCGTATGATATAGTACCAATTATTTTAAGATGGCATGTTTTTCGTTCATCATCAGACAAACGTTCGACACATACCAAACAAGTAATCGTTTTATTCCAAACTAATAGTAAATGTTTTAAAGAAAAAATCACTTATCATATTCGTGGAAGATTCTAATCTAGCAAAGATATTGGAGATTTTAAATAAAAATAAAAACCCAATTACACAAAAACAAATAGTGGTCGAAACGAAAGTTTCAAAGGCTACAGTTTCAGAAATATTAAAAAAACTTGTGGCTGAAAAGGATGTTGAGAGAATACAATCACCCTATGACCAGTTGAAATACAAACTAAGCCTTGATAGCAATAGGAATAATCTTTTCTTTTCTGAGCCTGATTATGATTCATACACTGACATTAGAAAAATAATATTGAAAATTACAACTCAGAAACGCATAGATTGGTTTGAGAATGTAGTGTTTAACAAGAGAAATACAAAATTTGATTATCCATACAGACGTTTATTTACAAAAAGAGCCCAAGAGATTTACTCTGAATTTAAAAAAAAGAGCCCGAGACTTGCCGAGAAACTTAGAACTGAAATGATTGACGAATTAAAAGAAGAATATAGAAAATACTAATCTTTCTTACCTAACAACTCATACAAACCTCTAATCTGTTCCTGAGTCTCTCTGTGTTTTGTTTCAAGTTCTACGATACGCTTATCCTTTTCCGATTCCAATAACTCAGCTTTTTTCTCAGCATTCTCCGCCCTAATCCTCTGGCGTTCTCCGTCAGATACAATTAACTCAGGCATTATCTTTAGCCATGCGTCAAACAGGTTCTCTCTAGTAGGTCTGAAATAACTAGGATCTAAATCAATTTGATGCCCTAACAATCTTTCGCCTACACTATATGGAATATCCTTATTCAGTTTGATTATAGTCCCGTATCTTTTACGCAATCCATGGACTCCCATTATATTGTACCTGCTTTCAGTAATCTTTTTCCTTACACTTGTCTTCCTGATAACTCTCTGCATAACCTGCCTTAGTGCCTCTAAACCCATGGGTTTTACCTTTTGTATTCCTACTTGATAACTTGCCCTAAACAAAGGCGACTCTTCATTAAGGTATTCTCCATCCCTTTTTCTTTTCTCTAAATATTCATCCAATACTTTAGATGCCTCTGGAGTAAGGAAAGTTTGATATTCTTCATTTGAACCCTCATAGATTTTTATGCATTTGCAATTATGAGACATATTCTCAACATGTTTTAGTTTCAGTTCAGGAATAGCTCCTAATCTACAACCTGTAGAAGCAAGAAAGTGTACGAGTGTCCTTCCTCGTAAATGCTCTCCTTCTAACATCTTTTTAACATCCTCGGTTTGATATGCCAGATGACCACTTTTCTTTACTTGTGTTGGCACCATTCTCTTTATTTTGTCCCAGTTGAGAATTTTATCATTCATGGAAAAGAATAACTGCAAACTGGCTACTATTGGTTGAAATGAGTTGGGCGAAATCCTACTTCTAAGATAAAAGACATAATCTTCCACCATTTCTTGCAATGCGGATTCCCTAAGTTGGAGTATGCCATCGCCGTTTTTGATTTTAGACCAATTCAAAAATCTATTAAAGTGATAAAGATAACTTTTCTTGGTTGCCTCTGATCGTACATATTTCTCAAAGACTAGAAGGCTTCTATCCATACCACATGTCACCACTTACCTCTATTAATGTATGGAAACAGTCTGTGTGAACAAGGCTTAATAGTAGGACTACGGCTTTTTATCTCGAATGGCGGTAATCTGCAATACTTGCGGACTTCCTAACGATTTATGTGCCTGCGGCGAACTCGAGAAAGATCAGACTCAGATTGTAGTTCGGATTGAAGAACGACGCTTTAGAAAAAAAGGTACTATGATTGAGGGGGTTAATCCAAAAATGAATGATCTTGGAAGAGTAGTCAGGGAATTGAAGGCAAGATATGCTTGCGGCGGAACAGTCAAAGACGGATACATCTTCCTGCAAGGAGATCACAGGGATACAATCAAGGGTACCCTGGTAAAACTCGGATTTCCAGAATCAAGCATAGAAGTTCACTGAATGAAACTTGTTACACATAGATAAAGCAACCAGAGTTCTATCCATTCCCTATGCTGCATTTGTATCTGTAATTTTTGGAATAATGATCTTATCTTTTCCCATAGGGGCATACATCGTCTTTGACTCTGACGTTGGAAATAACATAAACTTTCAATATCCTTTAGACGGACTCAACTTTTTTGTAGCGGGAATCGGCTACAAGATGCCAATCTCTTTTCAGCTTGGAGATGCTTTCATCGTTGCATGGTCAGCTTATGCAGTATTGTTTTCCATCTCATTTTTAGGCCCGCTTGGCAGTTTAACCAGAACATTAACTGGAGTGATGTCAGAAGGGTGGCGCGGACTCAAAGAAAATGGTCTGGTCAATACTATAACATGGCTTTCCATACTGATACTGCTTTCAGTCATGATAGATTTTGTGCAACAGAGTTTTGGTGTAAAGATAGAACCCCCACAGTTCCAAAATGGATTGATTCAATTTTTCCAGATTACGGCATCTCCTCTTACAGAAGAGATAGGATTCAGGGTATTTCTCATAGGAGTGCCTCTGTTTCTCATCTTCTCCCATAGATCATCGTGGAAACTTTTCTTCAAGTCACTGTGGAGACCTGCTGCATACTTGCACATAACAGACTACAAAAGAACAATTGCAATAATAATTACGGTTGGCATATTTTTTGGTGCGGCCCACATAATTTCCGGAACACCGTGGAGCCCGGGAAAAATAACCCAAGCGGCAGTAGCTGGAATCATAATAGGATGGGTTTATGTCAGATATGGCTTGGCCCCCGCCGTGCTAATTCACTGGGGGACAAATTATTTCATTTATTCATACCTGTTTTTCATATCAACACTAAGCCAGACATCCATAACATCAGAAATTTCAAATCCTTTTTCTGACACACTTGAGCAATTGCTTCTAGTCACAGGCACCATAGCAATGGCCATCAAAATTCTCCATTACATAAAGGCAAAGCGAGAACAACTGCAATCCCCGACAGAGATATGAGAATCATCAAGCCAGAGCATTGCTGAGCAATCTTGACACTGGCAAATCATAACTCATTATCATATTCAGATCAGATTGATCATCCACGTCCAACATCATTCTCCTGATAAGAACAAGAGCGGGTGCTGCGTTTCTCATCTCTGCAGTGTTTAGGTGTATTTTGTAGCTGTCCTCGTCATAATGGGTTTCCATGACATTTGCTGGCGACCTAAACAGGGCATTAGTGCCGTCGAATCTTCGCGAGGGCACTACAAGCACGCATCTATCTTGAAGTCTAAAGTTCAACAAGGTACGAATGTCTTCTGCTTGAATCAGTGGTATGTCCTGAGGCAAAACTATCGTAGAGTCAAAACCCTCTTTTAACAGATAGTCATCTGCAAGTTTTACGGCATTATTAACCCCAAGCTCTTCGTGGTCATAGATTCCCACTGCAGAAAACTTTTTCCCAATACCAAGTGCGGTGTCATCTCTGCTCACAATCAGAGTTTTTTCTACAATTTCAGATTGCGATAATGCTCCCAGTACAGACTCTAGCATAACTCTACAGATTTTTTCAGTTTTTTCAGTAGATAAATTGAGGCGAGTTTTTGCCCTTGAAAAAGTCTTCACGGGAACTATTGCGCCTATTCTCAAGTCAGACATGCATTTGTTTCAAAATGAAAGATGCAAGAGCCTCTTCGTCCTTCTTTTCTTTCATTTTTATCTTTGTTTCATACACTTTCATGTCCAAGTTCTCAATCTTTCTGGTATGAAGCTTGTCAGCAGAGTCGATTATAATATGTGATGCCACTTCAGAATACATCTTGGCAAGGCCGTATACTGATACTTCGATTCCTGCAGCTTCCAAGTATTTTGCTGCAGGCCCGCTTATTGCAGAACCACCTATGAGAGGACTTACAACTACGACTTTTTTCTTCGACTTGGCAAGCTCTTTTCGAATTCCTTTGATGGATAATATCGGACCAATGCTGGTCAGCGGGTTACCCGGTGCAATAATTACTAATTTTGAATCATGAATTGCGTTTACTGCGGCAGGGTTTGCGCGTGCCTTGTCTGCACCAAGATATTTTATTCCTTCAACCTTGTCCTGACCCTTGTATTTTACCCAGAACTCCTGCAGGTGCAGATCTCCCTTGTTTGTTACTATCCTAGTTTCAACACTATTGTCTGTTACAGGGATTATCTTTGTGTCGACTGCAAATTTTTGGCACATCCATTCGGTAATATCTGAGAGATTTTTCCCATTCTTTAGCATATTAGTTCTCATCAGATGCATGGAAGCGTCTCTATCACCCACCTTGAACCAAGTCTCCTCCCCAAGCATCTCCATCTGGCGCAAAAACCCAAACGTATCTTTCTTTATTCCCCATCCCCTGTCAGTGTCAAGAATATCTGCAAGTCCGTAAAGCATCGTATCAATATCAGGACAAATGTAAAGTCCGTACAGCCAGTAATTATCCCCAACGTTTGAGATTACAGAAAGGTCTCGTGTTTGAGAAGCTATTCCTCTGACAAGTTTTACAGAGCCTGTTCCTCCCGCAAGAATCGTTATCATTTTTGAGATCTCCGCAAGTTACTAAGATGCCAAACATATTACTCTTGCCAATAAAAATTCAAAAATCACATATGCAAAAAACAATGCTAAGATTTATTAGCGACTCGGAGAGTACTCGGAACGTGACTAGGAGACTATTAGTTACGTCAGTATTAACAAGTTTGTTACTTTTCGGTGCAGTGTCTCCCAGTTTTGCAACAGTTAATTTTAGCGCCACATTGCCGATGGCAGGAAATCCCATCAATCCAACTTATGATTTTGAAAAAAGTTTCTACATTGACTATCCTGCAGGAAGCAAGTTGCAAACAATACTTCAGGGCAAAAACATGACGATAACATTCGAGGATAATTCGACAAGTGATCCTGCTCTCAAAACTTTCATGCAGCAGATTAATACAGATATCGTATCAAATGAACATAGCACGGCAGTCATGACCAACTTGGTTGTCGATTACCAATTACTCATAAATGGATACTCGGATCATGCGTCTTTTGATTACAAAGTGATACTTTCCCCCACAGTAACAGGTTATGTCCTGAACAAAGCCAGCGGAGATATACCTCAGACATTTGACGCATCATGGATGGCATTTAATGCCAGCGCACCAGTCACGATAAACACCAACCAATACGGCCCAATAGAAATCAACTATCCAATAGATTCGATCAAAACCCAACTGCCGGACCTTTACAACGCACTAAAGGGAACAGGCGCATTCACAGTATTCCAGAGTCCAAACTTGCTTGATGCAACAGGGTTATTCAGCGAGCAGCCGGTGAACAAATGGGACGCCCTCTTCGATCCAGCATACACCCTGACAGAGACAGCAGGATACGGATACAAGGGACAAAAGATTGCAGTTACCACTTTCTCATCAGGCCTTAGCAATGCGTTCTCAGGCGCATTGCATGTAAACAACATTGATGAAGACTTTACCGGTTCTGACGGCGTAAAATACCACATTTCAACAAAAGAGCAGGCCAATGCAGGAACAGTCAATGTTGAAGGCCATGCAAATGCAAACCAAGTTCAAGGAGGATGGACGTTTACAACCACTGCAGAAGCTTCGTCAAACACTAGTACGACTACAGCTGGAGGCACATCTACCATGATGGTATACGGAATGGCTGGCTTTGCCGGAGTCATAGCTGTTGTAATATTCATCTGGAGCAACAAAAAGATGAAACAAGTAGTCCACGAAGTCGACACCGGGCCCATACAATATGAGACACGAAAACACTGGGCCGATAAATTCGATGACGAACCAAGCGGCGCAGTAAGCTCAGACAGCCAGCCAAGCAGTCCAGACGACAGACCAAGAAGGTCAGCCATCTAAAAACTATCTACAAACAAAAAAAGTGCGCGCCAGCCGTAACCCTCCTTCTGTTTTACGAGATTCAGCTATGCGGCCTACCTAAACAAAGTGCAGCGCTTGTTGTTTGATTTGGCCTTTCTCCATGTGGTACAGATTTTTCATTCCGTTACCGGGAATCTCAGGCATTACCATCACAGTACGCCCCAGTTCGGATAGATTTCTGTTCTGTTTCCAGTCATCTCTGACTATCCGTCTCCGGATCACATTTGCTGCATGGAGGGAGGAGTTTCCTCTGCCGAAGCAGCGCCTCGTTCACCGGCTCGCACTACAGGCAAGTCAGACAAGATTCTATTTTAGCATTGGCAATATGCTACATTTTTGGTGCAAAATAGTCTTCGTGAGGGGTTGCCCCTTTCCTAGACTTGACAATTGCATAAGCCATGTGATATACTTTGTAAATAAAACGGTTCTCCCTAAGTCTCGGGGCAATCACACTCCAAAAGTACCTGGCCCTTATTTTTGAGAATCTGGAATCACGCACTACGAATACGCTGTATTTTGATTTTTCAACAATTGCCATGGTCTTTGGACTGAACGCCTGCTCGGGTTGGTTTCCAGCCCCAACTATGACGATTTCAGGATCCTGATTAAGATTGCGCAACAGATCTTTGGTCACATCCACGCTTGTCGGATAGATTCTTTCAACTGGGACTTTTTTCAGATCAAGATCAAACATTTTTTCGTTTATTCTGCTCAAGATGTCCCGTTCTTCTTCAGGTGACTCGACAACGCCTCTTACGATTCTTATTTTGCTATTCATTGAATTTGAAAAAGAGTTTGCAATTTCAAGCCCCAGATCAGAATGTCTGCCCTTGTCATATGCGACAACTATGTTCGAAAGCTCCTTTTCGAATTCTTTTTTGATGCTTACTCCCATAATGTCACACGTGGTAAGAGAGAGCAGTTTTCTGTTGTTTTTAAGATCATAGAAATCCATCACGAGAAGATTGATCCCTTGCTCTTCGGCAGTAGCAAGGATCGCCTCCGTTGTATCGTGCGACAGCCTTACAAGATACCTATATTCTGAGAATCCCGGTCTTGTCTTCAGTTCGTCAAAAGACTTCATGATTGGTTCGGCAAAACCATGCGCCATGGAAAGTGGAATCTGTATTGGTATTGTTGCCACGTTCAGCAGAGATATTTCGCCATCTTTTGATTTGGCTATGGACGATGCAATGGTGACAAGCTTTTCAATTGTTTTCTTGTTGAATACTACCATTATACGGTAATCTTTTCTCTGTTGTGGGCCAATGTTTGCAACGAGGGGTGCATAGTGCTCTATCTCTTTTTTTGCAATGTATAGTTTGTATATTGAAAATCCTATCAATATCCACACTACAGCTATTGCCCAGCTAATCGGATTGTATATCAAAAGAAATATTGCAAGTCCGGCCTTGGCAAAAATTCCTATCAATGGCATGAGAGGAAACACGGGAATCTTGAATCCATAGTCAAGCTTGTTCCCATAGAGTCTTCGAATATTTATTCCAGCCCAGTTGACCTGCGTGAAAAGAAATAGAAACATGACTCCTGCCACAAGTGCAAGCTGTTCCAGAGGCAGCCAGGTCGCCATTATCAGCATGATAAAGCCAGAAGCTATGATTGCAAAATGTGGCGTGTGAAATTTAGGATGTATTGAGCTGAATATGTATGGGAGGTTGTACTGCCTCCCCATGGCAAATGATACTCTGCTTGAAGAAAAAGTGGTTGCGCTCAGTGCTGCAATACTTGATACCAATCCACCTACAAAGACAAGAATGGTTCCATACGGTATGAGATATTGTGCGGCTTTTCCAATCCCCAGGTCTTGGTAGCCTCCTATGTATTTCCATACCTCGCTTCCAACGACGTCGGGTTTTAGTCCTCCAACAAAGACAAACGTAAACACAACGTAAAGTGCAGTCACCGCCCCAAGCGCTATGAAGATTGCCTTTGGTATGTTCTTCTTTGGATTTTTTACTTCCTCTCCTGTTTGTACAATTATTTCATATCCTTCAAATGCGATATAGGTAATTCCCATTGCCAAAATGAATCCAGTCATCCCATGAGGTACAAAATTATGAAAGTTTTCGGCCCAGTTAGGATTGACAAAACCCAGTGCAAACAAACCTGACACTATGAGAATTACAATTATTACAAGTTGAGCAATTGTAAGCCCGTTTCCCACACGTCCTGTCAGCGATGCTCCGCGATAGTTCACATATGTGAATATCACTATTGATGCCACCGCGATTATTTTTCCCAGAGGTATACCGCCATATTCCGGCGCAACACCCAAGCTTGTAAGCAGGCTACCAAAAAAATCGCCGATTGAAACAGCATACAAGCTGCCTGCAATCATGTGCCCAAACCAGGCAATCCATCCGCTGATGAATGCGTTGGGTCTTGGCAGGCCTTCCTTTACCCATCTGTATCCGCCTCCTGCTTCTGGAAAGGCAGACCCGAGTTCGGCATATGTTAGTGCGGTAAAGAAACTTACAACGCCGCTGATTGCAAAAACAATGATAAGAGAAGGACCTGATTCATTCATGGCAGGTCCGACCAAGTTAAAGATGGCTCCTCCTATCATAGCAGCAATCCCAATCATGGTTATATCCAGCAAAGATAGGCTTCGGACTAGTCCTGAATGCTCGGTTGTCATGTAAACCTATCCGTGTGGAAAAAATGCTCGCATAAATCTCTACCCGTGTAAAGCTTGACTATGAGATAGTGTTTGACGCCCCAGAAAGACGTATTAGTTCGATTTTACGCCACCCAAAATCAAATCCAAGTATACTCCGGATCTCAGTATGAAGACACGGATCCAAGTCCATAGTCATCAGATATTTCGCGTATTTTTTCTTGAGTTTCTGCATTTGAATAATCTTTTAGCAGGTCACGGTTTAGCTCAAAAAACGTATGCCCCCACTTGAACTTGTTGAGTATGGCATGGGCCTGATCATCAAGACTCATGATGAAAAGAGCGGCTGCAATAGATTCTGCCGTAGTAAGTTTTCCAATCTTGGCATAGTTTACTGGATTTCCGGCAAGCAGTGGAGGTAGCTTGCGAGAAAACCCCGAAAAATTTCTGGCAAATGTTTTTTGTGCCAGCTCCCAAGAGCAATCAATTGCAGTGATAGAGCCTGCAAGACTCCCGTCCTTTTTCAGTACTGTTTTTTCAGCAAATGGATGCAGAACTATTGTTTCCTGAACAGTCCTCCTTACTTGTCTAGCTAGACCAAATTTTACCAGTTTTGCTGCAGTGCATTTGGTCGGATCGTCTTGCCGCAACATGAAGACTTGGACTTCCATTGTATCACAGTACCTATTGGAGAATAAATTGCATGATATCTGGAATTGATGGAGTCAACTGTTATTGTGCCAGGTAAGTTACCTGATAGTAGAATCTAGATACCTGGTTATTCTTGATTATATTTGCATGCCATTGGCCATCAGTAATTGAATCGTTTGCGTTGGTCGGAAGAATGCTGAATTGTTGTATTCTCTGGTTTGCGCCGGAATATCCGACCAGGAACGATTCGCTTCCTATTTGCACGTTCTGGTAACTTGATCCCATATGATAGGTGGATTGCGATATCTTGCAGTCTGCAGTAAGGCCAATTATACACGTGCCATCAGGAGAGATTATCTTCATGCTTACTGAGTTTTCATCTCCCGGGTTTACTCGAAGCAAGCCATCTATCTCTCGTGGATAAAATGTCTGATTGCCGGCCATCTTTTTACTCAGGTTTATTGTAATTGCAGAATCCGAGATCATGCTTTCCTTGTCTACAATCGTGTATGAGGTAAGGCTTTTTTGTGTGGGCCCGACACTTGTTGGAATCGTGGTCAATTCCTGTGGTGCTTGGGTTGCGTTTGCAGGCGGGGATGTTACCTGAGTGGCATTAGTTGTCTGTGTAACATTGCTAGCAGATGTTGCATTTTCCACAGGCAGTTGATTAACTACTTGATAGTATGCGTTATAGCTTCCAAATGGCACTTGAGCCACTATGGTGTAATTTCCAACAGATTTGGATTTTGGAATTACATAGTCGTAGCTAAATGAACCATATTGATCAAAGCGTGCGGTTGCATGTTGTAGCGTGTTGCCTTTTTCCGATACAGCCTGTCCTTCGCTTACTATCGTATCATTTGCAAGTCCAAATGTAAGGTATGCATTGTCAATTGATATGATATAGCTTGTCCTGCCCGTAATCAGGACCGTCTGTCCTGGCAGATATTTTTCATGATCTGTAGTTATGAAGAGCTGGAGAGGTCCTGAGCCTACCGTGTATGGATTTGTCACATCAAACGTTATTGTGGAACTATATGTAAGATACTGGGCATAGATTTTGTAGGTTCCTGCAGCCCATGCTCCGGGCTGCATTGGTACCGATACGTGAAATTGTCCGCCCTGATTCAGGGTGGCTGCATAGCGGTATGCTTCCTGCCCTGTTTGTGTGTAAATTGAAATCTGGACTTGGCTGTTTGAATACTGGGCAGCTACATTGGATTGCGGCAGCGTCTGCCCTGAAATGTTTACCACGTCGCTGTTGGAATAGCTTGGCTTGTCAGTCTCTATGGCAAACGGCGTGATCGCGGTTTGATTTTGCGGGTTTGGTGATACCTGGAAGAACAGTTGCGAGTTTCCATAGTCCGAGTTGATTGTTATGGCGTATATGCCGTAAAGGCTGGTCTGATATGTTGCACCAAATGACGCTGCCCTGTTGGTAGTAAATGTGGAAGCGGTGTTATATGCGGCCCGTGACGGTATTGTCCAGTCCCATGAAAACAACCCATTATTCAAGGTTATAGGAGCAGTAATCGTACCACCATCAGGCTTTAAGAGGGTCAGAGTATACGCGGAAGTTCCTGTCAGGCTTGATAATCTGCCAGTCAGATGCACTGTATCTCCAACTCCGTACACTTGCTTATCAATACTAGCAGCAAGTTTAGAAACTGTTGAAAGTGGATCCTGTATTGAAAAAGATGTCGAGGTAGCAAGTGAGTTATACGTTGCTTTAAGTGTGTAGTTACCTTGTGCGAATATGCCTCTTTGAAGGGTTTGCGTAACAAGGAAATGACCGTTAGCGTCCGGATAGGCATAATATGTAAGTGGAGCTGGCGCAGTGTTCTTGGCGACAAATATGTTCGCAGCTGGATTTTGATATGTCAATACAGGATATCCCGTTGAATTAATCACAACAATGTTTACACTTGTTCCTCCGCTGCCAGTTTGACTAAGAATGTTTTTTACTTGTCCGGAGATCGATATGTTATCTCCAATATTATACGATGTTTTATCAGTAGCGATATAAAATGGAGAGGTTGTCGATTGGTATGTTGAAGGGTTTTGTGCTACAGCAAAATCAGCTTCCGCTTGCCCAAATCCCGATGTCAAGATAGCCCGATAATTTCCTAAACCGGATTGTGAACCGGGAATTACAAGTTTGTATACAAATGTACCATCAGACTGGACATTGACAAAAGTCTGCGTGGTACTAGTGTTTGGAACAATGCCTCTATTTCCAATTTGGCTGGTGCCAGAAGAACTAGTCAGAAAAGACTGTATTATTTGCAGACTAGGATTCAATCCATTATTTTGAAGTCCCATGGCATTTATGCGTCCACTAATTGTAACTGTCTCTCCTAGTCCATACACCGGTTTGTCAGTAGACATAATCACTGGGGTAGATTGTGTTGGTTGAGTTGCCAGAATGAAGGAAGTGGTAGATTTTGCCGTACCATAAGTTGCAATAATATTATAAGTTCCGTAAACTGGAGATATGCTGTTTATCATAATTCCCGAAGCACTGGAGTGTGATTGATACTGGCTGTAGGTTGTAAAGTGGCCCTGAGCATCAGGATAGAGGTTTCCTTGATATATCATCGTACCATTTGGATCATAGACTTTGTAAGCAACAGGTGTCAGGGGTATTACCTGAGAAACGTTTCCACTAAGTGTGATTGGTTGTAAGAGAGTATAGCTTGGTTTATCCGTATACACAGACAATGTAACTGCAGAAGCTTGTGTTGGCGGAACAAATGGCATAGAGCTAAGCATGAAACTGGTTGATGTAGTAATAGTCCCATATGATGCAGAGACGGTATACGTTCCCTCTTGGAATCCGGTAACCTGGCTTGTCGTCAACGACGTGCTAAACTGCATGCTGTTGCCCGGATACATGGTGAATGTTTTTTGAAAGCCTGCAGGTCCTGACACTACCAGGTTGACGGATAGTGGATAACCCAGGATTGGGTTGTTTAGAAGTGTTGAGACTTTACCGCTGATTGTTACAGTGTCTCCAAAAACATAGCTTGTCTTGTCTGTAGAAACCGTCATTGTATTGACAGAGGATGTGGTGGCAGCAGGGGGCTGTCCGTTAGATGATCCGGGAGTTGCTGCTTTGAATACCCAGTCATTTGAAGAGCCTGTATCGTATCCGTCATACATCCTTTGCCAGGAGCTGCTTCCGCTCTGAGAGTCTGTCAATGAAGGAGTTTGATCAATTACCGTACCGTTGTTGTTTTTCAGTTGTATTGTCGCACCCGCATGTGGAAACCACAGAGGACCTGAAGTCAGTATCATGAATTGCTTGCTCTGGATAATTGTATTGCCTGGCACCGTGTAGACTTGTTTGAGTCCGGTTGTAGCGCCAACTGTCCATCCCGCAATGTTTACAGCAGAGCTGGTCGGATTGTACAGTTCCACCCAGTCTATAGGATATTTGGTGTCATCTCCCACTGGGTTGGTATCAGCTTCGTTTATGACCACATGATTTGCCACTGGCGAGACCTGCCCCAGAGCAGAAGAGTGTACAAGTAAAACTAGAACTAAAAAGATAACAATAGTGTAGGATCCCAAGTATCTCATCTGTGCTACCATTTCATCGTAGAGATTGCAATTTTAGGTATTGATTGTGGAAAAGTTGAGCTAGTTGTTAATCCCCAATATGCCATTGACTTCACTGGTTAGAATAGCCTCAAATTCATTATAAGCTGTGCGTACAATTTATCTCCCCGTTCTTAGATGTCCTTTACACCATCACAGTTTGGGCATTTGTTCTGGTTTATCCTAGCTCCGCAGACTACACACACACCTTCCCCCACAGCTTTTTGGATTTGCTTCTTCCTGTGTTTAACGAACATATGAATCCCAAAGTATGTTACAACTGCAACGATTACGGAATACACGGGAGCTATAAACGGCAGCAGGCCTATCATCAGAAAGAAGACCCCTAGGATCAACAGGATCTCGCGTCTTTCAAACCCCAAGTTGCCTTGTGATGAAAAAATTTCAATAAATAGTTATGCCAGGCTCCGAGTCACTGAATTAACATTCATCTATCAATCATGTCTCTAACTCTTCTTCATCGCCTGACTATCATAATTTGTGAAAGTCAGATAATAATCAATGGATGACAGGCCCATATTGTTGTAAAACAGAACAATTTGGTACCACTGGGATTAGTGGTATACCTAAATTCTCAATCTTCGGCGGTATTTTCATCAAGGCGCCCGGATTGCAGGTTTGTATTCTACAGTAGCATTCACAAAACCGATAATCTGATTTTCAATAAATCCTGATACATGACAGGAAGCCGCAGCAATGGTACTAATCGAAATATCTTGCGGTCTTATCTGTAAAGAGTTCAGGCCTACTGCAATATACACATCGCCTCCCCTGTTATAACATCCAAAAAAATTCATTGCATAGATTCCTCTTGCATCTGGTTTTGCAGTGTATGAATAAACAACTGTATAGTTTTCGCCATTCTTGTGAGGAATCAGGATTGGATCTACAGATACAGAAAGTAAAGAACCTGACAACGGTTTGTAGTTTGTCCTGTTATATACTGAGAGATTGTTTGCAATGTTTACCATACCGGGATAATCCCATGTTGAAAAATATTTTACATAAATCTGTGCCGTTGAACCTGGCCTCATAAAGAATACTGGCCTATGGTAATCTAGGGCAGGATATGGATCCGGAGGCATCGGAGTGAACTGGCCTGAAGGAATAATGATTTTGTGATATACTTGCGAAGAATATACATGATGAGCGGTCAATGATGGAATTCCAAGAAGGATTACAATTATGACAGCTAGAATCAGTGCAGTTATCGCTGCAACCTTGACAGACTTGCTCGTTGTGTTTTGTCGTGACATTTTTTGTCAATTCTAAACTACATGTAGAGACTATAACTTTTGATTAAATTGGAATTTAATCCAATTTGGTTTTAGAACAATTTGAAAATTCCAGAATTTAAAATAAAAGATGAAGATACGATAATTCTAAAGAACAAAATAATGATCTTGTGGAAAATACCCAAACTTACGACTACTCAGGCATCCAATTTGTTGAAAATAGACTGGATTCGCAGTATCAATGACCTGTGTGCTCTTACAAAAAAACATCCGTATACTATTGGAGACAAGGGAAAATTCCTGCGATGCGAGCATTGTGCTGGAATTATCAGTCAAATAAAGGATTTAGTGCAAAGTCTTCAGTCCTACAAAATACACAATCCTAGAATCATAAGAAAACTCATTACATGACATAATTGCGTATAATCCTGTGTTTGAACTAATCGTATTTTTCACTTCATTCAAGTATATCTTTGTCGAGGGTGGAGAACAGGCACTTGTAGGAATAGGAGTAGCAAGTAGAATCGGATTAAAACAGACTCTGAAAATTACTGCGTTTGGTATTGTAGTTGGAATTATTCTGTATTTTGTTTTTCTAAAGTTTGCAAGTTTTGTTCCTACAAATATACTTGAAATTGCTCTAGGTATAGGATTGTTATTTTTTAGTGGATTGATGTTCAAGGAATTTTTTGAAGACGAAACTAAAGTAGACACGACAAAGCACAAGATAACTTACTTTTACATAGCCATGCTTGAAGCAGTAGAAAATTCAGTTGCATTGGCTACCTTTAGTCTGATTCAACTTGAAAGTGCCTTGACAGGATTTGCTATTGCAATAGGACTTATTATTGGGCTGTTATTGCTTGGAACTGTAAAGAAAGTACCCTTACGAATCACCAGATTAATAGCAGGAATACTTCTTACTAGTACAGCAATTCCGCTGATCATATACGGTTTGAACGTTCCATCTCCTGAGGTTTTGCATTGGTTGATTCCGCCATTGCGCTAAGAATTTTCAGTTAATTTAAGGAACTGTCAAGCTGATGTTGGTTTTTTAACCTGTAAAAAATAGTCGGCTCACTTTTAATCGATAGTACTTCAGCAACAACATAGACCAGATGCTGAACAGGTAGGACAATACTTTGGAGATTTTGATTTCTTACATTCAGAAGGAAAACATCCACAATCAGCACATTTGATTTCCATGAGCTTCACTTACATGTCAAGTTATTTAAATACATTTTACTCTGATCCCATATCGTTTGAAACGTTCTGTCAGGATTGCAATCATTTCAGGTATAGCAGTTGCCGCAAATAAACCATAATTATAATCCAAAAAAAAGGTCAAATGAATCCACGCTGTCTCCCCATTCTTATGTATCTGTTCAATGAATCAAATTATAATCCATAAAATGTAATAATATTTTGTGATCGCAATAGAAGACCAGTCTGTAACAATTTTTTCTTACACGAAGGAAAGCTACGCGTTTGTTAAATAATAAAAAATTTTTCCACCTTGCAATGAGACTAAGATCCAACGGAATGGCACATGCCAAGAAAAAGTCCTTGGCAATGTTTGGAACCGGCCTGATGTTGATGGTGTTGACACTCACACCACTCGGCGGTACGCAACCATCATTTGCTACAGGAAACGGAGCTCCAAGCGGTCCCCACTACAACCTAAACATCAATGGAGTAAGCAATACAGCAAACTTCCCTACGGCTGATAAAAGCGGAGGAAATGTAATTTTTGTTCCATTGCATGGACACTGCGACATTGGTCTTACTGAGGGTTCATCATTTTATGTCTTGGACAATAACTGTATGGATGGAAAGGCAAACTTCCAATTGCCTCCCCCAACCACCAGCACTGGATCTGCACAGTATACAGTCTGGGCAAGAGCAGTAGGCAAGCCTGGAGGCTCATCCACGCTTACCACATGTGCCACAGACCCGACAACTGGAGAACAAGTGTGTTCTCTAAACCAAGTCATAACCATGAGAACGCATGGCAAGCAGACATTCACAAACGTCACAAACCAACTCACACAGCTCTGTTATCTGAACTCTACAACGGGCCAGACTACATGTGTAAACATCTTTGATCCAACATTCCAGAACTACCTGTGGTCGTATGACAACAACGGAGTAAAGGTCCTTCAGTTAAGGTTCTATCCAATAAACTAAAAACCAACCTACCTCTCTTTCCTTTTTTTGCTTTAAAAATAAAATCTTGATCATGGTTAATTAAATCTCAATTTTAGTTCTAAAAAAGGTCAAATCATCCCACGCTGTCTTTACCCCTAGAAAAAGATGGGATCGGCCGGATTTGAACCGACGACCTCAGGTACCCAAAACCCGAATCATGCCAAGCTAGACCACGATCCCGATGTTGAATGCACCAAAAAGTCCCCAATTTAAGCTTCTCATAGCATGATTATTTTAAATAAGAAATACTTTAAGCATAAACCAATGCAGGTCCGGGATTACATCAACGCAGGCAAAATTGCATCAGAGGTAAGAGAGAATGCAAGAAAAAGGTATCACGTGGGTTCCACTCTGTTTGAAATTTGTGAATCGATTGAAAAAGAGATAGAACAAAAGGGGGGCAAGTGTGCATTTCCTGTAAATGCCAGCCTGAATGAAATTGCGGCGCATTATACTGCAGAACCAAATGATTCCAAGGTTGTAAAAGAAACAGATCTTTTAAAAATCGATTTGGGGGTACAGATAAATGGATACATTGCCGATACTGCAGTTACCGTATGCTATGACCCAAATTATGATTATTTGGTACAAGCTGCAGAGGCAGCGTTAAAGGATGCAATGTCAATAATGCGCACAGGTACAAAATCAAGTGATGTTGGAAAGACCATAGAGGGAACGGTAAAACAGATGGGCGGAATACCCATTGCGAATCTCAGCGGTCATTCTCTTGAACAATATACAATCCATGCAGGCAAATCAGTGCCCAACATATGGTCCATAGGATCATTTTCTTTCCTGTCAACGGAAGCATATGCATGCGAGCCATTTGTTACAACGCGAGATGGCCTTGGCTTTGTGCGCGAAGGCAAGACTAGGAATATCTTTTCGCTTGCAACAAGAAAGCATTCAAAGGACGAGGACGCCAACAAGATGATTGATTTCATCTGGCAGAAATTCAACATGCTTCCGTTTGCACTAAGGTGGATAGTAAAGGAATGGGACGAAAAAACCGCAAAACTGCTTTTAGACAAGCTGATTCAAAGCAAGATAGTCAGGTCATATCCTATTCTTGTAGAGGCAAACAGCCAGAGAGTAGCACAGGCAGAACACACGTTCATCCCCCAGGAGAACGGCGTCACCGTTACTACTATTTGATGGTCTCGCCGTAGATTTTCAATACTGTCACTTGCCCGTTGTTGCATGACGTGCAATTGCCAATCGCCTTGAAAACATAGTCGCCTTCGGCAAATTTTCTTTTCTTGGACGCGTTACATGACGTACACTGTTCAACAGTGTATGGATCCAGTATCTCCTGTTTTTTTCTTGAGAATATCACTGTGATACACCTATCGTATTTCCCACGCCAATCAACAGAACCGCCTGGCCCGCTTTAGTGGTCTCTTTTATCATGTCGTAGATCTGGGACGTGGTTTTTTCTGCAGCATCGGCAATCTCTTTTTTCATCAGCGTTATGGCTTCCTTGATTGACTGCTTTACCACGATTGCATAAATCGGTATGCCGTGTTTTGTGGCAACCTCTTCAATCTGAAACTTTTCTGTGCCAATACCTCCAATTGCCGCACCAAATCCTTGGGCTACAGATCCCGTCTCTTCTCCTTCAAGCTTCAAAGCTGCGTCCACCATTATTATGGCCGCAGGTTTTTTCTCTGAGATGATTTTTTCAGCTGCCTCCCCTGGTTTCCCAACTGTTCCCGCAGGTCCCTCGGCTTTCAATAACAAGAGTCTTCTACCTTCAAAGTCTTTTTCACTCCAGACTGTTTCCTGCACTGCTTGCATTTTTTCCGTATCAAGCATCATCTTGCCTACGATCATGGGGCCTATCCCGTCCCCGATTGGCTGGCCTTGTTTGAATGCAGATACCGCGGTTTTAAGCGCGTCTGCCTCCTCCATGATAAACGGAATCATCATCTGCAGCGGCAAAATAAGTGGAAAGTTGTTTTGTTTTTTTGCGGTAAGGAACATGTGCCTAACGCTTTTGTAAAGCAGATGTATTGTTGTAACTACCTCTAGAATGTTTATTATCTTGCTTGCTTCAAGTGCGCTCAGTTCAGGTGCAAACGCCCTGACTTGGGTCTTTGTAAAGTCCTCCCTGCTTTTCATCATGTGCATGATTTTAGGGACTAGGCCGTTTGGGTCCATATCGACAGGCATTATTGTAAAGTATTCAAAATACCTGTCAAGTCTAGAGGGAATGTCCCAGCTTGGCTTTACTGTGGTTTTGATATAATCTGCAAGCTCCTTTCTAGTGTCATCTCGGTACATCTTTAGCTTTTCAAGAGACTTGTTGATTTCAGAAGAAGTAACCTGCAACTGGATTTTTTGACCGTAAAGCATAAAGACAAAAATTGGAACTATCCACACAAGCCATATCAGTGGATTAGAGTTATCATTAGTGTTGAGAAGCTTGTCCAAATTCATACCTAGAAAATCCAATATTGAAAAAGCTGGTACGAACCAAATTAAATCTTTGTGGAAAATTAAATTGTTTTTTAACCCAAGACTCCAAGAAACAACATGTTGCAAAGCCAGATAGGTCCAAGGCTTTCAGAAAAAACAACCTGCAAGATATCATGGGATGACATTACGCTAAACTCCTATTCTATGGATGCTAGCTCTTACATAGTAAAACCTGCAGCGGTGGCTTTTCCCAGAAATGAAAAAGACGTAATCAAAATCCTGAAATTTGCGTCACGCCATAAAATTCCCGTCACTCCAAGAGGAGGAGGTACAGGTCTCGTTGGCGGAGCACTTGGAAGGGGAATAATCTTGGATATGAGACATTTTAACACAGTCAGGATCGGACACGGGGTTGTACAAGTTGGTAGTGGCGTCTTCAAGGGAGAGCTTGACAGGGTTTTAAGAAAACATGGCAAATTTTTTGGCCCAAATCCGTCAGTTGGCCCATTTTGTACTGTCGGCGGCATGATAGGAACCAATGCAAGCGGTAGCCACTCACTCAAGTATGGTAGTACCATAGACAATCTCATTGGCATAAAAATTGTCACGTCAAAAGGAAATCTTGTTAGTTTTCCCAAGAGTAATGCCATTGCAAAAAAAGTCCTAAAAATCATAGGCTCGGACATTCAAAAACAATTCCCAAGAATAACAAAGAACTCCTGCGGCTACAGGATTGACAAGGTGACAGCAAACTCGAATACCCAGAAAATAATAGCCGGTTCAGAAGGAACTCTCGGAATAATTGTTTCTGCCAGACTCAAAACAATATCTCTTCCAAGGCGAACTGTCTTGATCATAACCTCATACAGGACTATCAAAGAGGCCGTCGCAGATGCGCCCAGAATTCTAAAGATCGGGCCGTCATCAGTGGAGATAATAGACCGCAACATTGTGCGACACATCAAGACGCGACTGCCGAGAGGAGCAAAATGCTTACTCTTTGTAGAGTTTGATGACAGTGTGACAAAAAAGAAAATAAAAGCCAAACACGTGTTGTCGGGCAGAATAGTTACGGTAACCTCGGACCCTAGACAGATTAGGCAATGGTGGACATATAGAAATTCAGCCCTGTCGTACAGTTTGAAGAGCACTTCAAAACAGGAAACAGCTTCTTCACTGATAGAAGACGCTACGGTTCCAGTTCACAGGCTGTCTCTTTTGCTTGACCTGGTAGAACATCTAACGTCAAAGTATCCCATGAGAGTAATCACATATGGCCATGCGGGCAATGGCAATCTCCACATCAGACCGATATTGAAGAAAAAAGACAGCCGTTTGCTTGGAAAGATCGCGCAAGAGTTTTTCTCCGGGGTCATAAGCATAGGAGGGTCTATAACTGGCGAACATGGGGACGGACTGGCTAGATCAAAATTTGTAAAGGTACAATACGGAAGTGAGATCTATTCCAAGTTTAGAAAGATTAAACAACTCTTTGATCCTGCCAACATTCTCAATCCAGGCAAGATAGTCATCTGATGTTGCCAAATAGATTTTTTGTAATTATTTTATCTTTGTTCCAAGCGGAACGTCTTCGTTGACAGTGAGCCAAAACGGCTTGTCGTTGAGGTCAGCAGCCAAGAGCATTGCGTTTGATTCTATGCCGGCAATCTTTCGAGGCTCCAAGTTTGCCAACACTATTACTTTTTTTCCCACCAGATCTTCCGGTTGATAATATTCTGCACCGCCTATTATCACCTGTCTTTTTTCTTCGCCCAAGTCTATCATGCCTTTTATGATTTTTGACTTGCCTGGGATTTTCTCGACTTCAACTATTTTTGCCACGCGGATTTCAAGTCTAGCAAAATCATCGTATGTTATAGGATCCACAGTGGTTCTCTTTTTGCCTCATTAAAATTGATTTCGAACCAAATGGAAGGGCGTGTCATTTAGATTTGTCATACTTTAGATCCAATCATGACATCTCACAAAATAAATAGGAATGCAGAATTCTCTAATACATGGCCCAGATTCAAGCGTCAGTCGAGATAAACGCCCCACTTGACAAGGTCTGGAATGTCGCATCAGATCTTGATTCAGAACCAAGATTCTGGAAGGGGACCAAGGAAGTGCGAAACGTATCAAAAGATGGCAATACAGTTACCCGGGAAGTTACCATTGCTTTCAAGGACTCGAAATGCATGCAAACTGTCACAATACAACCCAAAGAAAAAATTCACATACAATTCACAAAGGGAATAATTGATGGAACAAAGACAATCTCGCTTGCATCTCAAGGCGAAAAGACAAAGCTTGAGGCTGTTTGGGATATCAAACTTACAGGTATGATGGGCATGTTCACAGGCATGGTAAAAAAACACATCCAAAGCGGTACAGAGCAGGCATTGCAAAGCATCAAAGAAGAAGCCGAGAGATAGCAGATGGATATTGCCGTAGACGTGTTGAATTATGTCCTAGTTGCAATCATGACAGGCGTAGCGCTAACATGGATCCTCCTGATCAGATCAATGTGGATAACATTTCACAATTCTCCTTTCTTGGACAAGTTTGACTCAAAACCACATGGAACCCCAAAAGTTTCCGTCATATTACCCGCAAGAAACGAAGAAAATTTTATTGCCAAATGCCTGAGCTCACTTATCAACCAGGATTATGAAAATTACGAGATAATTGTGATAGACGACGTGTCAGAAGACAAGACAGGAGAGATAATCAAGAAAATTGCCAGAGACAACCCCAAGGTCAAGTACGTACTTGCCGGACCAAAGCCCGAAAAATGGGTGGGAAAAAACTGGGCGTGTGTAGAAGGTTTCAAAAAATCCACAGGCGAACTGCTGCTTTTTACGGACGCTGACACAACCCATTCCAGAAATACCATCTCGCTTTCTGTGTCGCATCTGCTAAGTGAAAACTTGGACGCCCTGACTGTCATTCCAAAGATGCTTTGTTTGGATGTTTGGACAAAAATTGCCCTGCCCGTGCTCTCCACATTTTTGCATACAAGGTTTTCTGCACTCAGAGTAAACGATTCTTCGAAAAAGACGGGTTATTTTTTTGGTAGCTTCTTCATCATAAAACGAGAAACATATTCCAGCGTTGGCACGCACGAAGGAGTAAAAAACGAGATGGTGGAAGATGGGGCACTTGGCAAAAAAGTAAAGGAGTCTGGATTCAACATGAAAATGGTCCGTGGTGAACATCTGGTTGAGGCAGTATGGGCAAGAGACTGGGCAACGCTATGGCATGCCCTGAAGCGATTAATGGTTCCATTATATTTCCAATCAAGGAGTGTAGCTATCGGGATCTTTGTAGCCGTGTTATTTTTGCTGTTCGTGCCATTTCCAGTCGTAGCATATTCTGCCGTATTTGAGTCTCTATCTACGTCATTTGCAGTCCTGTTTGCAGTATCTTTGATTGCATCAGGACTGGTTTATCTTGCAAGCATCATGGATGCGACCAAGGGACTTGGACTTGCTGCCAAGTATGCCTTGTGCGCGCCCCTTGGAAGTTTCACAATTGTAAGCGGATTTGCAAGCGGGATTTTAAATGCAAAGAGCAGCAAGGCCGTAACCTGGAGAGGCAGAACATACTCCATGGTAAATACAGTTCAAAACTCCATTAGCTTGTAGTAAGAGAATTTTCTAAACACGGGTTTTCCATTTAGAAAAGAGTTTAGGTGGGCATCAAAGCCTCAGATTGTATTGATCCAGCTCAATGCAAAATCAACTAGGATAGGATACGCGTCTGCGATCCTATGTGCCGTTCTGGTCGGCTCGATATCAACTGCTTCCAAGCCCGTACTTGCAAACACCAACCCAATAATGTATGGTGCACTGGTATACCTGCTTGCTGCTCTTTCCTCAGTTCCGCTGTCATACAAAGTAAAAGGCTTTCAGGTAAAAGCAAAGGACTGGCCACTCATACTCGCAATAACCGTGTCAGGCGCCATACTTGCACCCGTCTTATTTTTCACAGGACTAGAGCAAACTACTGCGTCGGATACCGCAGTCCTTTCCAATTCAGAGACAATATTTACGGTTCTTTTTGCATTGATTTTCTTCAAAGAAAAACTCAGGCCACGTGGATATCTGGCCGTAACGCTGGTTCTGACAGGTGTTTTCATAGTTACTACAAACCTACAGTTTTCAGGCGTTTTTTTTAATTTGAGAAAGGAAGGCAACCTGCTGATAATACTGTCAATGGCGCTATGGGCGCTGGACAACAACATAAGCAAGATTGCAGCCCAGCGTATTGACATATCACGACTAGTACAGCTCAAAGGAATTATCGGAGGCGGCATACTTTTCATTTTTGCGCTAGCGCTCAAGATTCCAATAGGCGTCACGCTGTTTGAGATTCCAAACTTGCTTCTGGTCGGCATGATAGGTTTTGGCATTGCGCTTTACTTGTTTTTGCACAGTCTTAGGAGGATAGGAACCGTAAAGACCATGCTCATCTATTCTACTGGCACAGTTTTTGGCCTGTTCTTTGCAACCATATTTTTGCACGAAAATATTAGAGAATATCAAATTCTGGCGATCGCGCTTATGTTAGCAGGAATTTATCTTGTCACAAAAGAGAGTCACAACATGGAAAAGCTGCATCAAGACTAGTTAATCAGAAACTTGGCCTGGTGTTGACTTGTACGATCTACCAATTTATGCGCAAGATTAATCTACATTCTGTCTTTTGGCATAACTATGAATGCATTTAATCGCGGAGACATGGTACGAATAACAGATTCCGAGAAAGACGCGGACAAGATATACACAATAAAAGAGATCAGAAAAATAAGAAAAGGTGGGATGCTCTATCTTCTCAGATCATTAGATGAGGATGTTTTGCGTCTCTACTATGAGAACAAAGAATCGCTTCTTGAAAAAATCTCCTAACATGCATTTTTGATTTTAGACATATGAAACAAAATATTATATGACTACCAACTATAATGCCCATCCTTGGATAAGACCAGCGTTATTTTAGGCGGAATATACTGTGCTGTCGTACTTGTATTGATATCAATTTTCATCATATCTCCAGCCAGTCCTGATGCTTTACATCAGACGACCCAGGCCAATCCTTTTGATCAGGCAATTATGAAAAACTTCCAGCTTAGTGTGGCAGATCTTTTTGCCAAATCTGATCAAGGAGTAGTTCAGATCATAGTTAACAAGGCAAACAATTCTACAGTTGACAGAGACATTGGTTCTGGAATTGTATACGATACCAGCGGACACATAATAACAAACAACCACGTGGTAGAAGATGAGGTTAAGATCAGAGTTGTTTTTCATGATGGTCATTCTTTACCTGCCAAAGTGGTTGGCACTGATCCATATGCTGATTTAGCAGTAGTCAAAGTTGAACCTGGTTCTTACGTTTTGTATCCTTTGCTTCTGGGAGACTCGTCAGAGGTTAGAATTGGAGACCAAGTGGCAGCAATAGGTAACCCCTTTGGCCTAACAGGCTCGCTGACATCTGGCATAGTAAGTCAACTAGGCAGATTGCTGGACCCGCCACACAGTTCCTTTTCCATACCAAATGTGATTCAGACTGATACCCCGATAAATCCTGGAAATTCAGGGGGCCCTCTGCTTAACATGCAGGGTGAAGTCATAGGGATAAACACAGCAATTCAATCTGAGACAGGGGAATTTTCTGGAGTGGGTTTTGCAATTCCGTCCAATACCATGAAGAGAATAGTTCCAGTTCTCATACAGACAGGACATTACGATCATCCGTGGCTTGGCATAACCGGAACAAGTATTGACCAGGATTTATCCAGCATGTTGCAACTACCGACATCATCAGGTTTTCTCATTTATACAGTAGTTCCCAACAGCTCGGCGGCACAAGCTGGACTGCACGGATACAAGGAAACAAAAACCATCAATGGCACTCAATACAAAATAGGCGGCGATATCATCATAGCAGCAGACGGATACCCCATCAAGAAAATAGAGGACTTGCTAAATTATTTGCAGGATAAAAAATCGGTTGGAGACAAGCTGGTTCTGACAATAATTCGGGACGGCAAAGACATGCAGGTTACACTTACCCTCCAGCAGAGACCAAACCAGTTCTAGTACAAGAATAAATACAACTGCCTAAGCTACAAAACTAGTTGAGCAAGATAATTCTAAAATCTGAATTATTAAACAAGATATTTGATGGAAGACAGATTACAAATGATGAAGCTTATCAGATTTACCAAGAGGCGGAAAATAATCCCTTTGAACTTTACAAAGCAGCACAGATCCTCAGAAACGAGAACAGGGGAAAAAGAGTCACTTATTCAAGGAAGGTTTTTTTCAATCTGATAAATCTATGCAGGGACACATGTTCTTACTGCACCTACAAGGCAGAACCTGGAGAATCAAAAGTTTCCATGATGTCAAAGCAGGACATCACAAATCTTGCTTCCATAGGTAGAAAGTACAGGTGCACCGAGGCATTATTTGTCACAGGCGAGAGACCTGAGCAAAAGTATGACGAGGCAAAGACATGGCTGGCGGAAAACGGTTTTTCAAGTACTGCAGAATATCTTGTTCACGCATCAGAAATTGCCCTGAATGCAGGTATATTCCCACACACCAATGCAGGCAACCTGACAAAATCTGAGATGAACCAGCTGAAAAAAACCAATGTTAGCTTGGGAGTAATGCTTGAAAATTCAAGTGAAAGAATGACGGGGAAAAACATGCCTCATGAGTTTGCTCCAAGCAAGAATCCAAGAGCAAGAATTCACGTCTTGGAAAATGCAGGCAATCTATCCATACCAATGACAACTGGTCTCTTGATAGGAATAGGTGAGAGCCCCTTTGAGTTGATTGATTCCATATTTACGTTAAGGTCAATTCATCAAAAATACGGCCACATTCAGGAGATAATACTGCAAAACTTTCAGCCAAAATCAGATACCATGATGCGAGATGTTCCCGGACCAGAAGGAAAATATTTCAAGATTCTGGTTGCCTTGACAAGACTAGTCATGCCAGAAATGAACATACAGATTCCACCAAACCTGTCTCCCAATTCCTATCCTGACTTTCTCCAAGTAGGAATAAATGACTGGGGAGGAATATCACCAATTACACCCGATTATGTAAATCCCGAGTTTGCCTGGCCTTCAATTGACACAGTGCAAGAGAACTGCAGAAACGCAGGATTCGAGTTGAGAGCAAGGTTTCCAGTGTATCCAGAATTCTTCCACATGGCAGATTCTAACTTGAAATCTAAAATGCTTGAAATATCAGATTCTGATGGTCTAGTAAGTATGGAGTATCTGAAATGACACAGATTGCCCTGATTGATTCGCTTCTCAAGTATGCAGATCCTCAAATTGCCGGCACTCTGGACAGGGCACTGTCTGAAAAAGAGATAACTGTAACAGAGGCAACAAGACTGTTTTCTGCAGAAGGGCTTGATTTTCACCTCCTGGCCATGGTTGCAGATGAGTTACGTAGAAGAAGAGTAGGAAACATCGTCACATATGTAGTCAATAGAAACATCAACTTTACCAATGTCTGCATAAAACAATGTGGGTTTTGCGCCTTTAGCAGAGACTTTCGCGAGGAAGAAGGATATTTCCTGCCAATAGAAGAGATAGTAAAAAGGGCAAGAGAGGCAAGAGATTTTGGTGCCACAGAGGTATGTGTTCAGGCAGGCCTTCCCCCAGACATGGACGCAGACATCTATGAAAACATTTGCAGGGCGATAAAAAAAGAAACTAGCGATATTCACATACATGGATTTTCACCAGAAGAGGTTCTGTATGGTGCAACTAGATCCAATGTCTCAATCGAGGAATACCTGCACAGATTAAAGGATGCCGGTGTGAACTCGCTTCCCGGAACTGCTGCAGAAATTTTAGACCAGTCATTGCGCGATAAAATCTCGCCTGGAAGAATTAGCGTAAAAAAATGGATCGAGGTGATAAAGACGGCACACAAGATTGGAATCCCCTCCACTTCTACCATGATGTTTGGTCATCTTGAGACAGCGGAAGACAGAGCAAGACACATTGGCGTCATACGCGACATACAAAAGGAGACAGGAGGCTTTACAGAGTTTGTCCCCCTTAATTTCATTCATTCTGAAGCTCCAATGTTCAAAGAAAAACTACACGACGGTTTGAAGGGCGGTGCGGACGGCAGAGACGCCATATTGACACATGCAGTTTCTCGCATCATGTTAAACAATTACATCAATAACATCCAGACGTCATGGGTCAAAGAAGGCACAAACATGTCTCAGTTGCTGCTCACATGCGGAGCAAATGACTTTGGAGGTACTTTAATCAATGAAAGCATCTCAACTGCCGCAGGAGCAAAATATGGCCAGCTCATAAGGCCCCGCGAGATAAGACGACTTGTAAGGGAGATAGGAAGAATTCCTGCCCAGCGAACAACAAGATACGACATAATCAAAACATATGATTCAGATGAGAAAGAAGACATGCTAGATACCGTGGAAGATGCGGGTCGCTTTGGATCATATCAAGAATTGATAAAGCTTGACAAGTACAGATTCAAAAACAACAGGCGAAGCTAGTTGCCAAATTGCGAGCAGATTCTTCGCAAAGCATCAGCATTACACATTGACGAATGTGAGGCAGTATACGTCAAGAAAAAGATAACCACGGTAAGAATAACTGACTCTGAAATAGCAGAGATAAAGCGAAACTACGAGCAAGGGCTTGGCGTACGGTTAATACATGAGAAAAAGATTCTGTCTGCCTTTTCTACCGATGTTGAAACAGACCTGGTAGACAAGGCACTGCAAACACAGTCATTTCTCCAGTCAAAGTCCTTTTGGAAATCTCTCCCACGTACTTTGCAATTTTCAAAGGTTGAAAAAACATACGATAAAAAACTAGAAGAGACAACCGGGAAAGAAGCCATCGAGATTGCTGGTATGATGATAAATTCTGCATCTCATGAGAAGATAAAAAGGATTTCAGGGTCATTGAACATAGTATCTGAAAATTTCAAGATTGCAAATACAAATGGATTGAATTTTGCAGACAAGGCCACGTACATTTCTGGTACCATCAACACTGATTCTGACCATGGAAATACCCCGGTTAGCGGCATTGGGGCAATGTCTTGCAGAACAAAAGATTCCTTTTCACCTAATCAGATCGGAACAGAGGCAAAAGAGATGTGCATAGGCTCGATCAATCCTCAGAATTGCGAGTCTGACACATATTCCATAATTTTTGAGCCATATGCGATAGGCGAGATGCTTGCTTTTGTTTTTGCTTCAAACTTTAACCTAAAGGTGTATTCTGAAAAAAGGAGCTGCTTTGCAGAAAAACTGGGCAAAAAAGTTGCAGTAGAACAATTTTCCTTGATTGACGATCCGCACCATCCAGATGGGATAGGTAGCAAGCCATTTGATGACGAAGGAATTCCCACAAAAACAAGAGACCTGATAAAGGACGGTGTTTTTTCAGGTACTTATTCAGATTCGTTTTACGCATTCAAAGAAGGCGTGGAATCTACAGGCAATGCGTCCAGAATGGGTACGCCCATGGGTAGAACTGCCGACCCCATTCCAATCCCAGCCCCGCACAACCTGAAGATAATTGAAGGGCGTATGAACAGAGACGAGATGATTGGCGATACCAGGAAGGGCCTGCTTGTAGGAAGGCTCTGGTATACCTATTTAGTGAATCCAGAACGCGGCGATTTTTCATGCACTGCAAGAAGCGGAATAAGAATAATAGAAAACGGCAAGATAGTAAATGCAGGCAGGGCTGTAAGAATAGTGCACAGCCTTCCCACGCTTCTTCAAAACGTGTCAGGCATAGGAAATGACTCTAGAAACGTACTCCAGTGGAGCGCGCTTCCCTGTGTTGCTCCCTCAGTCAAGGTAGACGGAATTAGAGTGACCCCTATCTAATGGCTTGCCATAACAAACTGGAATCCGATTCCTATAACATAGAGTGCCAACAACAGCATACCAGAACGAAGATCAAGCTTATTTCGAAACATTGGTACCAGTGCAATGATGGTTATGACAGTTACAAGTATCATCTGATTCTCTAAAAGAGATGTGTTTGATATCACGGTCCCAAATCCTTTGTAGGCTATTGCAGCAAAAATTGCCACGGCAAGTAGCAATGTATTGTTGACTATCTTTGAGCCAAGGACGTTTGCTACTGCTATTGACACGCCTTTGCTTCCTTTTCTTGCCAACAGTATCATAGATATCTTCTCAGGCATCTCTCCGGCAATAGGACTTATAATTATGGCAAGCATTACGACCGATACTCCTGTGTCGGTAGCAAGTCCCTGCAACGAGTTGACAAAAGGCCCGGCCCCAAAGAATATGCCTGCAGTACCAACTGCAAAGAGCAACATTGAACGGGCAAAGTGTTTTTTTGATGTCTTTTGTCTTGCGTCTTCATGTAACTGGGATTCAAACCTTTCTTGCTCCTTTTCTTTTCTCATCTCACGGTATGCAAGGTAAAGATAGGCTCCAAACAGCCCGGAGAACAGGATTGCGTCACGTATATCATATCCGTTTACAAACGTAAGAGCGCCAACAACAGCAGTGACTACAAGAAGTATTTTGTCCAGCTTAAACTCCTTGACGTCTACGAATTTTTGAGGTGATTTTGACAGACGTGTGGTTGCAATTATCAACATGACTGCTAGCCCCAGTGTCATCATGAAAAGATTGCTTCCAAGGGCAGAACCAATTGCGATGTCATAGGAGCCTTCCTTTGCAGCAGCCACTACGATTCCGATCTCAGGCAGGGTGGTGGCTATGCTAAGTAGCGTCCTTCCAACAAACCTTCCCCCCCATCGCTCCGACAAGTGCTCTGCCCCAGCAGAGAGCAGCCAGCTTGAGACAAGCAGTTCGCCCAACCAAGCCAGCAACATGACAAAGTCGTTAGTCAACCCACAGTTCCTGTCTTTACTGCTTTTATTAAACGATAAAGAGAAAGAGACGTTTATTGATCTTTGACAATTATCATGGTGAGGGTTGACTTGATTCCATCCAGTTTTCTAATCTGTGAAGTTATGGTCTCACGCAAGGTCTCCATAGAGTCTGATTCAATTACCATCAGAACATCGTATACGCCATAGACAGGATATACCTCCTTGACAGTGGAAATTTTTTTAATCTCATTTACAATGTGATTTTCCTTGCCAAGCTCTGCGTTCATGAGAACAAAAGCACTATGCATGTCGGGACTTCGGTGCATCTTGGATAAAAACAAATTGCATCGGCCAAAAATAGCGTTTGCAATACAAATTTCAGGCATAGAGATTGACAGTCCATTGTTCAAAAAATCTATGGAACAGCTCAAAAAAACCACCAGCTAGATTAATAAAGTACATTACCGTACCACTACCGTAATGAGAACAAGAATGACGTACATCCCACTTGAAGTGGCCGATCAGTTCTCGGATTTCATAATAAAAAGAGACGAGCAGGTTCTAGACTCGGTAAAGACGCGTGCGCGGGATTTTAGTACAATATCGATTCTCAAATTACTGTATCAGTTAAGGTACAGCCCCATGACATTTTCAGACCTTTACGTAAAATCAAACATAAGGATGAAAAGGTCTTTTCTGAACTATCTGCATTTTTGCATGGCGTACAGCTTCATAAGAAAAGAGCCTGCAGGTGCAAACATGGTTTATTCCATAACAGACAAGGGAAGGACCATGCTTGACTTGTTTACTCAAAAGACCATCTGATTCCTGCCATATACAGACATACAATACAAAATTCTTTTATCCCAAGCAATAGGAGCAGATTCAATGGGAGTGACGTACAAGGATGCAGGAATTGACATCAGTAAGATAAAACAAAGCCAGGCAAGCATAGGCAGGCTAATCTCGTCCACTCACAAGCTGCGAAATGGAATAAAGACAATGTCTGGTTTTGGCCATTATGCTGGGATAGTCGAGATTCCAGGCGGAAAGATGCTGGCTACCCACACAGACGGAGTCGGCACCAAGGTAATAATTGCTCAGATGATGAGAAAGTATGACACCATAGGCATAGACTGCGTAGCCATGAATGTAAATGACATAATATGCACTGGAGCCGTACCAGTTTCATTTGTTGATTATATTGCAGCAAACAAAAATGATCAAAAAATATTCAAGGAAATTATACGCGGTCTTGTCAAGGGTGCCAAAAAATCCAAAGTTCCAATAGTAGGCGGAGAGACGGCCATATTACCTGACCTCATAGCAGGAAAAAATTTCTCTTTCGATTTGGCAGGAACGGTGGTCGGAATTCTTGGCAAGCAAAACATGGTTCTTGGAGATAACATAAACACGGGTGATGTGATAATTGGTGTAAAGAGCAGTGGGCTGCACTCCAATGGATATTCACTTGCAAGAAAGGTCTTGCTTTCAAAATATTCTTTGCGCGATAAGATAAGAGGACTTGGAGTTTTAGGTGAGGCGCTTTTGGAGCCGACTGAGATTTATGTTCAGCCAGTGCTTGAGGCAGTCAGGGAATGCGACATACATGGACTTGCACACATAACAGGAGGATCTTTTACCAAGCTTTTACGTCTCAAAAAAGCCGGATATGTAATAGACAGTCTTCCCGAGCCTCCAGAAATATTTCAGATCATTGAAAATCAGGATGTAGAAAAAGAGGAGATGCACAAGACGTTTAACATGGGAATTGGTTTTTGCCTGATTTCACCAGAAGAAGAGGAGGAAAGAATCAACGAGATATTCAAAAAACACGGGATGCACAGCAGGCAGATTGGAGAGATCAAGGACAAGAAGGGAGTCTTTGTAGATTCTCTGAAGATAGCGTGATTTACAGTACTAGTAGCGTCATAGTAGTCAGAACATGAGGGATTTTCCTTATCTGCATGACCGTGTTTTCCAGCTCTTTTGTAGTGTCTGCCTCTATTTTGCAGACAATATCATATAGCCCCATTACAATGCTTACCTCCCTCACATGAGGCGTGGTCACTATGCGCTCGTATGTTTGGACTTCCCTTCCCATGTCACAGTGAATCGCCACGTAACCAATCGTCATTTCAGTATTCTCTGGATTTTATGATTGTCTTGATTGCCAAAAAGGGTTTTGTTTTTGCACGTTCAGATTAGGATTTAATACCCAACTTGTCCAAGCAATGCGTGCAGCAGATAGGGACAAGCTTTGAAGACGCATGCAGGGAAATTTCTCACAACCTGCTTGCAATAACAGAGCCCACAAACAAAGACGTAAAGCGCGAGGTTAAGCGAATTTGTACCAAGTATTCGCTAGAGAGGATACCGAGAAATTACGAGATTCTTGCATCAGTTAGCGGGCAGGATTTTGCCAAGCTTCAGAGGGCGCTTGTTAGAAAACCTGTCAAGACCGCTTCTGGGGTTGCAGTAATTGCACTCATGCCAAAGCCATATGCCTGCCCGCATGGAAGGTGCACGTATTGCCCCGGTGGAATCGAATTTAACACGCCCAACAGCTATACAGGTCGCGAGCCTTCTACACAAAATGCTATATTGAACAGCTATGACCCAAAAAAGCAAGTCCTTGACAAGTTGGAACACCTGATTGGGTATGGGCATGACAGTACAAAACTTGAGCTGGTGATCGTAGGAGGCACATTTCTTTTCATGCCAAAGGATTATCAGGTGTCATTTATCAAGTCGTGTTTTGATGCACTAAATGGATTTGATTCGGTAGACTTGGAATCAGCCAAGAAAAACAATGAAAACGCAAACATCAGAAACGTCGGATTTACCATTGAAACAAAACCAGACTATTGCAAGGCGCAGCATGTAGACTTGATGCTTGACTATGGAATAACAAGAGTCGAGATCGGGGTACAGACTCTTCGCGATAGAGTGTATCAGATTGTCAACAGGGGCCACTCATTCCAAGACGTGGTAGAGTCATTTCAGATATCAAAAGATGCAGGATACAAGATTGTAGCACACATGATGCCAGGACTTCCAACCATGACCCCTGAAGAGGATATCGAGGACTTCAAAAAGTTGTTTTCAGATCCCGCTCTAAAACCAGACATGCTGAAGATTTACCCGACACTGGTTCTTGAAAATACTCCGCTCTACGAGTCCTACAAGGAAGGCAAGTTCTTGCCGTACTCGCATGATGACATGATCAAAGTTCTAACCGAAATGAAAAAGATAATCCCAAGATGGGTAAGGATAATGAGGATGCAGCGTGAGATATCATCAGACCAGATCATTTCCGGCCCCAACCTTGGCAACCTGCGCCAGATAGTTCAGCAAAATCTCAAGAAACAAAACCTTTCCTGCAAGTGCATCAGATGCAGGGAGGCTGGCTTGTCAGACGGCTTGATTGACATTGACGATATCATGATGAACAGGGAAAATTACGAATCTTCCTGCGGACAAGAGGTATTTCTTTCATACGACGATTCAAAGGACAAGATATTCGGGTTTTTGAGACTGAGAAAACCAAGCAGTATTGCTCACAGAAGCGAAGTCTCGGGCAATACGTGCATAGTAAGGGAACTCCACGTATACGGCAAATCACTCAAGCTTGGCGAGCGCGACAAAGATGGGATACAGCATCTTGGACTTGGAAAAAAATTGATGAGAGAGGCGGAAAGAATTTCAAGGGAAGAGTTTGATGCAAAGAACCTTCTTGTCATAAGTGCAGTAGGTACAAGAGAATACTATAGAAAACAGGGATATGCATTGTGCGGTCCCTACATGTCAAAGGAATTGGCATAATGGAAGAACAAAAAATAATCGGAAGGGGAACGTGGATAGACAAGCTTGCAGACGAGCTTCTTCAGAGAGAAAAGTCCCTTGGACGAAGCACTGACATCATAAGAGTTGAGAGCGGTCTTGGCGCATCTGGCATTCCCCACATTGGAAGTCTCGGAGATGCAGTCAGGGCATACGGCATAAAGATGGCACTTGAAAACATGGGATACAGATCAGAGCTTGTCGCGTATTCAGATGATCTTGACGGACTAAGAAAGATACCCGAGGGGCTTCCTGACTGGTTAAAAGATCACATCGCCAAGCCTGTTTCGTTCATTCCCGATCCATTTGGATGCCACGACTCGTACGGCCTGCACATGAGCAGCCTCCTTCTTGACGGACTTGACAAGCTGGGAATCAAGTACAAGTTTCAGAGAGGAGTTGACACATACAGAAACGGTCTGCTAAAAGATCAGATGCATACAATTCTCACAAACAGCAAAAAAATTGGAGAAAAAATTGCAGAACTTGTAGGGCAGGAAAAATACCAGGAAGCTCTGCCCTACTTTCCGGTTTGCGCAAACTGCGGTAGGTTGTACACCGCGGTTGCTTATGAGTATCTTCCAGACGAGAAAAAGATCAAATACAAATGCAGTAGCACTACAATAGGTTCCAAAGTTCTTGACGGGTGCGGACATGACGGAGTTGCTGACATCACAAAGGACCTTGGAAAGCTTGCATGGAAGGTAGAGTTTGCAGCAAGATGGCAGGCGTTTGACATAAGATTTGAGGCATATGGAAAAGACATCATGGACTCTGTCAAGGTCAATGACTGGGTTGCAGATGAGATACTTGGTTTTCACCACCCAACGCATGTAAAATACGAGATGTTCCTTGACAAGGGCGGCAAAAAGATATCCAAATCGCTTGGAAACGTGGTGACCTCACAGGCATGGCTAAGATATGGAACTCCAAAGTCGATCTTGCTTCTCCTATACAAGAGAATCACTGGAACGCGTGAGGTCGGCTTTGAAGACATACCCGCACTGATGGACGAATATCACGAGCTTGAGAATATTTATTTTGGAAAGATAAAACTCGACAACGAGGCAAAGACAGTAAAGACAAAGGGACTGTATGAATACGTGAACCTGTTAAATCCCCCCAAAGGCCAGGCGCCATACGTGAATTACAGATTGCTTGTACAGTTGTGCAAGATATTCAGGGAGGACAGGGTTTCCAAAGTGGCAAAAAAACTTGTAGAATACAGGACAATAAGCGAATCTTCTGCAGAAATTGATCAGCTGATAATACTGGCGGGAAATTATGCCGATGATTTTGACAAGCCAGCCAAGGTAGAAGTACATCTAGATGATGCGACAAAAAAGGCATTGTCGGAGCTTGTGAACATCTTGTCTGTTGACAGCGAGCCTGCGGATCTGCAAAATGACATATACCAGATTGCAAAAAACAACGGAGTCCAGCCAAAGGACTTTTTCAAGATTCTATACCAGATAATACTGGCTGCAGAAAGAGGACCAAAACTTGGGCCGTTCATACTAGACATTGGAAGAAAAAAAGCAGCTGCTGTCATCTCTGAACACCTCTAGATATGGCGCACAACGAACATAACAGACCCAAAGGAAGCGGCATGGTCATGATTGCAATAGGAATACTAATTTTCGTGTTTGCTCCAGGCTACTTTAAAAATGACCTGGTTGGAGGCATTGCCATAATCGCATTTGGATTTGCCATAGGAGGTCTGGGTTTTTACATAAGCTTCCTCAAGAAGAAGAAAATTGCCTAGCTTCTTTATTCTTGAAAAGAGGAATGCTTTTCTTACCATGAACAACAAGTTCTACTAATGGGGCTCTTTGGCCGCTCAAAGAAAGAAACTGGCAAGGAAGAAAGTTCAAAAGATAACGTGCAGGAACGCAGTGCAGAGCAGGATCAAAAAGAACAATTGCAAAATGAACTTCTCCAGATAAAAAACGAAATACAAGAAAATACCCTCACACTTGATTCGTATGTACGTGAGCTTGACGGAATAAAAAGTGAGATCGAGGCTACTACAAAAGAATCCCAGTCAGCCAAGGGCGAACTAGACTCCCTAAGATCAGAGATTGCCACAATAAAAAAAGAGCGCGAGTCAGCGCTTGACCAGATCAAGGCAGCCAAGGCAGAGCTTGACATGATAAAGTCCCAATACACCCAGAAGGAGGCAGAGACAGCAAGGCAGCAGATACAGCGCATAAAAGACGAGATATCCTCAATTGAATCTCAAAAAGAAGGCAAGACGAGGGAACTTGAGGAGATTCAATCAAAGATAGACCAGTCCAAAAAGGAGATCAAGGAGGAAAGCGAAGCAGTTCAAAAAGCAAGAACTGAACTCGAGTCCCTAAAATCGCAGCAGGAATTGAAGAAAAAAGAAGTGATAATAGTAAAGAACGAATTGGAGTTCATAGAAAAAGAGCTTGCATCAGTAGGGAGGAAGGACGATACCAAAAAGGTCGTAGAAGCCGCAGGAGCAGTAACAGCTGCACTCAATTCAAAATACGAGGCCGTAAAAAAGGAGATCGACATAGTAAAGGCTGCGCTGGCAAGAACAAGGGAGGAATACGAAGCTGCCAAAAACGAGATAAGCTTACTCAAAGGCAAACTTGAGAGTCAAAACTCAGTTGACCAGTGACTTATTTGGTATGAACCAGTGTTTGAATAACAGATTTTCTCAGGAACACGGCCAATCCTACCGATGCAATTGACACAATCGTGGCGCAGAAAAATATCAAATTGTATGAATCAGGCGTTGGAAATGTGCCCGCTATTCCTGCCAGCGATGTCTTATGAGTCTGCATAAACATGCCAGCCATTGCAGGTCCTATAGATGCACCAATTATTCTAATCAGCGTGCTCATCCCCAGAGATACTCCAACATTCTGTCTTGGAGTTGCAAGCATGATTACATTCATCGAACCTACGTTGATAAGCGATAATCCAGTGGACAGGACTGCAAGACTGATAGAAATTGTAAACTCGGTAGAATGATACAACAAAAGGCTTGCAAATCCTGCAGCACCGATCATGCTACCTGCGATTATCGGTTTTGTGGAACCAAGTTTTGAGATGATAAATCCCGAAGTCGGTCCAAAGATGAGCAGAACCAGTGCAAATGGCAATTGCACGTTTGCAGTAGCGACAGGCGCCTCCCCAAATCCAAGCGGGACAGGGCTTCGAACCAACACCGGTATTGTCTGGAAGACCATGAACATGGACATGCCTACAATCATTATCATAACATTTGCCGGAAGTATTGTCTTGTTGAGCAATATCTTCAGATCTATCAGCGGAGAGGCCGATCTCTTTTCAATTATTACGAAAAGCACCATATAGACCACACCGATTGCAACCAGGCCAAACATCGTAGAGAATGATACCGAGTCCCCGGTCTCAACAAAAGTCAGTGCCATCAAAAAGGCAGTTACGGATACTGCAAGGGTCACTGCACCTTGAATGTCCAAGTTGCTTTTCGAGCTGGTAATCTTCTGATTCTGTCCTTCCGTCCTCCATTGCGGATGGACTTCGTTTACATGTATGAATTTCCGAACAACTGCTATCAATGTCAATACAATCGGAATTATCGAGAAGAAGGTGGCCTGCCAGCCATAGTTTTGAATCAAGTGCCCGCCTGCAACAAGTCCTATTACCGCACCGGCTGCAAACATGGATGTTATCACTCCCTGTCCTATGGCAAGCTTGCGCATCGGGAATTGTTCCCTTATCAATCCAAAGGCAATTGGGAACATTGACATGCCGATTCCCTGAATCACTCTGACTGCTAGCATCTCATAGATATTTGTGACAAATCCCCCAAGAGATACCCCCACTGCATAAATCATAATTATGACAATTAGCATCTTTTTCTTCCCATAGATGTCAGATAGTTTTCCTGCAATTGGGGTCATGATTGCTCCGGCCACAAGATATGTTGTAAGAATCCATGATGATATGCCATATGAAATATGAAAATCTTTGATGAGGTCTGGAATTGCTGGCACTAGCATTGTTTCTGCATACATCACCATGGTTGCAAGAAGACTAAGTATAATGAGCGTCTTCCATGCAGTAGATGATATTTTATCAGAAGATGCTTCCTTTTGGTCCTTTGACATTACCATTTATTTCATCTCAAAGTTTTTCTTGGCACAGCAACCACTGTATCAACCTCAAAATGCTCAGACAGGTTTTTTGATATCTTGCGCAATGTTTTCATGGTAGTCACAAGTTCGTCTTCCGATACTTCTTTTGTAGAGACTTTTCGTATATGCAAGGCACATTCCATCATCGAGTTCCACAAAGAGTCTGCACGCGAAGTCAGGTATATTCTGTTTACTCTCCTGTCTTTAGAATCCGGTTTTCTTTTTAGCAGTCCTTCTTTTTCCATTTTGTCAATTACTGGTACAAGCGTTGCCCCCTCTATTCCGACCTTGTCTGCGATCTCTTTCTGCGTCAGTCCCGGATGCTGGATAAGGGTTACAACCACCCTCCATTGACTGATTGTCACACCCACGTTCTTTCTCAGTTCCAGGTCCAGAGTTTTTTGAAAGGCCTTTGCAGTACTGTTTACTACAAACCCTACGCTGGTTTCAAAGTCGTATTTTGCCATATCGCTTAGATGACTAATCATTAGTTAGCTAACTATTTTAAGCCTTGCAACAATACAACGATCTCTTTATATCTTCCAGCAGGCCTGAGTCGTATCTGTGACAAAGAAGGAACCAAGCGTGATTGGTGTCAAGGTTCTAGAACAAAACGGCGTCAACATAAAGGAATTGATAAGCGCCCTGGTTTACAACGCATCTGTAGAGTTTACGGCATACTACTATTTTACAAACCTAAGAGCCCACTGTACTGGGATGGAGGGCGAGTCTTTGAAGGGAGTCATCGAAGACGCAAGACTCGAAGACCTGAGCCACTTTGAATCATGCCTTTCAAGAATTTATGAGCTTGGAGGCAAGTTGCCGCTTGACGCACAGACATTTATCAAAATGTCAGGCTGTGAATTTTTGCAGCTCCCCCCAAATCCAACTGATGCCAAGGCAATTCTTGAAAAATGCCTAAAGGCCGAGCAGGGCGCCATTGTAAACTGGAACAAGGTGTGCAATATGACCCTAGGAAAAGATCCTGCAACCTACGATGTCGCAAAGGACATACTCAGAGAAGAGATAGAACACGAGGCATGGTTCCTTGAATTATTGCATGACAGGCCTTCCGGACACATGAGAAGAAAATATCCCGGAGAAAGGCCCCACACCCAGAAACATTCCAGGGCACTTGGTTAGCTGAAAAAAGAAGATACGAGGTTTTTGTAACTAGTTGAGATTCTTGTTTTTTTCCATCTGAATTTTAATCTCTTTTTTTAGTGCAGTGTATCTATTTCGTATGGTTACAGATGTGATTCCAGAGGCCTTGGCAATTTCAAACTGAGTCTTCTTTTCTCCGTTTAGGATGCATGAGAGATACAGAGTAGCAGCCGCCAGCGCCATTGGATTTTTGCCTGCCGAGATTCCTTTTTCAGACAGTTGTAAGAGAATCTTCAATGCGTCTCTTTGCGTCTTTTCACTTATGCTTGCCTCATGTGCTATCTTGGTTACAAATTCTGCAGGATTTGACGGATCAAGAGACATCTCAAGTTTTTCGATCAGGTTTCTGCATGCCCGGCTAACCTCTTTCTTGCTCACGTTGGCTGCCCGAGAGATGTCAATGAGGGAACGCGGGATATCAGTTTGCCTGCATGCCAGATATACGGAAGCACACATGATTCCTTTTGCGCTGCGGCCTATGGTTATTCTCTTTTGCATTGCTTTCCTGTACAGATATGCAGAATTTTCCGCGGTAGAATCTGGAAGGCCCAATTTTGTTTTTAGTGAATAGAGAAGCAAGAGCGCAGACCGCAGTGTGCGGTTAGATGACGCTGTCCTGCTTCTGCTGTTAAGCACTTTGAGCCTGCCAAACGTGTTCTTCATGTAGCTAGACAGCGAGCGCCCCATAGCATCCTTGTCTGAGATGACAGTCATCATCCCCATATCATACATAGCAAGCGATTGCTCTGGCCCTGTTCTTGCCTTTGAAATAAATTCTGATGCATCAGAGATGTGCTCTGGGCTTGGATCTATAGATCTTTCAAGCAGCACAAATCCGCATGAACCGCAGATTATCTCACCAGACGAAGTATCGGTAATTATTGGTGCTCCTTTGCATCCTCTAGTAGGACATTTCGGGGATGCAATATCCAAAGCTTCCATCTTCTTTGATATGGCATCCATGCCATTGGAATCATCATAAAGAATCTGAGTTTTGTTTGTCTTTGCCAATTAATTCACCCACAATCTCTCCGCCATTGGAATGTCGCATTCGAACCCCTCGGATCTTCTTTTTATCAGGTCAGCCGCAAGTTCGGCCTCAGCTTGGAACAATTCTGCAAGCCTTTTGGAATCATGGCGCCCTATTCCGGGAAATTCATAACTCATCTGGATCTCAAGCAGTGTTGTTTGGCCCAGAGGAAACAACAAGATATCTCTTGTGCCAGATATCACTCCGCTGACCCAGTGTACCTGGATTCTTTCCATCGGATGAATCGTTAGGACTTGTATGCATACATTGTCCCTGCCAAGTATTACTTCGCGCGTAACCGCATTTCCATTCCTAGAAAGATTCCTGATTGATGTTATCCCTCTCCAGAAATACGAGTCGTCATTGATATTAGATACAATCTCCCACGCCCTTTCCCGCGTAACACCTATTCGCAGTCTTACCTTGATTTTTACCAACGTCTTGTTCTAGGTGAATTTAGCATAAATCTTGGTAAGTATACACTGCAACACATGAGGCTACAAATAACGCCTGATTTTACTTGTGTGGCAGAATTAGCTGTTTGTTTTCAAAAATTGATTTGGTGTATCTATAAGACTGCCAGGCTTGATTTCTTTCAGTGTCACCAGACTCAAAACACAGTTTAGCAGACATTGTTTACAGTCAGAAAGAAAACGTCGAGAAATCAAACAAGGAAACTCCACGCCATATCGCGGACAAACTAGACGAGCCAAAGCACAGAATAGCGAATCCGCTCCTTTTTGCAAAGACAAGAGAAGTGCTTGGCAACATAATATCAAAGCGGATGAAGACATCAGGAGGCACTGACATTGACTGGCTGATTGAACACAATGGAGGGTTCATGATTTTTGAGCTCAAGATATTTCATGATGACCGGATACTTGTTTCAAAAGCGCAGATGATTGCATACGAAAAATTGTATGCGAGTCTTCCCAAATGCCACGTGCTTTTCATAGGACATGACGACATTGATTTTTCAGATTTGAATGATCCAGTGTGGCTGTTTGAAATGAAGGAGTGGAAATCCGCGGCCATACCTCATGTCGAGGGCAGCCTAGTTGACCCCACATATAGCGAGAACGAGATTACAGGATACAGGGTAGAAAGGGAGTTCATGGAAAGAATTGACGTCAAGATACTCAGAGACAGGATAGATTCAATCTGGAACGAGTTTGAGAGATAAACTGACCTAGAAGAGAGCCCTAGATTTCCAGTTAACCCAAGAATCAGGATTCTGGCCAGTTGGCTCCACAACTAGGACATGTCCCTCTAAATCCTTTGTACTTGGCGCTATAGTGTATCGAGGCGCTGGCAGAGCCGCATCCCGTGCATTCTATTTTCATGCATAACATTGTCATTTCATGCATATGTCCCATCTTCAACACGTTAGCTTACAAATAAGAAATCCAGCTGAATACAGCCTATCTGGTATTTTCCATATTGTAATACATGCAAAATAGACTTGAATCAGAAAAACCCAGCGTATGGAAAATGCAGGTTCGTGCGTCATTTAAGAAAGTGGTTGCCTTTGATCTGCTGTTTCTAGGTCTTGGCGCCATGATTGGGGCAGGAATCCTAGCTGCAATCCTACACTTGTAGGATTGTTTTCTTTATTTTTAGAAAATTTCTGACGAAAACTGTCTTGTATCTTAATATAATGTGCGTCAAGATCAAAAGATCGTTTGGACTCTAAGCAGAAAAAACGAATAAACGTGTTTGCCATACTGGTTGTTCTAATGATAGCGGTGCCAGAAATCGTGGCACATTTGTATTTTGACACGCAGAAACATGCCGTAACATCATCTGTTGATACAGCGCTTTCTCTTACCGACAAACAGCACAGCATGTATGTAAATGACAACATACGGTGCCACCTAGTTCTCAAAAACGATACTACTGCCACAAATGTGAGCAGGGCAGCTGGAGTCCAGGGGCAGTATGCAGCCTATTCCTGCACATAGCATATTTTTCCGCAGTTGCTTTCAAAAGGCAGTGTTACGGCAATTCACTTGATTCAGGCGCACAGTGTTTGTGAACCCATTTTCCAGACGATGTTTTTGATATTTCTGCACCCACGCTGATCTCTGCCTTGCATTCAGGGCAGGTTGTCTTGAATTTTGCTTTCATGGCATTCTAAAGTACCATGAGTAGATAAGTAGATGTGTTTTGTTTCTTGGCTTTCACATGCACAGCACAATAGAAATTTTGAATATATGGCACAGTTCATATCAAAAGGGTGAAAGTCTTTCCCAAGTTTGCGAGCTATTGTTTTTCGGTCCTCTTTTTGGCAGTTTTATTCATTCCTGCCAATGCAATACAAAATAACATCACAGACTCCAATATCCAGCTTAGCCTAAACTATCCAGACATAGTAATGCAGGGAAAGCAATTCGTCCTATCATCCGTTGTCAAGGCTACTGCTGATCAGGTATCAAACATTACAGTCACAATAACTTGTCCCGAACTGCAGATCGAACACAATAGTTTTCATCTTGACAAGCTTGCAAAGGATTCCACCCTAGGAAATGATTTCAATTCCACTGTAAAAAATGGAGTCCCAGACGGAAACTTTGTTGCAAACGTAGAAGTAGATTATTTTGTAAAGGGGTTTTTTGATTCACAACCAGTAAGACATACGGTAACGCAGACTACACAGTTTCTAGCTGCGTCCAAGCCCTTTCTCTTGCTTAACCTCCAAACTCCAAGCGATGTGTTTTCAGGAGAACCCTTTTCCATAAAGGGCGCCATTGTAAACCAGGGTTCCGGGGCGCACAACATACAGCTTTCTGTGTTTTCTTCAGAGTTGCAGCTTGAAGGGAAAAAATCTCTTGCAATCACAGACCTTGATGCAGGCAAATCTACTGACTTTGAGTTTGTTGTACAGACACAAAAGAATTTGGGAGATCCAGTACATGCAACTGTTCATGTGAATGGGACATATTATGATGACAGCGGAAAATCGTATCCTATAGATAATTCGTTCAATGTATTTGCAAGACAGAGAGGCATGCTTGAGATAGGCGACGCAAATGGAATTTGGGTCGGACAGTTCTTCATTGCACCAGTTGTAGGAGTAGGAACAATCGTGTCAAGCGTGATAGGGTTCATGGTATTTCTGTGGCACTACAGGAACAAGAAAAAGAAACGCAGGACAAAGAAATCATAAGTTTCACATTTTGAAAAATGAACAAATTTTCGAAACAAATTTGCTCTTTCTGAGAACGTTACGCATCATCCTTAAATTACCACTTGATATTTGTGAGGGTTGGATGGGTATGTCAAAAACATTGATTTACGGTTGGATTGGGGGAGGAGCTGCGGTGGCAGTTGTCGTCATAGTTCTTCTTCTAGTCCACACAAACACGCCCCAATACGCGCTATCTCTTGACGCCAGTAGCGAGATGCAGATGGGAGTAGGCTCAGCAATACGCCTTTATGTCACCAACACAGGGTCGTCACCCCTAACCAACCTCAAGGCAGATTATGGAGCAACTTCCGACAGCATTCCGGAGCTAGATCCAAGTCAGAAAATAATGCTGTCACCTCCCGCGGGCTCAAAGATGGTGACAGTTACAGACGATCAGGGGATAACAGCAGCAAAGGACTTTAGCTCCATGAGCTAGTACAAAATCAATCCAACTTCATACTTTTTATTTTGGTTGCTTAAACGGTAGAAAATGAAAAAATGTTCAAAATGCGACGGTACTCTTTTCGATATTGGAAAGAAATTCGTGTGTACTAGATGCGGACATGAGAGACTGGCAAAAAAATAAAGCCGGTTTTTTATTTTTTAATAAACCCAATCACCTTTTGATGACGCGGTTACGTGTCAGAGTCCTTCAGGGAACTGGTAAAATGACGGTACGTTTGGAGGTGTTTGCCCGTATACAATCACAATCTCGTCGTGTCCACCGAGTTCGGTATTGGCCAGAGCGGTTGACACTTCCTGTCCATTTACAAATATTACAGGCTCTCCGCTTGGCGGTGCTCCAGTGCTTGTGGTTTTCCACACATCAAGAAACTGGCCCAGCGTAAAGTTTTGCTGGAGTGGTGACTCGATGTGTATTATTCCGGTGGTATCATGGGTATGAAGCCAGTATAGGCAAGCAAGCTGCTGGTTATTTGCCCCTCCGGCCATTATTCCGATGTACTGCGGTACCGTGACATGTTGTCCGTTGACAAATACGTCAAGATGTGCATGTATGTGATAAGTCGAATATTCCTGTGTCTCACACGGGATTCCATCTATGGCAGCATAGGCGGAATCTACAGTGCTGTCAGATTTGTGAAGAAAGTACACTCCCCCCGCAATTGCGGCTGCGATTATCACTATTGCAATTATTTTGTTCTTACTCTTTGATGACGGCGCCTTGTCTGGCATCTTTTTGTCATTATTCTTTTTCTTGTCCATCAGAAGTCTCTGGTTGCCATGCTTTCAGTCCATATTTTAACCCATTTGCAGTACATGTAAGAGAGACATTATCAAGAGGATTGGAATTAAATAATTGCATGAGAATTTTATTCTGTTGCAAAAACAGGCATTAAAGCTGGTTTTCTCAAATGGCAGGTATGCAGCTCTTGCAATCACCATATTTTGCGGGCTCTTTATTCTTCTGTCTTACATGTCACAGTTTATTTTCTTTGAGCCCCTGTTTGTATTCTTCGTACCACAGGGAGAAGCACTAAACTTTGCCTTGATAGTCATAGTTGCGTCTCTTTCCGGTATTGTCTCAAGCCTTAGCATATACAGAATCCGCCTGCTTGGAGAAAGCGTGAAAAAATCAGGCGGAGGATTTCTTGGGACCGTAATCGGGGCAAGCGCAGGAGCATGCAGTTGCAGCTCACTTGGGTTTACTGCGGCATCCGCCATCGGAACAGCAGGCGGCACAGCAACTGCGTTCCTTACCCAGTACGAGATTCCGCTAAGACTTGTTTCTATTGCAATTCTGGGCTATTCGTACTACCTTGCAGTAAAAGGAATTTCAGGCCAGTGCAAGATAACAAAACAGGATTGAGATTTTACGTGTTACTTGCACTAGGTGATCTTAAATAAGGAAGTACAAAGACAAGACTTGGAAGATGCCGTCAAAGCAGATTTTGATTGTATTTTTGTGCGTTTTTGCCATATCGTTGTTGTATTCTAGCCATACCAAATTTCCGTCTGCATACGCAGCGGAATCATACGCGTTTGCTGCAAAATGGGGATCTCTTGGAAATTATGACGGTCTGCTAAACTTGCCCGCAAGTATTGCTCTTGATTCATCAGGGAATGTGTACGTAACTGACACCAACAATAATCGCATTGAAAAATTTTCAGGAGACGGCAAGTTTCTTGCCAAGTGGGGAACGTATGGGACTGGCCTAGGCCAGTTCAACCTGCCCACAGGCATCGCACTAGACAAACAGGGAAACGTGTACGTGTCTGACCAGTCAAACAACAGGATAGAGGAGTTTAACGATTCGGGAGGATACGTCACAACATTCAACCTAGGACAGTACTATCCAACCAGAATAGCGGTCGACTCTGCCGGAGACATGTACTTTGTAGATCCGACCAAAAGTTTGGTGATAAAGTTTTCAAGCAGCGGCCAGTCCCTTGGTAAGTGGGGTTCTCTTGGAAACGATGATGGACAGTTTGATTCCCCAACCGGTATTGCGGTGGATTCTTCTGACAATGTGTATGTTGTGGATACAGGAAACAATCGTGTCGAGGAGTTTTCAGGAGACGGTAAGTTTCTTGCCAAGTGGGGAACATATGGCACTGGCCTAGGCCAGCTAAACACGCCACAAGGAATAGCGGTTGATTCTTCAGGGGACATATACGTGACTGACACCCAGAATGGTAGAGTAGAGAAATTTACAAACACCGGACAATTCATCACGGAGTTTGGGTCACATGGAACAGGAAATGGAAAGTTTGATTCTCCGTCTGGCATTGCAGTTGATCCCTCAGGGAACGTATACGTATCTGATGCATCATACGAGAATCCAAACATACAAAAGTTTTCAATATCCAGCTCAGCATCGGCATCAAGCACTGTGCCAGAATTTGGTGCAACAGCCCTTCTTGTCCTTACCGCATCCATTTTTGCCCTCATGGTTTTCACAAGGACAAGACTTGTAAAATAGAGGACAGGAAAAGTTGCCTGTTCTTGACGTAACTTATTGTGTATCTAGGTTTATGTATTCTTCAGGGTCTTCTTCCTTTAGCCTCTGAAAGTAGATTTCTTCGTATGGCATGTCTGATAGGTTCTTCCAAATTTGCTATTTAAGCGGCAAATTGGCAAATAGTATTCCTCAGGTCAAAAAAGCCAGATTGGGCTTGTCCTTTCTCACATGGCAGATAATCAAAAGATAAGAACATGTTCGCGCGTACTTTTTCAGCATGCATTGCGAAGACGAATACAACGAACTTACCAAGTCTACGGAGAGACTGCACGAGTTGTATTACCAGCAAGAAGGTGCAGAGTTTGCATTTTCCAATGCGCTTGCAAGTGCGCAAAACTATCTAATCACAGCGGGTCTGGTCAGGCTTGCCACTGCCAGTGCGGCAGAGATTGTAAATATCCTTGAAGACACCAATCAAGAGGGGTTCACCGAGCTGCGTGACGCTGCAGAAAGCAAGATTCATGCAGACACCGCGGTGGCTGCAGCAGAGGAGTCATATCGCGACGCCAGCAAAAGATACGAAGAATGCATCAAAAAACAAGCAGATGCCTAGAGGACAAGTTGTCAGAGACTGAAAATCATAATTTTGGTTAATATATGATGCGTGCAATGTAAATGATTGGTTGGACCAAAAACGAAAAAAGAGAATCAACAAATTTGCAGTCCTGGTATTGCTCGTTATACTCGTACCAGAGCTTGTAGGGCATGTTCTTTTTGACAAGCCCCATCCTACAAGCTCGTCTATTAACGCCGCGATTTCTCTGACCAACAAGATGGACAATGGATACCACATTGCAAACTTTGGATGCCGCTTGGCAGTTCATGACGATCCCACATCATCAAACATTACAAGAGCTGCAGGGCTTGATGGAGAATACGGTACGTATGATTGCGGTACCAGCTGATCAACCGTATGGCGCACGGGAATTTGATGTCGATGACGGATGCGGTGCTGACAGCTGTGCAGGATCAATCGAGAACCTATGCCCGATAGACCACAACAAAAAGAGCGATGCAAGTTTCACTCTCTTTAGGCGTTCCATGAATACGGTCCTTGTCATGTCTTCTTCGTAAACTATATCCCTGATTATCATGCGCTCAGGCATGAGCTTGTTTGGATGAAACTCGTGGTCCACCATGAACTTTAGCAGATCCCTTTGGATCTGGTTGAAAAAGTCAGACCTTTCCTTTTCTGCAACTGTTGAAAGCATTCGGAGAAACTCTGGAGGATTCTGCAGTGCACTTCCAAGTATGACAAAATCTTTGTTCTTTAGCTTGACAATGTCTGCAAACGTTCCCTTACCGTGAAGGTTTGATATTACAAGGTGAAAGTCTGAGACAGGTTCGTCTCTTTCCGAGATGACATAATCCTCATTTTCAAGCCATCGTTTTATTGTCTCTTTTAGCTGACCAAGACTGCTCATGTGGAATGTGAATGTAACCCTATCATTTAATGGATTCCTATTGGACAGAAGTCTAGATGACAGGCATCTTTTCTGCAAAGATAAGAACAATGCCAAATCCCACAACTATTCCAGATGTTATTTCAAACCAGTGAGGGATCAGTACTTTTCTGGCAAAGGCCTTGCAGTAACCCGAACTTGTTTTATCCATGCAGGCACGTTTGGTTTTCCAGGTGATAGGCGTTCATCAGCTTTTGTTGTTATAATTCAGCAGATTAGCTGAATTGAAGAGATCAGTCTAGTCGAGCGTTGTCGATGTCTTGGTTACCCGCATGATAATCCCGCTGACCGATATTGACGACAGGAAATACCAGCCCCAGAAATACATGTCGTTTTCATGCGCGCAGTGGGTCTTTGCCTCATTTTTTACATCATCTGCAGAGCATGTCAGGTGGAAAAAGTTTCCCGGAAATACGTTGAGCGGAATCGGGGCCTCGGCAACAGTATATGCAAACATGTGCGGCAGTACAAAGTAAAAGACCAGCAGGAACGGTACAAATGTCAGCGCCATAGGCCTCATGTTCATCTGCATTAGTTCCATGTTCAGCTTGTTCATGTATGCCGACTTTTTGTTGAGTTGATCAATCTTCTCCTGTTCCTTTGCCCTAAAGGCTGCCATCCTTTCTTTCTGCCAAGCTCGCGTCTCCTTCATCAGCCTTCTCATCTTGTCCTGGTCTACCAGTTTTTTTCTTATTCCTGCATTGAGTAGGTTTAACATGATTGATATTCCGGTTATCCCAAGCGCGGATGGGATCAGGCCCTTTACCCACGGGTTGACGCTGCCAAGCTGGCTTTGTCCTATTCCCGGGATCTGCAAGGCGATGGAATTTAGAAATCCAAGAATTATTGGCTCCATTTCAGTCATCTTTGTCTTGTATCGAGGTATTTTAAAAGTTGATGTGCTGCATTGTGCCGTGGAACCGCTGTATCATTGCTTTTATGGAGCTTGCATAATTGACAAGCGTGGCGCTCAAAGACAAGGACAGGACAATGCTCAAGACAATGATAGATGACGAGATTGCCAAGATCCCAGGACTTGTCAGAAATCTGCGCCTGCCTGAATTTAGCGGGATATTTCAGATAAAAGACGAGTCAGAATACATCTACGGGTATACGCATGGTTCCATAATTGGCAAGTTTGAGACGTATTATTTTGTAGCACACTCAGGAAAAAAGCCAGGCGGCGGTGAGATAGACGAGATTGCCAAGACGATTTTCCAGAAAACTTTGGAGATAAGAAATGCAATCATCAGTTCAGTTGGGCAGTAGTTTATGGAGCATTTCCAGAAAGAAACTCCCCCTTGGTGTAGCACTTGTCTGCAGATTCAAAGATTGGAAGTGACTGGTTGATAAGTTTTGCCGCAGAGACCCTATCCTCGTTCGCCTTGTCAAGAAATGTCTGGCCCAGCCCCCGTAGTGCCTTTGCCTTGTTGTACCACGCGTTTGCGTGGTTCGGGTTGAGCTCAAGCGCCTTGTCATAGCAGTCAATTGCATCCTGGTATCTCTTGAGCCGAAATAGTGCTATCCCCTTGTTGTTCCATGCGCTCACATGGGCCGGGTCAAGATCTGTTGCTTTTGAATAGGCGGTTATTGCATCCTCGCTTTTTTCTTGCATCATAAGATTATTGCCTTGCTTGTACCACGACTCGGCATCGCTCATGAATCTGATAAACATGCCAGTCCTATTTTAATGCCAAGAAAATATCTCCAGACTTTTGAACCTTGCAAGAGACACTCCAAATAATACCACAGATATCATGGTCGTAATAGTGACAAACAGAAACTCGTCCTGTTACCCTAGTGCCAGGATTTCTTCCCCGTATGATGGAAACGAAGTTCCGTCAGGCCCGATTGCCGGAGGCACCATGGTATTCGCGAATGGATAGATTCAGTACACAGTCAGATCTGCCAAAATAGATCATCGTGGAGACGTGGCCTCGTTGGTTTTTTGCCCATTGCCATTACGATTTTTTCTAACTAGCATCATCAATCCTACGGTTGTAACAATGTTTGTAAGTATGATGACGTATACGGCAAGACTGACAAACGTATTTGCAAGCGGTATTCCGTCACTTAGTGCGGAGATTGACAGAGTAGCTGGAACTACTCCCTGTGCACATATAAGAAATATCGCGTATCGGTCTGCATGCAGTGCAGAATTTTTTGTTGACAACCTAGTGGCAATAAACCGGAACGTCATAAGAATTCCTAGTATGAACAATCCAAACACAAGGTTTGACAGCACCTCTGACGGCTTGATTACAAAGACCAAGCCAAGAAACACAAAGAAGAACGTCTCCATGAGGAACGATATCTCGCCCTGAAATTTGTAAAACTGGTTCTTTAGATCTGCAACATCAAACTTTTGCCTGAATCGTGTAAGGACAGCTTTTGAGCTCCCAAGGAAAAGCCCGAATATCAGCACTGCAACAAGTCCGCTGCCATGTAGGACCTCCGTTACTGCATATGTGGTGAGTAGCAACCCCAGAGTGAGGACGTATGTGTATTTGAAGTCCCTGAAGAACTTTAGTACAAACATCCATGCAATTGAAAGTATTACCCCGATTGCTATTCCAATTGTAAAGTTCATCCCAATCGTAGCGAGCGGGGCAGTCCAGCTTGGTATGCCGCTCTTGTAAAGCCCGACAAATGCAGTGTAGAATACGATAGAGTAGATAGAATTGAGTATTGATTCCAGCGTGAGAAATGTTATCGTGTTATTCCCTAGATTAAGTGATCGTGAGAGAGGTATGACCACAACCGAAGCTGTCTCACCTCCAACCATTGAGCCAAATATTAGAGACTGGATAAGATCCCATCCGAGAATAAAATGGAGCGATATTCCTATTACGAATATGCTCGATACGACATAGACTGTCACCTGCACTAGGGTTCTTGGACTTTCCTTGATCACCTCCCGGATTCGCATGTCCATTCCGCTGTAAAACAAGATCATTATCAGGGTAAATGACGAAAATACTCCAAGGACAGGGATTAGCGGCTGCCTTGGAAAAACTCCAAGGAGGGGGCCAAGCACCACGCCTATCAATATTAGAAATAGGTAGTATGAGATTCCCGTCCTTTTGAAAAAGATCTCACCTCCAAATCCGAAAAAGATGATTCCAGCAATTATTGAAAACAGCAGCAATTCATTTACCAAAGATTACTCCCTCATTGTGATTCATGATTCCGGTAATAGTGTCTTGTCAGCTGACTTTATTATAATTCAGCTGGTGTATTCATCCAACTATATTTTGCAATCAATTGCAACTAAATTATAACAATTTAAAGATTTTTTAGGTGTTTTATTTTGCGACTTGAAATGTAGTTTTGATTTTCAGTCCATGCAAAAAATTCTTATTTTTTTAGATGTTTTTTTGGTATCTTGAACACCAGTGTGTTCTCAGAGATCTCAAATGCTGCACTACACCCGAGGTCCTCGAAGGCCTGTTCGTAAAACGATTTCAGGTGCAAAGAGTATTTTTCTCCCATGTCGTGCCGTATGACAAAGACGTCCTCATCCTCGTTATGTATTGTCGTTACGTCAAAGCCTGCCACAGACGATCTCATTTTTATTATATCAATCCATTCGCTTATTCCATAATTTCCTCTCATTGATAGGCAGAGGTCTCTTGGAAGCGACTTTCCTTCTGTACTTGCTATCTGTGTAACTGTCCTGTCGTCCAGCCTTTCCAAAATTGACTTGATTACCTGGCCTTCTGCTGGAACCCACCGTGACTTTGCGGCAGTAATGCTCCATTCAACTGCCTGCAAAAGCAACTTGTTTACAAGCGCGTTTACGGTTGACTTTTCACATCTTGCAGACTCTTTTAGTTTTGCAATCACGTTGGAATCCAACCTGAAGGTTATTGTAGCAGTGTACTTCTCATATTTCTGGGATTCAACTTGAGATTCCATCATCTGCAAATGCCACTCTGATTGTGTTATTGTCACACTCTATCTCTATTTTCTTGTGCAGTACATCCTTGAAGACAAGCTCAAGTATTGTCTTTTGGTACAGGGCCCAGTTCTTTCCAAGATCATGCTTTAGGACCATGCTGTGTACCCCGTCATCGATGAGATGGCTTGTTTGCACGGATGAGCTGAGCATCATGGTTTCATACCATGACAGAAACGATCTCAGGTCTACCTTTCCCCGCATGAACAGTACAATGTCCTCGATCTCTTCTTTTCCTATTGTGGATGCAAGATCTACTATGAACTTCTCATCAAGTCCGCCAAGTATTTTTTTAAGCACGGGTTTTGTCAGAATCACAAAGCCTGACCTTGGAAGATACACATCCCAGTCGATGAATCTGCGTAGCGCTTGGTTTACCAGAGTGTTTGTGCTGACCTCCTGTACCTGTGACAGGTTGCGAAGTTTGTTTATCGTAGCTTCATCTAGTCGAAATGTGATTGTTGATGTCTTTTTTGATCCGCTTACTGCATTCATCATATATCTAATGCCAATCCAGAGTATTTATGAAATGACGAACCTTGTTCACTAATATTATTAATCCTGAGGCAATTTTCCTCTGGTTTGTACCACAAGTCTTAAAGAGGCCGCCCTTATTGTGATTGGAATTATGCATGATTGGCTCAGTATCAGAACGTGTCTGATTTACACATGCTTGTATTTGAATCCTGGAAACTGCCCAGATGGCAAAACCATCATCATGATTTCAGATTCATTTAAAATTTTAACATAAGGCTATAATCCTTCTTACCACGTCAGGTAAAAAGACGAATAGCGATGGTTGTACAGTTGATAGTCAAGATAATAATCATATGTGCGGTTGCGCTTTTCCTCATTGCATATTTTCATTTTACGCAGGTGGGGGTTGCCTTTGACAAGGTAGTTCAGATAAGAAATACAGTTCAGAATGCGACAGACCCGATTGTGAAAAACATACTGCAAAGGACCGCAGACTATAACCTGACCAGACACTAACGCATACTACAAGTGAAGAGAATAAAAAGAGACACTCTAAAGACCATGTCTAAGAACCCGTAGCAGTGCTAATGGAATTTGCGTCCATTAAGACTGTGTCACGTTTGGTTTATGATAGCCTGTGCATTACGCCCTCTTTTGAATTGAGGATTCTTTAGGTTTAAAATTAGAATAAAAATGTGAAAAAGTTGGATTTTTTAAAGTAATTGCTTTTTCCTAGGAAGCAGCTTCTACTATTTCAGCAATAGCGAATCGCTGGCCTACTTCGGTAACTTTTACTTTTGCGTTTTGACCAGATTTGCCGTTCTTGACAAATATCACAAAGCCTTCTACTCTTGCGATACCGTCTCCTTTCCTACTGATCTCCGTAATAGATACGTCGTATTCCTTTCCAGTTTCTACTGGTTTTGGTCTATCATCAAACTGTCTATTACCGCCAAATCTTCGTCCTCCGCCGTAACCTCTAGATTGACCATAACCGCCTTCGTTGTAACCCATTCATTGCACCTCCCTTGTTGTTTGGCAATGTGCCTGACATCTATAAGAATGGATGCATTGTTACTCCATATTCTATATGAACGGGCTCTGAATCAGTGTAGAGATGCATTTCATCTTCCCACTTTATCGATAAACCGTACACAGATGTATTTACGGCAATCCCTCTGGACTGTGCAGTGCGTCCTGTTTTATTCTCAGGGCACGGTAAATTATCGGCGCATGGTCAGCTTCTACATCAGTTGTGATGTACAGTATGTGATCAGAGTCAATCGGCATTGTAATGCGCTTTATCTTTTCATATTCTACAAGGGCATACTTGCCTCGCCCAATCTTTTCTGAGACCTCGTTTCTTGACCTCCAAGCGTTAATTGCAAGCTGGAGAGACTTCTTGCTCTCATCTGAAGAAAGTAGGTTTTCCACTCCCTCGCGGTGTTCGCTGTGCAGTACGGTTCCCTTCATGTCAAAGATAGTAGCAAAGCGAATCTTGGGGTCTATTGCCATGATTTTGTCAAACAGGATCTTGTAATCCGTGAACCTCATACGTGAATGCAAATGATAAAGATTATGGCCGGATCGTTCTTAGAGTGCTGGGCAAGGCATAGAATTTATTTTTCCAGCCCTACAGAAAAACAAGATAAAAAATATTACTGAATAATGTTAACCCAGTCTTTTATTTATTCGTGAATACAAGCATGTAATGAAGACTGGAGAAAGTACCAAGACAAGGCAGACAAGCATGTTGCTTGGAGCTTTGGTTTTGCTTGCAGTTGTGACCATACTTCCGCACGCTTTTGCGCAGGTGTCCTACACTAATGCCGACAATCCTCATGGTCCATTACAGATGTACGGGTGGACAACCGGGATGGCAGTGGCGGCAGCGCTTACTGGCGTTGGCATATGGACCACAATTAAGAGATAGTTTTTTTCTTACCCTATCTTTTTTGTTTTTGACTTTTTTTTGCCGGCTGGCGAAAATTAAATTCGTCGTGGAATATTCCGCATTTTGGGCAAAAGCTGTACACTCGCGATACCTTGGAGCCGCACTTGGCGCAAAAGTCGATAGACAGTCGATCTTCTTCGCTGTACGTTTTTTTTGTTCTATATTCACGCTTTACATGATGGATCTTATGCTCAAGCACTCCGTTGTGTTTTTTAGGCTCTGTGCTTTCATGTCCTGATGATTTTTTTTCCATGCCTATACATGATAAGAATCAGGTCCAATTAAAAGAGATTTGGGTTGTGCGTATTTGCAGAAAAAATCGCCTGTGCTTGACAGCAGTGTCAAAAAATGTTCCAGTCTAGGCCCAGCCCAGTTTCTTGCCTTCGTCTGCATTTTTGTTTTTTGCCCCAGGCTTGTTTCTTGGTTTTGACCTTACCATGCAGTTGCAGCAGTTGCAGTACATCCCGACGGAATCGCTTGTTGCAGGCCTGTCGTCCCTGTCATGACACCCTTCCCTTGTCATAAAGACCCCACAAATCTGACACCTCACCTGGTCTGACAGGTACCTGCTTGTTCCGTCCCTTGGCTTTCTTACCTTGTATTGCTTACAGAGCCCCTTGCAGACTCCCCTGTCCTTGTGCACGCATCATATCAAACACAGGAGAAATAAATTCCCATTGCATGAATACAGCCCAAAAGATTGTTTGTGGCACACGTATGGCTTGCAGTTTTGGCAAAGGCCTAGAAATTTTTTGCCATGTCGGTTCTAAGCTGCCCGCATGCGGCTGATATCTCAGAGCCCTTCTCCACCCTTACGGTACAGCTGACGTCAGATTCTTTTAGTATCCTTTCAAATTCTGTTATGCGCTTCCACTTGGGGCGTTCAAATCCTCCTGCTGTCTGGTTTACAGGAATCAGGTTTACGTGTGCCCCGTTACCCTTTAGCAGTGCTGCAAGCTCTGCTGCAACTTCCGGCGAGTCGTTGACCCCGCCTATCATGGCATATTCCAGAGTGACGCGGCGTCCTGTCTTTTTGAAGTAGCTGCGCGTTGCAGCAATCAGGTCTCCTACAGAGTTTGGCCCTGCAGTGGGCACGAGTTTTTTTCGCAGTTTGTCGTTTGGCGCATGCAGTGATATTGCAAGTCCCACCTGGAGGTCTTCTTCTGCAAGTTTGTCTATTCCCTGCATCACCCCAACAGTCGATATTGTAATGTGTCTCTGCCCCAGACCAAATGCTCTTGCATGTGTCAGTATCCTTACTGCACGAATAGTCTCTGTGTAATTTGCAAGAGGCTCTCCCATCCCCATAAAGACGAGGTTTGTGACATGCTCTCCGCGCTCGCGGAGAATCGAGGCAAAGCATAGTACCTGTGCTACGATCTCTTCTGCCTTCAGGTTTCTCTCAAAGCCCATCTGTCCCGTGGCGCAAAATGTGCAGCCCATGGCGCACCCGACCTGCGTCGAGACGCATACCGTGGACCTCGGATGCTCCTTTCCCCCTGACCTGTACTGCATCAATACTGTCTCGACAAGCGTTCCATCTGTCAGCTTGAGCAGGAGCTTTGTGGTGTTTCCGTCCTCGCTTACGACTCTATGTACCTCGCTTGCAGAACCGACAGCATATCCTACAGCAGACAGATTGTCGCGCATATCTGACGGCAACTGGCGCATGGACGAGACGTCCTTTGGAGACTCGCGATATAGTGCCTGCAATAGCTGGTCTGCCCGGTAGCGCGGCTGCCTTAGCGTTTTTACAAGCTCGTCCATCTCGTCTGGCAAGACCCGGTAAAGATCAGTCATTGCTTATCTGCAGTCCGTTTTATTTTGGCAGGGATTATCACATCCATGGTTACCACGTGGGACCCATTAGTGTTTTGCCAGTCATGAAAGCAACAATTGCAGGAATACAGTAAGCATTTAATGCCAAGTATGCAAAACATACTGCAGATGGACTCGAAAAGAATGATACACTGTGACGTTTCAGACATTTGGCACGTTCTTGGCAGGACATGGTCCCTTGTCATTTTGAGAAACCTCAGCACGAATGATACAATACGCTTCAACGAGTTAAAGAGGCTTGTGTCCGGAATAAGCAGCACGGTATTGTCGGACAGGTTGTCGGAGCTTGAGAGAAACGGCCTTGTGACAAAAAAAATTTATGAAGAGGTTCCCGTAAGGGTCGAATACAGCCTGACAAGACAGGCAAGGGAACTTGAGGACATATTGCTGGATCTTGGCAGGTGGGCAGACAGGTGGAAGCCGAGACAGAAAAAGGACTAGTTTTTTACGGCATATTTTTCTGGCAGGTCAATCAGGATAACTTCGGTTTGTTTTTCAGACATGATTGAAAGCTTTTGCTCGCCTTCAATTCTTGCGGCATCTCTTGTCTGCATCAGTATGCCGTTGAGACTGATTTCTCCCTCTACCACAAACGCATATGCCTTTCTTCCCGGCTGCATGTGATGCAGGACCGAGGCACCAGGCGTAAGGCTTGAGACGTAGAACGACGCATTCTGGTGTATTGTCAGCGTTCCGTCTTTTCCAGAGCCAAGCGGCGAGACTACCTGCAGCAGCGTGTCAAGCTGCTGCTCCTTTGTGTATTTCTTTTGCTGCCATGACGGTTCAAGTTCCTTTTTGTCAGGAACAACCCACATCTGCAATAGCTTGAGGGGCTTTTCCTTTGAATGGTTGTACTCGGAGTGCATTATACCAGAGCCTGCAGTCATTACCTGTATCTCCCCCGGCCCGATTATTCCATGGTTGCCAAAACTGTCATGGTGTTCAAGCTCGCCTTCTATTACGTATGTTACAATCTCCATATCCCTGTGCGGATGAAAGCCAAACCCAGATGCCGGCTGTATCGTGTCATCGTTGAAGACCCTGAGTGGCCCATAGTTCATCTTTTTTGGGTCAAAATAGTCTGCAAACGAGAAATGGTAGTACGTTGACAGCCAGTCAGTCTCGCTTTTGTGGTGCTCTCCTGAGTTTATTTTTTGTATCATGAGTATACTATGTGCAGCCGCAGATTTAAAGATGGTAGTAATTTACTACCTAGTAGGATAGAAATACCATACTAGATAATGCGCAGGCTACCAGATGGCATTTTCTGACAAGGGAAGCCTGTTGCATAATATCATAGATAAAGTGCTGCAAAAAGGCTGTTGAATTATAATTGATCTCGGGCTGTAATAATTTGGATTGAACCTTTAAAGTTGGTTGTGGACGTTTGAGAGACCAAGTGTCAGAGCTTACTCCCGAGCGATTGCAGACCCTAGCCCAACTTAATCGGCCAAACAATATCATCGCTACCTCTATGATTGTCGTTTTCTAGGTGATCATAGAGGAATCTTTTTTGGATCCGTGTCATTCCATGATATGCTGTATTTTACGTACTCATCCAGATTTTGGAGTGTTTGACTTTTCGTTTCCGGCTTGAAAATTCTTCAGCTTTGCCAGTATCCGGACATTTCTTCCTGTGACTGCTCCTGCCCCTATCATCATGATAAGATCTACAATCAGCGTAACCTCTACATCTGACGCGCTCAAAGTTGTTTTCGGTCCATAGAAACTTGGAAAGTTTGCACCGAGGAAGAGATATCCAAGAATGAATCGCGTCACAAACCCTGCCAGCCAGACGACGTACGGGAATATTCCTCCCTTGACGTGGACAAAGCCGTCGTCTGCATCCCACATGACAAGAGATCTCCCCACAAACCTGTTTGAGAGATATGCCGAACCTGCCAGCAGACCGAGATATACAAAAACATAGCCTGTAGACACTCCTGCCTGAAACGAACCAAACACAGCAAGAAAACTAAAAGATACTAGCATTACAGTTGAGACGATCATCCTATTTCTGCAGACCCGGCCGCCAGAGATTGTTTTTCTGAATCGGAATACCATTACGACAACAATTGTGATGACAAATATCAGAATCTCTGATTCCATAGATCAAATCGCCTCATTTGACAGCCTTTTTTCTTTCAACACATTTGGGGTATCAACATATCGTTATTTAACAGAGGTGCGGTATTTTCGTGCATAAAGACTCTGGGTTTCATCGCATGACAGACAGTTTGTTTAAACCAGACAAGAGCCATCTAAAATATTTATGTGACTCCCTGTACAGCAAATGAGAGTTTTCCCATCACGTGCAGACAGGACCACGACATGGATTACCGCAATTGTAATTGACGATGACGTTGACACGGTGGCCGTCCTTGCCGAATTTTTGCGTATAAAGGGAATCACCGTAGTCGGCATTGGATACGACGGCCTTGAAGCGGTAAAAATTTATGAAAAACTTAGGCCCGATGTTGTGTTTCTTGATGTTAGGATGGGAGACCATGATGGGCTGTACACGCTGTCAAAGATCAGGGGGATTGAGCCTGATGCCATTGTAATACTGATAACTGCTGATGTGAGTGCAGGCACGCAAAAAAAACTCTTGGATCTTGGCGCGTCTGCCGTAATCTACAAGCCGTACGACATCAACGATGTGATGGAGCAGACAAACAGACTTGTGTTCAGGCTGAAACAGGAGATTATTGAGGACATTAATGCCAAGAAGGCCCTCCTCAAGGCATTCAATGCCATACTCAGGAACCGCCTGCGCAAGTCGGAGGCCAACTTGTTTCGCAGTATGCAATATCTCAACGATAAGGACAAGATGGTCTGAATACATACTTGTAAAACCGGGTTGTCAATGTCATGTTTTATAAGATCTATCATTCCAAAATATCGTAAAGGGAAAAAGTTGGATACAAATACAGCTAAAAATAATGATGACGTCCTGCTTGCAAATTTTGAAAAAGAGATCTGGTGCAAAGTACCTCATCTAGAAGGCATTGGCGGAAAGGTTGTCAACGCAACGCCCCTCACCGACATCACTGCAGACCTTAAGGAATGTGCAAGAAAGGAGTTTGGCCTCAACCTTGACGGCAAGAAACTGCAGGTTTTCGGCAAGTTCGATTCCAACCTGCTTGCAGGCTCGATAAAGGTAAGGCCTGCCGTACATATCATTCACGATGCAATTTCAACTGGAAAGATTAGAAGCGGACAGACTGTATTTGAGGCAACATCAGGAAACTTTGGCATAGCCCTCGGGCAGTTGTCCAAGCTTGGACTGGATGTTGTTGCCCTGGTCTCAAGAAGACTTCAGGAGGGAGTGTTTGAGGAGCTGAAAAACGAAAAGATACGCATCATAAATCTTGACATGGACATCTGCCCTGCTCCCGGAATGAAGGAGAATCCAAATGTTCTGGCTGCAAGGGCGACTGCTGCAAACATCCGCTCGCAATTGTCAGAGCTTGGGTTTGACCCGGCAGTCTTCGATAGTGCAGATACAGAGGTGCAGTCGCTTTTGGCTGCACAGGATATAATAAACCTGGCAAAACTTCTTGCCAGAATTTACAACGCTTTCTGTCCCGAGCAATACGATAACACTCTAAATATTGACGTGCACAGGACAGTTACCGGTACCGAGATAGACCAGCAATTGCAAGAAAATGGACAATCACTTTCAGATTATAAAATAGTCTGTACGTTTGGCACGGGCGGAACGTCTGGAGGCCTGAGCAGATATATCTCTGAAAAATACGGGAAAAAATCAGTTCATGTAGTGTTTCCGCTTTCAGACCAAGATGTTGCCGGAATCAGGACAAAGGGCAAAGCCTCGGGACTGAAATTTTACGAGCCGGAACAGTATGCCGGGCAGCACGAGGTCGATTTTGAGCAGGCAAGACGCCTGCTCAAGTTTTTTGTCGACAAGGGCCACGATATGGGCGAGAGCAGCGCACTTGCACTTTATGCCGCGATGCAGATGGCAAACCTTGGCGTCGGAGAGAAATTCATAGTCATAGTTGCGGACGGCATACAAAAGTACAAGAAGAGCCTCGAATCAGTCGGAAAGAAACAAAACAAGATCCAAGTATCGATGCAAGAGGCTGCATCAAACATCGGGGAATACGACAAGATAATCTGGATTCATACCCAGTATACGCCCCGCGAGGAGGGAATAGAGATGATTGCGGCGTCTCTTGGAGTAGACAGGAGCAAGATTGCAGTGCCTACCGCGAGGGAGGTTGAGCAGCTGCTCATGACAAGACAGATTCCTGAGACCATAAACAAGGCACTCGGGTCACGCAAGTCACTGCTTGTCTGCATGGCAGGAAACACTTCTCTTATGGCAGTGCGCGCCCTTGCAGAAAAGGGCATTGTAACCGAAAGCCTGACAGGCGGAATAAATGCGCTCTCACAGGGAAGAGGCAGGCAGATATCCGAACTGATACGCGTCGCAACTGAATAGGCTCGAGATCATACTATAGACTAGTCTGGGCAAGCATTGTTCAACAGTTGTTTTTTTCCTATGCTAGTGGCTGCTAGAGTAGCTGCCGCTCAGGAATGCACCGCTTGTCAGAGCAGACTGTGGCGCGGTAGTTTGGATGGTTTTGCATCCTGTCTGGAACGAGTAGCAGTGTGTCGTACTGGCAGGTGCATGTGCTGCGTTGCTTACTCCCGCGTATGTTCCCGGCGTCTCCCATCCCGAGCCTGCCATCATTGCTACCGATATGGCAAATGCGCCGCCCACGGCACCAGCTATTATTATGGCTAGAGTTTTTGGAATCATCTGATATACTATGGGTCACCATTTCATAAAAATCAGGCACTTGCCGTCTGTTTGGTGAAAGATGGTTTTTGAAATCCGTATGGCCTCTGACACTGGCCTGCAATCGTATTTGCAATGCAAATATCCAAAACGTTTTGACGTAAAATCTACAAATGAGTTCATAGATTCCAGCACGATCCTGATCTTCCTATCGTTGCTCCAATGTCTTCTAGCCATGAACAATCTTCTCCCCTCCAAAGTATAACTTGACAGGTGTTCTCCTTCTGGCTTGGTCCGCACCAAAATTTGTATGTTTTTGGTTCCGAGTCATAGCAAGACCTAGATATCATTCGATGTAATTTCAGTTCCACCACATCTGCGTCTGGGGGACTAGGGTACCATCATGGCATTATTTTGGGTCCGCTTTTCGTAAAACTCAGAATTCTCTTGAGATGTTTTGTTCACTTAGTTTAGTACCCTTTCTTTAAAACATTCAAGCTATGTAAGTTTTCAAAATTTTCTGCTAACTCTTTTTAATACTCATTATGGCATCAATGGTATCATGTATCGGTTTAGTACCACTGCCTATGAATAATGAATTAAGAATTGTGTCAAGAAGAGGAAAATATGTTTGAATGTTTTCAGACACATGTAAATTTGACATTTGTAGTATTCCTAAACCGAAATAAGCAAAAAGTCCACCAGGAACAAATGACATAATTGTTCCATATTCCCACATTCTTATAGCAAATCTTGTTTTTTCTCTATCAGAGTCTTTAGAGTATTCTGCAATTTTTTCATCAATTTTGTGTAAATTATGCTCGTAAAATTTTATTGGGTCATCATTGTTGGTAATTTCATCAATACTATGTTTTGTCATGGTATTTTTTTCTTGCTCTGTGGTTTTAGTAACCTTAGTTTTACCATCCTGACAGAATTTTGTAACAGTCTGATCTCTCATTTTCTTCATGGATTCAATTTGTGAATCATACAAGTCCATGTTGTAACGCATTTTCAAGCTATTCTTAATTTTGGTGTAATATTCCATAAATCTCTCTACAGATTGCGCTGGTATGTAATATGCTGCAAGTAGACTCAATGTGCTGTTAAAATCTATAGCAGCCATATCCTCGAAAGTTCAAGAGTTAAAAAGACAGTCTTGTTTGAAAACAAGTTTTCTCTTTTTAGGTAGTCTTTACTAGATACAAGAATTTGCATTATTCGACCACTCTAACTGTACCGTGTATACGCCAATTTTTTTTGTCTTCCATGCACATATGTCACCTATCTCTCCATGGTTGTCATCATACCAACCTGTTCCCGGTACAGCATCTGTTATTGCTTCACACAACTCGTGAGAACTTGTAGAAGTTAGGGCATCTAGGATACTCATTCCACTTGATGCACCATTGCATCCATTGCATCCTGGATAAGGCATTGCAGCATAAAAGATTCTGCCTCCTATGTCACTATGGTAACCACAAAATGCCTGGCATGATTTGCTACCACCCTGAACTACCGTTACGCCTGGTGGAAAGTAGACGAAGTAGAGTGTGTCAGAATCCGGCTGAGGAATGTTAGAATTAGTCGCAATCTCCTGCTGTAGAAAGTGTTGTATTGCCTTGTCTGTGACAGTATGTTTAAGATCTGGTTTAATGATTGATGTTGTACCGATATATTTTCCATATCCTATCTTGTATTGAGGTACAGTATATTCCCCCATCTGGTCAATTAAAGGACTTGTTAGAATGAATTGAAAGAACTTGTTCATGTTATCAACCAAGCTTGTCTGAGATGGTTGAGACCATGCTGAGCCCCAAAATATTGTAAATACCTTTACATTTCTTAAAAGCGATCCACCTCGGTAAGTAAGATGCGGTGGTGGAGGTGGAGCAGTCTGGATTGCAGTCAGTGTTTGTGGGAAGTTTAATGCCACGATCCTTATGGGATCGGTGGACGCAGGCACTATACGTGATAGACTATCACTATTCATTTATGATTACTCCGTGTTCTTGTCTTTGATGATTGGTTCAACGATTGTTGATTTTGCATGGGTTTCATACTATGTTTATGTTCATAAGTATAGCTTATCTAAGATGTGAAATTGTTAGCTGATATGATCAGCAGAGATTATCAATTGGAGAGTTGACAACAAGTATACAATATGAAAAATACGTCTTATCAAAGTGAAAAAAACAATGTTTGGGACTAAATTAAGAAAACAAAAAGCTGGGAATTCAGGCCTTCCAGATGTCTTAGGTAAAATTGAACACGTGGTAATTATTGTAAAGGAAAATCATTGTTTTGACAACTACTTTGGCACTTTTCTAGGTGCCAATGGCACTATTATGCAACACTCTGCAAATCCACCATTAAAAGATCCGGATCATAGACATGGAGCATGGTTAACTAGAGCAACAACCGCTGTTCGTGAACAATTCACTGCAGATGACATACCGGCATATTTTGCGTATGCCAAACAGTTCACACTCTGCGACAATTATTTCACAGATGTAGCGGGACCGTCCACCCCAAATCATCTGATGTTAATTGCTGCCGATTCACCAATCATTGACAACCCGCCGCGATACAGACTCCCTGTAGGTACAGCTCCATTCAAGATGCCATCACTACCTATAAGTTTGGAAAATGCCAAACTCAGCTGGGGAAATTATGGTGGATATGCTTTTGATCTTATTGATGGACTTCAGAATAAACAAAAATTTATAAGTGACAAGTTCACTGCAGATGCATCTAATGGTAAGCTTCCCACTGTATCATGGGTCTATGCGCCACATGATGCAAGCGAACATCCACCAGATCCAATGGATCACGGAAATCCTCTTGTAGGAAATGTTACGCACGGAATGCAATGGACAGTTGACCAGATTAATGCCGTTGTGAAAGGTGGTCTATGGCCCAAGACTGTGATTTTCATCACGTGGGATGACTGGGGAGGCTGGTTTGATCACGTGGATCCCCAAAATGTTGAGAACTGGAAAGATACTGGGCAACATCCCTCGTACAACGGAACACAGTTTCGTTATGGCTCAAGAGTTGGATGTTTAGTGTTAAGTCCGTATGCAAAGAGTGGATACATATCGAAGGTGCTGCATTCTCATGTGAGCCTTGTAAAATTCTGTGAGGTTGCATTCAATCTACCTTCACTAAATAAAAAAGATGCCAATGCAGATGACATGTCAGATTGTTTTGATTTCACAAGGTCCTTACCTCCGCCTCCATCAAATCCAAAGTAATGATTTACTTTTTCTATTCTGTTGAAAAAGTTGTTGGTTTATACTTTGGCGCAAAAGATGTATCATATCATAAAGAACTTCTTAACAAAGGAAAGGAAAAAGTCAAAGATGAAAAACAAGACAATACATCTCAAAATCTAAACAAAGTAAATAATGGAGTCACATAAAATGGAGACCGAGTATTCCACGAAGGGCCAGTGGGAACCAATCAAATACAAGTTTAACCACATACCAGTTCACATAGCTTTACTCCATACAAACAAAGTTCTAGCTTTTGGTGGAACTGGTAATGATGAAATGAACAAAAAACCATATCCTGCCGAAGTTTTTGATCCTCAAACAGGACAAATACAATTAATACAACAAGACCTAGATGGAGATGTTTTTTGTGCTGGACATGCCTTCTTACCAGATGGAAAATTGTTCGTAGCAGGTGGAACATACAAATATGATTTGGAACTTTTTGGGCTTCCAATTAGACCTTTTAGCGGATTAGAACAGTCGTACATCTTTGACCCTCATCAAATGAAATGGGTGAAGAAAGGTAGCATGAATTTTGGTAGATGGTATCCTACTTGTATAATGATCCCAGATGGACGTGTTGTGTGTATAGGAGGATTAACAAAATCTTTTCCTAGAGTATTTCTCAACAAACTTGAAACCTATTCAGAATCGGAAGGATGGAAGAAACTCTCTAGCACAAATTTCTTGTTAGATCTGATTTTGCAGGTGCTTAAAAATTCACCAGGTCAAAAACTTGACAGGGCAGACAGGTGGCTCCCACTATATCCTAGATTTCATTTGTTGCCATCAGGTGAAATATTCTATGCTGGTTCATATAACACTCATATCACATTTCCATTCTTGTTAGCATATTTTCCAAGTGCAACATTTAACATCGATACATCGACATGGACAGTCATTGGAAATCCCAACAACCAAAATAGAGAAGAAGGAACAACTGTGTTGCTTCCATTCACTCCAAATGATCATACAGCTAGAGTTCTTTTGATTGGTGGTGGTACACTTACTGGTGCTGATGCTACAAATGCGGTTGAGATGATAGATTTCTCAGAAGAAAAACCTCAGTGGAAATCTATAGATCCTATGGCTCACAAGCGTTATTATTCATATCCAGTAATACTTCCTGATCAACAGGTTTTGGTCTTAGGGGGTAGAAAAGGAAAAGCTATTCACACAATGAGTAACACTGATTCAATGCATTCTGGTGATGGTGAGGTGCCCCACGATCCTAATGCCATTTTGGAGCCTGAGCTCTTCAATCCCAAGACAGGAAAATGGTCAAAAATGGCGCCAATGCATGTTGATAGGGTTTACCACTCTAACGCCATACTTCTTTTAGATGGGCGAGTCATGACAGCTGGTAGTAATCCTATGCGAAGAACCAATGAATTACGCATAGAATTCTACAATCCGCCATACATGTTCAAAGGCCAGAGACCAAAGATTGAAGATGCTCCGGATAAAGTTTCGTATGGGAACAAGTTTGAGATAAAAACTGCTGATGCAGGAGATATAGAGGCTGTAGCCCTAATTCATCCATCTACTACGACACATTGTGTTAATACTGAACAGAGGTATGTGGGATTATCTTTTGACAATAGTTCAAATAAGATAACAGCCAAGATTCCAACTAATCATAACTTGGCTCCTCCCGGATTCTATATGTTATTTATAATAAAACACGAAGGAATTCCATCAAAGGGAAAATTCATTCATTTATCTTGAAATGCACTAGTTAAGTACTGGTTAAGAAAACTCGACCTTTACACCAGAGCATGGCATAGGTTCAAATCTGGTAAAGACCAAGCTACTGTTTTAGTATAATTTTAGCTCCATGTTATACCTACATCGAGTGGACGAGTATCATCATGGTCGTTATTTTGGGCCCACTTTTGTGAGAAATTAAATTTAATCTGCATTAATTTAGAAAAATTTCAACATTTCATCCACTGACACAATCTTAATCTTTTTAAAATTTTTGAGATCTTGGATATCTTTATCACCTGAAACTATGTAGTCGACGTTTCCGTCATGTGCTGTATTGATTATGATATTGTCATCTGGGTCGTTACTTATGACTTCAAAATTTGACGCGACCCGAACATTCTCGCATGTCTCCATCAATGCAGAAACAATGCGTATAATATCTTCACCAGTCATCTTGAATTTTGGTCTTTGAATGACTTCTGATAGTTCATCCAGAGTTTCTTTTGATATCAAGATTTTATATTTGCCATCAATTCCCGTTTGAAACAATTTTCTGGGTTTTCCATTACGGATTAGTGCACTTACTAAAACGTTGGTGTCAAGGACGATCCTCAACATAGGATCAGCCTCTTGCTTTCTTGTGTTTTGTCTTTCGGTATGCCTTGATCTCTGTGGCTACGTCGTTTTCTTCTAGTTTCAGGCCCGTCTTGTCGATACTCTGTAAAATGTTATTCCATTCTTTTTTAACGTCAGGTATGTCCAGCTTTCTCATTACAATGTCATTGTTTATGACGAACACAACGAATCTGGTCTTAGGTTTTATTCCGAGGTATTTCCTTAACCCCTGCGGTATTACTACCTGTCCCTTTTCGCTCATTGTTGTAATCTCCGGATCTTCTAACATTCTTATCAGTAAGATTAGTTTACTTTCTTACTATTTATACTCATCGCATTCCTAAGGAGTAACTACGTGCCTACTGTAAGGAAACAAATTCTCCTTGAAAATAATGATACTAAAGCTTCCACATGTTTTCGTTCCGAATCCTGTAGGTTTCGAATATACCGAAAAAGACGGGCCTGGGGGTTCTAGTGAAGAAATCATACCAAGACCCACCGGTTCTGAAGAGACAGTCATTACGAGAACGGGTACTTATCGAGTGCGAGAACTTTTTTGAACAAATAACTTCGAAAACGGTAGTAAGCTTATGGGAGTAGCTTAAACTCCTTTTCCAACTTTTTTTCAGACTAGATTTCTTCAATTGCTTTCTTTAACTCTTCACGCATTGAATCACGAAGATTGGGATTTCTGATATACTCTGTTACAAATTCTCTAGTTATTGATTTTCCAGTTGGTTCCAATTCATAACCTAGGAGATCACCTTGAATTAGACCATCCGCAGATCCAAGCAAATATACTGAAAATTTACCTGACTTGTCAGGATCAAAACCTGTTCCGCATTCATGTAAAATTGCTCCTATGAATGCTTTCTTCCCATTGTAATCACTTGCGTCTTCACGATAAATTTTAACAACATCTCCTACTTTCAAGAATTTTCTAACTTCTTGTTTTCTATTCCATGCAGCAACTGCATCATGTACAGACATTTTCTTTTCTTCTATTGCGTCAGAAAGAAATTCGATAGCTTCGTCGGGTAGTTTTACTTTCTTTGTTCTCACCAAATTAGTTAGTCTTGCAATTATTTAAATCGCCTATTCTTTTACAACAATTTTTTTATAGTCTCTTTAGTGCCATAAAATATGGCAGAAAAAAATGACACCGAAGCAATTACTCGACGTCTAGACGCTGTAATTGGTCTCTTGCTTGAAAATATGGTGGTAAGCGGACTGATTGGCAAAGGAAGATCTGTTGAAATTCTCTATAAGGCGGGCTTGACACCTACCGAAATAGGCAACATTCTTGGAGTTCCAGCGACGAACATAGGTGCCATAATTGCCCAACAGAAGAAACGAAGAGGAGCTCGCAAGAGATTCTGATTGACATCTATTCAATTTGGTTTATAAAAAATGAAGATTTCAAATGGAACGCAACAGTTGTTGGAAGATCTTCTAGAATCGATGGTACAAGAATTAGAACTAGACAAAGAATTGATTCAAGACTGTTTTCCACTGAAATCACCGTATCGAAAACAAGCACATGAAGCATTGCTAACCATAGAAACTAGAATGAAGAATAGACTAAAACTGGATGGTTCACATGTCGGTATAGAAATTATAGATGATGCAAGAAATTTAGGAGTGTTCAAGAGAGACGTTCGTTCAGAAGAACAGGGCATAGAGTTATTGTTCAGGGGATCAGTATTAGGAATTAGAAATGTTTTAGGACATAATAAACCGCTGATGAGTAAAGAAGAAGCAATAAAAATAATCTTGTTCGCGGACTATTTGATAAAACTCTTTGAGGGACAATGTAAAATAAATAAGATATAATTTATTACGAATATGCTAAAAATAATTTGGAAGTATCTTTACCGTCAATGATCCCAAAGTAGATTATCCTATTTTCCTTTGCAGATTTTGCAATTGAAAATTCTTTTAATTGTTCTATTATACTAGAATCTATTTCACCATTGAATTGTACTATGAATGTTTGAGCTGGATTTCTAAAAAGCCTCTGAATCTGATCACCATTTTTTCCCATTTTTTTCGGTGTTAGTGGACCTCTAGTAGCTTTACCTTTTAGACCTAGTGAAGCATGAACTCTTTTTCCATTAATTTTCAGCCTAGTGGTAAATAGATCATCTGTTTCTCCACCCCAGTCAGAAAATTTTCCATCTTCATCAAGTATTTTTTTCAATAGTTGTTTTACATCTTTTTCGTAGGGATTAATCAGTTTCACTTTGTGAATTTTTTTTATTCTTGCAAACGATCCTATATCGTCTATAGAAATTTCTCTTATGTTGAAAAATCGATTTTTTCTATCCACAATTATTGTTCTTGTCTTAGGGTTTGTTTTTGTAGGATATGATGTTTGCTCAACAGGATTTTTGATCAGTCTTATTATTTTATTACGATTTTTGCAATAAAAATTTATTTTTTGATATGCAGTATCGCCATCTATTTTCTCATCTAATTGTGAAATTACTCCATCATGTACAAGATTTTTTGCTTCTTCTAAAACTCTTTTCTTTGTTTTCAGGTGTACATTTTGAAATATCCATGATGCAGTTTTGATTTTTTGTTTCCCTTTGCAAATTGCTTGGAACACTTGTAAACGATCTTTGGATTTACCTATTGATTCAACTGCATTCATTATGTTATCATTACGATTACTGCCAAAATCTGAAACTGGTAATGGATTCATTCTATTTAATTTTATTTCTGAAGATGATCTTTCTTACATTAACATCAGTAAGTCCCAGCATATCTGCAATTTCACTTGAAGACAACCCTATTGATTTCAATATTTTAATTTGTATTATTGTATCCTTTCCTTGAATTGCAATAACTCCTATAATCTTATCGAGTTTTTTACTAATTCCTTCTAATAATTCGTCGGTAGTTTTCTTTTCACTTTTCATTGTTATCTTTATTATTTTTTGATTTTTTCATTTTACTCTTAGGATATAGTTCAGTTAATGTTTTATCAGACATTTCAGAAATTTTAGCTACTTGCTTAACATTTAGTCCATTTTTCAGTAAAAGAACAGCTAATAATTTTTTAATTATTTCCAAATTTTCTTCAGGTTTTCTAGTCATCCTTACTACCTCTTACTATTTTACTCATGGGAAATCTATTCTTCAGAGTCTTTGTTTTGATTCCTGTGACATCCGATATTGCTTCATAACTTACATTGGATCTCAAAAGAAGTAAAATTAAAAGATCCTTAATAGATTCCAATTCTTCCTTTTCCATCTTTTTTCTTATAATGCATTATGATTTAAGCACCACGTTATTCAGAATACTGACAAGCTTCCTGTTAGTCGGTTGTAAACCTTAGATTTAGTAAAAGATCATTCATATTTTTTCAACGTCTCTTCACAAATTTTGATAACTTTATTCAAAACAGGTTCAACCGTAGACAATTCAGAAAATAAAACAAATGATGGACTATAAATCTGTGCTAACAACTCTCTTTTTTCTTCAGTATTATGAGAATTATTGAATCCTGTTATCTGAGTATTAAATTTAGTAAGAATATGTAGTATTTTTATTACATCCTCTGAAGAATCTCCACCTAACAATTTTTGATTTCGTAGAAAAGACTCATTGGAAATCACTGCATCTCGCATAAATACTGGATCAATAAGTGTAGCTTTAATCGGTAATGATGGATGTATGCTTCTAGTATAACTGAGAGTTTCCTTGAATTCGTCACGGAGCAAGATTGCACATGACTTTCGTGTCTTCTTCATGGTACACACTGGTTCCATTGAAGCCAAGTACACAACAAACAAGAGCATACTTCCAACCGAGTTGATAACAGAAATGCACGAAGCCTTCAAGCGAAGTCAGGAACTTTTAGATCTTGAAAAGGAAGTGCCAGAAGATGTCATAGCTCCAAAGCAAATGGTTGTCACACCAGAGGAAACAGAACAGTTTCTAAAAGATGGTTGGCAATTTCTTGGAACATTGCCAAACGGAAAAGTTGTCGTCAAAAGATAGAACCGTATGCGGGAACCGAGGACTCGAAGAGACTGTCATTTCAAAAACGGCATGTCTCGATACAAAATAAGAACGGGCCCGGGGGGAACCATGTCAATATTGATGCGAATCTTTGTGTTGTTTTGAAATGTAAACATTTCTTGCTGGCAAGTTTGGATCAACTCTTAAATTGATATAAGATAGCATTCCGTCTTTCTTGAAGCCAGCCATAATTATAGGCATACCTCTCCTTATTCTCCTGATTGTACCTCATGATAACATGGTTTTTGCAGATCAAGTCAATTATTTCCAAAGTGAAGACTTCAAGCTAACTCACAGTCCTACTATCTGTGCGTTTGAACCTCAACCAGATTCCCAATTTCCAAACCTCTCACAATTGCTACTTTCCAGAACCCAATACGCTGTACTTGATTGGCAAAACCACCTGAATCTAGGTGTTCCAAGTAGGCAACCGGTTTGGATTCTCAATTACAAAGAAATTCCATTAAATCAACAATATGATTTTGATGACTCAACCTGCGATATCACAATACATTATGAAAGAGAACCACTAGATCCAAATGAACAGTTTCAAGAAGCAGGATTGACAAGTTTTTACAATAACCAGGCAAACATCATAATCTATTATCTTGGTATTGACGTAAAACAAGGGGAAGTATTGGTAGGGCAGAATGCTAACTATAATTACTACCAGTTTCAGTATACTCCATTCTATACCAATCACCTGGCGTCATATCCGCAGCTTGACATGACAATAACACATGAGATGGGTCATGCGTTGGGATTGGGTCACTATATAGTGAGCAACAAAGATCTATACGAAATAGATACTGGCCAAGAGAACATGCCATCAATCATGATACCAGACATAGTGGTTAATGGAGTAACATCCTTTAGCATAACCCCATTAGATGTTAATGAAATAAAATCAATCTATGGAGATAATGGATTTGGGCAACCGCCATCTACTACAGACAAGTTCTCACAGATAATCAATCAGTTCGGCAACGAGTTATCATCTTCTCAAGGCTCAGCACAAAATTCTAGTCCAATCGAAAGTTCTACAAGTGGAAGCGTACAAGTAGATGCAAACCAGGTCTTACTATCCAATAACATGAATTCATCATTACTTTACATATCCGGTTCAATCTATCCTAATGTGAATGGATATGTGGATTTGATGATTACAGACCAACAAGGTGGAAATATCATGTGGGATTCTGAAGTCAGGCCAGACAACAATGGAGACTATAATCAAAAAGTTGTCATAACAAATGAATACCATTCTGGGCCATATGCCGTAACTGCTTCGTATAATGGAAATTCTCTGGGAACAACCTCATTTAATGTGATAAATGGTATTACCGTGCCGGAGTTTGGTTCAGTCATTTCCTATGTATTTTTACTACCGTTTGTATATGTGATAATCTTCCAAAGTCATTTTCGCGGTCTAAATAAAAAGAAGCCTATAGTTTAAGAGACAATTTCACAAATTTGTATAATGCATACATACTGGGATTACTGAGATTTGACAGTTTTGCTATTCTTTCCGCTGTATAATATGCCTCGCCTTTTATTATAGTTGAAAGATAAACTATGGCCGCAGCAAGACCAGTAGGCTTTCTACCGTCCGCAATACCTCTAGCAATAACTTGATCTACTAGATCCAATGCAAGTTTTTTTACTTCGTCTGAAAGTGCTAGATCTTTAGAAAGCCTCTCTACATGTTTTTTCATCCTCTCACGAGCATCTACGGGACTATTCGAATAGACATTCAAAGCAATTTTTTCTTTGGCTTGTATGAATACTTGATCACCTTTCTTTATTTTTTTAATATGTTTTTTTCTTTCAAGATAACCTATTCTGTTCCGAATCATTTTCTCAGTTATGTCATTACCTTCAAGTAATTCTATTATTCCATCAAGTGGCATCTCTTGATCTCTGACAAGTTTACTTATTTCATGTTCCAAAACTCTTCTTATCAGTTTCTTATAAAATGGCGATCTAATGCTACTTTGTTCATACAAATAATCCATGCTTTCAAGAACCAGGCTTGAAAAATTCATGCGAGTTAAATGTTCTTGATAAACTAATTCCTCCCATACAATTTCCCAGTCAAAATTTCCGCTTTGTGCGATCTTGGCTATATCTTGTATATCGCCTTCCCTCAAGGTAACAGCCTTTAGAAGAAAGACATCTTCATTAGATAAGATTTTGAGTATGAACTTCCCAAATCGTTCTTCTTTTGCCCTTTGTATCATTTTATCAGAAAGAACTAATTTTCCAGCAATTCGTGTCTTGAATAGATCTATCCTACTTCTAGCAGGATGTTCTAATATGTCAAAAGGATCTATCCTATGGTCATCACTTGTAAAATATTCCTTATTGAGTGACTTGTAATCTATTGCCAACAGAGATTTTGTTATGTTTTTAAGTGCTTTATCATCGCTGACTATTATATCGCAGTCCTTGGTCCTGTCTTTAAGGCCTTTCATACGCATATTCTCACCTCCTAAAAGGCATGCTTCAGTATCTTCAGAAAGCGTTTTTCCTATATCTTGAAAAAGTTGCGGATATGCTACAGGAAGGGTGTAGAGTTCTGGAGGGATATTGTAAAGTCGTGCTTTTTCTTCAAACTCATTGCGTGGTAGAAAAAGCTCAGGATTTTTAAGCGAATTGTTTCGTACGTATCCCTCTATATCTATCCAGACATCTGAAATGCTATAGGATTTTGCTATTATTCGTATTTCTAATGGATCCATTTTATCTCTATTCTTTAGATAAAAAAGAATTGTCATGGTTATTGCATTCTTATCTTTATTTTTGTTGGCTGTAAGTAAGGCATGAATTAATATTTCTTCTAATCGTAATGATGATTCCTGTTTTATGTAATAATTATGAGTTGTTTGATAATCTATTCCATAATCTGTAAATAACGAGAAACCAGTTAATTCACCATCTACATGTTTGTCTTTTGGTACTTTTTTTAATACTCTGAATCTGTCTTGATAAATTACCTCTGCATATGGTTCTATGTTTTTTCTCTCATTTTCTGCCTTGAGTAATTTAGCAAATAAGTATAATGACTCTCTTGTTTTATTAATAGAAATTTTACCATCGTCTTTTTTGATTACACCTACAGATTCAAATTCAGATATTGATCGTTGTAACGTTCGCAAAGAAAGTCCAGTTGAAACTTGAAGATCTTTAATTGTTGTCGGTTCAGCTAAATTGAAAAAAATCTGCTCATTTGAATCATGTAATAACTTCTCAATGTCTATTTGATTTGTTATATCATGAAAAAGTGCAGCCTTGGCATTTTTCTTGAATGAAAACGTTGAATCTGTTTTATCTATGTAATCTTGGTTCACCAATTCCCTTGTAATGGTATTAAATTGCCATTCTCCTATCTCCAGAATTTTCATTAATTCTGGTTGTCCTGTTTTTCCTTCTGCCATTGCTTTAAGTAACCTAATTGATGTAGAATTCATTTCAGTGTCATATAATCACATTACATATATATAAATTTGTGGATTTATGACACTGAATATACTACTAGACTGATAACAGTCTAACAAGCAGATCGTAGTCAAAATCAAATTTACAGTATTTGTTTTTGATAATCACCATGTATTCTTGAGAAGAATCAGAAAGGGTTCTTTCTAGAACGATATAGTCATCATTTTCAGCCTTTCTTGGCTGGGTTTCCCCTAAAACTACAACATTGTTATACAATACAACTGCGGCTATGTTTCTTAATTCATAAACCGATTCTATTATTGAATCTACTAAACCTGAAACAACTTGATCATCCATGAAGAAAAAATCCTTCGATGATAAAATTATTACACCTGTTCTATCTTGTGGTATTTGTTGTTCGTTTTTAATTTGCTGTAGTCTTATTCTAATCCTATGCTCTGACCTAACTCCATCATCAGGACCATGAAGACCACTTGTTTGTCCACTCATCGATCCATCAAAAAAGACAGGATTATCACGGTATTGTTTAATGATGTTTGGTCTATCTGGTATACTGTCAGGAATTAGTAATAATTTGAGAATCTTTGGAATATTTACTACTTTAGGAATTTGTTGTTCTATTGCTTCACGTGCTATTATTTCCACTTCTTTTTTTATGTCTTCAAGATGTGGTTCAGACAGAACTTTGAATATTCTTCCAAAGGGAAAAATCCCAAGACATGATTGAAGTATTTCTTGTTCAGTCTTTCTTGCCTTTTGCGTTTCTTGTGCAGTAAGTAGAGTTTTTACTTCCAATAGGAGAATTTGATTTTCAAAAGTGCATATTATATCTGGTCTCTTATTACCAATAGGTTGATCAAAAGATATGTCAGGACATTTTTCCATAATTCGCGTGCCTAACATTATTTCTGTTTCTACTGATTCAAATTGCTCTGCTGATCTCGCTCTCTGTCTCAAACTGTCAAAACCTAGGATACGTTTCAATTTATTTAATGAAGTTGCTAATTCGTCTAATCTATGATAATCTGGATCCCATAATGTATGATGGAGATTCCAGAAAAGAGGATGCTGATGTTCAGCCGCATATTGCCACCATCCTTTACCGAATATTTCCTCAAATTTTGAGATTATATCGTCTATCCTCTGCTTAGCATTTTTATGAATTTGTTCCGCCTGTGGAATCTGCCTAAGAAAATACTGCCAATTATCCACTTGTGTTATCATACTGTGACTCTTGATGTGTTCAAATAATTCAAAACGCTTCTAATAAAGAAACGAGTTTCCTTCATCATGCAAAGATGTTGTTCTTTTGTGAAGAAAGAATGATGTCCGTGTCTATGAGCTTTGTTTATCCCTTCTAAGATCTTCATATCATCACGCTTTGTCCCAATTCTGGAATGAAAATCCTTCCAGCCATCTTCTCCAATTTCATCCACTTTGCCAGTTATGAACTTGGCCAATGTTTCTATGCATCTATAAAAATAAACTGGACAGTTCTCACGGTCAGTCAATCCAGAGTTCAAATCTCTTATAGCATATCTGACGTCTGGGTATTTTCCAATAATGTTGAGAACATCATTGAAGACTAGAATGGATGATTCATCTTTAGGACTCTGATCCGGTATCGATATGACCATATCACCATTCGACTTTCTACAATGTTCAACGGTATAGAATAATCCTATCCCTTCAATGGCTACTTGACTTAGAATCATATTGTCAATTATGTGCTTGGAAACTCTGAATATCTCATCCACTTCGTTTTCATTTCTTAATGGGTCTTGAAACTCAACAATGAAATGTGAACCTAGTAATTTGCTTCTATACGGTATGTTTTCTTCATTCACTATTGCAAATCCCTCCGTTTCAATGAACAAATTAGGTAGCTGACCATTTGTGAGTCTTAATGAACCGGAAACCATGGGGCCCATTTTCCATATTTATTTTAGTTTTGACTTTAACGTTTCGTTTTTCTAGTCAGATTATTGAGCACTATAAAGATAGATCTAGTCGATACTTTCCAAGTTACTAAATAGGAGTATGAATGGCATGACATTGTATAGAAATCATGGTAAAATTTTCACTGGAGCAACGTCTCGTAATAATCGCAATAGTTGGAGTTATCATAGAAAGCATTTTTTCCTATATTGCAATACAAAATTATCTTCCACAATTAAACAAAATAGGACCTCTGCAGGCACTCTTTGTAGAAATCGGAATAGCCGTTTTTATTGCCATAGTCGTTTATGTATATTCTGTTAAATCTGAAAAAATACGGAAAGCACGCTTACGAAGACAAATCGTATATTCCTTTCAAATGCTCATTACGGATTTCACTTGGCTTGCAACTCAAGGAACGGCTAATTCAATCGATGAAGGATTCATAACAAAGAAAAATCTCCGTGTTTTCCACATTCAGAATCTTTTTGCAGAGTTACCTGAAAGATTGGGAAAAGATTTATCGTTACAAATTCCTGAAGTTTGTGAGAAAGCATTACAAACTCCATTGATAATAAGACCACTTGATCAAAAAGAGTCTCTTATCGTTGATTATTTTAATTGTCAAGGTTTGATTGTAGAAATTGATGGCATATTACAGGTTTTATCCAATAAATGGCCCATCAAAAAAT
>JAGWFS010000200.1 GCA_028867785.1 Nitrososphaerota archaeon
TGCAAGCGGAACCTACAAAATTGAGGTACTAATCTGGGATAATTTGCGCGACATAGATCCACTTGCACCAGTGTCAACATTTAACATGACTGTAACTTGATTTTTAAAAAAGTGGACCGGGTGGTGTCTCAGCTCATACATCCTAGAGACAGGATCTGTCCGCTACGTAAAATCATAAGGTGATTTGAGCGAAACCAAATCTTCCCCAATTTTTTATTTTAATTAACAACAAATGAATTCATTGATAAAGAGTAAAAATAGTAAGCCCCCTTTTTACGAAGGAAAACTGAAGCTACTAGATAATAACGAAAGTTATGATTTGTTGGAGATTCTTTAAGATCATATCAAACCAATGATGGCATGGACATCTTTGGTCATCAAATAAGTCTTACTGCCATTGTTGCAATAATTTCATCTCTGGGTGTCATTGGGGCTCTTGTTTTCAACGGAATAACTCTCAGGCGAGATCAAAAAAGTCGTCATTATCAAGCCTTCATGGATTTACAAAAAGAGAGAGACGAAATTCAGAAAGAATATCCAGAGATAAGAGATGTCATAAGATTGAATTCAACTGAAATAAAGAATTACCCTGATGATAAACAAGTTAAGCTTAAGATGTATCAATGGAAAATCATACAATTTCATGATAAAGTAGCACATTTAGCATTGACAG
>JAGWFS010000201.1 GCA_028867785.1 Nitrososphaerota archaeon
TGTTAATGATTACGGATTTCGCAGCTTATGGAAGACCTGAGCACCTGTAGTTAGGACATCCTGTGAAAGCATTGAAGCTGTATTTTCATGATGAGAAGATGTTTGGTTTATTATACTGTTTTTCTTTAGCACTTGTTTTTATTGAAAACAAGTCTTGATTCTTGTTGTGTAAATAAAAAAGATATACTGCTATGAGGGAATGCCGTCGTACTATTTGTTCTAGTTCTATTCTCGTATGTGCATACAGTACGTATTTCTATCTGATCTCTATTGAACTAAACAATGTAACAGAGTAATTGTTTTATAATTTTTCTACCTGTCAAAGGAATGTTTTTCGATTCAATGTATTTGTAAATTTTAACAGCTTGGATACTTTATAGCAAAACTGACAAAGACATTCCTGTGGATGTACAAAAGATTCCAGAATTACTATGTCTATCTGAGCATCCTGTAGGTTTTGGTGGATGCCGAAATAATGAATGTAATTTTGATTGTTGTGAATATAATATCAGCGTCTTCGATGACAAATCAGGTGAATCAATTCATGATCTTTCAGGAAATCTAGTAAAACTACACCATTGTTCTCTGTCAGAGTCTAATGTTGCAATTTTAACTCAATTGGAAAACTTGACTATACTTCACGATGATCAGTGGAAGCTACGTATGTTTCTG
>JAGWFS010000202.1 GCA_028867785.1 Nitrososphaerota archaeon
TCTCCTCACCTATTATCTTCAGGCGCTCATCATCAGTGGTCAAAATTTCAATAGAATCTTCTAATGTTAGCTTGACGTCCTCTTTATTGTTCAGATCCTCTTTTTCCACTTTTGATACTTCGTAGCCTAAAAGAATCTAAAAGGTTTACTATAATTATAGCACATGATTTTGTCAGTTTTTATTGAATATCTTTCTGCAAAACTTGTCAAAATCGCACTCATCAAAGGTGCAAGACTTCCAATCTCTGTCTAGATTAGCGTTGTTGTACTTCAACTCCTCGATGCTGATGTAGCCCCATTCTGCAAAGTTAATCATTCTTCTCTCCATGGTCTTGTTTTCGATCTGTGATATGCCTTTGATTGGTGTTGCAATATTGGTTCAATACCGTGGGATGAAATTTGAGTTCGAATCGGGCCGGATTTACATGCCACGGTACAGTACATTTTTGCGTTCCGTCGTGCTTAATCTTCATGTGCTAACACACTAGTTTTGATGTTTGATCAACATTTTTGAGTTCCTATTGACACCCCTAATGGAGATACTTCGAATGTTTGCAGGTCTATCTGTGTAGAAGTATGCCATCCACAATGATTGTATCCGTTCATTATGTGAAGTATCATAAACTCAACATCTGCAGACCATTTGTCATTATTTGCTAATATTA
>JAGWFS010000203.1 GCA_028867785.1 Nitrososphaerota archaeon
CGTACAGTATTGTTAGTTCCAATGACTACTTTTACAAGAGATGGAGTAAATGTAAAACCATTAGATTTGAGCGAAGAGTTTACAGGAATTATTATGGTCGTTGCAGGACTTGTCATGGTAGAGATAGATTCCTTCGCCCAACCTCTTTCAATCAAAACATTTGCAGTGGGATATTTTACACAAGCAGGCAATCCATCGGCTGTTTTTATCATTAATTCTAGACCCTCCTTACAAGCAACATCTTTGGGGGTAATTCCTGTTTTGAGTTGTTGTAGAGGAGGTGGAAAATAGGGATGCTCGTCATTTAGTCCGCTTACCGAACTTCTAAAGAATGGTGCTTGGTCGTTTAGATAATAATAGTTCCAAACATTATAGTTTGAATCTTTACCAGTTACCCAATCTTCTATTGTACCGTTTTTCATAGCCTCAATCATTTGTGTTTTCATCATTTCCATCCAACTAGCTCCTTTGTATTGGTAGTATGGATTCCACTGCTCCCGTTGTACTTCCTTTGACGGTATACATCCGGGACAACCATAACATGGAGCCGAAGGCCAGTCGGAGTCTGAGCTTATCGCACAGCCTGCCTTGACAGGATTATTCATTATTGCAGGAACTAACAGTAACATCATGATTACAATTATTGTAAAATATAGTATTTT
>JAGWFS010000204.1 GCA_028867785.1 Nitrososphaerota archaeon
ATTAGACATATGATCAAGTTCTTCCTGAGTTACGATTTTCTTTTCCAAGGCTTTTGCTTTAATTGCGTCAAGATCCATGCCCTTTCCATCATCAACAACTTGAATTTCCACTCGATCTCCAATGCGATTGGCTTTTAGCTGTATTGTACCAGTTTCTGATTTTCCCATTTCTTTTCTTTCAGAGGGGGTTTCTAACCCATGGTCTACGGCATTTCTAAGCATGTGAAGAAGAGGATCGGTAATTGCGTCCAATACAGTACGATCTAGTTCAATATTAGAGCCTTCCACTTCTAATTTTACTTCTTTGCCAAGAGATGCCGAAACGTCACGCACCATCCTTGAGAACCTGTTAAAGACGTGATCTATAGGAACTAGTCTAATTTTCATTGTTTGATATTGGACATCGGTGATAAGCCTACCAAAATTCATTAGGACTTCTTTACCTTCATCCGAATTGCATGTTTGTATTATCTGGTCTAAGCGCATTTTAGATATCATCATCTCTCCAACCAGATTTACAAGTGCATCAAGATCTTGCATTCTCACCCTAACGGTAGGAGAATTTACTTGTTGTGTAGATATAGGGTCTGCTTCCGAATTATTAACTTTGAGTTCAGATGGGTTTTTTACATAATTCAAAAACTCAGTTAAATCAATTT
>JAGWFS010000205.1:0-295 GCA_028867785.1 Nitrososphaerota archaeon
AATTGGAACTCCATTTACCTTGTCTAGTGCTGGTGCAGGTACTGAAACAGCACAACTAGTTCACGTTACTAGCTCCATTAGTCCATCTAGTGGCCTAGGAACTGTGACCTTGTCTGCAGGTAATCAGAATGCAACCAACCTCCAAGAGGATGAATCATTTAGCGCAAGACCAATCTTCAATTTCACTAATGCTGCAACTGGTGCAGGACAAGTCAACTCAACCACGGCACTGTTCATTAATTTTGGAACTGGTATAACCATGAACACTCTGTTGAAGACTATTCATGATACGAAT
>JAGWFS010000205.1:313-657 GCA_028867785.1 Nitrososphaerota archaeon
CTGGCGGTTCAATTTCCAATGTTGGAATAAACTTAGTTTATAACAATGCTGGTACTTCACTTCTAACCAATGGTAAACTAACCCCTGGTAGTACTGTAGTCCATATTGCTAATTCAACTTCGTTACAGGACTTTATCAACCTCAATAGTACAGATACTACTAAGGTTGCAAGTCCAAAGGACTTAAACACTGACCTATTTGGTAGAGTCACAAAGACTGCTACTATTGGTTTATTGTTTACATTTACTACCGTAAATGGTAACGTAGCTCTATCAGCAAATGGTGAACCAATTGTAGCTGACTTCTTCTCCGTAGGTCTAATCGGTGATGGTACACAAGCCAAT
>JAGWFS010000206.1 GCA_028867785.1 Nitrososphaerota archaeon
TGAATACGAATGCTAAAGGTAAGAAGGCAGCCATCGATTTGAAAAATACGGTTTCTAAGATTCTATAGTTCATGTACCGATAAAAAACGAGTCAATTTATGTCCATGATCCAAAGAGAACCCGAACCACATATGGCACTAGAAGGTCAAACTCCTGCCGAAGCCTGCGGGGTCAAGATTGAAGGTGATAATAAGTGGCTAACCTTGATACAAAATGCGAGTAGGAGAGAAACATGACTCATGAATGTCCTCTATGTAGTTTAAAAATGGATCTTGATTTTGATCATCCGTTCAAATATTTTTGGTGTGATGATTGTAGGATTAAACTTTGGAGATATTGGAAGCCACGATACTAAGACTATGCTTTTTTGATAATACCTTCTAGTGTTTGGATGAATTCGTCCATATCGACATAATAATTTGGATATGCTTTCTTTAAATCATGTGCCTCATTCACACCCGCAAGGACTACATCATATTCTTTGTTGCCGGCATGTTGTTTTTCAAGATTTGCATACATATCTAATGCCATTTGTTCTTCTTTTTCTGAATAAGGAATTATACGTAGGTTTTCATCCTTGATATTCAATTCTAACAAAAAGAGTTTTGCATCTTTTTTCAAAGTATCTTCATCAACAGTTTTCATTGTAGATG
>JAGWFS010000207.1 GCA_028867785.1 Nitrososphaerota archaeon
ATTATGTGAGGAATCACAAATCTGGTACTATTGGCACTAATGGTGTTATTTGCAGGTATTTGCTCAAATGACATCTTTGGATAACAAGCTACTGTAGCTACAAGAACTATCAAAACTAATGTGAAAATGCGACTTTGCAAAAATATTCGTGCTCAAGCTTGGTTTTCTTTGAACCTAATTTAAGTTCTTTAATGCTTGATCTCAATGATTTTCATGTAATGAAAAAATTGACTGTGGTATAACATCTGAGAGGCCGAATCGCTCGCAAAGGAAAAATACAAGTCAATGTCAAACCTCTTGTGCACTGGGAATCCTATTTGATTTTGACCGTATTTGTGATCTCTATGGCAGGTGTGCCGTCTTTTGCACAATCGATGAATACCTATGTCATAAAAAACCCTGCAGGTGGACAAGCCTACAACGTAAACTATACACTGACAGGTGCAACGGTAAATGACATGTTGATTAATACTCATGAGACATCGCTTGTAATTTCAATAAATTCTACAAGTGATGGAAATTTGATTATCGATCTGCCTAGAACCTTAATTGATGCAAGAGATAACGGAAGTGACTCTCATTTTACAGTCTTGACAAACAAGCATGGAGTAAACTTCCAAGAACTTACAACTCAGAACTATCGGCAACTGACA
>JAGWFS010000208.1 GCA_028867785.1 Nitrososphaerota archaeon
GACCACCGTATTGCAGTTGACTAAAAAACATTAAACTTTTGGCAAAATGTGGGAAAATACTGACAAAGGTTTTGCTTCTGTTAGAACAATCTTACTGTGGGAATCTACGCCATTTTTTTTAAATTATGATGACATGTGATTTCCATTCCAATCCTAGTGTAATATGTAAAAAAATTTGTAAACAGTAATTCCATGTTTTCATCATGATGCTCTGGAGACATACAAAACTATATTGGTCATACTTATCTTTCCTTAACCCAATAAAATGTTGGAGATGACACATCTAACCAATGCCTGATCAATCCTGCCGAGTCTGGAGGATCCTTGATAAAACACTCTGTCTGTACTGTCTGTAGGCATGTAATATGTAGAATGTGCGCCAAATGTGGAATAAAGACTCTGGAACATGCCCCACAGAGATTGTTTTACAGGCTTGGTTGAGATGATGTCATGCTTGCAATCCGGGTCATATCAGGCCCGGACTCAAACCCATATAATGCAAGAATGATCCACTATGATTTCAAGGTTCAGGGGTATCAGGTTAAATAATTGAAATGCATAATTATTCTATCTGATTTTACAGATGAAAAATTACATGGAAATTTATCGATATGCCTTTATTGTCTTAGGAAAATGTGTTAGGTATGTCCCT
>JAGWFS010000209.1 GCA_028867785.1 Nitrososphaerota archaeon
ACAAATTCTTGGGAAATAGACCCAAAATGTTTCCAGGATTCATAGGTGGACACTGCGTTATTCCAAATCTTGATCTTATACAAGATGACACACTAAATCTAATCAAAGAAATCAACTCCGATTATGCCAAGATTCTAAAGAAACGACAATCTAAAGGAAAAAAGTATTAACAAAATCTGATTTGTCATGTGGAAAGATTATAAAAAGTAAAGAAAGAGATTTGGTATGTTGAACGATAAAACCAAGATTCACTCTAGCTTGCGAACAGTAGAATGGAAGAACAATACTGTAATTATGATTGACCAGACAAAGCTTCCAAACAAACTCGAATATGTAAAATTCAAAGATTATAACAAAGTGGCAGACGCCATACGAAATCTTGTAGTGCGAGGTGCACCAGCAATTGGTGTGGCAGGAGCATTCGGCCTGGCACTTGCATCACTACAAAGCAAAGCAAAAACAAAAGAAAAGTTACTAGAGGACATGGAAAAGGCAAAAAAAATCCTTTTCGAAACTAGACCAACTGCTGTTAACTTGGCATGGGGACTGGAAAAAATAATGGAAATAGCAAAGAAAGGAAATGATACAAACGAAATAAGAAAACAAGTTGTGGAATTGGCACAAAAGATGGCAGTCGAAGATGTAGCAATTA
>JAGWFS010000020.1 GCA_028867785.1 Nitrososphaerota archaeon
ACCTCTTGGAATATTTCTGAATAAACTCCCTCATTGCAGTAGTGGTGGCCTGGGTCTTGCTTGTAAAACCAGTCTTTTTTGCAACTGCTGATTCCAAGAACTTTTCAAGCTCTTCCATGAGATCGTGCGGAACCCTAAGCGTATCCCACTCTGTCATATGTATCATATATGATACAAGATATTATGTCTTGTGCTATATTTAGCACAAATAATAAATAACATTGTGCTAAATATAGTACATGCAAAATTCTGATGAGACGTGGAGTTCAATCAAGATTCCAAGAACACTCAAAGAAACTGCGGCAAGATTTTGCGGCAAAGACAAGTTATTTCCAAACATGTCGCAGCTTGTATCTTATTCAGTACGATATATGATTGAGAACTTGAAAAAAGAAGAAGGAGATATGAAATGATCGGATACGAAAGACCAAATATTTTAGAATTAGCAGAGACACAAAATCCTACATCATGTCTAGGTTGTGGCTGCAACAAATTGTATGCAGCTGATCATGAGCTAGTCTGTACTGGTTGTGGAATAGTTCTTGGAACACAATGCCAATTGCAAGAAACCGTATCTAGTTCCAAGCTAAATCTGTATCAGGTAACAGAGATTGGAACAAAAAGAGTAAACCTTGAGTGTGCAAGACACATACATGAAAACAAATCTGATGTCTCACAGATATCAAACGTATGTGTAAAGCTTGACCTTCCAATTTACGCAGCACAGGAAATCAACATCATATATCAAAAACTATCAAGACAAAAACAGCTAGAGAGAAATGCATATGCTGAGAAATTAGAAAAGGTATCAGATCTTGTACAAAAGGGCTTGGAAGGAGAAGAGAGTATTGGCATACTGAAAAGAAACAGGCCAAAGGGATGTACCAAGGCACACATTGCTGCATTTGCAGTACATCTTGCATGTAGAAAATACGGGCTTCCAAAATCTGATGAACAAATACTTGAAGCAATCAGGATGAACTTTGGAATAAAGCGTAACTTTACAATATTGAAAGCATACTCACTAAACGAGATCGCGGCGCAAGAACTTGGAATAGAATGCAGGTACCACAAGGCAAGCTATTACATGCGGTTGTTGCTATCAAGGCTGCAAGGTACAATAGGCAGCGGCCACCTCTATGATACAATAGAACGCCAGGCAGTTGCAAATCTCCAAAATATAGACGATAAACGTGAAGATGTCAGGGCAAAAAGAGCCTTGGATCTGGCAATTAGAGGAGCAAAGTTACATGTACGAGTTTGAGGAAAAACAAGTCGAGCTCTCAAAGGTAAAACCATGCCCTGTAAAGGTCACCTTCTACCCCGAGAAGCTCTTCCGGGACCTCGTAGCCATTGCAAAGACTCGCCCAGAGCAGATAGGACCCATCGCAGTTGCAGTACTTGGAGACTCACAGTATATAGTAAACGGCCACCTGCGTGTAAAGGCCCTCGAGTCTGCTGGACACGATTCTGCCAGGGCATACTTTATTCCAGTAAAGGAGATTGCCGATGTTGTAAGGTTACATATAGAACTTAACGCTCATGGCTCAATCAACCCACTCAAGATGCTAGATGCGGTGCAGTTCCTTCAAAGACACCATGCAGTACAATCAATTTCTAAAAGATACCTTGAGCTTGCAACAAAGAGACTCTATCCCAAGGTACGCAATCAATGGGAAGAATTCCTTGCAGAGGCCTGCAAGAGATACACAAACGTCGAGCTGCCACTCCATGTAATTGAAAGAATTGCCGAGTTTGAATCTGAGAAGGGGCAACTCACTGCAACAACTGTCATTACAGATTCCATGAAAAATGTCAAGGACCGCAAGTTTGTCTTTCCAGCTCCGCCAGAACTTGAAATCATTCTGGTGTCAATTTCGCCAAAACAAAGCGAAAAAGAAGTAATCGTATTTCAACCAAAAGAGTCTGAGAAAGAAAAATGGCCAAAGCTAAACAAAAAGGAAGCAGAAGATCTTGTACACGGCTCGTCACATAACAGTATAGTGCAATGCAAGTGCGGCAACAAACTTCTCTTGAATACAAAGACACATGCAGTCTCTAGTGTCGTAGATGATGCAAAGAACACATGCATCAAGCTTGAAGAAGAGGATCAAAGCAAGCCAGTTTATGCGATACCTCCTGGAATGATCGAGTTTCTGCAGGTAAAAGCAGAGGACTCGTTGCGATTTCTCAAGATAAAATCAAAGCGGGATCTTGAAAAGTTTGGAAAAAGCATCAAAGACGATACATCATTACGTCTTGTTGTTATATCACCAAAATGATTCGTGCGCTCAGAAAGAAGCTATGGATATACAATCATGGCAACAAAAGGATTGAATCAGGCTCGCTCGCATCACAGCTTCTTGGTATACTCTATCCTGAAAACAAAAAGACTGTGGCAGAACTATGTAATGATACAAAAAAGAACGTGAAGAGGACTCTGCAGAAACTCAAAAAAAGGCACCTTGTAACACAAAATACGCAGGACTGGACATATTCATTGACAGACCTTGGAATATGGTTTGCAATCTCACACAAACTAGGGGTCTCTTTTGTGGAGCTGTGCGCCCTTGCATGTGCCTGTTGCGTGCAACAGAGATATGCAAGTTCTGGAAAGATTGGCTTTTACATGCGTTCTACCTTTGAAGGCATCTTCAAGGAATATTATTCTAAACGCTACATTGAATTGGTTTTTTCATCCCTGATATCCAAGGGCTTTGCGGCAAAATACGTCAAGAAGACTCTACGAATCTATCCAAAGACATGTGAAGATCTAATGGTAACATACGGTGAACAATTCAGGAGACTTGAGTCATGGCTTGACGAGCTTCAGGAAAATGAACTTGATGTATTTTCGAAGATTCTTGACGGTTTAGAGATCGTAGTACAATAAGCCTGAAGCACTTTACTCTGTCAGGCGGAATGAAGACCGTCCCATTTTCTATCCAAATTTCATTCTATAAAAGATGATTAACAAAACAACACTCGCCAGAAGTACAGGAATTTCCACTAGCAATTCCAATTTTATTGATAGGTATCACATCGCTGATTATATTTTACAGGATGAAGATTGGAAAATGAAAATCCTGTCTATTACAATAATTGCAAGATATGGCACTTTCATTTCCTAGTGCATCACATTCTCTAATGTGATTTCCTCTGGCTGGACAAAATCTTGCCCTCCTACCTTCTCGTCTATTGCTATAGTATAGGTACCGGATAGCGGGGCATCATTTGTTGTTACCGAAGTCATAAAGTAATACGGTGTTGTGGAATTGAGGGTAAATGATGGGTTTGGAATGCCCACGGAGAGCCATGACGGCAATGGTGCCGAACTGTTTCCCTCAAAAAGGCCCAGTACAGAAAGTTTTACCGGCATTGTTGCACTCAAGTTTCCTGCCGGATCGTACACAACCCCAGATATTCCAAAATTAGCTCCATTACTGTTTGTAGTTATCTTGCCAAGTTCAATTGGGGATGGAGTGTGTAAGACAGAGATTATGCCTTCTCTTACTGGAATAATTGTTGTCACATTATCGGTGTTGGAGGCTGCCTCAATTACGAGGGGCTTGTCAGCGTAGGGGTTTCGCAGGGCCCCAATCTCACCACCTGCAATCATCATTGTCGATGAGGAACCATTAGGCCCAGCAACTAGCGTGTCAGGCAGGAACTTGACCCATTCTCCCTGCTCCATATTCAGGGCACTGAGCCTGACTTTTTCCGTGGTGTTTGATGTTACAGTAATTGGCACCTTCTGATATATCGGGCCTGCAGTGCAAAAGTTGCCCCCATGCTCGTTATTTACACAGAACTTTTGAATCTCGTCTTGAATCTGACCTACCTTGATTGAGATCCCTGAAGGATGTGGTTCTACGTTGACAGTTATGGTTCCAAGAGTCTTGTTGTCAAGCTGCATCAGCCAGCCAGTCTCCTGATTTACGGTATCCCCTTTGCTGGATATCTGTATGGTGTAGTTTCCATATGGAGTGTTCGGCGTGGGCCGTACCGTGATCATCTTGTTACCTGGTGGAATCCCGTTTATTGTAGTGAAAGGAAAGATGGGCTCAATCCATGATTCTATACTTGCAGCAGAAGTAATTGACATTTGCAAGTTCATGGCAGTGTAATTTTTGTCAAGTTCCAGATTCCATGGAATTTGGATTGTTTGTCCCGGGTTTACCGTCATGTTAAATGTCGATTCACCGTTTGGAAATGTTATTGCAAGATGCATTGTCTCGTTGTTGTAATTTGTTGTTTCATTTACAGTGTGTTGGTTTTTTATAGATGAGAGAGATACCTCGTAGAGTGAGACATAATTTCCACCTTGTCCAAGTTGGGTTCCTGATGCAAGGTATCTAGAATCCCCAGAGAGCGATATTGCTGACCCATCATAATCCCTTAACGGATAACTTGACAGGATATTGCCGTTTTTGTCAAGAAGAGATATCTTTGCACCACTTGGTGCAAAACTAATTGCTGGGATAAACAAACAGTTAGAGGACATGGCAACACTTGACGGAACGTTGTCCTGGCCTAGCTTATTTCCTTTTGAATCAAAGATGAAGACCTGCCAGTTTGTTGCAAGTGCAATGCACGACGCGTCGTCTGTCATTCCAACTGAAAGTGATGGCCCTCCAACCTCTTGTTTCCAGAGAAGATTCCCAGTAGAGGCATCAATGAGATATGCATATCCCTCAGATCCACTTGCAACATCGCTTGCAAATACATACTTGCCGTCCCTTGAGACCAGCGCCCACCCCCCACCATAAATGTACTGGACTGGGTACCTCCACAGTATCTTTCCCTCGCTGTTCAAGAGAAATACATCTGCACCTGTGCGTACTGTCAGCAGTGAACCGTCCGGAGTCATTGATACCATGAAGATCATCGACCCGGATCCTTCGTTAGGTTTTCCAATCTGCTTGTAAGGGATTTGCCATAGCAGATTGCCATGCTTGTCAAGATACAGGACACTATCAGGGGTGGATGCAGAGATCACGGACCCGTCGTACGCTATGTTAGCGCGCCATGATACCTGGCCTGCAATCTCTTTTTCCCATAAGAGGGTGCCGTTCTTGTCAAAAAGATAGATTGCAGGGTTTTCATACATTCCGGCAGGACCTGGCGCTATCTGGTATCCTGTTGCAATGATATACTCACCATTACCTGAAAACGAGACGGATGCCATCTTTCTGGTTGACTGGTACTGCCACAGCAAGTTCCCGTTTCTGTCAAACAGATACACCGATCCTTGGTGTGTGCTGTCTTCTGCGTGTCCCTCTGCTATCCTTGTAGCGGCGGCCACATAGGAACCATCTTGTGAAACAGCAATATTTTGAACCTGACCGTCAACCTGGTAATTCCAGAGTTGCTGCATAGTGTTGCTTTTGTTGGTATCTTGGTTACTCTGGTCTGCCCCCAGGTTTCCAACATATGGATTTACTACAATTTTTGAAGATGTGGGTTGTGAGATTACATACATGCCAGATACTGTGGATATCACAATACCAATCCCGATAATTATTGCAAGATGTATAGTCTTCATTTTCTAAACTCTGCCATCTTAATGTGAAGATATAACAGTAAACCCAGTATCCAATTTTTGATCATACCACAAGATCTGTGTTGTGTAGTCTCCTGTCTGGTTAATAGCAACAGGTCCTCCAAGTCCTCCACTTAGTTGGTAAGTTTGGTTAACGTATACAGGATGCAATCCCATCTCTGGGTCACATAATAGTGCGAGATTGTTTCCCTTCCATACGGTATTCTGATTTGAATCTACTATTGATACATGAGGATAGTCGCAACTACTTACAAATCCCTTGAAATTAATTGCAAAGTCAATCTTTTCTCCGACATAGTATACTGGATCCAATCCATCATTTGTTATCTTGTTTATTGGGCTTGGATTCCAGCCCTTCATTACAAGTTTGTTAGCAGTATCAGGCGTTACACATGCTGGAAAGCCGTCTTGTGAATTTATTATGAGAATGTACCCTTCCTCGCATGCTATATCCTCTGCAGCAGTTCCTGCCTTGAATTGTTTCAGTGGTGAAAATATCAAGTCCATGGATGGGTTGATCTCTATCAGTGGGTCAAGACAGTTCTTGTCAACTGTAAATCTATCTTGAAGATTTACACCTGGCAGAGGTTCATCAGGAAACGCTCTAAATCCTAGCATCTGATGTGAGTTACAACCGTCAGGAACTAAAGACGAATTTGGCGATATGATATAATTGGCATCTTCTTTATCAAGCAAGAAAAGTGCTCTTTGGCCTATCTCGAATTTGGGAGATGAAGGAATTGAATTGTATTTACCAATAACAGTTATGGTTTGATTAGGCAGGGGATTTTTCACATATTGTTCTACTTGAATGTTGTACTTGTACTCAACAATCGTAAAATTGGAGATTTTTTCTAGCGATGTGACCTTGCCTACCACAATCAAATCTGAAGATGTGTAGGTTTGAAGTGGAGTCTCTGCAAACAAGAGACCTGATACTCCTTTGATCGGTACCAATATAAAAAATAAAAAGATAACAGTAAAAATTACCAAGATCCATATTTTGTTCAAGAATTTGGTTTCCATTCTGATGATTTAAAAATATGACTAATGATTTGTTTTAACCTTGGAAAGATGTACATTTTTCAAAAGATGCCATTATTTTGCTATTTCAATGTTTAAAAAATTGGTGTATCTTTCTTCTAGTTTGAAAAAAGGCTCACAGCCACATAGAGAGCAAAACCTATTTCTCTTTTCTGACCTTAAATTATCTGCAAATATTTTGTTCCGTGACATCAATAGGCCTTGATATCGGAACTGGCTTTGTCAAATGCGTCTCGGATACAGCAAGGATCAAGTTTCCATCACTTTATGCTTACAGGTATCCTGCCTCTTGGGAAGACAAGAAAGGAATCATAGAAGCTACTGGATATGATGCAGTAAAGTTATCAGAATATGCGGATGCTATACTGATTCGTCCTGTCATGCTTGGCAGGCCGGTTAACGAGGCTGGCTTTGCAGAGCTTGCAAAAAAGGCAATCGAGCTGGTACTGCAAAACAAGGATGCCATGACACCAAACGAACTTGCAAGGTCATGTATTGCAGTTGGGTTGCCGTATGACGCAAGAAAATATAGGGATGATATCAAGAGAATGGTTACAAAATTATTTGGGGCCAAAAACTGCTACGTTGTACCCCAAGTACTTGGAACCCTGGTTGAGGCATGTCTGTCAGATGCAGTTGTGATATCAATAGGTCATGGCACTACCGAGATAGTGGTATTTAGGAATGATGTACCAATCAAAGGAATATCCATTCACAATGCGGTGACCGACATATGCTCAAAACTTCGAAATGACAAGACATCATACCTTGATGGTACCCTCTTTGAAGATAACAAGGCAAAACCATTTGTTAGAATGCTCGTAGATGGTATTGTAGACGACCTCAACGCAGTAAGAAAGGACATTTGCAAGACGCCTCTGGTAGTATCAGGCGGGGGAATAATGATTCCGGGAATAAAAGAGGCCATGATATCAAGACTGGGAAAAGACATTATCATACCGCAGGACCCAGTGATGTCAAACGCCGCAGGCCTATTTCAGCTTGCGTCAAGAGCATGTTAACCAAGTCAGAGCAAAGGTTTGTCCAGAACCCAAAGGCATTTCCAAAAAGTCAGGTATGGACTCACCGGTGTCGGATAAACAAGAAGATAAAAAAATTTGTAGCTGACCTCAAGGTAATAATTGAAAAAAATGACGAGTTGTGTTTGAACCTGCAAGTGTTAGACGAGCTTTTACAGACTGGAAATGCATTGCAGAATTCTGAAAGGTCAAAACAAAATGAATCGTCTGATTGTACCAATACGGGAAGTTCAATTTTAGAAAGATTTGAGAACTGGTAATCTAACTCCTTAAAAAGATCCGCCATTTTGTACACGAGTTACAAAACTCAAAAACAAAATTACACAAATCCGACATGTACATGCAAACTGGTAACATCACCGCCAACTATACAATCTGGAATTCTTTTTGAATTTTTAAAACCATGCAGTCTCTGAATTCTAAACTTGTATCAACAAAAAACTTTCTAAATTCTGCAAGGTCTATGTGATTTTGTTTTGGGCAATTCGTATACAATCTAAAGTGTCTGCTAGAAGCAAAATTTTCTGTTACAAAAAGACAGGACAATGTGGATTTCCACAACATCATATTTTTTTTAAAAAAGATGTGGCAGCCAGAGCAAACCAGACAATATCATAGACTCACACAGTACCAAGCCCTAATTTCTACAAAGGAGGTAGACGATATGCAATCCAAAGAGAAAACAATAGACGAGACCATCAAGGAATTGGTCAGAAAAGCGATAGAATTGAAGCGAGAAATTGCTTTTGTTCCAGAGTATGCCAAGGCATCAGAGAGTGAGATACTTGGTATCATTGTTGCCCAGTATTTCAAATGGTCTGGAAGACAGGTAGCTGAAGTAGCATATGCCGGACTGGAAGAGGCAAACTTTCACACAGAATCCCACAGATTCAACGAGATCTGGCAGGCAAACAATCCGGATCAGACCGACCTGTGGATATGTGAGGAGGCGCGAGACTAGAGATGGCATCACCAAAACCATATCCGGACGAACTGACTCTTGACGAGTTCGACGACATGTTCTATACCGGCAAGACAAAGGCAAGGCAGTTTGGCCTGGACAAAGAAGCAAGCATAGAAGAGGTGCGACAATATGCGCAGAAGACTGGCGGCCAGATCTACACGCAGGTAGACGGGGACCACGACAGAATGTACTCAAAAGGTCTCCGATTTGTCAACCGAACCGGACTCTACGAAGTTGTCAAGCTTGACGGATACGAGGCTGACAACTCTTGATTCTGGAATGGAAGATCAGGTGTGACAGCTGCGGAAGAATAATTGACGCAACAAAAGAGACATTCCAGCAGGGCCAACACGGAGAGTACTGCAACAGTTGTGAGATCGAGCCCTAGATGCAGTCTCTGCAAAAATGAATACATAAAACAAAAATAGAGTTTTTTGACCGAGTCAAGATTCTCCAAACCCGCGTTACATGGCATATGCCATGCGGACTCGGCCGGCTGGTGTGAGAGAAGGGGCAAACAGTAACTTTTCATTCAGAATAATAATTTTCCCTGTGCAAAAACACAGGATGCAGGGTACATAGACCCACCACGAATTTTTTTGCAAACAAGTGGATAACATCGCTACTGGCAAGTATTGACAATTTCCAAGCCCAAACACAACTAAAGGAGGTAGTGTAAATGGAAAACGAAACTCAAAACCAAATCCCAACTGAGGGCGAAAATATCAGCAAGACAATATACGAGCAACTCAAGGCTACGTGCCCAACTATTTTTGCAATGTTGGGAGTCAGGAGACTGGTACAAGGAGAAGACTCGCTGACCTTGAAGCTCGGAGGAGTCCAGAAGATCAACACCGTCGTGATACAATACGACGAAGGATGGGACCTCTACAATATACAGTTCTGGAACTGCAGAATTGTGACAAGAGAACCATTTGTCATAAACGACAAAGTCAAAGAAAAGACAGGAATCTACTGTGACGAGATGGCGCAAGTGATTATCTCAGGGGTGACAAACTGAGATGGCAAGCACAAACAAAGCACTTGCAGAGCTTGAAAAGATAGTACAACTCTTCTCAAGCAAGGAACTGCCTGAGATGTGCAAGCAGGTCTTTATCAAAAACGTTGGACCTTCAAGGCGCTGGTCGTTAGGCAACAAGCTTGTCATGTTGATACATGGCACCGCAGATGCCCGAGGATACCGGCAATGGCAGGAGGCAGGAAGGTATGTCAAGAAGGGTGCAAAAGCACTCTACATCCTTGCTCCAATGATTCGGCACAAGAAGGTAGGGAATAAAGAGACCGGCCAAGAAGAAGACGTGGAATTTCCTGTAGGATTTGTTGGAATTCCTGTCTTCCGATACGAAGACACCGACGGAAAACCAATTGAAGAGTACCGGCCAAGACAGATCCCACCGCTGCTTGATGTAGCAGAAAAGTTTGGAGTCAAGGTGGAGTATGGTCCAACCGTACTTGGAGAAGGTGGATCCTACAACCTGGTGACAAATGTAATCAAGTTGAGCCAGGAAAACCCGGACACTTTCTTCCACGAGCTTGCACACAAGGCCCACTCGACATTTGAAACCCTCAAGCCGATGCAAGACCCAGAGCAGGAGACGGTAGCCCAGCTCTCTGCATGCGTCCTTGCAAAACTCTACGGATATGACGCGACAAGTTTCTCGTGGAACTATATCGCGTCATATGCAAAAGAAAAGACTCCAGAAGCAGTAGGCAAGCTATGCATGAGGGTGCTCTCCCAGGTCCAGAAGGTAATCACCTTGATCCTTGATACACATGAACAAGAAAAGGTGAGAATTACAGCATGACTCTGAAGAAAACATCCGTAAACTTGAATAGAGCCAAAAGAGAATATAGGACATTGTCAAAAACCCAAGTCAAGAAACACAAGGCAGTTGATGATGATCTATCTCCTAGCGAAATAGAAACACTAGAAAGAATTGAATCCGGCAAGGGTAGATTCACTAAATTCAAAAATGCAAAAGATGCAATAGAATGGTTGCACAACCAACCTGATAAGAAGGAGTAATTTTTTTGTGGACCATTGTTTTAGAAGATGAGTTTAGTAGAGACTATAGACACCTTCACTCTGAAATACAAAAAAGAGTCGATGACGGCATAAATTATCTCCAAAATGCTCTTGATCCTGCAAAATGCGGTGAACCAAAAAAAGGTCGTTGGAAAGGGTTTCGTTCATATGAAATTGGTCGCCAATACAGGGTGCTCTACAAAGTTGATCAAAATGAAAAGGCACTGATTTTTGCAAGAGTCGGTCTACATAAAATCTACTGAATTTTTTCTGACCCTGACAATTTCTTCAAATGGATACAATATGAAACAGAATAATTGTATGAGATCCATAATCTTGATTAGAAACCAACTACAAGAAAAGAAGTTGTTGAAAATAATGCAACAGAAACGAAAACAAGTTAAAGAAAAAAAGAATGATAAACTCTGGCCAGAAGAGGAAAAAGTAACAAGACTTTACAAGACTGGAAAACTCAAGGGCAAGACTTTTGAGAACCTAGACGATCTCAAAAAAGATCTAAATTCCTGACCTTAAAAACAAACGAAATCTTTTCCTGCATGTATACCTTTGACATGCAAAAGATAATGCAGTTCGAGCCACGGCCTGCATTAAAGTTCTGGAATCCAGGCCTTGACTTTGTCGGCGTGATACAGTGTCTTGGAGAAATTCGGCACATCACAAAGACAGTCAACATGAAGTCAGACGTTGATGTCGTCGATGTCAGGATACTCCAGGGAAAAGAAACAGTGGAGGAGACCTATGAAGAGATGGGTCGAGAAAAGACAAAGAGGTACGAAAAGCAGTATGAGAACGAGGAACGTACTCTTTCACTTGCAAAATCTGTCTTGCACACTGCCATACCAAATCTTGCACCGCTTGCAGGAAAGAAGATCCTGATTGCAGGCAAGGGCAAAAAGTCAGGCAAGAACTTCAAGTACGATGACTATATTGTACTGGAAGAGTCTGCTGCAAGGCAAGCCGGCCTGCTAAGTTGAGAATTGACTCCTGCAGGTCCTGCGGTTCCGAGCGGATACCTGCAATGCGATGTACAGTGTGCAGGGAACCAACAGTATTCTTTTGCGAGGCCTGTGTTGATACTGATACCAAGTCACATGTGCACTTTGCAAGAAAAGAACTCGAGATTGCACAGCCTCAAACCTTCTCCTTAAATCCAACACAAGAATACGCACTGTTGGAAGTCATACTGCAAAAGCAAAGGTCAAGAAAGTACAAGGACATTAACTACTACAAGTATCGTGTCACGATACCTGCGCAAATTGTAGAAGAGCTTAAACTCGTAGGTGGAGAAAATCTTGACATCTCTGTTGAAGAACAATCAATAGTCATCAGACAAATTTTTAACAAATAAAAAATTACATCAAAAATCTATCAAAGTCCTCAAGTCCTTTGCTCCCCATATCTTTTATAGCTCCCTTTCTTTTTTCTTTTAATTTTTTTAGACTGTCTAACACTTTATCTGTTTTTCTTCTTTTTTATCCACAAACACATTTTTTCTGTGTTTTACATTTAACTATCGCTTCAATAGTTCTATTTTCTCTGATCCTTTTTAGAACTATTACTGGTATTTCTTGTTTATTTTTAGCCTGACTACTTTCTATTATTGCCGTCCCTGCAGTTAAGATGAGATTCAGAAAAGCATAATTACACTCTTCCATATATTAATTTGAAATCCTTGCTACTTAAGTTTTAGAAAGATTCAGGATATTATAATATCGCCTAAGACTTTCATTTCTTTTCGAACTACTGCCAAAGAAGAATAAATTTTCACCATGATGGGTCTTGCCCATCAAATGCAGTCTATTCTCTTGTATACCATATCCACAAACTAACAAAAAAAGATACTGGTAATGTTATTTGATCGACTCTTCAAAAATCCATATTATCGTCAAGTGGTACTCAAATTAAAACCAAGACTTGTGCGTGTTCTTTCTTATCTTCTCTTTCAATTCTTCAGTGATATCCTCTGGTTTGATGCTATGATCTTTTGTAGCATGTGAAGCACATTGCGCAAGTATATCGTCTTGCGTCTTGCCCTTTGCTACAAACTTGCAGTCAAATCCTGCGTCCTTGCACTTGAATTTTAGCATAGTAGGCTCATCTCCGTATCGTTATAAAAAGATGTTTTCTGTCACGATGCTTATTTAGGATACCTTATCTTTTATCCATGAAATACTCTGACAGTATTGTTTAGTCTCTGCCAGCCTCTTTCCATATTGGAAGCTTGCCATCCACGCCTATCATCTCATGTTCTTCTACTGGATCTGCTTTTGTCTTATCAAAAACTAGTCTGACTATCTTCTTTACATGCCTGCCTCTGTCTGCTATTATTTTTATCACAGACAATTTAGAATCATATTCCTGGTACAGCGATATTACGTTAAATT
>JAGWFS010000210.1 GCA_028867785.1 Nitrososphaerota archaeon
AAGACAGAATCAAAACCTAGGCTCACCGGCAAGCCTTCCCTACTCACGATGAGAGTAATTAGCTGTTTTTTAGAATATTTACTTTACTCATAAATCATACAGGCGAAAACAATACGAATGAATGATTTATCATTAAGATTTAATTTAGAGTCAGGTCGTTCTTTCGTTGAGAAGTGTTATTAAAATCTACCATCCTTATTGTTTTGCTTATTAGCAGTACGTTTACCGGTCTCATGCCAATGGTACATGCTGCATCTAACTTGGTGACAGTAACCTCAACAAATACTCCAGACGGTAAAACACAGCTCCAGGTCACCAATAGTCCTTCAAGCACTTTTGGCATTTCATCTCTTACTTTACAGATTAAAAATGGAAATTTCAAATCTTTTACATTGGGAAGCGGTTGGACAGGAAAGAAAACATCGCCTACAACCATATCGTTCTTTGCTTCAAATCCAATCAGCCCCGGTAACTCAACAATGCTTACAATCAGCACAGACCAGTCTACTCCAGATCTTGTATGGAATGCATTTGACTTGAATAATAATCAGTTAGGTACCGGTGAAATAGGAGCTCCAATAATATCACGAAACTCTTCACCGAATACAAATCAGACACAAAATAAACATAAACAGCCGCCACCCACCATAA
>JAGWFS010000211.1 GCA_028867785.1 Nitrososphaerota archaeon
ATGGAACTGTCAACTGACACGATGGATGTGTCAATAATGCCATCTGTGACAAATTGTTTTCCCATGGTACCAATCATTGAACCTACTGGCAGTACCTTGAATCGCCTGTCAAATGTTCTCCTGTCTGGCAATGTATCAAGACCGCATGATCTCATTATCTTTTTGTTGTATGTACAATTGACTGTAAAGTAACTGTGCAGGCAGTTGTTGGATGGAATCCTCAACCAGATTCTCACCACATAACATCGTAGAATCACCACAGTTGGGTAGACGTACGGTCTGCCTCTTTTTTTGTCATCATCTGTATACAAGGAAAGCAAACCTATCAGATGCAAAATGCCAATAAGGAAGGATTCTGTTGTTATCTTGCTGAGGAGCCTTCTTGTCAAATACATGTTGCAATGATATTTCCAAGAAGTGATCCTTAGCTCTTTCTATCAAACTGATTTTGTAGTATGATCAAAATAGGTTGGAATAATGCCCAGCCCTCAAGTAACTAAATTATTTTATCATCTCACAAATCATTGGATTTTCTATTTTTATCATTCAAGATCATTTTGTCTTTTTCAAAAAACATACTACAAGGTTTTGAAGGAAAATACCGAGTATCGTAATTGGACGATTTTTGTCAATTCTCTTGTAGCTAACA
>JAGWFS010000212.1 GCA_028867785.1 Nitrososphaerota archaeon
AGAGTAAGCGTACTGCCCAGCCTGTGCTCTGTACCTATCAACGTAAGAGAGATTCCACGAATATTTGGCCATGTAGTGGCATATCCATCACAACATGGTGAGGGATAGACCTGTCGTACTGGTATTTTTGGCGGTGGCCCAAGCCTTAAGGTGCCATTATCCGCAAATACGCTCACATTACTGACAATCGAAGTTATTACGAGAATGACAATTACTGCAAGATGTATTTTCATTTTCTCATTCTTGTAAAGACAATCAATGATGTAATTCCTACCAATAAAATTGGAATTGCTAGTGGAAATTCAGGTACTGATTGTTCTGGCAACAAATCAAGATCAATTCCTTTTGCAAAGGAATTTCCTCCATCTGTACTTTTTGCAAAGAGAGCATGGCTGCCCTCTGGAAAGCCTGATCTTGTACCTGCCAGATACACGGTACCATTAGGACCTACAGCAATAACAGGCGACGCCGTAATTCCAGTTGAGTCTGTTATGTTGTAATAACCAAGTGTCTTGCCTCCATCTGTACTCTTTGCAAAGATGGTAGCGCCACGGTACGAGTTGATATCATGTGCATTCCATGCAATATATACAGTATCATTTGGTGAAATGGGAGATTGAATGCTGATGCATTGCTCCACATGTTCGCA
>JAGWFS010000213.1 GCA_028867785.1 Nitrososphaerota archaeon
CTAACTCGGTCACGTCAATTTTCCTCTGACATATTTGTGACGTGGGTCCGGACCCTGTCGATCAGGATAGAAGAACTAGGTGCGATATAACCAGATTTTCAAACCTTGTTTCTAGGTTCTTATGGATTCTTCTAAATTGGATCTCGACAGACGATTCCGACAACCCAATGTTCTCATATTTTGGGCTCAATTTTGTTCTACCGTGATTGGAATAGAATTCTTCATGTATCTGATTGGCAGATCAATTAAGATAAGCTCAGTATCTTGTTGAGCTTTTATCTTAAGAATTTCTTCATTGCCTATCTCTGCTGCATTCCTTGTGTAGAGTGTTTTATCATTCACTGTGACTTTGCCTTCAATTACAAACAAGTATGTTAACCTGTCTTTCTGTGGTGTGTATCCTAGATCTCTAGTTTTTTCCAAGTTTGATATGTAAAATGTCGCATCTTGACTTAATGCCAGTCTATCTTTTTGATTAGAGTTTTTTGGGCCAATCACAGGCAGCAGTGATTTTTCCAAATCAAAAAGGAGAGGTGGAGAATCATATTTTGTGTAATTGTATATGAGACTACACAATCAGATTTCTTCTTTTTTCATGTTATGGTTTTGCTTGAAAGTATTCTCGCCGATAAGATGCGAGATTCTTAT
>JAGWFS010000214.1 GCA_028867785.1 Nitrososphaerota archaeon
TTGAGTGGGATTCATGTAAAATATGTGACTGAGGTACATCGCGGTTAATCACAATGACTAAATTTAGAAAATGAAAACTCGCTTGTTTCTACAAGTAAACTGACAACTACTAGTGTTTAGACCACCGGATTGCAGTTGACTAAACATTTGTTCGAGAATACGTGGGTAGGCTTGAATTTGAACTCTTACTATGGAAACATACGCCAGTTTTTTAAATCATATTCATACAGTATGTGTAACCCATGAAAATTATATGTCTTGGAATCATTCTGGCATTTCTACTAGTTGCAATGTCTGAAGCAAAACCTATTCATGCGGAATCCAGCGGTCCAGTCCAAATTCTCAATGTGCAAGTACAACCAAACATAAAAGTCAACGATACATTCTCACTCAATATGACAATTCTCAACAATTCTGCATTTCCGATATATCTTACAAGTGGTTCCTGTACTCCTGCATTCTCTGTCGTGTTTGATGCTCATGCAAAACAAGTTTACCAAAACATAACATGCACTACAGAGGCGATATTGCAAAAAGTAGATCCGCAAAGTCAGGTAACAATATCAAATGCAAACAAACCCGGGATAATTTATCAAGCAGTGCAACCCGGAACTGCAACTGTAAACATTACGCTTCCATATTATG
>JAGWFS010000215.1 GCA_028867785.1 Nitrososphaerota archaeon
CGTTGAGAACAGGCGGCCTCATGGTGACATCAAGTTTTTTGTCAACTGGGCCTTGGAATCAAATTCTTTGTATTGTATGAGAAGTTGTTCGACTTTTAGAATATTCCTAAGTGTGGGATTGTATTTTGTGTTAATGAACAAATTAGAATTGATTTAGAGTAAGTCTACTTTTTTGTAAATGTTGTGTTTTTGATTCGTCTATAGATTTTTTCATGTACGCTATTCCAATTTTAGTTCCAAGGATTAAATACTCAAAAGACAATTCCCACTACGTGACAGGACAAAAGATAGACGGCATCGCAGTTGCAAATTCTGTCAAGGATCTAGTCAGGGCATCAGTTGCAGAGCTCAAAAACGACGGAGTGGAGCCGTGTCTTGCGACTGTTCTAATTGGTGATGACCCTGCATCCTCGTCATATGTTACAAGCAAGCAAAAAGATTGTGCAGACGTTGGCATTGCCACAAAAGACCACAGGCTGCCGCAAGAGTTCACTCAGATGGAGCTTGACAGCCTAATCAACTTGCTAAACAACGACAAGACGGTTCACGGAATCCTGGTCCAGTTGCCATTACCAAAACTATTAGACGAGTTTTCAACCATATCTAGAATATCGCCAATAAAGGATGTTGACGGCCTTACACC
>JAGWFS010000216.1 GCA_028867785.1 Nitrososphaerota archaeon
AAAAGATTCGTTTGCATACAATAATACCTTTTCTTCAATTTCTTGCGAAAAATGTAATGTCATTTTGACAAAAACATGACCCAGTCCATCCTGCAAGATATTGAGATTGGTTTCAACCGAGACTGGTTTGCCAACTATTGCCTTCATGATATCATCAAATCTTTTCTCTTCCATTATGATACAGGGCACCTTTTTTCCTTCAAAATCAAAAAGCGTAACATCCTTGTGTCGTTGGGCCAGAAGTTCTTCTAGCTCAGTGTCTGCCATACGCTAGAGAAGGATAGACCTCATTTTAAAAATATACACACAGTAGATTTAGATGATGCACAGAGTTTTTGCCAGTATTTCTGCTCGTTTGTTATCAGATTCGGCAATTTTCTTGCCATTATACTTGTTGTTGAAATAAATCAGATCAATCATCTTTGACTTGTCTACATTTACCACTGTTGAGTTGTAAGGACTCTGGATCTTTTGGCTAGTCAAGATTACTAATTTATCCACAACTGCTGATTTTGATATGTTAGAGATTTGATCTATATTGTGGGCAGGGTTTGAGTTTGTTATTATGGCTATTCCCACTTTGGCTCCAAATGAATCCTGATACATAGCATCTAGAGACAAATTCTGTTTCTCAAGTTT
>JAGWFS010000217.1 GCA_028867785.1 Nitrososphaerota archaeon
CCCAGACCAATACAGAGAATATTTCTGTCTCCTAGAGTTTCTCATAGATCTACTTCCCTGGGCCGAAAGACTCGATGGCTGACATTTGGATGTACCACTCACTTCCAGGAAGCGCTTGAGCGTCAGTGTAGCCTGCGCTGGTGAAGGGGCCTGTCTCATAGACAAGGCGGGCACCTTTGAGCTTGATGCAGGTGGTGTTCACACCCTCCAAGATACCTGTGTAGAAGTAGTTCACGCAAAGGATAAGGATCTCTTTGCCCAGAAAGGCGTCGAGCCCTTCACCTTCAACTTCAGTAACTGTGACGAGTTGCCGCATGGCCATTTGATGCTCCTTTTCATTGGTTAAGTGTTGCGATTTTAGTTCCCTTAGACCTAGACCTAGACCAAGACCTAGACCTAGCCCTAGACCTAAACCGATGCAGAGAGTACTGCTGTCTCCTTGAGTTTCTCATAGATCAACTCATCAGAGAACGCGCTTCGTTGGCGAACTGTTGACGTTCTTCTGGTGAGCACACTTGCCAGAAGTCACGGAACTCCGTGATGGTGAGGGGTTTGGTGGTCTTCTGGTTGATGAAGTTGCGAACAACGACACCATTCGTTTCGGGTGCATGATCCATTTTGATTCTCCTTCATTGGGTTGG
>JAGWFS010000218.1 GCA_028867785.1 Nitrososphaerota archaeon
GGATATACTGTGCAATCAGTTCCAGATTGATTTCCTTGTTGAAGAGGAGTTGCCAATTCTACTGCAGTTATGATTACAGGATTACTAGAATAATTCACATTAAATGGAGGATACTGGTCGGGTAATGAAATATCTGTATTTTCCGCATATGTAGTATCAAAAGAGAAAAACAAAACAATTAGTGCTGTAATGATTCCTGCTGTCAACATAGGTAATTGGAAAATTTTCAAGATGTATCACTTTGACTTCAAACCTTAAAAAATTGGTAACTTTCTTACTATGATTCTTTCAAAACTGAGGCTATTTACGCACTCGCGAACAAATGTTTTTTAGTCAACTGCAATACGGTGGTCTAATGCAAATCCTAGAGCCATTAAAGACTCATTAATGGTGTGTTGAATCGTGTATGTTACTTTGTCTATTTTGCAACTTTTTCCAAATCAAAGTAATTACAAGCGTACCTACTACAGAAGCTACAATTCCATAAAATATGTAATTTTCACAATAACCAAATATTGTAACATAAACCTGATGATTGGACTGATTATATTCTACCCACCCCGTGTAGTTATAGGCAAAAAAACCAAATGGTTTGTCATTTATTTTTGTCAAATGCAAGGTCTCTATAAGAGAATTTAA
>JAGWFS010000219.1 GCA_028867785.1 Nitrososphaerota archaeon
AAAGCTTCTCTGGTAGAATAATCTAGATCTTATTGTTAGTTATGCGACAAAGCATGTAACGAAATTGATTATGAAATGATGGAAGAATACTTGGCAAAACCAAAGCAGAAGGTACTACAGGATTCAAACCAAACTTCTGATACCAATTCTATGTTTTTATAACCTGACCATGTCGTGTTCTTCTAAAATAATCTAGTATACATTCATCGTGTGAGTATCTAATTGGATCACACAAGGTTTGGCAAAACCAACAAATTCCTTTTCGAAATACTGGATATGAATAGTTATGTCTGGCAAGAGGAGATTGCATTTTCTATTCGTGGGTTACTGACTATGGATTTCCAGATCTGCGATCCTGGCAAATTGCCGTTTAGTCTCTTCATCGAGTCAATTGCTTTTAAAATTTTTTTTACAAGCATAGGAAGCGCTGTGTCTTTATTCACAACTAGTACAATTGTCCCCGTTGAGACAGGTATGGAAACAATTTTGGAATTTTCCCTCTCCGTTACAATGTATTGAACAACACCAAAATTATCATCATAATCTCCCTGCATTCTGAGACTCAGTGAGGTAGACATGAAAAACATGTCCTTTTGTTCTTGTGAGAGATTGATCTCATTTTCGCATACATAATCAAT
>JAGWFS010000021.1 GCA_028867785.1 Nitrososphaerota archaeon
TGAGCCCGCCGTTGAGCACGACAATCAACGTACAGTAGACTAGAAACTTCAACACACAAAACTAACTTTCCCCTTTTCCTTTTTATCAGAAACGGCTCCTAACGGAGGTTAACCTGTATTTCATGTGCATTTTTTGTGCTTCATGCTAAATAGCAGGGAATGAGTTATCAATTAATTGAGCAGTAAAACGCATGCAGAAATCTTCTGGAGCAGCAAAGTGCAAATCTTTCAGGTGCCAATCTCAGGTGTGCAAATATTGAGGGAGCAGGCCTATTTTTGAATAAATCTTGTGTTCGCCCAGGTTTCTTGTGTTTGTTGTTTGCGACTTAGGGACAGCCACTGCAATTCTTGGTAATGGCATCGGCAAAATTGGATGCCAAGTCATAGAACACAAACTTCCCATATGTCCAGTCCAGTTCTTCAGAATGCCCGGGAACTGGTTAATCACATGAAAACATGCCCTGAAATTTTTCATAACACGTGTGATAGAATACGGATCATTACCAACATCCAAATACTGCTGTGTCTGCACATGAACGGGGTTGGGGAACAATCTAGAGCCAGCTATAGTTCTTTTCCTTGCCGTATTGTTCGCGGCAATGCCTCATCTTGCAGCAGCCAAAGCTCTGGATGGTGTCGGCGGCGCCTCTGCAATTGCAAGCCCGCAAGGAAGCTCGTCGGGGAATTTTGAAATCATCTCAAACTCAGAGGGATACAAGCAGACTCTGGAAATCCCATCAAGTCAAATGCTTTTCAACGTGTCGCCAATTTATGACAACCAAGGAAACCAAGTCTCATTTTTGCTCTCGCTCAAGCCAGAACTTGACGCCTTTTATCACAGCGTGGGGCTGTACGACAAACCCAAAGATACGGTATTTGTATACCCAAGTTTTACGCAAGCCGCATATGGCCAGCACGGTTTTTATGATTATTACAGAAAGCAATGCGGCTCTAGCTGCCTTACTGTTCCAATACCAGATAAGGTAAGTGGAGTCCAAGCATCAAGCATTGCAGGAGCCTGGATACTAAAACTGCTTGGCTATCCCTTTGTCATGGACCAAGACATCGACAAAAACCCGGACATCTTAAAACAGTACAAGCGAGTAATAATACTGCACAGCGAATATGTGACACAAAAAGAGTTTGATGCAATCACGAGCCATCCAAACGTCGTCTTTCTCTATCCAAACGCACTTTATGCTCAAGTCATGGCAAACTATGGCAACAACACAATAACCTTGGTGAGGGGCCACGGATATCCAAATACGTCAATCAAAAATGGATTTGGGTGGAAAAATGACAATTCAAAGTACGAATATGACGTAGCATGCAATGACTGGAATTTCTATCATAAAGGAAACTATGTAATGCTGAACTGTTATCCAGAATACAAGCTTCTCACAAGCGGTGTCATGCTGGGCTTGTTGCAAAAAGACGACCCGACAACACTACTGGATGATGTGACCAACTGGCTCATGTATCCTGAAGATCAAAACGGCACCGAAAAAATGCTAGATGATTTTGATATAGATGGTAGCAACATACCGTCATGGGTGCAAAAACCTGCACTATGGCTCTCAAATGGAGAAATATCAAGGGGAGAATTTGACTATATGATGCATTATCTGTTCCAAAATCACATCGTAAAGTAGGCTCCAACTATCATCTTGAGAGCTGCGGTTTCCTGTTTTATTAACGAGCACGCACATTGAATGCAATGCAAGTCAGAAAGGCATCAAAAAAAGACACAAAGCCAATACTTGAGCTTCTGGTGCAACTCAGACCGGGCCCTTCTAACAAATATCAATACAACTATTTTGTGAAAATAATTCAAAAATACCTCGCTGACAAGGACAAACAAATACTGGTTGCAGTAGCCGGGTTGAAAATCGTGGGACTTGCAAGCCTGGTCTTTCTTCCGCGGCTGAACCAGAAACTGGAACTGTGGATACCAGAATTAGTTGTGGACTCAAAATATAGGAAAAAGGGAGTTGGAAAGAGTCTCATCAAATCCTGTATGGATGCAGCAAAGAAAAAGAGATGCTTTCGAATAAGACTCGAGTCTGGAAACAAGAGAAGGGGTTCTCACGCATTCTACCGAAAAATTGGATTTGAGCAGTATGCCCTTTCTTTTCAAAAACTTGCCTGATCGCCAGATTTCCAAAAAATCCAAATCATTCCCAAGTCAAACAGTTTTTCAGAAGACAACATTAAAAACAGAATTGATCGCTGACAATCTTCAAAACGCTTAAATAGAAAGTGGAGCGCACGTCAAAACAGCAAATGAAAACTCTCATTGCTATTTCAATTATAACGTTAGTTGCTCTGGCTCTGGTCTCACAGCTCCACTTTGCACATGCCCAGCTTGCACAGCAGGCCTCTGCAAAGCAGTACATCAACCTAAGGGCAGAAGTATGGAACGAGTTCTTCAGGATGACAACGGCTGCATTTACGGTTGGCGCAATCGTATCAGGTACAATGATCTGGCTTGTCTGGAGATTCAGAGAATCAAACCCAAAGAACAAGGCTCCTACCAAGTGGGAGCATCTTGATGATCCAACGGCCGGCAGCTATGAAGAGGAGGGTCACTAGATGGGTCATGATACAGCCGAATGGGTCTTTGTTGCCATAGTCATTGCAGTCCTGTGCTATGTCGGCGTAGACTCGTGGGTTGTTGAAAAGGAAGTCGAGGACGTGCCGGCTGATGCCGAGGTAATCAAGGTGACGGGACAGCAGTGGTACTGGAGCTTTGAGCACGCAGACGGCACAAAGGAGATAAGCACGTTACATTTGAAAAAGGGGCACGCATACAAGTTTGAGATTTATTCAAGAGACGTAATGCACTCGTTTAACATTCCTGACTGGGTGGTCTTTGAGGATGCTGTACCAGGACATGTAAACCATGCATGGTTTGCGCCAAACGAGGTAGGAACCTATCCAATACAGTGCAGGGAATATTGCGGGCTGTTGCACTATAACATGAGGGGATCGCTAGTGGTGGAGGACGACAAGTCTTGAAAATAAGCAAAAACATTTTATGTATATTGAAGATATCTGAAGAGATAGAGGGAACATCATGGTACTAGAACTTCAAAAGCCACGACCAGTGTGGCAGATAATGTTTTCAACACATCACACTGATGTAGGCTATCTCTATCTGGTGTTTGGCATTACATTCCTATTCATGGGAGGAGTCTTGGCCATGATTATTAGAACACACCTCTTCTTCCCAGGACAAGGCGTGCTGGTATCCGACTCGGCCACGTTTAACAGAATATTTACAGTTCACGGACTAACGATGCTCTTCCTGTTTGCACTTCCGGTTGCAAACGGCATTGGCAACATTCTGGTCCCGATAATGGTCAGATACAAAGACATGGCATATCCAAAGCTTAACGCAATAGCCTTCTGGATGAACCCGGTGGGCGCTGCACTGCTCTGGCTTGGATTTGCTGACACCACATGGGTCTCTTATGCGCCATATTCAATAATCAGGGCACCAGGTCCTGCAGCTGACATGTTCATATTTGGAATGAAGATTCTTGGCATCTCGTCAATTTTATCATCAATTAATTTCGTTGTAACAATTGTCAAATGCAAGCATCCTGACCTTCCACTTAGACGGGTACCGCTGTTTGCCTGGTCAATGCTTACCGTATCGCTTATGACAATCGTTGCCATGCCAACATACACATCAGCACTTATCATGATGTTAACTGACAGACTGGGACTGTCCGGATTCTTCAACCCATTTGCAGGCGGAGACCCGATTGCGTACCTACACCTGTTCTGGTTTACATTCCATCCAGAGGTGTACATCTTCCTTCTACCTGCGATTGGAATGATGTATGAAATTATTCCTAGGTTTTCAAGAAAGCCGCTGTACAGCCAGGCCTCTGGCGTCTTTGCATTTGTAATGCTCGGAATCATCGGCTTTGCATCATGGGGTCACCACATGTATTCTACCGGAATGGACTTTACAACCAAAGTCGTCTTTATGATTGGTACCTTGGCAGCAGTTCCAGCGTCTGGAATGCACGTCTTTAACTTCCTTGCAACAATGTGGGGAGGAAGAATCAGGTTTTCAGCTCCAATGAAGTTTGCAGTGGGTGGAATTGCGCTGTTCTTCTCTGCAGGAGCCGGCGGTGTGCTAAACTCTGCAATGCCGCTTGACTTTATCTCGCATGGAACCTACTGGGTCGTAGGACACATGCACCTGTTCCTTATCGGAACAATCGGATTTGGATTTGTGGGAATGATATACTACATGTTCCCGTATGTCACAGGAAGAATGTACAACGAAAGGTGGGCAAGTGCTCACTTTGTTTTGATGTTCTGGGGAACAGTCCAGACATTCTTTACCCAGCACCTGCTTGGCCTTGAGGGAATGCCAAGAAGGGTCTATGACTATCCGACACAGTTTACCTCATGGACGCAGCTCAACCAGATCTCTACAATAGGTGCTTGGCTAATCGGGGCAAGCTTTGTCATATTCCTGGCCTCGCTTATCTACTACTCTGCAAAAGGCAAGGAGGCAAACATGGACGACCCGTGGGGTATTGGAGGCAAGTACTACTATCCAGTAGCAGCAAAGAATCCGCACGGCGGCCACTCGGGATACTGATATGAGCCAGACCGAACACGAGGCACCAATCCATAGGACATCCCCTAGACGACTTGGGAAGATGCTTGCAATTATAATTGGCATCCAAGTAATAGGCGGCGCAATATTTTTCACGCATTATGATTACTGGAATTCCTACCTGCCCGAAGCAGGAAAAAGACAAGAGGCAATGATGAACAACCAGACTGCAGCAGCAACAGCCTCTGGTCCATCTACATCGCAGGGAACATTTTCAGGAACGGAGATAGACAAATCACTAAAGTTCATAGAATCACCTGATTTCAAAAATTATGGTTTTAACGCGCCTATAGGATCTCCAGGAGCCAATCCGGAGATTGACGCAAAAGTAGGAGACAAGATTGTACTTTCAGTAACAAACGGGGGCAAGTCATTTCATGCATTTGCAATCACTCCATCAACCAGCGGTACCGGTCCCGTAGTTGACGATACGACAATAGGCACTGCAGACAGTCCGATGAAGCCGGGACAGAGCGGCACTGTTACCTTTATTCCAAAATCCACAGGCACCTACTATTACATCTGCGCGGTTCCAGGCCATAGGGAACTTGGAATGGAAGGGAAGATTGTTGTAGGCGGAGGAAGCGGATCTGCCAGCTCAATTCCGGCAGGAACTGGCGGTACTGCTGCGGCAAATGGAAACAAGGAATCTTACACATTAAACTTTGAGATAAGTCCAGACTTTTCAAAGTATGGCTTTAACGGTACGGGCGGCGCAGGAACAAACCCGGACATTACAGTACACTCTGGAGATACCGTAACAATTCATGTATCCAACCCAAGCAAGTCATTTCATGCATTTGGAATAGTAACGGATCCCAACAACCCATCGGGAGTTGTCTGGAATGCCGCATACAAGACTGCAGACAACCCGATGAAGCCAGGAGAGTCAGGTGACGTAACATTTGTTGCAGGGACTCCGGGACTGTATCACTACATCTGCACGGTTCCAGGACATGCGGCACTTGGAATGGACGGGCAATTTATCGTAGAAAAATAATGTACTTCAAGTATCTTGCACTTGGTTCGCTTGTAATTTTGTACAGCCTGATGTTCATTGGAGGATATCTGGAATCCAGCGGACAGGGACTTGAATGCCCACAGTGGCCCCTGTGTCCAAGCGGGCTTTTGCCCTCTGCAGAATATCTGACAGAATGGATACATAGGCTGATTGCTGCAATCACCGGTGCCATGATAATAGCTACCGCGGTTGGAAGCTGGAAGGTTGCAGGCTCGCACAAAAAAATCAGGATCACGGGAACACTTGCAGCAATACTTGTTGCATCACAAATCGGCCTTGGCGCCATAGTGATCAACACGCAGCTGAAAGCGACAATAGTTGCAATTCACAACGGCATAGGAATCCTGCTCTTTGCAATGACCCTGCTTACGGCACTCTATGCATTCAAGCTCTCTTGTGGTACTACAATCAAGACGAATGCTTAGACTTTGCCATTTTTCTTGATATTACTATCCAGCCAAGCAGCACAAAACACGCGATTCCTCCGGCCGAGATGACGTACTGGAAGATGGGGCCGAATATATCAAGCACGCTGATGTTGAAATCAAAAGTAAGAGGCTGGCCGCCTGGCCCTACGTCGTAGAGATCGACATACATGACATGGTTCCCAGACTCGCGAAACATGTAGCTGGTGGACCACTCTCCTCCCTTAAAGTCCTGCACCGGAATTGTATCAACAAGCTCGTTATTGTAGTAAATCCTTACTCCCATTCTAAAGTGGTCAACCTCGCTTAGTCTTGTGTCAAACGAGTTGAGTATGTTGGAAGCTGACTGGTAGCTGAGTACTCGAAAGCTCAGCTTGAAAGGGTGGTTTGCAGACGGGATCTCGGGGTCTGTTGCTACCTGTATCTCATAATTCCCTATGGATTCGTCGCCAGAGTTCAGTTCCTCGTGTGCATTTGCATAGTGAATCATTGGAGACAGAACAAGCAGAAGAGCAAACCCGGCAACTAGAAACCGAAAATTAATCATCCGCTCCTGATGCGTCATTGTTTAATATAATTTTACGAGTACCTCGATCGCTGGAAATTACCAAAAGCTTTAAATCAAGTTTGGAAAGATTGCCCAATGATGACTACAGTTAGCAAGTCAATTGATATCAAAGAAAAAACCGTGAATGTTTTTACATATTTTGCACGACCAGAGCATATCTCTGACCAGTTCGAAGAGCGGGTAGGAATGACCGTAGTTCCTATGGATGTAAAGGCAGGAATGGGAGTCGGAACTACCTTTAGGGTAATAGGCGACTTTGATGGTAAGAGACTGGAATGGGACTGTGAGACAACAGAGTTTGTACCTGAGAAAAGAATTGCCGCTAAAATGATCAAGGGGCCTTTCAAGGCTTGGAATATTGCAGTAGAGTTCGAGGGACTGGGAGAAAAATCGACCCGCGTTACCATGACTGTAAACTATGAAATGCCATTTGGCCCTCTGGGCGGAATTCTCAACAAAGTCAAGTTCGCCAAGATTGCAGAAAAGGGAATGGAAACCGCCCTCTACAGGGTCAGGGGATTGCTTGAAGGCAATGGTTCAATTCCAGTATACATCACACTCGATGCATACAGAAAGCTCTTGGAAGAGAAAGAGAAGATGAACAATGCTCCAGTTTCAACAGTACTGACAAAAATACTCGAGAAATATTCCCAAATCGAGACAGTCAAGAACTAATAATCTTTCAAATCATTTTAATATCGAAGTTAGCGTCTGCTATTCTGCGGGTCTATGGCTCAGCCAGGTAGAGCGAGGGACTCTTATGATAATTCCAGAGAAATCCCTATGCCGTGGGTTCAAATCCCACTAGACCCGCCTTCTATAGAGTTCGGAACTGCTTAAATGGAATAGGAAATTTGATAGCATGAGCCAAAAAGTCATCAGACTGTTAGAGGATGAGGACATAAGACGATGGTATGAAAACCTACGCCGAGGGAGCAAGCTTACTGCTGATGTAAGACTGAGGAGACTGCATCTCTTCTGCAAACAACACGATACATCGCCACAAGACCTTGTCTCAAGTGGTAAAGAAAATACAAGAAAGCTTGAGGATCTTCTGCACGACTGTGTGTCAGAGATGGAATCAAAGGGGTACGCCCCTGGTTACATCGATAACACCATGAAAGCTATCCGGTCATGGCTTTCCTACAACTACATCGAGCTTAAACGGAAGATAAAGATAGCAAATGCCACCATTCCACTAACACTCCAGAACGAGAAGATACCGTCAAAGCAGGAGCTAAAAGATATCCTCAATGCTGCAACAAGAAGAGGAAGAGCAAGCATTTCCTTGATGGCGTTTGCAGGCCTCAGGCCACAGGTGCTTGGAAAAGACGACGGCTCTGATGCACTGAGGATATCCGACATTACAGATCTTGTCATGGGACAAAACAAGATGCATTTCAAAAGAATTCCTGCAATGATACTTGTCAGGCCAGCTCTTAGCAAGGCAAGGCACAAGTACATCACATTTCTTACGGGACAGGGATGCCAGTATCTTCTTGGATACCTCAAGGGCCGTATTATGGAAGGCGGGTCTCTTGCAAGCGATTCACCTGTGATATCAGTAAGCCAAGGGTACGACAAAAAAGGAAATAGAACAAGTAATCCGATTCTTACAACCAAATCAATCACTGCAGAAATAAGAGAAGCAATCTGGTCGGTAACTAGAGCAAGACCGTATGTACTGAGATCATATTTTGACACACAGCTTCTACTCGCAGAAAGCCACGGACGGATTGCACACGCATACAGGCAGTTCTTCATGGGCCACAAGGGCGACATGGAGTCAAGATATACAACAAACAAGGGAAGGCTCTCTGACGAAATGATTGAAGACATGAGGCGGGCTTTCCAGCAGAGCGAGCAGTTCCTGTCTACAGAAGAGATCCAGGAAAAGGACAAGAAGGAACTCCTGCTTGAGATGTGGAGAGAACAGGCAAAGCTTTACGGAATCAATCCGCTGAAAATCAAGATAGAAAAGCAGAGAGAAAACAAGATACTTGGTTTTGACGACGAGATACTTGCAATAAAGGACGCAATTATACAATCAAGGGAGGAAAGATACGAAGGCAAGCTTGTGTCAGAGGACGAGCTGGTACGATATGTAGAGCAAGGATGGGATATCGTAAAAGAGTTACAGAACGGCAAGGTTCTTGTGAGAAAGAGGGCACTCTAGCATCTTCAAAATAGACTCCACGACCTCTTCTTTTTTTCTGTAGGTCTTCTCTGATAATACGGAAAGCAGAGCATTTACCATATCCTGATATGGTTTCATTGCCTTGCAGACAAGATAGTCCACAAACTCGTGCCTTAGCGTCTCGATAGCTTGTACTGGATCTTGCGAGTAGACAAAGATCGTCTTGCCAACAACCTCGCCTTCCTTTGAAGAATCAATTCTTGGAATCCATGCAACATCAAGACCGTTGTCATCTCCGCTTTGTTTTATCAATCTGACAAGCTCTTCTTTGAGAAATCTACTATCAGGATTATCTTTCATCATGATCTGGTTATTCCATTCCTTAAAAGGGCAATTTTTACTCGATATATTCAAACCATGACGGCGTACAAATCCAGAAAATGCGTATAAAGTCTTGTTTTAAGCTGTACCACCCACGGCGAAGCTTGCAGTAAACAGCAAGGTATGTGTGACTAGTCACCCATAATGATACCGTTGCAGTATAGCGAGTATGTCAGGGCAACAAACAATATCATGTCACAATACAACATGCTTCTTACTGTAAGGCAGATCTTTTACAGACTCGTATCAAGTGGATTCATCCAGAATACCATAAACAGCTACAAGCTCTTTGACAGGATGATAACACGAGGCAGGGAGAGGGGAGATATCGACGCAAGAAGCATAGTGGATCGCGCAAGACAGGTAATGGGCGGCGATTACGGTTATGCATCGGTACAGGATTTTGTCAGGACAAAGATTTCAGAGCTTGAAGATACGGAACAATATACAAGAAGGATATGGGATGACCAGCCGCAGTACGTGGAGGTATGGGTCGAAAAGGATGCGCTAGCCACACTTTTCTCAAGCATTGCTGACGGATACAGGGTGGTGACATATCCAAGCAGGGGCTACTCTTCTTTTACCAAGGTATACGAGGCAATCAACAAGAGGTTCTCTTTGTATGGAGACAGGCCGATCACGATACTACACTTTTCCGACCACGATCCTTCAGGCCTGAACATGACAGAGGACATACAGTCAAGACTGTACCGGTATGGCTCGCATGCAAAAGTCAAGCGCATAGCATTGATACATCAGCAGGTAAGGCAGTTTGGCCTGGAGCCAATGCCGACCAAGATGAGCGACAGCAGGTGGAGGGAATACTCGTTGCAGTACGGCAACCAGTGCTGGGAGCTTGACGCACTTCCTCCAAACGAGCTGCAGAATATAATCAGGGATGCCATAAAAGCACATGTCGATGTGTCCAGATGGAACAAGACCTTCAGGGAGATAGAAAAAGAGAAACAATCTCTTCAAAAAAAATTCAAGAGCAGAGAGGTTACGTTGCTGATAAAGAAGCTCGATTCGTTGCTTTATGACGGTTCCAAGAAAGATAAGAAACGATAGGCAAAAGTGCTGGTGTAAACAGTCTCAAGATGGGTGCGCAAGATTTACGTCGGGTGCGGGATTTGAACCCGCGCGTCTGCAAGGACACTCACTCTTCAGGTAAGCGCAATCGGCCGTGCTATGCGAACCCGACGCTATGTTTATTACAAGTAGAGTGTAATTAATACACGGTTCTCAAATCGTCGCAAGACGAGGTAAGTTCTGCAAGGACACCACTGAGAACCACTTTTAATTTTAAAGTGAGTAGAAAAAATCTTCTTCATGTAGAGAAATCTCTTACAGAATGATCTTTTTTGTCTTTAAATCTCATATGAGTTTATTCTTTGAAGACACAATGTACTTTATTCGAAAAATAAGAAAGACAAAGAAACATGTAAGCAAGAGCTCCTTTATTGTATCAATACCAAAGAAGCTTGAGAGAAGGATAGCATCATACGATACCAACATAGCAGCAAGGCTTGCAAACTTTTCACGGTTTCGATATTTCTACGAAGATGTGGAAAACCCGAGATGCTTCATACTTTGTATATGGGATGATGAGCTGCCGCCAGATGGCATACATGACAAAGCCAAGACAACCACCATACAGCGAAGCGGAAAGACAAGCAGGTATGTCATTATACCAAGGAAGGTGTGCAGCAAGTTTGGGTGGGGTGCCAGAACCGAGCTTGTGATAGGATATGACTCCCAGATAGACGAGTATGTGCAGGGTGCAATCTACAAGGACGGCAATTGTTTCATAAAAAATGACACTCCTGGACAGGAGGTTCATGCCTGTGTCATAAAATTTCAGAGGTACCACGACATGAAGAACCTCTACAGGACAAAGCTTGCACAAAGAAAGGATGACCTTGCAAAAGAAGAAAGCGACGCATACTGGAATACACGCAACAGTCCCCTAAACTATGATGTTATCATGAAACGTATACAATACGATAGGAAGAACATGCACAGGCTTGTCTGGAACAAGCTTGAATCCATGAACCTTGTTGCGGTATCATACACCGATTTTGTAAAGCTTCGTGGAATAATGGAAAGGGAAAAAAAGAGAAAGAGGAAACAGTTCCTTCAAAAAAGATTTGGCAGTAAGATAACATGGCGCTACAGAAAGGATCTCGTCAGGTCTGGAGGGTACAGTTACGATTATGATGCACGCCGCGAGAAGATGCTCGATGATCCAGACGCCTACACAGAAGCTGCAAGTGACGATCCTGAGCTGTACGGAGATTCTAGTAGAAAAGACTCGTATTATGAAGACGAGTCTGAAGATTTCTAATCTCCTTTTAAACTTCACACTCTCTGGATAACATGGCATACGAGAACCATGATGATGTAATAGCAATAGATGCAGGAACTGGATTTGTCAAGTGTGTCTCTGCACACATGAGGATATGCTTTCCATCAGTCTTTGCAACAAGACGGCTGACAAGATGGGAGGACCAAAAGGAAGGAATGGTTGAAGCTGTAGGATACGATGCGGTAAGGATGTCCATATACCTTGATGCCGTGCTTGTGAGGGCAGTCCTTGAGGGCAGGATAGCAGAAGAGAAGACCTTTGCAGCTATAATCAGGGAGGCAATTCGAAAGCTTGGATGCGAACGGGATCTCGGATCACTTGTTGTTGTTATGGGCCTTCCATATGGCGCAGCACAGCAGAAACAGTACCTTGAGAAACTAGTAGAGAAAAGCTTGAAGCCAAGACAAGTGCTTGTCATACCGCAGTCAATTGGCACGTTATTGTCAGAGGATGCAAGGACTGGAATCGTACTATCAATAGGACAGGGAACAACAGAGCTTGTCCTCTTTGAAGACCTCAAGCCAATTTCCGGGATTTCGATTCCGCAGGCATGCGACTACCTGTACGAGGATCTTGCATATCTTGAACATGAAAAAAATATTGCAGACAAGAAGAAGGTAGATGCACTTACTACAATTCTTGCCAACAAGCTTGCAGTCTTCAAGACTAGGCTAAACAA
>JAGWFS010000220.1 GCA_028867785.1 Nitrososphaerota archaeon
TTGAATCTGAGACGCATTTGACAAAGCCGGTTCCGATATCAAGACCGATTGCTGTCATGGTGCCAAAATAATTCGATACCATTTAAGGGCGTAAAGATAGATGCTGGTAATTCTTCTATTAACTGCAAGCGGTAAATACTAACAAGGCTTGACGTATGGGAAAACCTACTATAACCCAACTCTTCAACTACCGCCACATCCTGTCTACGATCTTGTTTCACATTACAAAATCTGGTCTTTCGTTAATTAGTGGAGGCTAGCGTAATGTGCCTATGTAACGAGTTGTAGTGTAAGACAGGAAAAGACTACTAATGGAGAGATCGTATTCTACAAGTTTATGAACAGATTAATAGCCATTGACAAGTAATTTACCTTGATTGGTTTCGGTATTAAGCAATACAAGACCTGGCTCTGTAATTCTAGTCGTATGTTCAGATTGATTTTTGATCTCGATTACTGTAGTGTTGTCTTTCAATGAATACTTGGCATCAACGTACTGTCTGTTTTTGTCCCCTCCCAGTATGACATGCTGTTCTAGTTCTTTGATGGTACCATTCTTGCCGGTTGACCACTCAAACTTTTCTTCGTTTTTGCCTACAGAAACTACTGACCCGTTGTTGTATTGAAGGCTTATGA
>JAGWFS010000221.1 GCA_028867785.1 Nitrososphaerota archaeon
CAGACTTGGCTGGATTCTTAAAGTGGAGATATGATACCATGACTGACAAAGAAGTAAATATGATAGTTGATGTGTTTGGAGACTATGATAATTTCTCTGTTGACATGCTTGAGATGGATGTGCAAATCTGTAAACCACGTGAAGGCAGTTTCAGAAAAAATGGATACAGATTGTATCAGTTTGTTGCCATTGTTGCAAGAGAAAAATTAGAAAGCAGCAGGACTAGAACGCAATCATATATACAAAATGGTTAATCTGTACAAGTCATGGAAGAAAAACATAGATTCACTATGATTTTCTAAATATCATCATATGCATCATGAATTTCCTTATACGCTTCAGAAGCTTCATTAAATTTTGATATCCTTTCTAACGGTAAACGCGACCCTAATTTTATATAGTAAACAGGATAAATTATCTCATGACAGAAGAACGAAAATTCACCGTTCGAACTACAAAAGATCCGACTGGAGGATATTCTGGGAGATGTCTTGAGCTTCCTGCAGCAATAAGTGAGGGTGAAACCATAGAGGAGTTAATGGTAAACATGAAGGAAGTAATTCAACTTGTCTTAGAATCAATTGAAAAAGATTGTCCTCCCGATGAAAAGATAATAGTAACAATTCCAACATGAGT
>JAGWFS010000222.1 GCA_028867785.1 Nitrososphaerota archaeon
AACTGGTAGGATATGCCAAGACAGACTTTGGGCTACCATACAGGCAGACGGAAGGTTTGCTCAGGATATACGGTGATACCATCCCAAGATACAAGACTATACCGCAATGCACAAGAGGATCAACAAACTGGATGTCAAGACAGACCCGGATATTGGTAACGACAATATTGTGATAGCGGTTGATTCAACAGGTATCAAGGTGGCAAACTGCTGCGAGTGGATGCATGACAAGTGGAAGAAGAAGATTTCTGAATATGCATGTTGGTATTTGTAGAGTGCCACAATTAATGTCACCTTTTGTTGACAGAGTTTGTGTCCATGTCTTCTTCATCTTTTGGCATGTCTAAAGTATTTCCTGTCATGACATATGGATACTGGGGTCTTCCATCCAAGCATCTGGCGTCTCTTGATAACACGGTGTACAGTCATCCAGTGACAGGGGGAGATATACTGGTATTTGATCCGTCTTGCTCCCCATGACGGATGTTTTTGCTTGAGTCTTACTATCTTCTATTCAAGATTTCTTGAGATGGAACTGGTCGGGCCATCTGGTCCAAGTTTCTTTAATTGCAGTCCTCTAATTCCTGGGTTTGTATGCGCTAGTTCATCGTCGGAATGTACGGATAGAAATATTT
>JAGWFS010000223.1:0-386 GCA_028867785.1 Nitrososphaerota archaeon
TAAGTCCCAAGACACTTATCTGTATTCTGGCCCTCCCATTCAGCATGGAATCGAGTACATCAAACACGCCCTAAATTGGGTGTCGAACTGGGCGAATGCTGAGTTGAATGGCGGGAGGGTGCCGAGCACATTCTTGCAGAGCAAGACTCTAAAAGCGGAAGCCCACGCTCAACTTAGAGAGACTCTGGGAGAACTGAATCGAGCTTCTGCTATTCTCCAAAACCAAACCGATACCTATCGTGAGTGGTGGAATGCTCTGCCACTAGAAGCCCGTCAAGAGAAATTCTGGGACTTCATGGATGCGGTGGAGACAGGGAAGAAACTAGATGATCCTTATCTCCAAGAGCAAGCTGATCTGGGTAGAGCCCTCGAAGATGACCGATTCA
>JAGWFS010000223.1:396-632 GCA_028867785.1 Nitrososphaerota archaeon
GGTGCTTGGAAAAGCTCCTCACTATATCGAGAACTATTGGTATCATTTATGGGATAACTCCAAGAAAGCAAAGAACTTCGCCCAGAACTGGACCAAAGGCAAGCGACCTATGCAGGGGCCTGCGAAGTTCAAACGCCAGCGCTTACATCCTACTTATGCAGACGGGAAGGCTGCGGGGTTGATTCCTAAATCCTACAATCCCATAGACGTGCTGCTTCAGTCCCTAAACTCGAAGG
>JAGWFS010000224.1 GCA_028867785.1 Nitrososphaerota archaeon
TATCTAACGAATGAATTTGTGCGTAAACATGAAATAAGGGCCAGACGTGACTTGTTTTCGTGTGGGATTATATCAATACTAAGAGGATGTTGGATTTATACAACCAGCCATTTGACATGATAACTTCTCCTTTTGCTTTTCCACGACTTCCGCCACGAGTAAATCCCTCGCTTGGCATATCAAATGTTAGCAAAATCAAGGATGTCATAGTGCGCGACAAAGATGCCATGATGGGGAGACTTGATGGGCATCATGCAATGTTCCAGCACCATGCGTCAAGATTGTTTAATCTGTCTCCAAGTCAATTCGTGCCAGGGCATCCAATGCACTCGAAAATACAGTCAGTAGATGCATTGCGAGAAGAAAATGAGAGACTGCAACAGGAAAATTCTGTCCTAAAGGCTAACAAAAACAAAGAAAAGAAAAACTAGGTCGAACTTTATAAAGCCATAACACATTACTGTTCTTGTGAACAAAACCCCAAATCAAAAATGGAATGAAGAAATTTCTACGTATAAAAAAAAGTGTCAACAGATCATAGGCCTGTCGCCTTCAATTAGATATGTAGGGCTTGTAAACGAATATGGGAGGACGTTAACTGGAATGATAAAACCTGGAACCGACATT
>JAGWFS010000225.1 GCA_028867785.1 Nitrososphaerota archaeon
GACAGTTTTCTCATGGAGCTTCAAAAAAATAATGATTTTAATGAAATTATTAGCAAGCAAAAGGAAAACAAAGTAGGCGTAGACATACCACTAGAAAAGTGGATGCCACATACTGATGAATTTCTAGACATAATATCCAGAGTATTTGCCAAACGCATTTAGAAAAGTATGGGACCTGTATGACCCAGATATCATCATGATTCATTTTTCGATCTATCTTTTGATTATAACTAAAAGTCTTTGATCTCTTTGCCAAGATCCTCAAATAGCTGTTCATTTTCTTTCATGAACTCTTCTATGAATTTAGCTTCGTCTAGATTCATATCTGGTATAAATTTGTATTATACACATATGTATATATACAATTACGTCTTATCTATAGATAGAAAATGAGCAAAGTCGTATTACAGAAAAAATCTGGAAAACAAAGTTCTAGAACTATATCACACATGCCACGTCTTGATACTATTGAGATGGTAGAAGGAATGATTTCTGACAAAAAGGAGTTTAGTTCTAAAAACAGATTATGGAGATCCCTTCCAAAGCAGGTCCAGTACAAGACATTTACTACAATCTTGGACTATCTGCAAAAGTCAAACAAGATAATGTATGACAAGAAAGGT
>JAGWFS010000226.1:0-268 GCA_028867785.1 Nitrososphaerota archaeon
GAAGTAAATATGATAGTTGATGTGTTTAGAGACTTTGATAATTTTTCTATTAGGACCCTTGAGATGGATGTGCAAATCTGTCAACCACTTGAATCAAAATTCAAAAAAGATGGATATAGTTTATACCAGTTTGTTGCCATTATTGCAAGAGAAAAATTAGAAAGTAGTAAGGATCGAAAAGAAACTACATCTCAAATTTAAAAAACATTTCCGAAAAATTACTGAAATTTTAATTGGTTAGATATTTGATTAATGTTTGAGATTTATT
>JAGWFS010000226.1:278-623 GCA_028867785.1 Nitrososphaerota archaeon
CGTTTGCCTCGTGGTTCTGAATAAAGTCCTTTACATTATCACTAGTCAGGCCGCCCATCTTCTCCAGATTGTATGATATGTTTGCAAGCTTTTGAGGCTCAAACCCATGATTTACAATTGTCGCAGAGACTGCTTTTGCAAATCTCTGTGTATCCCTGACTGGAACAGATTTGAAATATTGATGATCAAGTATTTTAGAATAATTACCAGTCTCGATGGAATCATGTGCTAGATTTAACAAAGTCGTCCCATTTTGTAGGTGTATTCCCGCTTGCTCTTCTGGTACTGGAATGGTTGCAAGCCTGGTCATTACTCCTGCTGAATTTTCTGTCAGGGCATTATCCA
>JAGWFS010000227.1 GCA_028867785.1 Nitrososphaerota archaeon
TCGCGTTTTCCGATCTGTGTTTTCTAACTCAGCCGAAGTCCTTCCTAATAGATTTACCTGCTAACGCAGGCGATGAGTCAAGCTCATCAATCTGGGCTCTCACCCAATAGTGTCAAAGTTGCGCGGTTCGACGCAACAAGAGCCCAGAATGCCAAGCTCAACTAAATCGGGCGATTATTCTTCCGACTGGCTTTCGCCATCTTGTTCTTGACTCGGGCTTTCGCCTTTCTCTTGCTATGCGTTTCACCCTTTGTTACATTTGGCTTCTTAGCAGCCATTCATCCTCCTTAAATGGCAGGTGTGTAAAATCGCCCGCCAAACCGCTGTAGTTCTAAATCCACACTTGCACTTCCACTCATGGATATGCATAAACCTCCTACGAGTACAACCCAACCAACACTGCATACACAAAAATCACAAAGAGCAAAACTCCCATAAGCGCCTCCGCCATTTAATCCTCCACCACGCCATAAACGTAGCTATCACTCACCGCCAAGGCAACATCATTCCGCTCTCTGCGGATTCGTGCTCGCATATTTTGATAGGCCGGTTTCTCCGGATGCGCCCGTTTGTCCCTAGCCAGATTGCTAACAGAGCGTCCATTAAGCTGAAACCGCTCTTG
>JAGWFS010000228.1 GCA_028867785.1 Nitrososphaerota archaeon
CATCGGGAATGATGCACGCTGTAATGCGTAGCCCGTCCGCATATTCCGCTTCAATGCGCCACGCACTGCCGTACCAGCACACCACGTAACGCTCAGGTAACAGGCTTGCCTTACGCATACAGCCCCCCTAGCGGTATCCCGCCCTGTGCCTCTTCGTTTTCAAGCCGACGCTCGGCGTAATCCAGCTCGTCCAAAAGTTCCTGGTGACGCTTGGCGCTGATAACGCCGGCGCTGTACAGGTCCGCTACTCTCTCCTCACCGCGCAACAGCGCGGCCATACGTTGCTGATAGCTCATGGCTGTGCTCCCTTCCCTAGTACTTCCTCAATGTTGTGGTCATACAGCGCCGCATTGATTTCCTTCGTCAAGCTGTGCGGCGAAGATGCGCGGCCTTCAGTTACGTATTCAACGTGTGCGTCCATCTTACGTGTGGCTCGCAAGAAAGCACTATAATTCATGTTCGCGTCTCCTCAGTTATGCGGGCTTCCACCTGGCGTCTTCGGTCCACCGGTGCGCATCGGTCATCACCAGCAGGCGGTAGGCGAGCGGCGAAGTCATATCGGCTCCCAATCAGTGTTGTCGCAGTCCACGGCGCGGCACGCCAAACCGTCCACAGTGACCGT
>JAGWFS010000229.1 GCA_028867785.1 Nitrososphaerota archaeon
TTGTGCCACATTTTTTTGCATGGCATCATTGCAGAATCGACAGCTACTGCATCCCTTTCTACCAGTTCTTCTTTTAGGAATCTCTGTCCCATGGTACCAATGATGTGTCCTATTGGCAGTACCTTGAATCGCCTGTCAAATGTTCTCCTGTCTGGCAATGTATCCAGGCCGCATGATTTCATCACTTTTCTGTTGTATGTACCATTGATTGCAAAATAGTGATGCAGACAGTTGTTGCTTGGGATTTTCATCCAGATTCTAACAACGTAACATCGTAGAATCACCACAGTTGGATAGAGATACGGTCTACCTCTTTTTTTGTCAGCATCCGTATACAAAGATAGCAAACCAATCAGATGCAAAATGGCTAAAAGGAATGATTCTGATTGTATCTTGCTGAGGATTTCTCTCTTGGTATGCATGTGAACAGTGAATATCTGGTGAGGAGATCCTTAGCAATTTTCATTAAATTGATTTTATTGCGTGATCAAAATAGGCTTGGAATTATGCCCAACCCTCAGTTAACTAGCCTTTTTGTACATGTCATCTTCTAGTGTTTTAAAATAAAAATATGATACACAAGATCTTTGATCTGCTGCCTTGGAAAGAATCTACGGCAAA
>JAGWFS010000022.1 GCA_028867785.1 Nitrososphaerota archaeon
TCGGGGAACTGGACGCCGTGCAAGCTATATAGCCCCCATCCATCGGGATACTCGATTGATTTTTCGGTGTCGGAATGGAGTCTTCCGTCTGTGTCTCGATTTATCTTTTTAGGTCGGGCGCAGACTATAATAAAATCACTATTAGGCCAGATATAATTTACAGACTCGCAGACTTTACGGTAAGCTTGGGCCCGTTCCATCATATCCTCGGATAATTTTAATCCGCAAACCTCAAAGAAAAAGTTAATAGAAGAAACTCCCCAATACCATCCATATCCAACCCAGAATTGTCCTCCTAACCAATAATGCCACGAAAGAGGGATGTTATTTTTTTTAGCCTCTCTGACTGCGCCTTCAACTGCGCCTTCAACTGCGTCTCTAACTGCGATTCCAACTGTGCCTGTAACTGCGTCTCCAACTGCGACTTCAACTGCGTCTCTAACTGCGACTCCAACTGCGTCTCCAACTGCGTCTCTAACTGCGTCTCTAACTGCGTCTCTAACTGCGTCTTCAACTGCGTCTCTAACTGCGTCTCCAACTGCGCCCTGGACTCCCTCCCTTTTTTTCTTCAAAGTTGCCTCTGCGAGAGAAGCGGCAAACGCACCTACTAACGGAGAATCAACCCTAACGACGTTCTTGGGATATTTTAGTCCTGCTTTTTCATAACAAACGGGCATAAACTTATCGAACGTATCCCAGTCAGTTTCACCCGTTCGCAAGCCGATATCGATCCATTTTTGGGCGTAAGCGGGCATCGCCGCCTCTTGCTCTTTTGTTAATTTATCTATTTTTTTGGTCATCTGATTGGTTTTGGTTTTTTATTTCCGCTTCTCATCAGTCCACGACCTGTCTAGTCGTTTTTTGGAACCACTCGTACTCCCTTTCTCTTACTACCTCATAGTCTCCAGCCGGAATAGTTAGAGTCTTATGTTCCTCGTGCGTCAAAGTCCCCGCTTCTCCGAGAGATAGGTAATAGCGGCCGTTTTCAGCCTGTCTTACGGTCATTATTTCAGCCGTGATAAGATGACGATGACCCGTGGTTTCGCCATTGGCGATAACAAAAGATCCGTTATTTTCTACTTCTTTCCCCTCTACTTTCTGCACGAGGCGGAGGGTAATATCCCCGTGTCGATAAATTTTGTTGGTCATTTTATTTGTTTTATTTTAACATTTTTTCGACTTTTTGTGTAAACTTTACAATTGTTTTTTCAATTGCAACATATTCAACTCAGCTATCGTTCTATTTGCCAAAAGCCAATCGATCGCCTCCAGCCGATTGGAAGAATTGTCGAACCAAAGATGGCAACCGGAGCAAAGAAGAAAGATATTTTTCAAGTCGTGTTTTAAGGGCGCGGATCTTCCGGCGATATGGCACCATTGGAGGCCTTTTCCGCTCTTGCCGCATCGCTCGCACTCATTGCCCGCGCGTTCACGAAGGCGCTCCTTTGTCTTCTTCTCCTTTTTGGCTTCAAGTTTCTGAGCGTTAGTTTTTTTACGGCGTTTTTTTATTAAGTCTTTCATTTTTTTATTTATCTTCTTCGGCCAAGAGGTCTATGAAGCGATGCCAGTTAATAAGATAGCCGCTCATAGGAGTATATTTGGTTCCACATTCTAGACACCTGTCCTTATCGTTATAATCTTTCCACCCCAAACTTCTTCCGAGAGATCTCCAGAAGTCGGGGTCAAGTAAATACGCCTCGTCTGTTTTCTCCCTAAAAGTAAATTCATTTCTGGCTGTCTCTAGCTCTAATCCCGTAACTTCTTTGAATGCTTGTTCGATTGTCATTTTATTGTTAGTTTTTTAGTCATTAGCATTGAAAAGCAGATCGCTTATTTGTTCGGTTATTATTGATGAGCTTACCCCCTTCGCAAGACTAGTAAAATTTCCGGCCGCTAATAGACGACTGTATTCTATCGCACTATCTCTATCGGCGAATAACTTTATCTCCCCTTTATTAGGAATAACTTTATATATTATCATTGGTTTTATTTATTAGTTCGGGATTTTCGAATTGGTTGCCAATTATCTCGATTTCCCACAAAGTACCATCTTCCCAAACATCTTGAATTTCACCGCCCTCCTCAACCGCCACGATTTCATCGTTAATAGAATAATCGAATAGGATACCGGCTCCCCCACTCATCGTCTCCACAATCAACGCTGTTCCTTGATACACATCTTCTTCGTCCTTAAATGCCATCTCAACGACATCCCCAAAATAAATCTCTTTGCCATTTTTATCCTTTAGGCCAGTGTATTGCATTAGAATCTCATCGGAATAAGTAGTTGCGGCAACAACCTCTCTTTCTTTTCCGGTTTTGGTGTAGGCGTATTCTGCTCCCTTGGTGAGCAGAAGTACATCGACAACTCTCATCGTTCTATTCTCTTTATTCCAAACTTTAAATTTAATTTCTTTCATTGGTTTTGGTTTTTGATTAAACCTTTTTCGAGAAGATAGATAAGCATTGCGGCTCTGGCCTCGGCTTCGGTATCCTTACAAACCATAGTTTTGCTTTCAACTTGATCGTCTGAGTTAAAATCTAATGGTAAATAATCAATAAAATGATGAGAGTCTTGTTTGTCGCGGTCATAGTTAAGAAACAGAACATTCTCTTCAGGCTTAATACAATCCGGCAACATCTCTCTCAGTTCGGCTACGGTAAAAGCCGAAATACACTCGCTATTTTCTTGAGCCTCTTTCGTTGCTGGCCAATGAGAGATTTCCCAATGACCCACCCTATCTTTCCACCAATTTAGATAACTCTCCTGCTCTACTCCCAATTCTTTTAGTTTCTTGGCAGACTCTAAACTTATTACTTGGTCTTGAAGTTTCATTTATTTTTGATTAAAGTATAAATGCCGAATATAATTATAGCTATTAAAGCAATGGCACACATTATTGCTAGAACATCTATTGCTACCATATATATTTTCATTTCTTTTTAACCTTTATTTCTTTTTCAAGCTCTCGTCCTTTTTCTTCGTATGTTTTCCAATATTCCGGCCATGTAGCTTTAATTAAAGCCAAGTTTTCTGAATCGCCGTCAATAGCGGCCTTACCTAGCATTTCCACGAAATCGTTTCCCCACTTAATCATCGCTTCTGCTGTGTATTTATCTCTATCGTTCATTTCTTTTTAACCTTTATTTCTTTTATTTCGACTGGACGAACATCCTCGTAATGTTTAAGCGCCTTTTTCTTGCTTTTATAAACTCCAAGAAAAATCTCATCGCTATCACCGAGAATTTTCCATTCTATCGCCGGTTCCCCATCTACAAACCCAGCCCAGTATATCTTTTTCTTTTTTGATTTAGGCATTTGATTTTAGATTTTAGTTTTTATTTTTTTACTTAAAAACCACATCAAGACCACTAACCAAAATACCTCAGCCATTAGACCGAAAATATCAACCAAAACGCTCCTATACAATTCAATAAGCGCCAATATTATTAACATTTCCAAAAGAATTCCTAGGACTACAAGAATAGTTTTCATTAATTTTGGTTTTCAGCCACTAATAAACTTTGTATCGACTCTTTATCTTTTTCCTCCGCGTATTTTCTTTTTTCACGGAGCTCTTGCAGCGCCCTCCACTTCGGGGCGAATTGGCCCCACGCCTCGACTCGTGTTGTGGACGGTGGATTGTAGGAATTATACGCTGTCTCGCTCACTATCCTCCAAACTCCGTCCTTCCGGTGGCTTATTATTTTGTTATTGAGGCAATAGGCGACCTCCCACCATTGGCACGCTCCCAGTATTTGGTTGGAGATGAACTCCTTGCCGGATTTTGTGGTGAGGACGGTTCCGTAATAATTCGGGTCCGGACTTTTCCGGTGAGAACTTTTGTAATCTTCGAGTTCTTTCTCGAACTTAAGCGTATCCTCCCGCGATATAGACGGTTTTATTATTTCTTGCGGTTGTGATTTTTTAGGCATTTATCGGCATATTATTTTTACAAGAGTTCCGAGGGTATAAGCCGGATATTCTTTTTCGGCTATAGCCGTGGCTCGGCCTATCTTATCGTCCGAGAACTTAGCCAGCTCTACGGCGTCCCTCAGATGTCTCTTTATGGCGACCTTTAGTTCGGCGGCGGAATCTATCTGAACTTTCTTCTCCTCAAGATATTCCCCGATTAGTTCGATATGCCTTTGAGGGGAGGATTTAAGCTTTTTCAGTTCGTCCGATAGGTTAAAAAGAGCTGGAGCGGAGCTTGTCTCCGCAATCTTTATCTTATTAGTATTATTATCTACGTTAGTATTATTATCCTGTTCATTCTCGTGAACAGCCCCCTGTTCATTCTCGTGAACAGTACTGTTCATATTCGTGAACAGTAAATCTGTTTTTGGCATTAATTTTACATATATCCGATTGTTTTTTTCTTTTAGAACCTCTATAAACCCACTTTCCTCTATTTTTTTAATTCTTGGAGTGATTGCTCCCTTACTTTTTATCCTTAAAAGAGGCATTTCTCTAATCAGGTGGCTATAATTTATCCACGTAAACCCTTCCTTTCTCTCTTTTTCTATCTTTCGAGAGGGAGATGAACAGAAAACATATAGGTAATCTAGGATTGCGCAGTCTATAATATCAAGCCGTATATTCTCTTTCGCTATGGCCAATTGGTTGATATTGATGTTGTATTTCATTTTTTACATAAAAAGGGCGCCGGATTCAAGGGCGCCCTCTATTCTTGAATCCTATTGTTTATTTGCCTACCTGTCCTTATTTTACTCCTTTGGGTGGGCGAGTCAAGTCCTTTTATTTCCACCTTTTTATCGGTTTTAGTTTTTCATCGACCCTATAGAACTTGAGATATTTCTCGAGTTGACTCTCTGTCGGCCACATTCCGTAAACATCGTGAAATCTGTTCTCGCCGGCCGACCTCGGGATTGTTGTCTTTCCTTTTGCGACTCTAACCCCTCCCCGGTGTTCCTCTTTGCGCCGATGCGCGAGGTGGCCGCTTTCCGCTCGCGTTAGAGGTGGAGTTCCCGCTTCAATGGGAGATTTCCTTTTCCTGCGCATATGTTCCCTCTTTTGTGTTCTTTGCCTCTCTAGTTTCTCGTCCATTTATTTATTCTTCTTCCTTAACTTTTCGTATCATTTCGTCGTAAGGCGTCTGATTGCCACTTAAGATGTCTTCCTTCAAAAAATCCACCATCTTAAGGACTTGGCTTAGAGAGAATCCGTCCTTCGTCTCCTGCCAAACTAGTATTGCTACGTTTCGTATTAGAGCACTGATTATTTCGGACGCCAACTCTTTCTGCGTATCTTTTTCTCCGAGAACATCTTTTAATGTTTGTGATAATAAAAACGTTTTCTTTATTTTTTCTTCCATTTTATTTATTTTATTTTTAAGAATTTTGGCGATTTCGACAGTTCCTCCAAACTGGGAAACGGGATGTGTATTTTGTGAGCCTCTATGAGGTGCCGATTCATAACGTCATATATCAAGTCAATCTCTCTAGTTGTAAGGTCTTTCGTGCTGGTTTTGCCCGTCATCATCTTCTGTACCGGACGCCATAGAGTATCTTTTAATAGTTGGGTTGTAGCAGGAATAGGGATGTGCGGTTTAAGAATCAGTCGCATATCGAGTTCTCTCTCGTTGAACTCATCAGCCAGTAATCCCAACCACTTGTGGAGTGCTCTATTCTGTTGGATTGTTCTTCTTTTGATTGGTTTCACTTTAGAATCCCGTTAAGTCTGCGACTATTTCGTCGACTTCTTTTAGCGTTTCTCGTTCATAGGTCAGAAACCTCTCTATTTCCTCCTTCAAAGTTTTCGTTCGTGTAAGTGTCGTAATGAAGAAATCTTTGACCTTGACTCGCGGATCATAGAAGCAGACATACAGCGTTTTTAGTTGGTCGTTAACGATAAAATACTGAAGTGTCTGATAGACATACTCGTCCGGTATCTTCTGGGTGAGATAAGTTTCTATGTGCCTTGCGGACGATAGGCACTTGACCTCTATGGCTTCGGTTTTACCGATTATTCCATCAGGAGAGATGGCGATGTTCGGGTTATCCTCTCTCTGCCATAGGACCAAATCCGTGTTTACTTTCTTTTTAGTTTCGGAGATAAACCTCTCGACTGCTTCGCTCTCCAGCCTTGCTCCCCGTTCCATCGGGTCTTCTCCGTCTTCGGGGGTTGCTATGCGCTCGGCTATAAGCTCGTAGAAACCTAACTTATGGCCGGTTCCGCGCTTGACAATAATATCCTTGAGGCGAGTTCCGGTTATTTTTCCGGCACGGGCTTGCAACCATTCCTCTCGCTCATCGAATTTAAGAGTTTTCATTGCAGTTTCTTTTTTAATTCGTCCTTGACCTTTTCGAGCTTCTTGGCCGCGGCGGGATGAGTCTTCGAGAGCCATTCCCATTTTTGTTGGAGTTCAGTTATGTCTCCCACGCTTTCAAGTCTTAATCGCAGTTCGACAACACTTGCCTCGGTTTCCTCCGCTTGCACTTCCGGCTCGGTTGTCTTTTTGGAGGCGTCCGTATCTTGATCGCCGGTCATAATTCCGAACGCGTCCATAAAGGCATATCTCTTTCCGAAAGTTATGGTAGCGGCAACCTGTTGAGGTGCGCTCATAACATTGGTCCGAGTGGACAGCGGCATAATTACCTCCGTCTGCTCGGAGTGTCCGAGTTTGTGCTTAACGACACAGATTATTTTTATTTTCTCGTCAACCACTTCGGTTTTGATTAAGTAGCTGAATCCGTTGCGCCTGATTAGTTCTTGTGTCTGCTTTACGAGTGTGTCCAGCGGGGCGTACTTATAGGCCACTTTTCCGCTATTGGTTTCTCCCCCGTTCTTGCTTTTAACGATGATCGGGAGTTCGCCTTGCAGGGTAGCCATCGCCTCGTCAAACGCTTTTTTCGCCTCCTTCGCATCCCACCGATCTTGGAGGTTCATCATCTTTTCAAGCACTTCCGGTGAAACATTCAATTCCAACGCCTTCGCCATAAGGAGGGCCGGAGTCATTTCTGCTTTCTCTTTTTTGATTATTTTATTTTCCATTTTAGTTTTTATTCTTCTTGTTCGCTTTCGATTGCTAAGTTGTAGTCTGTAGCCATATCTTTGAGGATACTTGGTATGTCCTCCACTTCTCCTCCGTCGAAAAGATACCCTCCTATAACCAACCTGATTGAGTTTTTGAGGCCGTATTCATCCATAAATCTTTTTATGTTTTTCATCTTGTTAATTTTTTAATCCAAACTCTCGATCCAGTCTTGTATTCTCTGGATAGCGTGTTCGATTGCTATCGCTCTCCAGTAATGGGCATTGGGAGGACTTGCGATAGCTTTTCTCGCTTCTCTCGATTTCTGCTCGTCGAGGATGTCTATCACCATCTCTAGGGCTTCCGATTCCCCCTCGCGGGTCAGCATAGACTCGTAGTCTTCTCTCGATGTTATGTCTTTTAGTTTCATTTTTTTAATCTCTTATTACCCAATCCTTTAGTTTGCCGGCGTCTACTCCTAGTTGGCAGTTCTTGTTAAGGCAGATGGTATTTATTACGGGAATTCTCTCCTCTTTTAATTCGCCGTCTATGTGAATAGTTTTTCTTACTTTTACCATCTTCGCTTCCTCTTTCCGGCATATCGGACATTTAATTGGTTTCATTTTAGTGAATTTGCGACAAGAGAAGCTCGAAGATTACGAACAAGAAACCTGTCAATAGAATAAAACCCGTTATGGCGTGGATAGATTCTTGGATCCTCATCATCTTCTCCTTTTTAGGACTTACGTAGGTCATTCTCATTTTTTCTTTTTATTATTTTTCCCCCACCTTGCGAGGGCGGCTTTTCGGCACCACTCGCTCTGCTTCTTCCCCTTATACTTTTTATTTGTTGCGGCCGCTCCCAGTCGACCGGCTTCCGAGGCTGTTAGTTTCTTCTTATCTTTCTTCATTTTGTTATTTTCCGAGGAGGGACTAGCTCCTCTTACTGTCCTTATTATGCGCATCGCCGCGTATGGTGTCAAGCACCCCTAAAAAGCCCTTAAACACTAGGTTTTTGAGCCTATAAAAAGTTATCCACAGATAAAAAAGAGGCAATCCTTAGACTGCCTCTAGACCATTTTAACCAGTCGGTTAAATTGGTCAGCGAACTATGACGGGGATATGTTCCCGTTCCACGATTTTCCATCCGTACTGCCAGATGTCGGCAAGAAACTCCAGCCATTCCCTCCTTTCCCACGAGTTGAGAATCTCCGAGATTTGCCGGTGTTCGATGTAGACGGTTTTCTTCTCCCTGTCCACGATGAAGCGCGTGGCCCCGAAGTTCTCGAGGAAAAGCTCAACATCGTCATCGCTCACTTCTTCGCCTCCATTACTCCTAGAAGTCGACGGCACTTGTGATTCATCTCCAAAAGCTCGGCGCACTGGTTGATGAGGGTTTCCGTAATCTCGAGGACTCCCCACGTTCCACGATTGAACTGCGAGACAAGGGAGTCGACAGCGAGGATTCCCACGGTATCCGGCTTTTCGAGTCGATGATGAACTTCTTGGCAGGCCTCCTTGACTTCGGCAAGGACGAGTAGGGCCGCAAAGAGCTTGTCGGGTTCTGGCGCGACTTCTTCGGGTTTCAGTGTCTTCGCCTCCTAAGGTTCTCCCTTGTTAGTATTATATCACAAAATATTTGAGTTTTATTATGAAAATAATGATAACTAATTCAGTAAGTGAACAATATTGTCCATTAACTAAACCATAGATAACGACTGTCTTAATCTACGGTTCAGTTATGCAAAAGCAAAGGGGCCCCTCACGAGACCCCAAGCTGGGATAAAGACCACCCCGCCTATCCCTTTCGGGAATTATTAGCGGGGTGGAACCTTTTTTTGATAGCCCTTCTTTTTCGCTATCTGGGGCAACCCAACGGATTACCTAGTTTCATCTTATGCCATTCTCGCCTCCCCAGCAAGTCCGGCTCCAGTTCCATTCTTTCGGGCCGTAAGTGTTAAAGAGCCACAAGGCAAAGTCCGTGTTACCGGCCAGTGTTGAAAGATTGTCTCCGCGCTTCTCGGCCGTTGCGCCCCATATATCTAAATTGATCTGATAGTAACCCGTATCCTCGGGATTGATTTTACCTCTCACCACGCTTCCATCCGGATTGAACTGTCGCCCTCCACTTTCACATTTCCCTATTTTTTGGAGTAAAGGCGGTATTTCAGGTGTGGCTACGGAGAAACTTGTCTGAGGACGACCGTTTTGACCCCCTAGCGTGCCCGTAGCGGCGTCTTTATGCCTAAAAAGGTATAAACACCCAACCAAAGCAATTAGGGCAATTATAAACAAAATAAGGGTCGTTTTAAGCAGTCTACCGAGAGTCGCTTTCCTTCTCAACTTTTTGCGCCTACTGAGGAAATCGGCCGCGGTCCGACTATGTGGGAATTCTTGCATAATCCGAGAGCTTGCGGATCGGCTAGTCTGTCGGTTCTGGAATTAGCATCTCGTCTCTGCCCTCACGAAAGAATTAAAGAGAGGGCAAAGCCAAACGCTAAAGGTTCTTCCCTATCAGAAATTGATAGAAAAGTGTCAACACTGTTCCTACGGTTAAATTATCAACCGCGGGAAAGTGAGCTATGACGAACGGGATGATAAATAGTATCGCTCCCACTCCCCAATGGATTAACGCTCTTAAATTATTATTTTTAAGCATTTTATTGATTTTGTACTTCTTCCGGCGCAACGGGGAGAGCTTCTTCTACGGGTGCGCTTTGTTCCGCCGGCGTTTCAGGGATTTCTTCCGAAGAAGTCTCTACCGGCGTTTCCGGATTTGGTTGTATCTGTATCGGTTGAGGAATTTCCCCTATTATTTCGGGGTTTACGTTCTGATTTTCGTCCATTTGTTTTGTTTTTATTTTAACGACCTTTAACAGGTAATTTGGTAATGATCATATGGCCAAGTTTGCGATGGGTAACCTATCTGTGGGTAATGAGGACAATTTTTTTGGATAATAATTTCTCTCTTTATTATTATCTCCTCCACCACTGTCTTTTTCAGCTTTTCAATCTCTATCCTTAATTCTTCCACTTCCTTCTCTTTTTTAAGGAGTTCTATCTCTTTTACTTTCTCCGCTATTTTTTTGTCCATGTCGGTTGTGGGGATGTTTCTATGGTTCTCGTAATCAACAGCAGAGTTTTTTGGTGCTTTTTCTTCTATTAACTTTTTATCTATGTGGTTCATACTTGTTAAGGTTTTTGCCCCGAACTTTACTTTGCGCTGACTGATGTTAAGTTTAACAGATTTTTGAGCCATATAACAAGAGCTGAGAGCCAAGTCTGTTCCTGCGGGATTGTGGGTTTGGACGGCAATACCGGAACCGGAGGAACAGGAAGACTGGCGACCCAAGCCTCAAAAATCTCAGGTTCATAACTCTCATCAAAGTATCCAGTTCCATTATCGCCCCAAGCCTTACTCCAACTATTCAAAAAATCTTCAGCCAATAGTGTAAAAGCATAACCATCTACCATGTGTCCACTAACTACGGGATTCGGGATCCTTACGGGAAACAAGTCATTCGGATTCCAACTGACAGTGCCATCTGGAGCAGTCCACATTTGAGGCCCCACCCTCATTCCAATCATTAACGCTTTGTGATTCGCTGTAGCTTGTTTTATTCCGTCAAAAGATAAGTCGGTAACCTGAGCATAAGCTCCTATTCTCCTATTTAAGGCGTCTACGTAAGCGGTAGGCGGTATCTTGGTCCAGTCCATAAAGTCTTCCCACGATAAAGTCGTATCGTTCGGGAATAATGCCGCAGAGCAAACGCCATACTTCTGGAGAACTTGCATTATTGACCTGCCAGTTGTTCCCTGCTGGCGAGGCAATCCATCCGCTTCCATTATTTTGTGAGCTAGGGCGTAAACGAATCGAAAAGACAGTTCGTCTCCGTTCTGAGCTAAAATCTGCCACAAACTGGTTCCGGCGCAACCCGCACAACTCGGTTCCTGTCCTTGCATATATACCGGAACCATTGAGATGTCGGTTGCGTAAGTTTCCGGCAACGGTGCGGCGGTTCCCGTCAAAATGTCCTCCGACTTAAAGTCTCTCTCATCCTTAGGAGAGGGAATCGCTCCGAACTCTATATTACTTAAGTCTTGGTTCATTTTATTACTTTACTTAATTATACAGTTAATGTTTCACGAATAAAATCTTTATTGCCTCGGCTATTCCGGCAATCGCCCCTATTGTTACCAGTATTATCTTGCCCACAGAGAAAAATCCGCTGGCGGCGATAAACGCTTGGTGCATAGCGTCCAGTTTCGGTTTCATATCCTCCACCGTGTTCTGTAAGTCTATCAATACTTCGTGGTCTGATTGGTCCATTTTATTGAGTTGTCAGTTGAGTTAAAAGAGAGGCGGCGTAGTTTACAACTGCAGAAATAATTTTAATAAATAATAATGTTTCAACTTTAGGAAAATAAATTATTGAAG
>JAGWFS010000230.1 GCA_028867785.1 Nitrososphaerota archaeon
AAGCCTAAAACTTTAGCGACGCTTTTTTAAAACTTGTGGTACAAATTAAAAACAAAATTGTCGTGACTTAACAATATTAGTGAACAAGGTTCGTCATTTCATAAATACTCTACACTGCAACTAGTTACATGATGAAAGCGATCAGTGGCTCAAAAAAGACATCAACCATTACATTTCGACTTGATGATGATGCTATACACAGACTTCGCGATCTATCAAAGGTGCAAGAAGTAAGCACAAACACTCTGGTAAATCGGGCATTGAAGCGATTCATTGACTGGGATGTTTATTTACCAAGATCAGGTTTTGTGATTCTAAGCAAGCCCGTATTGAAGAAACTCTTCGATGGGCTGGATGAAAAGTCTGTAGTTGAGATTGCCTCTACTATAGGAAAGGAAGGGATTGAAGATATCGCCTTGTTTATGCGTGGAAAAGTAGAGCTAACTTCGTTTATCTCATGGTACGAAACCCTGATGATAAATTCCTCAGTACAGGTAAGTCATCTTGTTGACAATGGATTTCATAACATGGTCTTAAAACATGACTTGGGAAGAAAATGGTCATTATACCAAAAGACCATTCTTGAGCTTATTTTCAAAGAATTGTTCCAAAAGAAAATA
>JAGWFS010000231.1 GCA_028867785.1 Nitrososphaerota archaeon
AATCTCTGTCCTGTTTCCAACAAGTATGGCATTGGAGCCGGTACTGTTTGGGTTTGTCAATTGAAAGTTATCTATCTCCATGGGTCCATTTGTTTCAACATCAAAATAGGTCTGATGGTCAAAATTTCCATTAATCGAGATATTTGATAATGCAGTCCTGCTATTCCAAATGACATAAGAACCGCTTACTTTGTTCTGCGGAGTAAAAGATACGCAGTTGTAACTATCTCCAATTCCTTCAATATCGTCACTTTTTGTCAGGTTGATTTGCGTATATAACTTGTAATTTGCACATTGGATTTTTATCAATGAGCCTGATGGCAACATATTTTGTATATGATTTATGACACTTCCAATATCATTATCAGGCCCATAGATTATGTTTTGTGTTGAATTGACCGCGTAATAGGTATCATTGAATTTTAAGATTTTTGCAGTATAATCCTCAGGTATTGTTATTGCGAATGCTAGAGCGCCTGGAATTGTGATAAATAATGATATTAAATATAATAGTTTCATATCACTAGTGGTTTATGCAACAATTTAAGCATAATGTCTTATCCAAGTTCTTCAAGTCCACAGTTTACGCAGTACCAGCGACTAGATTGATTCTTTTGGC
>JAGWFS010000232.1 GCA_028867785.1 Nitrososphaerota archaeon
ATTGCTTGTCGTATCACATTGAATCAATTGAAGGGTCTGGGCAAGATTTTTGTCATTGCAGGTTCAATCATTAGTGTAGCCAGCGCACTTGGCCTCATGCAGGTGCTTGTACCAAGACACCAGCCATACTTTCAGGGTGCCTATTTTGTGCTTGGAATATTTCTGATTATAGTGGGCGCATATGTGTGGACAAGCACGCGCAAGTCAGACGCATTTTGGAACTATATAGAACATAATCGAGTCTAATATTTTGTGACATTTTTTAAAACTTGTGGTACAAATCAAAAACAAATTTGTTTTAACTTAATAATATTAGTGAACAAGGTTCGTCATTTCCTAAATACTCTAAACTGCAACTAGTTACATGATGAAAGCGGTCAATGGTTCAAAAAAGACATCGACCATTACATTTCGACTCGATGATGATACTATACACAGGCTCCGCGATCTATCAAAGGTGCAAGAAGTAAGCACAAACACTCTGGTAAACCAGGCATTGAAGAAATTCATTGACTGGGATGTTTATTTACCAAGATCAGGTTTTGTAATTCTAAGCAAGCCAGTATTGAAGAAATTCTTCGATGGAATGAATGAAAAGTCTGTAGTTGAGATTGCTTCT
>JAGWFS010000233.1 GCA_028867785.1 Nitrososphaerota archaeon
ATAAACAAGATAACGACTGATTTACACAATGTCTACTATACTGATGACAAGATTGACTTTTCCATTAATTTTATCGGGTTTGTACAAAGTTGTGATTATCCGCATGTGACAATACTTGATTCAAATCATGGTATAACATGGAAGGGAAACAATCTTGAGCAATTATGCGATCCAGAGATGGGATTGCATCCAGTATATGTTAATCAAACCTATAATCTAAGCAACGGACTTGGTGGACCCATAATGATAAACCAGACTGGAGATTATATCTTACAAGTATCATTTTATGATCAAACCTTGAACTCTAACTTTACTGTCATTGAAGAGCCCAAATAATATGATGAAAATGAAAACTCTATTCTCCAAGCTTTTGTAAAAACACCTCTACCTGTTTGTGGTGGGAAACACTTTGTAGTTGTGTTTTAATGATATCTATTATTTTTGTATAGGAATTACCAAAGACATCCTTGAGGACCTCTCTTAGGTATTCTGGGTTGTCGTAACATTCTGATAGATTTGAATGATATATCTCAAAAAGCTGGTTGCTTACTTTTTCTAGTGTGACCGATCCGCTCTCAAGCAGAGCTTTTTGTATTGCAATGTCAACAAACACTTT
>JAGWFS010000234.1 GCA_028867785.1 Nitrososphaerota archaeon
GACAATGCCAAAAATGGGGTATTGCCAGTAATAATAAAATATTATATGGGTGTTGATGTTTCAAGGGCTGGAAAAGACGAGACGGCTTTTGTCATAATAGGTGTGGATGATCAGGATAACTGTTATCTGGTTACAATATACACCGAATCATTATCTAACATAGTGGACTTGAAAGACAAGATAGGCCAATACATAAAAATGTATAATGTGCAGACCTGTTACATAGATTCTACCGGCGTCGGCGGAGGATGCTATGATTTGTGTATAAAAGATAATCTACCATGTAGGGAAGTGGTTTTTAGTTTGGAAGAACAGGAACAGTTATACGAAAACTTACGCCTATTATTTGAAAATCACCGTATTTATCTCAGGGGTGAAAGAAGGATAGCTGACCAGCTAGCCTATCTTAAGATCAAGTTTACTGAAGGTAATAAGATGAGAGTGGTTTCAGAACAGGCAGATGACTTGGCAGATGCCTTAACGTTGGCTTGCAAGGCAGTAGAATCTGGTGGCAGGGTGTATCTACTTCCATCCTCAAAAGCTATATTTGGTTAAGTCACTTTAATATAAACTTTTCAATAAGTTTAAATACCTATTTTAGTAAGACTTAT
>JAGWFS010000235.1 GCA_028867785.1 Nitrososphaerota archaeon
TTAACAAACAAAAACCTGATCTTTGTGCCAAGATTTCTGCAACTCATGTCAAAAGAGAGAGAAAAATACTTTGGGGATGACAAGGCCAAGGTAACAAAACTTGCCCATTATTCCGAGGCGGATCTGGATGAGGACATATCCAAGAATTCCAAGAGCTGGATATGCCCGTTAAATTCCCTAGTAGATGCAGAAAGCGTTACAATAAGAAAAGTGAATTTTCTGAGAATAACGTTCAAGGATAAAAAAAACCAGTTAAAAAAATATGATTTTGCAATAACAAGATCAGTGATAAGCTACCCACAGCGACAACCGTTGATGTATTATAGCTTGGATTGGACGGATTGGATAAATTTGTTAAAATCACACATGTAGTGTCATCAAAATTTATTTCAGATCTTTGTCATCAAAATTTGCAGGCCTGCTGCGAAGATTATGGATTGACCTTGACAGTACGAAATCCTGTTCTATCTCAGATTCTGTTGGAAACTTGAGATTTGTGATTCTTTTCATGTATTTGAATATCTCAAGTTCGTACGTATCCTTTTTTGGAACATACAATGCAAGCTTCAGATTGGCAGCCCCCTCATAATCTTCCTTGAATTGTTTATAGT
>JAGWFS010000236.1 GCA_028867785.1 Nitrososphaerota archaeon
TAATTTGTTTTTGATCTCACATTCTGCAGCACTTTCCATTGATTTTGATGTAAGAAAGATCAACGTTCCAATGCTATCTTTTAGATCTAATTTTCGCATGTTTTATGTTACATTAGGTGGTATACAAATCATTTGTATACAAATAGATTATATACCATAAAGCGAAACATGAGTCATGGCAGAACAAAAAAACCCAAATCACTTCACTGCTACAATAGTCACAATAATCGCTTTACAAGATGTCAACATGCACAATATCACGCACAACTTAGACCATTCTATAGATCGAGAAATTTCATCTTCAGTTTGATAGCATTTGTCATAATAGTTCCAAGCATGCCATTATCGTACGCTGACCGCGTAATTGATGTACAAACAGTAGCAAACGTAAACGAGCAGTCATTACTTGCAGCCATATCCAATGTGCAAAATTATCCACAGATCTTCCCCGATAATGTAAAATATGTCAAGATACTAGACAACAAAACAAACTTGGTAGACATGAACGCGGGTGTGAATGGAGTTTTCTTCGATACCCAAGCAACATACCAGCAATTACCAAACGGTACATACACCGTACAGGTAGTATCAGGAGACCTCAAAGGCACTAC
>JAGWFS010000237.1 GCA_028867785.1 Nitrososphaerota archaeon
TTTAGCATTCCTTGTCCAAGCAACCATAGTTTTACAGCTCAAAAACTTGGTTCTAACATTTACATAGAAAAAATGACAATCAATGGAGTTGATTATTATGCCATAATTCATCCATCGTATTCGTGTCTGTATCCTCAAACAATTGGTACCTCCTGTTTCGAGCCTGATAATATTGCGCTCTTGAAGATGGTTGGTGCAAATGAACTTGCTACTCTTGAATCACATTTTGACTCGACTCAAATTACAAGTGTAGTTGCAGTTAAAATGGTAAAACCATATAATCCAGCTGGACTCGAAATTCAACTAACGTTAAAGAATATTGGTATCACACCTATCACAAGTCTTCAAGCTGTACTTGAACTCAATAACAACTATACATTTGATTTTAAGAATATCACATCTTCTACACCTCTTGAACCGGGTAATTCCTCGTCTGATACTGAAACTCTTGTTGGTGGAGAATCTCAATCTGAATTCAATCCTCTCTTGATAAATGGAATTGCAAACACTATTCCGTTTAAATTTTCTGAAAATGTTAAACTATCATCCTAAGCCATAAAATTAAATTTAGACCACTGGATTGCAGTTGACTAAAAAACATTTGTTCGGG
>JAGWFS010000238.1:0-359 GCA_028867785.1 Nitrososphaerota archaeon
GCCTTCTGCCCGTGGCCATCAGGAGTTTTTTGGCCCTGAACTCCAACCCTGAAGCCAAAACTACTTTTTCTTCACCATCATTTCCGACGCTTTCTATCTTGACTCCTGTGTGTATTTCTATTCCTTCTTCCTCAAGGTATGATCTAATGGAGTCCGATATCTCAGGCTCTTCTTCCGGTATTATCCTGTCACTTCGCTGCAATAGCGTGACCTTTGTTCCAAGTCTAGAGTACATCTGCGCAAACTCTAGCCCGAGCGTTCTTCCTCCTATAATTATCATAGAGTCAGGTTTTTCCTCCAGACTCAGGGCCTCAATGTTGGTAAGATAATCTACTTTATCAATTCCCTTTATCGGCGGA
>JAGWFS010000238.1:369-609 GCA_028867785.1 Nitrososphaerota archaeon
GTGGAACTGCAGCAGAAGAACCTGTGGCAATCAAGATGTTCTTTGCTTTGAGAATCTTTCCGTTGACATCTATTTCATTTCTTGATCTGAACTTTGCATTTCCCACAATGAACTCTGTATTTGGCATTGATTTTAAAACGTCAGCGTATTTCTGGTTTCTCAGCTTTAGAACAAGGTCGTCCTTGTCCTGAATAATTTTTCTAAAATCAGACTTCATAGATTGAAAAGATTGCCCATCTA
>JAGWFS010000239.1 GCA_028867785.1 Nitrososphaerota archaeon
GTTCCATGTGTTGGACCAGAAGCTGCAGGTCGTGGTTTTGCAGGTTCTGGTTTTGGAGTCTCCTTTGGAGCTGGCGGTGGTGGTGCGTTAAATCCAGCAGGCAATGTACCACGTGAAGACGATGGTTTTGGTGCTGGTGGAGGTGCTTTGTGAGTCTCCTCCTCTGAAACATAATTTTCATATTCTGCGCCCTTTGCCTTCCACATTGATTTCTTTTCTGCATCTGTTGTTCCAGCAGGCAAAGTACCACGTGAAGATGAGTGCTTTGGCTCGGGAGCTGGTGGTGGAGGCGGTGCAGTAGTTGTATAGGTATGTGTAGTAGTTGCTTGACCCTTGAACTGTTTGTTTGCAGGATGATATGACAGTCTAGGTCTTGTTGCAAAATACTTGTTTCCGCTGTAACCTGTAGAGCTTAGTTTAGCATATGTTGGTGACACTTCGCCAGAGTATGTTGATTCAGAAGACGATGTTGTTCTTGGTTCCTCTTTTGGTGTTGGCGGAGGCGGTGCCTTGAATCCAGCTGGCAGAGTTCCATGTGTTGGACCAGAAGCTGCAGGTCGTGGTTTTGCGGGTTCTGGTTTTGGAGTCTCCTTTGGAGCTGGCGG
>JAGWFS010000023.1 GCA_028867785.1 Nitrososphaerota archaeon
ATGATTCTAGGCATGAACTATGACTGAATTTTAGTAACCCTTTTTTGCATAATATTGCGCGAATCTATTGCGCGTTTTGATTTAGGAGTATGGCGCAATAAGTTCTTTCGACTCTTTAGACTGCTCTTTAAACAGTTCAGACAACTTTGTAACAACAGTTTACAACTTCTTCCAACTAATAGCTGTAATACCTCTTTTTTTGTAGTTGTTGGGCACAACTCTTTTTGAGTTGTCAGGCATGACAGATAGTTGTTGTTTAGTTGTTGTTTCAAGTTGCAGAGTTGTTGTATCAAGTTGGTTAGTTGTTGCAAAGAGTTGTATGAAGTTGGAAAGAGTTGGAAAATAGTTGGGCATGACTCTGGCCAAACTCCTAACTTTGTACAACTATCTGGAGTTGTAGTATTTTGCCAGAGTTGTATGAGAAGTCAGGCATGACTGCCATTGCGTCATCATGTATAGGATGGCGCAAGACTGGCATACTCGGTAGATACTGTCTGGTAGTTGAAAATTTTATCAACCTTTTTTGATAGATAACACCAGCACGTACCTCTGCGCAATACCAAATCTGTAGTTTAGGATGGCGCAAGTTCCTGATGATTAATACAGTTCTTGATCCTCAAATTAGGATCTTGTTATATCTCAAGTGCAAGGAGCGGTTCTGCCTTGTTGTATTCCTCCCTCAGCCTGGAGGGAGAATAGTCCGTATAGTGGCTCTCAAGCACCCCTCTTGGAGTCCTGCCACAGAAGGCGTCTATGTACTTTTTACTGATCCCGGTCCTCTCACACCTGTCTGCAAATACCTTCCTGAGAAGCTTGGGAGTAACATCAATCCCGGTCTTTTCAGACGCATCCTTGAAGTGTTCCTGAAGGGTGCGAATGGGAAGTGGGAATATCGTGGATCCGGGGCTTGAGAGAATCCCAGTACCGAACAAGTACTCCAATAATACTTCTGCAGCCTCATTAGTGATAAAACTCATCCACGAATACTTGGTCTTTCCCTGGTGCATGTTTGACGCATCTACCATGTTTATGCCGTCATCAAAATTGACGTCTTTCACCTTCAGGCCAAGAACCTCACCAGGCCTCAGGCCAGAGCTTAGCAGTACCAGGAATATCACCTGTGAGTCAGCCGGCAGGACGTAGAAAAACTCTGCAAGCTTCTCATTGTTTGGATATTCCTTGTGTATCCTCGGGCCGGTCCTTTCAAACTCGAATCCTTCTATCCATTTTCCAAGCTTGAGAAAGTCGCGTATGTAGCGCCTCAGTGCCTTTAGCTGGTTTGTCTTCCATGCAGGGGAGGGATTTGTATCAAGATATGCCTTGACTGACTGTTCGTTTATCTTGTTGCTGGAATGCTGCAGGAAGGATTGTATGGCTGACTTTTGGTTCTGTATGGTGTTTTCTTCAAGGCCCAGATCTTCTTTTGCGAATACCTCGTATGTCTGGATGCTCTGGTTTGAGTCTGATACTTCTAATTCCCTGTCTGGTACTATGTTAAGGGCCTTCTCGATCCTTGCCACCCTTACAAGTATCTCATCCAGTTTTTCTAGAACCGAGGATGCATTTTCGTCTAATGTCACGGGAGGACCACCTTGTCATTGAGGAGTATGTGTTTGGTAACGATGCTGACCCCTCTTCTTACATAATTTCTCATAAAAAGCTTGGAATGAATTTCATATCTGTCACAATTACGGTCTTGGTAGATTACTGGCCTGCCATGTGTTATGGCTCTTACTACTAGTCCCCTGTCAGCAGTTATGATTGTAAGGTTTCTCTTCTCTGCCTCCTCAAAGAGAATGTGATCTGGCGTACCTTGACGCAAAATACTGGTAGAACGTATGTACTTTCCAGAAACCAAGTCAGAAGGCATCATATGAGCGCATTCATCTAGCAGGAACTCTGGCTTGGAAGTTTCAAGAGTCATTTCTGATCCTCCAAGAATTCAATCTCGTGTCCCTTGTGGGAGTCTATGATCTTTGTCCTGTTGTACCCAATTGCGTCTACTGACCAAGGACCGGCGTCACAGGTCCTGCAGAGAAACTGCCTGTCGGAGAATCTTTCCGGATTACCTCCACCGTCTCCACCACCTCCACCAACAGAAGATCCGTTCGTAAATTCTCTGGTTTTCGGTGGAGGTGTGCCATTTGTTGCTCCACCGCTACCTCCACCGGTTTTCGTGCCTAATTCGGTCTCAGGTGGAGACGGTGGAGGTGGTGGAGCAATTCTGGGAACATCCAGCGTGGACTGAGATTCCTTTCTGGTTATCCTGATAATTGAGGTATTCTTGCTGAACCTACCGTCATTTCCAGTGTAACGGAATATCTCTATCCTGAATCCTATGGCCTTGAGGGAGGGATCGACTATCTTGAGTTCTTTTGTAAGATAGTTTGAAGTCTTGGGAAATTTTACATGTCTTGAATTGACGTCTATGCCAGAACTTACTGCTATGCTTACAAGTTCTTGGTATAGATGGCTTGCAGTATTCTCATAATGTTCTCTGTCTTTCATAAATGTCTGAAGAGATGCAACCACAGGATGGGCATCAATCTGTGAGATCTGACCTTCCTTCACTTTTATGTGATATGAATCAAGAAAACTGTTGGCTGTGTATCCAAGGGTTCTGGATATTATCTCTCCCCATATCTCAAAATCCGCCATTCTGGTTTTTGGCTTGATTTTGTCCTTGAGGTCAGGATATGCCTTTAATGCCTTGCTTAAAGCGATGAAGATCTTTGAGAGCAGTCCTGGAAGAATGGATTCCAGTTTCTCATTGAATTGTTTCTCTAAAATCGTATTGTTCTCGTCTATTGGTTTTCGCGCATAGCTTAGAAGTCTAGTCTGCAAGTCGGGATAGTCCAGAGTAGGAACTATGCCGTTGAGGACTATTTTTCTTCTGAAATTATGTATGACTTCGTCGTCATCTCGATATTTCATGCGTCTCATGTTGCCACTGCCAGTTATGGCTCTGCAGAGTACATTCGAAGTACTTTGATTGATGAAGCTTACATTGTCAAAACTTACCAAGTATCTGTTATTGAGCTGTATTATCAGGTCATCCTCCTTTTCAGCCATTGCAGATACATTATCATCTACTCCCTTTCCGCTAGGATCTACTATCCTCTTGATGGTAGCCGTGGCAGTTGTCTTGAGGCTTGCCGCACTTCCATCAAACACCATCATTGGCACTGGACATGATTCAAGAAACATGCAGATAAGATGAACAATGAAGACAAGCTTGTCTTCATCCAGTATGTGGAGAAGTTCAGCCAGTCTTTCAAGCTCCTTTCCATCTCCTTCTTTTGGGTTTATCTGTGCCTGTAATGACTGTCTTCGCTGAAAAACAGACGATGTGGTATCAAAGTCAACCATCTCTATTTTTTCCGGAGTTATCTTGATGAATTTCCATTCTGGAGTTCCCAGATCATACCAGATCTGGTCTTCTAGCTGGGCAACCCTGATGTGTATTCTTGTCCTCTGCGTGCCGTTCATCTGGGCCTTGGCAATTATGGCATCTGCAATGGTCTTGAAAAAATCATCACCGTGAATATCGTTTGATTCGACATTTCTTGAATATTGGTCATATATCCACTGCCTTGCCCTCTTCGAATCCAGGTTAATTGACTCAAAATGGCTATTGTTCTCGACCATGGCATACACCTCATCCGAATTATTTTCTGAAATGACCAGCTTCTTGATCTTTGACATTGCAAAATCATGGACCTTTTTGGAAGTGGATCTTTGGTCTTCTTCCTTTTGTTTCTTCTTTGCAGCATCTATGGTTTCTTCTGCTTCTTGAGGACCGTCAATCATCTTTAGCTTTTCAGATCTGCAATTGCAACCGTTGGCACGAAGCTCCTCTATTGTCTTGCCTTCTTTGTCGCAATTAGTACATTGATAATGTGTCATACCACGAGATCCTCATGTATTATGCAAAACTCAAGTATTCTGTCAAACAGAAAATCATATCCTGGAAAGTATGAGGGTTCGATAATGCCGAGTCTTGATGCAGTGTTGTGCAGCTCGTCATGGTTGTGTGTCCTGAGGTGCTTCTTGAGAAATCCCAGGTCAGAATAAAGTATCTTGTTGCATTTCTTACACCCTAGAATAATGCATCTGACGGCAAATGTCTTGGTCATGTAGTTCTTGCCTCGTCTTTGTGCTGGTTAGTTATGTGCCACTTCAAGGCATGGGATGTGTAGAACTTTCTAGACCTGCCTTTGATTCGTATGCAATGAGTGCAAAGCATGAAAGCTTTGTCAGGAGAATGTTTTATTGGTAAGATCTTAGAACTTATTCATATCAACCCCATTAAGCGTGGTCGTTGAGTCTGAAGGAGTCATTTGGAATCTGGTTCCTTCAAGTCCTATTTTTTTATAATAACCGAAAATCACATCTTCATCTCCTGAACTGGAAACTCTTTGACAAAATTCTGAAAGTCAGGATCGTGTATGTGATCTTTACAAAGACTAACTTCCACTAGTTTTTTGCCCCAGTTGTAAATTCTGGTTATTACTTTGGGACTGTCATCTGCACAAGAACGACTCAATCCTGTCTGACCTCTAGAGCCTTTACCTGATTGTTACTCAGAAAACCAAGTCTTGCAAGTTCCTTTCTTATTGCCATTCTTACGAAATCGGAAGTTCCTTCGCCTCTCAAGACTGATACTCTATTTATCATCTTGAAGTCCTTCTCTTCGATTTTTATGTTCATTTGAACTCTCATAGGTCAATTAAATAGACCTATCTTTTTATAACTTTGGATATACTTGTGTTAAACTGTTATGTCAAATTAATTGACCTTAAATCACACGGCTGTGTCTAACCTATGTTTAATAGAATACATATTATTTGAAAGTTTGATTGGCAAGAAGAGGCCCCCCACCAAGTAGAATTCCAGCTGAAATAATTGAATTATTGATCCGAGAAAAAGAAATGCGGTTTACTGATATTAAAAAGATTTTGAACATCTCTAAACAGTCTTTGAGCAAAAATCTATCACTTTTGTTAAAAGATAATACAATTCAATTTACAAAAAAAGGAAAGGAAAAATACTATAAAATAAAAAAGACAAAAACATCCGCACTTGAAAGAAATGTCATTGAATACTCAACGCATTATTACATGGATCTAATCGATGAATTAGAAGATAAAAGAGAAAAAGGAAAAAAAATTGAAGATCTCTATAATATGCTAAGCACGACATTAGGTGTATCTTTTCTATATTTAGTATTGAAAAGTTTGGAAACGGGTGAAAATTGGCTCTCAGGATTAGAACCAAATAAAATGGCAGTCCTTGTTACAAATTATTTAATGTCTATAACATTGGAAAAACCTTTGACAAAAATACGATATGTTAGTTTATTTACTGATGAAATGATGAAAGTAATCTTCAAGGATATGCACACCATTTTGGAAATGAATAATAATATTCGCGAACTACACAATCATACTGAATCTCTGCGTAAACGATATCCTACACAAATGCAATTGATAGATTCTATAATGAATAATTTTCTCAATTAGCTATCAGTTTTCTCCAACATCATGATTCTTCTTTCAAGCTCTTCAATCTTGTCAGCATCTTCTTTACTTCTTGTTTTCTCCATTATTCGCATTCTTCTCTTCAGATCTTCAATCTCAGCAATCTTTTCTTCAAGTTCCGATGTTCTCTTCCTGAGTTTCATATTCTCGACTTTCTCGCGTTCCTCGTTGGATATGGTCAGGTTGGGAACGGCGTTGAGGTATTCCTCTATCAGTTCCATGATGTGCGTCTTGAAGTAATTTCTGTCTAGCTGGACCAGACCAATGTGGCCCATCTGAAATTCCTTCTTGATCAAGGCAGCCAAGGGGGAATCTTTTGAGAGTGTCTCCTTGTTTACCTTGTTGAAGAACCTCCTAAAACCGTTCATGGCAGGTACATTATGCCTTCTTGACTTGAAGAGAATGTTTATGAGGCCAGATTTTTCTATTATCCTCTCGACCCTCTTCCTTATGCCGTCTCCATGCAACTGTCTAACAAATGGACCGACTTTCTTAAACAATGGTTCGTTGGGTTTTGGTTCCTTTCCTATCTCACTAATCCATGATGTCCTGTAGTTGAGGATTGCATTGTAAGCTTCAGGTGTGATAAATGCCGGATACTCATCCCTTGTATGTCTGTAGACCATCAAGATTGCGCAAACTATCTCCGATCTTGAAACTTCAGATTCTGTAATGTCAAGAGTCAGTCTGTCATCAATTCTGTAGACTGGCATGACATCTTCCCACTTGAGGCCACCGAGGCCTCCTACCCTCGCGCCAGAGCTTGCTGCAGCCAGGATGATAGCTTTGTCTATGGCATTGCAAAACTGCAGCATGTCGTGGATCTCTTGGCGCATGTATCCTCTGGTATCTCCCAAATTATTCTGTTCGGGATATGTAGCATAGATCCTCTTCCAGACTACACTAACTCCGTTCATGTCAAGCATCTTCTTTATTGGCTTGAAGAAGTTGTTAAACGAGCTTGGGTTGAGGTATTCCTTGTCTGAAGAGTCTTTTTCTGTTCTTTCCCTGAGCATCTTGGACAATGAAAGCAGGATGCGAAGAGCTTCCTGGGGATTCTCTTTTGCCTTGTAGACCATCTGCGAGGCCCTGTTCTCAAAGCTTCCCTCCAGAACATCCTCCAGATAATCGCAAAGTATCTTTCTTAGCTTGTTTGTGTATGATATGCGGGTTATATCTGACTTGAACCCTTGGTAGAACAGCTCTAGGGGATCGTCCTCGATCTTGACAAGATTGTCCCTTGTTACCTTCAACATCTCACCTTTAGTGGAAGGTCCCAAAAAAGGACAGGATTGTAGCGGGTTCGCGGGGATTCGGACCCCGGACAGCCGGATTAAAAGTCCGGTACTCTACCTGGCTGAGCTACGAACCCATAGCGAAGGGTCATAGTTGTGTATAATTTAGTCTTTTAGACTTCGTACAATACTGTCTTTTACAAAATTTTTAGATGAAAGGAAAACTGCAGTCATTAAAAACGTAACTTAAAGTCGGATACAAAACACTGCGATCTCTAATATTCTTCTCGTGTTTAAGGCCTTTTTCCTAGCTTCCAATACTGCAATCCGTTTCAAGGTTGCAGGATGGGTTTGGATAGCCTGCCAAGGATAGGCTGACGTTGGCAAATATGACATCTGCTGGTGTGGCACCTTGCAAGATGCCACAGTACAAAGATGCCAAATAAGTGTTCAAAGTGTCAGGAGTGCCCATATTTCAGGCCTCGTTAAAACAGCCTGAAACCAAGATATGGCAGGACAGTCATGAAGGCAAGATTTGACGATATGTGCAAGACATGCGGTCTTGAGATAAAGGCAGGAGAACATGAGATAACAAACGATGATTCAGGCATATCTGGATTCATGAAAATTGCCACAATGAGAAAAATTAACCTCATCTCTGATTTGTAACGACGGTACTTGGTAGTACCAAATGACATCATCATCAAAACACAAGAGGTAAATCCTACGGTCCTACTTTAGAGCAAGCATCGTGTCTAGGGGGAGAACGCGCGTGAGAATCTGCTGTACTGCAGACCAGAGATGATCAAGGAATTATGTATTTGCCAATAAGAAAGCAGACGTCATTTGTATGGCTGATTATTTCTGGATCAGAACGATGGTCTTGTCGCGTATCGAAAACCGCATGTGCAAAAATATATGCGTGTACTGGAATGACATCACAGAGAATTACCTAAACACAGAACCTCAGACACTGGCGTTGATACTATGTCAGATACATATGCAATAGTACACATTGCAAACTATGGAATTAAAATATAATGCTAACACATATTTTGCTATGAAGATAAAAACATCAGGCAGAAACAAGACAGTGAGCATACTGTACGGCTCTTTGGTTATTGTAGCCATGGCAGCTGTAGCGCCGTATGTTGCTGCTTATGGAGTAAATTACGCCTACGCACAGCAGCCCAACCACTGCATAGATAATCCAAATCCATGTACCTATGGAATAAAATACACTAGTTCGGACAATCCATACGGACCACTCCAAAGTATAGCATGGGGAGTCGGGCTAGGAATAGCAGGTTTGCTGGCCGGCGTCGGGGTCTCTACAATGGTAAGACGCTCGCGTTAATTTTTGGCAATGCCCAAAGATGTGGATCAAGAATAGTCCATAATGGTGGACAACAAGATTGGCATGTAGTCATTACTGCAACCCCCATTCAGCGGCGTGGCCAGAACTGTTTTTTATTATTTGCACATGTCGCTATCAAACCGGTTCCTTGGAGTCATCTCCTCTGTATCGCATCATAGATCCGGCCTTCAAGGTTTTCTTGAGGTGCGTCACATAATCTTCGACCATCTCCTGCAGTGTCTCGCTCTTCAGCTACGACAGCCCAGAAGCCTCCCTTATCCTACAAACTCCAAGAATTTTCTAAGAGAATAATCGTAAATCTTCCGTCTCTTCTGATTTTATCGCATTGTGAAATAGTAGCAACGACCTGTCCTTCATGTTCCTATTACTGCCCAAAATACTTTAAGCTATGATCCTCCTAGCTGATAGAAAGCTTTAAACTCAGATTTTTGTGCACAATATTTCAACGCCCTTGTAGTATAGAGAGGATTCGGACAAAATCCAATCCTTGTATAGCCCGGTCTAGAATGGGGCCCTGTCACGGCCTCGACGCGAGTTCAAATCCCGCCAAGGGCGCTTACACTTTTTATGATAATACGCTATGAACAAAATTTACGCCTTAAATTGAATGGGTCATCTTGATATGATGGACTACCTTGATATCCATAATTCAAAGAAAAGGATAGAGTATGCTAAGGCATCAATACGTAAAAGATTCAGTACAGATAATGCCAATATTGCATGTGAGTTTTTAGACAGACTCCGAATAGAGAACAAGTCGTATGGCAGGATTGCAAACTATGCGGAATCGATAAAGAGAATTCTATTCATAAAGGATAATACAAAAATATCAGACTGGACCAGAAAAGAGATTGAATTAATCCACAAGGAAATAGCGGAATCAAATTATGAAAACTCGGTAAAAAAAGATACTCTAACAACATTGAAAAGAGTTTGCCATTTTGCAAAACATAATGAGATTGCAGACAAGTCAAAGGACAGGGAATACGATCCTATTGTTTCATGGATTACACCAAGCTACTTTAGAGACAGATACGAAAAGATACAAGCAAAGGATCTGCTTACCGATACAGATCTTGAAAATTTGTTCAATGCTGTAAAAGAGGTGAGCAAGGGAAGATATGTCAAGCGAAACTTGGCAGTACTTATCACGCTCTTTGAAGGATCATACAGACCAGGCGAGTTATTCAATATGAGGATAGGCGGACTTCAGTTTGAGAATGACTTTGTCAGGATTCACACAACAGGCAAGACAGGACCAAAGACACTTGCACTTGTGACAAGCTTTGTACCCATTAAAGAGTGGCTTGCAGAACATCCGCATGGTGATGATCCAAATGCCTTTCTCTGGTACCACAACAACAAAGAGGGTGTGATGAGATATGCGATGCTATTCTATCTTGTCAAGAAGGCGGCTCAAGCTGCTGGCATCAAAAAACGTGTATGGATGTATCTATTCAGACACACATCGCTTACAATGTATTCGAAGAAGCTTGGAAACCTAGTCAAGCTCTACGGAAACTGGTCAAAGGGCTCAAACATGCTCTCAAGATATGAGCATCTTGCATCGTCCGACCAAGAAGACGCTATACTGAAGCTTCATGGCATAAAGAAACAAGACGACTCTAAATCAATACTGTTCTCCAAAGTGTGCCCTTCCTGTAAGGAGAAAAACTCTGTGGACAAGTCACACTGTGTAAAATGTGGCTTTGCGCTTTCAAAGAA
>JAGWFS010000240.1 GCA_028867785.1 Nitrososphaerota archaeon
ACATTTTTTCGTTTGAATACATTTGCTGTTGTACTTTTTTTACGCAACTTGTATTGGAAGTAGATATGGTATTTTGTAGTTCGGCATTAATATTCGGTATTATTATTTGTGGAGACATAAGAATAAATCCGATTACTAACGCTCCTATTATTGTCGTTGCAGTTTTTGTCTTGTTGTTTTGTATTTTCATGTTGTTGTCCCAGATGCGATTGTAATAACAGCATTACATTATATGTGATCTGAATTTTATCCGGTAAAATGCAATCAAGGATGCAATACTAGCCAAAAAAACAGGAATTACAAAGGGGAATTCTGGAGAGTTCTGCATAGATGAATAGGCTTCAGTTTGCGTGTTTTCTGGCAATACAGTTATCTGCAGTGGTTTTGACCAAAGGATTTCGTCGGCGTTCACATTTTCTGTATGTGTATTGAATGTAAACAGTGCTACTGAAATTAAAGTGTAGTTTCCCGACCCATATAACTTTGGAGTAGGGATTGAACCTCTGTATGACTCCCATGGTTTTATATCAAACCGTTCGCCCGGTTTTATTGTTTTGATATCTTGTAATTCTGGAATCACACCAAAAAGGGTTGATTTAGGCCAA
>JAGWFS010000241.1 GCA_028867785.1 Nitrososphaerota archaeon
AGGCATTAGATTGCTGTAAAATGGTTCTAGCCAGAGTTTGGTGAACTGAGACAAAGCGACTCTGTTTTAATATATTAATATATTTGGCTATGCCATAACATAGTGAAGATAACATGCAACGAATAGTCAAGAAATCAGATATCAAAAGCAAGCCAAATGTTAAAAATCCAATAGACAAAGACATTCACAAACGATCAACCAAAGTAATGGAAAAGATATTTGAGAACGAATCTGATGAAGCACTTATAGAATGAATTTTGAACCTGGAGAGATTGTAGTAGCTCCATTTTCTTTCAAAGGACAGAAAGATACAACCAAAGACTGTTATCTTCTAGTCATCTCAAAATATTCTAAAAACTCAATTTATGATGTGTTTGTCTGCCTCCCAATGACTTCAGTTGAAGAGAACCAATGGTATGCAGTGACAACAGAATTTTAGAGGGAGGTATTATTTGATAATATATAGTGATCAAGTCAGATCTGACCGATCAATATAAATAAATCAAGATAATATTATACAATATGATGAACGAAAATAGCCTTATTGAAAAGGTGGCCCCAGGCCTGTTATTTGCCCAAGGACTTGACCCCAGACCTGTC
>JAGWFS010000242.1 GCA_028867785.1 Nitrososphaerota archaeon
GTACGTTTCTGGGGCATTACCAATTCAGGGGTCTCTTCTATGGTAACAATATGCCATCTGGGATTTGCCATCATCATGAGCGCATTAATGAGAGTAGTTTTTCCAGAACCTGTTTCGCCAACTATTAATCCGAATGCTTTGGCGTCTACGAGTGTCCATATGTATGCGGCCATGATCTTGTTTAGCGTTCCAAATTGTAACAGGTGTGTTATGGTGTAAGGCTGCGCAGGAAATTTTCTCATTACTGCAATAGAGCCGTTAGGGGACACTTCTTTTCCATATATTATCATGATCCTGTCCTTGTCTTTTGTGGTGCCGTCCAGAATTGGTTTTCCAGTTGTGGCAGACTTTCCTATCTTTAGGGACAATTTTCGGATATGGGAATCCGTCAACTCGGATTTTCCTATTACGATATTGGTATCAAGTATGTGCATTTCAGAATATTTTCGATGTATAATCCCAATCGGCACGTCAGGCCGTCCTATTAAAATTTCTTCAATGTCATCGTCATTTTTCAGTACGTCAAAAATGCCATATCCCAAAACTTCGCGAACCAGATAATATTCCAGACGATCGTAGAATTTTTTTACCTGTTCTA
>JAGWFS010000243.1:0-260 GCA_028867785.1 Nitrososphaerota archaeon
TTCAGTCTGGAAAATACCGAACTTGAAAAAACAGGATTGGTAAAATCTGAAAGCCCATCGACATATGATCTGAGAGTTATTGCTGTTTCAAGACTAATGCTTGCACAACAACTTGACAACATCTCTGTTTACTGGGTTGCGCTGGGAAAGAAACTGGCGCAAGTAGCCCTGACATATGGCGGAAATGATCTGGTGGGAACTGCTTTCTCAGAAGAGATTTATCGTGCGGCTGGAAGGGGAACAAACTCTTCTATTTTGGA
>JAGWFS010000243.1:270-598 GCA_028867785.1 Nitrososphaerota archaeon
GGAAGAGATGCAGCACAGCGAGATACATTTTTCAATATTTTAAAAACGTTCTAGATTTCAGCAGGCTTTTGTGTAACGGGTTTTCCAACGCCGCCTTTGTTTCTGCGTCTGAGTCCCACGCTGATCAAGGCTATGAAGAATCCTAGTCCTGCCACCATCTGGGAAATGTTTGACAGGCCAGTGTTTACTGCTTGAGCCTCATTGAAAGCGCTTGTCTCATCGGCAGTCATGTCGGATGTGCTCATGGGCATTGTACTGTTAAAGTAGTACCATGATAATCCGCCAATCACTAACATTGCAACACCTAAAAGAAATATTCGCTTGTCCA
>JAGWFS010000244.1:0-253 GCA_028867785.1 Nitrososphaerota archaeon
TGACCTATGTTTTTGAAGAATAATTTCCAATAACTAGAAACAATCCTGCTAGTTTTAAGGAAATAATTTACCCAGTATGTTTCACATATTGTTGAAACCAAGAAAAACAGTTTTCCTAGTTTACCGTGTCACAGGTTGAAAACAGGCAACTGTTTTTCACACCTAAGACTTGCACACCCATTTTGCGTTCATTTTTGTCCTTAGATCATATTGTGTTCCACATCTTCTCAAAAATGTATGTGTGTCTTTGTGT
>JAGWFS010000244.1:263-595 GCA_028867785.1 Nitrososphaerota archaeon
CAGATTAGACATCTCGTGCATGGAATCTGATCTGATCCACATGACCTGCAAGAATCCAGTCTCAACGTATCAGACCCACTTTTCGTGCATCAGGTTCTCCCAACACGATGTAATCATCGTACTTGAAGTTCTTGCCTGATTTTTTGCCCTTTCCGGCTATGAAGATCTTCTTGCCTGTGAGGGGTGCAAGATTTGGCATGGCAGTACGCAACACAGATTTTGCCAAAGTCAGGGTGCGCTCTTCATTTACATACTCTTTTTGGCATGTCTTTGTTTTTTCCCTGCCCATCTCTTCATAGATCTCGTCTACGGTTTCCATTCCCTGGAGGATC
>JAGWFS010000245.1:0-268 GCA_028867785.1 Nitrososphaerota archaeon
CAATTGCTACAACAAATAAACAAAATCTTGTTCTTGGAGATACAAATACAGGTAATGTAACTTTGAATGCTTTGAATGGTGGAGCAGGTTCTGTTATTACTCTTAACTCCCAGACATTAAATAGTAATGCAACAACAGTTAATCTAGGTAATGGAAGTGCATCTACAATACAAACAAGTGGTAATCAGAATCTAACATTATCTGCAGGTACAGGAACACTTAATCTAAATACAGTGAATAATGGACCAGTAACTCTTGGGACTGGACT
>JAGWFS010000245.1:278-595 GCA_028867785.1 Nitrososphaerota archaeon
CTTGCTGGAACAATAACCCTACCTAACAGTAATACCCTAACTGGAGTATCTAACTTTACTCAGTTTAGTAATGGAATAAGTGTAGGAGGAGCAACAACGTATAACATTACAACAACAACATCAAACCTAAATACACTTCAACTCCAAGGTAACCTTTACCAACCAGTCTCTGGTGGAATAAGTGGATACTTCCAACTGGCTAATAATGTAATAGCTCCATCAAATACAATCAATGATCTGGCTATTGGTGGAAACTCTACATCCTCTGCCCTCTTCCAGGTATTTGGTGCAACTGGAAATGCAACCACCTCTGGAAA
>JAGWFS010000246.1 GCA_028867785.1 Nitrososphaerota archaeon
AGGATTGACTTATCCATGATTTTATTATCAATGCCATCAATGACAGATATTGTGCCAGTCTGATAATTGGTCACATAGATGCGGTTTGTGTTTGGGTTTACAGCTATTCCAGCAGGATTTGCGCCAACTGGTATGCTTGCAATCTTTGTGTTGGTATTTCCGTCTATGACTGATACAGTACCATTCTGCCACTTGTTATCAATCATAGCAAAATGACGATGTAATACATAGATGCGATTTGTATTAGGATTGACATCTATTCCAAAAGAACCTGCACCGATTGGCATGTTTGCAATCTTTGTGTTAGTATTTCCATCTATGACGGATACTGTGCCATTTTGTTCAATGTTGTTTTCTTCAATGTTATTGATCAGATGACGTTCTGCAATGTATATGAGATTAGTGTTAGGATTTACTGCTATCTGTGAGTATGCACCAACTGGTATATCTGCAATCTTTTCATTTGTGTTACCATCGATTACACCCACTGTGCTGTTTTCTTCAATGTTATTTACAAATCGGTGTTCCATGACATAGATGCGGTTTGTATTGGTATTGATAGATAATTTTGAAGGCATTGTATCAAGCT
>JAGWFS010000247.1 GCA_028867785.1 Nitrososphaerota archaeon
TTGGTATGAATCAAATAATGAAAACCTATACATGTGAAAAATGCGGTAAAGTTGGCCAGACTTTTGAAGGCATGGCACAAGAAAAATGCCCGGCTGATGTAAACGCTAACCATTGTATACCTATTTTTGGAGACTCGGTGAAAGCAGATAAACCGGAGATAGTAAGACAGACCCCAAGAATGACCCAAGAACAAATAGATGAGATGAATAGAAAATATGAGGAAAGAGAAAAGCTAAAGGCCCAGCCCGTTAAAGTGGGTGATATCTTTGAGAGATCTTGGGGATATGAACAAACAAATGTAGATTTTTACAAAGTGCTCGAGTTAACCCCATCTGGCAAATCTGCAAAGGTAATTAAGATAGGCCAGAAAATCGAGCGAGCTACAGGCTTTATGAGCGAAACAGTAGTAGCAGACCCCGATAACGTAGTAGGCAAAGAGATCCATACTTGGAGAATAAAGCAATACCGAGAAGGTGGGCCGGTATATATTGGTGAGACTTGGAGATGGGATGGAGAACCATGCCACCAGAGCCACTATGCCTAAACCTTTTTTTCTTTTTTATTTATTGCCCGGCTTGGCGCAAAT
>JAGWFS010000248.1 GCA_028867785.1 Nitrososphaerota archaeon
TACAGGGCGCAATTACGTTAACCATTACTATTAGTGCATTTCTCATGGCACTAACCATGGTAGAAAATGGCGATGGTGCTAATTCTTTCTATGTGATAGGACTAGTAGTAATTGGGATTATCTACATGATCCTATTTGCGATTATAGAAAAACGATCTAGCTCTCCACTTGTAAGCATGAAAGTACTTACAAACAAAATAATTTTGCCGTCAAATATTATGATAATGATTGTTGGACTATCAATGTTCATGGTATTCCAAACAATCCCTGTGCTTGTTCGTAGTCCCTCACCACTCGGATTTGGAGAAGACCCGCTGATGACTAGTAACGTGCAACTTCCATTTGCAATTGTCTTGTTGATATTTGGACCTACGTCTGGTTTTATCATTTCAAAACTTGGTTCCACAAAACCGATTATTGTTGGTAGTATAATCAGTACAATTGGATTTGCAGATCTGTACTTGAATCACTCTACAGAACTTCTAGTTTCTGTCAACTTGGCAATCTTGTCAACTGGACTATCGCTCACTAATGTAGGTGCAATGAATGTGATCATGTTATCCACTCCAAAACAAGACATTGGAGT
>JAGWFS010000249.1 GCA_028867785.1 Nitrososphaerota archaeon
TTTTTGATTCCATGTATCCCGGCTAACTATGTGGTAATGGGTACGGTAAATTTGCTTTTTTTGACTTGATGGGTATTAATTCATCAATTTTGTCGCTTAAATAGGAAATTTGCAAGGTGTGTATGAAATGCCATACGAAGAAATCTACTTTCAAAGGCTAAAGGAAGAAGACCCTGAAGAATACGTGAACGTGACAAATCAATAGATGTAAGGAAAAATCCAAGCATGGATATTTTCATACTTTTTCTAGATCTTGCCTGATGTCTTTCTTGTAAAAATTACTAGGGATATAATAGATGCTGTCAAGGCAAACAAAGTTGTAGCGCCAAACTCTGGTACAGTACTCTTTGCCGTATTTGCAGTAGAGTTTGAAATTGAAAATTTTTGTATGTTTTCAGCCACCGCATCTGAGACGTACACATCTCCAATAGAATCAATCGCAATACCTGACGGCGTATTGAACTGTCTATTGTCTGTACAGGAAGATCCGATTTTTGTAATAAATTGACCAGTACTTGTAAATTTCTCTATCCTATAGTTTCCAGTATCTGATACATATACATCACCAACAGAGTCAACAGCTAT
>JAGWFS010000024.1 GCA_028867785.1 Nitrososphaerota archaeon
GTTTTTGAGTCTGTTCTGTAATCATCTTGTCCATTTGTTCCATCTTCATCTTTTCGTCCATGGCACCTTTGCCTTGCATAGTGTTTCCTGCCATTGTTCCTTGCTGATTCATCTCTGAATTATTGTTCATTTGTCCCTGATTCATTGAATTACCTTGCATCGAGGATTGTTCATTCATGGAATTACTTTGCATGTTTCCTTGCATATTGCCTTCCATGTTTCCCATCGGCATCATCTTCATTATATCCATCATGTGTGGTGGAAGGGCTGTCATGGCAATTGGTAGAAATATTATGACATAGACAATAACGCCAGTAACTGTAGAGTGCCACAATTAATGTCACCTTTTGTTGACAGGGATAATGTCACCTCTAACAGATCGCTGTCCCATCGTCAAGAATGGTCAAATCAACATTGGAGACATGGATCAGAAATATCATGCGCTACACAAACGGAAAGAAGGAAGCTCTGGACATATGCAAGATGTACGATATTTCTGTCCGTACATTCAGACGATGGACTAGAGCATACAAAGCTTCAGGAATTAGCGGGTTACAATTAAAGAAGTCTGGGCCAGATGGCGCAACTAATTCCATCTCAAAGAAGATTGAACAGAAGATAGTAAGACTCAAGCAAAAGCAATAAATGATAATTCTCATGGCATTGGAGACCTGAATTCGGCCATGATACAGTCCTGGATCTCTTTTTGGAATACAAAGCAAAACTAAAGTCATAAGAATGGTTGCTATGGTTAAGATTCAAGACTTTGTTCACAAACACTTGTGGGAAAAATGGGGCAGTCGCCAGTTTTGTTACGCGTGTGGAAAGGAAAACCGAAAGACCATTGAGCAATAATATGTAAAAGCAAATAGAGTAAAGTGTCTGTTTTCAACTTATTGCCACGCTTTTTTGTAATTGTATCTTTATTGCCTTAGGGAGCTTCGGCCACTTTTGCAAATTCGTCAATTACATCTTCAATTCCTTTCTCTATCTTTCCCTTGGCCATAAAACCCACAAGTTTGAGTTTTCCTGCGAGCTTAAAATCACCATCAACTATAACTTTGGTTCCTTCTGGTGCTGTTTCATATCTTGTCACGACATGGCTATTCTTTGCATCTCCTGACAGCATGTAGACCTCATCAAGCTGAGGTGGAGTAAGTACATGCCTCACTGTTTGATGTACTTCACGGCCTGCCATTACCACCTGATCCTCTGTTGTTACCGTACTGCCTTCACGCGATAATACCTTGACTGATTTAAAAAATTGTGGAAATCTCTTTGGAAGGTTTTCAAAATCTGTAACCATATTGAAAACCCTTTCTCGATTTGCCTTGATTATTTTTTCAACCTTTACTTTCGGCATAGATATTTATCAAAACATTATAGTATAACAAGATTAAGAATAGATCCTTTAACAATACTAAACAATCTTGAACTTGCATATGTTAAAAATTATTTCTTTAACAGTTAGAAAATATTTAGACCATTAAATCATCATTCAATAGCGTTAAAACAGTTAAAGAAAAAACAGATTTGGAAATAGGTTTATCTAAATAGGTGATATCTCTCTCGCTATAATATAGTGAAGTTTAACAAGATTTTCGATGGTCTGAGCATGACTGTCAACATATTTAGAGAAATTACAATGATAGTTACTTCAAATGCTGGAAGTTTGTTTGTGTCATAGTTTGTAACCAAAATGATCTGCGCGAGACACTAGATGTGCTCAAATTAGTCTTAGAACAACATCAGCAATAGCAGTATGAAAAGTTGTCTAATATAATATTGAACAGTTCTAGGAAATGGCTTTAAGCTAAAACTCTTTACTTTACGTAGGAACTGTAGGTACGAAGTATGGTCCTGCAATTAACCATGATTCTACTCCCCAACCCACCTACAGTTTCTTCTTTTATCCATAAAGAAAAATATCGATAAATTACATGAAATGAATTCTAGTGCACCCCTGACGACACGCTGAAATCCCTTGTTTTTAAAATTCTGGTTAACGACTACCAAGATATCTTTGGCCTAGGAGATTAGCGGCTTGCCACATTTTGCACATTTGACATTGAACATCTCAAGATACACCCGTCCTTTTACGTCTACGTCAATACAGTCTTTTCCCCATCTTTGCAAATGTGGCAATACTCTTTTTGCATATACATGTTTTCCACTAGAAATAATTTAACTGACACCTAGAACAGATCAATTTTTAATTGAACAGTTGAATACAATGTTTTTCTAATTTTGTAGTATAGACACAACATGAATCAAAAACTAAGATACGTGGGTCTGCTTGCAATACTTCCAGTATTTGCAACCACAATGATCTCTAGCTTTGCTAACGCATCTGCTCTAGAACAAGGTAATGGGCAAATAGACATTCAACAGCGCTTTATGATCCATACCTCGTATGTGGAGACTACCTCTGTACTCCTCTAGAAAAGAAAGCTCGTGAACATGGCAAAACTCTGAACTTGCCGAGATTATAAAGAGTATCTCAGAGCATGCAAAGTAGAGGTTTCCTTTTTTATTTTAATTTACGAGTTGATTTGGGATTGAATGGTTACATCAAAAATTTAACAATTTGAGATAAAGTCTTTATTCAATTTGTTGATGATTAGACCCGAAAATGGATGCCAACACAGATCAAATTTTCAAGAACAAAAAAGAAAAAAACCTTGATGCATTACTTTCTAAACTGACGCCTCTGTTCAAATCAGGTGTGGAATACGTTGGGGTGATTAATGAGCAGGGTCGATTCGTTGATGCAATATACAAAAAAACCTTGAATGTACCTGCGGGACAACTTGAAATGTTCTTTATGGGGGCACGTTTGCAATGCTCAATGCAAAAAGACTTTGATGATGCCCTTGGGCGTTTGTCTTATGTTCTTATACAAAGAGAAGATCTGAGGATTCTTTCAGTTCCTATACTCTCCTTTATTGTAATAGTTGTAACAAGAACAAAATCTAATCATCACAAAATAATTGAAAAAATCATTAACGCCGCACATAACTTGGTAAATCAGGAAGGGGTGCAAGAAGACGGTTGTCAAGAGCATTAACCATCTCCTAATACAATTTACCTTAATATCATGAATTTAGTATGCTCCTTGAGTTTTTCTGGTGGATTTGTCATTTCTTTGTACATTCTATCTAGCAGGGGAGGATGAAGTTTCATAGGATCAATGAAATACACTTCATGACCCCTTTGAATCAGCTCGTTGTCCATCCATTTTGCAACTTTGATACCGTGCCTTTCTTTACGAACAGAACCCACAAACAATGCAATTTTGGCCATGGCGCTCCCTCAATATCATATCTTCATTGCAGATTTCTAGGGTGCAGGAAGCATTCGATAATGATGGTAAGTTGATTGCCACAGATTACAACAAGAAAGATAACAGATTTTTGGAAGAGTTTGAGTGGTATATGGAGGCATTTTCAAACCAAAGAAAAAGGGAACACCGTGCTAGGGACAACCCAAGTTTTCCTTTTCAAGGTATATTTGTTATAACTAGATTCTATTCGAAACAACAGCCACATGAATGATCAGAGGCTGGCGTGTGCTGTGCTGTTTCATGAGTCTTGCCATGTCTTGCAAGTTCATCCTTGGTTCTAAATGTAGCACCACATGTTTTGCATTTTGTTTGAAGTGATTCCATAGAGGTAAATATGTAGTGAGTGATAAAAGAAGTTCCTAGAACAGTTCAATTTTATTTTGAAATCGTATCTATCCTGCCTTCGCAATATATCATTTCATAAGGGTTACAACTGGCTGGTATGTAGTCAATGCCGTCAATTTCTTCAAGAATTTCATTCATGATTGATATGTATTTTTTCATAAAATGTTGTTGCGGCTCATCTTTTCCAAATACACCCAAAATGCCATTCTTCTTGTCCGTGAAATAATTGATCTGTTGTGAAGTGATATTAATGCGAAAATCCAGAGACATTTTATGTCTGGTAATTTTTGTTTTGTCGTCATTGTAAATGGGTTTAGTGGCATAGTTAACAAGGTCAATTCGGTATTTTGCTATTTCCTTTTTAACATCCTTTATGATTTGCATCGTATCAAAATTATTTCCAGTAGGCTCAGATCGCTTGAGAGTATGGAATGAAAACCTTAAAACAAATGAGATTGGGGTTTTGTCTTGCTGCATTTGGTAGCGTGGTAGCTTTTTATCACTTGACACTAAAAAGGATGGCGCCTCCAGTTTACATCTCTTTTAACAAGAGAATTCCCTTTTATCGTGTGTGATAAGAATGTAAATTGGATGTTTTCGCCTACCAGATCTATCTTCTTAACGGTAGTGCCTTTAAACAGGCCAACCTTTCAAGCTCGTGCTCTATCTTACCAGCTCTCTTTTTCAGGCCTTTGGAATACTCTTCTTGTTGCATGCCTAATATATTCAAATTTTTCATAAACATCTTATGGTTATCTTATATTAAACCAGTTTTCCAGATCATTCAAATTTCTCACCGACTCCTATCTCAATCAATTTGGGGTTCGATGTGGTGAACAAATCCGAGTTTTCAATCAGTCTATTTCATGTGAGCAAATATAGTATCTACACTAAAGAAAGGACAGTTAACCACCATGTTCATCGATGTAATTTTTATCTGATCTGAATGGCTAGTTATATCGTGGCTATTTTCTAGAATTGTTGCACTTGATGGGTCATTCCAAGATATGGCTGATATCCTCCACATTGGACTGTAGAACTGGTCACCAGGTTTTGTGCTGCCGATTCCAGCTTGGAATCCCATAGGTCCTGTTCCATTGATACCGTTTCCAAACTGGTACAAGTCAGAAGACGAACTTGTTAGAAAAGTAGCCTGTGTCTTATTTGCCAAAATTACTCCCATCATCTTTGCAGGATCTGACATTGTAGTATCTGTTACAATATAGTATATCGTGGAACCGTCAGGGCCAAAACCTCTATGAGCTACAAACGTTACCTGCATCTTTTGTGTGTCAATATCAAGTACTTGACCACCTCCGTAGGCAGTGGTGTCCGTTAGAGTCGTGTCGTTTCTTATCTGCACGTGGCCTGCGGGAACAGTTCCTTCTTTGTCACCGTCCCACTGTACTATTGGACTGTTACACACTATGCTTGTGGCAGTAACAGTTACCACACCGTTTTGCTGTGCAGATAAGATGTCATCGTCTGAGCCAAGAACTGTAGCCTTGGTTGGATCATTCCACTCTACATAGTTGACCTTCCAGAGAGGACTGTACTTTAATTCTGTGGGAATGGCATCAAAGACCTCTGGTTGGTATCCCATTGCTCCAGAACCCTTGATGCCGTTTTTGAAGACATACATATTTGCAAGTGCAACAGGCGGTGTTTTTGCCAACGATGGTGCGAAATTAACTGGGAAATTGGTAAACTTGGAAACCATTGCAGCCATGTTAGAATCAGATGTATCTGTTGAGATATAAAAGACATCTTTGCCATCGTATAGACCCTTAACCAATGGTATTACCAATGGCAAGTTTGCATTAGACAGTTCGAAAGTAGGGCTTACGTTAGGTCGGCTTGGAGTAAGAGGGACATTTGGAACTGGGGGCGATGTGACTGCAGGAGCAAATGATTTTGACCTGACTGCAGAAGCTGCAGCCGCTCCTTGGGCAATCTCTGCCTTTGACATATTCTCAAGATGTCTTCCATACTCACCAGGGCTGCAAACGTAATCGCCACAGATCTGCGCACCAGCACAGTTGTATAACGCAGTACAATGATTATCGTGAAGATATGAAAAATCTCTTGTTACCAATGCATTTGCAGGAGAGATTGTAAATGCTGTCATCGTCACGGTAATCAATGGTATTATCAGAAATGATCCAAAACATTGCATCTTGTTTGTCATTGCAATGTGAAAGGTGCAAATTAATAGATAAGCATTTTTCCAATTCTATCCCACATTAAATCCTAACAAAAAAGATTGAACCATTCAAATTAAAATTGAGAAAAAGTGTAGTTCGATTCATTGCAGTCAAGTTACCAAAAAATACAATTGGATGGGAAGATGAATCGAACCATGGTTTACCCTTGATAATTATATGGAGAGATTTTTCCAAATCTATTCTAAAACTATTTCAAATGTCTTTTGCTAATTTTTTTGATTTTATATCTTTTAATAATCTGTACACAGATATTGCGTCAAATGCAAAAATAACAGCAATTCCAACATACGTAAGCTGTTGACTGTAATTGATCAGGACAGTAGAAACCCCCACGCCAAAGATGCTTGGAAGGAAGGAGATGACATACAGCCACCAACCACAGCAACCAAGAGGAATTAGAGAAAAGAACGAAAAAAAAGAGCTGGCTGCCGCACTACCAGCATTACCTCCAATAGATCTTCGTTTGATGTCAAGAGGACATCCTCTCATCTTGCTATAGCTTGAGAGAAAAATCTGAAGACCGACCCCAAAAGACATCAAACTGATAACAAGCCAGTTTAAGACAAAAGCGGCCTGGATGGCAGAAGATGGAGGCAAAGCAGGGGTTGTAACGGCAACAATCAAAAGGTACAGTACCATTGTTCCAAGACCTGCTAAGACTCCCTTGAGAATCGGTTCCAAGTCTATCCCTGGTATACCTCAGTATTGGGATGAAACGCTACCCACTCAAACCAAAAGCCAGGGTTTATCGCTAGTCTCTGAAGATGAGTACCCTGCATCGTTCCAGAAATGGCCTTTCCGTCAAAATTCCATTCAGAGTTTGTCTGCCTGTCAGTAATTTTGCCATCAGTATAAACAAAATCAAATGTCTTGCCATCTGCGTTTCGGTTAAAAGCTCTTACCATGCCAGGATATAGTGTTGCAAGCAGAATTTCCTTGTTACCCACACTGTCGTTTACAACCTTCAAGGATTCTAAATCACTAATCTTGTATGCCTTGTAGTGACCCGAATCCTCAAATCCTATGATCTTCTCCTTTGGCTGCATTCTGTCGTCTTTATGTGAGACAGGAAACAGAATGTAGGGACTGGTATAGTAATCACCGTATGGATCTGTTCCGTATGCTCTCTGATACCCTGTATCAGTTGTTAGCACCAGTGTATCCGGATAGAGAAACTTCCAGTCAGACCATCTTGCAACATCAAATGGAATCTTTTTGAGCTCATCTCCTGCAAGAGAGCCCTTTATTGACTGGCCCAATGCCTGACTCCAGTAGGAACCAGTAAGCCTATCGTACATCACAAGATTGCTATTGTATAGCTTGCCCGAAGTTCCAAGCTGTACCTCGGTACCATTTAAAATTCTTTCAAATACCTGTGTTGTAAAACATAAAGGACAATATGTGACAACAACAGGCGTATTTCCTAGCTTGTCATTTACTATCTCATGCCAGACTAGAATGAAGAGTGGATATGCCTTTGTCTCTCCATTCAATCTCAAACCTATGACAAGATCGCCGTTGTTGACAAATTGTGCCTCTGAAGCTGGAACAAATTTCGGACTGTCAATAGAAGGTATTCCATCTGGGGGAGGCCCGCCGTCTTTTATCTCATCCAGAGGTACTGTATGTTTTACTCCATCTGTTACTGTAGTATTTTCTACGCTGGTAGAACCTCGTTCCTGATCATTATGTTGTTGTGGTAATACCAAGATGACAGCTATCGATATTACTGCAACACTGCTAACTATGGCAAAAAAGTATCTATTATCCAACGCACAATTAAGATGTTTTACAAAGATACAAGTTTTTTTCCAAATTTATTCCTGATCTGAAATCTTGATGTTTTAAAGAATTGAATCATAAAAAGCAATACTTGAACTGTTAAAGTTCTTTTTCAAGGATTTGGAACAATCTATTTAATTCACTTCTCCGAACTGCATAAAACATGACGACACAAACAGTTCAGTATCCAAGAGGAAAATCAATTGGTGCTGGTATTGCCGGTGGTATTGCAGGCGGAGCAGTAATGTATGGCGTAATGAGCGGACTATTTACTATGATGGGTCTTGGACCCAACTGTTTTGCAATTATCATGGGGCTGATAACAGGCCAGTCATATGATGCAGCAATGGGACCTGGACTTGCAGCACACTTTGGTACGAGTATTGCAATTGGTGCAATATTTGGCATTGTTGTAAGTACTAAAAAACTACAACTCTCTGGATTTCCTAAAGGAATTGGGTTTGGAGTAGCAGCTGGAATAATTGCTTATGTGGTGATATTTCTACCGATGGCCATGACTGTGCTGCCTTCACATATGATGGATCTGATGAAGATGATGCCAATGGGAAACATGGCAGGCAATATGCAAGGAAATATGCAGAGTGGTGCTATGAACGGACAACCATCCATGAATAGTTCAATGAATGAGCAACAAGGAAAGATGATGAACGGCAACAGCTCGGAAATGAACCGGCAATCTTCAATGGGTGGAGGTTCAATGCAAGGACAAGGTGCGATGAACCAACAAATGCAGATGGAAGAAATGAATAAGATGATGATGGATAAGTTACAGTCTATGATGCCTGGTATGCTTGGTGGCGCGCTAGCTTCACATATCGTATACGGCATAGTACTTGGCGCTGTTACTACCGCCATTGTGCGAGTCTCCCGTAAGTAAATGAAGGCGCTTGGTTCTATCTAGGACATCGAACTCATCTGAATATGCGGTTGACTAACTACTTTTTTCTTTGAATTACACAGTTGCATTACAGCTTAGTTCATTTGGAAATTCAACTGTTTAGCTCTGATTAAAGTTTGAGATAATTGTGCTTTGTTGCATAACTAACAACCAGATCTAGATTATTCTACCAAGCAAGCTTTGGATCAGTAACCTCCTGACCAATCTCATGTATCATTGGCATGAATACAACGAGAAACTAGTCAGGAGAGGTGAGATTTTCATCTCATCTGATGTCATACAAAATTGGAATAAAGAACTTTCCGAGATGAACCGCAAAAAAGAGGGAAGGAAATTTCTCTTCCCTGATAGTTTCATGAAGCTAGTGGGATATGCCAGGGTCTATCTCGGACTGCCATATCGGCAGACGGAAGGGCTGCTCAGGACATACGGTGATACCATACCCAAGGTGCCAGATTATACCGTAATCCACAGGCGAATCAACAAACTGGATATCAGGGTAGAGCCACATCTTGGAAACGATATCGTAATTGCCATTGATTCTACCGGAATCAAGGTAGCAAACCGTGGTGAGTGGATGCGTGACAAGTGGAAGAGAAGACGCGGATTTCTGAAGATACACGTTGGTGTCGATGTCAATTCAAAGAGAATTGTATCGGTCAAGATAACAGACGAGCGCTCCCATGATGCACAGCATCTTCCATCGCTGGTAGAACAGGC
>JAGWFS010000250.1 GCA_028867785.1 Nitrososphaerota archaeon
AGATTCAGATTAGATCAAATCTTACAAATGTCACCATCAGAAACCAGACCTTTGCATATATTGTTCAGATTCAGGATAAAGATGGTACTATTGAATCACTTTCATGGTTATCAGGAATGCTGCTCCCCTCACAAACCCTCAGTCCAAGTGTTTCATGGACTCCATCCAAGGCAGGAAATTATACTGTACAAGTATTTGTCTGGCAAAGTCTCAACAACCCTAATTCCCTTTCTCCTCCAGTCTTCACTGATTTGACAGTATGGCCTAGCTTGTCAGCTTATCCGGGGGACACAACGGGATATCTCGAAAACCGGCATTGCCAATCTGGATACGAATTGGTGATTAAATCAGGTAATGGTTCACCTGCATGTGTAACACCACAGACAGCTCAGAAACTAATCGAGAGGAGATGGGCAAAGGAAATTACCGGTTCTACCACACAGCAAGCATCCATCATACAAGACATGTCAACAAATGTCTGTGGGCAATTCTATACTGCACCTGACAATCCGCCTAACTTGCGTGAGACACCAGCACTTTTGATGGGGTTAAACTCTACTGCCTGTGCCAAGTTTACCTTTACAG
>JAGWFS010000251.1 GCA_028867785.1 Nitrososphaerota archaeon
TTGGAGTCAAGATAAGCTTTGATCCACTTGACATTGCAGGTGTTTTTGCTGTTGTAATACTTTTTGCGATGTGTTTTTCAAGTTTTTCAATGTTTCTTGCATCATATCTGAAAACTCGGGACAGAATGATGGGGATTGGCCAAGCATTAACCATGCCACTTTTCTTTGCAAGTAATGCCATATACCCAATAGCAATAATGCCTATCTGGCTCCAGTATATCTCAATAGCAAATCCACTCAGCTATGTCGTGGATGCGATTAGGTCGATGCTTCTTGCCGGAACGTATGAAAGTTTACCAGTTGATATACTGGTGTTAGTAATTGCTACAGTTGTTTTTGTAACTCTGGCTTCTACAACAATAAAGAAATTGTTAGAATGATGTGTGATAATATCCTAAAATACTCTAACACATAAAAACATAAAAAAATAAAATAAGAAAAAGGCTTTCTAGAGTTTACTCTTGAAAGTCACTTGGGCAGTTCCGCTATTTGTACCACCGTTGGGTGCAGCAGTTGTACTGCCGCTTGGCTTCATCATTCCCATACTGTTTAATCCTTACCCAATTCGTCATCTATCTTGTCT
>JAGWFS010000252.1 GCA_028867785.1 Nitrososphaerota archaeon
AAATTAAGTGGCTTATTACATCATCGAGATACACCTTAGTATTATTACGTAATTGTTCTATCTGTTCTTCTCTCTTTGAAATCCTTTGTCCTATCTGTACTATCCTGACTTCTTTAGATTCTCTCTCTTTAATTATGGCAAGGTTTAGATTTTTTGTTTCCTCTACAAGTCGTTTAAAAATCTCCTTTGGCATTTCCTCACTTTGTTTATGAGAATGTTGTCTATTCATAACTAAGAAATATCATATTCCATATATCAAGTCAACCGTAACTTTACACCCAATTTCTGACCCCAGAAAATGACCCGAAACTTTACAACTAAAACAAGTCAATGATTTGACCCTCTAACTATCCAGTGTAGGCTTGAGAATCCTGTAATGGATCGGTTGTTGCGCACAACTGTAGGCTGGTTGGGATACCTTCGGTCTAATCTCAAGTCTTAATTACTTCCTTAGTTAAGGAAAAGAATTGTTTGAGATAAAAAAGGTAGAGGCTTTTGCCATTCTTGCAGGACTGATTGTAATTCTTTTGGTAGTTGATTCTCAATGCTATCTTGTACTTCCTACTCCATGCCTTCCA
>JAGWFS010000253.1 GCA_028867785.1 Nitrososphaerota archaeon
TTATTGTACCAGGCGAGGTGGCAAGTGCGGTACTATCATATGTCAGCGTTACTGCGGAAGAACTGGCAAAGCCGGAGCCTGTTACTGTTACTGTACTGCCGGTGTGTCCTGTACTTGGACTAAGTATGATCTGCGATGCTATGGTTATCTGTGTATCTGCATTATTACTAGGATCATTTGCTTTGATGGTGTGTGAACCAGCTGTAGATGATGGTACTGAAAAGGTTGCGGTAAAGGAGCCTGACGAATCTGTAGTTATTGTACCAGGCGAGGTGGTAAGTGCGGCGTTATCATATGTCAGCGTTACTTGCGTGGTATTAGAAAATCCACACCCATTTACAGTTATGGAATCACCTACATGCGAATTATCATTTTGATCTTGAATAGATATTGATGGTTTATGGTGATCACCATCACCACAATTATCATCACCCAATACTGGCACCGCGTTTAGAGATATACCCGCTATGATCAGAAAGACCAGTATAGCTATTCTTTCTAAATTAGAGAACATTGACTAAATACCTTTAGATCTAAAATCTAGTCAAACTTGAGAGGTCCATGCATATACGACATC
>JAGWFS010000254.1:0-304 GCA_028867785.1 Nitrososphaerota archaeon
TCAATTTTTTTCTGTTTGTGGTATGATGATGAATCCTTCTTTTGTCGGAATCATCCTGACAGGCATGTCCTCTGGGAGGCCAATTTGGGCCAAGAGCGAGGATATGGTAAGATCATCTGAGACTGCATGCTTTTTGCCTGCATATTCTATTGAGACTGTTTTTTTTATTACCGTCTCCATTATTTAGATAATAAATTATCTACTTTATATCCTTTATTATATACTTGATCTACTGATCAGTTTCATTGCCATGTTATTTATGTGCCAAAATCAAACTTTCTGACAAGTGCCAGGTTAGCCAAGT
>JAGWFS010000254.1:314-575 GCA_028867785.1 Nitrososphaerota archaeon
TCAAAAACAAGGCAGCGGTTATGCGCAAGCATGCAGGGGTTCGAATCCCTTACCTGGCGCTTTCTAGTCACTAAAACCCTGTTTTAATATCCAAGTCTTTTAATGCCGGTAGGTATACTTGGTAACGTAGAGTGGTGTGAGTTGGCACATCTCTGGAATTTATGCCAGGGAAAGACTGGATTAACTAACCAGCTCTTACAGGAGTATTGGTCTTTTCAATTGCTTTTTGTATGATATTTTTAAGATTGTCATGCGTCATAC
>JAGWFS010000255.1 GCA_028867785.1 Nitrososphaerota archaeon
TGGCAATATGTCTGGCATGCTCGATGACATTTCTGAGATAGATGTTCCTGTACAGAACCCAAAATCATTTGTCTGCAGAGCATTTAACTTGTCTTCAAAAAAGATCAATGTGTCCAATATTGAAAGAGACGTTGGAACAATACTGAAATCAAGATGGGGCTGTAGTGTATCTCTCTCAAACCCATCACTTATCGTATACCTAATCATTACTGATAAGGCAAGATATGTCGGCTATGCAGATGGTGTAATGATACCCAAAAGGCCCAAAAAGACAATCAAATATCCAACTGAGCTTGATTGGAAGCTTAGTAGGTGCATGGTTAACTTGTCACAGCTAAAAGAGGGCGATACTTTATGCGACCCGTTCTGTGGAACCGGCACCATATTACTTGAAGCTGAATCCATGGGATTGCACTCTATTGGAATTGATTTTGATTCTGACATGTGCAATATCACTAGAAGGAATCTTGCTGATAATGGATATGATCCGCTGGTTGTAAATTCTACCTATCAATTCATACCAAAGATCAAGAAAAAAATAGACGCCATAGTTACTGATGTTCCATATGGAAC
>JAGWFS010000256.1 GCA_028867785.1 Nitrososphaerota archaeon
TGGCATGTTTACATCCATCGTAACAATGTCAGGCTTGAACTGCTTGTATGCTTCTACTGCTGCGACACCATCACCAGCTTCACAGATTTGCGATACCAGGCCATGTGATACCAGGATGTCTTTTAGAACGACCCTCATAAATGAGGCATCATCTACAATCAGAATTTTTGCAGGTCCAGTTGTAGACATTACTTACTCCCAAATCCTTCAAGAAGTTTTGTCACATCTAAGAGTATGATAAGTGCGCCAGATGTCTTGGCAATTCCTTGTATGCATGATACAGACTCTAGTCCACCTGAAAGCGTGTACTCTATGTCCTTTGATGTAATTCGCATGACCTGGTCTACCTGGTCTATTAGTAAACCTGTAAGCTTGCCGTTGACTTCGGCCACAAGGATGCGTGACTTGGAGGATGTTATTACACCTGATGAGAATCCTATCTTTTGTTTTACGTCAATGACTGGGATGACTTTACCCCGCAGGTTCATTATTCCCTTGACGTATTCATCAGTGTTTGGCATCTTGGTAATTGTCTCAAGAGGCCTTATCTCTCGCACTTGATCAATTGGA
>JAGWFS010000257.1:0-236 GCA_028867785.1 Nitrososphaerota archaeon
CAAATTCAGTCTTTTCTAACTCAAGCGGAGCTGCAATCAAGGCTATCCTGGCATTTTCAACTTTTCGTGGCATTCCACTATGGACTACTTCCTTGTCAAGAACTATTCCAGATATCAGTGTACTATCCAAGACAGACCCACCTGCCTTTTTCTCAACTTTGATGTTGTTCAAATCAACATTATATCCATCTGCTTTTTGCGTCACAACTGATAATGCTGCGTCCACTACAAGTTTT
>JAGWFS010000257.1:277-569 GCA_028867785.1 Nitrososphaerota archaeon
CTGCAATAATTACGGGATGAATGTCATTATCAATGAGGCTTTCTGCTTTTTCAAGTAGTGCTCCTGCCAAGACCACGGCAGATGTCGTACCATCGCCCACCTCACTATCCGTAGCCTTTGCCACTTCAACCATCATCTTTGCTGCAGGATGTTGGACATCAATTTCTTTTAGTATGGTGGCACCATCATTTGTTATAGTAATATCCCCAACCGAGTCTACCAACATCTTGTCCATTCCACGCGGTCCAAGACTTGTACTTACAATCTCTGCAATGAGTTTTGCAGCCGCGAT
>JAGWFS010000258.1 GCA_028867785.1 Nitrososphaerota archaeon
AATAAAAAATAATCATACTAATTACAGGACCAATTAGTTTGAGGATTTACATGAAATGTATTTGCGTACTATAGTTACTTTAATTGGTCCTCAAGAAAATCAACACATCGTTGTAAGAGATCTTTGCTTTGTCTCATCAACCAATCTGGAAATTCATCTATTGGAAAAACCAATTGTTGTTGAACACTTGGCACAATTCCTCCACCTGATGTTATGACCTGGATGACAACATATCCTTCAGTTAGTGTACAGATGGTTTCTTGGTATGACTCTCCTTCCTCCTCCATTGTGTTTCGATATAGTACTATGGGAGTTTTGGTTTTGGCAACATGTAATGATCCTTTTTTGAGAAGCTCAGAAAAATGGTTTAAGAGCCAACCATCTAGAGTGCTTTGCTTTACCACAGTTTCATATGTATGATTAATTATTTAATCACCTCGAATTGTCAGAAACTTACTAATGATTTACTGGAACTATTGATTTTTAGCTAGTTTTTTACAAGCTGGGCATCTAGGGCCATAATCTCGATCTTTACTTACGATGATTTTATGACATCCTATACAATAAT
>JAGWFS010000259.1 GCA_028867785.1 Nitrososphaerota archaeon
CCTTGTTGTAATACAGTTGATGCCATAGGTTCTGTGATATGCTGCAACCAAGAGATCTGCAGATGCCTTTGTTGCTGCATATGGATTGCTTGGTTTTAGCACATCACATTCTGTAAAGGATTGATTGTTTTCCGCATCTCCATAGATTTCATCAGTAGATACATGGACAAAGAACTTGTCATGTTTTCGTATTGCTTCTAAAATTGTATAGGTTCCTACAATATTTGTATCAAGGAATGGTTTTGGGTTTGAGATGCTCCTGTCTACATGGGTCTCTGCTGCAAAGTTTACTATGACATCACTTTCCTTTGCAAGTTTATCAATAGTTGATTGATTTTTTATGTCATCTTTTACAAATTTGTAGTTTGGGTTTTTTTCAATCTCTTTTAAATTTTCAATGTTAGAGCCAATTGTTAGGCTATCAAGATTTGTTATGATATCCTGAGGTTTATTTTGCATATGATTTCTGATAAATGCGCTTCCGATAAAACCTGCTCCTCCACAGACTAGAATATTCATGCACAATACCGCTTAAAATAATTATTTAACTCTGTAGATTTCATCTGA
>JAGWFS010000025.1 GCA_028867785.1 Nitrososphaerota archaeon
CAACTATTATCATGAAAAGTGTGCCAAGATTGCAAAACTCATATAAAAAATGATCAACAATAGGAAGTATTTGCACTATGATTGAAAAACAAAGCAGGAACAACCCTGATCCTATTTCTACAAGAAGACTAGCTTGCTGTGAAAGTTGCAGCCAGCAAAGGTGGTCACAATAGAAACAAGTATTGCTAGTAAAACAATAAGAGAGAAAAATATGCAAAAATATTTCAAAGTAATACTAAACCCGAGATTTTGTTATCTAGCTCCCAGAAATAGCATCCACACTAGTATGGGAGCTGAGATATCTAGCAGTCTGAGAGGAAAGCTGCGTTTCATACATCCAAAGTTCTTTTACGACAAAAAAGGCTCCGAATTATTTGAAGAGATATGCTCCCTTCCTGAATATTACCTGACAAGATCAGAGATGGAGATACTTGATTCCATAGGACTTGAATTATCTCAGTTTCTTGTACAAGATTATGCTCTAATAGAACTTGGGAGTGGTTCTGCCAAAAAGACACGCCGTCTCTTGGAGGCACTCATAGGAAGACAGGAGACTGTAGAGTATTATCCAATCGATATCTCCAACGTGCTAAAAGAGAGCTCGGCAAGTCTGCAGAGAGATTATAAAAACTTGAAGATAACAGGAATTCTTGACCAGTATGAGAACGGCCTTGATTTCATAAAGTCACTTGAGGGGAAAAAACTGATAGCTTTTCTTGGCTCAAGCTTGGGCAACTTCAACAACAAGAGTGCAATCAGGTTTCTCAACAAAGTTCATGATGTAATGCGCACGGGAGATCTGTTTCTTCTTGGCCTTGACTTGATCAAAGATAAAAGAATTCTGGAGAGTGCATACAATGATTCTCAAGGAGTGACAGGTAGATTCAATCTCAACCTGCTGACCAGAATTAACAAGGAGCTTTATGGTAACTTTGATCTGGAAAACTTTGATCATGTAGCATTCTATAATTCAAAACACAGCCGAATTGAAATGCATCTTCGTTCAAAATGCGAACAAGAGATATCCATATCAAAAATAAATCTGTCAATCATATTAAAAAAGAGTGAGACAATTTTAACTGAATACTCTTACAAGTACACTATTCCTCAAATAGAACAAATTGCAAGTAAGGTGGGATTCAAGATAGAAAAAATTTGGTATGACAAAAACAAGTTCTTTTCTTTGGTTCTGTTTTCAGTTTAGACGTCTTGTACACATCTAAATCCTGCAAACATCCATCTTTCCTCTGGCCTGAAAAAGTTCCTGTAGCTGTTCCTAATTGAGAGCCTCTGGGTTGCAAATGAAGAGCCACGAAGGACTTTTTGATTGCAAAACCACTTGTCGTTGTATTCAACAAAGTCTGACATAAATCCAGGATAGCCAACAAAGTCAGACGATGTCCACTCCCAGACATCTCCCATCATCTGGTGACAACCATAGTGACTCTTGCCTTCTGGATAGGATCCTATTTCTGTCTGAGACCACAGATATGACTCTAAGAGATTCGCATGTCTTTCTGTCGGGGGTTCATTACCCCAGGGATAAATTGTCTTTATCTTCTTCTCCTCGTTCCATGATGCAGCCTTTTCCCACTCTGCTTCCGTTGGAAGTCTTTTTCCAGCCCACTTGCAGTACGCATCTGCCTCATAGTAGCTTACATTGCAGACAGGTTCCTTAGGGTTTATCTTCTGTCTTCCTCTATAATCATGTCGAATCCATATACCGCTCTCATCTCTTTCCCAGTACATTGGAGCATTCCAATCATTTTTCTTTACTGCCTCCCAGCCATCTGCCAACCAAAACCTAAAGTTCTTGTAGCCTCCATCTTCGATGAATTTCATATATTCACCGTTGGTGATAGGAAATGCATCCACCAAATACGTATTTAGATACATCTTGTGTTCGGGCCGCTCTATGTCATAACTAAACTCACTGCCAGAGTATCCCACTACAAACAGCCCTCCCTCTATCTTGATTGACTTTTTCTCAACAGGAGAGGGCTTTGGCGGATTGTTACGTTTGACTGGATTATATGCACCAGCCAGTAAGTGCTGAATGTCATAGACTAAAAGTTCCTGATGTTGGTATTCGTGGTTGAATGCTAGCTTGAATAGCTCAAAGTCTTTTTCAGAATCTATCTTGGAAAGAAAGTCTTCCACTTTCTTATTTATCGTAAAAAAGTATTCCATTGTTTCATCTACCGTTGGTCTTGAAAGAATTCCTCTCTTTGCCTTGTCGTGAGGCTGACCCATGGACTGATAATAAGAGTTGAAAATTTTTGAATATTGCTTTGAGAAAAACTTGTAGTTAGGATCTATCTTGCTCATTACTACTTCGTAAAACCAACTAACATGACCAAGATGCCACTTGGGCGGGCTCATAAAAAATGCGGTCTGAACTACATAGTCCTCCTTTTCTAGTGGCTGAACAAGCTCAAGTGTCTGAGCTCTGGTTTTATCAAACTGCTCTAAATGAATTTTAGATTCTTTTATGCTCTCTGTGGGAACAATAGTCATGGTATCAGTACCAAAAAATCGTATATGAATTCTCCTACATATTTTGATTCTTGAATCGTTCAATTTTTGATTTATGAGTTACAGGCCAATCATAAATAAAATAAAACATGTCTCTATGTCATGCAATCATCCAAAGGAGAATCAAATGTCAAGAAGATAGCAGAAAGCAACTGGAAAAGCTCACTTTAAATGCTATTCATGCCTAACCTATTTTTTAACTGGACATAATTGTAAATGGTCTTGACTAACAAAAACCACTACGTCTCGGTAAAAGAGATGTGCAAAATTGATCAAGCTGCTGTAAGAAGTGGCATTCCAATAGAACTGATGATGGAAAATGCTGGAAAAGCTCTTGCTTTTCATATAAAAAACAAATTCAAAGGAACTTCAAGAAAAACTATTCTTTGCGTAGCAGGCAAGGGAAACAATGGAGGAGGCGTAATTGCGTCTGTGCGGCATCTTGTGTTCCATGGCTTCAAAGTCTCCCTACTATTATTATATCAAAAAAGGGAGATGACAAAACCCTCAAGATTCCATCTCGCGACTCTTGGCAAGAATGCCAAAATAATTCAATATGATACCAAGTATCGCAAGAAAATACTATCCACGATAGGACATTTTGATGTAATTATTGACGGGATATTTGGAACTGGCTTTTCAGGAAGTGTTAACGAGCCTATCTTTTCTATTATAGAATCTATTATCAAATCAAAAGCATATGTTGTATCAAATGATATTCCTTCTGGAATTAACGCCGATACTGGCAATGTAGGTACAATATGTGTAAACGCTGACCATATAGTGGTACTTCATAAACCAAAAACATGGATGAGGATCTGGGATTTGCCAACATCAAGATATTCGATTGAAAGTATCGGGATACCATAAGATTAGGTTCATTAAAGAATATGATAGTTCAATATTCTATTGAATGATTTAAGAATATTTTTTCAACTATTTGAACGGTCAAAGAAAAACTTGACAATTCAAGACAATGCTTATCTTGTAAATTCACTATAGCAAAAACATGGAAGAAGAAGCAGATATTCCAAAGTGGGCTAACTTCATTTGTCCCTCCTGTGCAGTAGCATACGGTGTAAATGCACTAGTTAAAGCCATTAAGAAACGAAAGGAACGAAAAGATCTCCAAGCTGTTGAGAGATAATGCCTCAAAAATTTGCTATAGTAACACTCACTGACCCATCAGACCATGCAAGAATATACCATGCCTTTCTTTATCTGTTTGATTTGAGAGACAATGGTCTCGAGGCAGATCTCTTCCTTGATGGAGCAGGTGTCAAGATAATTGATACACTGGAGAAAAACCCCTCTGATATAATAAAACCACTGTATGATAGAGCAGTAAGAGATGGCCTTATCAAAGAGGCATGTGGATTTTGTGCAAATGCTTTTGCAGTCAAGGATAAAATTGTAAAATCAAATATCAATCTTAGCCCTGAAAACGAGCATGTAAGTATAGGCAAACTCGTAAAAGAAGGATATGCAGTCATAACAGTTTAAGTTTTCTTAATAGCTATGAATGCAAGCGTCCGTTAAACTGACGGTTCTGATATTTTCTGAAAATCTTCATGAAAATTAGTACGTTAGCAACGTCTAGACGTTTTATCTCTTTAACTGTATTTCAATATCAACTTATGTCTAATGATTGAAATAGTAACAATTCCATTTCATATGAGGAATTGATTCTAGGTTATGTTGGAGGCAACGTAAATGGAAGTTTTCTGGCGGTATTTGCAGTGTTACAAGTAAATGTGCGGTAACAATTGCAATTCCTATCAGATCTACTAGAAGTATTGGGATTATGATGACGGCTTTTTTACTCATAAAGGTGAGATACAAGTAGAGTTTTTGTGTCTGTCATATCTTTCAATATCATTTTATTTCATTTAAGCAATTTTCTAAATCTATGAAAAATACAGTAATGAATCAACCAAAACTTTAACAGTTCAAACTAGTTTGTCGTAAACTGAGATTATCTTATTTAATATCCACATGTAAGTAATTAGAAAATGAAATATCAGCAGAGAGATCATATTTTATTCGAATTCACAAAAAGTATCTGTCCAGACTGCAGAGAACTCGTTGATGCTCATGTTCTAATAAGAGACAACAAGGTCTACATGAAAAAAAGATGCGGTCAGCATGGTCAATTTGAAAGTCTGATAAGCTCTGACGCTCAGAGATATGTGAAGAGCTACGAGTTTAACAAACCAGGTTTGATACCGCCAGAGTTTGGCAAAAAGAGCGAGAAAGGATGTCCTTATGACTGTGGTCTCTGTCCCGATCACGAGCAGCATTCATGTGTAGGTATCATCGAGATAACTAATGCATGCAATCTTAGGTGTCCAACTTGTTTTGCAAGTGCGCAAGGTCATGACTTTCTTTCCTCAAATGAAGTCGAGTTTATGCTTGATCAGTTTGTCAAACAGGAAGGAAGTCCTGAGATTGTGCAGTTTAGCGGAGGCGAGCCTACGATTCACCCCCAAATACTGGACATGATACGACTTGCCAGAGCCAAGAATATACCTCGTGTCATGGTAAATACTAATGGTATCCGAATATCAAAGGATGAGGAATTTGTCAAGGAGCTTGGTAAACTCAATCCGGTAATTTACTTGCAATTTGACGGGTTGACAGATGATACATATCTCAAACTTAGAGGTGCTAGACTCAAGGATGCCAAGATGAAAGCAATAGAGAATCTTGAAAAATATGGGCTCATGACCGTGCTTGTTGCTACCATACAAAGAGGAGTAAACGAATCAGAGATAGGAAACCTGATTGATTTTGCCTTGACAAATGGTATCGTAAGAGGCCTTGTCCTCCAGCCAACATTCTATTCTGGGAGACATCCAGATGTTGACCCCATGAATATAGTTACATACCCAGAGGTGATAAAATTGGCCTGTACGCAAAGCAAGTTTGGATTAATTGAGAGTGATTTTGTTCCAAACCCGTGTTGTTTTCCAACATGTAACCAGTCATGTTACATGTATGTGGATGACAAAGATACAGTACCGCTTGCAAGAGTAGTAAATGTCGAAGATTATATCGATTATTTCACAAACCGTCCAGTGGCAGACTTGGGACAGATAAAACAATCTTTGAATGTTCTCAACTCTTGCTGTGGAGACGGACAGTCTTCAGTATGCTGTACAATCCCAGATCTTAGAGGAATTGAGAAAAATATCAAAGTGATAATGGTCCAGTCATTTATGGATGCATTTAGCTTTGACGTAAAGAAAGTTATGAAGTGCTGTATACACGAAATAACTCCAGATGGAAAGATAATACCATTTTGTGCGTTCAATAATATTCCGCAATATAGAGAAGATGTGAACAGATATTATCAGAAAAGATCTGTCTTGTGACAAAACCATGAATGAGAAACTGTGTTGTGCAAATTTTTACCAGACAGATTATGCAAGGTTGCTTTTTGGCAACAGTATGCATCCTGGCGGTCTTGGATTAACAAAAGAACTTGGCAATAAGATTAGCATAACAAAAGGTAGCAGGGTTCTTGATGTGGCATGTGGTAGTGGTACCAGTGCAATTTTACTTGCTAAAAATTTTGGCTGTCATGTTACCGGCATCGACCTTGGAGCAAAAAACGTTGATGAAGCAATACAAAATGCAGCAAGAGAGGGCACATCAGATTACACTGAATTTAAAACAAGTGATGCTGAGAAAATAGAATATCAAGACGAGTCATTTGATTATGTTCTATGTGAATGCTCATTCTGTCTTTTCCCAGACAAGAAAATAACATCTAATGAAATCTATCGTGTCACAAGAAAAGGTGGAAAGATTGGGATTTCAGATATAGTTCTTCGAGGAGAACTCTCACAAAATCTAAGAGACTCGTTGTACAGGTTTGTGTGTGTACTTGAAGCAAAAAGCGAGAATGAATACGCAGGTTATCTGCAGGATGCAGGTTTTCACAGGATTAATTTTGATGACAAAAAAGAGACTCTTCTTGAACTTCTTGATGACATAAAAAAGCGAGTCTTTGCTGCAGAGCTTCTTTTAGGGCTCAAAAAGATCCAACTCGAGATTGACCTTGATAAGACAAAGAGGATCATAAGGGAATTGCGTGAATGTGTAGAATCTGGACTGCTAAGCTATGTATTGATAACGGGTCAAAAGTGATTAATCTGGCAAATGTTCACATCTTGATTTACAAGATAACAGGAAACCAACTGTTTTTCAATATTCCAGAAAGTGTTTGTGAAGAATGCGATCTGACTGTAAACCTTGCACAAAAAGCTCTTGACGATATAAGAGACAAGAGAATATCACTTGAAGTCAAGCCTTGGATGAACAAAGTCATATCATCGCTTCTCAAGGGAGGCTGGCATCCACCTGTCTTGTTAATAAATGGCAAAATATTCTCACAGGGTGTAGTCCCAGACGGACAGAAATTAAAAAAAGCAATACTTGATGAGCTCAAAAAATAAAATTCTCAAATTGTTTATGATCCCTGAGTCTCTATGAATCTTATTGCGTCAATTGCGGCCTGGGCGCCAGAGCCAGCAGCAGTTACAGCTTGTCTATATTCATAATCAAATACGTCTCCTGCTACAAAAACTCCCTCGACACTTGTCTGACTCTTGTTGATACGTTCGACAAATCCTTTCTCACCAATCTTTATCTTTCCTCTGAAAATGTTCACATTCTTGTTTTGGTTTTGAAGAAAACCACTTCAAATCTTATCAACTTGAGAAAAAGTGCTGCTGATTTGAATCTTTGTCATAAAGCAATATTTGTAGTAGATGAATTCAAGTTTTTCTACAGCTATTAAAGAAAAATTTCTTAAATGTTCAAAATAAGAATCATGAATCGTTAACATTACTTTTGTCAGGTTCTGGATGTTTTTGCATCTCAACAAGTTCTCTGAGTATTTTATTGACCTTTCTTCTTGATCTCAGATTCTTTATACATGTCATCATTATAGGAGAAGTCGATATGCCCAACCCCATGCCAACAAGCATGGATAAATGTGGGTCTGAGAATTTTGATATCTGCATAATAATTACCAATGAAACTAGTACGCCCGTACCTATCACACATAGTAGGAGGTAAGGAGTCTTCAATGTTTATAGCTATGAAAATATCGATTTAATCATTTTTCCAAATTAAAAAAAGTTTGAGTTGGGCAACTCAAGATAACGCCAAATACAGTATCCGTACAAATAAAGTCAGTTAAAGAAAAAATTGAACGATTCAAATTAAACCTTTAGTATGAACGGGTACAAACCCATCTATGGTTCAAAAAACCCTTCAGATAGCCACCTTTGGTTCAGACAAAGAAGGCATACTAGTAGGACTTCGCAACTTTCCAATTCACAAGCTTGTTCTGCTCCACTATAACGAGGATGTAAAAGCTGCCGAAGAGTTTGCTCGAAATCTTCGTTTGACGCTTGGCATTTCCATCTCCCTAAAGCTAATCGCACAGCCTGACATAATTAGAAGCGCGATGGAACACGTCTCTTACATCATAAAAGAAGAAGGGCCAGAATATGAGCAAATTCTGATCAACGTAAGTGCTGGTGACAAAATGATAGGTTGTGTTGCTCTTTCATGTGCTTTTGTAAATGGAATCAAAGCCTTTGGCACAGATATGAAAGGAAATCCAATGTTGTTGCCTGTCCTGAAGCTAAGCTACAATGAAGTAATTTCTGATGCAAAGATCAAGATTCTGCGGGCACTTGATAAAGCAGGAGGTACTGTGGAAAGTTTGGACCAGCTGACAAAGCACTGTGAGTTTGGAAAACCACTTTTAAGTTATCACATACAAGGAAGCACCGAGACAAAGGGTTTGGTGCAACTTGGGCTAGTAGAGGTAGAGAGACTAGAACGTGGGAGAACCAAGATTATACTCAATACTCTCGGTAAGATGCTCATAGCGTAGTATATGGTGGATTTGATGTATGAAAATCTAAAACATTTGGTAGAAAAATTGATTGACATGAATGTGGGTGACAGTGTTAGGTTAGGATACATCCTAAACTTTCTTGATAAGGGAAGAACATTGTATACATCAGATAGAAAGTACGTTGAAGGTTTGATATCAAAATATCTTCCTGGTGAGATCAAGTCAGAGATAATTGAGGAAAGGAACAAATCAGGTTCGGAACAAAGCTGGTTTCAAAAAAGCCAAGAAAGGTCTTCGGCTAGACTAGGCTTTTTCAGAACTCCACCTTTATCACAGGATCTTGTAGATGGTGCTCTTCTTGCAGCAAGGCTTGGCATGGCATTTGTCTTCATATTTCCTGGAATTAATCATGCGGTCTCCCCTGAGAAGCTGGGTCAAGGGCTGCAAATGATTACAAACTTTTCTCAAGTATTAGCTACAAACATTGCCTTTTTGCTTGGAGTCGGAGAGATAATTTCTGGAATCCTTATTGCGCTTGGCTTGATAACTAGAATAAATGGTCTTTTCCAAATTTTCATTCTTGTTGGTGCAATGATAATGTTTGGATTTGACTTTTCAAAGGGACCTGCAATATGGA
>JAGWFS010000260.1:0-259 GCA_028867785.1 Nitrososphaerota archaeon
ATTATCAAGACTTCTTAGCTAAAATAAAGCCAAATTTGGACATTGTTGAGAAATTTAGAAATGATATTGCTCATTCTAGATTTGCAGATAAAGAGAAAATTGATAGTTATTCCCTTGCAAGAGGTAAGATATTTTCTGCCATAAGTGATTTCAAACAAAAATTGGAAATTCAATCCTAACTTAAAACTCACTTTCCAACCCGAAAATAACCCCCGTAACTTTACACCCAAAATCTGACCCCCGAAAACCAACCGTTTCT
>JAGWFS010000260.1:269-567 GCA_028867785.1 Nitrososphaerota archaeon
CCAAAACAAGTTAATGATTTGACCCTCTAATTATCCAGCGTATAGAAAGAGGTTCTGTCGGGTTATCGAGACCTTGATATCATGATTTAGACAAGAGAGATATCAATGGCAATGAAATCTATCGCCCAATCATATCAGCCAACCCGAGAACTTGTTTCCATGATGGAAACGTTCAGACAAATGGTAAATCATTGCATCAGGAAGGGGTGGAGAGTAGGTTTTGTCATCCTGGAGGGCTTTTAGTTGAAGCGATGAAAGGGAACTCGGATAACTTTCAGCCGATAATCCTTAGAGTGGA
>JAGWFS010000261.1 GCA_028867785.1 Nitrososphaerota archaeon
CTATCATGTCCTGTTTTTTTTCTGATAAAACTAGCATCAATGTTTTCAATATTTTCCACCACTCCACAGCCATGTCTGGCATTATAGGTAGCAATTGCGTTTTCATCAGAATCAACACCCAAGACTATTTGATAACCTGCCTGTCTGAAACCCTCCGAAAGTCCACCGGCACCACTGAAACAATCGCAAACTGTAAGGATGTCTGTGCTTTTCATAATATAGACCTGGATTTCAGGAAATTAATAAGTTAAACTAATTTAAAATTCAAATCCTGCGAAACATCACTCTTCAAAACCTCTCAAAATCTCTTGGATTTACTCAGTAAGAAGAAATTTTGAAAGTTTACCTACGTCTTATCTGTGCCAATGATGGTCAAAATACTATCGAGTATTATCTGACTTTTTTAAGTTGATGGAATATATGTCCCCCCCAATCGATAATTCGATAAGAGCATCATGGGTAGCAATAGAAAATATTTCAAACCACTTAGAAAAATCACAATTCAATCAAACAAAAAGAAAGATCAAACCAAAAATTGATCGATAAGAAAAAATACAAAACAGAGAT
>JAGWFS010000262.1 GCA_028867785.1 Nitrososphaerota archaeon
GGAACTTTTGCAAACATCAACACATTTCCAATAAACCATCAGGAACTGATAACATATCCACCAACAGGAGACTCGGTTCTTGACCAAGAGGCATTTAGAAAATGGAATCTTATCCGTCTTCCTGCAGATCTGGGCGGAAGTGTAAACGATGTAACTGCGTTTCGTGTGTACAGCGTAATCTGCCTACACCTGTGGTGCATGTGGAAATACAAACCTGTAGGCGAGATTGGAGGAAATGACAAAGGACAATGTCCCTGTCATGGCAGCATGTATGATCCTATATCTGGAAAGGCAGTTGCAGGCCCTGCATCACTTCAAGCTCCGCCGTCAAATGCTCTGCCTACATTATATCTTGAGGCAGACAGCGTGGGAAACTTGTGGATAAAGCCTGCTGTCTGGAGTGTAGATGAAAATGGCGTAGTGGGATACGGGAGATTTTTAAAATCATAATCTGTCTAAAAAGTGATTCTAGTTTTTCCAAGAAAAATAATGTAACTGCCAACAAGAAATAAAGTCATCTTGGTTTTCAGCCTACTTGATGAAAGAATACATTGCAATTGTAATCT
>JAGWFS010000263.1:0-282 GCA_028867785.1 Nitrososphaerota archaeon
GGAAAGAAGGGAGAGTCTCTTCATATTTGATGTGCCGTTTTCAAGGCCTATCGCAATAGCCTTGTTTACCATCTCCCTAAAGATCATCATCATGGAAAGTGTCTCTTGGGTTGGATGGTATCTTTGTTTAATGGATTTTACTGCATAGGACACAATACCGTAAAGTACGGTATAGATACATAAAAGTGATTCTCAAACCGAAACTGATCGCCTTACAGACGCAGGGTTATCGGATATCTAGTGGAAACTGATATTTAGTCTTCGTAAATTACACAAAACTTG
>JAGWFS010000263.1:292-566 GCA_028867785.1 Nitrososphaerota archaeon
AAAAACCCCTGTAGTAGATGACAGGGAAACCACTAGACCCGCTGCTTCTAAAATTATTAATTCCTGCTGTAAATAGGATTAACTTTTGTTATCTCTACCGTAAAGATTCTTGTGATCGTCCAAGTCAATAAGAAAGACAGTTCTTTTTTGGACATCTACATAATAAATTAAACTGTGAGATTTGGTAAGGTGTTTACCAAAACAATTTTGAAACCTGCCATGCTTAAGTTCTCCCAACAATCGAGGGTCACCAGTAGTCTTTAGTTCGTCAATA
>JAGWFS010000264.1 GCA_028867785.1 Nitrososphaerota archaeon
GGTAGTCGGTAGCATCATCCCATTTCATACCATAAAATTGTTGCCAAAGTGGGAAAATGCTTAATAAGTTTCACAGCCGCGGGAACGGAAAAACCGCATTGCAGCGGGCAGGAAAAACCCCCGGCCAGTATTGGCGGCCTTAATGTCCTCGATGGTGTTAAACACAGGATAGTTATCATCCTGTTTTGGCAGGTTGCTGTACACAGTCGGTTTAATCATATTTGCTAACTCCTTTACCTTCTCATAACCACCATTCACACGCGGCATTACAAATCTCGATACCGCAGCTCATTCTTTCTAGCATGTCCGTAAAATCTGGTTTCGCTGGGGTGTAAACTTCATCAACGAATTCGTGCACACCCGTAGCCCAGTGATGGCCGTATGGCGCCTCAACGCGCAGTACAGTTACGCGGCCTTCAGTTACGTATTCAACGTGTGCGTCCATCTTATGTGTGGCTCGCAAGAAAGCACTATAATTCATGTTCACGTCTCCTCAGTTATGCGGGCTTCCACCCGCGGTCATATTTGTCAATTGCGACACACGGCACACCATCTATTGAAAC
>JAGWFS010000265.1 GCA_028867785.1 Nitrososphaerota archaeon
GCAATACCACCATTATCATAGTCACCAAAGATACCTACATTTGGCTGAATTTCACAAAGAGTAATTGGAGCAGATAACGCATTAATTGATTTTGTACGCATGAGATTGTTATTGTCTTGAAACAGTGTTTGAATACCATCACTTTGGGATTTGAATACAATTACCCCCTGCGGTTTTGCATTTTCCGTCAGAGCGCCATTGTGATTAAACATCATAGTTGTTAAATTTCCAATCAGATTTTGCATTGCAGAAGTTCCATCTGCATCTGGACTACCATTCTTATCAAAAGCCATGTAATATAGCGTGTTGTTTGTAGGAGAAGCCCCCCATGTCCAAGAATCAATATCAGTAGGATCAATGTTAAGCTGTGGATCAAGCAAGTCACCTTGAATCTGAGAACCTGGAGGAAAGTCAGGTCGGTTTGCATACACGTGAATTAAACTGCTTGGTATTCTATCAAAAATCAAATTAACTATCTGATCTCCACCAGCTTTTTGATAATCAACAGATACTGGAGTTGGAAATGCTGAAAAATCATATAATTGGATTATTGGCCAAACAT
>JAGWFS010000266.1 GCA_028867785.1 Nitrososphaerota archaeon
ATCTCCCGGAATTTGAAGTACTGGTAAGTTTGATCATGAATATATTTGCCAAATCAAGCAGATACTTCATAGAATCTTTGACAACAAATCTACTAGATAAGTTTTATCTAAATATAATATTGAATTTCGTCACTAGTTTATGATCTCCATACTAATTCAAAGTATGCTGAAAACTAGAAGAATCTTACGCCAGTTTTTTAAAGCATACGTATCCAGTACAAATACAAAATGAAAACTCTGCATCTTGGAATGATTATCATTATAATAATTGGTATTATAATGATAAGTCTCACAATTGTAACTTCTAATCATACTAACATAACAGTGAAAACAGATTTCTCTGATTATGCAAATGATCAACCAATTACAATTTCTGGAAAAGTATTTGATGTAAATACTAAACAACCTATATTAATTCAAGTTCTGTATTCGAATGGAAAATTCTACAAGTCATCAGAAATACAATTAATCAACAACACCAGCTTGTATTCATATAATTTTCAAATAAATCCATTACATGATGGAACATATGATTTTACAGTTAAAGCCATGTACGATA
>JAGWFS010000267.1 GCA_028867785.1 Nitrososphaerota archaeon
AACGCTAAAGAAATCAACTACCATTGGTTCTCCACTTGTTGACAATGCTACATTACCACCACTTGTGGTAAATGTAATCAAGAAACCAATATTGGCAGTCTTTGCAACTGAGCCAAAGAGGACCTTGTTTATTGTAGCTGGACTTGCAACCTTTGTAGTATCTGTACTATTGAGGTTGATAAAGTCCTGTAAATTAGTAGAGTTTGCGATGCTGACTGCGGTTGTAGCGGATAATTTACCGTTACTTGTAAGTCCAGTACCTGCGTTGTTATAAACTAGGTTTATTCCAACGTTAGAAATTGAACCACCGGTTAGACTAGAGAATGATCTCAGGTCGAAATTGACGAAGTTGAAGCCCTTGAATCCTTCTGTGTTACCAGTCCTGTTTGTATTGTGGATGGTTTGCAGGAGGGTGTTCATGGTTGTCTTCAAATCGACAAACAATGCTGTAGTTGAGTTTACTTGAGCTTTAGATGTAGTTCCACTTGAGAAATTGAATATTGGTCTTGCGCTGAAAGATTCGTCCTCTTGCAGATTGGTTGCATTTTGGTTGCCTGT
>JAGWFS010000268.1 GCA_028867785.1 Nitrososphaerota archaeon
ATGCTCAACCAAGTAGGAAGTGAATACATCTATAAGAAAAATTTTGAAAAGATCGGCTCGGTAATAACGTGCAAGGACGTACTAAGGGGTGTCTTTGATATGGCAACCGACAGACAGCTGATCAAGCTGGCTGCAAAGCTTGGCTCCACCAATGCCGTAGAATATGTCAGGATGCTGTACCATGATATCAACAAAGATATTGTGCTAGAGTTTCTTGATATGTGGGGCAGAAGATTCTCTGGCTATGAACACAGAATTCACGGCAAGGTACACAGTTTTTCGCTTCCTCATGATATCAATGAAAAGTATTCTGTATTTATGAAAGAATTCATCACAACATTTTTGGAGTCTGCACTAAATGAACCGGTAAAGGTTCAATCAACTTCGCGGACAGTCACATTTTCCATCACAAATTAATTATTGTATAAAAATATCTGTGCTCACTTGTGCTCAGATGGACTCGCTTGTCACCACTTTAATCCTACCATCTTATTAATATCAAAAATAATTTCTCAACTAATGACATTTCAAAACATTAACCACTATGAGATGCGTCAT
>JAGWFS010000269.1 GCA_028867785.1 Nitrososphaerota archaeon
TATCAACACTGATTGGGACACAAAGAGTACGGAGAATTGGTCCTGACGTATTACAGAATAACGTTAGTCATATTGGTGAGTTGCCAGAAATTCCCGCACATATAAAAGAAATCATAGATAGTCTATAGTTCAAAACTTTCAACATCTTCAAGTGTAACACCTCGCAGATATGAAAACATCTCATGAACAAAATTGTCCAGAAGATGGACAAGATAGTTCTTGAAGTCAAATATTTAATCGCAAATTGTATTTTTTACCTGTACTATATCACTGTCAAAAACTTACAATGACTATAAAAAATATTACGGTTTTGGGTTCTGGGATAATGGGTCATGGGATTGCCCAAGTTTCTGCAATGGCAGGATACAATGTAGTTCTTAGAGATATTGAAAAACAATTTCTAGACAAAGCAATGGAAAAGATCAAATGGTCACTTGATAAACTAGTGTCGAAACAAAAAATTACAGAAGATCAGGGAAAAGAAATTCTTGCAAGAATCATACCGATAGTAGATTTGGCCGAGGCACTAAAAGACTGTGACTTGATGATTGAAGTA
>JAGWFS010000026.1 GCA_028867785.1 Nitrososphaerota archaeon
GATGAAGATTGCAATATCTGACGTTATTGGAGATGCAGGTGTGACAGTACTTTCAGGAAAGAGTGCGTCGGACTCTCACTATAGCCTTACAACAGCAGTATCGGCTGATGCCGGTGTTGACGGCGATGCAACAGTAATAGCAACACATGATGGTACCCTCAATGGAATAATCTCTGTTACCGTATCAGCAAATGCCAATTATTATTCTGGCACTTCAACGCTGACAGTTTACGTAAAAACATATGTTAATGGTAACCTTGTTGGTACAAAGACACTGTACACATCACAGCCTCCGGTTGGATATTCCTCCCAGAGTTCGGGCAGTATTGAATTGCAGCGAAACCTGTATTCAGGAAATTATTATCTCCAATCACAGCCATTTAATTATGACATAGACACGTACAATGTATCAAATTTGCCCATCTCAGGAACTGTAACAGTACAGGCACATACTGGTGACATTGTGGAGTTTGAGATATACGCAGGGGAGAATACAAAAAGCGGTCTTGTTACCACAAATTATAACAGTTATTGCGGTGGATGGGAGGGTATCGGCATCAACCATCAGATAGTATGCGTGAGCAATCCTTCATACACGCCAATAAGCTATCTCAGCGAGGCATCAGCTTCAGTAAGCCTTGATGAGGGATACATACTTACAGGCTAGCAGATTGCAACATCTGGAATACGGATCTATGAATTCTCTTGGGCATGATTGCAAAATAATTAGCTTATTTACCAATATTAGACTTGGTAGCAATCAAATAATTACAATGGTCACATCTCAAAATACTCATTTCTTTATCAGATGAAACACGCATCTGGCCTTTTTTACACATGGAACAAACTTGCCCTGCTTTTATCGTACACTAGTCACTTCCTGACCTGATCTTGGACGAAATTAGGTCTATCTCCTCTTTACTGAATCTGGAAGATCGTTGCATCTCGTCTATCATTTCCATGTACTTTGAGTTGGTTATGTCAGTGCCAAGTTTTCTGAGATAATCACTGTAAATTATCTTTCCAAATATGGTATGCCTGTATACGTTCTCATCTTTTGCTACAAGCCCTAGTTTGACAAGCTGCTGGAGTCGTGAATAATACTGCTTCTTTGACAGTCCTATTTCTAAATGGGTGTTGATTTGGGATTTTATGCCATCCCTTGCCACAATGAAGATTTTGAACGCGTCTGGTTTTGACATGATCGATAACAAGTCTATTATCCTCCGCATCGGCTCATCTTTGGTGCCAAATCCGCCGTCATAGGAATCATCCTTACTTTCCAAGACATTACATATTCTCCTTGGGCACCTTAATGAAGATTCCTTTCTTTCCTTACTATCAAGGTGAGATTGTCATGTCAAAGGAATCAAAACGTGAGATACTTGGAATGAGTATGATTACCTACAAGTTTCAGGTTACCGTGCCAAAGAAGGTAAGAGAGAAGCATAAACTCAAGGAGGGGGAGACGCTGGCATTTGTAGAAGAACATGGACGAATTTACGTTGTAAGAAGTACCGAGGTATAGAAGGCAATCTCCAATCCATGATTTGATGCTCCATTTTTTATTTATCATCACATTTCAATGCTTTAAACTACGGCCTGTCATTTTAAATCTGACTTTAAATTAATCGCAATTTTCTGTATCGATGAGAAATGTAGCGCTTTTACTTTTGACATTTCTTCTACCTCTTTCTGTGTTAGCAGTCTCTGGCCAGTCGCAAGAGACTACGGATTATACAATATGGATTCCAAAAAAGATGATTGCAGGACAAGATTATGAAGGACTTGTTGTACTTGATCAGGCAGAAAACCTGGACAATCTTTTCTTCTTGTCATCTAGTGACAAATCTACACTTCAGGTACCAAGTTCTGTTATCATACCTGCTTTTTCAAACCATGGCATATTTGGTATCAAACCACTCAAGGAAGGCAACGCAACAGTCTTTGCTGCATTTGGTGGAAACCTGATGGAATCAAATACAACAATATACCAATCAAATACTCAGCCGACCTCGCTTGAGATAATTCTTCCAGATAACACCACCAAAGCACAGAGCATGTTATCATACATCTTTGCGCAAGACGAGTTTGGGCAGCCTACCACAGTAAACCAGGATACAGAGATTGATGTGACAACTTCATCCATGATACAAGCGCCGCAAACTGTAACGATACCAAAAGGTCAGTACTATACCCAGCTGCCCCTTGTGACAAAGGGAACAGGTCAGATCTCTGTTTCTGCAGAAGGTCTTGGCATTGCAACAGCGACTGTAACCAAGGTAAATGACGATGTTCAAGTAAGATTTGCAGTAGCACCGGATCTGGTTATTCCAAATTCTATTGCATACTGGTATGTCTGGTTAGAAAAGGAGGGAAAACCATTCAAGCCACCATACGGTATACATGCTGTACTAACATCAAGTGATACTAACGTAGCAAGATTTGGTTCCAATTATGATATCGAGCATTTCAATGACATCTTGTATTCTACTGTGCTCAGCAATGGTATCGCAACTGGAATCATACATACAATTAACGGTGGCAATTCTACAATCTCGGTCAGCGTGGATGGCTTTGGTTCTGCTTCTGCAAATCTAGTTGTGGGTGGAGCGCAAAACCAATCTCTTGCTCCGGGAAACCTGACAGGTCTCTGCAACTCCTTTTCGTGCAATGCCAATTTGATCAAACTCTGGGTTTATCCTCCAACATTTGATGATGCAAGCTACGGTATAGTAAGCCTGTACAGAGAGGTAAATGACTCGGGCAATGATATCCTGATACCAATACCAGCAGATGGCAGTATAGTTGGAATATCATCTGATAGCTCGGATCTGAAATATGACAAGGAGATAGAGATGATTCCAGAACGCCTCCCTGGAACAAATCAAGATGACGGTCTTGCAAGTTCAGTACAATTCCAGATTGGTGCAGGTGGAATGGGAAATTACACCATTACTGCATCTGGGCCAGGGAAGATACCGGGGTCTGCTCAGATTGGTATAGTACCAGGGTACCATGATTCGTACCACATTGGAATAACTCCTTTGCCAACAAGAGCTGGGATTGTCCAGGATCTTGGCATAATGTACATCTCAGATAGTTCTGGCGCAATGGTAGAACCATCAGCAGTCTTTGCAGAACCGCCTGATGTTATGATAAAGACAACGATACAGGATGTTCCAGGCAAACTCCAGTTCTCATCAACCAATCTCGTACTTGCAGGAACCGTATCTCAAAAGACAGGCATCTCAGCATCTGTTGCAGGTTTGCCTCCAACAAGCTTTCTTGTTGTACCTGAAGATATAGCGACAAATGTAGAGTTTGATGTACCATCCAAGGTACATGTTGGTGAGAAATTTCCCTTTGTGATACAAAAGACCAACTCTCTTGGGGTACCGCTACAACTAGTTACATCAGAAGGGATATCGACCATTGAAGGCGTAACACTAGACCCTTCAGGCAAATACATGACTATAAGCAAAGAAGGCAATGTTACCATAGCAACGCTCCTCTCAAATGGAGCTGTGATGGAACCAGTTGAATCATTTTACAATTCAATGCATGTTGGAATAGATGCAAACAATACGGTATTCAAGGTAGGAAAGCAGAATCTCTTTGGTATCGCATCAGATGCTGATAATGTAACTTACAACTTCCAGTCTCCATTTCAAATTACAAAGACAGGCCCTACTCAATATTCTGTATCCCCTGACAGAGAAGGATCTTTTGATGTAACTTTATTTGCAAGCAAAGATGGTTTTAGACCAATAACTGATACGCTACACTTTATTGCAAAGAAGATAATTGATGTTACATTTTCTGCAACAGGAAGCGATGGCGCAGACCTTCCCATCATTCCTATGATATCAATTAACAACCAGACTCTTGCTGCCACAATTCCTTTTGACGATATGACAAACGCGGGGTTTGCACATATCGAGGTACCTCAGCAGTTTAACATCACGGGAAAAAACTATGTTCTAGATGATATCGATATCTCAGGTCAGAAATTTACAAGCGGAAAGGTAGACCTCCTTCTTGCAGATGATTCAAGGATTCAAGCAAACTATTATCGTATGATACAGGTCAATGCAACTGATGCAGATGGGGAAGGCCTCTATCCTTATGGAACAACAGTAGTACTGCACGCGCCAGACAAATGGGTGTTCTCATTTTTTGTACGACAGGTCTTTGACCACTGGGAAGGAAATAATCTTCCATTTGATGTTAAGACAAACAATGTAAGCTTTGTTGTAAAAGACAATCTCTTTGCAACTGCAGTTTACAGACAAGATTTCACATACCTGATGCTTGCAATTGCTGGACCAATCACAGGATTTTTTGTTCTAAAAAAGCGTAACGATATAATTTGGCATGTGAAAGAATTGGAAGATAAAATAAAACAGTTCATCTCGAAATTACCAAAAAAGAAAAAAGGCTAGAAAAAAATTCCTAGCCTTTCTTACCACAACCGAACAGGCATTAATTGCGAAATTGATATTTAAGCGCTTGACGGTGTAGTTCTCAATTTAGTGTTTGATTCGTCAGGTAACTTTTAAGAAATATTTTGTCTCAAAACCTCCAAAATGAACCTGTTTCTTCGAACAAATGTTTAGTCAACTGCAATACGGTGGTCTAAATAGGTTTTCAAATAAAAAACCATAAAGACTTTTTAAAGTATGCTTTTTGGGGTTTAAAATTGAATATTGTAAGATTAGTTTCAATCTTTACATAATCACGATGGCTGCAACGATTATCTGTTTTGCACTTTGTTTAAATGGAATAGTAATACTGTGAATCTTATCTTTTGTTTCATTATAATTAATTACTTCTTGTCCATCCAACAGAACCACCGGTTGAGCACCTTTATTGTGTATCACATCATCCATTATCTGTGGAATGACTAGTGTCACAAACCCATTGCTTGGTGCATCTAGTGACATGGTAAGGGATACAGTGTTTGTATTGTTAGTGATACTAGTACTGAATATTTTATTGTCTCCCGTAATGTTATAATTTATTGTAAAATTATTGTTTGCTACACTAGTATGAAAAGGAAAGATTCCAGTATCATATAACGATGTATGATGAGGTAAGATAATAGTGAATTTTCTCGCAGATACAGCATGATGTGAAGTAATGGAATCATCAAAGGATGCTGTGAGAATATAATTTCCTGCCTCGTTTATGCTAGTGTTTACCGGTAGTGCACTGAAGTTGAAATTATGAAGTTGTACACTTGAGGCACATGATGTACCAAAACCCCAGGACTGGAGACTCGAATTTTGAATCGTTTTCCTTTTTAATTATAGCGTGAATATCACCACAACCTGAACCATTCCATCAATTTCTACATAGAAAGTAATAGGATTGTTTGTCGTATAATTCTCTTTTAATCCTTTTATTGCTATTTTGGTGTAAGGTTGTTGCTGGTTTTCGTTCAATTTTCCGATAAAAATTCCAACAGCTGTCATTGCAATGTAGCTATTCCTGCTATTGTTAGAATTGAAAGATGGAGAGTTTTCATATATTACAGATTATTTTTCATTGTCTTTTTCTAATTTTTTGTTTGATGTTAGTGGCTAGTATAATGACACCAATACTGCATAAAATTATGGCAGTATACGTAAATGGCGATATCAACTCGAAGTAAGGACCTTGTGGAGGCAGAGGACATGGAACCGAGTATGGACAATGATGATAGTAAATTGATTTTTCTGCTATTGTTTTATCAAACTCATCAAAGTATATTCTTACAGCAAGAAGACTGGCTCCCACAATCATGAATACAATTCCTATAATTATTGAAAGATGTAGACTTTTCAAAATATGTTATTAATCATACTTCAACCTTTAAAAAATTGGCGTAGATTCAGGTCATAACTTTCTTTCAAATTATTCAAGACTGAACTATTTGATTGTAACTGATTGCAAACCCAGAGGAATGTTACGCCACTTTTTTAAGCGATACCCATACCGTCCATATCAGATATGAAAGCGTTGGTATTGGTCGTGGTAATTTCCGTTTTTATTTCCGTAATTTTGAACATGCCATCTGTCAAGGGTGATTGTACATCTTGCACTGCCAACCAGATGCCAAAACCTGTACAGCTTATTCAGACTATCGCCTCGGACAAGGATCTCTATATTCTGTGGTCAGGATATGATGCAAATTCCCAACACAATGCAGTTCTGTTGAGCACAAGTGAGGATGGCGGCTCTAGTTTCAAGGTAAAGGACCTTACCGAGTTTGGCATAGGCTCGGTTGACAAGATGCGGGTCTCAAACGCGAGTCTTTACCTGATATCCAAAAATACGATAACAGAAAGCAGAGACAATGGAAACTCATTTGGACAGCCAGTTGTCTTAAATGGGGAAGGAAACTCGGCAGTCTCTGACCTGATTGCATCCGGAACTAACGTCTATGCAACAATTGATGATGTCATAAAAGATGGTGACGCCTTTCAGATTCTCTTCAGTGCAAGCAATGACAGCGGTACTACATTTCATACACCGATAAAATTATTTGGAATGCCAGAAACCAGTCAGGATTACTCCCAGATGGCAGCCATTAAAAATAACGTCTATGTGATAGCCGAGGGAAAATATGCCACACCAGCAGGGCCGGTGGGTGTTCTTTTTAAGAAAAGCAATGATAATGGTACAACATTTGGCAATACGGTCGACCTTGCAAATGACAGTTCGGTTGATTTTGCACCAAAAATTGCAGCCTCTGGTCCTAACGTATACGTTGTCTGGTCCGAGCTTGGCAGCAAAGGTGCCCAGCTCTACTTTAGGTCAAGTCAGGATTATGGACAGACTTTTGGCCCTGCTACAAAACTTGGCATAGAGCCTGACTTGGGCACTACGGATTGTGATTTTCCAAGAGTATTGCCGGGTGACAACAACACAGTCTATGTATCTTGGTGGAGCGTCCACTTTGAGAACCAGACCGAGACTGACACACTACTTTTTAGAAAAAGTGATGATAGTGGAAAAACATTTGGGGATACAATAAAGCTCAGCGGCAACAAGACAAGCCCGGAAGATTTGGGACACAATACTGCAGTTGTTGCGTCGGGAAAAAATGTTTACGCAATGTGGATGTCATATTATGATGTTCAATCAGTAGATAATGTGCAAGTGCTTTTTACAAAAAGCAATGATGGAGGAAACACGTTCAGTGATCCGATAAATCTTAACATAAATTCATTCGGTGGTTCCCAAATGGGAGCACAAAACCCGCAGATCTCACCCTCAGGCAATGATGCTTATGCTGCTTGGGATACGGGAAATAGCAACCAAGAGATACA
>JAGWFS010000270.1:0-291 GCA_028867785.1 Nitrososphaerota archaeon
ATAATGCTAGGATTATACGGTCCACTCAAATCCAAGTTGAGTGTTTTTCCCAGCCCTTTGTACCTGTTTCGTATAGTCACTTCGGTCACTCCTGCTGCAAGTGCAATCACTTTTTGGGATACTTGGTCCCCATTTATTACACATGAAAGATACAATGCGGCTGCAGCAAGCGCCATTGGATTTTTTCCCGATGTGATGTCTTTACTGACTGCATCTTCAAGAATTGCAATAGCGCCACGTTTTGTTTTTTCTTTCAGACCCACCTTGCTTGCGATTCGGGAGATACACTGT
>JAGWFS010000270.1:301-556 GCA_028867785.1 Nitrososphaerota archaeon
CTTGATTTTCACATTGTTTTGATCTGCAATTTCACGTAATGTCCTCGGTGTCCCACTATCCCTACAGGCAATGTGTAATGCTGCTGCAAGAAGTACTGGAATTGATCTTCCCTTTACAAGATGTTTTTCCAACGCTTTTCTGTAAATGTATGCGGTTTTTTCTATGACTGCGTCTGGAAGTGCAAGCTTGTCTGCTAGCCTTTTTAGTTCACCAAACGCCTCTGTGAGATTCCTGCTAGCAGATTCATGCATTTG
>JAGWFS010000271.1 GCA_028867785.1 Nitrososphaerota archaeon
CAGAGGATTTTACCCCTACCCACTGAATACCGTCTGCCTCTCCCACTCCCTAGCCTTGTAGTATCTCCAGCGGCCAATCTGTTGAGCAGGTTGATTTAACCGGAGACTTGCAAAGCCAGCTACGGATGCTTTAGGCCCAATAAACGTCCTGATCACTCGAGGTGCTGGTATTACCGCGGCGGCTGACACCAGACTTGCCCACCCCTTATTCACCGGTGCTTTTAGGACCGGCAAAAGATTCCTTTAGCAGGAATCACTCGGACTAACCCAGTCGTGCTTTCGCACATTGCTAAGGTTTCTCGCCTGCTGCGCCCCATAGGGCCTGGGTCCGTGTCTCAGTACCCATCTCCGGGCTTCTCCTCTCAGAGCCCGTACCTGTAATAGTCTTGGTGGGCCATTACCTCACCAACAAACTGATAGGCCGCAGTCGCATCCTACGGCAGTAAACTATTTCGACCATGAGCCATTCCAGGCATCATGATCTATCGCGGTTTATTCTCAGTTTCCCGAGGTTATCCACGTCCATAGGTTAGCTTGACCACGTGTTACTGAG
>JAGWFS010000272.1 GCA_028867785.1 Nitrososphaerota archaeon
TTAACAATTCCAGTCAAAACCTACGCACAAACTATCATTTTTCGGTGACAAATAATAAAAAGGACGGTACTAAGATTCAACCATGGAAGAACCTTCTAAACCAAATGCAGAAGAAGGACCAAAAATCCATGAACCTAAACGGGAAAAGGTAAAAGGTTTTGGCAAGAACTGGCTGATAGGCATGACAGTTCTTGCACTGTTTAGTATCATTGGAGAAGTTGGCAATTCATTAGGAATTGAATCAATCAACATCAGGACAATCAGTTCTCCTGCTGACATTCTTTCGCTTGCAACACACATCAGTCCATTGACTGCGTTGTTTGTGTTCTTTGCAGCAGCAGGAGTAGGTGCAGTAACGTTTCTGATTGTATCGTCTTCGGATGCATATGGTAAACTTGTACGACTGCACAGTGCATCAGAGATAACAGACCATGAACTCAACGACAGGATAAAAAAAGACATACGAAAATTCAGAATCATTCCGCTTGCCGTATGGATGATTCTTGTAGCCATAATTGTGATGCCTGTAGTTGGTGGAGTGTTTGTTGTATC
>JAGWFS010000273.1:0-277 GCA_028867785.1 Nitrososphaerota archaeon
GTGTCTGTAACTACAGTGTTAGTAGCTCCGGATGATGGACTCAATGATATGGATGGTGTTGATACCGTAAATGTGTTAGTTGCTGTATTGGTGCCATCAGATGCAGATACAGTGTTAGCGCCATGTGTAGATGATGGTACTGTAAAGGTTGCAGTGAACCCACCTGATGATGAAGAGGTTACAGTTGAAGGAGTTGTGGTTACTACTGTTCCACCATAGCTTAGCGTAATAGTCTTTGATGGTGTAAAGCCGGTGCCTGTGACTGTAACTACAGTGC
>JAGWFS010000273.1:287-551 GCA_028867785.1 Nitrososphaerota archaeon
GATGTTGGACTAATTGATCCACCTGATGCGGATATGGATGAAGTTAACACAGTAAATGTGGGAAGAGTAGCTGTATTGGTGCCATCAGTTGCAGTTAGCGCGCCTGTTGTTGCACCTGACTGTACTGTAAAGGTTGCAGTGAATGAACCTGATGATGAGGTGGTTACAGTTGAAGGAGTTGTGGTTTGTGTTACTCCATTAAGCTTTATTGTAATAGTAGATGAGGCTAGAAAGCCGGTGCCTGATACTGTTACTACAGTGCCG
>JAGWFS010000274.1 GCA_028867785.1 Nitrososphaerota archaeon
TGATGTGGACCACAAGTCTCTAATCAACAAAATCAAGGAAATTGAAAATTGTTGCAACCCAAATACCACTGAACCAGTGTGTGTGGAGGTCATGACAAATGGCTAGCCGGAAGATCAAGAAGATACTGGTACCACTTGATGGCTCAAAACACTCCTTCAAAGCTCTTGATATTGCCATATACCTTGCGAAGCTCAGTGGTGCATCAATTACAGGTCTTTGCGTGGTCTCATTGCAGCCTCCAATCTACATGCCTGGAATGCGAAGTTCTTACAAAGATACCATAACAAAAGAGGCAAGGAAATTTCTTGGCCAGGCAAAGAAGATCTCAGCAGGCAGTGGTGTTTCATTTACTGAATGCGTAACTTATGGAATTCCAAGTCGGGATATCGCAGAGCATGCCAACAAGAAAAATTTTGATCTTGTCATAATAGGAGCGCATGGGCACAGTGCAATATGGGAAATATTTCTTGGAAGTACAGCTCATTCAACAGTGCACAAATCAAAAATACCAGTACTGGTAGTAAAGTGATCATCTGAAATGAATCA
>JAGWFS010000275.1 GCA_028867785.1 Nitrososphaerota archaeon
CTTGTAGCGACTTCATTCAAAAAGAACGTAAAGCAGCTAAGCTGCTGTGCGGAGTGATGATATAATGAAGACTAGAAACAAAATAGCATTTCTTCTGGGAGGAGTGATTGTAATTTTTGCTGTATACCTGTCATTTACAGTCAGTCCTATACTAGGTGCATCATTGCTTGTAGCTTTGCCATTGTTGCTTTGTTGCATAACAGGTGTTGGTGTTGTGGGCGTGTGTGCTATAATGTGGCTGGTTAATCAGTCAAAAATTAAGAAGGAATCAAAGGAATCTGACAAAAGAAAATCTGAGGGATGTTGCTAGATGGAGAAGGCCAACAAAAAATTAAAGACAGGAAAGAAATCTAAATCAAAATATGTGGCAGCGGGGATTGCAGCAGCTGTTGCAATTGCTGCTATTGTATTTTTTGCAGTCAACAGTTCTGACACTCATCAACCTGTACCAGCAGCACCGCAATCTGAATCAACAACACAATTTGCACCGGCATCTGTAACTACGGGAGGCCTGCAGGTTGGCAATACTTTCCCTGATTTTTCAAT
>JAGWFS010000276.1 GCA_028867785.1 Nitrososphaerota archaeon
ACTGGTGTATACGTGTTTCATGCAGATTTTGGAGCATGGCGTAGTAAAGGAGCGTCCTATGATTTCTATGTGACAAATCCGTGACCTGCTTTTTGGAATGTGTCTTAGATGCGAAATCTACGCCACTTTTTTAAACTGTAGATATCCAGTACGTTTGAACATGAAAACATTAAACCTGTATATATCAGTCATGCTTTTTGCGGTAACACTATTTTTTGTGACAGAGCATCAGGCAACTGCCTTGTATGCAACATACTCTAGGATATCATCCACCGTTGCGTCAGGAAACAATGTATACGTTACATGGGATGACAGTGATGGCAACAACACATACATCCTGTTCCGAAAGAGTCAGGATGGCGGAGACACGTTTGGAAAATCAACTGTAATTGCAAGCAATGTCGGCGTGGCAATCACAACCAGGGTTGCAGTATCGTCAAATAATGTCTATGTAGCTTGGGCAGACGACCCACAAAAGGGAACACCACACGTATACATTAGAACAAGCTCAGACTATGGAAACACATTTGGCAACAAATCTGTGTT
>JAGWFS010000277.1 GCA_028867785.1 Nitrososphaerota archaeon
GCGAAACAAGTGTGAGACGATATTTTCTGTAATCAAGAGAAAGTTTGGATCTGAGATCAAATCATACAATGATACCATGATGGAAAAAGAGTTGTTGTATCGCGTGCTGGCTTACAACTGTCACAGGATGTGCATGATTTCTTGTTTGTTATGGATGGTTTCTCCCATACAAAATTTTTCCAGTCCTTCCTACGGACAGCCTTTGTGAACGTTGCTGTATCAGACAGACTCTGAATCTCTTGCCATTCTCTTATACTTTCTTTCTGTCAGTTCCTCATTCTGTGTACGGTATGGTTCCATGTTTTGTAACATGTGCCGGATTATCACAAGCATCTCCTTTGCTGCAGCTACCTTTACCTTCTGAGGACCTCTCCTTGTAGCTATCCTGGAGTAGAATCTTCCAATCCTCTCATCGCTGTGTATCGTTGTCTGGGCAGCTTCCACCATCGCGTATCTGAGCCACGTCGAACCACGCTTTGTTATGTTGCCTGATCTCTTGGACTCGCCGCTGTCTCGCTGCGATGGCGCCAGTCCTGCATATGC
>JAGWFS010000278.1:0-244 GCA_028867785.1 Nitrososphaerota archaeon
TGGAATTCCGGCAAGTACTACACATGCAATCTCTGGAGGGATAATGGGAGTTGGAGCAGTTCGACGATTATCTGCTGTCAGATGGGGAGTGGGAAAAAGAATTGTATGGGCATGGATAATCACAATTCCTGCCAGCGCATCAGTTTCGTTTCTAATTACATTGATGATAAATGAATTACATTAATTCAAAATGCAATAAATCTTAATCTCTTTTTTCATTTGAATCTTTCTTTGCATGATTCAT
>JAGWFS010000278.1:254-540 GCA_028867785.1 Nitrososphaerota archaeon
ATAAATGGATTGCACTAAAAACATGAATAGAAAACAAGAACAATCATGATGCTAAAAACCTCTTTAGAATGGCTAGTGATATATCTGAGAAAAAACCGACCAAGCTTGTTACTGATGGACTGCCAGCATACCGAGAGCATTTTTGAAGGAATATTGGACTAGGAAGATGCCTAGAGTAGTTACATGAATCTCATATCACATTGAAAGGCGATAGGAATAACAACAAGATGGAACGCCTAAATGGTGAGATTAGAGGTCGTGAGAAGGTAATGAGGGGTTTGAAGAA
>JAGWFS010000279.1 GCA_028867785.1 Nitrososphaerota archaeon
CAATCATATGGAATGTATTTTACTCCAATTCCGCTCGTTCCTGTTATATGAAAATTGTGACCTATCCCACAGTAAAACGACTGAGCAAGCCATGGAAAGTCACTTTGTACAAAATTTGAATTATTGTCATATCTGATGGCAAGCTGTATTCCAGGGTAGGAGATTAGCATTCTGAAAAATCCTGCCTTTGGTCCAGAATTTATTGCATAAACTCCCATACCTACGGCTAGTGCTGCGATAAGAATTGTAACAATGTGACGAGTTTTCACGTGCAGCATGTACTGGATAGATACCGTTTAAAAAAGTGCCGCAGACTTTGCCGCCTTCAATAATTAAACAACATGACTCTGAGATCTAAGAGATTGATACCATTCATTTGATTTGTTGCATGAAATTACCAAGAGGGCAATCCCGGCAGCAAAAAAAGATGTTGTGAGCGTACCAAGAAAATAGGCAAGCGTATACGGAAACGCCGTTGGCAATCCTGGCAGACCTCGATGTGAGACAAAAACCGGAAAGAATCCGTACGTAACAGCA
>JAGWFS010000027.1 GCA_028867785.1 Nitrososphaerota archaeon
GACTACCCCACTTTCTTAACTTCTTCTTTGGCTGACTTGCCAGGATTAGAGTCGTGCCACCGTTGCCTGCATTCGGGGGTACAGAATATTCTTCTTGCTCCCTTGTAGCGGCTTTGTAATTCGGTATTACAGCTCAGACAGTTGGTATTTTCTTCCCTAGCCACTGTGTTCCTTTCTCCATTTTGCAAGTTCGGCTTTAGTCATGTACCGTGGGCCATAATTATTTTCAACCGGATTTGTTGGTACTCCTACCTTGTTGGTTACGTGGGAGCTGGGTTCTTCATAACCCACATATTTGGGATTTTCTGATAATGGTTGACCCTCACCACTATAGGCATCTGTACCAGAATCTATCTTGTTCTTCTTTGGCATGGTATCCCATTTTACATCATAATCCGAAAAGTCCTGACTCGGTGTTGCATTTCTCCAGTCACCCAGATTTGTTCCATATTGATCAGGTTTCTTGTTGTTGGAACCGCCTGTAATGTTTGTGCTCCATGGTTCTTTAGTATCTTCCTCACCTACTGAAAATGTATTGTTTTGTTCCTCATTATCATAAACTTGCCTGCCATCACGTCTTTTATCCTCTGCGGGGTTGATTAGCTTGCCGTCAGTTCCACGGGTCCAGTTATTTTCATTCTTTTCATCTGCGGCTTTTTGCTTGGTTTCTTTTGCCCCGTCATAAGGTGCTATCATGGTTGGATTGGAATGTTGTTCGTTTCTTGCAGTAGAAATCAAGGCTTCGGAATCTTGGAAATCATCTGTACCCTTGGTTACAAATAACTCACTATTAGCTAGTAATTTTCTAAGTTCTGGGGGAACTGTACGCCAGTCCTTGTTGGCATAATCCTGTGGGGCCTTGACCTTTTTTAGCATCCAGTTCTTGAACGTGATTGGAATATCCTGCCATAACCCATAAGCCGTATAGTCTGATTCTTTCCTTATATCCTTGGTTAAGATATGTTCTATCCTGAAATTCTCATTACTTGATACTTGTGAAATTATACCCTCTGATCTTACCAGTACCCCGGATTTTGTCCCAAAATGATATTTTACCCTGTCGCCTACCCTTAGATCTGTATCTGGTTGTCGTATTTCATCTGCTGTTAGAACATAATGTGGAACTTCCTTGCTTGGTATCTTGGTCGGAGCTTCCTGTGAAGATGTCATGTAAGAAGCCTTTTTGGCATCTATAACTTCCTCTGGCTTTTTGCCTTCTGGTATAAACTTTGCCTGACCTCTTACTGTAATCCAGTGGCCTTTACTACCCTCAAATAATTCGGAATCTGGTTCTGCTGGCATTATATATAAGTCTTACTAAAATAGGTATTTAAACTTATTGAAAAGTTTATATTAAAGTGACTTAACCAAATATAGCTTTTGAAGATGGAAGTAGATATACCCTGCCACCGGATTCTACTGCCTTGCAAGCCAATGTTAACGCATCTGCCAAGTCATCTGCCTGTTCTGATACTACCCTCATCTTGTTACCTTCCGTGAACTTGATCTTGAGATAGGCTAACTGATCAGCTATCCTTCTTTCACCCCTGAGAAATATTCTATGGTTTTCAAATAATAGCCTCAAATTCTCGTATAATTGTTCTTGTTCTTCTAGGCTGAATACCACACCTCTAACTGGGTAATTCTCTTTGAGACATAAATCAACCAAGCCCGCGCCGACCCCGGTTTCGTCTATATAACAAGTTTGTATGTTATACATTTTGATGTATTGACCTATCTTATCCTTCAAATCTACTATGTTAGATAATGATTCGGTGTATATTGTAACCAAATAACAGTTATCATGATCATCTACCCCTATTATCACAAAAGCTGTTTCATCTTTTCCAGCCCTTGAAACATCAACACCCATATAGTATTTTATGATAACAGGTAATACCCCATTTTTGGCATTGTCTGACATGGCATCAACTATCAACTGCCTTGGGATGAAACTATCACCAACATCAAGGAACTCGGCTTCTAATTCCATCATCTGCTTGTCTTTTGTCATCTTGGTTTTAATCTGCTCATAGTATTCCGGATCTTTCCTAACGAATGGATTATCCATGGCTTTGACATGAAATTCTCTCCATTTACCATCTGGTTTTCTTGGCCTTGAATCGGCACATGCTTCATAGAAATATCCTACGGGACTAAATGGTGTTGAAGTCAGCCATACTCTGGCATTTGTAGCAAGTCCGGCAGGCATAAAGGCAGCTAATACTTCTTCTTTTAAGAAGGCGCATTCGTCAGCTATGATAACATGGGGGCTATAGCCTCTTAAACTGGTTCCTTTATCCCCCGCGGCTCTCGTGAATATCTTTGTTACTCCCCGACCACTGGCAAATCTTAGATGGATCTCATCTGATTTTTCCCTTATTACATATTGTTCCAAAATATCCGAGGTATGAATCAAATCCCTTATTCTGCCGAACATGATATTGGCTTGGTTTTGGGTAGGTGCTACTATTACAATATTACATATTGCCTTTTGTGTTATGTCTGCCTCAGTTTTTACAAGTTCGTGAAGATAGTCCGCGAACCATGCAAAGTGAATTGTCTTGATAGCTGTAGTAGTGGTCTTGCCTGACTGCCTGGCTTGCCTGCAAACTATGAACCTATCCTTGCAATCCGCATATTCTACCTGGTATGGAAAAAGATCTATTTTTAAAAATGTCTTGGCAAATATACTGGGCTTGTCCATACAGGCATCTAGTATTTTTATGAGGTTTACCCTGTCTTCTCTCTGATCATCTGTGGGCTTAGGCATTAAGCTTGTCACCCATGTCTTTCTGGGTCTTGGATATTGACAGCATCTTGACTATATTTTCAATATCTCCTTTTGACCCCAGACTTGCCTGCGTGGCCGTAACGGTAACTTTGTCATCCCTGATTTGATCCCATACCTGAAGCCGTTTGACGAAACTATCAATCTCATTTCTGGTATTCCTGTCAGGTATGTTTGAATCCATCTTGCATTGGGCATAAGCTAGTACCACAGCTTCAAAGCCCTCTTTTATGATAAAATCCATCATGTAGCGTATGGTATCTGGGTTTCTGGTATCAAGTTCAGTTACAAGTTTTTTAATATCTGAACGTATTGTACAAACTGAGCCCGGCTCATATTTGGGACAACCTCCACGACCACCCGCATTTATAGAACGGTATACACAGGTATCACATTTTGCAGATATTCCCTTTTTGGCATATTTAAGGTGTTTTGATGAATTAAATGGGGATACTGTCTTTCGTCTGTCTTCAGATACCTCTATACCGCCTTTTACTGGCTTCATTTTGAATAGTGAATTGTCTTTACCTATCGGTTCTTCGCTTGAGTCTGACATTTATATATAAAACAAATCCTGAAAAGTTTATATATATTGTTGTTGTTATGAATCTATTGGGATTTATTGGTTAATCCTACGCCTATAGTGTAGGTATCCCATGTAGTCTAGGCCGTTCCACTACCAATCAAAACGGAATGTGAGCAGAGTTCGGTAATCTCTAACAAAATTACCCAATATTTTTCTCGTAAATCTGTAACCTTTTAAACAGTGGTTTGTAATGACAAGATAGGGATAGTTTCAATATTGATCTATGATCTTTAGATTGTATATCATTGATACCAAAATCCACAAATTCCTTGTTTAATTCCATACTGCGTTGGATCTCGTTTAATTCGTTGAGGAAAACCTCATGTACACCATCCTGAAACATTAGTTGTACCTTGCCGTTTCTTACCCCCGACAACCACGTGCTGGAATCTATTGATGATATATCCCTATTTTCTAACCACCTTGCTTTGGCCAGTCCATGATATATTCCGGCTGGTAATTTTTGCAAATTTTCATCCTCTTCCAGTTTTGAACTGCCTTGTCCTAAAGCTAGGACATTTGTCCTTAAAATAGGACGTATATAGTTTAATGCCACAAAGTAATCCTCATGCAGAATAGGTACTACCCAATCTATGTTATCTTCCAAAGCCATGTGATAATATGACATTGTTCTCCTTATTTCCCCAGGTTGATCATATTGCATGGCTAGACTATAGTTTTCCTTGTTAGATTTGACAAAATCATGGTATTCTTGGGCCTCAAACTTTCTTTTACCCGAGCCCGGGTTTAGTATTATAGAATCAAACTTGTTGGATAACTGTTTCAGATTCTTTTTGACAAACTTGTATGATACAGAAATGTTCTTTATGCCACAAAATTGTAGTGTTTCAAACTGGATGGAATTGTCTGCCGTAAAATAAAATAGCGTCAAGCAAACTTTACACCGTCTCCGTTAAAGCAAAGGCTAGCATAAGGACAATATTCGTTACACATCCATGGTATTATTGTTCTTTCCGGCAAGTCATTTGTGATCAAGCTCTGCTTTAAGACATTAAGGCGTTCAAGCATCTTGTTTCTGGTTACTTCAATCTTTTCAAGCTCAAATGGTTGTGGTTTTGGGTTACTGAATTTATCTGCGTAATCAAGGCTCATAATACACCCAAATTTGGCATCAATGTTTCTGGTTCTATTTAACATCAATCTATACATACTTAGCTGGCTTCGGTGTTCAGGTTTTATACCGTCAAACTGTTTTCCAAACAATACCGTTTCAGGCTTGCTTAATTTTGTCTTTTTATCGGCTATGACATATTCGCCGTTAATCATTATCAAGTCATCCAGAGTTCCTATCACAACATCATACCAGAATTTGTCCTTTTGGTCTGGGTGTTCTTTTAATGCCTTTTGTAGGTCTACCGACTTGTCAGTAACGGGATTATAAGCCATATTGAACTCATGGAATCCTTCAACTGAACTCAGATCAGAGTTATCATGCACTATATTACCACAGTAGAAATTCTTGGCTGTAGACATATCCATCCGTGGTGAAGGATCTGTCTTGGAATAAAAGACATTTCTTAGACATTTAGGCTCTAACAAATCTGATACATGAAATATTCCTTCTCTTTTACCCGAAACTGCCTTTTTAATTATAGCTTGATTCATCCTTATGTAAACCTCATTACCTATATTTTCAAGGCTCATATCTTCCTCTTCCCAAGAACGCTTTCACTTCTTTCAAATATGCTACCACAATTAAAACAAGTTATGTTGCCTTTATGCTTTGGCGTGACATAAAATCCTTTTTCACATTGTGGGCATATTATGTTTGGCTGTTGTGGCATTGAAAGTTATAAGTTATAGGTATTATTAAGTGTTTAGCCCGAGCCAACCTGTTTTATGGTTATATTGAAGATATCAGAATATTGTGTTATTTTTGGTGTTGGGGATGAGTTGTCATAGCAGATGAATATACCTTCCCAGTTACCGGCGTTAGTTGATACGGTGTCTCCACTAGCAAAAGTATACTGCACTTGGCCCAAGTTTCTAGTTCCATAAGACCCGGCGGCATTAATGATTAGAGTACCGTCAGGTGTCCAAACGTTTAGCTTTACGCTGTTATAGGTAGAAGTTGAAGTCAAGTCTATGGCGTTACCAGCGTTATCTTGAATGATTACTGTTATAGTCTCAAGACTACCCACAAACACCGTAAAGGAATTGTTTCTGCCGAGCATATTCTGACTCATGATTTTATAGCCTCAAAATTAGTATTTAATGATTATTTGGAAGGTTCTGATATATTATTAGATTTCTTGGGTGTTTTAGTGGATAATTGTGTCTGTTGGGAATTTACATCATTTGTGGTTGTTTCACTATTAATTGAATCAGTAGTTCTGGGTGATTGAATATCTTCCGTAATTGCTGGTGATTTTATACTATCGCTTAATATTGGATTGTTTATACTTTCAGTTGTTGCCGGACTTGATAGAGATTCAGTTGTTTTCGGGGATTCTATATTTTCTGTAGTTGCGGGGTTGGAAATACTGTCTTGAATTCTGGGATTATCAATATTTATGCCTGTTTTCTTGCTTCTTAATGCCAACTGCATTTGTACCTGCCGAGATTCTGAATCTGTCAAGTTGTTAATCGTTTCATTTTCTATTACATTTACTGTTGACTTGCCAGCGGTTTCAGTCAGTGTTGTAATCGATTCACCCACTTTTTTCACGGTTTGAAGTGTTGGCACATCTGTCAGATTTGTAATGGATTCTGATACCAAATTAGAACCTGATTTTGTTGTTGTTTCTGTCAGGGCGGTAATGGTTTCGCTTACTTTATCACTGGTGGATTTTCCACTAGAATCTGTCAAACTTGTTATGGTTTCTGTTACCTGATCATTTGAACCTTTAGCCGTGGTATCGGTTAAACTAGTTATACTTTCCGAGACATGATCTGAGCTTGCTTTAGTTGTGGCATCTGTAAGATTTGTTATAGTTTCAGCAACTTTATCCGAGGTAGATTTTGATGTGGAATCAGTTAGTGTCGTAATGGTTTCCGAGGCATGATCATTTGATGCCTTGGTTATTGTGTCAGTTAAGGCTGTAAGGGTTTCTGATATGGAATAAGCAAAGTCTGAACTAAAAGGTATCTTGTGGAGATGATGTGAACCCATGAGTTAGATTTAAAATCTAGGTTTATTAAGATTTATAAAACTCAGGTGACAGAATATAACTCACCGTTGATTGTCTTATAATAAGTTGATGTGGTTTGTTGGGCTGTAAGGGTATATTGGTTACTGGTAATATATGGTACATAAATACAGGTTGTGGGTGAAAGTGGGCCTGAATAGGATTTATCATATAATACTGATTTCATTGGGGCTGGATTGTTGTACAAGTCTGTTACATCTGATGTTGATAACGCCCTGTTGTAGATTCTTAGATCGTCTATTTGACCAGTAAAAGGATTAGTTACATCCCCGTTTGCACCAATGACAACATTGTTGTTGTTTAGTATTGATGCTGTTAGGTTATTTACAATAGTTGTAAGTGATTGTGATACATTATCAAAATAAATAACAATTCCGGCAGGAGTACTTGAACCATCATATGTT
>JAGWFS010000280.1 GCA_028867785.1 Nitrososphaerota archaeon
ATTTATTGGGGAAGGTTATGATATTGGTAATACTTCATTCAACGGTACAATACAATCTTCACTGGGACTTGGTAGGAACAGTACAATTTCAAATCTTTTCAACAAGACGGCAATATATACACTAGATGATCCATATTCTCCTCACACAAGAAACTTGGATGGTATTAGCATATTTTCAACCAACATTGAAAATGTCACAAATCATACTTTGAAATTAACATATGTTATCAAGATAGATCCTTCTGCAAAGGAAGGAACATACGGACTAGGAATTCCATATACGTGCCCTATTGAACTCTTGACAGTTGGTGACCATCCATATACAGGTTCTATACCGTGGCATCGTGGAATATACTAGTTATGAAAATGAAAACTGGAATCCTCCAATAATTTTACTATTTTAAACTACAAAAAACATACTTTAAAAAGTCTTTTTAGGTTGTTAACACAATTTCAATTATTTAGACCACTGTATCGCAGTTGACTAAAAAACATTAGGAAATTGACAGACACGGGTTTGATGGCAGTATATGGT
>JAGWFS010000281.1 GCA_028867785.1 Nitrososphaerota archaeon
TTCTCTTATAACTTTGGCCTTGACATCTTTTATCTTGACAGACATGTAACATTCAAAATTGTTTTTAATTATTTTAAGTTTCTTTATCCTCACATTATCATTTTAAGATAGAAGATAGGTTTTGCACAAAATACCATGTATCCGAAATAATCAAAGTGAACTGTACAGCAGCGTGTCTGGCCTGTCTATGAATAGACATTAAACTAATTTGACCAAGCCCACCCCTGTATTTTGTTTGTAGGGTTTTATTCACTTAGTTTAGTTCCCTCACAAAACTAAACTGGGCGGGTTTGATTAAATTAGTTTAATATCTATTCATAGACAGGCCAGACACGCCCGTCTAATACTTTTTTGACGGAATTATGGAAGAGAATTGAACTGATTGAATAATTCCCCCAGTGGGTCATGCAAGATTCAAAATCCGTGCTAAAAACTAGAAGAATCCTACACCAGTTTTTTAAAGCATACATGTCCAGTACCTGTAAATCATGAAAATATCATACTATTCTATAATTGCTATTTTGACATGTATT
>JAGWFS010000282.1 GCA_028867785.1 Nitrososphaerota archaeon
ATATTGGCAAGTTCTTCATTTAATTGAAATGTAGTCGTATCAATTTTCGGCGGCGATTGTCCAAGAGGAGAGATTCCGGCCAAAGTCAATTCGTAATACATCCAAAGAGGGCGTTGGGAATCCTGCCGCACATTGACAGGACCAATCGGGACTACATTCCAATATTCCCCATAGAAATAATCTAGCCATTGTAAATTGGAGGGGGCCGTATTTCCGATTACTGCGGATGTTTGAGAAGTCTTAAAGTACAGCTCAATGAATCCTTGCAATGCCTGCATCAGAGCAATTCCCGGCATGTTGTAATTGGTATTGGAATATTTATTAAAACCTGTGGTTCCCCGAATACTGAAAATAGGAGGCGTCAATCCATATACATCTATGATGCGATTCACATAATTTTGAGTAGCACTTCCCTGTGTTTCATACCACGCCGATAAAGATTTTCTCTGAATATTCAAGGATTGCGGGCTGATGGGGAAAATGAAACTATTCTCATATTTAACAGGTTGCACAGTGCCTTTAATAGTTCCAATT
>JAGWFS010000283.1:0-295 GCA_028867785.1 Nitrososphaerota archaeon
AGCCAAGAAAATATACTCCTGCTTTGACTGGTGCTCTGGTAATGTTTTCTTTGTTAAACGGTGCCCAGTCTGAATATGACATGATTGTTATTTTTCAATCACGCATTTAACGGATAAGGTTAACTGTTTGCAACAATTTGTTTGTGTTCGTATCATTTTTCATTTGGTGGAAAACATGTGCCACCCTTAATAGTGTCGGGCAGTATACTATACCATGAATATCTATGACAAAAAATCTGTCCACTGTTCAAGGTGTGACAGGTTCATAGGTGAGATTGACTATGATGCTGTCGTG
>JAGWFS010000283.1:305-534 GCA_028867785.1 Nitrososphaerota archaeon
CAAGTGTGCAAATCCAATGCCGGAAGGAGACGACAAGGTGCAATACATAGTGGGCAAGTTCAACAAAAATCCCTCAAGCCTTGTACCTGTAGAACACGTTGTTGCCTGAGTTGTAAAAAACTTCTATGACTGTGGTATATCTTGGTTAGATGACATCCTCAACGATTTTTTGGCAAAATTATTGTAAACGTTGTGGGGTTGTTTGATACTTTGATCCTTCCACCATGTT
>JAGWFS010000284.1 GCA_028867785.1 Nitrososphaerota archaeon
GCCAAGGAAAGTTGCCTCGTACAAAATTCGAATTGCGGTCATATCCAATTGCAAGCTGCATTCTAGGGCAGGAAATTAACATTCTGAAAAATCCTGTGATTGGTCCAGCAATTGCAAGTGTAACTGCAAACATTAGCGCAGCTGAATATATTTCCGATGTGGCCTTTCGTTTCATTGAACAATCAAGGCCTAATAGAATTAAAACACTTGATTCACATTAACGGAGAACAATCGTTGTTTTGATAATTTACAGCTGTGGCAACAGCAGTTGCTGTGGAAATAAAATCTATGCTAGCAGCGTTTTCAATGATTGACTTAATTCGTCGATTATAGTTTGTAGTGGAGGAAAAGATTCTCTGCTTAATCTTGTCAATCCTTTTTCCAAGTATGGTTCAAGTGTCTGTGTCAAATCGAGAGGGAAGAATTGGTTGATACCGTTGTACTGAATTTTTTTGCTCTTGCACTTTTCAAGAAACAGATTCTTTACTTTCTTTGAGCCAAACTTCTCAATTTTCAATAACCTCCACGTGTC
>JAGWFS010000285.1 GCA_028867785.1 Nitrososphaerota archaeon
ATTGACTCCAAGTCAGTAGGGATGCTATCTCCCTAACTGAACATTCTTTCCATCCAACCCATCGACCTAATTGAACACTCATTTCCAAATCGACCTGATTTTCAACTGTGTCCCAACCATTAACATACTTGACTTTAGGTCGATCCTTTCCAAAACAGACAAAGAAAGACAACAAAGGTATTTCAATTAGTTTGACGATTTGTTAGAGTTACAGAATGGTAAGAACTAATCCGCCATTACCAAATCCCTCGCCTTCATCACACGAAATATGTGGTAATTGTCCCCATAGGTTTGAAGAATATGATTATCCTGAAGATTGTACTAGATGTGAGTGCCAACGTTTTGCGGGGGAATGGAGAGGTAATCAACCGTAACTTTACACCCACTTTCTAACCCCCGAAAATGACCCGTTTCTTTACAACTTGTTTGGGTCAGCGGTTTCAACCTCTAACTATCCAGTGTAGGTTTTTGGGTCGGTTCGTCGCGGCTTCCTCACAGCGTATGCTCAGACTGGAGCGGCAAAATATTTTAC
>JAGWFS010000286.1 GCA_028867785.1 Nitrososphaerota archaeon
TGTACATTGGAGTAACCCCAGTATCATAGATTCCTGTAATATCATATGCAGTTACAGAAAATTGCTTTTGGTACGAATCCTGTCCAATTGATACTTTGACAGTATAATTTCCAGTCTTGTTTATCATTGTAGAGAATGTGTCGTTTTGTGAAGGAAAATAAAAAAGATAATGTTCTGATGAATCAGGACATGAAACACTCTGCGTAGTGTAATAGAACACAGACTTGGTTTGGGTGTTATTATCATAAATTGCAATCTGCGGAGACTGACATGGATACAATCCAAATCCCTGAATTAATACGGAGAAATTTATCGGCTGACCAATCTTGTATGTTTTTTCTAACCCTGGCGTGTCGATTTGAATATAGCCTCGGATAGTTGAGGAAGGAGCAATCCCTCCAAAAATTGGATGAACGATCACGTATGTTCCAAATGCAACTATGGAGATCGTTGTTGCAATGACAACTATCAAAAACAGAGTTTTCATTTCCTAATTCTCCTTGAAACGACAAAATAAGAAAAACCAGGC
>JAGWFS010000287.1 GCA_028867785.1 Nitrososphaerota archaeon
CTGGAAATGCTTTGATTATACAATACAAATAGGCGGTAACTTTAATCCGTAGTTTTCAAATCTACCCTATCTTTTTTTGAAAATAATGTGGAAACGAGTAAAATTTACACCTAATCTTGAAAAATGTATTTATGTTATCATGCAAAGGGCCCCTGTGTATAAGAGAGAGGACTCATCGCATTACAATACAGCAGTAGATACAAGTCAAGGGAAACCCAAATGCTTGACATAGCGAAGTGTAAAAGTTGTGGGCATGATCTAAAGGAACATTACCATTTGAAATCTGATGGTTATGGTTGCGTAGGTAATGGTGAAAACTGCGCTTGTATCTCATTTACGGCATATGGGCATGTAAATAAAAATATTCTAACGTTGGACGACATGTGGGAGTTTATAGACAGTATTCTAATTCCTCTCGGGTTGATGCCTGAGAAAGCCAACTTGACAGAGGAACAGGTGATAAAACTATACGATGAACTTGTTGCGGCAGATATGCAGTTTAAGGAACTTGAACAGATTGCAGTTTT
>JAGWFS010000288.1 GCA_028867785.1 Nitrososphaerota archaeon
AAATAAAGCCATAATATGCGTAATTGTTTTAATTCTTCAAGTTGGATTTGGTGTTTATGAACAATGACCAAGACGACTATTACTCTGATGGTATTTGGAATGCTGCAAGAATGCAAGACTTGGAACCCTTGAGCAAAGAAGATGGATATAGATGGGGACTTTCACACATTGGGTATGTCAAACGGGAATTGTTAAAATTAGAAGAGCGTGCACTGGCTAGACATGATATAGAACTGTTGCATGATATAGTTTCATCCAAACTTCGCGCTATAGAGGTTGAGGAAGAACTTAGAAAAAAACTTGCAGATGTCAATCAACAAAGTGAAAATTCTAATTCTAAATTATAATAACACAGAATATCCGTCCTATCACAATGTAGAAAAATTTCCATGTATGATCAATTCAAACACACGTGAACATATTATGGTTCTCCAAGGATATTCAAACATCAGAATGAACTTTAATTCTATCTTCAAAAAAAGTCTTAAAACAAAAATTATTGCAATGGTCAATGCAGCTTCAGCTGT
>JAGWFS010000289.1 GCA_028867785.1 Nitrososphaerota archaeon
TATCGAGAACTTGGGAATTTTGAAGAACTTACATCATGTCTTAGAGTTACATAAATAGACTCTCTTCCAAGCTATTGGAACTTCATTCATGTACAATAGTTTCTTAATTGGTTTGAAATATCGACTAAAAAAATTAGGACTGAGATAATCTTTGTCAGTTGACTGCAGTTCAGTTCTGTCTCTCATCTTCTTAGATATTGACAAAAGTACACCCATGGCCCAGGCTGGATCATTCTTTGATTTATTTACAAATTGAGATGCTCTTTCCTCAAATGTTCCTGTCAAAATATCTTCCAGGACGTCACAAAGTATTCTTCTCAATGTCCTGGTGTACTTTTCCTTGGTAACCGGAGATTTTATTCCCTGATAGAATAATTGCAGGGATTCCTCACTAATACTTTGAATGTCTTCCTTTCTTAGTTTCAAGACATATTTCCATGCCTAGTGGAACCATAAAAAGAAGATTATACTGGTGGGCCCTTTTGAACTCGTCATTTTACTATTTAAAAAAATCTACGGGCCCGGG
>JAGWFS010000028.1 GCA_028867785.1 Nitrososphaerota archaeon
CCAAAGTAATGGCCTGATTGCCTGCATCTATAAATGTCCTTAACAAACTTTTATTAGGAAAGAAATCATTATCATTTACCAAATATGGATTTGAGGCCATCATTTGAGTAAGCAAATAGTCAAAAGTCTCGTTATAAAGGGTTTCACCATTCAGGGAATTAAGAGCATAAAGTATTGCTCCCCCTGCATCAAGCCATTGAACGGTTATCAATAGTGCATAATCCTTATCCAAAGCATCAATAGTAATGGAAGCATTGGCATAAGCCCAAGTAATATATTGAGTAGAAGTGCCTGCGGGAACCAAAAAAGTTCCATCTGCCTTCGCTAAATATACCCTTCGACTTGCTATGCTTCCATCACTACCGGTACTTGTATCTGTGAGGACTATTTGACTTGGATAACCTGTAACCTGACTTACACTGAAATTCTGACTAAAGGCCATTTTTTATAGCTTTAATTGTAAAAAATCAGGCAACTACGAATGTAGCCATGCCTCTCAGGGTTTTATCCCATCTAACAACGTATCTCAAAAACTAATTTCCGTTGGCTTTTCTGCAAGAGAACTAATCTTTTTAAGTATGTCATCAGCCTTCTTGCCATTGGTAAGGAACCATTCTGCAAATCTTTCTACATCATTTTTATCTCCTGTCCCTGTTCCCAATACCACAAAGGTCTGCTGTGTGGATGTCCATGAAAGTGAGCCTTCTGCCGGATTATAACTTATGGTGCGATTGTCAATAGCACGTTTTACCGTTGCCTGAATCTTCATCCTCTTGCTGGAAATAAGGTCATTAAACATCGTAGGCCGTTGTTCTGCCATTTCTTCAACCTTATTCCTAAGAAGCAAAATATCCTGGCTGCTATCCCATTCATCGGTAGCCATAGCATCTGCAAATTCTACAATTTCCTTATCACTCATTGCTTCGGCTGCGTCAAGTGCTTTCTTCCTTGCGCTCCTTTCTTCTCTTTGTTGGGTAGCTAGTTTAGTCTCGTCAATCCTTTCTCCAATGGTTACTACTTGGTTATTGGGGAACATACTGCCTTTGATCTTTGGGTGCATTTCGAGTGCCATAACCATATTGTAATCATCAGGATTGGTCATATCAAAGGACTTTTTACCCTTATCAATGTCTTTGACAATTACCCGCTGAAAACGGTATTCTTTACCACCCTTGTCATTTTCTTTCACACTCTCAATAACCCCAATATTCTTGACTTTCTGTTTGTCTTTTCTATCCTCGTCATTATCGGTAATCTTCCATTGCATTGGATGAAGTACGTACATGGAAGGATAGATAGTTTCACCATTGTATTTTTGTGGGTCTGGATTTCGCCTACCCAAATTAAACTTGTATGTTACGGTTTTACCGAATGATTCAAGTCTTTTTTCCAACTTCTCTCTCAACTTCGGAGAAAGATCGTTGTAAATACCTTCTTGTTCTAACATAGTTTTTGATTTAAGTTGTTGTTATTAATAAAGGGTGAGGAATAAGTTCCCCACCCTGTGATATTTATATTACCCTGAACTTCTGGAAGTGCTTGGGTGCCAATCCTTCAAGACCCTGTGCAGTATACCAGTCGGTATGAAGCTGTGCAAGGCTGGAAGTTGGAGTTTCAGCAAGTGCGCCAGTTCTCCATTCTGCCATAATTCCGTTGTTGGAACCATTTACACCACCACCGAAAGGTGAAGGGGTATGGCGAATTTGAAGGTAAGGCTGCTGCCCGTTATCCACAGTATCTACATTTCCTTTAGGAACCCAATAGATAGAACCATTGATTTCCGGGGAAAGTGTAGCACTGAACAATTGAGGGTTATCGAAGATAGGAACGTGAACAAAATCAAGTTCATAACCACCGTAGGACAAATGTTCTACTTCAAAATCCATAGTCCGTCCGTCAATGTTCATCCTCACAGAAGTAACACCGCTGGAACCCAAATTTTTCAGGTAAGTGGAAATGAGCCTGTAAGCCCTTGAACCCATGAAGCCCATCTGATCGGTAGGTGCTTTGTTAGCAATCCAGTTATCAATCATTTGGTCAATGGTAGTAAGGCTAAAAATACCCAAAACAGGTGCTTGGTCATTAATACCATAATTCACAGCGTACCAATCAAGTCCACCAGTAGTTTGGATAGGAAGTCCTGAAGTGGCATCTGCAAGGAATGGGTTCTGATCGCCAAACTGAGTGATAGACTGTTCACCACAAAGCATGGCTACTGAAATATCACCTTCCAATTTAATTTTCTTCTGGATAAACTGATAGGGAAGAATGTGGTAATCGCCATTTACCTGTACTTCAATCTTGGCAACTTTCTGTACGTCAGTGATTTCATCCACTTCACGGAAAATCTGAATAAGGTTGAAATACTTGGTCAGGGCATACCGCCTGTTGGGGGGTGCATCTGACTTTTCAGCGTAGGCATCAGAAGCGAAAGAAATGGTATCTCCCACAGTAGCATACCAGGGAGAAGCATTACCTGCTACTGAACGAACAGTGAGCGTTGCGGTGCCTGACCCAAAGGTAGGTGCGGAAATTACCAAAGCCTGCTTGCCTGCGCAATTGACATTGGAAGATTTGATAATATCTCCAAGACGGGGATAGGTGGCTGCGGTGTTGATGGTGAAAGTAACCTGTGCCATCCCTGTATTAGAAACTGCGGAAATGGTGCCTATTTCACGAACATCGTTGTTGACGAAGTTGTGATAATTGAACATCGTTGCGGGTTTGTAGCGATTTACGATTTTCATAATATCCGTAAATGCGCGGTCCCTACTTTGATCGTAAATATTCGGGTCTATATCACGCTGATCGAGAAAGTCGATTGCGGATACGAACGCTTTGTTCATTGTACCCTGAGTAACTGCCATTGTATTGAATTTGTAGTGTTAATAAAAAATTGTTTATTTTACTACAACTCAACAATGTAAGGTGGGAATTAAACGCCTCCGGGAACTTTTCTGCCCATTTTTGCCATTGCTGCTGCGGGGTCTTTTGGCACCGATTCAGGAATGTTTATGGTTTGCATATTCGCGCGTTTAGCGTTATCAATGGATTCGATGGCTTTTTCGCTTCCAAGAGATTCGTAGTGCTTTGCATATTCCTTCAAGAAATTATCAGGGTCAAGTGCGAAAGCTGCGGTTAGTATTTGGTTTCGAGTCTTGGGGATTGCAGTCTTTACGGTGCCGTCTGGATTTTTGTCAATATTAAATTGAGTTTCAAGCCATTTATCGGTATCGAAAAGAACTCCTTCTATTTTTTCGGGGTCAACGGGGTAGTTAAACTTAGTCCGTCCTGTCCCTACAATAATCCTTTTTTTATCAAAAACATCCTTCGTGAACTCGTCATTTTTTACTTGCGCCTTGTACGATTCAAACTCCTGCTGTGCCTTCTCTGCCTGCAAATCAGGTTCAGGTTCTGGCGGCGGTGGTACTTCGGGGAATAATTTCGTTTTCTGCCTGTCAATTAGAGAATCCCTGTGTTTATCCGCTTTAGCTTCCAAGAGTAGCTGGCCCTCGGCAACTTCATCGGGGTCATCGGAATCCAATTTGAATGCCTTAATAACCTCATTTTTAAAGAGTACGTTCAACTGTGCTTCAGACGCTTTAGGATATTCCTCTCGAAGTTGATGTCGCATCACTTCTTCGGGTGGCATCTTAGAGTAATCCGTAGTAAGTTCCTGTAAATAACTCTTTAAATCTCCCTTTTTCTGCCATTCATCAATCAGGTTATTGAAGAAATCAATCTTTTCAAACCCTTTCAACTTATTGGCAATCTGTACCGTTTTGTCATCGAATCCCAACTCCTTTAAAACATCGTTGGGTTGCTGACTTTTAAGAACTTCTTTCCAAGACGGGGGAGCAACTTCAGCTTTTGCCTCTATTGGAGGATTTTGGGCTTTTGGTGCTTCCTGCTTTGGAGATTGAGATTCTGGTTTCGCCTTTTCAGCTTTTGGAGCCTCATTCGTTGTCGCAACGGGTTCAGCTTCTTCTGCTTTGGGTGGTGCTTCCTTTGTCTCTTTATTTGCTTCAGGCTCTTTTTGAGCCAAACTGCCTGATGTAATTTTGACACCTTGCTTTGCCATTATTGCTGCCGGGGACATATTTTCTTCCACTGGTAACTTTTCTGGCTGTTTCGTTTCCTGCTTTTCTACTGCTGCGGGGGCTGTTTCTTCGAGTGTTTCTGTTCCCCCTCCTGCTTCTGCTACGCCGATGTCATAGAACTTTTTTGAAAAATTCATTTGAGGTAGGTTGTTTTGGTTAAGTAAAAGTAATTATTATTTTTTAATTACAAAATATTTTTTTACCCCTGCTCTACGGGTGCGGGAGGATTCTCAGCTTCTTGATTCTCATACTTGGTTTCCATGTTTGCCAATCTTTGACGTTCGAGTGCGTGAAGTCCTGCTACATGGGCTTTTGCGATGCCTGCATTTCCGTCTATTGCCTGTGAAGCAACTTTTGCCTGTGCCGTAGTCTGTGCCACCGTTTGCTTGGCGAAATTGGATTGTCCTGCAATTCTTTCCTGACTGTCAGCCATAATCTGTGCCTTTTGCAGTTCGGCCTGTGCGGAAATATTAGCCAACTGAATTTTAAGTTGGGCAGCCTGCTGTGCCAATTGTTGCTGACTATTGGCGGCAATGGCGGCTGATTGCTGATTCTGCTGACCTGCCTGTTGCTGCATAGCCATCTGATTCTGCTGAACCATTTGTTTAGCTTTCTTGACCTTATAAGCCAAAATTTGCATTGCTTGCTTCGCGTTGTGACTTTCAATAACCATAATGGCATCACTGGTATCCAAAAGCTGACTGGCAATATCCTGATTGACCTGATTGAGAATCCATGTTTTCTCTTGTTCGGTACTTTTCTTTTGAATTTCAATAGCATAATCATGTCTGCCAATCATCGGGTCAAGGGCTATAAACTGAATAGTATTAACGCCAAGGGCGCCTTTATAGGGTGCGGCTCCCGTAATCTTACCTTTCAAAATACCCTGCTTCATCCTGCACAAAACATCTTTGGCAAGTTGCTCTGACAGCATTTCTTCGGCAAAAGCCAAATTAAACAAGGCATCATTGGTATCTTCATTGGCGATCTCATAACCTGGAACAAGGGTACGGGGATTTGGATTCCCTGCGGTAATATCATTATAGCCAACCATTTTTTCAATTGCTGACACAATATTGACAATATCCTGATAAAACATGGATAGTTCACTTGCTGCGGTATTCTCGATAGGGATGACAGGTTTCCAGTTTGGACCCATAGGCTCACCCGAAGTATCCTTGCTACGTCCTATCAATACCCCTGTTTCAAAGAACATTTGCAGTAACTCTTTAGGTTCCATGTTTTTACCACCCTTATTGAGTGCCACATTTTCCAAAGCATCCAAATCCATCCACCATCCTGAAGGAACTGCCCTATTCTTAAAGTTTTGAATTTTAAGCATAGTAAGCTGATAATCATCTGCATAGGGAATAAGTTTCTCCATGAGAGATTGAGCCTGCATTTCATAAAAATTGGGGGCTATGAACCTGTAACATAGGTATGCTTCGGCCTTTTGCTTAATATC
>JAGWFS010000290.1 GCA_028867785.1 Nitrososphaerota archaeon
AATCCTATATAGTATTTTTTCTTGCTAACACATCAGCTGAAAAAAACATGATGGTACCAACTAGCAAAAAAGCAAAACATGTTTCACTCAACTATAACATTGACGTAATGCAGCGAATCTTGGATGCGCTATATGAAATGGGAAAAAGCAGGATCACAGATACGGCAGTCTACGCAGGACTAAACAATAACACGACCAAAAGATATCTAAATCTAATGAAGATGTTTGATTGGATAGAACCTGAAAAAGAAGAAGATCATATCGTTCTACGTTTAACAGAGACTGGAATATTTATTCACAATCAACTGCATGATACAATACCAGACAAGGATGTTTCCTGATTGACTGGACTTGTTTTTTAAAATGTCTGATCAGACAAAGAAAGTGTTTGTTGATATTGCCATACAAAAAGCTCTACTTGATAGCGGATCTGTTACACTGGAAAGAGTAAGCAATAGGCTTTTTGAGATATATCACTCAAATTTATCTGACTGCTATGACAATCCAGAATACTTGAGGGAGGTT
>JAGWFS010000291.1 GCA_028867785.1 Nitrososphaerota archaeon
GTACCATCTCGATTGCAGCAGCTGCTGGAATCGCTTGTTTTATGGATCCCCCTAAAAGCTCACAGCTCTTTATGACCAAATACGGCCTTAGACGTTTTCCGCCATGCTCAATTAGATAACTTGCAGCCTTGTATAGATCGGATGGTTCTCCTTTCAGTCTAGACAAAAGGAATGAATCAATTCTTGTTGCTATCTTGACTAGGTTATTCAATTGCGTTCCTCTTTCAACTCCCATCGATGATCTGGAAAATGATAATTCAAAGATGCTTCTAAACGATTTTTAATGTCATTTCTGTTCCACATTTTAAGAATTTTCTTATGATCTTCTGTCACATTATTTTTTGACTCGGAAAGAAAATACAGCGCAACTAGCATCCAAGGACAAAAGATCTGCGGGGATTTCTCGATTTCTGATAAAAGCTCATCTAATGTTACCGACTTGATTGCAGATATTTCATCTTCAACGAGTTTTATTTTCTTAGGATCCTCTACTATGCCTATGAGAGTGCCACAAACTTCGTTTTC
>JAGWFS010000292.1 GCA_028867785.1 Nitrososphaerota archaeon
TGGAATGAGATCTCTTGTCATGTCTATGCGACCCTGCCAATACTGAATGAATCTCAAATTCCTAATAGAAGGAATTTTTTCTTTTAAGTTGTTTATCACTCGGTTTACGACTCGAGTAGTTGTGGTATCATTTTTTGCATATGTTGTTAGCATATCTCCTCCGCCAACTAACAACCGCTTTGTTCCAGTTAGCCGAAAATAAGTATAGATTAGATCAGAATCCCAGCATTGTAACGGGCCTTGGGGGAAAAGATTTGCAATGTCATTGTCTCCTAACGGTTCGCTTATAGAGAGAAAAGTCTGCGCATGATACACATCTTCAGAGTATTTTGTTATCTCTTTTTTTGGCTTGTCAATACAAAAGATGATCTTGTCTGCAGTGACAGATCCAAGATGAGTACGTACCGTATGATCGTCATAGGAGAGCACTTCGGAGGATTCATAGATCTCCACCCCCTTGTCTAGGAGAACCTCCTTTATTCCCTGTGCGTAAAGGAGAGGATTTACCCCATATGTTCCAGTGT
>JAGWFS010000293.1 GCA_028867785.1 Nitrososphaerota archaeon
ACCATACATGTCCAGTACGTATACAAAATGAAAACTCCCATGCGAAAGATTTTACATGTGAGTTTTCATTTTATCACAAGTACATATTTGTAATTACAATTTTTTCAGGCATGACAAAGTGTTTCCCACCTACATTTTCACTTATTGCTATTTCATACGTGCCTGATTGTGGTGCTCCATTGGTAGTGATACCTACTGGAATATAATAAGGCGCGGTTGCATTGAGCAGAAATCCTGCATGTGGTAGAACTACAGAGAGCCATGGCGGAAGGGAAGAAGTGGTACTGCCATTTATCATGCCAAGTACAGATAGCGCTACGGGCAAGCTACCACTGTCATTTTTGGGATCATATACAACTACCCGCATTGTTGACAACCACCCTCCAGTTCCAGAAAATGCAATCTGTCTGTCCAAGGTAATAGGACCTGCACCCAGAAGTACTGTAGAATTATTGTCTATCTGCACTCCCAAAATCTTGGTAACATTGATGCCACCTGTGGATGCCGTGATTACAAGCGGGT
>JAGWFS010000294.1:0-240 GCA_028867785.1 Nitrososphaerota archaeon
CTTTGATATTTTTTCCACTGTCCTTTGTTGCACGGATTACACCAAGTGCGGTTCCGTATCCCACTGTAGCTAGCGCTCCTGCGTTGCAGTGGGTCATTATGGTATCGTTGTTTGAAAATAGTTCAGAGCCGTATTTTCCCATTTTCATGTTGATTTCTACATCTTCTACTGCCATCTTTTGAGCTGTCTCCACAACTTGTTTTCTTATTTCATTTGTATCGTTTCCTTTCTTTGCTGTAT
>JAGWFS010000294.1:250-521 GCA_028867785.1 Nitrososphaerota archaeon
GGCCTTGTTTCAAAAAGGACTTTTTTTGCCTTTTCCATATCTTCTAACAATTTTTCTTTTGTCTTTGCCTTGCTTTGCAGTGATGCAAGTGCCAAGCCAAATGCTCCTGCAACTCCTATAGCAGGTGCGCCTCGCACTACAAGATTTCGTATGGCGTCAGCCACCTTGTTATAATCTTTGAATTTTACATACTCGAGTTTGTTAGGGAGTTTTGTTTGATCTATCATTATTACAGCATTGTTCTTCCACTCGACTGTTCGCAAGCTAGAGT
>JAGWFS010000295.1 GCA_028867785.1 Nitrososphaerota archaeon
GCAGATGAGGTAAACTGTGCATTACTGGACTTTCTCAAGAGCTGATTCACTAATCTGGTAGATTGTCACGATAAAAGACTATTATCCAATCCATGGAAATTATCTAAACCATGGAAAGTCTTCCTTTGGAAAATCCTTGACTATATCTTGTACTACCTCACTATGATTATATGTTATGTGTCGCAAAAATCTCTTGGAACCTTCATCTGTTTGAATTTCGTCCGCGTTCTCTGATATTTCTCTGATTATTGTCTTACATTCTTTGCATGGTTCAAATTCAATATAGAATTTCAAATTTTCTTAATCACTCCTTGCTAATAATGTGAAATCCACACTATTAGTTGACTGTGATTGGAATAAGCCGGTCACGTCAATTTGATTATGTAATTTTGCAAACTATGTGACTCAGTTTCTCACTAGTTAGTCAAAATATCTGAAAAGACAGTATAAACCTCATTGTAACTGATTATCCTACTTATGATGCCATCCTGCCCGCCCTGAATCCTGTTATGATATGGAAA
>JAGWFS010000296.1 GCA_028867785.1 Nitrososphaerota archaeon
ACACTATTTGTTGTACTGCCAGCCATAAACTCTATCTCCCACAATGCAAATTTCACGGGGCTTACAGACGATGATCGTTCTATGCTTGTCGCATTGGAGAAAAACCTACCTTTGATAATGTGGGGGGCCATGATATTTCATGTCATGTATGGTACTATAATGGGTATCTATAGCAGTATGATTTTGTCTGAGAAATTCAAGATTCAAAAGAGATTAGACCTGTAATCTGTGGTTTTGCCTTGTAGTCCATTGCACCTATTTGGGCGTAGTTCTTGTGCAGATCCATTCCTATGTATATCGGTATTGTACCGTCTGAGTTTGCTTTACGCTTTCCTTTGTTCACATATAGTTACAACTGTGTGACAGAACAGGAAAATCAAGGACTGTAAGCCGCATGTTGTGCTGCTGAGTCCAGAGTACAGCAAGGTATCGAAGTGTTAATGAGTCTGGCCGTATTGCCAGTTAAAATAATATGGAATGACTTCCAGAATGTTTGTAGAAAATGTCCACAGATAAACTA
>JAGWFS010000297.1 GCA_028867785.1 Nitrososphaerota archaeon
TCTGAGAGAGGCATTTTCTAGGAAAGATGAAAAGAGAAACACTGTTGTTAAAAAGACGAATTTTTATGCGACTCAAAATAGAACTGATTATAGATGCCAGAGTCATTGCGGTTGATCCAAAAAATCATGTTGTAAAGATAAATGATAGAACAATATTCTTTACAAGAAACTCTTGCTTGCCACAGGCAATCAAGCAAGACAGCTTTCGATACTAGGAGACAAACTAGATGGCACATTCATTAGAAAAATCAAACAAGACCAAGCGCATATGTAAAGGGTGCCGGACAGAGTTTGAAAAGGATAACGGATCCCATATTCTACTATTGCCTAAAGATGTTTATATGATTGGAAATGATATATTTGGACTTGATTGCAACTAAAAATGCGTTGAAAGCAACTAAGGATCAAAATGATCTAGTCATCGAGAAAGGATTGACCGGGAGGGATTTGTTGCTAGAGCCAGCGTTGAATAAGGGAACAGCTTTCACTGTTGAGGAGCGGAACCGATTTGATCTGCATG
>JAGWFS010000298.1 GCA_028867785.1 Nitrososphaerota archaeon
AAAACATGGGGCACGTTGCCTAGGAATTATACAAAGTTCTACAGTGTGGTCGATGGCAACGGGACTGACATACTTGACTACTCTCGCATGCCGTATCCATTTATGGTAACAGCTGAGCTTCGAACCTATCCTGCAATATGCGGTTCTGAAAAGGTAACTGGGGAGGGAGGCCACCCGCCAGTGATGCCAATAAAGAAAGGACATTCCATAGTTTATGCAGAAAATGCAGAGATGGGGCTTCTTCCTGACTCTAATGGTGCATACTCTTTCAAATTCCTCTCCTTGTTTGATACCAAGGTGGAATTTCCAAGAGACAGTCATGTGATAACAAACCAGACAGAGACATGCTTTCTTGAAAACAAGATAGACAATTACACTGAAGCCTTCTACACAAATGTCAGCTTCAAAACGGATTAGGATATGAAAACGCTTCCTCTTGCAATAACTGTAACTATCATTCTTGGTCTTTTTGCTCTGAGTCATGTAGCCTTTGCAGCGGATATTGCATCATTTACAAAAA
>JAGWFS010000299.1 GCA_028867785.1 Nitrososphaerota archaeon
TCTTCTCTCCATTTTTCAAACACTCTACAAAGTGAGGACAAGATTTGCAGAGCCAATTTAGATCAGGATCTTCTACTACGCCACGAGCTAGCATAGGATCTTTCTTCTCAAGTGCCATGAGGTATATCTCCTTGTCTAACAGCAACTTTTGTTTTGTGGTGTTTATTTCCTCGTCATCCATTGTAATTTCAAATTCTACAAATGGCTTGTCATCAAAGTGCATTAAAAGCTGAACTAGAACGACTCCAGTCCTGGAACCTAGAATAGCCATGTATGCCTTTAGCTGTGAAACATAGTGAGGCTTTACTGCATCCATCGTTTTTACCCTGGCAGATTTACATTCTATTGGGATGTTGTTTTCTGTGTCTACTAGATCAACATGTCCCGAGATTCCTTCCCATTCTAACTCTTTTTCAATTTCAAACTTTTTCTTTCCAAAATTAGCTAATGTTTGTATTGCATCGTGGATAGCTCTCCCACTTGAGAAGAAATTGACATCTCGCATAGTACACGGTTCAG
>JAGWFS010000029.1 GCA_028867785.1 Nitrososphaerota archaeon
CAAACTGCAACTCTTTCTTATTACGGATAGTCATTTTCTTTAGTTCCTCTGTTAGTTAATCGCAAAAACGTCGCGGACGCTTGAAGTCGCCAATCCGAGATTACGTTCAAAAATATCTTTACCCAATTTTCCATTCTCGACTGCATCATATTGCTGAAGCAGGGAACGGGCCTCTAATGAAGCGGTATCACTCAGTTCGCCCTTGGTGATGGCATCCAACACCCGCGAACGGACTGTGGCTTCTGCACCTGCCTTTAGGGCCGGGGCACCACCCGCAGTCTTGGAGACATTCTCCAGTGACTTCACAACTTCATCCACTTTGCTCTTGAGAGCCTTGATGTCGGCCTTGGCCTTTTCCTCTTCCTTGGCATCTTCCTTATCTTCCTTTTCGCCAAGCTTTTCGGCGAACTTACCACCGGCATCGTGCTCCTCATTGGCTTTCCGAATCTTGGCCAACTGAGCCTTTACTTTAGCCTTGCGCTCTTCCGTGGCCGCAGTATTGCCTTCCGTGTGCGGAGCCGCCTTTTCCTCTTCCTTCTCGTGCTCTTCCTCTTTTTCTTCCTTCTCATCTTCCGTTTCGGCTAGCATCTTTTCAAAATCGGCCCACGCAGCGTCCTGACCTTTACGAAAAGCAGACTTTTCCTCTTCCTTCTCATGCTCTTCCTCTGTTTCCTCGTGCTCATCTTCAGCCTTCACTTTCGTCGAAGCCGCAATGAGAGTCTTCATATCCCCTGTCTCAAGGGCCTTGACAAAGGCCAATTCATCACGGAGAGCCGTGATTTTCTGGCGAGCCTTGGCAATCTTTTCAGGTGAAGCGCCTGTCGCCTGAAGACGGCCCAAAGTGATGCAGCCAGCTTCAATTGATTTCTCAATGGAATTGGCATCACGCCCTTTGGTTACTTGGGTATTCAGGATAGCGGTAATGCCGCTACGAAGCGCACCGAACTCTGACTTCATTGTGGAAGTAATGTCGGCAAGCATGTCTTGGAATTTGCGATACTCTTCAGCCAGCGCAACTTGCGGGGCCACATCCGAGTAGCGGTTAATCATTTTGACGCCACCCCCAGAGGAACTCTCGGCAGGGCCGGTTTCAATCTCTTCTTTGGTGGGCATCGCATGATAGTCTTCAAACAGGTCTTTGACCTCCGGAACGGCTTTCACAAGAGCGTCCAGAGCTACTTTCAGTTGTTCACGTTTCATTTGTAGTCAATCCTCTAAGGTTATGGGAAATCTTCCAATTTAATGGAATACCACCTATCCTAAGAAGGACTTAAAGGAAAAAGCAAATAATTCAAGAAGTTAAGCAGGAATTTATTTAGGGAACTGGGATTTGATGATTTGGGCCATCGCTATGGCCGCCAAATCCGCATGATTGAAAGATAAGCCTCTGCACTTCATAAAATGGTCACGCACAGAGGCAATGGAGACATAAGCCCCGTGCTCAGTGCAAGGGCATGATTTGGTTAGATGGGTAGTGTAATCCTGAATCAGGTCATCCCGCCCAGCAGGTGGGTCATAGAAAGCGCCCAATTCGGCAGAATTGGCCTTTATTTCATCAATAAAGGCTTTCGCTGTAATTACAGTAGCTTCCCCTTTGAGGCTTTGGTTGACTGGCCGCCGGGTAAAGGCCAAGGATTTCCAATCTATGGCTTTTACCACATGCCGTTTAACTCCGGGCTTTTCTCCCAATTCTTTGGCAATCCCGTAGATAGATGCGCGCCATTTGGTTGGAGGGTCCGTATTTAAACTGCACCAAAAGCTATCATAAATATACTTTGTCGGGTCAACAGAACCATCCTTATTTTTGAAAATGGTGCCTTTTACGGCAGTACGGTGTTCTCCAATGTCATGAACACTGCTAGGATAGCCAACAATATAACGTTGAGGGTCGGGAATATTAAGGCGCAATGCGATAGATGCCTCACTCATGTGGTCAATATCAAAATGTCCATTTTTTAAGAAGGAATCGGAAGAAGCAAGCAAAGCAGACTGCTCTATCATGTCGCCTTCAGCATCTATTTCCTCATTACTTGCCTCTACGGCAACCAAACGCTCTCCCTGCTCCCCATTTGAAGCCTTCACAATGACACCAAAATCAACAATAACTAGGTCATTCGCATTAATCATAGTTTCTATATTTTACGCCATTTCTAATAGTTTATTAGATTTGCGGTGATTCTCCTTTGCCGGGATAACACGCAAATTCCACGGTACATGAAGCCCGTTACAAGTCTCCCCTTTTATGGGGCAAATGTGGTCAACATGGAATTTAACACCAGTCAAAAGCTCCTTGAGCTTGGCTATCCGGTAATATTCGGCTATTTCAACTTTTTGTTCTTTAGACAGCCATAGAGGAGTGGCATTAGCCTTCAATGCTCGTCTGGACGCGGTTTGAGCATTTGCCTTGTCTGGATGATTATGTACCCAGTTTCTGGCACTCTCTTTTCTAGTTTCCGAGTTATTTTCTCTATATCGCCTTTCTATTAAAAGAGTCTTCTCGTAATTTTTGGCCCTTCTTTCTTTATTAAGATTTGGATTTTCTGCAATTTGCTTTATATAACGATTGTGAGAAGAAATGGCAATGCTCTCCTTGTTTTTTTCATAATATGCTTTCTGATATTTCCTATATCTCACTGGGTCATTTTTCTTGTTTTCTTTAATACATTCTTTGCAATTCCAGTTAGAGCATTGCCTTAAACTAACATGTCCATATTTACAAGGCTTGCCAGTAAAATAATGCTTTAGCCCAAGAGCTTGGGCTTTTTCCCTAGAAATTCTTTTCATTCTTCATGCCCATAGTTGCCTCGATATTTTTTCTCTCGTTCCTTTTCATCGTCTTCCCTTTCTAATCCAGTGGGCCATGATGCGGGGTATTGCTCATCGTAATCTTGCTGATTCTTAAGTTTCCGTTTACGTTCTGCTTCAGGCATCGCTCCATCCGCCGGTCCGGTAAATGTAAATCCTTCACCGGGTTTGCTGTCGGGGTTCTTCTTATGGGGAAATGGGTCTGGATTATAGGCCGCAGGAGCTTCCAAAGCATCCTTATCCACGGGGTCTTTTGCCTTTTTCTTTTTGGGAATCAAATCAGGGTACGGTGGATTGTACTTTACGGGAGACTCTTTTGGACTATCATCTTCTTGGGGTTCCAAAGTGCTATCCGCGGGAGTTGCTGGACTTTTCATAAATACCGCGCTTCCCCCAGACCACTGAATTCCCTTTTGAAATGGCAAGAGGAAAATGCCCTTATTTACCGCATAAGCAATTGAATACTCATTTTTAGCACGAAGCACTACTACACCAGCTTGCGGTGCTTCCCCAAATACGGAGTTGCCCAACGTCCAAATTCTCATTTACCAAGCGTCCAAATTACTACTGTGATTCCCCCATTTTACTCGTATTTTCAAATTCAATCGTAGCTGGAGCAAGGAGCGATTCCCTCACCATCTCATTCACCAATCCTGCCATCACTACAGGATTGGAAGTCTCAGTAAAAGTGGCCCCAACATTCTCATGTTGATTATCAATAATTTCTTGAGTAGGTCCCTCACTCATCACAATGGGAGCTACCCCGTGGCTGAGCGCAAAAGTCCCCAATGTGTCGTACATCTTTGGATACTTCGACATATCCAAGTAATATGTCGGATTCTCCGTCTTAAAGAACTGGTCCCATTGCTGGAGATTTTGCAGCGGTTGCTGTAGGTACGCCAAATTTGGCATGGCCCCAAAGGGATGCCCTTGTCCCACATAAATAAACAAGGCACTCGTCACAGTGGAAATCATTTCCTTGTAAGCTTCTACTTCTCGCAAGGAAGCCGGAGTCCGCAAAATCAGGATTTTGTTCCCGGCAGTAGGGGCGAACTGGATTGATGAATTAAGCTGTATCTTCTTGAATTTATTGGAGAAACTGCCAATATATTTATTGGCATATCTCCAACAAGTATCTGAGGGTATGTAAATGTAACGGCATTTGGATAAAAGCTCCGCATATTTGTGAAGCCAATCCTCTATCCGAACAAATCCGAATTCCGTACCTATCTTCACGCACTTCTCACAAGTGGATAAGGATTCCCTATTGCAGAAAGTATCCACGGTTTCCCTGTCTTGGGTTTTCCAAAGCATGTATATTTGAGGGCACCATGCTTCCATAGTGGTTACAGAGAAATCCAAATCCAGTTTTGCCTCTTCTGCTACCCGAAGAAGAAAATCCGGCATCGTGTAATGGTAATCATACAAGGAATGTATATCTATGCTTTGGCACTTCAATGTTTTCAAAATATGCAGGAAAATTGCAAATCCCACATTTCCAATAATCGTAGGGTTGCCGATGAAATTGAAAGACTGGTCCTTTTTCTCAATAGAGAAAGAATTATTTATGGCGGGCCGCACAATGAACAATTCCAAGTTCTGCTCGGCCAATTTCTCGCCCAGTTTCTTGATATACAAATCAGATTCCAATGATTTCTGCCCGGCAACCACAAATACCGAGGACTTATCGGAAGCGGCACAAAGCAATTCAAAATTGGCTTTATGCCCGGCCAGAACAGAAGAATCCCTGCCCGTATAAGATTTAAGAAAAGCCGGGTATCGCAATCCCAGACATTGGGAACTTTGTTTCTGGATTTCCTGCAATTTATCGTAGCCGGGCTCCCCAAACACAGAAACAAAAACAGTGGGGATGATTAAATGCTTCCAACCGTGGAATCCAGCAAGGATAGCCCAGTCATCCGTCATACGGTATCCGAGGTTATAGCTTCCCTCATCAAAATACCCGCAATTTTCAAGGGCTTCTTTTCTAAAGAGAATGAAATTCCTTCCCGGCAAGGGAGCCGGAATCCCCACTTGCTGATTGTGCTGAGAAGCCAAATAATCCGCTCCCCAGCCGTCTTTCCCCGGAAACATGCAAGCCGGGGAATTTTCTTGCGGCAAAACCCCAATAATGGTTTGTTCATTCATGAAGGGGGAAAAGGAGGCGGCATCCAAATTCTGGTCCATGACCTTCTTCATGCGGTCCAGCCAATCTCCAAACACAACGGTATTCCCCCGCGTCCAAACAATGTGGCCCGGGTTTTCTGCAATGACTTCATTTACCGACATCTCCGTAATAAACCCGTCAAGTTTATCTTTCAAAGGCTCTGCCGCTTTAATGACATCTGGATGCACGTTACCAGTCAGGGCAATAATCTTGTAGGGGGTCTTGTTGACATCCCTTGCTGCTATCAGGGATTCCAGACAATTTTTTGTGAGCTCTGGGGCGGAGTGGCAACTCACCACCACAGTAAAGGGATATTCCACTACTTCTTTTGGCCGTTCTTGAATCCCCTTCGGGATGAAGGCCGGTGTTTTATCTTCCAGATTCCACACATTCATCACTTCATCCAAATGGTCCATGAGCATGTGCCCATTGATAATCTCCTCACGCACCGTCTGCCCCTGCTC
>JAGWFS010000002.1:0-58835 GCA_028867785.1 Nitrososphaerota archaeon
TTTTAACTGGCTGTCCAACGGAAAGGATAGTTGCTGGCTAAAACTACTCTCCTAAGTTTTTTAACAAGTATTACATTAAATTCTCATTGACTAATCAATTTGCAATTTATCATAATGTTCCAAAAACTCAGACATCAAAATTCATCATATTCATTGTACTGCATACGTAAATCGTGATCCAACGGCAACAAAAAACTCTGATTGGCACACAGCCCCAGACATGAAATCTGCCATAGTAATCGCTAAACGCTTGGCTAGTATTCATGGAATGAAATGGCGAACTTGCAAATGGTGTAAACCTCATCAACCGTAACTTTACACTCATTTTCTACCATCAAAAAACCAACCGTATCTATACAACTTGTTCTAGTCAATGATTTGACCCTCTAACTATCCAGTGTACTTATTTGATTCCTGCTTTTTTTGCAAATTTTGCAATCAAGAATATCACTAGTGCGATTATTAGAAAGTCAATTATGGCACCTATGAAATCTCCAACTCCGAAATTCATGCCACTCCCTATGGGTATTGAAACAACTGCTTTTCTCCAATCCCCTCCTGGTACAACTGCGCCCGGGATTGGCATGATCATGTCCTGAACAAGCGCAGTGACTACCTTGCCAACGGCTGCTCCAAAGATGAACCCTATTGCTAGCCCCAAAACGCCAGCTTTTCCAATGAATTCCTTAAACTCTGCAATCATACCCTTTGGTGGTTCGGGGGCTGGTGCAGGTTTTGGAGTGACGGCTTCTCGGATTTTTCTCAACTCTTCTATCATGTCGTCTTCTAGAGTCATTTTGATAAACGGATGGATTCTGTAATATGTCTGTTTGTAGTTTCTGGAGCAAATCTTTCAACACGCGCTTTTGTCGTATCCCTGCTTGTAGTGTGCGTGATTCCTTGATCATCCAGGACCTGCAGTACTGCGGCAGCTTCTCACGCGCGTTCTCACCCACCGGCATCGCGCTTGCCATAAAGTAGGATGCGCTCATCTTCGAAATGTCCTTGGTACGATGTCATCAATCTCACAAATCTCCTTTTCCTTCCTGACAAAGTAGATGTAGAGCAGTACGACTTCTGATCTTCTCGTCCAGTGTTTTTGCATGCGTCATATGAAAAAGCCATTCCCATTAGAGGACATTATCTCTCGCACTCTGCATCTGGTCTTTCTTTATGATACGTGATAATCAGAGTCGAACCTTGGATGTTTCAATTTTATATCTTTTACAGAACTGGCATTCTATCTTGTGACTGGATGCCGTCTGGAATGAGACCTGATTGTAATAAAAAAAGTGATTTGGTTGTTAGCTATTGGTGTGCGTTGACAGTGTAGCTAACCTGGAAAGGTGTTGTGTGTATCGTGTGTACCGCAAGAGCGTTGCCAGAGAACTGCCATGTTCCCATCGAGTTTCCTGGGTCTACAAAGACTAGACCAAACCATGTCTTTCCATCAATTGTGTATACCATCTGTCCTTTCTTGTCTGCATCGGTTATTGGTACTAGAGTAACTAACTGTATTGGTTCTGAAGCAGAGTACGTCAAGACTCCGTGATATGGCTTGTCACTTGGAGGAAGGATCAATGCAAGCTGGTGGCTCGCGTGTCCTTGTCCTGGGTCCTGAATTGACGTGAGTGTTCCGCTCTTGACAGTATCGGACGGATCTGACTCTGTGTAGCTTACTGAATAGGTTGCCGTGAAAGGCGTTGGGAACGAATAGTGCAGTGCCAAGGCATTGCCAGTAAAGTAAAAGCTGCCTGTTGTCTGGTTCAAGTCTACCAGAGTGAGTGCAAACTTTGTCGTTCCGTCAGTTGTCCAAATTGGTTGTCCCTTGTCGTCCCCGGCATTGAGAGGTCCTGTTAGCTCAACTACCTGCATTGGCTCCGACGACGTCCATGATATGACGCCGCTGTATATCTTGCCATTGTCTGGAGGCAGAATCACTGCAAGCTGGTGGGTTGAATGTCCCTGACCTGGGTCCTGCACCGAAGTGATGGTGCCATCCTTTGACGTCCAAGTGGATGTCATTGCTGGCATTGTAGTTGTTGGTGCTGGTGTGATTGATGTTGTGGGGGCTGGAGGTGTAGTACTAGGTGCCGTGTTGCTGACTGGCGTCTTTGGGGGAATTGGTGTGTTAGCCACTGATTTGTTGGACATTTGTGCAGCGTTTAGCTGTTCCTGCAGCTTGTCCCATTCACCCGGGGCGCACAAGTGATCGCCACAGACCTTGGTATTTCCGGTTCTTACTGTCAAGTGGTTGTCGTTTATGTATGAAAAGTCTCTCTGAATCAATGCATTTGATACAGGAATTGTGGTCACTGTAGCAGATGCTATCAGAACTGTCGTTAACAGCAGTACCGCCGGTAACTTGTTTGACATTGGCTTGGCTACCGTGCTGTGAAATAAAAGAGTTGCGAAATTTTTAAAATTCTTTGTCTTGATAGTGTATGCAACGGTAAAATAGACGGGCATCTGGTGTTGTCCGGCAAGGAACAGCACCCGGTGCTAAAATGTTGCTCTTGCATTCGTTTGTATACAATGGCATATGCACAAATTGATTCTGAACTGCTTGCAATGCAAAAAATCAATCAGAATTTTTGGGGTAGTTTTTTGGAAATTGTCTGGGCCGATATCATCAGTACAAAGACTGCGCCAAGAACTGTGGCAGCAAGCGGAAATTCCTGTATGGCAGATGGTCTGACAACTGTTGTTGAAAACTCGGCATTTGCAAAAGTGTTGCCGCCAAGATTCTCAAATGATATAGTTATGGGTCCTGCATAACTGGGTGGAAATAAGACATTGACCTTGCTTTCCAAGCTAGATATGTTTCCGTGTAAATGAAAAATAGCCCCGTTTGTATCATTGAATACTGCAAAACCATAGGGAATGGGATTCATTGTGCTGTTTGGGCGATATGGATCTATTGCTTTAAAATTAAATTGCGCTGACGATCCCTCTGCTATGGTAGGCGGGTTCCAGCTCAGTGCTATCTCGTACTGGGCATTTCTGGTAAAGTGAACCACTGGAAATGCAGTGTCATTGCTTGGCATTATGGAGAAATCCATCTGCGATCCGGGATTTTCTTGTTGGGAGTAGAGGCTTGACACGTCTTGTCTGAATAAAATCAGGTGTACAATCCTGTATGCATCCATGGAATAGTCATCAATTGAGATAAGCTTATCAGGTATCTTGATGTTGTTGACATAGGCATCATACTTTGTCACTACAAAATCACCCAGAGTCCTCGGAATCCTGATCTCCTGGTGTACAACTGTTAGCTGTTTTATGTTCTGAGCCGACCAGTCAAAAGGCATGGAAAAGTTGATGGATTTTTTCGCCTGGTCATAACGGATGTCGTGCAGCTGGTCATAGTATGCGACGATTTGCACCCGGTTTGTTCCATAGTTTGGGTCATTTATTGTGAGGTTGTCGTATTCCGGTATTGATATTCCTGCGCCATAGGATCCGTATACTTTGTTGCCGTACGAGTTCATGGTAAGCACATCTATCTTGAATCTGTAGAGCCCGCCTGAGTTAAAGACAGGGCCTCTTATCTCGTAATACCCACTGTTCTGGTCTGAGAAATTTCCCGGTACGTTCCCTGTCTCGTTGTATGTTGTGACACCGGAATCTTGCGGATGGAAAAGCAGGACAAAGTTTCCGCTGTCGCTTTGAAACGTATGATCAAAGACAACATTCTGGCCCTTGAGGGCGGAGATTGCCAGCGTCGCATATGGTATTGGATGCAGCGTTTTTGCGTCCATCAAAATGACATTTAGCTGCGTTCCGGTGTTGTTCTCAGTTGAGATAGGCAGGGTTCCAACAGACAGGGTCACGTTGACGTTTTGTATATCTTCTGGTGCAAGTGTCTCGCTTGCCAGCCCGTCTGCATAGGCTCTTGAAACAAGAAACAGTAAAGACACGAGGACTAGCGCTAGAAGAAATACTGCATTCACAGTTCACCTAGGTAACAGATGTCTTAAAATTAATTTGGATTTGCAAGGAACTGACTGCATTATCTGCATGTAGTGCTGTATTATTGGTTAATGCATAATCAACTAATCATCGCTAGGCACGACTCGGCACGAACCCGATCAGCAAATAATAGACGTACCAATAGTAAAAGACTAAAGGGAATAAAACACTACAAGGCATGGTGCAGGTTGTCAGGCAGAATAAAAATTGAAGGAAACAGTCTCGTTTTTGAGATTCACGGCGTGGACATGATCTTGGCAGTAAGAAAAACAATAACCGTGCCTCTAAGTCATGTTGTCTCTGTCTCAACTGACAATGTATCTTGGGGAGTGTTTGAACAAATGAAGGTTGCAGGAGCGGGAATACCGGGTGTTGTCAAGGACGGAACGTATCTCTCAAGGGACGGGCTGGTATTCTTTGAGATGCATCATCCTGAAAAATGCATAACCGTATCACTGAACCACGAGTCCTACAAGAAGATAATCTTTGAAGTGGAAGACAAGGACAATGCGGCTAAAATGATAAACGATGCCATGGGAAAGAATCAAAGCTAAAATCAAAGCTGGTACATTGTAATATGATTGAAGTTTGAAGAATTTTGGAGTCTCTTGGCGCGGGAGCTTGCAGGGCCAAAACAGTTTGCAACCCAGTCAAAGCCGTTTTTTGCAAAATATTCGGGCGGGAGGATAATTGTCACGACGTCAGACGGCTCTCTGTGGACAATAGACCGCTCTACGATGCGGCAAATCTGGACTAAAGCCCTCTCGTTACACGAGTCCATGCGGTTCAATCATGCAAGTTATAACCATGACAACATACGGACCTCGTCATACATCCTGTCCATGATGAAAAGCTTTTTGGCAGAAAAGCAGATGGAATGATCCTCTGACAAATTAGCAAAAATGCATGTGCTGTCTTGTGACATCCCAGCATGATATTCTCAAGCGTCAAGATTGAATTTTAGGATAGGCTCTTAGGTGTCTTGGCAGGACAAGCGTAACGGTGGTTGGGTTGTTCGTAATCGATATGGTCCCGCCGTGCTGTTCTATTATGTTCTTACAGCTTGGCAGACCAAGGCCTGTGCCATACTGCTTTGTGGTAAAAAGGGGTTCGAATATTCTGGGCAGCAAGCCTTCTGGAATTCCAGGTCCTGAGTCCTGCACCTGTATCTCTATCTTGTCTTCTACATCTTTCTCATTGAATCTTATTGTAATTCCACCGTCATTGCCTCCTATGGCGTGTATCGCATTGGTAATCAGGTTGTTGAATAACACTTCTATCTTTGCCGAGTCGAACTCAAACATGACGTCGTTTTGGGGGATTTTCATTTTTATGTTATTGGGTATGTGGACCGTATCGATTGTTCTGTGAATTACCAATAGCAGAGAGTTGTTTTCAAGTCTCAAGGACTGTGTCCTTGCAAAGTTCACAATGTCCTCTATCATTATATTTATGGAAGACGATGCACGACTCATCTTTGCTAGATATTCGGCCATTTCATTGCTCATGCTGTCCTTCCATCTCATGTTCATGATATCTATTGAATTTCGGATTATACTCAACGGGTTTCTAAGGTCGTGGCTTATGCGTGAGCTCATCTCTCCCAAGATCTGAAGCTTTTCAGTCTTCAATATCTTGTCTGTTTTTATTTGCTGTACCTCGGTAATGAATTCACACTTGAGCCCGGCGTTTTCATGATGTCTCCATATTGATTCCTCGCTTGGAGCTTCTAGTATGCAATATAGCTTGTCTTCTTTTTTGTTATAAAATAGCTCTACATGAGTAACCCCAAAACTGTCTGCGGGGGAATTTACCAGTTTTTCCAGTCTGTCTGGTGTAAGATCCTTCATTTTGTGGCCGTCTATGAATGTGGGCAAAGCAGCTTCGATGTCTGTCTTTCCAGATAAAAAGATATCAGAAATACAAAGGAAAATTCCCACTAGAATTTGTGTTAAACGAATCTGAGGCTATGACGCATTTTTTATCCCGGTTGTTTCTTTTTTGAATATGGCAATCTGGACAAGTTCCCGAAACATCATGTCTGCTGTTGCAAGACTGGAATACAGTTCCAATACTTGGTTGTAATCCATGCTTGCCTTGTCTGGCATCTTGCCAAGCGGTGCCAGTATGTCTCCTATGAACTTCCACATCTTTTCAAGTGTGGGTTTTGACTGGTCTTGCGTCATGATCTCTTGTACTTCCGGTGATGACTAAGAAGCAAGTCCAGAAACGTACTGTTGTCAAGAGTACTGTCTTTTTTCTTTGCGTCTCTAACAGCTTTTTTGAACTGTTCGTAAGATTCGTTTTTTACTGTAATGCTTTTGTATTCCTTTCTTGGCACAAGTGTATTTGTCCGGTACGTTGATAAACTGTTGGTGTGTGTTTTCTGGAAATGATCGCAATGATTTCCCTATTTGTGGGAATAAATGTATTTCTGGAGAATGACGTTGTTTCAATAGATCAAGAAACCTTGTGTTTTACAAGGTCTATTGTAAACTCGTCTATTGCCTTGCATGTGTCATTTGATGTCCTTCTGATTGGCATTGTATCGTACTATCATGTTATGAAATTCTTAGTACTTGAACAGCATGAATCAGTAACGGTCAGAACAATGCATCACTAGAATGAGGTTATCTGCGTTTGATATCTTTGTGTTGGTCTTTTGGATCCACGAAAACGCATTTTGATCTTTAAAAATCTGCAAATAGCGGTAAAAAAATTAACTCAAGTTGTATACTGGGTTAAACTTGTCTGTTTGTCTGTTCATCGTCTTTAATGTATGAAGTTGAAAGGTCACCTGGTACTACTTCTGGTTCCACTGTTGCTGCTTTCTCCGGCCTTTGCAATGCCGTCGATTAACGATAACAGCTTGGTTGTACAAAAATATGTTTCAGGAATATGCTGTGGGCCCACAACGATGGCATTTATGGGAAACGACGACATGTTTGTACTTGAAAAAACCTCGGGAGAGGTGCATGTCATCAGAGACGGGGCTTTCCAAGGCATCCCGGTGTTAAAAGAAAATGTAACAACGGGAGATGATCAGGGAATGCTTGGGATAGACGTGGTCGGCAGCAAGGTCTACCTGTACTTCACAGAATCTTCCAAACCAGGCGGCCCAGCACTTGGTAATCGCGTCTACAGCTACGACTGGGATGGACAAAATCTAGTGAACAAGACTCTTGTAAAGAAGATGCCAAGTTTTGAAAATTACCACATTGGAGGAGTGATGACTACAGACCTGAATGGCTCCGTCTATCTGGTGGTAGGCGACAACGGCAGGGTTGAAGAACAAAAGGCAGGAGTACTTGAGAACAATGCTACAGGTGAGCCAGATGATACGGGGGTAATAGTGCGTATTGTCCCGCCTGGTCCGTACTATGCAATAGGAATTCGAAATAGTTTTGGGCTTACAGTAGATCCTGTGACGGGGCGTCTCTGGGATACCGAAAATGGCCCAGACCATGGAGATGAAGTCAACCTGGTGACGCCAAACTTTAACAGCGGATGGGGCATAGTTGCAGGGAAGGCAAATGTAACCCAGCTGGCAGAGATACCGCACTATCAAAATTATACTTATCATGATCCGCAATTTACATGGGAAAAGCCTGTTGCACCTACCGGGATATCCTTTGTTGATTCGGATAAATTCCCAAACTACAAGAACAGTGTATTTGTAGGCGACTGCAATTATGGCAATCTGTACAATTTTGAACTAGACAAGAACAGAGACGGTTTTGTGTTCAAGACTCCGCAGCTGCAGGACAACGTTGCAAACATTGGCGACCCTCTGAACGAGACAATACTTGGCACGGGATTTGGATGTCTGACAGACATCAAGGTGGGACCTGACGGACTTGTCTACATCGTGTCTTATACCGACGGGGACATCTATAGGATAGTTCCAAAGCAGTATGCAGAGTCGTCCGACCCTGTCAATTACTACCAATATCTGATATATATGATCCCAGCAGCCGGTGCGGCATTGCTTGTTGCATATTTTAAATCCAAGAAAAAACCTGTTGCGTCAAACAAAACTACATGATTTTAAAATAAAATCATACCGGGGCTTTGCCTTTACGCAGATAAATGAAAAGCAATTTTAAAGATACGCTCAAACCCAAAAGAATGACTTGCCAGATCAGCTCTATCAAACCAATCTACCTGCTGCTTGGGCTGCTGGTGTTATCCGGATTTACGCATCTCTGGAACGCGGTGGGGTTTCCAGATGTTTTCTTTGACGAGGGGGTGTACATGAGACGAGCCATGCATGTGCTGGAGGGCCTGGGCCCGCAGGAGGCGTATTTTCATGATCATCCCTTCTTTGGCCAGATTTTTCTGGCATCATATCTTGCAGCAGTTGGGTTTCCAAACTCCCTTCATCCATCTGCCAGCGCGAGCTCTGTTGCAACCCTGTATCTTGCACCAAGGATACTCATGGGGCTTCTTGCCGTTGTGGATACGTTCCTGATTTACAAGATTGCCGAAAACCGGTATGGAACAAAAGTTGCCCTGATCTCGTCCCTGTTTTTTGCAGTAATGCCAATTACTTGGCTTGTGCGGAGAATCCTGCTTGATTCAATATTGCTGCCGTTTCTCCTACTGTCAATCCTGCTTGCTCTAAACTCAAAAAACTCTAGTCACAAAAACCTGATGGTTCTGCTTTCCGGCATATGCATGGGAATTGCCATATTTACCAAAATTCCAGCATTTGCCATGATACCGCTTGTTGCAGGGCTGGTGTATTTTTACAATGGAAAAAGCCTCAAACTTGTGGCCCTGTGGATGCTTCCGGTGGTCTTGATGCCAATGCTCTGGCCTCTTCAAAGCATAGAGGCGGGACAATTCAACCTCTGGATTGGGGATGTGCTTGGTCAGACGCAAAGACACAGCGCGGGGCTGACGTACATGCTGTATTCCTTCCTTAACATGGATCCAGTCCTGTTTGTTCTGGGTACGGCAGGTATTATCTTCTGTATTTCAAGAAGGGACTATTTCATCCTGATGTGGGTCGTACCATTCCTGCTTTTCCTTCTTGCCATAGGGTACAACCAATATTTCTACTCCATACCAATACTGCCAGTGTTTTGTATCTCAGCATCTGTCATGATTGCAAGAACTATTGGGTGTATCAAGCGAGAAAAACTGGGAAAATCTCTGCCATATGTAGTCCTAGGAATAGGGGCGTTTGGGTTGGCAAGCACAATGCTAATCATTACAACCGACATGACGTCAAGCGAATTCCAGGCAGCGTCGTTTGTCCTGCAGCATGTAAGGGATGATGACAGCAAGACCACGATTCTTGCAAGCCCGACATATTCGTGGATATTCAACGATGTATTCCACAGGCAAAACGTGTTTCTTGACTATTCTCTTGTCCTCTGGCAGAAAATAACCACACCGCATGTACTGCTGGTTGTGGGTCCGCATTACATGATAGACATAGGAAGGGGAAACCTGAGCCAGTTGGACAACGACTCGAAGCTGATCGCATCGTTTGATGGAAACGTCCAGAAATACGATCTCGCACTGTATCCTTATACCAATCTGAAGGTAAACTATGAAGGAAGCCACATTGAGATAAAGGAAAAATGACACCGCGGATATAATTTGGAAAAACCTAGCTCCAGACTTTTTCCTTGAACGTCCATTTCTTGTTGAGTATAAAGTTGCCAATTGATGCTATTGCAACAGATACAAAGAGGGACAACGCATAGTTTACGTGTTCAGTACCTACCAGTAGATACACCATTCCAATCTGGAACGCTGCACCTATGCTGCTAAACGCCAAAAATGTGCCATACTGCACAAGCGTTCTTCTCGCAGTGGTGTTCCTGTCCTCAAACGTCCATATCTTGTTTAGGATAAAGTTCGATGTCATTGAAAACGTGATTCCAATCATGGTGGCGTAAATGTACCACAGGTTGGACAGAACTGCCCCGAAGAGGAACGAGACAAGATAATTTACAAGCAGTCCGGATGCGCCAACTGTATAGAATCGTCCTGCTTTTGACAAAAATCGTACAGACGTTCTCTTCTCCTTTTCGGGCTTGCCGTATCTGTACAGCTTCCAAACTGACCTGAGGTAATCCTGAATCACAGACCTGTCAAGCTTGCTCTTGCCGGACTTTCTGTCGGTGAAATTGTAGGGAATCTCCCTGACTTTTGCCCCTCTTGCCTTTACAAGTATCTCCAGCAGTATCTTGTACCCTATGGCGTCAAAGCTGATGTTTCTTATGACATGCCGTCTAAATGCAAAAAATCCCGACATTGGGTCCTTTATTTTTATTCCCAAGCTCCGCTGGGCTATCTTTGTTGCCCCCTTGCTAATCATCTTGCGTTTGAAAGGCCATCCTGTAATAGAGCCGCCTTCAACGTACCTTGATGCAACAACAATGTCGCAATCCGACTTTCTCAACTCTTCTATCATCTTTGTTATGGTCTCTGGAGGATGTGAAAAATCGCTGTCCATGACCACCACTGATTCCCCGATTGACGCCCTTATGCCCGCAAGTATGGCAGAGCTCAGGCCTTTCTCGTCCTTGCGGTTTATTATTCTGATCTCGCAGCCTCCGTTGATTCTTGACCTGTTTGCATATTCCTCCGCTATTCTTCCCGTGCCGTCTGGAGAGTTGTCGTCCACCACAATTATCTCTGCATTTGTCCATGGGGGCAGGCAGGATGAAACTATATCTAGCATTGTTGTAATGTTTTGAGACTCGTTATATGTTGGAATTATCACGGAAAGAGATCTTGAGCGGGTGTAAACCTCGGTTTTTGTTAACGACATTGCTTTTCTTCTGCCATCTTTCGAGTCGCATACCTATTAAAATTTTGAGCCCAAACGATCTACATCCATATATCTACCGTGCAGTGTCTATCTACATGACAGGATTATTCAGCAAAAAGAAAACACCATGCTCTATCTGCAAAAAAGAAGTCTCTCATACGCATAAACCCAAGAACAGCTGGAATGTTGAGGGGCCATTATGCGGTAACTGTTACGTTGATCTAATGGAGAAAAACTTTGAAAAGGAAAATGACAACAAATGTGTTCTCTGTGGTGAAACCCAGACCTCATTTAACTTGTGGAAGCCAAAAAAGGAATGGGAGGTAAAAGGGTGGCTGTGCAAGGCCTGTTTTGATCAAAAAGAAAAGCAGGACAGTGACGTGAAAAATTTCTGCTGTTCTTGTGGCGGAAAGATCGGCTTTATTGTATACAGTCCAAAAAAAGAATGGGATTTGAAGGGATGCCTGTGTAAAAACTGCTGGAATCGGCTAACTGCAACCTAGAGATAACCGGAAAACCTTTCAAAAACAACTACACTTTAAATCATTACTGGACGGTAATCTAAAATTTTCTTGCAAGAAAACTCGGTGAAGATTATTATAACTAGAGATGTCGCATAATTGATACATGACTGATGCCGTACTTAGGACGCACATGTTGCATGATCTCAGCCACTTTGGACTGAGGCTGGTTGCTGGCGTCTTTTTCATGGTTCACAGTCAAGCAAAGTTTGGCAATGGATTTGGAAAGTTTCTTTCAAGTGTCGGTCTGCCTTCAGAGATGGCTATGCTGATAGGCCTGCTGGAGCTTGTTGGCGGAGCACTTCTAATAGCCGGTGTGCTATCAAGGATAGCAAGCGGTATTATTGCAATTGACATGCTTGGGGCCATAATATATGTAAAAAAACTAAAAGCGTTTTCAGGAGACCAGGGCATAGAACTGGAACTTTTGGCACTCATAATATTGCTAACTATCGTGGTACTTGGGCCAGGCAGGATATCTGTGTCTCACATTGTAAAAAAGATTCCGAGATTTTTGCAATAGCATTGTAAGTATGTGGCAGAAAATAAAAATTGAAATTGGCATACTCTGTACCAAAATGCTGTGAAAAATTCCCCAGATGTTGTCTTTGATCCGCTGGAATTCTGCGATCTTTGTTTTCAGAGGGGCACTCCAAATCTCTGCGAAACCTACAAGGCAAACTTTACAAAAACAAGCTCTATACATTTCTCACAACAAGCCAAGCTGGATAGGCTGCTCAACAACCTTCAGGTGATGCCAAGAATGATCAACAGGCGCTGGAACTGCGTCATGGATGTATCAGTACGAAAAGAATTTCTTGATTCTCTGTGGGGCATCGGGGTATCTGTTCATACACTGGATGATCACGCCAAGGTCTTAACCAGGCTATACAAACCGGAAATGAGAAAACTTGGAAACCGGGACTCGATAGATCTTCCACACCTGGATTCTTGGGAAGAATTTGACCCTAAAACTAGGTCTTGGAACCAAGTGAAGGTAACCAATAAAAACGAGAAATTTACTGCAAAAGTAAGCCTGGGAAATATCGTAAAGTATTCCAACGTGGAAGGAACAAGATACTATCGCATTAACAAGAACGGGGATTCTGTTACTCTTGTTCCGATTGAAAGGCGGGCTGCACATAACATCATGTATACTGTTGTTGAGCCGACTATTGCTCACTGGAAATCTGACACTTTGGGGCATTATGCGCTAATTGATCTCAGAGAACTGGACAACATTCCAGACGAAATACTCAGTTTTTTACAGAGATTGGAAAAGAAAGACAAAAGAACTGCAGGTTTGCTTGTGTTTGAAAATGATGACTTGGATCTAGTTCGTACCGTGCTGAGCTGCATCAAGATAAATCTGGAAAAATCCTCGGAGGCTGTAAATATGATATCTGACAAGTCTGGTATGTCTGTGCAGATTGGCAATATTGCAAGCGAAAGGATTCGTGTACTGTATGATATTGTAAAAGAAATGGGCGGGATGATTGACGTCAAAGACGATCATCTTGTAATCTCGGGAAAGCGAGGATCAACCACGATAACTTTTGCAGACAGCGATAAGAGTGTGCAAGACGGGGCTATGACGCAGATCTCAGTTTCTGCACTTGAGGATCCTTCGAGATTTTCAGAGATCTTGTTTATGATAAAGAAGCGTCTGGGGCTCTTGGATGTTTCGCTTGACAGTTTGCTTGCCCAGCACTGGCCACTGACGCACGATTCTGATCTGCAATATGTCATCCAATCGGCAATATCCTGGTATGGCTCAAACCCTGTTCTGGCTGGAAAAATAATAAGTGAAAACAACAAGCTAGGAAAGATAAAAGAATGGTATACAAAAATTAAAGAGGGAAAAATCAGATCAAGTCTTGACACAATAACTCTTGGAAAGATAATAAAAAGACTGGAACAGAGATGAACATCTCTTATTGAATCAGACTGAGCAATCCTACGCATGTCTTATCTATTAAAAACACCGAATTTGTGCAATGAAAGAACCCGGACAAATTTTCATACCTGCGGTATTTGCAGCGTTATGCATGATCGCGTTCCAGTATGCATATGCCGATAATCAGGTTGTAATCCCGCTTGGGGCGTCACATCAGAATACCGGAGTTTTTTATTCGCCCTCTGTCATTGATATAAAATCAGGCGACACGATAACTTGGAAAAATGACGACACTTCGGCACATACCGTGTCTACTGGGAGGCCAGACCTTGGGGTGGACGGAAGAGTCGATAGCGGAATAATGAATCCGGGAGAGACCTTCTCTTATACGTTTGACGATGTTGGCGTTTACGGATATTACTGTCTTATACATCCGTGGATGACGGGAACGGTCAATGTTGGGACCGGCCTGCCGTCTCAAACACCGATCTCGCTTTCAATCTACACTGATAAGACTGACTATCAGGCAGGAGACGATATCACGGTATCAGGACAGGCATCCAGATTCGTTCCAAATGAAATGGTAACAGTGTGGGTGACTGATCTTTCTGGAAACGGCGTTGCATCAAACCACGTATCCACTGAGACTTCTGACAAGTTTTCTACGACAATCGTTCCAACCGACCTGTGGGTGCCGGGACAAAAATACGTAATCAATGCACAATATGGTGCAAGAGGAACAATTGCTACAACAGATATACTATACAAGCCAGGACCGATGGAAATACCAGTCTGGATAAAAGACAGCGCGAGCCAGTGGTCAGCAGGACAGATGTCTGACAAATACTTTGCCACGGGAATACAATACATGCTAAAGCAGGGAATTATCACATCTCCGCAAATCTACTTTGTTCTTGATTCGAACTATCACATACCCACATGGGTTAAAAGCACGGCCAGATGGTGGTCTCAAGGGCAGTTATCCGATGCCGATTTTGTAGGTGAGGTTCAGTATCTGATTACATCGGGAACCATAAAGGTCAACCCATGATTTACTGAGAAACTAATTTTCCCAATACCATTTCTGACTAAAGCCGCCATGTTTTTCGGGGTGTGCTGCCTTGAAATGTCTCTCCAGCCTGACAGGATCATCAAATTTCATACCGCACTCCTTACACTTGATCTCTTTCCGCCCATCTTTCATGTAGAGTCGCAGTATATAGTGCGGTCTGGATTTAATTCATTGTGTAACTGTGTTATCTGACGTGAAATATAGGGTCTGATTTTTGACTCGATTCTAAATTGTTAGAATCAGCACTTGTTTTCACGGCATGCATCCATTAGACAAATTAAATATCTGCCCCAATTAGGCTGCCCTAATGAAAAGATTAGCAATCGCGACGCTTGTCGCGCTATTTGTTTCTGTGATTGCTGTCTCTTCTGTATCACATCTGGCATATGGTGACGAATACAATACCTGGTCTGCATCGTGGCTAAAGAATGATGCAAAACAGTGGCTTGCAGGAAATATGACTGACGAGCAATACATCGATAGTATCAGGCTATTTGTTCAAAATAGTATCCTGTCTTCTCCTGCTTCGATACAAGTAAATCCAATTGTCTTACCACATTCTCAAAACATGGTATCTGAATCCACAGGACCGCATTCCAAGAACTGCAATGACCTAAACTTTCCGCGAGTAGACTGGTCAGGCTGTGACCATTCAAATGCATATCTGAGTCACGCAAGTCTGGCTCATGCAAACCTTGAAGGCGCCAACCTCTCACATGCAAACCTTGCCAAGGCTGATTTGGTTGAAACAGACCTTCAGAATGCTGATCTGGATCACGCTGAGATGACAAACATTGACTTGCCTGAAGCAAATCTGGAGGGTGCAAGCCTGGTAGATTCTAATGCCCCGTTTGTGGATTTCCATTTTGCTAACCTTACTGATGCCAATCTGACAGATGGAAACTTTTATGCCAGCTCTTTTTCGTGGTCTTATCTTAACGGTGCAATCTTTAAGGGTGCTAACCTTGATCATGCGGAGCTACTGCAGGCCAATCTATCCGGTGCGGACTTGAGTAACGCCAACCTTTCTAATGCGAGACTTGACGGTGCAAATCTAACAAATGCCAACTTGCATAATGCAAACCTGCACAGTACAGATCTTGGAGGATCTATTCTGACTGGTGCTGACTTGAGTTGTAAAAATAATCCTGTATGCAGTTCAAGCGGGAAATAAAATGAGTCATGTGCAAATTCTGAGAGGCACGTAAGCCTGTGGCATAAAAATAATGTCATATTTAGCGTAATGGTTGTACTTGCAGCTGCATTTACGGGGCTCTCGTTTATCATTTTACCGAAAATTCCACAGTTGCATATGGAGCCTCTGATATGTCATTTGTGACTCAAACTGCTAGCCTGCCAGGCTCCATGGTGCAACTCGAACATACTACATAGCTGCAGACGAGGTAAAATGGAATCATGCTCCAACTGGCATGAATATCATAACGGTATTGTGTAGATATCAATCAAAGAATGCTTGATAATTTTGATAATTGCGTGATTTTCAGGATCAACGCAAGTTTCCGTATTTGTCAAATTGATCTTGTACCGTGCTGTTTGCATGCCCATACTGTATATTGAGATTTTTGTTAACAGTGACAATATCAGATCTAGTTGTACTGGCATTTTGAATGAATGCTTTTCTTGCCTCATCAGCATTGCCTCCGCTTTGCTGAACTTGTTTCATGGCAGCAAGTCCTTCATTTGTCATCTGTTCCGTATAGTTGAATTGGCCCCAGAAAATATCCTGAACAGTCTGGTTAACCTGTGATACAAATGCAGTATACGCATTTTGTGGTGTAAATGGATCGAGCTGTGCGAGCCAATCTGCCGTAGTATTTTTAATCGAAGCCGAGTCAGGGGTAATCAGAGTTGCGTTTGGAATTGCCGGAACGACACTTGTAGTTGGCGGAATAGCATCATGGGTATTAATAGGCGGGTTTACTGATTGGTCGCCTGAATCAAACACAAAAATTCCAAGATATGTCGGCACCACACCTGATTCAAAAGACTTTACGCCTTGTTTTGTAGCATATTCTATACCCTCAACAGGCCCAATATGGACAAGCATGACACATGCTGCCATCACCGCCAAGGATAGTAATGTCTTCATTTCGGTTCATTTTAGTCTGAAATTATAATAAATCGTATCAATTGTTTTATCAATTTAAGTAAAGGTTTAGAGCGTCTTTTCTTTTTTGATACATTCTAACAATTTTATCCCCCAATGATTGCAATAAAATCAAGATTAAATTCCATTTAATATTGAAATCGCATATTTTGTCACTTCATTAACAATGTTCCTTAACAAAGTGTCACAATTTTTTATAAATTATTTGTGTGTTGAAATGTATGAAGATGGCAGACAATGTAATAGTTGCGTCGATTGTCATGATGGCTACGCCTTTCTACGGTAATATCTTTTCAGCTGTCGTTCAGGTCTCAGCCAAATCATTGATGCCGTTATTACTATCATCACTAGGCGTCGCCTCCTGATTGTAGCGTATCTATGCGATTTTCTGGAAAACTTTTTCCAGTATTCCTATAGCTTTTTCAAAGATCTCTTGCGGTATGTTTATGACTTGGTGAATTAATGGCGCAGAAATACTTGGACTAGTTGCACTTGGAGACTGAGCTGCTGGCGTATTTGAGTTAGCTTTCGCAGACTGTACGTTTGTAGGTGTAGACGGACTAGACTGTGTGGCTGATGTAGCTGGAGTTGTATGTGTAATGGATACATTTGGACTAGGACTGGCTTTTGTAGATTGCGTGTTCATAGGTGTGGATGGATTAGACTGTGTGGTTGATGTAGCTGGAGTCGTCTGCGTGCTGGGTATACTCGGGTTAGTAGTAGACTGAACTGCTGGCGTATTTGGATTAGCTTGTGTAGACTGGGCATTTGTAGGTGTAGACGGACTAGACTGTGTGGTTGATGTAGCTGGAGTCGTCTGCGTGCCGGGTGTACTCGGGTTAGCTGTACTTGGATTAGCTTGCGTAGATTGTGTTTGTGTAGATTGATCTGAGGACGAGATTGCAGCTAGTGATGCTGTACCTGAACTGCTTGAATGACTAGAATCTCCAGCATAGGACGCGGTTATCTTTATGCTTCCAGTTGAGCTAGAAGGCAGCGTATACGTTACAGTGCACTTGCCATTTAATGCTATGCAGTTATTGGGGCTGAAGATGCCGCCAACTTCTCCATCGTTCCATGATATTATGCCCATGATGGGAGAAGAGGGGCTGGAAATGTCTGTTACTGATGCAGTAACGGCAAATGCCTTTCCGGATGCAGATGTTTCAGAATTTGATGTAACCGTAGTGGCTGTTGCATCCACTGTATTGGACGCTGACGTGCTGTTACTGCTGGTAAACACCAGGTTATTGTCCGCCAGTGCGGGAGTGATCATGAAGCTACCAAAAAACAATGCGCAAAACAGAGTACCATGTATGATCTGCGTGATCTTTCCATCATCGAAATGTCTGTTAAAATCAAACATGCTTCTCATACTGCGTGTACTGATATCAAATTTTGACACTGTGAGCCTTTCTCTAATGATACACTGGAATACCCATATTTGAAATCTGAGTATGATATTAAAATTAGAGTTGGGAAACACGGGTGACAAACAAGGGAGAAATTTTGCCAATTGCAATTCATTCAAAAATAAACTAATTTTTAGTAATTGCTTATATACTCGCAAACAGACCCGACTGTAGTGAACGCCAGCGTCAAAGCATTGGTATTATTTGGTATTTTGATTAGTTCCGCAGGTATAGTTCCGGCTTTTGCAGCTTCTAGTTCTGCAAACGGCTCAAATTCCATGAGCAATACGACTGCAACTTCTGCTGAAGGCGGTTTGGTTCCTCCAGCTTACACGACTTCTCCTGGCAGCTCAGGTGCTGTAAGTACGACCACATCCACTTCTACAATTTCAGTTGCAACCGACAAGCAGTCATATAATGACGGGGACAAAATAACGGTATCCGGTACAACCCAAGACTATATGGGCGATACCCCGCTAACTCTGATTTTAAGAAACCCGATTGGAAATGTAGTTAAAATTGATCAAGTTCCAGTAGGTCCGGACAAGACATTTTCAACGAGTCTGACTGCAGGAGGCGCTTTATGGCAGGCAGCTGGCACATATTCCATATATGTGCAGTTTGGAGGTCCAGACAGGTCTGCTACTACAACATTCCAGTTCTCTGGCTCTCATATGGGAGGTAACACATTCCCGGTGGATGGTACTAATTCTTCAGTAACGTACAGCATAACAAACGGCAAAGTTCTTGATATCAAGGCAGATCAAAATTCCAAATCACTTATTGTGTCAATCCAGTCATCTGGCGATGGCTCCTTGACAATTACAATGCCAAGATCACTAATTGACGCAAAGAAGATCGATGGTACGGACGACCAATACTTTGTATTAAATGACGATCAAGAAAATGATCAATTCCAAGAGACCCACACTACTGCTAGCGACAGGACATTGCAAATTCCATTCTCTGATGGCACATCTCAAATTGAGATAATTGGAACAATCGTAAACATTCCAGAATTTGGAACAATCGCAGTAATGGTGCTTGCAATTGCAATTATATCAATAATTGTAGTTTCTACCAGAACTGGACTCAGGTTCACACCTAAGATGTAGAACTCTTAATTTTCAAACACTGTCTCTTTTTGTATCTGTAGGTTATCTATCGGACAAAACCGGATCTTTTGCAACATGCAGGGCCTGATTCTGTTATATTACACATGCAACTACATAACGTCGGTATGCCTCATGAACTTTGATCTTGGTAATTCCAAAGTCTCCGGTGTGACTGCCATTGAGGCAGACAATCTGACCAAAATATATCGCGATAACATTCGAGCAGTAGACGGGATTAGTTTCTCGGTAAAACAAGGTGAAATATTCGGACTGCTTGGTCCAAATGGCGCGGGAAAAACAACTACAATCAAAATGATGATTACACTCACTAGGGTAACTTCGGGACAACTACGCATACTTGGCGTTGATGTTGCCAAGTCTCCTCAGGAAGTAAGAGAAATGCTGGGATATGTTCCACAAAGCATCTCTGTCGACGTTGATCTGACCGCGTATGAGAATCTGCTCATATTTGCCAAGCTATCATACGTGAACAAAAAGGAGCGCAATGAAAGAATACGAAGTGCGTTGGAGTACATGGATCTTTCAGGAAGGGCAAATGATCTTGTAAAACGTTACAGCGGAGGCATGATGCGCAGATTGGAGATAGCGCAAGCGCTTGTAAACCGCCCACGAATACTGCTTTTGGATGAACCCAGCATAGGACTCGATCCTTCGTCAAGAAAACAGGTATGGAAAAGCATCAAGCAACTAAATCAGGAATTTGGAACCACGATTTTAATTACCACTCATGATATGAGCGAGGCTGACGAACTATGCGACAGAATAGCGATAATGTCTGAGGGTAAGATAGCAATTTTGGGAACTCCGACAGAGCTAAAAAAAGACGTCGGCGGGGATGTCATTACAGTTAATCTCGGCTCTCCATGCAACATTGTATCGTTTCCAAAAGAGGTAGGGAGGATTATTAATAACAACGAAAAATCCATTCAAATTCTGACAACTAATGGCGAGGAGGCAATCCCGCTTATAGCGGATTTTTTCAGAAGTCATGAAATCAAAGTAGAGTCTATTTCAATCAACAAGGCAAACTTGGATGATGTCTTTATGAAATACGCCAAGAGGAGACTAGGCGACACTGTGTACAAGAGTATACGAAGCACCCGTAGGGATTTTACGAGGCATTCAAGATGAGCGTTACGCGATTCATCAAAAGCTCCGTCACGGTGGCTGAAATGGAGGCAAGGAAAATCAGGCATGACTCTACCGAATTGTGGACCAGAGCTATACAGCCTGCCCTGTGGCTTTTGATCTTTGGAGAAACCTTCAATGCGATAAGGACCATGCCGACCGGCAACTTTTCGTATATGCAGTTTATCACACCGGGCATTCTGGCACAATCTGTACTGTTTATCTCCATTTTTTATGGTATAACCGTAGTCTGGGAAAGAGACGTTGGAATAATTACAAAGCTCCTGTCGACCCCATCGCCTCGTTCATCAATTGTACTTGGCAAATCGCTTGCAGCAAGCCTGAGGGGAGTTTTTCAGGCCATTATGATATTTGCTCTTGCGCTGTTGCTTGGAGTTAAGATAAGGTTTGATCTGCCTGACATACTGGGTGTTTTTGCAGTGGTCGTACTGTTTGCAATGTGCTTTTCAAGCCTTTCAATGCTGCTTGCCTCGTACATGAAGACCAGGGACAGGATGATGGGAATAGGCCAGGCACTGACAATGCCACTTTTCTTTGCAAGCAATGCCATATACCCGATTTCTATAATGCCCACCTGGCTTCAATACGTATCCATAGCAAATCCGCTAAGCTATGTCGTTGATGCTATCCGATCCATGTTGCTTGAAGGGACGTATCAGAACCTGCCTGTTGACATACTTGCATTACTTGTTTTTACGACAATTTTTGTAACATTGGCATCCAGAACTATAAAGAAACTGCTTGAATGATAAGATCACAAGCGCAGGCTCCCTGTGGAAGCTCATGCCAAACCAAGTTCCGAATTGTAAAAAATCCCAAAACTAAAAAATAGAAAAGAAATGTGGTCCTAGAGTTTACTCTTGGAATCCACTTGGGGTTGTCGTACTGGGGGGCGTGGTACCTGTTGGTGCCTTTGACCATGTTCCTGCCATGTGCTTGTGCATCATGCCGTGGCCCATGCCCATGCCGCCAAATGCAAGCGAGCTTAATGGGCGTCCCTGTGATGTCTTGAGAACCTGGCCGTTTCCTGCATCGACTATTACCGAGTAGACGCTCTTGCCGTCTGTCACCTTGAAGGCATAGACTGCATAGCCGTTCTGTATCACAAGATCTCCTGAGAGAACCTGTCCTCCGGTTATTTGTTTAGCTGCGGTGTTTGCAGCGTCGACAAAGTTTACCTTCACATTTGACAGGATCACCTGCGGAATGTTGACTGAACCCTGTATTGGCGTATATGTGCTGCCCGAACCAGTTGACGGTGCGGTCTGTGCATACGCCATGGAGCCTCCCACTGCGGCAATTACTGCCACACCGAGAATCATGGCAAACATCTTTTGATGTGTTTTTAGTGCCTGTGTGTTCATCTGTATTGTTATCTTGTACAGTCAATTTATAATGGATTGCGCCACCTTGTTAAGGAACAAGGTTAACGATTGTTTGATGTGATAACATGAGAGGACGGTCTCACATCTGTAGCACGGCATGATGGAATACCTGGGAGATGACGAATCTGTTGTATTTTTAATTTCAGTAATTAGACAGCTTGAATTATTGAAAGTAATTTGACTCGGTTGAAACGCGGTTCAATTTGTATTGTAAATCGTGTTGAAAAACAAAAAGTTGTCAATGGGAATGATTTTTCTAATCTCTACCCAGTTCGTCATCTATCCTGTCTTGCGTGGATCTGTATTTTTTGTATCTGGTATTCCATTTTGAAAAGAACCTGTATTCCTTGAGCGCTACATAGAGTAATACTGCTGCAAATATTATGCAAACGAAAATGAATATCTGTATTCCGATGAATATTGGCGCGTCTTGGTGCATGAAATGGGGTGGATGGAATGGAATCTCCTTAATGATGGAACTTCCATTCTTTTCAACTATGTATAACTGCATACCGTTATGAAACATGGAATTGCCGGAAGTCATGTTGTTTCCTATCTCTTCGTGATGACTCTCGAGATTGGTAATGCTGTACCTGGGATGACCAAGAAGTATGCCTCCCATTACAAGCGCAACAGGTGCAAAAATCAAGGCAGATGCAATAAAGATGAGAAATATGCGCCTTGAACTGTTTGTGTGAGCAAGAAGATCGTCTATCATTTTAAACATGTTTTCTGGAGCAGATTCCTTGCTGTCGTCCTTACCGGAATCTTTGTCTCTATTCTCATTAGGATCTGACATTCAGATGAACAACTCCATTACATGCGAATAAAACATTTCGCTAACTTTGTTCTCGATCACTTTTTTCACTCCTTGGGAAAATCTCCTCATAAGGCTCTAGGACCATTTTGCAGAATTGTCTACCTTTTTCCGTTACTGAGTATTTTATTACTTTTTTACTCCCCCACGGTATCTCTGTCCTTTTTATGAATCCTTTACGTTCAAGACTTTCTAGTATGTCTTTGTGTTTCATTAAATTCAAACCACAATAACTCAGCAAGTTTGTCTGGTTAAGCTCTCCGAATTCTGTCAACTTCAAAAGAATATCCTTTCTTATATAGACTCGATCACGATACTCGTGTGACAAGGATATCGAGTTTGTTGGAAGCAAAATTCTGTATTAAGCTTTTACATGAGCTTTGAAGAATCGTTCTTGACTGGAATGCTAGAGTAACAATGTTCCTGAACAAGGTTTGACAATTATTTAATTCCTCTTGGTTAAATGAGGGGTTGTGGGCATGATTTTGCTTTCTACCTTGGAGAAAATGAGAGTTTTTCACAACCCCCTTAATCTTAGTGCATGTTCTTTTGGTAGATGTGCCCACAAAAATTATCTTCATTCTGTATCTTCTGATAACCCTGTGATTTTGTCACATCTGTTACATGATTCCAAGACGGATTATCTTCAAAACCCCGCTGACGTTTTTGCAAGGCCAATTAATTATACTAAAACAAACTGCGGTGTATGGGTGTTTTGAATAAGGATAAATCAGGTCTCAAGGGCAGCTTCACCACAATGGTAAGTGAATCCCGTCAGACCACTGATACTAATTCAAACTCGACTGCACTTGCAGTCAAAAACTTGTCAAAGATTTATGATTCTGTTTCGGGAAAAGTGGTAGCATTAGACAATATAAATTTCACTGTAAAAAAAGGTGAGTTTGTCTCCATAGTTGGTCCCTCAGGCAGTGGAAAATCAACTCTCCTAAACATGATAGGAGCATTAGACCGACCCACCTCTGGACAGGTATACATAAACGGCATTGACATCTTTGCTCTTAGCGATTCAAAGATAGCCACAATGCGAAATGGCCTGATTGGGTTTATTTTTCAATCATTTAACCTGATCAACAGAACAACCGTACTCAAAAATGTAAAACTGCCCGGGATGATATCTGGAATGCCAGTCTCTGAAGCTAACAATCGTGCAATGAAAATTCTGGAGGCCTTGGGAATCGCCGACAAGGCCACCCAAAAACCAGTTAACCTAAGCGGAGGCCAACAACAGAGAGTTGCAATAGCGAGATCTCTGGTAAATAATCCTGCAATCGTTCTGGCAGATGAGCCCACAGGTAACCTGGATAGTAAAACAGGCGATGATGTTTTTGATATGCTCAAAACGCTGTCCCGCAAGTTCAAACGTACTATAATAATGGTCACACACAATCCGGAACTTGCCGAATCAACAGACAGATCTATATTGATAAAGGATGGAAAGGTCGAAAGAGATGTCGCTAACTAGTATCACTCGAGACCTCACTTGCAAGATTGCGTCTATCGCAGTAATCGGGATATTGCTTGCCTCATCATTTGTTGTTCCGTCTTCAGCACAAGTCGTACAAGAAAATGACTGTACTGCTCCTCTTACCACTACGATAGATGCCAATTATCAGGGACCGGTAGCCGTGGATGCTTATTGGGTTGACCAGGGAGTGGTAGATAACAGTGCCAGTGCAACAAATCCGATTAAAAAGGAAGTGGGACCGGGAGAAGGATCATCAATACTGGCAGTTGTTCTAAATAATAGGGGAAACAACCCGTTAAGTTCTGTAACTGCGTTTCTGAATTTGCCTGCAGGCTTTGCACCTACCGGAAACAGCAAGATACCGCAATTATTGCAGCAATACAATCCGGCATCAAAAATGGCAAGCAATTATGCGCTTGCAAGCTATTACGGTACGGTCGCAGCAGGTGGAACCTTTATCCTGTTCTTTGACATCAATGTTTTGCCTACTGCCAAGGTTGGAACGTTTAGCACTAACATGGCTGTTAATTACAAAATCGGTGTAGGCGCAGCAGGGCTTAATGTACAAAGCTGCACTTCGGCTCTGCTTGAAGTTCCACTGGTGCTTCCAGGCAAGGTGGTTCTAGATCTGGCCTCAGATCATAACTACATCAAACCTACCCAGTCCGATACAATCACTTTGACCGTGGAAAATAAAGGATCGGCACCAGCAACCGGGGTCATAGCTACCATTACAAACCTTGGTCAAAAAGGAAACTCGGGATCTGGAGGCAGCGGCACGTTGACACTGTCCTCAACAACTACCAACATTGTAAATCTGGGTGCCAATCAGTTTGCCTTGGGGACCATTCCAGCCGGAGGATCAGCTAATATCACAACCGTGGTCTTTCCTTCAAGTTCTGCTGCAGGTCAAACACAAGACGTCACGATAGGTATATCGTATGAAAATGCATGGGGAGCACAGGAAAGCATCTCGTTAAATACGGGAGTAGTGGTTTCCCCGCTGTCTCCGCAATCCTTGAGTCTGACATATGTTGGCAATGATACTTCTCCTGTCATCACGTCTGGAAAACTGTCAAATCTGAGTTTTGCTGTGTCAAATAACGGGTCAAACAATGATTCCAACATTGTGATCTCTCTGGTACCCCAGTCCGCCTCTGTCTCAGTTGTAGGCCCGTCCACGTGGACAGTTCCAAATGTGGCACCGGGAAACAGGACAGTATTATCCACGAGTGTGTTTGCTGCAAATTCTTTGATTGATACTCCGACGGCGTTTACTTTGACGGCAAACTATGTATCCCAAGAACAGGCGCAAACCAACTCGCTAACACTTGGCGCATTTGTAGTGGGTGACATTAAATTGCAATTATATGATCTGGCAGTAAACTATGTTGGCAGTACCCCAAACCTGGCTGGCAGCCTGTTGAATCAGGGTAGTACCACCGGACTGTATACCACGGTTCAGCTTGTCAAATCCCCAATCTTGCAGGCAATAAGAGAGGCAAGAATGTCAAACCACACCTCGCAAAACAGTACCGGCAGCGTTGGTTTCCAGCAGGGCCAGGCCTACGGTTCGTCATCCCAGATCTCGGATCAAGGTAGCAGCGGGGGAGGATTTGGCGGACAAGGAGGCAATAGGGGAAACTTCGGAGGACAAGGCGGCGGAGGAAGCTTTAGTGGACAAGGCAGTCAAAGAGGACAAAGCACTCAGCAATTCTTGGGAGACCTGACTCCGGATTCTCCGATTCCGTTTAGCATTCCGTTAAACGGTATAAGTTCTCTTCAACCCGGGTCTTATCCTGTGTCGTTTGAGGTTGTATATGCAGATGATTTGAAGGCCTTCCACACAGTAATCCTGAATGGCACAGTATCGGTAGGCAGAGCGCCACAAATTGGACCGGCACACGAACGCGGCTCCATCTTGGATCAGCTCCCAATCCCGCTGCCCGTGTTGATAGGTATGGCCATAGCAGCAATCGCAGCTGCGGTAATAGTAAAAAAGATAAAATCAAAAAAACAGAAACATCTCAAGATGCTTGCAGGAAACGATACCGACATAGTGGCAGCATTTAACGATTCTGATAAAAAGTGAGATGCACCCAACGGATATCTTTTCTTTATCATTTGATGCTCTGGTAGACCGCAAAGTCAGAACCGTGCTGACTGTCCTGATGGTAGTTTTGGGCAGCAGCCTGGTAGTTGTCCTAAATGGCCTGAGTGCCGGCCAGGCCGAATTTTTGGCAAACCAGTTCAGCGCTCTTGCCGCAAATGTAATCTATGTGGGCTCTGGCCAGCATTCGTACCATGGCTCGTCTTCTCCGGCCTCGATTATAATCAATAATGCTATCGTAAGCAAGATGCGGACACTGCCGTATGTTGAAGACGTTGTTCCGGGATACTCGGGCTCTGCCCAGATTGACTCTCAAGGTAACACGCAACGCATCTCGATAACTGCAATGGATCCGACAAAACTTGCAGTGATTCTGCCAAATCTTCAGTTTGTTGACGGTTCAACGATAAAACCAAACGATCCCGGTTCTGCACTTGTTGGTGACACCATAGCAAATCCACCTGGAGCAACGACGCCATTTGTGGTCGTTGGGCAAACAATCAAAGCCACATATTCATACACGGACGCAAGTGGTAAGCAGCAGCAACAAGTCAAAAACTTTATCGTATCGGGAGTAATGCAGCCATCAGGAAACACGCGAATCGACAGTTCAATAGTAATTAACCTGGATGCCGGGAATCAATTATTGCATAAATCAACAAAGTATGACCAGATTGTTGTAGCTGCCATCTCCCCAGATTATGTCGATACTGTACAGCAGGAATTGATTGATCAGTATGGGAAAACTCTGGGCGTTACAACTCCAAAATCCATAATGGCTGTCACCCAGAAAGCCGCAAGCGGCAATGCTGCCTTTACTTTGATGGTGGGAATAATTGCTCTTGTAGTGGGTGCAGTGGGAATTGTAACTACACTGTATAATTCTGTAACTGAACGAATTAGGGAGATAGGTACCATGAAAGCGATAGGCGCGCAAAATGGCGATATCCTTCAATTGTTTATTGTAGAGGCCGCATTAATAGGAATAATCGGAGCCTCGTTGGGAATAATAATCGGCATGGGTGCGGGATACGTACTGAGCATCTTTACTACTACAAGTGTTCCGGGTTCAGGACAAATCCACATCCCACCAATCTACGTTCCTTCTGATCTTCTAAAAGTCTGGCTTCTTTCAGTCACGTTAAGTCTAGCAGCTGGGATTTATCCTGCATGGAAAGCCTCTAGATTGTCACCAATGGTAGCATTAAGACGGGAATAAGCCTCAGAGTATAATCCGGAATCGTAAAAAACAAAAATCCGGATTTAGGAGTTGGCTGTAGGAAAAAACTACATGTTGGAGGTGTTTATTCGTTTTAGTTTTTGATTTTTAAACTATTCATGAGCTCAGGATTGTAATGCCGGTGATCTTTTTGATCTCCTCCCGGCTCATTCCGTTTGCAGCCAAAAATACTGCGAGTTTTACCGCATCCTGTCCTCCGCCTGATACGTTCAGGAGATTGATGGTGCCAAGTTCTTTTACTGACTTTGAATCTGTTTTGCCATCTGTCTCTTTCAAGTCTGCACCATTTGGAGAATTCTGTTTTTTTACATCAAGCAAAGCGTCTATCTTGGCAAGATCGATTTTTTGTAATTGTTCCTCCAAATCTTTTGTGTCTGTAAATTCTATTGTGATTTCTCCACCAGACAGACTGATCTTTATCTTGGCCATGTGTACACAAGTAATTGCGGTATACTGCATTTAAGATTAAATTGTCTGAACATGTTTTCTATAATGCGTTACAGCTGAATATATGTTGAAAGAAGTTCTATGTAATGACATATTCTGTCATCCTCCATAACCTGAATTTCCCACAAACGGAACACTTGCAGGTTCTCTATATGGTTCAGACACATCAATTCCTTGATCTGTTGTGACCCTGACTACTGTAAGGTCGCTGCCTTCTGGTGGGGAGAGCGAGATCTTATCCCCAGCATTGAGAAGAGGTATGACATCTGGTTTTGCGGTTCCGCCATAATCAATTTTGATATTGGTAAGAGCATCCCTGCCGGTATTTTTGATTAATACATGCGTTTCTGTTCCCATCGCGTCTTTTACAATAATCGGGGTTATGGAAATATCATATTTTTGAGTGGGAATAGCCACTAGAAAACTGAGTGCCAGAAATATTCCTATTGCTGCGAGGCCTATGCCGATTGCTATTGAAAGCACTGGCTTTTTCAACTAAAGATAATTGGTTTCTAAATATTTCAATGATACTATGGCATGATTTGGTAAACGCGTCTGATATATTCGTGATTGAATTTATTTTCCAATTGGAACAAAAATAAGATTAAACTTTTTTAAAATAGCTTGATGAATTGTATTTATTGAATAGTCGTGTATGCCATCAACTGTTGGGCCTGCATGAAGGGGCTTCCATGCAAGAAATAAAAACCGCCTATAGGAAGCTGGCATTAAAGTATCATCCTGATAAAAATACATCAAAACAGGATGGGGAGAAATTTAAGATGATAACAGAGGCTTATCAAATGCTCCGCACAAATTGTGATGATGCGAGCCCTAATTCTGACAGATCTGCCCATGATTCTGTTGAAAACAACACTGGTTCAAAAACACCGTATTGGAACGAAATAAGCCCGGAACAAATCCTAAGAGAAGAGTATGCCCGATGCATAAAATATGCAGAAAAAGCATTTCACGACATTTGTGAATATGAACAAGGATTGCGGAAATGCTATGAAAAAATAATAATCCGTACTGCCTCAAACATGTTTCCTTCAATTGCTGTGCAATACAACCGCGTTTCACTTTTTCTTACCTCGTATGCCTGTGTTCCTTTTTTGAAAAAGGGGCAACAGAATCTGAAATCTAAATTCAAATTTTAGCTTTTTGACTGTCACAAATTTCTAAAATGAATTAAAAATAAAGAGAATGTAGTCTTTTTGACTCCATCTGATTATCTACGTCGCACTGCAGTCCAGATTCCGATGCCTGTCAGGATTGCAGCTACTGCCATGCCGGTAGCCCATCCTGCTGCTTGACCCGAGTCGGTGCTACTAGTCGATACTAGTGTTGGTGTTGATACTGGTGTTGGTGTTGATACTGGTGTTGGTGTTGATACTGGTGTTGGTGTTGATACTGGTGTTGTGTTGTTAGTTGACTGTGTGGGGGGCGTAGATGTATTAGAATGCATGTTAGTGCTTTCTGTATTTGATGGGGCGTTAGTTGGTGTATTACTGCTAGTTGTATTCGATGACATGTTCATGCCAGAAGGCATGTTTGTGCTAGTTGTACTTGGAGCCGTAGATGCTGACGTGCTGACAATTACTTGGCCTGTCATCCATGGATGGACTTGGCAAAAATAATTGTACGTGCCAGGATTATTGAAGGTGAAGCTAAAGTCTTTTCCAGGTGAAATCAGACTGCTGTCAAAGATAGTGCCCGTCTGATTGTCTGATGGACTTCCACTTGTTACAGTGTGGCTGACTTTGTCGTTGTTTTTCCATTCTACTGTTGTACCTGGCGCTACAGTTATGGTATTCGGATCAAAACAATTGTTCGATTGTGCACAGTTTGGACCCGAGCCATCTCCAGCTGAAATATTTACGGTTGTTCCAGATTCTTGTGCAAAAGCTGATGGAGCTATTGCAAGAATTGCAACTAGAGTCAAAACGCCGAATAATGCGCCCATTGGCTTTGACATCATAAGTCCAATACCAACTCAATCAATTAATAAATTCTATGAATTTTACGAATTTTACGAATAGTGCCGTAAACTGGGGCTACTTACCATAACGTATCTCAGAATAGTGTCAAAAAATTTGTTTTATAGACTAAAAGTGCAAAATATTGCAAAAAAGGAGTTTTGACGTTCTCTCCTAATGCTGTATAATAAATAGCGGTATAATCTAGCTTCCACATGACAAGTATGAAATGTGTCGTATGCGGAATAGGCTTCTTTTCTGCTACCGGTTCTGACAAGTGTTCAAAATGTGCGGGAAAAGAAAGACCGGAAACCTCTGAAAGCCATGATTCTTGTGGTTGTGGACATCACCACCACTAGAACTAGTTTTTTATTATATGAAAAACTAACGGGTTTCTGCACCTAGGCGTCATTCTCTTAATATTACCATGGTGGGGAATTGGATGAGTTGTGAAGGCACTAGTGTATGAAGAATATGCGCCAGATGATAATTATGCAAGAATTTTAAAAATTAAAGAAGTACCAGATCCTAAACCCCGGTCACACGAAGTAGTCTTTAAAGTAAATGTTGCAGGATTGAATCATGACGATATATGGGGGATGAGGGGAAGGCCACTCCAAATACCACTGCCACACATTTCCGGAACTGATGCGGCAGGAGAAGTGACTGCAGTGGGAGAAGATGTTACTACGGTAAAGATAGGCGACAGAGTTGTATCGCATGGCAACCTGTCGTGTCGAGTTTGTACTGCGTGTACGGATGGCCGTGAATATGACTGCAGAACTAGGAAGATTTGGGGATTTCAGACAGGTCCTCTGTGGGGGGGATATTGTGAATACGCTCATCTGCCAGAAGTAAATGTAGTAAAAATTCCGGAAAATGTAAGCTGTGAAGAAGCTGCTGCATCATCTATGGTGATGGTAACTTCATGGCACATGTTGATAGGGAGAGCAAAGATCAAACCTGGGCAAACAGTGCTCATAATGGGAGGAGCTTCAGGTATGGGAACATTTGGAATACAAATTGCAAAATTGTATGGCTGTGATGTTATTGCCACTGCCAGTCAAAACAAACTCGATGACTGCCTAAAACTTGGGGCGGATTTCGCAGTTGACCACAGAAAGGAAGACTGGGATAAGGAAGTTTTTACAATTACAAAAGATCTTGCAAAAAAGAAGGGCGCCAAGCCGGGAGTTGATGTTGTCTATGAGCATATAGGCGGTTCTCACTGGAACAAAGAACTGGCTCTGTTAAAATACGGTGCAACAATTGTTACTACTGGCGCCACAACTGGCTATGACGTACAAACTGATTTGCGACACATATTTTTCAAAGGAATAAACGTCTTGGGCTCTACTCAGGGAACACGTTCGGAACTTGTCGACGGACTGTATTGGCTGTCACAAGGAAAAATAAAGGCAATAATTGACTCAATACACACGTTTGAAAATGCTGCCGAAGCTCACACCAAGATGCTAAAGGGGAACCTTGTAGGAAAGATCTTGATGAGGCCAAATTGAAGATTCTTATGAAAGGACATCTGGCATACCGTGTTGTTGCCTGCGTGATGAAAACACATGCCTGACCAAATCTGATCAATTTTACCAACTCGTTAATTGATACTCATAGAAAACATGAAAACGTCATTTTGATCTCTAGTTGTATGTTCCTGATCCTGTTGGGTATCTGGGGATGCATGCCTGAATTTTCAAAAGATTGCATCGACATGAGCAATGCCGCTTCTACATATCTGGGAATTGTGGCAGGCGCGATAATAGGCGGTATAGTAAGCTGGTGGGTGTATAATAGACAGAAGAAGACTTCTAACACGCAAGAGCGTGTTTTATGCCGAATTGAAGAATTAGAGGAAAACCATGATGTGATATTGAAAAAACTGGCCAACTTTGACGACATGCATGAAACGGCCTTGGATGCAATGAGCGAGTTAAACCGAAAAGTCGACCTGCTTCTCAATACAAATGACAAGCGTCCGTAGGATGCCCTGACTATCAAACTGCTGCATACGTCTTAACCGACTTTCATATCGCTTAATCTTACTCTAATGATAATAATTATGAAAAATGAAAAACTGTAACTTTTTCTTAAATATGTGAAAGACGATTAAAGTACTGAAGAAAACCCATTAAACCAGACACACACAAGTACCAAGGCATGCGCTTTGGTACTTTGGGTTTTCTTCCTTACGTCAGTTATAATGATTTTTAAGACTTTTTATTTCGTCAAAAGTTCGTCAGCTCGATACTTTTGTTATTTTATCATCGTGCAATTCTAAGCATTGCATGTAGTGTTATTATTTGACTGGGCATGGACAAAGTTTGACAAATACATCTGATCCGGAAATTAAACATTTTTTTACAATTACTTATATAGTGGTTAGGTCGACCAGCAATAGTTGAATAACAAGTTTAAAGGATTGCTGTTATTTGTCATTATGCTAGGTTCTATATCTGCTATTCCAGTGTTTGCTGCTTCCGGTTCTACAAATAATACAAGTTCAACTAATATGACAAGCTCTTCAGCAAGCTCAAACTCCATGAACATGACCAAGTCTTCCATGAATTCTACTTCTACCGGCACTGTCCATACAACACCAACGCCTTCCAATCTGCCGAAGCCAGCTTACATGCTTAATTCTACTCAAAATCCATCTGCTGTAACGCCTTTATCCGGTGCTCTTGCAGTGACCGTCCAAACTGACAAGCCATCGTACAACGACGGGGACAAGGTAACAATATCTGGTATAACGAGAGACTATATGGGCGATACCCCGCTTACTCTTGAATTACGAAGTCCAGTTGGAAATTTAATTCAAACGGAACAGATTACGGTGGGTACTGACAAGACTTTCTCAGTAACTTTGTCAGCTACCGGGGTGTTGTGGAAAGAACCAGGCACCTACTCAGTATATGTCCAATATGGCAGCAAAGATCGTTCTGCTACTACAACATTCCAGTTCTCAGGCTCACAAGTATTATCAGGACCAAGTACAATTCCAGTGGATGGTACGAACTATTCAATCACTTATACTATTACCAATGGTAAGGTCCTAGACATCAAGGCAGACCCCCCGTCAAAGTCTTTGATTGTGACAATTCAAACAACCGGTGATGGCTTGCTTACAATTACAATGCCAAGGGCGGTAATCGATGACAAGAAATCCGATGGCACAGACGATCAATTCGTAGTAACAAACGATGGCGTGCAAAACAGTCAGATAAATGAGACTGCTACGACAGTTAATGATAGAACACTGGCAATTCCATTCAAGAATGGAACATCGCAAATTGATATCATCGGCACATTTGTGATTCCAGAGTTTGGTCCAATAGCCGCTCTAGTACTTGCAGTTGCAATTGTATCGATAATCGCAATATCGAAAAAGACCGGCCTGCGATTTCCAGCCCGATACTAGATAGACAAAAAGTACGTACTATCTATAACACTATATAACAACAAACATCAAAAAGATAACGTGGAGAATCTACTGACAAACGATGAGATTGACTGGCTCTGCAAGTTTCTGGAAGGAAAGGGCAGTAATAATGATCTTATCACAAAGATAGTTACAATCACAACCAAACTTCAAAAAATGAAGCGAAGATGATCATCACATCTCCAACCGGTATTCTGGTTTAGGATATAAATCAGGCTCTAGAGAAAACTAGAAAATGGACAAAGATATCTTGTACCGAGAAGCACATCTTTTTTCGCACTCTGTGACATGGCTTGTTGCTATATGTATTACATTTTGCAGCGTTTATTTTGCATTGCCTCAGCTCTTTGCCATCGAAAGTGATATGCCGCCTACACAACTGGTGGTGGTAGCATCCTATGTTTTTTTGGCAATTGGGTTTATTTTTCCAGTTTTATTGCTTATAATCAAGCTTAGAGTCCAAGTGCGCAATGACGGTCTGTACATTAAGGTCATACCATTCCAATTCTCGTTCAAAAAAATCTCGCTAGTCGGTCTTCAAAACTGCGAACCATATGTTCCAAAGGAAGGAGAAAAAAACAAACTGGGTCTAAAATACGCAATCTCAAAAAAAGCATGTTCGCTTGGAGGCAAACGGGGGATAAGGATGGAATTCAAAGATGGACGTGTTTTACTGTTGGAATCAAAACGTCCAGAAAAAATCATTCAAGCTATCAATACTGCAAGCAAGACGAACCAATAAAAAATCAAAAACAAAACCAAACTGAATTGAAATCTGTCCTATCCTGGCCTCAAACTTTATTATATCTGACTTGGTGCCTACTATGTGAACGAAGCATACGTATTGCTAAACATAGATTATAAAAAACAAAAAAACATTGTAGAACAAGCAAAAAAACTCCCGACGGTAAAATCGGTTAAAACAACTTATGGCATATATGATATTTTAATCGTACTTGAATCAGATAACATGCAGGAGATCAAACAAACTATAGATGTTGACTTGCATGGCATAGACGGGATAAACAACCTCACCTTGCTCATCTCAATCATCTAAGTTGGTTCAAGAATACGAAGTTATTGTAATAGGGGGAGGGCCTGCAGGACTCAGTGCAGGAATTTTTGTCGCTCGACAAAAAGCATCCTGTCTTCTGATATCAAAAGACTTGGGAGGGCAGATGAATCTAATCCCGAAACTTGAGAATTATCCAGGCACGATGATGTCAAGCGGACCGCTGCTTGCAAAGACACTGGAAAGCCAGTTTCTTTCATTCAATGGAGAGATGATCTATGATACGGTAGTAATGATGGAAGACACCGAAGCAGGAATAAAAGTCAAAACAAGCCGCTCTGAATATGTCGGAAAATCCATTGTTCTTGCTCCTGGCAAGGTACCAAACAATCTTGGCGTGGAAAACGAGTCTGTGTTGTCAAACAAGGGAATCCATTACTGTACAAAATGTGACGCTCCATTTTACCAAGGCAGGGTTACGGCTACAGTTGGAGTTGGTGGATACTTGTTAGAGTCTGGGATTTTACTTTCTAGGATGGCATCAAAAGTATATCTGATTTACAAAGGAGGAACATTAGGTGGGGACAAAGACATGATTGCTTCAATTGAAAAGAAAGAAAACGTGCAACTGGTACCGCAATCCTCAATCAAAGCCATATCTGGAACAAACAACCTGCAATCAATTACAGTTGTAGATAACTCTGGAAAGGAAACCACCATGCAGGTAGACGGTTTGTTCATAGAAATGGGCTCAAAGATTAATCTGGATTTTGTAAAACATCTTGTAAAAATTAATCAAAAAGGGGAAATTGAGATATCGGAGGGAGGAAAGACTGCACATCCCGCGATATTTGCAGCAGGTGATGCGACAAGCATACCGTACAAACAGATCATAGCAGCATGCGCAGGCGGCGCAAATGCCGGTCTTTCCGCATTCAACTATGTAGAACGTCTAAAGGGAAGGCCTGGCATTCGCGCGGACTGGAAAAAAACTATTGGAGATACTGTATTTCATTACTAGTGTTTGATGATTTCAAATAACCAAGTTGCACCGAAGCTATTATCTATCAGGTGTGGCTGGTATGATTGGTAGGGTTTGGGAGAACAAAATTCTGAAGACTATGATTCAATATGCGGAAAGATACTGGAACTTGATTCTAAGATAAGGTTTGTCGGAGTAATAAACGAAAGAGGGAAACTTCTTGCAGGAGGCCTGCGCAAAGGCCTAAAGTCTCTTGAAGATCCCAAAGACGATGAGATGCTTTTTACTGAGGTTGCCTTGCGTGCAAGAATGAGAAAGGAATTTGATTCCCAACTGGGGCAAGTAAGATTTGCAATGTCTGTAAGAGACAAGGTCATAATCATGAGCTTTCCAATCGATGCCCATAACATACTGTATGTGTCCGCAAACACCGATCTGGATTATGGTAAAATACCTGTGAAGATATTGAAAATGATATAGGCCTCTATTGATGGTGTTTTACTATTGGGAGGCAGTTATCTATTATTCTGAGAACTTCAGACCTTACAACGTTTTTGTCGATTGAAATCCATACTGTATTCTTGCCCACGGCAAATGAGATTGTCTGGACCTTTTCACGCTCTTCCCAGAGGAATTTTACGCTTCCTAGTTGCTTGTTGAACTGTGTTGCCATGCCGCTTTGTGTTGCAAGATGGGAAAATTTGTTTTTTGTATTCCTCGTATTAAGCATGGGCTTCAAATCAGATCTTCTAACATAAGCAATCAAGCCTCCGCTGCCGTTTATAATGCCGGCAAATCTGACATAACGGCTGATCTCGCTTATTCTTTCTGCAATTTCCCGGGCCTCTACCCTGTTCAACATCTCCACTCTGACCATTTGCTATTTAACTATTCATAAAACCCAGAATGTCAGAAATGATTCATTAAACATTTCTGAGCCAATGGAGAAAAAAGTTAGATTTCGCTAATTAACAATAAATGCAAAAAGTATCCTGCATTGAAAGGAATCCATGTAATATCAATAGCCTCAGTGTTCATAGTGTTCGTAGTCGCTTTTTCAAGCATCCAAGTTTCGCAATCTGTGCTTACCTATGACATGCTTGTTTCAGTAAAGCCACAAAAAGATCCTATAATGCAAGGAGATTATCCCGTGATAATTGGAAATGTCACAGACCAGGCATACAAACCAGTTGCAAATGCCAATGTCCTCATTCTATTTGGATCAGAGGCTGTAACCACCACTACGAATGATCAGGGCAAGTTCAAGTACCAGTCTGCCATACCTGCAACCCCTGGAACTTATGAGGTGGACGTTACCGTTACAAAGGAAGGATACGTAAAACAACTGGCAGGGTCGACCTATACGGTCAATCCGTATCCTGCCACAAAAACCGCTCCTGGAAATGTGACTACGTCAGTCACAAATATGATATCAGGTCTGCCCGTGTCTGCTGGAAATTATACTGTTTATCTGGGTAAGGTTGCGCAATGGAATCTTGAGACTACATGCTTTGTAGACTTTTCTGACAAGTATGTGAGATTTTTAAAAACATGCGACCTGTACAACCTGGATCCTCAAGACTTTAAGATAGACCAGCAGGTAATCCCGATGGTTACCGTAATACAGTATAACAACACATACCGGCTCTTTCCAGAGGATGTCTATAATGAGGCATACTATGTGGGAAATGACACAGCGGGCAACTTTACTGCGACAACCTGGCAGCACTATACTGCTCCAAACTGACTCTGAGGAATGGTTTTTCATGCACCCGGCTGGCAAGGCAGTTCTTCGTGGGTAAGTATGAAATAGATGCTTCTACAACATATCGTATATGAAAGAAGAGATCGTACAATTGAGCAACGTTGAGGTAGGCAAGCTGATTTCTAGCCTCAAACAACATTTCTCAGAACTGGGACTGCAGGTGATACATGAAGACAGCCATGATGGTTATTGGAGCATAAAAGCGCACAGGGGTGGCAAAATTGCTGTTGTAACAGGAAGCATCAGAGATATTGAAATACTGATAACCGGATCCGACAAAAACTATGACCTGACCCTTAGGACGGGGGCATGGGGAAGAGACATTGCAATTCCTGCACTTCTTGCAAGCACGGTATCTTTTGGTGCAGGTGCAGCGGTTGCGGGAGTAGAAGCTTACAGGGCGCATAAATTTGAAAAAAATTTCTGGGAATGGCTGAACCAGCAAATGAAATCGCTTAACGCCACAATAAGCGCGCCGTCTCAAACATCTCCACAAGGAAGATTGTGTAGCAAGTGCAATTTGCCGCTTCAGGCGGAAGCAAAATTCTGCATGCATTGTGGCACGCAACAATAGCTTTCTTCATTCGCTAAATGCCACCTAGGTTTTTCAAAATCTAAAAATTTTATTATTCTTGGCAACAAGCATTGTTGCAAAAACTGACACTACAAAAACAAGTATTGCGGCAGAGCCAAATTCCGGTGTTGTAGCGCCGTTATCTGGCAAGCTGGTTGTAGCACCAACAATGACTTCTCCAGTCATCCACGGATGAATGGAACAAAAGTAATCATATGTGCCAGGACTCATAAACATGAAGGAATAAGTAGACTCGGGATCTATCATGCCGCTGTCAAACGTTCCACCCGTATCATTTTCTGCCGGCTTGCCACTAGTTACAGTATGTGGCGTGCTGTCCATATTTGTCCACACGACTGTTGTTCTGGCAGGTATTGATGTAATGTTGGGATCATAGCAATTTTTAGCAGAAACACAGTTCTGACCTGCCTCACTGCCTCCAGTAATATTGATTGAAACACTTGATTCTTCTGCAAACACAGGTAAAATTCCTATGCTCAAAATCAGTATTGTAAAAAGTATTGCAGGTAATCTCATTTTACCAATCTGACTGGATGTTGAACCTGCAATCAAACGTATCGGTAATTCTCGCCATGCATCTGACATGTGAATGCAACACGCGTTTGGACGATAATCCTAATGTATTAAAATAGGAGATATGGTGAAACTAGGCGTGAAAGGCTCGAGCGCACTAGATGTCTATGACTATAAAAAGGCCGATAAGGCACTAAAGATGCTCTATGTTGACAAAAGTAATGAATTCCATGAGCTTGCTCAGGCAACAGGCTATCCTATAGGCAACAAAGACTGGGAAAAAATCATACTGAACTTCTGTCTGGATTTTGATGATTGCTTCAAGGCATGGTCTGATGAAGCCACCCCATCTGACCATAACAAAGTGCACAAATGCATGACAATGATGAGGCAGCTGGCACGCGGTAAACCAAACATGACGGAGGTTACAAAGCTCCAAACCGTAGCATATAGGATAGCCGAAGATTTCAAGGCAATTTACAAAAGAATAGAATAGCTCAAACTTTTTACATTCTTTCTTTGATCGCACAAGCTGAGTAGGTGCTATGAAAACTCTCACACCTGATCATATTATTTGTCTCTGAAAGTTCACCTACATGTCAAACCCGAATGCATCTGTAGAAGAGATGTGGAAAACACTAGAACACTATGGCATAAAACGTGAAATGCTTGAGAAGCTACATCCCACTCCTGAGACTCTGTCACACATCTGTTCATCAGTACGAAAACAAAAAACATGCTGATGACTCTGGCCTGATAGTACCATGTCACGAAGATATTGAAAAATGAAATATCATCTGGTAATTTCTCTGAAACGCGTGTTGGTCCTTAAACGATCCAGATCTTTGTCTTGCAATGCGATGTCTTTCCATGAAGAATCAAGACGAATTGCCTTTTGAAGGGATGTAATTGCACCATATTCGTCATCCTTCATGGAGCAAAGACATGCCTTGTTATACAATGCTTCTACATTGTTGTTGTCTAACCTTATGACTTTGTTGTACCAATCAAGCGCCTCCTTGTTTTTTCCTAGCCTGTATAAGGAATGGCCTTTGAATGTGAGTGCATTGATGTAGCTTGAGTCGATCTTTAACGCTGCATCAAAACATTCTATCGCTTGTTCATATTTTTCACTTTTGTATAGCGTGATTCCTTTGTTGGACAACACATGGATGTTTTCCGGCACTCGCTTTAACGCTTCATTGAAATTTTGCAATGCACTGTCATAGTTTCCTACAGAATCGAGCACAACGCCCATGTTATTTAGTACGGACATCTTGGTGGGGTTTTCTCTGATGATTTTTTCGTACATCTCGACCGCTCTTTGAGAATTGCCAGTAAGATGGTAAAAGCTGGCTACCCTCAAGACATATTCCTCTTCCTCGATTGCTGGCCTGCCTGTACTCTGTAGCGCATCCTTTAGGTTGGCATTTTCCTCTAAAAGTGACAGTATCTCCTGCTCTGTCTCTTGTTGGAGATGTATTTTTTGTCCAGCCCTGAGAACCAGTGGTATGCCAATGGATGTCAAAGTCTTTGTCAAGTATTTTTTATTATCTTCAAACTTGGCACCTTCGTCCTGCTTGGTCAAAACTACGTCTGCTTGTTGGGGAGTCGTAGGCGTGGGGTCTTCTTGCGGTGTGCTGACAAGGGGTTCTGCTTTTACTGTATTGTCTCTCTCAGGAGGCTTGAATCTGTTCAGTGAGGGAAATCTCAATTCTACACTAGTGGTATAAAACCGATTAATAATGCAATCTCTTGCGGCTGCTTTCTCTTATAGTATTACAAATTGATCCAACAGCACCCTGAATGAGGTTCTGGGTAGTCTCCGTCGGCTATTCTCATTGGAAAAAAGCGTCCGGTATTCTAAACAAAATGCACAACAGTTTCAATTAACTGGGAAAGGAACGTATACAAACTGCAAAGGGCGTTTAATTTATTATTCCATTCTTGAGATGGAGTGGGAATTGCACATATCTGATTCATTACGGCTCCCCCAGCGAAAAGAATTATAGGTACTCCAATGCCTAAACCAAGTACAACCTTACCCCCGTTACGCATTAAAACGAATATCTTTAATTGTGATATAAAACTGATCAAACCAAATTAGAAATCTTGTGGTCTCCAATATCTTCTAATCTTTTCAAAATAGACAAAACATAACCGATGCGATAAGATATCATCATCATAAGTAAGATAATTTATCAATACTCCGCATTTTGGACAGTTATATTTTGCCATATAATCCCATGTGAGGTCGAATGTAATTATGGAATAATTAATACCCTGTCAAGTAGGCGTATCAGGTTTCTTTATACTTCTCATTATCTTCTCACGGTCACGAATCTCACCGTTCAAGCGTACATGAATAACAACAAGATGAAAAGACTAGACGGGAGATTAAAGACAGGAAAAAGACCATGAGAGGACTCAAGAAGATGGATACGCCCATCTTGAAGGGTTATGGAATATTTCACAACTACATTGGAACGCATGAAGGATTAGATGGTAAAACTCCGTCAGAGGATTGTGGAATTGAGGTTAATGGAGAGAACAAATGGATAACCTTAATTCAAAATGCTAGCGAATCTACTAACTAGGGTAGGAGAAGATGAACTGTAAGCATAACTATTGGTATTCACAAGGTGCTTTTCGTTGTAAGAAATGTGGTCATGTAACCTACAAATCTTATCAAAAGAGAAACAATAAACTGAATGGTGCAATCATAGGGATTGTTTCTTCAGCTATAGTAATCTTATTTTTTGTTGGTCTGCCTTACATAAATCCAAATATTCAAATTCCAAATCAAAGTGGTCAAATCCAACTTCCAAAATTCTCAGAACTACCACAAATCAAATTGCCTGTATCTATTCCAATCTCAGTTACAAATCTTACAACAATCGCTAACAAACCTCAACAGTTACTACAAGAAATCACTAGCCCACAACAAACGCGCATATCTGATTCTCAGAAGGCAGTAGACTACATTAATCAATTAAGAACTGGCAATGGAGAAAAACCAATAACCTTTGATCAACGAGTTTTCAATGTAGCACTAGCTAGAGCAAAAGACAATTACGATTACGGATATTTTGACCATACTAATCCAAAAACTGGAACATGTGCTTATACCATAAAATCTCAATTTGGATTAACAAGTAATGAAGATGTGGCAGAGAATCTCTATATGGAAGGATATGGAAGTACGCCTACACTAACCAATCCACAACTAAATACTGTTGTTGATTCTTGGATGAGTGATTTTGGTCATAAACATAATATTCTATTTCCTGATCATGTCTCTGGGGCGGTTGCTTGTTATGGAGGTATTTGTGCCTTTGAAGGATTGAATTATCAAGGATTCGGTCATGGATGTTATACCGCATCTCAAGGTGAAGCACAATATGGGAAATTAGATAATTGTTCGCCAGAACAAGTCAACCAATATCTTGCATTAGAACAGAAACTTGATGCTATGAAACCACAATTACAGAATATGCCTAGTGTTGCTACAACTCAGGCACAATACGACTATTACAATGGGCTTGTAACCCAATACAATAGTTTAGTGAATCGAATTGGTAATTTCACATGTTCTTGATCATGTCCAGACCTTTACAAGGAGAAAAACTGTAGGCATGTCCCTCATATTATACAGTACCCTGAATGATCATATTTTTCAATGATCGAGTGGTAACAGTGATACAAATGATTGAATCTGTAAAGAAAAACGAATTCCTGTCCTTTATTGAAAAGGAAGCAAAAATCCATGTTGATAGTTATATTGAAAGTGCAGTTCATCTTGCAGAGGAAGTCCACTCTGGAGTTAAAAGGGAAGATGGAACATCATCATTTCTTGAGACACACATATTTCCAGTGACGATGAATGTTATACGGCATTACAAGTGGGCAAACAAACCGATGACTACCATTCCGATTGTGTCAGCAATACTGCATGACGTCATGGAGGATAATGACAGGATCTTGGATCTGCATGCCTCAAAATCTTACGGGTTTGACGCATACTTTAGCCACAAGTTTGGTGATTATGTATACAAAGTGTCCTCTATTCTGAAAACAAAACCGTTGGAGATTTATTCTGGGTTGACCGACAAAGAACGCGAACTAGAAAGATTTCGAGAATACTGCAATGTCTTGACAAGATCTGACTATGACACCAAAACAATAAAGCTTGCCGACAGACTCAACAACATGAGGTTCATTTCCAAGATTCCAGGACACGAGAAAATAATGCGATATATCCAAGAGGCAGAAGATTTCTACCTTGCGTATACCATCATCGAGCCTAGGATGGATGATTTTTACCTTGAGATAAGGGAGGCATACGAAGATCTGAAAAAACTCGCAAAGGAAAAAGCAAAGATAACCGCATAAATCTAAAATCGATTCTTCTATCCGAACTGATAATTGATTCCCTTTTCCCCTCTGGGATGGCTCCACTCTGTCTCTTCTGCACACGTGCCACATTCGACACATCCCTCATGCTGTATCATTACGCCGTTTTTTTCCATGAGGTAACATCTTGTAGGGCACAAGATTGTCATTTTTTTCATAAACTCGCTGGTAGGCTTGAGAACCCTGATGTGTGGAATACTGTCATCATTGAATTTTAGCTTGGCAACTCTTTGTGCAATTGATGGAATGGTGGGAGTGTAGGAAGCGGACACGCTCTTGCCTAGTCTCTCTGCAAGCTCAGTTGGCACCTTGACATAAGTTTCAACAGTTTCAATTACTGGCAGTATCTTTTCATATCCTAGAATATTTGCAAACCCAACGGCAAAGCTTCTCAATGTCTTGCTTGACATCATTTTTACGACCATGCCGTATTTTGAATTGATAATGTCTTTTGGCACGTCTTTTGCCGCATCAAGAAATATCTTCAGATAGTCTTTGTCTATTGACTTTAGATCATGCGTATAGGGACTTTCCCCAACTGACTGTGAATAATACTGCCCAAGGTAGCTCTCATCAAAATTGTCCTTATCGAGCGCTCTTGCAACTGCATCTGCCGCTCTTACGGCGTCGTCAATCCCGACATTGAGGCCTTCTATCCTGGGACCTACAAATATGCCTCGTCCTGCCGCGTCTCCGGAAAACAATATGTTCTTAAAGTACGGCCTTTCCATCCTGCAACGTTTCCCATCTGGCACTAGCTTTGCACTATATTCTGCCTCGACATAATCAGTCTCAAATTTCATGCCATACTTGGTAGTCATCTGGTCTCTGATTGATGAGAGCTGCGCCTCCATCTCCTCTGGGGAGGCATACTTTCCTTCTCTGACAAGTCGATCCCTTTCACTTTTGGAGTGATATGCCTCTCTCATTTCTGTCCAGGTCTTGATCATTTTTGTAACAGCAAAACGAATTCGCATCTGTTCTTCTTTTGCAAGGTTCTTGTCTATCTCTCCCCTGACAGGCACCTCGTCTCTGATAAGATCCGATACCATTGGATTTCTCAGTAATGCATTTACAAGCTCGTAAGGCTCTACAGGTGTCTCTAAAAGAGAATCTAGGTGGTATACGGCTCCGACCGACAAAGTATCGCGGTTGGTGTAAAGAAACCCGCCACCTATGTGGTCCAGTGTCACATCTCCTGCAAAAAGATGCGCCGCACCCTCGTCTTCACCCATGGAAAACCTCTCATTCATTATTCCTTCCGGGAGTTTTACAACAACTTTGACTCCCTGGTAGAGCTGGCTTGGGGAAAACTTTTGTCTTGCGCCCGTCATGTATGCAATCTCCGAGTTTACTCCGTCTGCTGCAATAATTGCCTTGACTGCAACTTCATCAAGTTCGTTTGTCTGCACTATTGTCTGCCCAGCCTCCCATCTGATGTCTTTTACATGAACACCTGACACAATGCCACCTCCCTGTTTTTCTGCTGCCTCTTGTGCCTGCTGCAAGAACCACTGGTTAAGCTTGTTCATGAGTACCGAACAGCCAAAATTTGCCTCATATTCATGCGCAGCTGTCAGGTCAATTGAAAAAACCTTGTCTTTTGATGTTGCGTGCAGGACATATTTTGTGATCCTTCTTTCATAGGGTTTGTCAGTCAGAAAGTTTTCATAGATGTCTTCCACATTGTGTGTTTTCCCCTTTTTTGGTTTTTTAGAATAGAGTATTCCACCTGAAATGTTTTTAGAGCCAATCTTTTCTCCAGCCTCGAAAAGTACCGCCTGCTTTCCCAAGGTGGAAAGCCGCTTTAGAGCTGCCAGTCCTGCCGACCCTCCTCCGATGATAGCTACATCATATTTTTCCAAATTCTCTCTCTCCTCATGCCTGCACTACCTGCTTTTGTTTTCTTATCTCTTCTATCATGATGGGGACAACGTCTTCCATTCTGCCTTTTATGAATACATCGCATTCATCCTTAATCGGGGCATTCTCATCTGGATTTATCGCGACGATGAATTCCGAATCCCTCATGCCAGAAATGTGTTGCATGGCCCCGCTGATTCCAATGGCAATGTACACCTTGGGGCTGACTTTTCTTCCGCTTATGCCTATAACCCTGTCCGGTATCAGATAAGACGAGTCTGTTGCCTGACTTACTGAAAATGGTTTTTTTGACAGGGGAAGTGTAATGCCAATCTGGGCATCAAGTTCTGAGGCAAGCTCCTCTATCATCTTGATGTTCTGTTCTGGCGAATCCTTGATTCCACGCCCAAAACTTACTATTGTCTTGCGACTGTCAAAATCAATCTCACTCTTGATGATCTTGCGGTCGATGATCCTGACCCTGAGATCCTGTGCATCAAATTTCGGCACGTGTTCTATTATCATGCCCTTTCTGCTAGGGTCAGGCTTGATTATCTCAAAGACCCCTGGTATTATGCTGCAGGATTGTGGGTGATAGTCTTTTTGCATTGCAGGATTTTTGTTATCCAGGCAGAGTATTGTGGTCCACAGAAATCCCGAAAAGTCTGGCCTGTACATTTCAAGTGTTTTCTCATAAGTCATGGGTTTTCCACCTGTCTTGTTCTGGTGAGTAATTTGCAGGTCCCCGACGACAAGCTTGTTGATGTCTGATGCAAGGCCCGACTCTAGATGGGCCAGAACCGTGGAAGAAAGATGCCTTCCTATGCTGTCTGCTGCGAAAAACATGTATCTGGGCCTTTTGAACTGGATTGCATATTCGGGCTCTATTTTCGCTGCAATCTCCCTGTCTGTAGCTATCTGAAATATTGTTTTGGTGTAAATTGTATTTCTGACGTACCTCAACTCTGGATGGTCAGAACAGATTACCGCGTCTGCTCCATGCTGAATCAAAACTCCAGAAATATCTTTAATGTTATGCCCAAGTAAGACTGCAACTACTTTTTCTTTTGACGAGTACTTTTTGTTAAAATCATCAAGCATCCTTCTTGCCTCTCCTATCATCTCCAAACTTACTTGGAGTATCTTTCCCTCTTCGTGCTCTATTATGATGTACACATGTCTATAGTCCCCCTCAGTCATTTTATCACCATCGTAGACAGAGACTGTCGCATCTTTGCAACAATTTTGCGAATTTGTTCTTGATCCGAACCGTCTATTATTTCCGCCTGCCTTGTGGCTTTGCCTTTTGGTATGCGTTCAACTTTGTAGACTATGGTTGGAGAACCAGAAATGCCAATAAGTTTTGGGTCTGCTTCTATTTGCGCCGCGTTGAATAGTTTGAAATACTGCTTGAAATCTTGGGCGCGATGTCTTGCTTCCTTTTGGTATTTTTCATAAGCCAATCTTTGCGATACTGTGTTAAACTTGGGCTTGTATGAGGGGTCTATTGCAATAAATACTGGAAGAGGGGCTTCCACCTCTTCCACCACATCATAAATTCCCTGCAACCTGACCAGTCTTTTGGCTCTGATTGTTCTGCTCTCAGGATCTATTTCATAATCAATCACGTTTCCAAGAAATGTCATGCCAAGTTTCCATGCTGTCTGGGGGCCTGTCTGCCCAGTTTCTCCATCGGACGCTCTGTGTCCTGAAAACACAATATCCATCTTTCCTTGCATCTTGAGTATGCCTGACTTGAGTACCTCGGCCGTTGCTAGGGTGTCTGCGCCTGCAAAAATCCTGTCGCTATAAAGATACAGTTCGTCTGCATCTGATATTAACTGGGAATACTGTAACATGGATTCTGCTACGGGCGGACCCATTGTACCAATCGAGATCCTTGCACCGTGCTTTACTTTTGCATAAAATGCGGCATTAACAGCTATGGCACTATGTGGACCGAGTATGTTTTTTGTTTCTGCCCTATTCAGGGTACCGTCAGGGTTGTAGCTGACGTTTCCCTCTGAAAAGTCAGGTTCCAGCTTGACAATTACCGCTACGTTGATGGCGTCCATTCTTTCTAGATATCTCGCTTTGATTTTATCTATTGTGGTTATTACCGAGCAGCTTTTCGGCGTAACCCTGGTTTTCTAATTCATGCATGTGGTTTTGGCTGTAATATGATCTACGAGCGTTTCAACTGTGTTTGTTGTGTGACTCAGGTGGGTTTTGCGGCCCGGCAATTTGAGCAGCGGTCATTACTGTTCAATGTGTAGTAGCCACACTTGAAGCATAACCAGTCGGGCTGTTCTTGTGTGGTGGTAATGACTGGTGGTGACGACGTACTCTCAAAATGATCCGCCCAGTGCTGTCTTGTCTCATATTGGAGAGGCCCCGTGTTAATTTCATGAATCACTGCTTTCGTCTTTTTGTTGCTCCAGATGAATACCAACACCGCGATTCCACCTGCGCCGCCTGCCATGCCGTACATGATCATACCTGACATGCCTCCAGCAGTCGTGTTTGATACACCGGCCGCTGCAGTAACAGTGGTGGTAAATGCAGGTGCACCCTTTACATTGTATGCCTGTGCATGGCCCTCTACACTGAAGGTTCCTGATGCAGCTTGGTCAATCGTACGTATGTGATAGGGAGCATCAACAGTAAAGTCGACATCTTGCTGGTTGTTTGACATGCTGCCTGATTGCAAGTCGCTTACTCCTGTAGAGAAGGTGGTGACTGCAACCTTTGTACCCTGGTAATGTAGAACGTTTGAGTCGCTTACGACATATGAGGGATCAAACAAGTGGTCCCACTTGTCGAGTGGCTGCTGAGTATATAGAGTGGAAGGATTGATCAGGTTTTGTTGTAGCAACTTTTCGGCCTGTGTGCCTTTTATGACTTCATATGCTGCTGGTAGTTCCTTTTGAATCAGGTTTATTGGATGGTTGATCTCCAAATCTCCGTACTGCTGCGTCGATATCTTCACATCTTGATCTAGGTTAAAGCCTACCCATGCGGCATCCATGATGTATGGGGTGCCTCCGCCTCCAATAGCTCCCACCACATTGTTTGTGCCCTGGTAAAGGACATAGCTTCCTATTGTAGGAACCAGGTTGATCAGATATGTGATGGACGCCTGTGTGGGACCTCCGTTAATCTGTGCTTCGTAGTTGAGTTTCAAATCTGTCACTTTTGCCGAACTTCCCGTTGCAGTCATGGCCATGCTTAACTCATTCATAAGGTTCTTGACACTTGTATTGCTGGCAGAATCAACATTGAAGGAAACTGTCATGTTCTTACCATCAAGGGCGTCTTTCAGTTTTCCTCCTTGCGGATAATCTAGATATACTATGTGGGAAAATTTAAAATTAGGAGTTATCGGCGCGCCGTTGATTGGAATATATGCATTGAGATCTGTTGTGGCCAGAACGGGTGACATGGCTCCAAATAGCATAACTCCCACCAGTAATAGAGCAAAAAAAATCCTCATTTACATTCTACAGGTATACATGTGTTAAGGTTAGTATTATATCCAATACAATTTCTCAGGTCTTGTCTTTTCCAGAAATTCTTTTTATTCTATGATGTCGCATACAATCTTGTTCCAACACTGACTGCACACGCAAGTTGGACATATCCTAGTCAATCGTGTGCAGATATACATTTTGTGTCTTCACTGGCGTGGTTGTATCTTGAATTGGAAAGACTTGAGCGTCTTGTCTTGTTTTTTGGGCTGATTGGAATGGTAAGAAACTAACTCTCAAGAGAATCAAGATGGGATTTTTATAATTTCTTGACACTTGGTTTTCTAATGGATCACACGCCGGCGTTGGTATTTGTAGCATTTGTGATAGTGTTTGGTTTGCTGCATGCCTCTGTGCTGGCACAGCAGGTCTCGGATGTAACTATCACAAAGGGTGCAGGTAGTTCGGGTCAAGTGTGCGTTTCAGCAAAGAACTGTTTTGACCCAGATGTCATAAGCATAGCTCTTGGAACCGCCGTGACTTGGAAAAACACGGATCAAGTGAGCCATACGGTAACTAGCGGAGATATCTCAGACAACCAGATAGGAACAGTATTTGATAGTGGTCTTATTGCACCGGGAAAAGAGTTTACCTTTGCATTCAAGAATGCTGGCACATATCATTACTTTTGTACTCTTCACCCGTGGATGACTGGCGAGGTCGTGGTAGGTACATCTAGTGCATCATCTCCAGAGTTTGGGCAAGTGGCACCCATGATACTTGTTATTGCAATCATGTCAACCATGGTAATTTCTGCCAGGTGCAGAGTTTTAAAATTGTAAAAATAATTCTGATACCATTCATAGATTCGTCTCATTAAAGATTTTTGCCTGTTTTACTTTTGTTATTTCCGATAATTGTTTTGTCTCTTTCATGTTCCATCTTTCACCTGAGTTTTGCATCACCTTTTTACTGGCATGACGTTTTTCTACTCTTGGCAATGGTAGAAGGTAAATAGATCCGCACTGCTTTCCAAACGTCAGGACTCTTATGTTCCGCAATACTGGTTGTGCAATTCTAAAAGATATTTAGGATTTGAGAATACGAAATGGCAGATGGGTCAAACTCTACCCTAGATGTCTTCTGCTTTTGTAGCAGAACATGCTACTGTTGTAGTATTTCTGTTGGGAAGAGCACGTGAATTCTTAGTTCAAGTTAAATAGAAGAAATTAGGATTGTGACTGATACCATGACGTATGTTGATTCTTTGGTATGTGAAAAAACATGCCTTGTAGTAGAATTTTGTACATTCTAGTTGGCGAAAATATGATAAGGCAGAACAAAAATCCCGTCAAAATAAAAATGCTCATTTTTATTGCAATATATGCGTCTCTTGCCATGTTTTCTCTTGCGTGGTATCACGTGCTGACAAGTATCAATTGTGATCTGACAAAACCTTTGTCATCTGATAAAATTAGAACGGATTCCTCTGCAAGTTCAACTCAGAATTGTAGTGAGCAACTGCATTTCCACTGGATAAAGTTCTACGGTATTAACGGTATGATCTATGGATCTTCGATACTTGTTTTAGTCGTAAACGTGAGAAAGAATGACAAAAATTGATTGAAGAACATATGACACTTTTCATCTTGTTTGATTTGAGAATCTGAACAAAACTTATAATCGAGAAAGCACTGATTTTCCTCAATCGCGACCTATTTATGAAAAAGCTCGCAATTGCTTCAATAATAGTAATCCTGTCGGTGGCATCCATCTCTCTAGGGTATTCCTTTGAGGCATCCGCTCAAGAGTCATCGATACCTGCATGGATAAAAAAGACAGCACAGTGGTGGTCGCAAAATCAAACCAGTGATTCTGAATTCCTAGGTGCAATTCAATATCTGATTGATCATAACATACTGCATGGGCCTGTTTCCAATGCCTCTGAAGCGGGCAATGCCGCCTCTGGTGCGTCATCCCAAAACTCTCTTGTAGAAAAGATGAATGATCTACAAAGCAGATACGACACGCTCCAGTCAAAATACAATCTGTTGCTACAACAAGTAAAGAGTATAACGACGCAGCCTTCGCCCACAGGCGAAAACACTGCTTCCATACTTGCCGTGGCAGTAAGGCCAGTCATAGCAAGTGACGGGTTTTTTGAAACTACATCCTACAAGGGCTCTATATTGAAAATCACAGTAGAGATCCGAGAGGGATCTGGTCTTGTTCTAGTAAACACTGCAATTCCCACCGGCGTTGACTTTCAGTCTTCTGCGCGCACAGCGGTTATGGTGTCTCAAAATGTCACCGGCATAGACCTGTCAAAAAAAGATGTGATTTTTTCAATCAGCTCCGCAAATAACGATGACCTGCAAGCCGTTGACGGGGGAAGTGCAGGTGGAGCCATGACTGTACTGCTTATTTCAGACCTGCTTGGAAAACCCATTAACAGCCATGTGCTGATGACTGGTACGATACAACCGGATGGTATCATAGGTCCAATAGGCGCGGCTTCAGACAAGGCAGACGCCGCAGGCCAATATGGCGCAAAGATATTCCTTGTGCCACAAGGGCAGGCTGTAGTATCTGTACAAAACTGCAACGAAAAAAATGAAGGGCCCATAACGTATCAGACATGCACGATGGAGCAAAAGCCGCTCTCTCCTATGATGCAAAGCAAGTATGGGATGCAAGTAATCGAGATTAGTACAATACAAGACGCGCTCAAGTACTTTAATTCCACGTGATCTTAGTGCAACCGGTTGCAATTATGGAATCAAGTTTATCTTTATGGTTGCATTAATTTAGTATGATACGATCAGAACATCTCAAAACCAACACAATGATGCAAAAGTACCAGAGCCTCTATTGAAGATACTGTCTGAAAAAAGCATCATTCGCATCCTGCAGTCAGCTACCTCGTCCAAAAACGCATTTGATTTAAGCAGGGAGTGTGATGTGTCCCTGACAACTGTATACCGTCAGATTAAAAAGCTAAATGACAAAAAATTATTGATAGTATCAGGCTCAATAGACAGTGGCGGGAAAAAACACTTTACCTTCAAGAGCAAGAGCAACGTTTACTGCAAATGTGCTTGCTCTAACATAGACATATCTCCGTTCATAAAATTAAAAGACTAGATTCGAGGCCGGCCTTTCTGCTGCCGTATGCAGTATAGTTTCTTATTAGGTGGAATTTTTGTAGATGTTATTTGGCAAGCTTGCATATCTTGAGGGGTTTGATAATTGCACTAGTCGGTGTGTCTTTGCTCACTGTAGGTGCTAGCATATTTGACAGATCCTATGCCGTAGTTGAATCTGTAATGGGGGATAAACAAGATATTGTCAAAGGAAAAGTTTTATCACAAGGACAATCCGTCAACTCTACAATTCCATGGGATCAGCTTGCAACGCATAGCATCCTGATAGTAAACTCTAGCCCTACCTCTGCTCGGATTAAATTGCAGGTCACTGAACCAACTGGTGGAACATTCGAGAAAGAAAGCAAAAATGGTTTCATATATCATATTATAGGAAAAAGCACGCAAAACCAAGGAAATTATTATTTCAGAGTGCTAAATCTCGGCGGTGAACCGGCCAGCATTAACGTGGTCCTAGGAGAGGATCCGTATCTAAGCGGCAAGTGTAATTCTGATGACCGGGTGATGTGTTATGCTATACCTGCGTCTATTGGCATTGTCATAGCTGGCATGCTTGCACTAATAATAGGCTCGCTAATTGCTATAAATGACCTGAGTAAAAGGAAAAAACATCTTACCTAGGCGCATTAGTCTTACGATTCATTGCACCCTGATGATGCCGTTACTAATGAGATACTGGATACCCTTTACAAAATCGCCGTCAGATATCTCCCCATTTGCCCACCATCCTGCAGAAGTTTTTATCCATGATGGAATCTGCTGCGATTGACCTGTACTGTTAGTGGCTGGAACAGTCATGATTCCTTTTTCTATCAAATATTTTATGCCGTTCATAAAGTTCTGATCATCAATTGTTCCATCCGACCACCACTTGGCATTGTTTTTGACCCACGGCGGGATGTGTACGTCTGTAGGCCGGGGGCCTACGTAAAACGTATACGCTGATTTCTCAAACTCTGCAGCATTTTGTAAAAATCCAGTGCGTGATGAAACAAGAACAAGAAAATACTGCCTGCCGTCGTCTAGCCAGAAGGAGAATTCCTCTATGACCGGAGTGTTTTGCGCAGTATTATTTTCTGCGGCAACTGCCTGGATGACAAACCCGTCTGAGAACCGCTCGATGTTTTTTTGATATATTGTATATTTTGAACTATCAAACAACTTTGCAATTGACATGTCAAGAATTTGAGAATCAGGTGTCAATAACACTGAATAAGATATGGGCCTGCCTTGGTAATAATAAATTGCAAATGTTGCCTCCCTGTCTGGATTTTCATTTGCGAATACCGCCAGTGTCGTATCTGGCGTGCTATCCTGGTTTGTGGGAATCCAGCCGTGCGGAGGCAGTATGGAAAAGTTGTATGTGGGATTGCTATACGTGTTGGTTTGAATATTTACGGAATTGAACATTGGAGATGTGGGACCTGTCGATATTGTCATATTTTGGTCAGCCCACGCATGGCTAGTCAAAAAAGTAAAACTCAATCCTATCAGAACAGAATAAAAAACCAGTTTCAATTTAATATGATCTCTTAAAATCTGTTATAAGAAGTATATCACTGCATTATCGCCTCTGATTAATCCAAGTCTGTTTGAAATATTGGACAGATTTTTATTTCATCTTGCCACAGGTATCTTTTGTGCTAAAGTACACCTTGTTGTTATTGTTTTTTGTTCCCGCCCAGTCGTTTGCCTTTACATCGGGGCAAAATGCTACTCTGGTCATAGGTCACAATGATTTTGACACTGGCGGAACAATACATGATAGCGTTACTGCCAACGTCCTGTACTCTCCTGACGGAATAGCGTTTGACAACTCAGGGAACCTATGGGTTGCAGACACTGGCTTTAATCGTCTGTTAATGTTTGCTCCTCCATTTGTGAACGGTGAGAGCGCGACACTTGTAATTGGACAGGCAAATTTTACTTCTACAGGCGCCGCACTGTCTCCAACGGGCCTTGACCAGCCATATGGCATGGCATTTGATAATGATGGAAACATGTGGGTCGCCGACACTAACAACAACCGCATAGTGGAATACAAGGAGCCCTTTACAACAGGCGAAGCCTCATCCATTGTTATAGGATCTCCAAGCTTTGACAAGGGTGTGTATCCTACTACTGCAAATTCACTTGCGGCGCCATATGGTGTAGCGTTTGACAAGTCCGGTGATCTGTGGGCCGTGGATTACTATGACAACAGGATACTGGAATACAGACCTCCGTTCAAAAACCTCATGAATGCGTCTCTTGTAATTGGACAATCTGATTTTACAAGCAATTCTGACGGCTCGACACAAGACAGAACGAATCTGCCAAGTTCAATAACGTTTGACAACACGGGAAACTTGTGGGTAACTGACAGCCTGAACAACAGGGTATTGGAGTTTTCCAAGCCATTTTCCAACGATGAATCTGCATCTTTGGTAGTAGGGCAAAGCAACTTTACAAGCAATCTTGCAGGAATCACCAATGAATCCCTGAACACTCCATACGGTATATCCTTTGACAAATCAGGAGACCTGTGGGTTACTGATGGAAATAATGCAAGGGTTCTGGAATACACAGGACCATTTAGCAACGGGATGGCCGCATCGACAGTTCTGGGACAGACTGATTTTGTTGGCATGCACATCGGAACATCATCTAACATGCTGGCCGAACCTTATGACGTGAAGATGGACAGAGCAGGAAATCTCTGGGTGGCAGACACCGACAATAACAGAATACTGGAGTTTGCCACCACTGTGGTTCCAGAGTTTGGACCTGCTGTATTGATGACGCTTGGAGCGTCAGTCGTATTATCAGTATTTGTCTCGGCAAGGGCCAAACTGAATTTGCCATAAATCCTGATATACAATTTGCTTGCAATCAATTGCAATCTAATGCTATCCTCTTAATAACAAACGGTCATCATCTGCACGTAGAAGCTGTAGGGGAGTTGGAGATACAACAACCCCATCCGTCCGACTTTCCTACAGTTTCATTCTATTGATAAAAATCTGTTCTGGTTAGACGGTGTCTTGCGCGATCTTATGAGTCTGACAAGATGGGCTGCTCCGATAAACGGCCAGGCTAATGCCATGAAAACAAAGATCCACCATACCTGCATACCTGCGCCAAAATTATTTACAAGCGTGTTTAGAGGAAACAAGTATTGGTATGCACTGTCTGGAACGTATGGTCCAAGCACATACATGATGGAATTTTGAAACACGTGCCAGCCGACAAATAAAGTGACAAACAAGAAAACTGTCTTTTTGCCTATGTATTTTTCAAATCCTTTCCTTTCCAGTCTCCCAAGTCGCTCGTCCAATGTTCTAATCTCGTCTTGCAGCGTACTAATTGCCTGCTCTGCGTGTCTCTGCAGAGATTCCGTGTCTTGTGGACCAAGATACAGAGGTATGATGCCTTCGAGATATTTTTGATCCGAGAGGGGTAAGGCCTTGCCCTTGATCAGCAACTCTAACATGTATTCTAGTCTCCCCCTGTCCCCCCTGCCAAGCAAGATGATCTGTTGAATGGAATTTACTATGTTTTCAGACAATATGGGATGTGCATCCTAGCCCAGATAAAAGCGATGGGATGTCACTGCAACGACTTGAATTTTTTGATTGCCTCTCTTGCTAGATCTTCTTGGGAACCCTTTGATATCTTGGTAGGGTCTTCAGAGGCCAATGCTTTGTTGTACTCGTCTTCCGTGTTTGATCTCATCTTCTTTTTCTCTTCTGGCATTGGTGATGTTAGGGAAAACCCGGTTGATATCTCTTCTGATGCAATAGATTATTTTTGTGTGTCACAGCGTCATGACTCGTTGACCATGCGACAAAACAGTATCGTTTATCCCGTTGATGATATTTTCAATACCTGGATACCGCGTCTTGGCTTTGGATAGTTCAGGCCTCAGTATGCCGAGGCAGTGCATCTCTTTTTTTACCTGCCTTGTTCTTCTGGTCTTTGACCACGTGGTGTTTTTCAAATCTTTGAAACACGTAGATATGTCGCAAAGCTTTATCATTTTTGCCTCGAGGGGAGATTCCTTTAACTGCCTGACATGTTGTCTGTCTATCTGATCCTTTGGTAGGTTGCTGTCTCTTGACAATGCAAGAACAAGAACTGATATCTTGCTGCCAAATCTTTTGTCAATCTCGTCAAATGTGGCCCTGGAATCATCAATCATTTCATACAGCCAAGCTGCTGCGAGCACCTCGGGGTCTGATATTCCGAGACTTTTGAGTCTTGTCACGACTCCTTTTAGGTGGTCCAGATGCAAAATGCCGTCCTTTCTTGCAATGCCCAAATACCTTTCTTTAGCAAATGCCTCCGCAGATTCTACTGTTTGCGTCATTGTTCTGTTTCTTCCAGCTCATCGCAGAGCCTCTTGTAGTTTCCAACCAGATCCTTGAAAGAAGAAAACGTCGCAACAATGTTTTTCTGTGCAAGCTCAAAACGCATGGTCTTTTCTACCAGATATGAGGGATCTTTCGGGTCAAGGCCTGTCTCCTCCCATATGTTCTCGGTATCACTCATCATTTTTTGGAGCTGGCGCTCGCCTCTGCTTATCTTTTCCTTCAATTGTTTTATCTGTACTGGATCAGCCAATTTCTATATCAGGTGCAAAAAAGAGCTATAATAACCTGAATCAACAAATGTTATCGTTTCATCCTGAAACTTTTGTTATTGATTGTTCGGCAGTACAATGCCGCGTTCTCTTTCGATCAATTTTCCAGCAAAGGAAAAATACAAGTCAATGTCAAACCTGTTGTGCGCTTGAAACCATGCTTGATCTTGGCTGTAATGGTTATTTCTTTGACAAGCATTCCGTCTTTTGCTCAATCAATGAATGTCTATACCGTGAAAAACCCTCAGGGCGGGCAGTCTTATACTATAAACTACAGCATAACGGGAGCAGTAATAAACGACATTCAGGTCAGCACCAGAGAAACCTCTCTTATAATATTGATGAATTCGACAAATGATGGGAACTTGGTAGTTGACCTGCCAAGAAACCTGATAGATGCAAAGCAAGGTACAAGCGACGATCAGTTCATAGTGCTTGTGGATGACACCTATGCCAGCTTCCATGAAACCAAGACCGATACTGACAGAACTCTTTCTATTGCATTTGCCGGCGGGACAGAAAGAATCGAGATAATAGGCACTCAGGTTCTGCCAGAGTTTGGTCCAATGCCTCTTGCCATCCTGGCACTATCTGTTGTATCGATAATTGCAATCTCTGCAAAGTCTAGATTCAGATTTAATCTATAAACTCCAACTGCTCTGCTTAGCTAAAACCTGCTCCGAACTCGTCACCGTGTTGAAGCGGGTCTATAGAGTCAGAATTCTTCAGTTTCAAATACAAAAACGCCTCATTGACTAGCTGTACTGCAGGCTCGCCCTCAATGTGGAAATACTCCCTTGCAAAATTGTAGTATTTCTCAAGTTTTGTCAAATCCTGTTCGTCAAGGGAGATCATATCATCTGAAATCATTGTAGCAATTTTTTCAATCTGAGAATTGTATTCTTCACTCAATACAGTATGAACTAAAAGTCTGGCTTTTAAGTGATTGTAAACCATTTCTTCATCTCAGGATTATTTGCGATATTTTTTGCTAGTTAACTCTTGTCCAGATCTTCTTCATATTCTTCATCGAGATATTCTGTCTGCTCTTCTCCGTTCTCTGGGGTCTCGTCAAGGAACTCTTCTTTTAACTCTCTCTGTCTGGCCGTCACATGAGAAATTACAAAACATGGTACATGAACATTGTGCATTTTATGGCATGACATGTGAAAAATGATTATTTCCGCATGTATTCTAGAAGAAACACTGCGTTGTTATGCCCTGTGTCTTTTGCAGCATAGACAAGCGTTATCTTTTTCTTTTCTCTTTCTAACGACTTGATCTTTGAAACAAAATCCTTTTTCTTTTCTAGTTCCGCACCGTATTTTCTTTTAAACTCTGTCCATTTTTTTGGATCATGTGAAAACCACTTTCTGAGTGCATCGCTTGGTGCCACCTCCTTGATCCAAATGTCTATGCGCGCAGACTCTTTTGATAGGCCGCGAGGCCAAAGCCTGTCTACCAGTATCCTGAGCCCGTCTTGACCAGATGCAGGCTCATAAGCTCTCTTTATGCCAATCAAGGACATCTAGGATTTGTCTTGCTTGGTTAAAAAGTCGAGCACGAGTTTTGAAAATTCAGAGGGTCTTTCTTCGTATGGTATGTGACCGCATCCTTCCATTATGGCAACCTGGCAGTCTGAAATTGATGATGCAAAATCCTTCGAGTATTCCACGGGAATCATTTTGTCTCCACTCCCCCATACCAGCAATGCGGGAACTCTGATCAAGTGCAGCTTGTCGGTTATGGCAGGAGCATTTTTCATACCCAAAAGCGTGGACAAAAAGACCGTTCTTGCATTGGGGTTTGACATGTTTGCAATAAAGTTCTCAACAGACTGGTCGCTAATCTCCATGTCACCGCCTATCATCATCTGGTATGCCGTTCTGACAGACTCGCGAGTTGGATGCAATGCAGCCATCGTATATGCGTCAAGCACGGGGGTAGATTTTTTCATGACTCCTGCAGGCGACACCATTATGATTTTTTTGATTCGAAAATTCTGCGTGGCCGCACACTCTGCCACAATCTCGCCTCCAAGGGACGTCCCAATCATGGCGACATCATGAAGAGAAAGCGTATCTAACAGTCCAAGAATAGTTTCCCTGAAAAGATCCGGGGTATAATCCACCCGTGGCTTGTCGCTCTTGCCATATCCTATCAAGTCTGGTGCGATGACACGGTATCCCTTGCTCAAAAATGGGACCGTAGCAAGCCACCTTTCTGCCATGCCACCGAGTCCATGCAACAAAACAATGGCATCTTTTGAATCCCCATGTTCGAGATATCTTATTTTATTTCCATTTACCAAGACGTGATTTTCTTGCATGCTTGTTGGATGTGGTATATCATGACATAAGTTTTGTCAAGAGTCTCTCTTATGCCGTATTTGAAAATGAAACCATGTTACTGGAATTTTTTGGAAATACCAAGTGAGTTTGCAAGCATCTTTGAATAACCGTCCAGCATAAAGCGTATGTATTCATCCATGGTCTTTACCGCAGATATCTGAATCTGCAAATATGTTTTTTGAATGTTGTTTGCCATTTCAATCTGGGTAATTGCTGATCCGGCAGCTGTCTTGGCGTACGCACCAAAGGATTGGAGGGTCCTCCGGTCCATTCCAATCTTGGAGAGGATCTCATTCTCTGTCATGTAGCACACTCCAAACAGATCCTGCAGGGAGTGCAGCCATTCCGTATAAAAATCTGAATACATCTGCATGTTTGTAGGCACGAGTGATTCCATCTTTTCAATTATGTCTGTGGCATTTGCATGCATGATGTCACAGACAGACACGGTGAGCTTGGTGTCTGTGTTCTCTACCACGTCCGTGTTTTTCTTTTGTGTCATCGTATATGTTACTATACGTGCAAGGTTTCTTTTAATGATTTGTGAGTGTATGGAGAAAAGCTTGCAAGAACGGTATCTGTATGGTCAGAAAACAATGCCTCAACTGTTGTCGGATTTTGTCTCCATGGTGTAGATGAGACGTTTTGTATTTGGAAAAAATCCCGTCGCAATCTCTATAAGCTGTAGATACTATCATAATGCACTTAATGGCTTCTGCTGAAGATTTCAAAAAATCACTGGGATATTACAAACACGTATCATTATTTTGGACAGATATTCTGTCTCTGATGTCGAGCAGGCCCCAGTCATTAATGTCTACAGGGCCATTCCGAAAGCTTGGGGTAAACTCCAAGAAGGTGAGCGCTGAAATGATAGAGATAAACCAGAAATTGATTGAATTCAACGGCAGGTTGTCAGAATACTATAGGCAGCTCACGGATACCTGGAACGAGGCACAAAAACAGTTCAGCAAAAAAGTCCCAGAAATACCAACCGATACGGAGCACATTGATTCCACAAAGCGCATATGGATAGACATTTTTGAAAATTATTTTACGCGGCTCTTTGACTCTCCCGAGTTTGCAGAAAACTT
>JAGWFS010000002.1:58845-337403 GCA_028867785.1 Nitrososphaerota archaeon
ACAAAGCGCATATGGATAGACATTTTTGAAAATTATTTTACGCGGCTCTTTGACTCTCCCGAGTTTGCAGAAAACTTTGGGAATCTGGTCTCAAGCGAACTTGAACTTGCAAAGCACTGGAACAACATAATGTCGCTAATGCTTGAATCTGCAAACATGCCTACAAAGAAGGAGATTGACGAGCTGTATAAAGAATTACACTTGTTGCGAAAAAGAGTTGCCAAACTTGAAAAAATAGTCAGTATTGGAGAAGACGGGAATGGAAAGCGAGCTTAGGATAGACCCGAAGATAATGGAGGAGTTTCTGCAGATTAACAAGAACATGCTGGAAGCTCCAAAACTTGTTGCGGCCCCCGACGAGATAAGCCTTGAGATGACCCCGTACGATGTGGTCTACTCTGAGGGAAAGATGAGGCTGCTGCACTTTGACTCTGATGCAAAAAAGCAGGTAAAGACACCTATGCTGATAACATACGCGCTGATAAACCGGTACCACATACTTGACATCCACCCGCAGAAAAGCTGGGTTCGAAATATGCTGGAGCAGGGCCTTGATGTATACATGATAGACTGGGGGACGCCAACTCCGATGGACAGGTATCTTGGATTTGATGATTACGTTAACAGTTACATGGACAACTGCATCGACTTTGTCCTGAAAGAGTCGTCCGTTGATAACATGTCACTGCAAGGATACTGTACGGGCGGAACGCTTGCTACGGTCTACACCGCACTGCATCCTGAAAAGATAAGAAACCTAATTCTTACAGCTCCGGTAATAGACGGAAGCAAGGACAGCACGGTTGTGGCAAATCTTGCAAAGCACATGGATGTTGATATGATGGCAGATGTCATTGGAAACGTACCACCGGAGTTCATGTATTACGTTTTTTCTATCCTAAAGCCGTTTGAGCAGGGACTTGAAAAATATGTCCAGTTCTTCAAAAATATACACAACAAGGAGTATGTTGAAAACTTTATCCGGGTGGAAAAATGGCTAAGTGACACGCCTCCAATCCCGGGTGAGCTGTTCCGCGAATGGGTGAAAAATGTATACCAAGACAACCTCTTGATAAGAAACAAGATGAATGTGGCAGGAAGGCAGGTTGACCTCAAGAACATCTCGATGCCGGTCTTTACCCAGGTGGCAGTGGGCGATCATCTGGTGTCTCCAGAATGCAGCATGCCTATACACTATGCAGTGTCCGCAGAAGACAAGATGCTGCGAATCTATGCCACAGGACATGTTGGAATGATAGCAAGCTCGTTTTCCCAAAAGAAAGTCCTGCCTGAGCTTGGCCAGTGGATAAAAGAAAGGTCGGAAAAATAAAAAAGAAATTTCAGGGACCAGCTAGTTTCTTGCTGGTATCCATGCTGAGAACCACGATTGCAGTATGTTTGCGTTCATGTCTGAAAATGATCGTGTGTTGTCATTGAATGTCTTTACATTCTGTCTTGTTGCATCGATTGCTGCAAGTACTGCCTTGCTCTGAACCGAGCTTGTCTTTACTATCTCTTCTGTTGCATCATTTACCGCTTTGAGGTATGCTGATGGAACATTTGTAGACAGGCCAGTCCTTGATGCATATTCCTGTTGTATTGAGATTGCGTTCTCGATTGTGTTCTTGCATGCCGTTGCATATTCCTGCTGCAGGTTGGTTACTGCTTGCAAGTATTGCGCTACGTTTTTCTCTGTCTCGTCAAAGTATCTGCTGACGTTTTGCTTGCATACTGAAAAGATCTCTTTTGTCTCTGTTGTCTTACTCATTCTTTCACCTCCTCTTTTTGTCTTTTTCTTTCGACCGGAATCACTATTACCTGGACCAAGTCGTCTTCTCTTACCCCCAGCGCTTCTCGCTCTGCCTCGGGTATGGAGATACGGCCGTTACTTCCGACTGATGTCTTGAAAGTGCCCCATGATAACAATGAGGGTAGAAACTGTGATGGATTGAACAAATTGTACATCCCGTTTGACTGCATGCCTGTCATGTTCTGGACAAAATCGGACTGGGCCTTGACAGTCTTGTTTGATATCTCTTTTAGCACGTCAAGGGGATTTGGTTGGTTGCTTTTGCTCATCATGTCCCCAAAAGTCTTCATAAAGTCCATCTGCGCCTTTCCGCTTCTCTGTATCCACTCACGGAACATCTCAGTAGGATCGTATTGGTTGTTATTACCAGTCATTGGTAATAGTAACCAATAAAAGGTATTTAACTTTATTGCTATTCTGCCAGCACGAGCTTGGAACCTAGAAACTCTAGCACGTAATCTGAAAAGCGATCTGGCATTTCCACGTGTGGCAGGTGACCGCAGTTGTCAATCTCCAAAAACATGCAGCCTTTGATGGAGGATACAAACTTGTCTGCATGATCTATTGGTATCATCCTGTCCTGCCTTCCCCAGACAATCAGCGTGGGAACCATTATCTTTTCAAGGCTTTCTTCTATCTTGGAGTTTTTGATTCCAAGGACTGACGAGATAAACGCAAGCTTGGCATTTGGGGTGGTCATTCTTTTCACAAAGTCGTTTACCGTAAAATCGTCCACTGTTCCAGATCTTGACATCATGGCAAACGCTTCTCTTGCGCTTACATGGTTTGGATATAGTGCAGCCATCATGTATGCGTCTATTGCAGGCGTGGATGACTTCATGGTGCCAGAGGGAGCGACAAGCACTATTTTTTCTATGGCATCATTTATGCTTGCGCAGTGGGCTGCAACCTGGCCTCCAAGGGACGTGCCTACCAGTATTGCTGATTTAAGGCCAATATTGTTAATGAAAGCGGAAAGAAACTTTGCAAAGAAATCTATCGTATAATCCTCCAACGGCTTGTCGCTGTACCCAAAGCCTATCATATCGGGGGCAACTACTCTGTATTTTGCACTAAGCCTGGGGATGATCTCAAGCCATCTTTCTGCAGACCCGCCCAGTCCATGTATGAGAATGATCGTTTTGTCCGACCTGCCCTCATCAAGATACCTTATCTTATGCCCCCACACTTCTGCAAACTTGGTTTGCAACTGTATTCACGGATAAAACAATATGTGATAAGTCTTTTTCGTCATAATCATTTGACGTAGTGTGAGCTGTCTTTGGTCTGAAGATCGTACCGTTAGCCGTTTTTGGCAAGCGCTTCTTTTGCATCCGTTTCTCCCCTGTCTATCAGTTCCCTTATTGTGGCAAGGGAAAAATCTGCGTCCTCAAAGAGATAATGCATATGTTCATGCCTCTGTATCCTGACTATCTGGTTTATTATTCCTCCGCGGTCTGAGGCAAGCTTGTTGTACTCTTTCTCTAGAATCTCAAGTCTTGATCTTGCCTTTTCGTCAAGTGAGGAAGAGGTGAGAATCTCATGCATCTCGCGTATCAGTTTCAGGTATCGAGTGATTATTTTTGACATGCGGGCGTTGTTTTCTGTCTTGTCAGTAAACATGATGTCCCTTGCCCTGTGCCAGACCTCTAACATGTTGTTTGGAATCTCATGCTGATCCTTTGGGAAGAGGTCTACGGTGTAGACTTTTTTGTCATACTTTGGGGATGCGTTTATCACCTCACGCAGCGGAGTGTTGCTCAGCAGGGTTCCGTCCCAGAGATACTTGCCATTTTTCTGCGTCCATGATATTCCATAAAACGGATAGCCTGCGCTTGCAAGCACATGCTCTGCCTCTATCTCGTCATACTTGCTGTCAAAAACTGACGGTCTGGAACTTTGGATGTCAGTTGATGTCACTATCAGCCGCGGCTTTTGTGGGTCGCGAATTTTTTGAAAATCTACATACTGATTTAGCGTGTTTTTGAGCGGCGTTATGTCATAAAGGTACTGCCAGAAGTATGGCATGAAATAGTCCGCACTTGGGACAAACCACTTTGGAAAGAATATCTTGGGATTTCCAAAAGTTGCAGAGTACATCGATGCAAAGTATGGCCTTATCTCGTCAGGCAATCCCGGGGGCGTGACGCCTTCTGACAGGTCAAGCCAAAATTCCTCCAGCGCCTTTGCAGGCTCGTCGCTCTTGTTTCCGACTATTACTGATGCGTTTACTGCACCGATTGATGTTCCCCCGATGATGTCAAACTCTATGCCATGTCTTTTGAGCGCCTTGTATACTCCGCATTCGTATGCTCCAAGCGAGCCTCCGCCCTGAAAAATGAGTACTGTTTCATACTGCATGCTCTGTTTTTCACGCGTGGAAATAGACTGCATCTGATCTAATCTCTTGGTCAAAATATTAAAAGCTTCGAAATTGCAAATTATTCACTTGCACGACAAGCTGGAGGATTATATACTAGGTTCCTTCTTGATACAGTATGACAATCACAACAATTAATCCTGCAACAGAGGAGGTACTTGCAAAATACGACGTGATAACAAAAGAAGAACTTGGCAAAAAAATAGAAAAGGCAAAAAAGACTTTTTCTGACTGGAAGGCAGACATTAAGAAAAGATCAGACTTTCTCAACATCTTCGCAGACGTGTTGCACAAGAACAAGCAGCAACTTGCACTAGTTGCCACAAAAGAGATGGGAAAAGCAATCAAGGAATCTGTATCCGAAGTTGAAAAGTGCGCATGGGTGATGGAGTTTTATGCAGACAACGGCTCGACGTTTCTGCATGATGAATCAATCAACACTGATGCAAGAAAGAGCTTTATCGCATTTGAACCAATAGGTGTAATCGGAAGCATAATGCCGTGGAACTTTCCGTACTGGCAGGCCCTGAGGTTTGCTGCGCCATCTTTGATGGCAGGAAACACCGTAGTACTCAAACCGGCAAGCGCAACAATGCAATGTGGAATAGAGATCGAGAAAATATTTCTAAAAGCAGGACTGCCTGAAGGAGTCTTCCAGACGGCAATTGCAGACTCGGTCATGGCAGAGCAGCTTGTTGATTCAGTAAATGCTGTAACGTTTACCGGCAGCAATGTGGCAGGCTCCAAGGTGGCCCAGCGCGCAACATCAAAGGTAAAAAAATGCGTCCTCGAACTTGGCGGAAGCGATCCTTTCATCATATGCTCTGACGCCGATGCCGAAAAAGCATCTGCAGGTGCAGTAAAGGGACGTTTTATCAACTGCGGGCAGAGCTGTATAGCGTCAAAAAGATTCTTTGTGGCAAAAAACTTGGCACAAGAATTCATCGAAAAGTTTGTTCAAAAGACAGAAAAACTGCGGGTGGGGGACCCGACATCTGATAGCACAGACATGGGGCCGTTGGTAAACTCTGCAGGGCTTGAAAAGATAGAGGAGCTAGTAAAGGATGCAGTGGACAAGGGGGCACAGATACTCACCGGAGGAAAAAGACTCGGCTCCAAGGGATACTTTTACAGCCCGACAGTACTTGGCAGCGTAACTCCAAAGATGCGCATAGCGCAGGAGGAGGCATTTGGGCCAGTGGCTCCTGTAACAATTGTGCAGGATGAGATGGAGGCCATACGGCTTGCAAACGAGTCGCAGTATGGGCTTGGCGGGAGCATCTGGACGCAGGATCTTGACAAGGCAGACAAGCTCTCGCGGATGGTCGAGTCGGGAATCATAGCGGTAAACAATGTCGTTGCATCTGACCCTAGGATACCGTTTGGAGGAGTAAAGCAGAGCGGCTTTGGAAGGGAACTCTCAAGATATGGAATGCTGGAGTTTGTCAATATAAAATCAGTCAGGTTCTATGACAGCCTGATAGTCCAGCACCACGTGGAGTAATTCTGATTTTTGCAATTGCGATCTAGTGCATTATATTGCATGGGCCTTTTAGCATAAGGATGCCTATTGTGGTGCAATGGGAGAAAAAGATCTGGGGCATCACATCCACTCTCTGCTAAAATATGATCTTGAATATGTCGGTGTGATAAACGCGCAGGGGAGGCTTGTCGAACATGCATCAAAAAACCTGCGCATCAGTCCTGAAAAACTTGAGATGCTTTGCATGGGGATAAGGTTGCAGCACTCGATGCAGTCTGATTTTGATGAGGAGCTTGGAACTGTCAACTATATTGTTACCGAGCGAAGCACCCTGAAATTTATCTCGCTTCCAATATCAGGAAACGCACTGCTTGTCATAACAAAAAAGGGAGCAGACCACGGACCGTTGATAAAAAAGATCTGCTCAAAGCAGTTCTCTGACACACTCAAAAGCCATCTGGAATGCCACAATGTTGTCCAGGTGGGAGTCAGAAAATAGGCTGAAATCCCTTTATAGCTTTATTGCAATAAAGTGCACGCGAACCCTGTTACGCAATATTAATCAGTACGCACTATGCAAAACTGCATATCATGGACGAGGAATTCTCACGCGAAAAGAACAAAACTGTTACATTTAGGATAGACAAGAGTGTGCTTGACAAGATAAAATCGCACGCTACGTTTGAAAGAATTACACTAAACGCATTGGTAAACCAGCTACTTGCACATGCAGTAGACTGGGACCTCGTTGCATCAAAATCCGGCTGGGTGCCAGTCCCAAAATCGCTTCTCATGGCGTGGTTTGACAAGCTTGACGACAAGACAATACAAAACATTGCGGAAGAAAAGGGAAAGATGGTATCACGCGACATGCTGTATACGATGAAAGGCAAGTATGACGTATGGGAGTGGATATCGGTACTGCGCGGAAGGGCCAAGGCTGCAGGATTTAGCTTTACGCAACTTGAGGACAAGAACGAGCTCAAGTTCATCATGAGGCATGACATGGGAATAAAGTGGTCCAAACACTTCAAGTCCTTTTACGAGTCTGCATTCAGGGAACTTGGATGTACCGTAAAGTTTGACCTGACGGAAAACACCATCATTTACAAGCTTGACAGGAAATATGCTCATCATGATGACTGAAACCGCATGTGATATGACATGACATGACACTTGACAGAAACTCAAAAAAGACAATCGCATTACACAAGAAACTAAACGGACTTACTGGACGTTTTCAACAACAAGCAGCGTGTTTTGATCCTTCCACGATATCTTGTCAAGATCGTCGTAGTGGTTCAGTATGTTCTGCACAAACTTGTGTAGCGCTTCCCTGAACTCGTGTTTTCTGTAGAATCTAAACGTGGAATAGTGATGGTTCTTTGCCTGCTCTACAAGTTTCTCAAGCGGATACACCCTGTGGTGCTCAAACAACTTTACTGAGTTTATGTTCAAGTTTGGATCTTTCTCAAACGCTGCCTTTAGCTCGTCAAGCTCGTACAATCTGTTCTCCTTTTTGGTAAAAGATGGAAAATGCATTCCCCATATGGTATTGGCGTTCTGGTCCTGCAGTCGCGTGTATACGAACAGCTTTCCATTGTTCTTCAATATCCTTGACGATTCCCTGAGAAAGTTTTGCAGGGAAAAATGGTGTATTGCGTTAAAGGAAGTAACACAGTCAAGAGAGTCTGTCTGGAGGGGTATCCTGTGAGAGTCACTACGTATAGTGGTGAAATTTGATATGTTGTACCTTGCAAAGTGTTCCCTTAGGTGGCGCAGCATGGCCATGTTGTTGTCAACACAGAAGAGGTGGCACTTTTCTCCAAGGTGTTCGACAAACTTGATGCTGTACCTGCCTGTGCCACATCCAATGTCTGCCGCACGTATGCTACAAAGGTCCGTCATCTTGTTCGTGATAAACAAAAGCGGGCCCAAATCCGTAGTCCTCAACTCCCTGTATCTTGGGGCAATATGCATAAAGTGATCATGCATTTTATCCAGCACTGAAGTTTTTTTGCCTGAGCTAGCTTTCATTATGATGATAAGATTTTATAACTTTAAAATCTTGCCCGCAACAGATAAAAATCATGAGCGAAAGATTCGACTTGGAAAATTTTTTATTTTATAGAAATAAACATTTCTTGAAAAATACGTCTGTTGTATTGTTATAATTTTGGAATATCTGGTATGCCTGAATTCGAAATGAAATTAACCATTATTATATGATATGGGCTAGGGGTTACCGCCAGAACTGTAGTGGGCACCTATCACAGATTTTTATTGAATAATGGAGTTTTCATTTTGAATCCTTATTGAAGAAAATATCCTCGTGATGCAAGCTTGTCATAAGTCTCTGGTTTTATGCAAAGTGGTTTTGTCGAGTCCTTGATGTGCAGCTCAAACGGCGGATAGCATTTTACTGAATCAATTTGTGTTCCACTCTTGAGCTGCTGAGATGGTAAGGCAGTTACTGTGAAATTAATCGTATTGGTGTTTAGCTCATGAGTCGAATTTTCCCAAATCCATTTGATAGTATCGTAGGCATGCCATGTGCCTGCTTTATGTGCTACAATTTGTGCACTAGACTTGGCACTGCAATCTTGTAATTCTGAAATCTCACTCTGTTGCATCTTTGTAGTACCATCTGGAAGTGTAAGATGATGTTCTACCAAAATGTCAGAACCCGGGCTTGTTATCAATCCAGTGACAGGATCTGTTTTTTCTTGCAAGTTGTCATCTGTTGGAGGTGTAAATGGACAAGATTTCAGAAATAAATTGATTTCATTGGTACCAATTGAAAAAGAAGGCGAATCTGTCCACATTGTGAGATCATATGATTTTGGAATCTTGGCATTATCTACTGAAAAATAGTCGTAAGAAAAACTTTCATCAGGAACATTACCAGTATAGTTTTCGTTTACAAGAAAATGAAATATCCCATTACTGTCAGTCCATTTCGGCATGGTAAAATTAAACACACCTTCTTCCTTGCCTGTCAAGTGTTTTGACTTTTGGTATATGATGTTACTTTGAGTATTTCCAGTAAAATTGTAGACAGTTACTTGCATGTTCACAGATGGAGTGTTACAATTATGAGTATCAAACGAGGTTCTTAGTGATGCTACATCTCCAGGATGGAATCTGTACATATTCAAGGTGGAGTTGTCCAAGTAGTAGCATCTGTCTACTGACTGGAATTCAACGGGGCTGCTTTGGACAGTCATCAGTTTTCCATTTTCTGTCCACTGGGCAGTTGCATAGATATGATATACTCCAGTAACGTTTGGCTTGAATGTGAAAATACTTGATGATTGACTACAAAATGGAAGTGTATTGTTTTGTCCTAAAAAGTATACAGTTGAATTCCATGGAAAAAATGAATGGTATATTTTGATACTAGAATTGGTATGTGGATCTGGTGCTGGAGTAGGACAGATATTGCCTTGTAATGTTTGTGAGAGTCCAGTTTGTTTCATTTTGTCAGTTGGCCATATGTCAAAATAATGTTGTGTAGTTTGTGCAAAAGATGTATTTGATATCCCATACAGAAATACTGACAGTGAAAAAATAATTATTCCAAGATGCAGAGTTTTCATTTTGTATTTGCTGTACAGGCATGGTTTAAAAAACCGACGTAGGTTTCTTCTAGTTTAATAAAAATCGCATGAGTGTGATGGTTCCAGCGATAACAGTTGTGGCGAGCCCTTTTGAACTCGTAATTTTACTATTTAAAAAAATCTACAGGCCCGGGGGTTTCAAGCAACAGAACGTCTCGGAGAAATTGTCATGGAAAGGCAAGTTTGGAAGCAAGATCATTGCCATATATCGCATGGACTCGACAAACCATCCAGGTGTTTTTTAGGAAATTGATTAATAATGGCACAATGAACTAGTCTTATCTTGCCAATAGACACTGGTGACTCTGCATGGGTCATGATAGCTTCCTGTCTGGTTCTGCTCATGACGCCGGCCCTTGGAATGTTCGAGGCCGGTTTACTACGAAGAAAAAACGTTGTGTCAGTGTTCATGCAGGTCTTCTTTGGCCTTGCCCTGCTGAGCGTAATGTGGTTCACGTTTGGATTTAGTCTGGCATTTGGTCCTGACACAGGGGCAGGAATCACAGGAAATCTGGACTGGGCCTTTCTCCAGGGGGTTCCTCAACATGACTCTATAAAATATGCCCCAATGATTCCAGGCGTTCTCTTTGCAATGTTTCAGATGATGTTTGCAGTGATTACACCGCTGATTCTTACTGGCGCCGTGGCAGAACGCATGAAGTTTAGTGCATATGTTTTATTTATCGTAGCCTGGAGCGGCCTGATCTACTATCCTATGGTTCACTGGATATGGGGAAACGGATGGCTGCATAGTCTGGGCGTAGTTGATTTTGCAGGAGGGATAATAATCCACACCACCACCGGGGTTGGTGGCATAGCAGCGGCACTCGTACTTGGCAGAAGATTGAACTTTGGACCTGGCATAATGGTGCCTCACAGCATACCTCTTGCGGTGCTTGGCTCTTCACTTCTCTGGCTTGGCTGGTTTGGATTCAACGCAGGAAGTGCATACGCCGCAGGAGGAACATCGGGTCTTGCAATAATCAACACTCAGATTGCGTCAGCTGTCTCTGCACTGATCTGGGTGGTAATATACTGGGTAAGGACAAAGAAATCAAGTGTGATTGCAGCAATCAATGGCGCAGTTGCAGGTCTTGCAGGAATTACTCCTGCGTCAGGATACGTCGGAGTTGAATATGCATTTGTTATAGGTATCATATGTGGAGTGGCATCCTCACTCGCAGTACCGCTCTTCAAGTCGCGATGGAAGATTGACGACGCGCTGGATATTGGTTCAGTGCATGGTGTTGCTGGCATACTGGGTTCTTTACTTGTAGGTGTGTTTGCAAGCTCGCTGGTAAACCATGCTGGTGTCAATGGTCTACTGTTTGGAAATTGGCATCAGCTTGAAGCTCAGGCAATAGGTGTGGGTATTGCAGTGTTGATGGGCTTTGGAGGCACATGGTTGATCTTAAAAGTGCTCCAGGCGCTAATCCCAATACGTGTCTCCCCAAAAGTGGAAGAATCTGGACTGGATATAGAAGAGCATGCAGAACGTGCATATTCAGACGAAGACGAATTTGGTAAGATGTAATCTGAAAAGATAGAATACCTTAAAATAGAAAATTTTCCAATTCTTTATTATTCATGACAGGATTTGAGAAAGACTGCCCAATATGCAAGAAAACATTTTCCAGCCTCCTTGAATATACGACACACCTTGGAAAAGATCACAGTGATATCCCGATTGAGATAATACTGAAGATGGACAAGGAAGACAAGTGGAGCATGGCAGACAAGTAGCTTTATCTTATACGTTGATCTTTTCTATGAATTGCTCTATCGACTTGTTGTATCTGAACTCTCGGAGAAAGTCCTCGATGGACCCTACTGCCTCAAGGTAGTAGGACTTGCCAAACACTTCTTTTAGGATCTCGCGTAGGAATTGTGGGCTGTCATACGAGTCTGATATTGTACAGTTGTATCTTTCATGAAGCAGTGTCTCGACTTTATCAAAAACTGGCTTACCAATGTGCAGCAATGCCTGTTCTACGGCCAAACCTACCAGTATGCTTTCTGCTCGCCCATGGTTCCTGTTCACAACTGTCTCTTGCCGGCTTTAATACTAAAGAGCAATGGACGAATACCTGCTCTTTTTGATTCCAAATTGGAATATTGCTTGAAATTATTTCATCCCAAATCCTGTCATGTGCTCTGACGGAAATTATAAAACCTATGCGTCATTTATCGAAGAGGCATATCTCCAAGGTATCTGATAATCTGCGGCTGTTTTTTACACTGGTAACTTTCGGTTAATGCGTAAAGGGTATCATTTTTGACCATCAAATACATGCTTCATGTTGTTGTCAATACGACAATCCTTTATATTCATACATGTAGAAAAAATGCATTACTCAGCAATTAGATGTAGTTTGCAACGATGAATATTATTCAGAACAGTCATTTTTTTTATAGAAAATTCTTATAGAACTATGTTCTAGATTAATATGAGTAATGGCACATGGAAACGTAACTTGTGAGATCCGATTCACAAGTGATGCCGAGAAAGCTAAGGCGTTTTATGAATTGGCACATTCTAAAGCACAATTCACTGGTATTGATAAAGATACCCTCGTTATAGGGAAAAAGATTTGTTCGTTACTTGAAAGTAAGAACATAAAATACCAGCACATCAAATAGCCAAACATTGTCTGATCTTAAAGTAGAAATTTTACTTCCGCTTTATTATAATAAAGATAAGAACGGAAGACGCAAAAAAATTGGGGGCGAGCATTATTTAAAAACTTATGAGGAGATTGTTGAGAAATTTGGCGGTTGTACTCAAGATAATATTCCGTTACTAGGTGGATGGAAAGACCCAATAACAAAAGAAAGAATCGAGGATGAAAATATCACTTGGTGGGTCGTTTGTAAGAATGATAGTAGCAATATCAAATTCCTTCGTCAATTCAAGACTAGACTAAAGAGAAGATTTCAACAGAAAGACATTATGATTTATTATATAGTAATAAACAGACTCTAATCGCATCAACCGCCTTTTTACAGGTATAAAAGCAACCACGACTTGACAGAATCTCGCCAAGGAATTTTAAAGGGAATAGAGAGGTAAGTGTAGTGTCTGAAAAAGAAAAGGAACCTGATCTCTCCGTGCAGCCGGAAGAGTATATTGAGGTGATAAGCACTGAAGACGAGAGAATCAAGATAATCGGCGAGGAGCTGGCAAATGATACGGGGAGGGCCATATTTGGAAAGATCTCGCAGGGAGTAACAAGCTCAAACGAGCTTGCAAAGGCACTTGAGATATCGCTGCCCCTTGTCAACTGGCACATAAACAGGCTTTTGGGGGTCGGGCTGATAAAGGTGGAAAAAGTAGAGATGAGCCAGAAAAACAAGCAGATGAAGTATTATGCGCCAGTCAAGACCGCGCTTGTAATAATACCGCCCGAGGGCACCTCTGATAAGGGCGCCTCGTCAAAAAAAGAGACTGTACTCATGAAACTGCGGCACTATATGGCAGGAATTGCATCATTTGTCGTGGGAGCCTCTGGAATTTATCTTGCAGAAAAAAACCAATCCGAACAACAGATATCATATGTTCCAGAGACTGCGACCGCGCCGCAGGCATCGATGCATGCAGCGCTCAAGGCTGCCCCTCTTGCAGCTCCTGTACCGCAACCCGCACCGTCAATGTTCTCAGGTGAACCTGTGACAATACTTGTTGCACTGCTTGGAGGATGCGCCTTTTTTTGTGCCGTATTTTTTGGGATAAAGCTTGTGAAGCGTGCAAAAAACAAAAAATCAAAACAGGCAACAAGATAGATTTTTCCTGTATTGATCAATAAAGAAAAAAATTTCAGCGATGCATCATTTTTACATGATTTTTTTGCATAAAATTAAGTTAAATTGAAATTTAATCAAAGGCTATAAGCTCTGGCATTTATTATGATGCTAATGACAAACAAAACAAAAACAGTTCTGGCAGCAATTGCCGCAATTGCAATTGTATCTACAGCAGTATTTGCCGGGATGCAATCTTCTGGTGACAAGGCATATGCACAGCAGGTTCCGAACTTTTACCAGCCTCCACAAAACACGATATCTGTGACCGGAACTGCCACTGTCTCAGTCTTTCCAGATCTTGTCAACATTCAGCTGGGAGTTGACACGCAGGCAACGACTGCACAAGACGCAATGAACCAAAATGCGCAGGCAATGAATACAACAGCATCTGCAATACAGAGCCTTGGCATCACAAATGCCGAGATCAGTACAACAGACTTTACAATCCAGCCGGTCTACAACAACACTGGTCCGTATCCTCCATACAATGAGTACAAAAGTGAATTTGTTGGATACAAGGTATCAAACACACTGCTCATTAAAACAACAAAGCTTGGACTTGCAGGAAAGATACTTGACACGGCAGTAGGGGCGGGAGCAAACAGGGTAGACAGCGTATCGTACTCACTCTCTCCGGCAAAGCAGCAAAGCATCCAAAACAGCCTGCTTGCCAGCGCCATTCAGGATGCCCAGTCAAGAGCACAAAAGGCACTAATGCCTCTTGGCCAGAAAATAACCGGGGTAAAATCGGTAGACCTCTCCGGGTTCATCATGCCACAGCCAGTTCCGCTCTACAACAAGATGAGCATGGCTGCATCTCAGGCGGTACAGACTCCTGTATTTGCATCAAACCAGGACATCACAACAAGCGTCAATGTCATTTTCCTAATTGGAGCACAGTAACTCCTACTCTTTTTATTTTTACGGTACACAGGACTCTAAAAATTTCATATACTATGGACGCGTAATATTACGGATTGGAGACGGCCTATGTGATGATCACTTGCGAGATGGGGTCAGAAAGTTTAATCATAGAAAAAATAAAGCCAATTCAGGGCGTCAGGGAAGTAACAGGCGTATTTGGGAACTATGACGTGCTGGTAAAAATCCAGTCTGCAAAGATTGAGGAGATTAGCGGAACCATAATTGCGAACATTCGCAGACTGGAAAAGATCCGGTGCACCACAACACTAGTGTGTGCCAACTGAACGTAAACGACATGACCCGGAAAGGGATTTGCCATCGAAAGATTTGCTGCGCTGCAAATAAGAATATCTTTTAAGGCGGCAGGTACCCAGCTGTATCATGGAAATAATGGGCAGGGGCTTTGTGCAAATAATGCACGAGATCCCGTCCTACATGCACATATTTTCCAAGTTTGCGGCATACCGGTTATTTAACAAGCGCAGTCCGATATACGGCTCTGCTGATATAATCAACGTGTGCAACCTGCACTGCGAGCACTGCTACTGGTGGCTCAACAGGAAGGAAAACGAGGAGCTCACAGTAGAGCAGTGGAAAAAAGTAATAGACGAGAAATTCAAGAAAAACCACGTCTTCATAATTACACTTGTAGGGGGAGAGCCCACGATGAGGCCGGACGTCATTGAACTGTTCGTAAAAGAGTTCCCAAAAAGAATCTGCATAGTGTCAAACGGAACGTTTCCACTAAAGCGCTACAAGGACCTGTACTTTTACTGGATATCGATAGACGGCACAAAGGAGATTCATGACAAGATTCGGGGAAACGGTGCATGGGACAAGACAAGAAAGAATGTCACCGACTATGTTGAAAAAAACGGCAAGCTTGCATACAAGGACATCTGGATAACAATGACGATAAACTCGCTAAACTACAAGACCGTAAAAAACGTAATCGAGGACTGGTCGGAACACTCTAACAAGATTGGGTTCCAGTTCCACACGCCGTTTATGAAAAACGATCCACTCTGGATGCCGTTTGGGGAGGAAAGGACACGGGTCGTTGACGAGATAATGTCGATGAGAAAGACATATCCTGATTACATCATAAATCCTGACAGCCAGCTTGAACTGATGAAGAGAAACTGGGGCGGCAGGGGGACGACACCTGTAGACTGTCCTACCTGGGCCATAATATCGGTAGACCATATGGGAAGAGAAAAGATGCCCTGCTGCATTGGAAGCGCAGAAGCCAAGTCGATGAAACCGATCTGCGAGGACTGCGGCCTTGGGTGCTACTCTGTTCTGGTGGGCTATGGCATGAAGGGATAGGTTCTATCTCATCTTCAGCGTGTTTCTTGTCTTTGTAAAAAATATCATCAACCCAAACACTGCTGCAAGCATGGTAAGAGAAGCAAGCGGAAACTCTGGAACAGTGCTCTGGCTTGAGTTTTCTGCGGCTTGGCTGCTCACTGTAGCGGGAAACTCTGTGGATGCAAAGCTGCTCCCGTTTAGATTCTCAAACGCTATCGTGATGGCGCCAGTGTAATCTGGCGGGAACGGAACGCTGATGGTATCGCCGTTATCCGAGTCGGCAGTCCTTCCTACCTGGTGGAATATCGCCCCGTTTTTTCCCTCCAGTACCGAAAAGTCATACGGGATGGAGCCAACAGTCTTGTTCATCCTGTATGGGTCCAGTATCTTAAAGCTGAACTGAGCGGTGGTGCCAGGCAGGATCGCCGGGGGATCCCAGCTCAGCGCTATTTTATACTGGGCATTTCTTGTAAATTGTATCACTGGAAACGCATTGTCAGTGCTTGGCCTCAAGGCAAACGTCATCTCTTGTCCCGGATCCTTTTGCTCTGACTGGAGGCTTTGCACGTTTGACTTGTATAAAATCAGGTGCACAATCCTGTATGCATCCATGGAATAGTCGTCTATTGATATCAGCTTGTCTGGTATCTTGATGTTGTTGACATAGGCATCGTACTTTGTCACGACAAAGTCTCCAAGCGCTCTTGGTATCCTTATTTCCTGATGCACTACAGTAAGCTGTCCTATGTTCTGGTCAGACCAGTCAAAGGGCATTGTAAAGTTGACAAATTTTGTTGCAGGATCATATTTTATGTCGTGAATCTGGTCATAGTATGCTATTATCTGGATCTGATGTGTCCCATAGTTTGGGTCGTTGATTGTCAGATTGTCGTACTCTGGAATCGATATGCCGGCATTGTATGTCTTGCTGACTTGGTTATCATAGGCCCCCATGGTAATTACCTCAATCTTGAACCGGTACAATCCGCCTGTGTTAAAGACCTGGCCCTTTACGTCATAGTTTCCGCTGTCCTGCCCGAAAAGACCGGAGAGCAGCCCTCCCTTCTCGTCAAACGTCGTGTTTCCTGTCTGCTGCGGATAAAAGTTCAAGATGAAGTTTCCGCTGTCGCTTTTGAATATGTGTCCAAACACTGCATTTTGTCCCTTGAATGCGGATATTGCAAGCGTTGCATCTGGAATTGGTTTTTGTGTGTCGGCATCCATTAGAACCAAATTCAGCTGTGTTCCTGCATGATTGTTGTCAATTAAAAATGGAATAGAACCAATAGTGAGTGTAACATTTGTCGTTCCAATCAGTGATGGTGGGAGGGTCTCGCTTGCAAGCCCGTCTCCATAAGCTTTCAGAACAAGGAAAGACAAAGATGCAAGCACCACAATGGAAAAAAAGTAGATGACTTTCACGACGTGTCGCTCATTTTTATGCATTAAAACGACTCTAAATAAACTCTGAACATTACTCTCACGATATCACAGTATGCTGTAGGTTGTATGTGAATTACTTCAAAGCAGAGAAAATGTATCTGCAAGACGATCCGCAGAACTCTCAAGTATGCTTGGGTGATACTTGTCTATGACCTTGCGTAGTTTTTCGACATCTCTGATGTTATACTTTTTCCTAAGATTGACAAGCCTACTCTCAACAATGTTGTCCTTTACTACCTGTGAAAGGCATGATGACACAGTTGCTGGGGATTTCTGTATCCTTTCAACCAGTTCGTTAAATGACAATGTATCGTATTGCAACAAAGCTGCAAGTATCTGCTTGGGGGTTTCTTGTCTTAGGTTTCTGATTAGCAGCGTCTCCTCATCTGATACGCCAGGAGGGTAGAATCTTGTCTGACCTGGACTGCGTTCTATTCTCACAACGCCCTCTCTTTCAAGCTTGGTCGCATAATGCTGGAGTACGCCATTTTTCATTCCAGTCTCTCGCATTATCTCGCAAAACTTGATACCGGGGTTTTTTTCAATGACTAGAATTATTTGCATTGTTCTGTTCACGTTCAATCTCTCCTAAACACGCTTAGTGCGAACATGAGCAAGGTAAAGAACACTATGACATGGCCTATCTCGGAAGAGGAAAAAGCCCAATAGTATTTTGATTGCCATGCCGCATCTATTAGCCAGAATGTTTCTGCTAGGATGAATGTTCCAAAAGCAATGGCTGTGAATAAAAGCCTGCGTGTCCTAACCTTGCGATATGCCACTGTCGCCACCGCAGTTAGAAAAGAGGCAAAGCATATTCCGCCTATGTGCAAAAGAATGTGAAAGGACTCGTATTGTTGAAAGAGATGAGGCATTATGACGGGGATGGACAGCGCGACAACAAGTGAGAATATTATGATGCTAAGTAGGGGGGATCCTGTCTCAAACAAAGTCTGCGGCCTGAACATGATAAAAAATAGGTCAAGTTGAAATTTAAATCAAATGGTACATCTTGCGAACAAGATTTTCATCGGCACATGTCTACATGATGAGTAGGGACTGGATACTCATCATCTAATTATCTAACTGTGGTAGTCCATAAATGAAGAAGATCGGTATCGTGTGAAAGAAATAGGATGAAGGTTATATTGATGAATTGCTCATTTGATGAAATGAAGATTTTGTGAGACTCGATGAATTGTCTGGCAAACCGCGAAAGTTTTTACTGGCATGTCTTGTTATATGGGGGATGGACTTTTTCTGTTTTTAGATAACCTGCTGATCAATCCCGTTGTTTCATCCATGTCTTTTACACTCTTTGTGTAAAAGAAAGACAGTGCCACGATTGTAGCTGCAATTGATGGGCCGGCTACTATGCCCAAGCCGATTCCGGGATACTTGAATGGCAGTTTGCCTGATGTGTTCTCAACAGGTGACGAACCGGATGCTGCGGTAAGTATCCCAAGTGTATGAGTTCCCTGCTCTACAAGTATGATGTTTCCATGAGAATCAGTTGTGATGTGCTGCGTCAGGGAGCCAGTCGAAGGGATTGGAAACTCGTTTGTCTCTCCGGTTCTTGGATTTATCACAGATATCTTGTCCAGAGTGTGCTGTGCAACCCATAGATCGTGATTGTTGTCAAACGTCATGCCAAAAGGAAGGTTCTGTGGGTTTGGGTCTAACGGATATTTTGAGAACGTCTTCAAGATAGGATCAAATGCTGACACTTCCCGTCCGTCATGCTCTGAAACGTAAATTCTGCCTGTGAGCGGATCAATTAAAATCGCCGTAGGGGTTGCAAGCGTTCCATTTCCGGCCGGATATTCAGTGATGGTATTGTCTGATGGGCTTACTTGGGCAATCTTTCCAACCCCGCTTTCCGCTACCCATGTGTATCCAGTAGTATAGTCTATCGCAAGCCCCTGAGGCTGGGAGTTTGGTGCAAGTGTAATGGCATCAAATGACTTTTTTGAAGGATCAAACTTTAGGAGCTGGTTAATGCCGGAAAGGCTTGAGACACTTATCAATGCATTTCCGCTACCGTCAATTGCAAGTCCCGAGGGGATACCTCCTGGAGATACGGGTATCTTGTATATCTGGTTTAAATTGGTGGCAGGATTATAATTGCCCAAGAGTTTAGTTATGGGATCTATATACCAGAGTGTGTCGTCCATCCTGTTCAACTCAATCGATGTTACCACGTTGACTCCTTGAAGTCTGTGCTCCGTGAAAGTCTTTGAGCCAAGATCGAACGAATAGATTCTACCGCTTTTTTGGAGGGCATCTCCAAGCCATATTGTATTTCGTATCTTGTCATATGCCGGAAAGAGCGGTCGGCTGTCGTTTTGTGGCACTTGGTATTCCTTGATGGACGCCGAGATTGTATTGATCTTTGGAGTGAGGTATAGATCCTTGTACGTCCCGATGATGTTCAACGAATTTGTGGCACTTTGTACTCCCTCTACCTGCAAATTCCAGTGTCCAGAGATTGCAAAGGTGTTGGTGTTGATAGAGAACAATCCCTGTGAGGTGGGCTGTGCATTTTCAACAATGGGTCCGATTCCCTTGTCCACCTGCGTATATGTGAGCCTCGCTGATTGCATGGGTATGGGATTTCCTTGCGAGTCAAGAAATGATATGATTAGATTGTTGTTACCAGAGTAATAAGGATCGATTGTCAGAACCACTCTGGTGCCGTTTTGGGCATATGATGTCTCTGTGTATGTGTTTTTATTCCCAGTATCTGCAAAGACATGCGATGACGAAATCTGTTGTAGCTGGTTTTGATATTCTGTTGCAGGAAGGCCCGAGTCTACAAGTACGGCAACCGAGGCAATGAGCGCGATGCCTATGAGGGCTTCAATCAATATGTTTCTGTGAAACCCTGACTCTAGGCTCTTTACTTGGGTCAGGTCCACAGGATGCGGACCGCCATTTGTTGAAATTGATTTTAGCGCGGCGATGGACTTTTTTCTTGTGGCAACCTCGTGATACATTCCAAGTGCAATCATTGCTGCTGCAAGCGAGAGTTTTACTATCAGTATCTTGCCATATATTGAAACAAGTGTAAGGGAAAAACTACTCTCAAGAGTATAAAGCAACGTGGGTCCAGTAACTGCAACGACTCCAAGTATTGCTACTACAAGTATGGTAAAGCGAGGAATCATGATTGACATGACTGAGATCTTGAGTAGGTGATCTTTGGATTTTTTCAGGGCGGGTAGGACTGCAAAGGCTAGGTATGTGAGACCGCCTATCCAAAACGATGCCGCCACATCATGGACAAAATCAAGCGTGGGAGGTAAAGTAAGGCCTGTTGCAGCTGCATGGCTTATCAGAGTGTTAGTTGTGAGAACGCCAATCCCAAGACCGAACACACTCCATTTCCAAGACTTGTTCAGAACCGTCCCAGAGTTTTTCTGACTGAGGTACAAAATATACGAGATTGCAAGAAGGGCAGTCGAAAGTCCCATCCGTATGATCCATGACTGCCCAAACTTGGTCTGAATTGCATCATACGGCGAGGCATTAATTGAGATGGATTCGGCTACAATCATTGCAATGTCTGCTCCTACGAGGATGACGGCGCCGATCAGGATTATCTTTGCAGTGTTTCTCTCAATGTCGGTTCTTGTCCTTGACATGGACTCTGCAAGCCATGAAATCCTAGTCACAGGTTTCCACATCCAGAGCGACAAAAATGAAGCGCCAACCACGATTATCTGGCCCAGAAGAGCTGGAAACCTGGCCAGTGCAAAAGGAATCGAGATGACATCGGAGATGTTGATTTTCTGGGTTGCGGAGCTTTGCGGTACTGCCTCGCCCACTCCAAAGACAAATGCATCTTCTGTGACATGGCCGTCAGTTTGATCCAAGACCTTGGTTGATACAGTGTAAACACCGTTTGGCAGATTTGGGGTAATTGTAACAGAAAGAGTTGTCTGGTCGGTACCTCTGTAACGGTCGTCCTTGTTGTCAACCTCGTTTCCATTTGAATCAAGCACTTTGATCTTACTGTAATGAAGATCAACCGGATCGCTGAAAGTAACATCAACAGAACTTGGAACCGCTGAGAGGGATTGACCTGGGGAGGGGCTGCTTTTTACAACTAACGCATGGGCGTATGAATCTGGAATGTTGGGTGCCAGGATGATGACAAGGCAGGCAACAAGTGCAACTAGGGGCGTGGCTCTTTTCTTTGTAATGCTCACACCTGATGACTTCCGTTTCTGCGATTTAATGCATAAACTGCAATCACAATTCCTGCAATTCCAGTACCTATGCCAATCCCAGCCACTATGAAGAGTTCATCGGTTACGCTTTTCAAATTCTGATACGACTGCTGTATTGTCAACATATTCTGGTTGGTCGAATTGGCAAGATTCTTTGCGTCGTTGATGTCATTTGCAAGCTGGTTTACTATTGCTGAAAACTGTGGTGCGGGCATGCCATATGGGGTACCGGAAGTTCCACCTTGGACTGGCTGGTTGTCATTTAGGCCTGTGGAACTGCCAAGAGGTGGGAAATAATAGTTGTCCTTGCTTTCTACCTGATCAAGCGGGAATGTGCCGTTGTCAATAGCTTGTCCATCGATGTTTCCAGTCAAGATGATGTAGTATGAGCCAAGCTGCGTTGGAATGATAGTGGAGTCGTACTCTCCGGGATTGTCATCACTTGGAACGGGACTCAATGTCTTTGTAATGCCGCCGTATTTGATCGTGGTAGTAACATTGTCAAGCGCAGTGTCAACTAGAGGTTGGGCATTGCTTCCACTTCCCTTGGTTACTATGATCTGGACCTGATTGGTATCTCCTACAAGAGGAGGTTCGTTTGAAAGACCCACCTTTACACTGACATCTCCAAAAGATTTCTCCACATGTGCAGAAGCAGGCGTGATCATAAAAGTGGATGTTGCAATTAATGACAATGTTATAACTATCGGAATAATTATTTTTTTGTTTTTCAACTTACAACATAAAAAAAGACTTGTTCGCTTAAATATGTTCTGGTACAAAACTAGATTTCAGTGTAACTGCTGTTAGCATATCTGGTTAGTTGTTACAGAATTTTTTTGGACCGGTTTCTAGTCTTGCTATAAATGAAATTAGTTTATTGCCAAATCTGCTGTGCAAATGGCAACTGTTAGCAGATCTTCATTCTTCTTGGGTTTTACAGGATTGAGAATGGCAACAAATTTCCACTAGGTTGGAGAATCGGTTGACATCTGTACAGAATAAAAATATTAAGTATTTGTTGGTGCAACTAACCGAGTATTGACAAAAAGAAACATGACTACAATTGATCTCAACTTATGATAGCATCCTATGTCACAACAACATTCATTGTAAAAGGAACTGACAGAGAGCCGCAGTTGACAGGCATGGCCAGTCAAAAATCTGCGCAGTGTATGCTCCACGCACGGCCGGAGTCCAAGATTGAGCAGGACTCATGGACTGATGAGGCTGTAATGTGCCTGTTATACAATTTATCATTACAACTTTTCCATCACTGTCAAATACTTGAACAATATGGACAAATGGCTGTCCTGGTATCCTGATTGTTTGTTATATCTGCAACGATTTGTATCTGTTTGTTCACATTCCTCTCTAGGTGTTTATGGAAGGTTTGGAACTTTGCTGTTCAGCATAAACAAGATTCAAGGAGGAGACTGTCAGTATTAAAAAAATTGATGCAACGTATAGACCTGGCTTCACTGTAACACGTTGCTTGTTACCAGTTTAAAAAAATGACGTATCTTTGTTTTGTATCTGATGTTTGTTGTCATCTTTGTGCTCTTCAGCTGATTTACAATATCTTGCAATATTTTGCAATTATATTTGTGGTCTGGATTTGCCTGAATATTGTTTGACAGTTGAACCAAAATGTTTTAAAATACTACGTGCAAATCCCAGTCAAATGAAAAAAATAATTGCCGTACTATTGACAGTTATTCTGTTTAGCAGCCTGCTGTTCGGACATTATGCATACGCCCACACATTCATAGAAAACCCTGATGCAAGTATGATTGCAAAAATCCAGGTGTTCAAAGTGGAATCAAAATTGATTGCAAACAATGTTTCAAATAATACTCTTGCCCAGTGGCATGTTTCAAAAAGCCAGGAATACTGGGGAAGCAACGAGACTGGTACCTTGTCCCAAAAAGATTCCGGTCTTGCCAACCGTATATCTGCATCCGTAAATGACTTGTACTTGATGGCAGGACAGCAAAATGCCAGCTCTGCCATCGCAAACCAAAAGGCTGATGCAATAAACCAACTTTTGGACCAGGCAGAATCAGAAGAGGTCGACAGTTCGTCACAGAACAACTCAACCGTGCAGGCATTGGCAATGGTTGGCGTACTAAACGAGGTTCTGGAAGATTATGGCACTGCGATAGGATCAAAGATTGATCTTACTAACATGAATAATATGAACATGTCATCATCTGGCAGCAACATGCAGGGCATGTCCGGAATGTCTTCTAACAACAACATGTCAGGCATGTCAAGTACGACAATTGTCAATGCTGCGGCATATCAAAGCGCACAAGCACTTGCAGGAACAGCCAAGACAATGTTTGCCAGTCTCCAGTCTACTGCTCCATCTACCGCCTCTTCATATCTTGTCAAGGTAGGAACCGCACTTGATGCACTGGAACAAAAGATTGATGATAAGAGCTCAGGCAATGATGTCATGACAGTCGTACACATGCAAATCCATCCGAATCTTATATCTGCATTCAATATAGAGGCAGTGCCGGAATTTCCAATGCCAGTACTGCTTGCGATAATGTCATTTATCGGCGTGATTGCAGTGCCAAGAATAATTCGCGGTAAATAGTCATGCATTGGCAGTATTCACGCAACAAGACAATGACATTCAAATTATAATTGATGTTTTTTTCCAGTGGCATACTTGTATGTTCTCAGGTGCAAATCCAAAGGTGTGACCAGGTTTGTCACATCCTAGTCACTTTACGATGACAGGACTATATTGTACGCATGAAAGTATTTTCAGACAATCGAGGTAAGAATCCTTGAGATGTAAGGGAACATGCAGCAGGTTTGCAGCAAAAAGGCCAGCTGGCGGATTACGATTTATGGCAGGCCAGAGGCCATGCTCTGTGTGCGGAATCTTCATTGATGTCAGATTGCATTTGCTGCAGCGCTGTCCGTGTTGTAACAACAAACTACGATTAAACTCGCGAAACGGCAGATCCAGAAAAAACAGATTAAACATGTTGTACAGGTCAATAACCAGTCTCATGGAAAAGCAAGAAGATACAATGACAATTCTGCCTACCCTTAAATAAGTAAGAGTCGCATTATGGTATCAGACAAGATGGACAAAATCGATACTGAAATAAAAGACAAGGGAGAAGAAAAAGAGATAACACTAGACGAGAGAATGGTGCAACTTGTAATAGACGACACTCTTGGAATCTCGCTTGATGATTTTCAGGAAAACGACAAAAAAGTTTTGTCAGTCTTGAACCAAGACAGCGACCTGTCAGACAACCAGTATACGTTCAATGGTCTGGCAAGAAAGATTGGAATGCATCAGCAAAGCCTTTCAAGGTCTCTGCGCAGACTCGAGTCTTCCGGCCTGGTGGAAAAAAGCCAGACAGGCTATCGACTAAGCAAGAGCCTGAGGTCCATCATGGTCAAGAAATCCCGCCTGGATCTTGAACATTTATCAAAAAAGATCTCAAAACAACACCTTCAGTTTGTCCAGGTGCTCCAGCTGTACGTACCAACAACTGTTGCAGTTGAAGAGATTGTGGGCAAGCTTGTAGGAAAATGGTTTGGCAGCCTCCGCTGGATTGGGCTTGTCGAAGGGGATGGTGGCTACATTCTGCAGTGGTCCAACGGGGACAGGTTCCAGGTAAACCTCAAGATTGTATCAAGGTATGCAATAGTTGAGAGCAATGCGGTAGGGGACAAGGACAAGGCAGAGTCTGTGATAAGCGCCTACCGGATATTTGAGCAGATAACCAAAGTGTTTCAGAAAACCAAGTCTGGCACAAGAAACAGCCTGGATTCTTTTAGCCAGTACAACTGAAAGCAAAACTCACAATCTGTACATTCTGTCAAGAGTGTTTTTCGTGGTTTGATATGGTCTCAAGAGCGGCCCTCTTTGCAGCAAGATCTGCAGTCTTCTTGTTTTCTGCACTTGCAACAATTACCACGTCTCCGTTTCTGGGCTGCAGCTTGTCAATTATCTCAAGAGTCAGTTTCCTGTCCTTGATTGGAATCTCGTAGCTCTTGTCAGACGTGAACAGGTCGTCATCTTTGAATACCAGGGTGGTTGCACCAAGCGCACCTATCTTTATGGCAGCGTCTCTCTGCTCAATTCCGCTTCCAACGTCTTTTGCAAGACCCCTGACAAGTATTGCATGGTTGAACCTGCCTATGGTAATCGAGCACTCTTTGATGCTAGCTTCTGCAGGTATGGCCTCGTTTAGTTTTGAAAACAGTGCCTTTCCTTTGCTTGTCAGTACCATTCCTGCCTTTGATGTGGTGACAAGCTCGTTCATCTTGAGGTGTTTTACCAGCGTCTTGATAGAGCCCTCGCCAAGGCCAATCTCTTCAATTAAAAAAGATCTGCTTGCCTTTGTGTTTGCATGTATCACCTGGAGTGTCTTGAAGATATGTGCCGGCTCAAATGATAATATCCTGCTCGGATAGTACCGCTGCGACACCTTGTCGAGCAGCTTGACAACATTATGCATTATAGTTTAATGGTGAGCGGTTTTTATTTAAATTAATTTGTGATGCTTTCAGACTGCCTGTTCTTTTTTACACGTGCATAGGTAAACGTGCATACCAGCACCCCTACTGCCAGCACGGGCCCAGTGTATTCTGGAACAATATCGGAATTGCTAAAACTCTCGTAGAATGAAAAAGATGCAATTATCAATGCTGTCGCGCTTAGCGCATACGACAGGTACCTGAAACCCGAAGTTCCAAGCGTCCTGACAAACGCCGCCCTGAAAAGCACGCTGTCCAGCGTATCCATTGCAATCATGCCTATGCCAAACACTGCTATCATCTCAAGTGCTGATTCTATTCCGCCCAGTACAGTGGCGGCAGCAGACAGTGCTATGGCAGAAAGCTGCGTAGCCGTATCAAATCCCAGACCGAAAACTATACCTACAACAAAGGATGATCCCATGGTTCCCATGAACCTGGTGCGCGGGAGAATCTTGCCTGCCAATATGGCGGCAGAAGTCTTGCCGTATCTTTTCATGGCATAAAAGTTGACCGTACCGATGATTCCAAGCGCAGAGGCTCCGATAAGCCCAGTTGAAAGGGAAAAAATCCCGCCCTGATCTATTATGCTTGAAGCAACAAACACCATGAGGATCATCTCTACAAGAATTGATACCATGTGGCCCGAGCTGAATCCAGCGCCTACCCATTTGGCCCGCTTTGATGCATTGTTGAACCGAATCAGGTTGTCTATGGCCGTGATGTGATCTACGTCAAGCGCATGACGGAACCCCATTGCAATCAGCGTCAGGCCGGTCGCAAGCCATGCCCAGGATGCATCTACCATGCTGTGCGCTCTCCCAGGTCATGCCAAGTACAGAAATTCACAGGTTCAATCCTGTCACATTATTATTTAAACTGTTGGACAGTTTATCCAAGAGAAAAATCGGGAAAGAAATTCTAAGCATGTCCGATCCATGAAATGATCAAAGCGGCGGCCTTGGATTTTTTCAAGACTCGTTAAATTGTTGAAGAACAAATGAAGCCGTCCGCATGTTTGGGAGAACACACTGCTGGGTTTATCTGTAATCAAGAATATGTGAAAACAGGGCCTGTCTTGTGGTTAGTTTGAAAAATCAAGAAAACAGAATGGTATGCTGTATATCTATCTGCGATACACGCTGCAATCTCTTTTTAATGGCGTCTGAAAATTATCTGATGTAAGGTGACATGGTTATGCGCACAACGGATGTTTTTTCACTGGCATTTGATGCACTGGTGGACCGAAAAGTCAGGACTGCCCTTACAATACTGATGGTGGTGCTTGGGAGCAGTCTGGTGGTAGTACTAAACGGTCTGAGTGCTGGGCAGTCTGCATTTTTAGAAAAACAGTTCGACGTGCTTGCCGCCAATGTAATTTTTGTAAGCTCGGGACAGCATTCGTATCATTCCGAGTCCTCCTCGGCTTCCCTCATAATAAACAGCGTTATTGTAAACAGGATAAGGCAGCTTCCGTTTGTGGAGGACACAAGCCCGAGCTATTCTGGCTCTATCCAGATATCATCTCAGGGAAGTGTGCAGCACGTGGAAGTACATGGAATGGATGCAACAAAGATACCGGAGATCCTGCCAAATGTGGAATATGTAGACGGGTCTGCAATCAAACCAAACGACAACGCGGCAATGATAGTCGGTGATACGGTGGCAAATCCGCCTGGCGCGACAACACCGTTTGTCAGTGTTGGCCAGACAGTTCAAGCCACGTTCACTTATGCCGATCCTACTGGAAAGCAAGAACAAGCAACAAAAAGCTTTGTAGTAACAGCAGTAATGAAACCGTCGGGAAATAACTATCTCGACAACTCTGTAATAATCAGTCTGAACGCAGCTGATCAACTACTTCGCAAGTCAGAAAAATACGATTCTGTCACGGTCCTTGCACAAGGTCCGGAATACGTGGATGCGGTACAAAAAGAACTAACAAGCCAGTTCGGGCAAACACTTGGAGTGGTAACCCCAAAAGCAATAATGGCAGTGAGGGAACAGACTGCCAGCGGAAACGCAATGTTCGTGCTTATGATTGGAATAATCGCCCTTGTAGTTGGAGCTGTTGGGATTGTAACAACCCTGTACAACTCGGTGACTGAGAGAATACGCGAGATTGGAACACTGAAGGCCATAGGGGCGCAGAACACGGACGTACTCAGCCTGTTCATTGTAGAAGCTGTCCTGATTGGAATAATTGGTGCTACATTGGGGGTGATAACTGGGGTAGGAGGAGGTTATCTGATGAGCCTGTTTACAGCAGCCCCGGCAGTAGGCTCTGGGCCGGAAACACACATCCAGCCTATCTATGCCATGTCAGACCTTGCCAAAGTCTGGCTCTTGTCTGTCACACTAAGCATACTTGCGGGGGTATTTCCTGCCTGGAAGGCATCCAAACTATCGCCACTAGTTGCGCTAAGAAGGGACTGATAGTCCGTTTGTATAAAAAATAAAAAAGTCAGTTCCCCTTTTCCAGAGGAATCTTGTGGAACTTGTTCTCACCTGCACGCAGGATGCCTGTCTCTACAACTGGTTTTTCTCCAAGCGCTTTTTCTATTGCCTTTTTTGACAGGTCTATTGCCTTCTGCTGTGTCATGTCTGCACTGTACTCCTTTGTCAGCACGTCAAGTGCAGTGTCTGATGCCTGACCTATGGCAAAGCCAGAGCCCCTGAAGAAGGTTCCGCTTGGATCCACCTGGTACAACTGCACGCCGGTCTCGTCTGCTCCTGCAATTATTACAGAAGCAGCCTGTGGCCTTACGGCATATGTCGTATAGTTGTGCAGATATGTGCTGAGGTGTTTTGCAAGCGAGTCTGTGTCTATTGGAGTCTCGTATGTCAGCTTGTGTTTCTGCGCTTCAAGTCTTAGCGTGTCAATCAGCTGCAGCATGTCGCCGATGTATCCTGCACCTGTGGCGCCGACATGGTAATCTATTGAGAATATCTTCTCAGACGGTTCTATCAGCGGGTGTGTCGGCTTTATCTGGCTTGAAAGTATGGCAAACTTTGGAGTCTTGATTCCTATTGTAGTTGATCCGCGGTTTACCGCTTCAAGCGCGCTGTCTACAAGGACAAGCCTTCCCTGCGGCCCATAAAATGGGAATCTTCCGGAATTTGAAGATTCGGACATTTATGCCGCAACCTCCCTTGATATTCCCGGGATTGCCAGCACATCTATCCCGTTGCCAGACCCCGGGTCTCGTTCCATTGCTGCAGACACTGCGCGTGAGGCAATCTCTTTTGCCTGCTCATTTTTGATCTCCCTGGTGTACAGGCTTTCAAGCACTCCATATGCTATGGGCGAGCCTGATCCTGAAGACGCAAAATCTTCTTCGGTGATTGCCCCGCTCATGTCAGCTGCATACACGTGAGAGCCATGCTGGTCTACTCCTGCCACAAGCAGTTCCACATAATATGGCTGGTAGTTTCTCAAGCCCGAATAGGCCATGTTTGCAATCAACCTAGTGGACTCTTTTACGGTTAGAGGGAATCCTCTTCTGAGCTCCATGAGCCTTCTCTCGGCTTTTGCTACCTTGATTATGTATTCTGCGTCGGAGAGCTGGCCTGCAATCGCAACTGCCAGCGTTTCGTCTATCTTTGCAATTTTTTGGACTATCTTTGAGCCGATGAAAAATCCCTTGCTTGCTCTCTTGTCAGAGCCTAGGACTACACCGTCTTGTGTCTTGATTCCAACTATTGTTGTCATGACATCTATACGACTGCAGGTGATTAATTGACTAGGTAATGGTGCAAACCAGTCACAAAAATGAGAAGATTAGGCCACCAGAGGGGCTCCGCACTTGGAGCATTTTACCTCGAACATCTTGAGGTATACCTCGCCCTTGGTATCGACATCTACACACTGCCTGCCGCCTTCCTTGCAAATGTGACAGAATTCTTTTCTCATGTATGTTATTAGTCATGCAAAGTAATAAAGTCCACTGTGTGGCAATAGAAAAGACAAAAATAGAAAACCGTCTGGCTTGTAGATTTTTATTTCACGGCTGCCTGTGTTGTGCAGGTACTGTGTATTTCAAAGGGGTGGCAGAGATGACTCGCGGAGTTCACAAGTAATGTGTCTGGCCCAACCTATGCTGTGAATTCCACTTTACAAAAAAGCAATTAAAAGAAAGTGGATACAGGTGAGATCATGCGGGATATAAACGAGATAATGCCAAAAATTCCAAACATGCGGTGGGGCGCACTTATGAACATGCCTCCAACCAACGCAAGGGTGCATGAAATGAATGACATGTTTCCACATGACGGTAGGTGGCATACTGTATTTGAAGAAGAAAGACAAGTGTTCGTTGACGGGGTTAGGATATGGAAAAAAGATCCCAAATCATGGGCATGAGCAACCTGTATTATTGACTAGATCGCTGTGGCATATGTGCAGTAAATATTCCATAGAATTAAATCTCCTTTTCAAACCAATCATGCTAGGAATTGACACAAAGTTTCAAGCAAATAGACTCTTGTATGCAGATTTTGGGACTGGACAACTCTGTTCGTTTTGTAGGCAGGATAAAGGACAGGAAACTGATATCCTTTGCCAGACGATCAAACACTGCTTCCCTGCTTGACGAGGAGCTGAGCAACATGGTCCACTATCAGGCGTCTGTTAAAGCATCATGGGAGGACATGTTCAACGTGGAACTGGGCAAGACAAACTGGATGATAACTTCAAAAGAGAAGGTAAAACTGGTGACCCTGTTTCTGGATGACGGTTTGCTCATATTGTCTACAGAACCCAACTCGGACCACGATGCAATAATTGAGAAAATTAAAAACCTGAACACAAGGTTATAGTCTGACAGACTTTATTCCAAACGCAATCTGGTTTTTCCGCGTTGTAAAGATTCATGCATGTGATATGGATTTCTCCGTTGGCAGCTCAGCTAGAGTTATGAAAACTAAGCTCTTGTTGTGAGAGAATTCTATATGTCGTCTTGCCGGTATAATGCCGAGAGCTAACGCTTAGGCGATTTCTTTTTTGTATTGGAATAGTGTCTCTTAGTCAGTCGCTTGGCAAGGCAAGTAGCTCTCATTTGGAGGGGATTCCTACCAAAGGTCCCTCCTTTTCTTTTTACACGTTATGATATCTCATGATTCGGGCCAATTTGCGCCGCACGCGTAGCATATGCTTCTGACCCCGTTGTACCTCTCATCATAATAGACTCCGCAGTTCAGTGACTCGCATCCAACACAGCTAACGAGATTGTCAGAGTCAAACACTATTGTCTGGGATGGAAACTTGTGGTTCAGGAGCACCATTATTGGGTGTGCCTTGCTCTTGTAAACCGAGTACTTTCTTCCATCTACTATGACGGAAGTGGATACTTGCACGAGGTCACACTTTTTCAGGTTTTTGAGCTTCTTGTATACAAGCACCGGAGATATCCTGCATTCCCTGCTTATATCAAGGGCTGACTTGGGAGACTCGGTCAAAGACTCTAGTATCTTTCTAGAGTGCTTGTCGCCCAAAATTTTGAAGATTGCATCTACTGTAGGCTCGTCCTCGACTGTCCTTCCTCTTAGTATTAATTTCATATCCATGGTAAATCACACTGCGAACAAGGTCGCTGTATGTTGTGTTTGAGTATTCTAAGATAAAAAGAAATCCTTTGTGGCTGAAGAAACCTTCCAATCTGCAGGCAATAGCTGCCTGTGAAAAACTGAGTTTCCTGAAATGTTATTGCAATAATTCTATTGTTGATTTTGAACGTAATGTTGCTTCTTTTGCTTCTTGTGGCATGGAATTTGAAAATAACACCTCAAATCCTGTTATTTTTCCATTCTTGTCAAGATCCATGAATCTATCGTTTCCCAAGCGTATTGTTTTTGCAGTTTTCCTGCCAGATTTAGCTATTTTGAAATATAGTGCGTTAGATTCCAGATCATATCTTATTGAAGCCAATTTTCTTTAATCCTCCTTTGTTTACCCACATCACTGTAATTATGGTAACACAAGTATTGAACTTACTATGAACAATCAAAAGATTTCCTATGTTTTTGTAAAAGGGAAAATTTTATTCTAAAAAAATAATAGTTAAACTGCCCACCATCTAGTTTTGTCATGTTTGAAGACCTTAGGAATGGACTTTGAACCGGTTTTTCAAATCCTTTAGCAGTGTATTGAATCAGTTTCATATGATGAACTATAATTATGTAAAGAAACTTAAATAATTAAAAAGAATATCTTATTGTTACATGTCTGTCAAGATAAAAGATGTCAAAGCCAAAGTAATTCGAGAAGACGATGGATCGTATTCTATCGCATGCTCTGCATTGGGAGTGTATAGTACGGGTAAAAGTCTGCAAGATGCCAAAAAGAACTATCTCAAAGCAATCAAGCTCCATCTATCAGTTTTAAGAGATAAAGCCACAGAATCTATTGCGGTTTGAAGAAGCTTTTTTACCAATACAAGGAAAAGAATTGATCAAAATTCTTTGTAACAAGTTTGGTTTTCAAGCAATAAGACAAAAGGAAGTCATCCCAAAACCCTCCCGCATATCAGAAATGATGCCAGGTTGAGAAATCCCGTATATACAGCATCACGTCTCTCGTACCTTACTGACACTCTCCTAAATCCGCACTTGAGTCATGCAAAGAATCTCTCGACAGACGACCTGACTCTTGCATATATCTTGCCGGTTCTTCTTACCACTTTCTACATTACAACTACTTAATTTAGACCTCTGCTCTTTCTATCATGGCAATTAGGACATAAGGCTTGACCGTTTCTTAGATTATTATTGGAACGATTGCCATCTTTGTGATCAAATTGATAGCTTCCGGAATATTCTCCGCACATGGCGCACCTTCCTCCTGTTTTTCCCAATATCTGTTTACGCTCTGAATCTGACCAACCTCTCCTAGGCAGGGATTTGTATTTTTTTGATTTACCTCGACTCTTAGTAATCCCTACAATTATCAATATGATTACAATAAATACAACAATTGCAGCCAACGTTCCACTGTCTGTAGAGCCGACAGGATTAGAACTATGACTGGATTGACCAGGATTAGGAGACCCAACTACCTGATTCGTATGGGAGTCTAAACAAGCCTGATTTCCAAAAGCATCTTTACCCAGATAACTACCATATGGACAGATTCTGTCTTCATCGTTCGTGGGATTGGATTGACTAGGAGTCTGCGATATTGCTTGACTTGATTGAGTTTGGACACCGCTGTGAATATAACTAGCACAGTGTACAGGGTCGGATTTCCAGTTATTGGCGCAATATTCAGCCATTAGATTCCTGCTTCCTTCCTGACCACTCACATTTATGAAAACCATGGTACTTACAATGGCAATAACAATCAAGAATTTGGCATTCAATTAAACTAGCGTGCCCAAGGTTTTTTATTAATCCATTGTCGGTTTTCGGTTAGATGTAAAAAACAGGACTTGAAGGAACGTGTCCACCGCCACATGGAATTAACATGCCTTCTCTGGAGGATCCATTGCCGGGATTTCCGCAGATTCTAGGATTTCCTCAATTTCCATAATTTTCTATATCAAGTATTTGGTATCATTCATAGATTCTCTATCTGGCAGTCTTCCCAGATACTATTTTATAGGTCTCGTCAAGGTATGAACATCAGCTGTTGCCCAGCAGGTCACGGGATTGCCAGAGGCAGTAACGTCTGCGAAAATAGACACACGGCAGCAGTCATTTCATCTTCTCTCATGAAAATCTGTAAAAAATACCAGATACTAGCTTATATCATATTTTCACCATATGTATAACAGGCGATGTTTGCCCAGCAGGTCACGGGATTGCCAGAGGCAGTAACGTCTGCGAAAATAGACACACGGCGAACTCGCCTTTTTGTCTATGAATTTAATCTGATGAAATTTCTCTTCTTTCCCAGTAGTAACATTTGGCATGACGTTCTTTAGTTTGAGATTTCAGTTTATTGTGGAATTCCCAAGAAATCAAATTATCGCGTTTTTTATTTATGATGCATTCTTTCAATATTCCGCATAGAATATCAGCGACTTGAATAGGCTCTGATTCATGCGAATCCTTTTCTGCATGTAGTGGCATATGCTCATTTTCAGATGACAATATTTTTACAAACTGTTTGACTATTTTATCTGGAGTCAAGGGTGAAAAATCTGCATCACAATGTATCGGTATGTCATTTGCTAATTTGAATATTTTATTTCTTAATTTCAAACGGGATTCTAATTTGTATTCGTAGTTGGAAAAGCACCCTTCAATTAATTTCGTGAAAATATCGACAAGTTTTTCTTCAGGTTGTTTAAGCGCATTAGTTTTCAGGATCATGACAAATTCGCAAGACATGCCTAGGATATACTCTAGATTTTGATCCAGCTCGGCCCTACATTCTGGACTTAATTTATTCCACTTGAATTCTGGTTTCTCTGTCCTAGTTTTTGGAACTTCCAAAATCTTTTCAAAATAATGATATGCCGCCTTATAATTATCAAAAAATGCAAAACAGACAAAGGTATCCTCGTCATTGCTACTTGTATCAATCCCAACTGCAGGCTTGCTCAATATTGGTACAAGGAAAATATCTTTATCAATTTGGAATTGCTTGACTTTTCTTTCGTCATAACTCCTATCCATCCAACCTCCTGATTTTCTGTAAAGCTCACTTTTCGCGGTTGTCGTAAAATCTGACTGTAGGTTGGAAAAAAGATAATTCATGCCTGTTTTTGAACCAAATTCAGGAGATTTTCTTAACAGATCATATTTTCTCAACAATGTAGGTTCTAGCGCATATGACTTGGCGTCAATGACGTGATTTCCTCCTAAGAATGCGCATCTGACAATTTCGGTAAAGAGTTCATAGGATGAGACCATACCAATCAACCGCCAAATTGATTATTTAACTACTGGATCGATCACTTCTATTCACTAACTACCGCATTCGTTTGATCTTGGCTGGTGGATAGGTATCGCATTAATTATTCTTGGAATTTACTGGAAAATTCCTCTTCGTGGAACCGAAACAAGTACTGTATCGTCATTAATCCCTGTGTACTCATGTCCACTGTTTCTTCTTGCCGTACTCGTCAAGCGCTAGGTGTATCCTGTTAAACGAGTCCTGGGAGATGATGTTCTGCTCTGTGGCTTTTTGTATGATTGTCTCTATCCTGATTTGCTTCTGCTGTATCATCTTCATTATCTCCTCGAACATGCCCTTGAGGACTTTGGATTCCTCGTCTTCAGGCTTGTCTGTCATGACAAGTGACATCCTGACATCGCAAGATTAAATGTTGTGAATAAAAAATATTGCAGCGTTTAGGAAAAGTAGCTCCTTGAAATACGACGATGACATATAGATATCATGCCAACAGCATATGTTATGATTGCGTGTGACTATGGTCAGGAAGAACAGGTATTGGACGAATTGAAGGCAATTGACAGGGTAAAAGAGGCCCATGGCACAGAAGGTCACTATGACATAGTGGCAGAAATAGAATCCAAGACAACCAATGAAATTAACGATACCGTGTCTGAAAAAATAAGAAGGATAAGCGGTGTGCGCTCTACGCTGATCCTTTTAGCACAACACTGATGCCGCTAAATGCGTAAATACTTTGAAGCGCATTATCCCACATGAGTAAGGAAAATTCAGGAATGGATGCGACATTCTTTGAGGGCCTCATTGAATCGCTTGCCGACAAGCACTCTCAAATGGACATTAACTTCCAAAAAACCCACATAAGACTACCTGGAATGGAAAAAACGCTGGAAATCGACGGGCTTGTTACACTTTCCATACATGTAAGGGAACTAACTGAAGAGGAAAAAAAGGCATCAACGAAGAAAAATGTCGTACTGATGACCGCAAAAGCCTAGATTACTCTTAGCATGCGCCTTAGCTTCAATGGGTTGAAGTAAAGGTGCGGGCCAAGTCTGGAAGTGCTGCCAGTGGTGAGAATCTGTTCTCCCTTGTCATATAGTGAAAACTTCCATCCGTTTTTTGCAATTTTTCTCATGATCTTGGATGATTCGAGAAATACTCTTCCTTTGGATTTTTTTGCCTGAAAAAGACTTGATATCTTGAGATCTGCCCCCTCAAGTCCTGCCATGTCAAGGCCAAGAGACTTGGTGCTTCCATCAAGCGATATGACTGGCTTGCCATCTATGCTCACTGTAACCCTGCCTTGGTTTATCGCATCGAGCATCTTCTGGCCAACCATGCTATTGCATACGGCCTCGTTTGATATAAGATTCTGCCAGGCTTTCAACCGTAGACAGGGAAACCATACGAAAGTATAACCTTAAGAGAAGGCCTGAGTAAGGATGCTTAAGAAATGAACTGTGTATCACGATGGTACAGACAGGTAATGAGCATGCCTCCGCGAAAGAAGAAAGTTCTATTGATTTGCTTATGGTGTGTCGCCCCTGTTGAGATGGGGGTTATTACCGGCGCGTTCTACCTGGGTAGGAAACTGTATCGGACCTATAATCTATCTGGCCCGCTTGCTACCAAAACTTGACCGGCCTCCGGAAGTGGAGATACACATGGAGCATTTTTAACAAGCAATCATAATTGCTAAAACGTGAGCGCAAACACCATCAAGAAGGCCGAGTCTCTTGCAAAAAACGGCGTGGTCAGGGTTGAGGAGGATCTGTACCAGGTAAAATCTTCCAGTGACACAACAAAGTCATATTTTGTAACTTCTGACACTTGCGAATGCGAGGGATTCAAGAACTTTTACAAGTTTCATCATGGCAGGGGCCTAAAGGCAAACTGCTCGCACCTGGAAGCAGTAAGAATCTTCGAAAAAATGCGCAAAAAATCCACCGCCTGAAGAAGACACATGACGCTTGATCATGCGATATGGCCTGGAGACATTATTGTCGCTGCTTGAAAAAATCAGGGAGATCCGTTGTAGAGAATCAGATATTCGTCTGGGTTCTCCCTCTCTTTTTTGGCCTCGAGTGCGTCCTGGTATCTCTCGTAATGTTCTATCAGGTAGAGCCTACCGCCAAATGACTCAAAGTAGTTTATGCCGCATAGGTTGAATCCTGATTCGGGAGTAAGCCTTCTCCTTTCCTCCTCTGTCACATCCTGGCTCAAGTCAGCTGCGTAATGTATTCCAAGTCTCTAAAAACCTATAGCGTACTGTCAACAGCTCTCTAAAATTACCTGTTGGAGATCCTCTGGCTTTTCTACAATGTAATCGGGATTTGCCTTTTGCAGCGCAGCCTTTGTGTTGTATCCCCACGAGACACTTACGACCCTGATTCCTGCCTTTTTTGCAGCCTCGACGTCCCTGATCTCGTCTCCTACATATATTGGGTCGTCATGCGGTATTGTTTTTTCCTTCATCAGTTTTTTGAGCAGCCTGCTCTTGCCATAAACGGCCCGCCCACTATATACAAAGTCAAACAACTGCAAATCATTATTTTTTAGAAACTCTGTGACGTTTTCCCTGGAATTTGTAGTCAGTATCCCAAGAACGCATCCGCTCTTTTTCAGGTTTACAAGCGTATCCCTGATCTCGACCGCCGTCTGCAGGTGCGCTATCTCTTTGTTCATTTCGAATCTTATTTTTCTTACGACTATTGGCAGCTTGAAGATGGAAATTCCCAGGTGTTTCAGCACCTCGCTTGGCCTCTTCTCCCTGAGTTTTGGTATGTCGTCCAGTGGTATCTTGCGATATCCGTAATGATCTGCAAACCTGTTGGCTATCTTTATCACCACGGATAAAGTGTCTGCTATAGTGCCGTCAAAGTCAAAGACGATAGTAGGCATTAAAATTCAGATATGCGGTCCCTTAAAGACTGTTTTGAATCGGGATGCTGGGTTTGCAGGCCTGACAGACTGGGCCGCCATGATCTACGCGATGGTCTCAGATCACAAGTATGAACAGGTAGTATACGAGTATGTTGACAAGTGTGACCAGTGCGCCTATCTTGAGAAATTCAAGAAAGGTAAATGCCCTGATGCCTCTTGATTCTGAGGCCTGGATGATTATGATGTTGCTTGCCGCAGCCAGGATTGTAAGGTTTCCTGCAATCGTGCTTGCGGCTGCCAGCATCATCCATGAAGATACGTCAGCACCCGTGAACCCGTTTTGTACCATGACGTAATGATATAGTGAGACAAACGGGACGTTGCTTAGGACCTGTCCAAGTGAAATGCTTGTAAGGGAAATTATCGCATTGCTCTGCAGCGGGTTGTCATGCATTGGAACCGGAATCTCCTTCATTATCATGGGGACTGCACCAGAAGACCATACTGCTGCAGTGACAACAAACATTGCAGCAAAGAACACAAGCACCGTATAGTCTACATTCTGAATTATCTCCTTTCTATTGCGGCTCAACAGGTAAAGCGCGGCCGCCCCTGACAGTGCAATCATGCTGAGACTAATGTCTGCAACCTTTAGGAATTTCAAAACCTCCGAGATGAAAAATCCCGATATCGTGGCAATCAACACTCCGACAGATATCTTTGCCAGTCGCATGTCTGCAATTGCCGCACTCTCCAGTGTGACGCCCTGCAGGTTTGCCAGCATCATGTCCTTTTTGAAATATGCGCGAAGTATGTAATAGGTGAGGAAGAGGTTGACAACTGTTGGAATTGCAAGAAACTTGACAAAGTTTGTGAACGGAAGATCAATTCCGCTTTGAAGGGCAATCAAGAGATTCTGAGGGTTTCCTATGGGTGTCATCGTGCTTCCTATCGAGATTCCAAACGCAAGAGCTATCAGCAGTACTGCGGGCCTTATTCCTGCATGTCTTGATATGTATGCAACAAGCGGCACGCCCACAAGGGCAATCGTATCGTTTACAAGAAATGCGGCCAGCGAGCCTATCCCGACCACAAAAATCAGCAGTATCCTGTCGGGCGTCTTGGCCCTTGAGAGCATCTTTACTGCCAAAAACCTGAGTACTCCGGCCCTGTCAAGCGCAGAGACTATGCTGAACATTCCAAAAAGAAACATGATGACGTCAAGCTGTACTGACTTGAACGCAGCTTCCGGGCTGATTACATGAAAGACTATCATCAGGACAGCCCCAATCAGCATGGATGCCCATATTGGAATCCTGAACCTCACCCTGCCGACTATGAGTACGTAGACAGAAACAAAGATTGCAAGCGAGACATACTCGTTCACATCAATGCCTAAGACTGGGGACTATTTCATCAATCCGGACCAGCTGATAATTGACTGCGGCAAGATGTATGATCTACTAAAAGAATAATATCCATGGATTTTACAGTATGAAAAGATGGGAAGCTCTTCTCTTCTAAACGAGGCGTACGATCTGTGCGAAGAGGGGGAGTACACGCTTGCGCTAGAATACTATGATCTTGTCCTGTACAGGGAACCAAATAATGTGGCCGCACTGATAAACAAAGGCGTCACACTCCAAAATCTGGGCAGGATGTGCCAGTCTGTAAAATGCTATGATGCTGCCATTGCTGTGGACCCGAAAAGCGTGGACGCGCTGGTAAACAAGGGGTCTGCACTGCATACGATGGGAAAATACCATGATGCAGTTGACTGTTATAACAGGGTGCTCAAGATCAGGCCTCGATATGCCATGGCAATAGCATACAAAGGGCTCTCACTTGGGGAGCTTGGACTGCTAAAGGACGCGATAAAATGCTTCAACTCTGCACTCAAGATTGATAAAAAATACGACATTGCGCTGAGCAACAAGGCGCTTGCACTGGAACTGTTAAAGAAAAACTCAAAGCTAAAGCCAAATCTGCACAGGGTCTGATCTAACCCTTCTGGGCATAGTCGACAAACTTGCCAAATCCCCCTTGGAGTGCGCCGGCAAGAGAGTTGTCGGGCACAAAGTTTAGCATCCATGCGAGAAATCCTGACGTCTTCAAATCCAAGCTAATGTCGGCCTTGGTTCCCATGCTTGGCTTTCCATCAAAGCCCCATGTCTTGTTCAGCTCTGTGGTCATTGTGGTGCCCTTTAGATCTCCTGATACTACCTGTACCACATACTTGCCGTCTGGGGTCTGCCGGTATGTTGCCTGCGTATCAAAATAAACTCCGTTTACACCGGCATTCATGTCTACCAGGTTTGTCTTGTTGTCAATTACCTTGACATACTTGATGTTGCCTGGAAATATCTGGGGATAGTTCTGCAGATCTGATATTGCTGCAATCAGGGACTGCTCGTTTACGTTTGCAACTGTCTGGACGTCTATCACTCGATCTGCATATGACAGTGGCATGCCTGGAACAAGTACAATGAGTGCTATCAAACTAAAGAACAGGTTTCTCGATCTAAACGCCGCCCTCGATCTCATGGCTTCTCTCACTTGGACCGGCTAGCATGAGTCATGTTGCGCATGAGAGTATATAACTTGTTTGTATACAAATGATTTGTATACCAGTTAATATGATATGGAATATGCGCAAGCTTGACATAAAAGACAGCATAGGCACGTTGATTGTTCTTACATCGAAATTGATGGAGCAAGCCGCAGAGCATGAGATTAAAAACAAGCTTGGTTTGACATCCAGCCAGTGGAAAATAATACTTGCACTGAACCTGTTTGACGGGCTCAGCCAGAAAGAGCTTGCCGATAAAATCTATGTGGATAGCAGCACGCTTGTGCCGGTGATAGACAAAATGGAAACAAGCGGACTGATTGAAAGAAGACCTGATCCAAAGGACAGGAGACACAACAGGATATTTCTTACAAAAAAATCAGAATCTACGGTTGATTCCATCATAAAGATAATTCTTCACCTAAGAAAGGCTCTGTACCGGGGTATGTCGCACAAGGACCGGGAATCCATGAGGCCTCACCTGAAAAAGATAATCAATAATGCAGACAAGATACTGGACAAAACCCAATCTGGGAGGAAGACACGAGAAGGATGAAAAGTTTCAGCGCTTGCCAGTCTCCCACCTTGTTATCGCTGTACCAAAATCTAAAAATTGTGGCAAAATCCTGGTGTGTGCTTTCATCAGACAGGGTTATACCTGAGATGTTACAATACGGGTTTATGATGAAATATGTAGCAGCAGTTATGATCTTGTTTCCGTTTTCAATCTATTCTGCATATGCAGAGCCTGCCGTTCCGGGAACAGTACTGACCTTCTATGTCACAGATGAGAACTTGGTGACAGATCATAGGGGTGTTATGACACTGTCAACTGCCGGGCTGGTTGATTTTACAATAGATGGGACTCCGATATCTGGCCCAGGCGACATGGTGGAAACCGGAATAGATACAGGCATGTTCCAGCTCCAAGTCACACTTCCTTCATCTGTCGACGGAAGGCCGCTGCAAGACGGTGATGTGGTCCTTATGACATACCACCAGCGTGCAGACTATTCGGGAAATCCTCAAACAATAACGCAGTCAGTAGTGCTAAGCTCAATACCGTTGACTCCGGTAGAACCGGCTGAGCAGAGCACCAACATTGGGAGGTATTTCACACTGCAGCTCTATGCACCAAACTATAATCTGGACTCTCAGACTCCTGACGACATTCCGCTGAATCTGGTCGAGGTCCACATGGGAGGGGTGAGCACCACGCTTGCAGACCCTGCTTTTAAAATAGGGACGGGCGTGCTACGGGAGACTGGTGATAACACAGACACCTTTGCCGCCACCTTCAAGATACCGAAGGAGATTGACGGGTTCCCTGTTGAAATTGGCTCTACTCTTGAATTTACCTTTGGGGACAACTCCCAGCAAATACCGTCTGAATCAAGCATATACTTGAGGATTGGAACGCATTACGCGTCTTCTGCACCTGCAGCGCCAAGTGCCCCCGCATTGCGCAACATCACAGTCAAAACCACAAACATGATTGGGACCAACGTGTATTTTGACAACTCTACCATATTGCAAGGATATGTCAACCCTATATGCTATCCGTCATCTGGCTCGTTCTTTCTTGTAGGGACCACGACAGTTGCCTGCTCTGCAACAAACCCGCAGGGCAATTCTGCCTTAAAGTCATTCTCAGTCACGGTAAATTATGAGCGAGCATCAAAAATACCGTCATGGGTGAAAAATCTGGCCGGGTTTTGGTGTAACGGTAACATACAGGACGGAGACTTTAAAGCGGCAATCAAGTTTCTTGACTCTAGCAAGATAATTTCTGTTCCAACATTGCAAGACCAAAGCGTGTCTGTTGACAAACCGGCAATATGCTCGTGGTCAGATGGAAAAATCTCAGATGATCAGGTAGCGGGATTGTTCTACCCGCTCATCCGATAGGATTTAATCCTGCAAACGCAATTAATCAATTTGTGAAAGCCACATTCGGAGCTGGATGTTTCTGGTGTGTAGAACATGAGTTTAGAAAAGTCAAAGGCGTGACATCGACACATGCGGGGTACATGGGGGGAAGTATGAAGAACCCTACGTATCAGGATGTCTGCACGGATAAAACCGGCCATGCCGAAGTGGTCCAGGTTGAGTTTGACCCTTCCGTCATTTCATATGGCAAGGTACTGGACATATTCTGGCACTGCCATGACCCGACCTCTCTGAACAGGCAGGGCCCGGACGTGGGGGCGCAGTACAGGTCTGTGATCTTCTGCCACAGCCCTGAGCAGGAACAGGAAGCAAGGCAGTCAAAAGAGTCCCTTCTAAAGTCGGGGGAATTTGAAAAAGACATAGTGACGGAGATACTTGCCGCCCCTGAATTCTACAGGGCAGAAGAATACCACCAGCAATACTATGCAAAATGCGGAATCGTGTAGGGTTGCATCTAATGGGAGCGATCTGATGAATGATGTCATAATCTAACGCAGATGTATTTTATATCTCGCACTGATAATCTAGCTTACAATTGAATTGGAAAAGAATAGGAAGACTGGTCCTGTTTTTTGGGCTGATTGGAATGGGCGCATTCATATTTCTCAACATGGACCTTGCCCACCGCAAAAGAGATCTGTATCTGTTGTTTGCATTGTCGCTCGTGTTTTTCATCTCTGGATGGTTTGGACTTTTTAGGTACACCAGGTTCTGGACAATGCTGGAATAGCAAAAGTCTACGGATTATCGTGTATTTTTACAATAAATTGACGCCTCGGGTCTTGGTTGGGATTTTTTTACATGAATTCTTAAATATTGAGAAATCTATTGTATGTCATGCTGGTAAAGCCACAAAAAATGGCTTGACTTAGCGTGGTCCCGCAGGAAACAGAATGAGAACTGGGCGCAATGGCGTCTGTTCAAAGGAGGTGATCTCCAAGTGTCCTGCAGAAAGGGATCACGCCTTTTTGATTAATACCTGAAACTCGGTCTTGTTCTCTTTGTAGAGATGAATATAGCTACGAGTATGCCGCCCGCTCCGGCAACTCCTACAATCACCAATACCATGAAGATGGATGTGTACAAGCTAAGAGTCGTTATGTTGAATTGGTATGAGCTCACACTGCCAGTATCAAGATCCAAAAGATCAACTTGGAATACGTGGTTTCCGGGTTCCTGGAACGTATAATCTATGTCAAACGCCCCAGGATAATTGGCCGGTTGAAATTCTTTCATCAAATCATCATCGTGGTAAACTTTTATGCCCATCCTTACATTGTCAACCTGATTGCCATCCTGGCCTAAGACAAGAAAGTGAACCTTGGTATCTTTTCCAACGTCTGGGGCCGAGGGCGTCGTGGTTACTTGCACCTCATAGTTGCCAATCTTTGCGGAATCGCTACTAAATGGTGGATGAAGTATTTCGTAAGTTACAAGGCCGACAAAGAAGCTAAAGTAAACCATCAAAAGGATATACTTTTTTTTCATTGGGTGGGGTAGGTGCTTTTGGTATATTATATTTGGCTATGTTTTTCAGATTCAAAATACAATATTGTGGGAATTCAGGAATATTTCGTATCCTGAGCCGATCGATTATGATCGGACACGAATGGAATTCCTCTGGGAACAGGCAGGGACACAAGTTCGTCATTTAAAGGAAAGCTTGACCACAAGGTATGCATGAAATGGCTGCTTGTCATGGTATTGCTTGTCGTTTTTTTAACGCCTATGGCATACGGGCAGTTCTATGGGGGAATATCAGAAAATTCCGGCAGTGCAAACCAGAAAAGTACCGCCTTTCCTAGGACTGTATATACAGCTGACAAAAATTATGAAGTGGACATGACTTGGGAGCCGCATAGGATGCTTACTGACCAGAAGGTTATCTTCATCTTTCAATTCTATGACTACAAAACCGGTGGAATTGTTCCGATGGTGGATTACCAGTTTGTAATATCTCAGGCAGGAAAGGAGCTTGCAAGAATTCCTGGAACCACCACCCAGGCTGGCGACTACAAATATTTTGCCTTTGATGATCCGGGGCCGGTTACCGTAAGTCTTGAGAAAATAGGCGATACGGATTCGTCCGCGTCGTTTAATGATGCCGTATACAAAAATCCGAACCCGGCAGGACATGTCACTATTGTTCAGCCGCCTCCAAACGTCTCAAATAAAGAAAGGTCAATTTTTCCAATAATAGAGGATGTAGTTGTCGGAGTGTTGATAGTATTCCTCATATGGCTGGCAAGGGATCCGATATTGAAAAGGCTAAAGGTAACGTAGTAATGCCCAGGGTTTTGGAATTATCCTGCTTTTCTTTGATCCCAGTCTAAACGTGAATACTGGATTTCACGGTCTAGTTTTCCCAATACCATTTTTGTACAAATCCGCCATCTCTTGATTTGTGGCCGTGTACTCTGGCATGTCTTTCTAAATGGACAGGATCGTTGAACATCATTCCACATTCCTTGCACTTGAATTCTTTTTGATCATCATCCATGTTAGTATGTGATCAATACACGGCCTAAAGCTTTGCTAGAGCCGCCATGTTTTTGAGCGTAAACTGTGGCGTCTTGGAACTGTTAATGATTGGGTAAGAATCTTCGAGACACTAATAAAGAAAGGTAGTAGAAAGTGGATCTCAGAGGAATAATTGGTATCAAAAAAGATAGGCCTTGTAGCCGCAATAATGCTGGCAGTCCTTGTCTTGTCATGGGTTTTAATCCAAAAATCATCTGTTGAACCTAGAACTCAAGACATACTGACGGCATCAAGCCAGAACCCGTATCTTCAGGAATATTCATTGCCTGACGGTACTGCCCCCAACGGCCTGGTTGTGGACAAAAATGGTACTGTCTGGGTAACATCATCAAAGTCAGACCTGCTTTATAATTTTGATCAAAAATCCGGACAGCTGAAAAGCTATGAGATAAAAGACAACAACTTGCAGTTTGGAAATCCCGGGCAGAATACGACCATGGTGTGGACCGTTGTCCAGGACAAGGACGGGCTGATCTGGTTTTCTCCGCTTGGGACAAAATCCATCTGGAATTTTGATCCTGTACGCCATGTTTTTCATGCAATTCCGTCTGCGACAGGCTCTGCATTTCAGATGAAATCCGACCCAATCCATGGCGAGATATGGTTTACCACACTTAGCGGGGATACGCTATGTGTAATAGAAAAGGACTCTAGTGCACCTGACGGGTACAGAATATCTTCTTTTGATCTTGGAAACGGTACTACGCCTGCAGGACTCTTTTTACAAAATAATTCAGTATGGGTTACCGAAATAACGACTCAAAAGATTGTCGAGTTTGGCATTGACCGCGAAAACGGTCTTGTATCCGGTGTCACAAAGATAAGTGAAATACCTGCGGATAATTCAACCCAACTTTCGTCTCCAACGGATCTTATTGTTGACAATGGTTCCATATGGCTTACAGAACACGGTACAAGTTTTCTGACACAGTATGATCTCGGAGATAGCAAAGTCATACGATATCCTACATCCCAGAATGTATATCATGCAACCACGCTGCCATTCTGGATAAGGCCAATAAATGATGGGAAGGACCTGTGGTTTAACGAACATGAGGGAAACAAGCTGGCGTTCTTTGACACTGTAAACAAGACAATGATAGAATACGATATACCGTCCAGGCCAAAGGATGGGTATCTTACATATCCGCTCAATATTGCCACGGATCCAAATGATAACATGATACTGTGGTTTGCAGAATGGAATACTGACAAGCTGGGAAGAATCGACGGGCACGTGCAAGCGCCCTTCTCTATATCTGCAGATACTGGCAGGGTTGTACTGAACACCGATGCATCAAAAGCAGTGGCTGTAAACCTGAACATTGAGGGCCGGGATCCCTACAGTGCAAACCGCGTGATTCTGAATGCTTCAAGCTCCATGGTTCCGGCAGCCGGCTTTGGGAATCTTGATGTATCGCTGTCGCCTGACTCCCTTGATCTATCCTCTGCTCATCATGCACAGCTGCTGCTGAAGAGCTATTCTGCACCCCCTGGCAACTATACGCTTGGTGTTAGCGTGTCTGACGGAATTATTACAAAAACAATATTCATTGATCTTGTAATTCCAAAAGGCTAACTCTGATTGGATTTTTTAAAAAACTCTTCAGATATTATCTTGTTCTTTAGTGCATACTTCCTTATCTCAGACAAGTCCAATTCATCAGTGATGAAATGCACATAGTCTTCCTTGTATTTAGGCAATGATTTCCTGCCTCCTGTTTTGTTGTCGTCGTACTCGTCAGCTGGGGGATCTCTTCCAAGCAGCTCACTGCACATTTTTTTCAGTTCATTTACGTCAAACTCCTGCAATAAAGCATATTTGACAGGCAGCTCTTTTTCAAATATTTTGTCTTCCCTATCAATTTCTTCTTTTATTTTGTAAATCTCTTCCATGTTTTTGCCTGGGCCGTCAGATTTTTTACGGTCAAATATTTTTCCAAAATTCATTTGTCACGTGAATTTTTTCTATTGTAAATATAATTCAATAAGGTGAATCAAAACCATAAACTGTCTGACATTTTTTGTTTGCTTGATAAGATGGGACTGGCATGCACTCTTTAAATGCTAAAGAAGCCCTGCCACCTCAACAATATTCTGTAACAGATGAGAGATGCTGTTCCTATTGACGAGATGACCACACCAGACAGGAGAATCCAGAATCCATAGTCTGAATTGGGAGTCAGGTTCAAGTAGCCATCTAGGATCTCCACGTACGACAGAATCAACGCTCCGCAGGCTAGTATTAAAAGGTCTATGTTATGATTGCACCAGTTAGTCAGTCTTCCCTTCTGAATTCCTATCATTTTCCAACTCCTGCTTGCTGAGAATGCTGCAAATCAAGTCATTATGAATTTCCGTGCTCTCCGGGACTAATTCTCCTTCCATGTGCATATAAAGGACTGTCATACAATACTATTCTTGTCATGATTGATAATCTTCACTGATGATTTCTTAGCAATTCTTATCTCTTCAGATTAAAAGTGTTGATGGCTCTTGGCAGACTGTTTTATGCTGTTTTTTGATTAGAGTCTTGTAGTCTCCTGAGAACATGTTTTCAATTGCGAGGCCTATTTTTGTCATGCAAGATGGAATGGGTCTTTTGTATAGTCGCCTGAGAACATGTTTTCAATTCGCTCTATTATGTCAGATATACCGGCATCCGTTCCCCAGGTTATCATGAGAAGATACTTGTCTCCCACAGGCACTGTTAGTCGTCTAAGTTTTTCATATACTGCGAGAACGTATTGACCTTTCCCAATTCGTGGCGCAAACGATTTTCTAATCTTCCACGCATTTGCAGAATAACGCAGTGTTTCTTTTGTGGCATTTTCATCAAGAAATAGATCAGTGTCCTTGCGAACTGATGTTTTGATCTCATTTCCATCCAAGTCGAAAATAGTCGCATATCTTATGTGCTTGTCAGCATTCATTATGTTATCCAGTATTCTTTCGACAGACATGCAATATAATGGCAAAAGAAATAGAAAAAGGATTCGAAAATTCTGTTATACGTGCCTCATATCAGGGATCTGATATTGCAGCCCCGGCCCATACTTGCAAGTGTGCCTTTGGGCGTTTTCGTGCCTAGAATATGTAATGGGTATATATGGTACTAATTTATACCACTTACAGTGCCGCAAACAAAACCGATTGTTGACATCGTAAATGTTGTTGCCTCTGCTTCCGTCGATCAAAAAATTGACTTGGTCGAAATAACAAAAACGTTTCCGGATGTAGAGTATCACCCGGAGCAATTTCCAGGCCTGGTCTTTAGGCTCAAGTCCCCCAAGACTGCAACATTGATCTTCAGCTCAGGCAAGATGGTTTGCACTGGTTCCAAATCCGAAGATGCGGCCATCAATGCAGTACGCACAGTAGTCCAAAAGCTTAGAAAAGAAAAGATAAAGATCAAAAACGACCCAGAGATAACAATTCAAAACATTGTTGCATCCGTGAGTCTGGGAGGCAAGGTACACCTGGAGAGAGCAGCACGCAGCCTTCCAAGAAGCATGTATGAACCGGAACAGTTTCCAGGTCTGATACACCGCATGCTTGACCCGCGTTCTGTTGTTCTGATATTTGCTTCAGGCAAGCTTGTCTGTACGGGTACGAAGAAAGAGACTGAGGTATATAGGGCAGTCCACAACCTGCACACCCTTCTAGAAGAGAAAAAACTGATGGAATACGAGTAGGGAAACACCCGTTTTTGTTTCTAATTCCTTAACCTGAACAAGTCAATTCGTTCTTGTTGCATGTGATCTGTTTGTTGCAAAACTTCCTGCAAAAGTGATTGCAAGGTTGATTGCAAGCGATATCACGGCGATGTAAACCGGGCCAAAGATAGTGCCAAACAGCGATGTTGTCAGGGCTCCAAAATTGTTTGCAGATTCAACCATGTATATGCCAGAGCCTATTCCGGCAAGCAGGCCGATTATCAACGGCGTCTTTTTCAAAGACTTGACGTACAGGCCAAAAAGAACCGAAGGCAGTATCTGAGCTATCAGTATTCCTCCAAGCAGCTGCAGTGATATTGCATATGTGGCAGGAACTAGAAACACAAAACCCAGTGCAATGAACTTGAAAACTGTTGAAGAGATTTTGGTGATTCTGATCTCTGAGCGGCCTGTGATGTTTGGCTTGAATTCCTTGATTATGTTTCTTGTAAGCAAGTTTGCCTGTGCCATTGCCATGATTGCAGCAGGTACAAGACCGCCGACAAAAATTCCGAGTAGTGCAATTCCTGAAAACCAGCCTGGAAGTGTATAAAGTATGAGCGATGGTACAACAAGTATTCCTCGCGAGCTCTCGGGAAATTCCGAAAGAAAATTCATGGCCCCTGGGACTGAAAACACCAGCACGCCCATCAGCGCAAGAATTGCAAGCCCGACGCCGTAGAGGGGAAGAAGCGCCGTGCTCTTTCTAAGCTTCTGTGCACTCTCTGAGCTCAGTACGCCGTTTATTGCATGTGGATAAAGGTAGAGCGCCAACGCACTGCCAAGAATCAATGTCATGTACGCGGGCGCTAACGAGGATGAGAGTGTGACATAGTTTGCCTTTACATGGCTGAATGCCTGATGAAATCCTCCGATGCTAAGCGGTACTGCAATGATTACAACAAGAACTGTAACCCAGATGAGAATGTCCTTGAATATTGCAGTAAGGGTGGCCCCACGCAAACCGCTTGTGTAGGTAAACGCAGCCAGGACTATGAAGGCAATCAAAAGAGAGATCTCCTCTGCAACCTGTGCGTTGGCATAGCCTGCAAGCATTACCGTAAGGACTGCCTGCATGCCAACTATCTGCAACGCTATGTATGGTAACTCTGCAACGATGCCTGTAATTGCAATCATCACTGCAAGCGTGGTGCTGCCAAACCTGTCCTTTACAAAATCGGACGCCGTGACGTATCCCTTCTCTCTTGCCAGTGTCCACAGCCGAGGCATGGTGACAAGGGCCACCCCAAAAGTCATCATGACGTATGGAATTGCAAAAAAGTAGAGCGACCCCTTGGCAAACATTCCTGAAGGGATTGCGACAAAACTGTATGCCGTGTAGAGGTCTGCCCCTATGAGGAAGAAGACCAGTGTAGTGCCAAGCTTTCTTCCTGCAAGCGCCCATTCGTGGACATGGTTCAGATCTCCTTTTCTCCAATACTTGCCGTAAAAACCCAGAGCTATGAATCCGATGAAAAGGGAGACAAATACTGTTATGACATCTGAGCTGATCATAGCCGCTTGTCCTTTAGACGCGCAAATATCATGTAGAAGCCAGTAGATGCGACCAGCCACAATGTTTGGAACCAGTAGAAGAAAGGCAGACCAAGCAGCTCCGGGGAGTCTTTGTTGTATATTGGAACTATGAGATTGACACAGGATGGAATCAGAATCAACAACGCAAGCGCAACATGTCTCCTCTTAACCTGCATGCCTCATGTTGAGTCTGATGGTGAAGATATAAGGATTGAGAATTGCCTGAAGAAACGCGCACCGAAAGTGCCTCATGTCTTCCTTGCTTTTTTGCCTATTGCAAGCATGAACATGGCACTCTTGTTGCTTGCATGAGGGGAGAAAAAATCAGTTACCTCGTCGTCATAAAATGTCAGGCCTGTAGCTCCAATTCTCAGTGCATATGAGGCAAGATACATCCTGCCTGCCATGATGCTTGCATCCATCTGTGCTACTCTGTATCCTCGATTTCCAAACTGCTGTAGGACCTTCTGCAGATCTGCCATGAAAAAAATTGCGACCGAAGCATCAAAGGGCAGGCTCTGGTCAAGCCCTAGGTGGCCTGCCACGTGGCGCATCTCTCCTTTCTGCAGTACTTTGAGCAAGCTCTCTTTTTTGTTGTAAAAATATGCTCCCTTCTCTACTCCGTCTACAGCATTTGCTATCAAGTAGACGTCATTGATGGTAACGTTTTCAAAATCTGAGACAATTCCTTTTGTAGATGTTGCAAGTATGGTCGACAATTGTTCTTGCGATATTGAATCGTGGGAAAATTTGCGCGTGGAGCCTCTGCTGATAATTGTTTGTTCTATGCCTTCATCTGCGCCGGCATGGCTGGCAAGGCTGTTTTCTTTCTTGTCTGTGTGCAAAACTTTTTGATCCGCTTGATTCCTCCATGCTGAGACTTCCTGTCTGCTTGTCAGAGACGATGACTCGTGCATGTCATTTATGGCTGTAAGATCAAAATCATACTCTAATGCCTCTGATTCTGCAATCTTATCCAGCGGCAAGGGACCTGCAGAGTATTGGACTGGATTGCCAAGTGATAAGAGTGCAAGTGAAGCTTCCTTTTTCTCATCTAGGCCAAGAAGCTGGTTTACCTGGTAATCCACAAAGCCCATTGTGATCTTGTATGGAACTCTGTGCGCGCTTGCCATGGCAAGAGAGTTTGCAAGCATTGTGCCGCAGTCCCAGAATGCATGCCTGTATTCTCTTGCCTGGTACTTGACGGCGTTTCTTGAGAAAACGTCGGTAAAGACTAGTGTTACAGCGTAGCGTGACATCGAGGAATCGTCCGCAGTCGCGTCTGCAATGACTCGTCTATAATCTCCCTTTCTCAATACTGACAGCGACATGTTTTTTGGATCAAAATGATATACTCCTGCCTCAAGGCCGGGTACGTCAGAGCAGACAATGTACATCTCTATGTGATATAGGGCTCCAGTGCATGATGCTGCGCGAAATTCTACTTCTCCAAGGGGAGGTGAAAACTTGATGGTCTTTGTAATGCCTCCTGAAAAATAGAGTATTCTTGAAAGCAGGTTGACATCCGGAATGATGCCCTTGTACTGCCTTACGCTGTCTGAAATTGCATCAAGTGCTGAAATTCCGGTTGGATGTCTGTCCAGTGAAAGCATGATCTGGCGCGCATTCCTGTATTTCTTGTACGGGTATGGTCTGTTTGCAGGATGGTATGTGTGAAGCCTGTTGAGCAGGATTCCATTTGGATGCTTTGTTCCACCGTGATATTCCCAAGCTGCCTCTGTCTCGTAATTTTTCAACTATGCTTACCCAAGAAGATGACGACAAGAAAACCGTCTTAAACATTACCAAAATGTACCGGTGTGCCAAAAGGCAAGATTATTACATGTTGGCAGAAATGTACGCCTTGTGGAAGTAGACGAAGGCATCATGTCAAAGATGATACAGACTGCCGATCTAACGTATACGCTGCATGTAGGTGACAAGATATTTCATCTTGAAAACGTCTCCGTAATGAAATCAAAAATTCCAGTAAGAAAGCCAACTACGCGAGGCGGCATATACTTTACTGATACCATGGCTTACAAGATAAAGGCGTCAACAGGTGACATGTCTGTATTGTCCCTCCTCACAAAGATAATGCTTGGACCTAACACAGAGTTTCAGCCAGTTGAGGTAAAAACCCGCATCTCTGTAGGTGGCAAAACTCAAAACATTGTTCTTGTATCACATGTATCAAACACCGTGAACACCAAGACTAGGGTGGAGCTGAACATGATAGTGGACAGAACGATCTGATGATGTTTTTCAAACAAAACTATCTTATAATGCCGGACAAAGCCCTGTGTATGCGAAAACTTGCACTGGCCGTTCTGATTCTGTCTTTTGGCGTACCTCTATCGAATGTTTTTGCGGATTCTACTCCTGCCGGATTTACAAACGCGATAAACGTCAGTTCCCCCGGCGGAAATTCTACAATTCCCCAGCTTGCTGTATCGGGAAACAATGTGTATCTTGGATGGGTAAACAACGCAGCCGGCAGGTTCGGGGCCATGTTTGCAAAAAGCGACAACGGGGGCTCTACGTTTGGCAAGGAGGCTGACCTGGGAACCATCGGTGGCGCCCCGGACAATATTCGAATTTTGGGATCTCAGGGAAACGTATACGCAGTATGGCAATCATACTCTGCAAACAAATCCAGCATAGCGTTTGCAAAAAGCAGCGACAACGGCACTACTTTCCGCCCTCCTGTCAGAGTCAGCGATCCCTCTAAAGATTCCGCATTTCCGCAGATATCTGCATACGGTAACAATGTGTACATTGCATGGCTTGAAAGGACCACGGGGGATGTCACAAACGTATTATTTGCAAAAAGCAGTGATGGCGGAGCCACATTTGGCACACCGATTGCCATAACGAGTCACAATGGAACTTCTGGAATACCAAAAATTTATGCCAGCCAAAACCGCGTCTATCTGATGTGGGAAGACAACGGGGCAAAAAACTTTGATGTCTTTCTGGACACTAGCAGCGATTCTGGAAACACCTTTGGCACTCCGGTAAACATAAGCAACAACGCTGGCGACTCTGGAGCTCCGCAGATGGTAATCGATGGAAACAACGTATATGCTGTATGGATGGATGACACGTCTGGAAACTTTGACGTGTTGTTCTCAAAGAGCACTGACGGCGGGCAGACATTTGCAAAACCAGTAAACGTGAGCGGAGACACGCAAGAATCTGGTTATGCGCAGCTTGCTATAGCTGGAAACAATGTCTATCTCGTATGGACAAATGCCGTGACAGGGAAAAACTATGACATCTTTTTTGCAAAGAGCACAGACGGCGGACAGACGTTCAGTCAACCGCTAAACATCAGCAACAGTCCGGGCGCTTCCGGCTGGCCTCAAGTTGCAGTTGATGGAAATGTCTATGTAAGCTGGGTGGACAACACGCCAGGCCATTTCGACGTCTACATTGCAAAAAGCACCGATGATGGCACAAGCTTTGAATCCCCAGTTGATGTCAACAACAATGCCGGGGGTTCCTGGTATAACCAGATGGTCGTCTCGTCAAATACAGTATACCTTGCATGGCTGGGAGAAGGTAACGGAAGCAGCAACATCATGTTCTCAAAGAGCACTACCTTTGTTCCAGAGTTTGGCCCGATTGCACCTTTGATTCTTTTGGTCTCGGTATTGTCAATCGTGATGATATCGAAGAGATCTGTGCTGAAAGCACAGATCTAGTTTCTTGTCTCAAGGAACTCGATGAGGCCGCATCTGGTGTTTTTCATGTTAAGGTCCACAAATGCGATGCGCCTCTCGTCAAACCCTTTTACGGGTTCCACAAGCACCGTTGCACCCTTGCTTGCCATCTCATCAACCTCTTTTTGTATGTCGTTTACTTCAAAGCACAGGTGGTGTATTCCGCCTCCACATGATGCAAACTCTGCTATGGCAGAGTCCTGTGATGCAGGCTCTATCAATTCAAGGAAGGGCTCTCCTATCTTCAAAAAACATACGTTGACTTTTCTGCTTCCTACCGGTGTTGGCAGGCTGATACTTTGGAAGCTCATGTATTTTTTGAGCTCTCCAAGAGACTCTTGTATGTTGGGCACGACAACCCCGATGTGGTGCAACTTCATGGTATCATAAGACATGGAGCGATAAAATAAGATACCGGCACTGGACCGGGGTTTCCAAAATACTAAATTCGGGAATCGCCAAATATCATGTATGGTTCAGGAACAATACCGAAAGGGAAAGAAATACTATTTCTGCGACAAGTGCGGGTTTGGGTATGACACACCGCATGTTGCCCACGAATGCCAGGAATACTGCACCAGAAATAACAAGTGTTCCTATGATATTGCCCGAAAAGCTCTGTTCAAGTGATTTTGTTCTCCTACTTTTATATTGACATTGAAATCAACAAAAGGCATATGCTGGAAAAACTAGTACGGGAATCAAAGGCACTTGAGAGGGCCATCTCTGGAGAGGAACTCTCGTATGACGACGGGCTGGAACTGATGTCATATGACAACCTATACATGCTTGGTGCCGCAGCAGATCTGGTAAGGCAAAGGCTAGCTGGCAACACTGTGACATTTGCTGCGTCGTATTATCTGAATTATACAAACGTCTGCGCCGCAAGCTGCCAGATGTGCGCATTCTACAGGAAGGGAAACGAGCCGGACGCCTACACCCTTACTGCCCAAGACATTGAGGCGAGAGTGGGAAAGGCAAAGGAGATGGGAGCAACCGAAGTTCACATTGTAGGCGGATTCCATCCGGAACTCCCGCTGGAATATTATGAAGAAATGTTTCGAGCAATAAAGAAGAGCCACCCGGAACTGAACATCAAGGCCCTTACCGCTGCAGAGGTGTTCTTTTTATCAAAACTGACAAAAAATTCCGTAAAGGAGGTATTGCTGCGGCTCAAGGCGGCAGGACTTGATACCATGCCAGGCGGAGGGGCGGAACTGTTTCATCCCGAAGTTCGAAATAAAATAGTCCGAGGAAAATGTTCTGGACAGGAATGGCTTGATACCATAGAACAGGCGCACAATCTTGGAATAAAGAGCAATGCGACCATGCTTTTTGGCCATATTGAAAAGCCGGAACACATTATTGATCATCTGGTAAAATTACGCGAGGTTCAAAAAAGAACCAAGGGATTCATAACATTGATTCCTCTCAAGTTCAGCCTGGAGAACACGGAACTTGAAAAGGCTGGACTTGTCAGGGCAGAAAGTCCGTCAACATATGACCTCAGGATAATCGCAGTTTCAAGGCTGATGCTTGCGCAGCAGCTCAACAACATCTCTGTTTACTGGGTAGCGCTGGGAAAGAAGCTTGCCCAGGTGGCACTCACGTATGGGGGAAACGACATGGTTGGAACCGCCTTCTCAGAGGAGATATATCGGGCGGCAGGCAAGGGAACAGACTCGTCCATACTGGAGCTTGCAAATACCATAAAAGATATCGGAAGGAATGCCTCGCAAAGAGACACATTTTTCAATATACTGAAAACATTCTAGGTCTGGGCGGGTTTTTGAGTGATGGATTTTCCGGCCTCGCCTTTCTTTCTGCGCCTCAATCCTACGCTGATGAGCGCTATGAAAAATCCTATTCCTGCAACCATCCCTGATATGTTTTGCATGCCTGTATTCACAACCTCTGCCTGTTCAAACGCGCTTGTTTGCTCTTCTGTCATCCCGGAAGTTGCAACTGGCATTGCACTGTTAAAGTAAAACCATGATATTCCGCCGATTGCCAGCATGGAGACGCCAAGCAGAAAGACCCGTCTGTCCATGACAAATTTTTGGGTTAATCTACTAATTAACCATTAATTGTAAGCACATTTTCACATATCCGCAGTCAGCACTTGTTTTTTCTTGATACTCGCAGTCGTATATCTCAGGCATCAAATAAGAGTTTATACAGAATTATAAAACTCAATAGCCAATTTCGCAGTAAGGAGTTTATGATAAAATTAAATCGTTTATGCTAGATCATCAATTCGAAATAGAGCATAAAAACAAGACCTTCTGATGTCAATATCCTATTGCAGAATCAAGACTATGCCGTAGTTTTGGACCAGCCTGTCCTGTCCAGAAAAAAGCGCCATCCTTGTCAAACATAATCTTGTTTTCTTTTTCTAGCAATTCCAAGATGAAGTTAAACACCGGATACTGCATGCCTTTTGGCAATTTTTTATATAATTGATCTTTTGTAGAAAATTCCTTGTTTTCGTAAATCAGTTTCTCGATTATTGTGATGCTTCTAAGGGTGGGATTGAATCTCTTGGTCTTTTCCAAAATGTAGTTGATAATCTGCTTTGGATCAGGGCGACTCGGCCTAGAGTCAGTTCTGGATTCATTTTTAAAAACTGATTTTGCCATTTTACTGTATAATCACTGTACAGTTACAGACATATAAATACATACGTTTACATACGTACATAAATGTAGGCTTGTTATCTTAGTAATGGAACCGTTTCTCATAACTGCGGTGATCGGTAAGTTCCATTAGATAAGCAGTCTTCTCTCCCTTGTAGATTGTTATGGCGTAGACAAGCCTCATTCCTTCTGGAAGATAAACGTGAAAGGCATTATCAATTCCATGTCGTTTTATGTAATGTTTTGGGATCTGTTCATACCTGATTCTCTCACCAGGCGTGAGATCTTTTTTTTTAGATTATCGATTACTCCTTGAACATCTTTGTATAGTGCGCTATTTTTATTCAGGCTTGAAAAAACAGGATTGAAATCTTTTGCGTCTCCAAATACTTTCATTTGTGTTTAAACCTCAAGACCAGATATTAAAAATTCATTTCTACATATTGTCTATCTCCTTGATCCATCTTAAGTGCTATATCCTGCAAAACATCTGTCTGTCCTATTTGGCAGATGGAAAAGAAAACCTTCTTCTAAATTGGTAACTGTATCAGTTCTAGTTATATTGTTACATCACGCAAATTTCAAATCAAAATCAGCTACAAACCCCTTCTCTAGTCCAAACCTGAAGAGCGTCCTTATTGCCTGCTCTCCAAGCAGGCCCATCTCTATTGTAACGTCGTTGACATACATGCGGACAAACTTTTCAATGAGGTCTCTTGGCTGCCCCCTGCTGTACTGCATTGCGTAATCCAGCGCGTCACCGATATGCGCCATGCCGTGAACAATCGATTCTTTGAAATACTCGTCAAATTTTTTTATCATGTCGGGGCCAAGGCTGTCGCTTATCACGTTTATCCCAAGCGGGACGGGAAGGCCCCCGGTGCTGTTTCTCCACCAGTCTCCTGCATCAAGTATCTTTGTAAGGTTGTTTTGCGCATACGTTATCTGGGTTTCATGTATGACAAGCCCCGCGTCCACGTCTCCCCTTGAGACTGCGTCTGGTATGTCGCTGAACTTCATCTCGACATAATCGAACCTGCCAATCATTAGCTGCAACAGCAGGAACGCAGAGGTCATTTTTCCCGGTATTGCAATCCTTGAGCGACGCAGCTGGTCTGAGGACATCTCTTGCTTTGAAATAACTATTGGGCCGTATCCCTTGCCGAAACTTCCGCCGCTCCTCAGTATCGTGTAATTTTTGATGTATGCGCAGGCATGTGCGGAGACTGCCGTAACGTCAAGCTCGTGGTTGAGGGCCCGCTTGTTGAGCGTCTCAATGTCTTCTACCACCTGCTTGACCTTAAAGTGAGGAGAGGTGACCTTGCCTGTTAGCATTGCATAAAACATGAAAGCGTCATCAGAATCTGGCGTATGGCCGACTGTTATTTCCATAGACTTGGGTTTTTGCCCCTGTTATAAATATCAGATCTGAAGCGGGAAACTAAACAGTTTCTGAAAGTCTGATCATCCTGCATACTGGAAGGGCAAGACGTATCCACTCTAGCTTGCATCCGTTTGATCTTGAGATCAAATGTAGCTCAATTACTATTTTCGGAAAATCCTACCATATTTTGTGGAATCATAAAACCAGTTTCTACAAAAGCAGGCTTGAGTGCATGTCATTGTTGTAAATGTGTCGGCCTTGGATTTTTGGACCGAACTTAACGTTTAATAGCGGCTAGAAAAGGACTTAGCTAAAACATGAAATTCAAGGCAACCGAGCAGATTCTCAAAATTATCGGAGACAAGAAACACATCAGAAACTTTGGTGTCATAGCTCACGTAGATCACGGCAAGACTACCATGAGCGACAGTCTTTTGGCATCAAGCGGAATTATCAGCCCGTCTGTGGCAGGACAGGCTCTTGCACTTGATTCGATGAAGCTGGAACAGGACAGGCAGATGACAATCGTCCAGGCAAATGTCACTTTACTCTATGAAAAAGATAATGAGGAATATGTCGTTAACATGATTGATACTCCTGGCCACATTGACTTTACAGGACGTGTGACCCGCAGTCTCAGGGCAATCGACGGAGCAGTCGTAGTGTCAGATTCCGTGGAAGGCATCATGACACAGACCGAGACAGTAACCCGCCAGGCGCTCGAGGAGCGCGTAAGGCCGGTACTATACATCAACAAGATTGACCGTCTCATAAAGGAGCTCAGGCTGGCACCTGAGAAGATGCAGGAATGGCTGGTTGAAATCATAAACAACTTTAACAGGCTGATTGAGATTTACGCAGAGCCCGAGTACAGGGACAAGTGGAAGGTAAGCATTCAGGACGGGAGCGTCTCCTTTGGTTCTGCAAAGGACAAGTGGGGATTCAATGCCGATGTAATGAAGAAAAAGGGAATCTCGTTTAAGGACATTTACGCTGCATATGCAGAGGGCGGGGACGTCAAGGCGCTTGCCGAAAAGGCGCCACTGTACGATGCGGTTCTTGGGATGGTAGTAAAGCACCATCCGCCGCCGGATGTTGCACAAAAGTACAGAATTCCAAAGATCTGGAAGGGTGATCTAGAGTCTGACATTGGAAAGGCACTGCTCAACTGTGATGACAACGGGCCTGCAATAATGATGATTGTAAACATGACCGTAGACCCTGCAGCGGGACCTGTTGCAATAGGCAGGCTGTTTTCTGGAAGGATAAAAGACGGCGACCGCATACACATTATTGATACAAAGAGGGAAGGCAGAATCCAGTCTGTCAACTTTTTCATGGGAAACCAGAGGGAGATGGTAGGCGAGCTTGCCGCTGGAAATATTCCGGCACTCTTGGGCCTGGAACATGCAAGGGCAGGGCAGACCATATCGACTATACCAAACGTTCCTACATTTGAGGGAATCCAGTACGTGTCAGAGCCTGTCGTGCAGATTGCGGTAGAGCCAAAACATCCAAAGGACCTGCCAAAGCTTGTCGAGGCGCTAAACCGTATTACAATAGAGGACCCCAACCTGCAGGTCAAGATTAACGAGGAGAGCGGCGAGACCGTAATTGCCGGAATGGGAGTGCTTCACCTTGAGATTGCAACTGCGCTAATTGCAGATGCCAAGGTGGAGATTGTGACATCGCAGCCCTTGATAAACTACAGGGAGACGATCCGGGGCTCTGCAGGACCAATCATGGCAAAATCTCCAAACAGACACAACAAGATATTCATGAAAGTTGAACCGCTAGACGAAAAGGTTTCCGAGATGATAAGAAACGGCACTCTAAACGAGTACAAGGACAAGAAGGAGGTGCAGAAGATACTAAAGGAAGCCGGATGGGACAGCGATGACGCAAAACGTGTAATGAGGTTTGATACTAGGGGAAACGTCATGGTTGACGGCACAAAAGGTGTGCAGTTTGTACAGGAATCAACCGATTCCATACTTTCAGGATTTGATGATACCATGAAGGAGGGTCCGCTGACACGAGAACAGGTGAGGGGATGCAAGTTTACATTCCATCACTTTGTACCTCACGAGGACCCGGCACACAGGGGTCTGTCACAGCTTGGTCCTGCATCAAGACGCGCATGCATGGGGGCAATGCTTCTTGCACAGCCCGTACTGCTAGAGCCGACACTTGGAATAGAGGTGAGAATTCCGCAGGAGCTCATCGGAAACGTGGCAGGCGTGATATCAGGAAAGCGTGGCAAGGTGCTAAACATGGAGCAAAAAGGCGTGGTAAACATTGTTACCGGGGAGATTCCGGCATCTGAAACATTTGACTTGTCAGAGGTAATGCGCGGACAGACCGCAGGAAAGGCAATGTGGAACACGCATTTCAAGGCATGGACCCCTGTTCCAAACTCTATACTTGGAACAATCATAAGTGATCTGCGAAAGAGGAAGGGACTCAGCCCAGAGCCTCCGACGGCAGACGAGTTTGTGGATAAAGAGTAAAAATAGTAAACCCCCCGTTTAGGCGTGGAAATTGAAGCTACTAGATAATAACGAAAGTTATGATTTGTTGGAGAAGATTTAAGATCAATATGAAAATTATGATGATATGAAACGTAGCTACCTCATTTTGATCATTCTGATTAGTTCTGTAGTGGTAAATTTTTCCTTTATACTTATAATTACAAATCTACTTGGTGAGCTTTTCCCATCTCAAAATACTAGCTTCATGTACCCTACAACTTCACTAAGCGAGTTAGGCATGTTTCGTCCTATTTTATGGCAGGTCGAACAATATCTTATTTTGATACTAGCAGTATGGCTAGTAATCACTTTCAGACATAAGATGATGCACTTTTTATCATGACCCTGAAAGGAAAAAATAATCACTACAACATAAAATTCCTCAAAGGCTACGGATTCTCAATCAAAGTTAAAGATTCGAAAGATTGTTCTCAAGAATACATCAACAGAAGTGACAACGACAGTTATGGAATTAATGGGGGAAATGCCACATTCCAATTTATTTATAAAAGTGTACAAAATGATTATCATGTTTGGAATTTTACAGATCCGTTATCAATAATGGTAAAGGGGTGTGTAGATAATCACAATGAAGACATACCTTGTAGATGACAATCTTATAGGCAGTATTTTCTAACAAATCATAACGTTTCACATAACGTAGTTGTCGGGATTTTTTATTCGTAAAAGGCAAAGCCCCCCTTTTACGAATAAAAACATGTTATTGTCGTAAAACTTTAGAAGATTAGAAAATAATCAAATTCAATGAATGCCATAATGGTGGTTGGAATGGGTTTTCTGATAGTATTATCTTGTTCCAATATTGTTTTTGCACAAAGAATTATCGCAAATCCCAACATTACCGTCAAGACCGACAAATCATCATATATCTTTGGAGATACGATTGTGATTTCTGGCACTGTTAAAACTGTTCTAGAGGGGGACACTATAACCATCCAAATTTTAGATCCTTACAGTAATTTAATCCGGGCATCACAGGCTAATGTTGCTCAAGATGGCACTTACACAGGCTCGGTGGAGATAACCGGTTCTGAGTGGAAATCAAGCGGTGTTTATACCGTTCTAATTCAATATGGTTCTGAAGTTCAAACCCAAACAACTTTTGCGTTTACGGCAACAACTATTCCCATCAATGGTATATTCCAAGTTCAAATTCCAAATAACCCCCAGATCTTTAATGTGCCATATACTATTTTTGGAGGATCGGTGACGAACATGTCTGTTAATATCTTGGATCCTTCTCTGACTGTATCTTTACTATCAGTTAATTACGGCGCAATCGCACTCTCACTCCAACGGTCTTTACTTGATGCAAAGACAAGTAATGATACCGACGAGCCGTTTACTATCTTAATCGATGGTACCGAGATTACACCACAAAAAGAACAGGTGACTTCAAATGATAGAACTTTGACAATACAGTTCCTGCAAGGAGACAAAAATATACAAATTATCGGTACCAGTGTAGCATCCCAAAATAATTCTACTATTAATACAAGTACAAATGTGACCACAAATCAGCGACTATCTGCGCAGACTACTAACATGTCAAAACCTATTCCGGCAGTACCTGAATTTCCCATTAGCGCATTTGTTCTTTTAATTTCCATTTCGTTCCTAATTCTAATGACGAGATCTACTCCGAAATTCTAATGACTCTCAAGGGCAAGAAAAGCCACTATGATGTCAAGCTCTTTCGTGGTTATGTCGTATCAGTAATCTAATTCAGACAAGAAGAGATTTTGGTTGTCAGAGTTAAAGTCGTTAAATGATTATTCATTTTGTGATTCTGTATCCATGTCTATTGATCTTGTAGGAAAGTTGGTTTCAAAGGACGAAGTTAAGTTTTATGATGATGAAAAATATGAACCTGAAAGCGAATTATGATAAATATCATACTTCTGGTTTTTTAGACTTTATTATTTGGAAAACTAATTTTTGTTGGACACATCTGGCTTTGATAATTCATCAAACAAACGAAATAAAAGAACTAATGATTATGAATTTGGCTTTAGTAATTCTGGAAATAGAAAAAGAAAATCGGATGGATTTAACTCAATGTTTGGTATGGGCGAAACTTCGAAATCTAGAAGAAAAAGATCATCTGGTTCTGATTCCGTGTTCGAATTTTAAAGAATCTAAGGAATTAGATTTTCTACCAACTGTTGAACGTAAATTTTGGCAATTGTAACTTCTTGACACATTGACATTCCATCCTCTCTTTTCAATCCATGCTTGAACTTGTAGGATCTTTCAGACAGAAACTTCCTTTCTAAAACTTCCAAAAACCTTAAATCAAATTGCATGCATATTACAGCGTGTCCACAAAAACAATCGGGATAATAATAGGCGGTTTTGCCGGAGGAGTCGTTGCAATATCGCTTGTCATGATGGCAGGATCGGGGTGGGAGACACCAGGGCAGTATACTGGAATAAGCAACGCCGCACATGCTACCAGTGACTCGACACATTGCTATGCGTTTCAGACCGGATGCAGTGTTTCAAATTATGGCAGCACCACAACCGCATCAGACTATGATGGACAAGCTCTAAGCGGCAGTTATAGCGGGCCGTAGTTTTTACATCCTTTAATCTTTAGGATAGTCTGTCACTTGGAAGTGATCTTTGCTCAATCCAAAGTATTGCGAGAACCGCCGGATTTTTGTTTGTGAACTGTTGGTTTAGAAACAGGATTTCTGTTATCAGAAATGCCAATTTTTCTAGTAACAAGAAGACTGTGGCAATCTCATGACTAGAAGGAAAACAAAATCATTTCAACATAAAATTTCTAAAGGGATCTTTTTTCCAGCTTTAAATTTCAAATAAAACATCAATAACTGGCGCGTCTCCTGCTTATCAGCTAACATTATGATAAATCAGCTTTAATGTTGAATTTGAGTAATTAAGTAACTCCACTATAGTTGGTTTATCATGTCACAAAAAATGGTGCAGCCTATTCAAACGGCATTTGTAATGGTCAACTGCGAATATGGGCATGAAAGCGGTGTAATTGAGCAGTTAAGAACCATTGAAGGGGTCAAAGAGACTATCAGAACGAGCGGGCCCTATGACATACTTTGTAATATTGAAGTATCGACAGTGGAGTCCCTAAAAGAGGTCATTGAGCAAAAAATTCGCAAGACTCCTCATACGATATCAACTACCACACTCATCAAGTCGCACTAGCTGCTTATTTTTTCACCATGGGAACCTTTAAGGTTGCTGCAAAAGTTATGACTGTATGCAGCGCGGCACCATAATAATGATAGTCGGAATCTCAATGCAAATCATAAACTGGCTACTATCTACTACTCTATCCAATTCGCCAAGCTTTCAGCCATACAAAGGTACGATGGGAACAGTGACAATTTTTGGCTGGATCTTGTTTTTTGCGGGCTTTGCGATAAGACATTTTGACAAAAAGAAGCTGCCACTTGATGACTCGAAAAGAAAACCAAGACGCAGATAATGATAATACAAAAAGCTGCAATCTCTGACGCAAAGGAAATACTATCGCTTCAAAAAATATCCTATAAAAGTGAGGCTGATCTTTACAACAACCATTGCATACCTTCGATGACCGAGACCCTGGAAGACATGCAAAACGAGTTTGAACACAAGACATTTCTCAAATCTGCGGCGGATGGAAACATAGTGGGGATTCGCGACCATATGGTTCATTTCAGGTTCATCCGAGATACTGGTTGTAAGGGCATTCTACACGAGAATGTGTATTATACCAAGAATACCGATAATAAGAAGTCAGTACACACTAAATCATGCAGAAGGCAGAGAAGAAAAGACCAATAATCGATCCAAATGGCCATAAGCTTTCAAAGAAGGCTATGAAAAAACTGCCAAGAACAGAGCTAAGCCCGAAAGTGGAAAAGGCATTAGATGATATAGCTACTGGGAAAGAGAAATTAGTCAAATATGACAATTTCGATGAATATATCAAGCATGTCAAACAAGTTTTAGAAGAATAAAAACTTGCATAGGGTGGAAGCACGTGACAATACAATAGATAAAAAATTAAAGAAATTCAAGTCAGATAAAGCTGTAATTGAAGGATATTTTCGGGTTTTGGAAGAGTTGAAAATAACACAGGATCCGAGAATTATTGGAGAACGAAAACATGGGATTTATAGAAATTGTCATGCCATCCACATAACAAAAAACCACAGCCTGCTTTACATTTACTATCCTGAACAAAATTTAGTGCAACTAATTGACTTGGACGATCACAAGAATCTTTACGGTAGAGATAACAGGAATTAACCTATTGTCGTAGTAACAGATTGAATTGAGAATCAGCGTGTCTAGTAGGATCCGTCAGGGCGTTTGTGCAAGATGGCACTTGTCATATAGGATGGTCACAATTCAAGAAACTGATTAAAAACATACTTTATTTACAACTCTTGCATCTGGCACTAAAAACCGTCCTTTAGTAATTGTGATATGTGTCCAACTTTACCGTTTTTTCATAAATGAAAGTGTCCGCTATGGTAATCGCAAGTCTTGCCGTATTGGCAGTATTTTGTGCAGGTTTGATGCAGCAGTCGTTTGCTGACGGCTTCCAGCCGCCGCTATTCAAGTGGCTCTACAAACCAGCAATCTGCGTCTTTGAACCGTCTGATCCTCACTTTCCAGGCTTGGGAAAAAAGATGTTTTCCATGACACATGATGCCGTGCTTAGCTGGCAGACAAAACTCAATGGCGGCAACGCAAATGGTGCATGGAACCTGAGCCTAGTTGACATTCCGTCTTCAGAAGCAAGCTCCTACGATGCAACTGACTGCGACATTACAGTCAACTTCAAACCGTCTCCTGACAATCCAAGTGAAAAATTCAACGAGGCTGGAATCACAGTATACAAGAACTTTCCAAAGGTATACGTCACAATATACTATCTGGGAATAAATCTAAAGGAACAATATCTGACGTTTTGGCAAAATGGAACATTATACTATACGTATCAACCCATACCATACTTTACAGGGTATCTTGCAAGCGATCCGCAGCTTGAGATGACCATACTGCACGAACTTGGCCACTCTCTTGGGCTTGGGCATTACATTGTGCCCGATATGGAATTGAAGCGAATAGTGCAGGGCTATCAGGACATGCCATCAATCATGGTTACAACCGTGTTTAGTTACGGCGTGACTCACTTTGACATCACCACTCTTGACATAAAAGAGATCCAGTCAATTTATGGTACTCAAGGACTGCCAACCAAACAATCCATATCCAATCAAAGCATTACCACAAGCACTGAAAACATTATTCCAAACCAAGTTAACATCTCACCGCAACAAAATCTCAGCCCTGTACCAACTGCAGGCACGCCGTCGCAGATACCGTCATGGATAAAAAACATTGCCAGGTGGTGGTCTGCAAATCAAGTCAGCGATGATGAATTTGCAGGTGCTATGAAGTATTTGATCCAGCAGGGTATCCTGAAAGTTCCTCCAACTCAGAGCACTGTATCCTCTGGGCATATTCCGTCCTGGGTAAAGACAAATTCTGGATACTGGGCAGATGGCAAGATATCTGACTATGAATTTATCCGGGGAATCCAGTACTTGATAAGTACGGGAATAATCGTGATACAGTAAATCTTTTCAGCTTTTCTGACTTTTCATCCTGTCAAGTACTGTGACAAATACGCCTATTACGAGAGCAATTATTCCCCACTGGCTGATTGTTGTCAGCTGGTTGCTCCAGTCAAGCATGTGGTACTGGGCATCTGCCATCATGGATGAGTGGGAAGGATTGATTGTAGGTATGCCGTCTACTATCCACTGGGAAATAAAATGTCCAATTACCAGCATTCCAATGCCAGCTATGATGATTCCGTATCCACGTTTCATGGAATATCTCCTAGTGACGTGGCACACCTGAACCAGATTGCCAGTACGCCCATGCACAGAGCGGGGCTGATCTACAATTCAAGTTTTTCTTTTGTTTTGTATGGATTCATCAAGTTTTGCAATTTTTGATCAAGCTACTTCTTAAGAGATCAGGATATCTATGCAGTTTATGGCAAAATTTGCATGCGCTGACTATGGATTTGAATGCAAATACGAAGTAGAAGGTGAGGAAAAAGAGGTAGTCGGACAGTTCATGCAACATTCCTACGATGAGCACGGAATCGAATATTCTTATGGCGGCCTCAAGCAATTCCTACTCAGAAAAACCAACTCTGTACCATTACAAACAGGACTTCGCATAGATGAGCAGGATGCAAAAACAATAATCTCAATTCTGGATTATGCCTCCACCTTTTTGCCATTGTCTACAATCAGCGATGGAAAGATAGACAATCAGCTGGCACAGAAACTGATCGGAAAGCTGTCAAGTTCCCTCCCACATCCTGTATCCCAGTAATCATAACGACAAACTGACAATTGCAAATTTTTACCAAGGAATTTATGGATACTGGACATGATACATTGCAATCTTGAAAAGGTTCCTTGTGACGCTTGTTGTAATTGTATCTGTCACTGTAGTGGGAGTATTTGCGGCACTGTATAATTCTGAAAATCTAGAGTTTGCCGGGGCGGGGATAGGACAAGTTAGCGTATCTGGGATGGATATCTCAATGCAGGTATGCAATCACTCCATAGTTCCTGTTACCATGGAAGACGTAGAGGCAAAACTACATGGAAACACGGGTGATGACGGTTCGCTTGTGCTCAAGGGAAACACCATGATGCCTTTCTCCGTGGGAACATTGCAGGGAACACTTGATTTTACTGATTTTAATACCATGAAGACATTCATCGATACATCTTTGGGCAATGCAACCAACACTGACCTTAACGCAACACTTTTTGTCCAGGAAAAAATGCTGGGAGTTATCCCGCATTCGTACGTGAAAAACTATAGCTTGCCAGAATTTTCAAGTCTCATTTTTGGAAACAGTCCGTGGTCATGCAAGACAAAACAAAACCACACAAGCGAGATAAGACAGCAATTGTCTCTGGTGCAGGAAAGAATGTCAGCTCTAGATCTTGTCTATTCTGACAAAGATCGCAATGGGAAATAAAACACAACCTGAAAACACGCGCGATTTCATGAAATTGAAACTAGTCTGTCTTTACATTGACTTTTTTGGAATATTGGATTATTTCTGACTGATCAAAGAACCCTACTATGCATGGGATGAATCTCTTCTTTATTATCTCGGGATCTGATTCGCCAAGAACCACCCTGTCCCTGTAATCTATTGGATTCATCTCCCGCTTGTACTCGCTGCAGAGTCCGTGCAGCTGGTCCAAGGTGAGCCTGCCAAGAAGAATCTTGTTTGCCTCATGCTTATTCATAAATGGCGCTAGCCCGCGCACACTTAAGATGTTTTATCTAGTCTTCCTCGTCTATCTCATAGCTGTCAGAATACAGCACGAACGTCTTTCTGCAGAGGCTTTTTCTTGCGGCATATAACACAAAGCTCATCCTGTGGTAATTACGTCACGGCAAGTTTTGGGCATTTCTATGTGCCGCGTGATATGCTAGGCGTTCCTTGCCTGTGTGGGTAGGGATCGTTCAGGCCATGGTGTCTGGGTCTGAGTTCCTGTCTTTCATAGGCAAGGAATGTCCGCCACTGTGAAACTTTTTGTTTTGCTTATTAGTGATAGGATGAATTTATGAACAAAATTTTTATGTCATGAAATGTACGGTTCATTTTAGCAATACTGAATGGGAAACAAAAAAAGTAGGTTGGATCTAAAACTCGATCTTTTCCTTCTCGTTTAGCAAAAACTTTTTTGATTTTCTTGCTCCTTTGAGATCAAACCAGCTTATCTTCAAAGTCACCTTCTTGCCTTTTACCTCGTCAATAACTATCTTGTCTGCTAGCTTGACAAGTGCGCTTAATGTTTGATTTGCCATTTCGCTTCAGCTGAAATATTTTTCAATTTATTTCTTGGGAATGAATTTTTTGACACTTTGAATTAAACAAAATTCAACGAAGGCAAGACTGGAATATATTGATAAATCACGAGTAAAAATAGAGTTTTTACATTTATACTATGACAAAACCAGTAATGTTGTGTCGAAAATGCATATCTTGGCAAGTTTTCACAGGGTGCAGCACCCGATCCGGAGATGACCACCTCGAATCTTTCAAAATGCTATGAAATTCTTGGACTGGGGCCTGACGCATCAATGAAGGAGATAAGACAGACATACAGGAAGCTGGCACTCCTGTATCATCCTGACAAAAATTTATCAGAAAAAGACGGCGATCAATTCAAAATGATTACAGACGCATATGAGACACTCAAGGCCCGACACAAGGCTGCAGTAAAATCACAACACAAAAAGTTTGCAGACATGTATCCGGAGGAGGCAATCTCTTGGTATGATAAAGCCGAGACCCTCTTTGCGATACGCAAGTACGATGAGGCAATATCATGCTATGACAAGGTTACATCTGGCCTGCCGAGGCATGAAAATGCCTGGCTCAGAAAAGGCGACTGTTTTTCCAGCCTGAAAATATATGACAAAGCGCTAGAGTGCTATGGCAGGGTTCTGGAAATAAATCCGAACTCGACCAGCGCATGGAACCTAAAGGGAATATGTCTTTCTGACATGAAAAGATATGCCGAGGCACTAGAGTCGTTTGACCGTGCAACTGGGTTGAATCCAAACCAAGCGGCACCATGGAACTTTAAAGGCGTCTGCCTCTATAATCTCAAAAGAAGCAATGAGGCATTGCACTCTTTTGACAAGGCTATAAAAATTGACCCGGGTTTTGCTTCAGCCTGGTACAACAAGGGAAGCGTCCTGCTAAACATGGGACATGAAAAAGATGGCACCAAATGCATCGCGCAGGCAAAAAAACTGCGAAAATAATTTTATTGCATAATTCCTTCGCAAAATACGTTGTGGTTAAGGCAGTTACTCCAATTCTATCCAGTCAGTCCTTGTGAATTATGTAAACTCTGGATGGTATCAACTCGGATGTACTGAATTTGGATCAAAAGTTTCAATCTCCGGCTGATGTATTTTTTTGCTTCAGGCGTTTCCACGAAATGACGATTCCAGCTATCAAAAAGGCTATCATGATTGAACTTACTATTGCGGGAAGAGACCGTGAGAACCTTTCTAAAAATGACAGGAAATTCGGTGGTTCCACTGAGAGTAATAATACGATACCAGCACAAAGTATGATGTAGTTGCGTATCATACATGCATCATTTTGTTCGTAGGCATTCTGCACCAAATGGCGCGTGCTAATCAAGCGCCGCCTATGTAGTGCATCTTCTCATGGTCTTTATGGTCTGCTTCAAAAAAGGACATGCGACCGCAATGCTGGCACACAAAAAAGCCGTCATTGGAAGCATCATTGCATTTGAGCGTCTCCCCGCTCAGCAAGGTTATTGAAATATCCTGATTCATGGCTGTTACCGCAAAATCGTTTTCTCTGTTTGCAAGTTTCAAAAAATCCTTGATCGACTTTATTGCCTTGTTAACGTCTAATTCCTCATCTTCTGTCGTTGTCAGAATAAATTCATGGGCTTTTAGTACTGGTACTGCCTCGATTTGTTCAGCCACATGAACCGCGAGTTTTGACATTGCCGCCTCGGAACCTTTGCATTTTACAACTATCATTTTTTCACGTAATTCGATTGAGACCGCATCGTATTTTTGTCTTGTCTGTGTTGATCTTATGGAATGATCTTCGCAAAGAGTGTGATTCTTGATCACCTCTTATTCATGTCTACACGAGGAATTTCTTATTATGATCTAATGCTCTATGGAACACATGGGTAAAGGAATGAACTACAAAAAGTTTCGAGAGTCGCCAGTGGAATATTACAAATCAAATGAAGGAAGGCTAAGCAGGGCAGAGGTCATAAAAAAACTAGAATCGTTTATCGTCCAAAAACAGGGCGAAGGCCAGGATTTTTTCAACAAGTACGAGATACAGGAAGAATGATAGGCTATAATTTTGCAGGTCTGCCATGAATCTGATATTTCACAATTTTGTCGTTTTACCTGTTCTCCTTGTAAGTTTTTGAATTCTTCTATCGATTGTCTGATGTATAGCTTGTGGTGATATTTGATGAGATCCTTTAACTAGTAACCGCACCCAGTTGGATCATGGGCCAGAAAGGATCGGGAATTGAGAGGTTTCTTGCTCCATCTGTAAGTAAAATTGAGGAAGAATTGGGGCTACTCCGCGATGAAATTGAAAAAATGAACGAAAAAATAGACAAGACAGGCAGCAGACTTGCAAGACTGGAAGAGGATCATAAGCGTCTCATGACAAAGCTGGACGCGCCAAATGGCTGGCTGCCAACTGAATCCCAGGTTTTGATCACTAGCATAAATGAGATGGAAAAACAGGACAGGAATGAGATTGATGCCCTAAAGCGCTTCATGGATGTGGCACAAAGAAGGATTGTCATTTTGGAAGCCAAAATGAAAGAACTTGGCCAATGAACTGGTCAAAAACATCTTTTTCAACACTGCAGTCTTTTCATCATGGTTGTGTTTTTCTTCCGCTTAACTGTTTTACATAGAATAGATCCAACAGATTGCTAGGTGATAAAAAACCAATTTGATATTTAGAACCTGCCTAACATTGTTAATCCAAATATAATAAAGTGAATTAGAAAGTTAATCTCAAGAAATTGTTTAATCGGGCAATGGGCGAGGCAGTGGTCAGTGTCTTTGTCTATATTGGAATAGGATCGGGAATATTGCTAGTGGGTGCAATTGGATTATTTCTACTTGGGGATGAAATCCGTAAGATTTCCAGGTTTAGAATTTGATTCATGATTGTGACAAACACGTCAGTTGAATCTTACTGCAAGTCATATCATCTGTCTGTCATGATGCGCAGCCTGCTGTCATGACAATATAAAATTCCTGCCTAACTCGGTTAATCCAGCCTTAATAGAAATCATGTAGTAATCACTGTGAAGATTCTACATGAACAAGGCGACGTACTATGCGGGAATTGGAATTGCATCAGCTGCATTTCTGTTTCTCATCTTTACAGAAATGAAATGGCACGCGGAGCCAGGCGTTGTTGGCGGCTTGATTGCTGCTGTAATAGTGGGCGGATGCATCCTCATGGCCTTTTCAGATAAAATTGAAAAAACAGACAAGATGAGCAAGACTTACTGACGCGTATAGGTTGCATCATTGCGGATGGCGAATTACGGGATGTTATTCAGATCTGAAAATCGTTGTAAAAAGAGTTTTTTCGTGACTTTGCTTCATTTCACGGAAAAGAAAAGGGAGGTTAGTCCCACTTGGACCAAGCGGCCATCCACCTATAAGTCCAGGTTGTAAGTTTGCAACCTAGTGCGGTTATAGGCACAGTCAGGACCGCTCCAGCGCCTGCAGCAAGAGCCACAGGACTGTCATAGAACTTGCCTACCTGCGGTTCTATTGGGGTCATGTATGGTGGAAGTGTTGTTCTTGGATATTTGAAAGCAGTCTCCAACGGATCATTTATTGTCAGTAAATTGAGCATGTTGAACATTGGCAGAGACATTCCACACAGCACGCCGCCTACCAAGATCAACATGTGCTTGTTTCTCTTGGTTGCCCAATATGCAAGATCCATCAGTATGGCTGACGGTATGAATATTGGTACGACGATGAAGCTGTACGGATATCCTAGGGAGAACCACGCACCTTTTGCAATCCATATGTACACTGTCATTATCAGCGCATAGTAGGTTGCCGTTCCTGGCACGCCAGTGAACGTAAGGTAGTATGCTGCACCGACGGCGAGCATCGTTGACTGGCCTATGGAGAAAATCACAAACGATGTCCAGGCCCAGTCGGTGTAGAACTCATAGTCTCCCGTGTTGATTGTCAACAAGGTTGAGTTGACTGCTACAACTACTATGAATAAGTAGTGTGTGCATCTTCGTAACCAGACCATTTGATTTCCAATTGTGTTGTGATTTTATTTAAAACCTGACAGTCAACCATTAAATGTCATCATGACACAATAAAGAACAATCTGCGGAGTTGACTGTGAATTACTTCATAATTCCAGCGTCTCAGCCAGACAAAACTCCGTAGATTAATTATTGAAAAATTGTGCTACGATGAGTTACATTTAATTTCATTGTATTTCATGCAGCCCAAATGACAACAGCAAAAAATTTTAAAAAATATTGTGCATGATCATATTTAAGAAAAGATTAACTATGTTAATCAGAAAATAAATAGTAACTAGCAAAAAAATTAAGCCTAGATACCTGATGGAATTTCAATTATTAAATATTAAAAAGATAAACAAATGGATCTTCATCCCGATTATTCTTGCCATCTTGGGCTCTACATCATTTGAAGCAACAAGGATCCACGACTCGGAGTTGTTCATTGCTTCCGTAACTATGCTTGCACTTGTGTGCTGGATAACATTTGTTAGTTTGTGTGTAGCGGGTGTTGGAAGAATTCTAAAGTAGACTCAAAAACGCTTGCAATTGATTGCTGGCAGAATTAGAACCGACTCGACACAGAACAATATTGCGTTCAAATGAAAACAATTGATATCAAAATACATTCCGTGCTTTATAATGGATATAATAATGACCTTGCCCAATCCATAATATAGTGAAAAGCAAGATATCTGACATTCTTGCGATTGTTGCCATGGCCCTCCTGGTTACTTATATTGCAGACGCAGCGGTGGGACAGGGAAAGGCGGGATTTCTACCTATGAGCGCAGAGCAGAGGGGAATGATATTTGGTATGACGTCCATTGTTCTGTTCTTTGCATCGTTTGGAACCGGATTTGGCCAAATGTCAAAACTTGCAACATTCCTTCTGATTGCAGGAGGCGCCCTGATGGGGACTTCCGTACTGGGGGCTACCGCAATGGGACATGGCGGACTTGCACACATCTCTGCATCGTTTGCAGGAATAATAGTAATAGGATATGTCATAATGGGGCTTGGAATATTCAAGCTGATCTACAAGAACAGGACTGCCCAGAAGAACATTCACTAGATCTTTCCTTGTATGAATAGACAAGACAAAAGAAGATCGAATCACAACCCATTTGGGTTGATGGGAAACAGTCAGGCCTAAAATGATTTAAAAATTGGGTAACATTGGTTCACAAATATTAAATTTGTAATGCGGACTGGTGTATTGTGAGAGACTGCCATGTCAGGCGGATCAACAAGCGGTAAAAATGTGAAGAAAGGATTTACAAAAAAGAACACTGTCGTGTTTGCAACAGTGGTTACTGTCTCCATTGTGTCAATATTCTATTTGCTGTCGCCTTGTGCCGTAATGCCATGCGTATCTGCAGTCAACATCATACACAGTGCGTCTGCCCAAAGGCAAAACCAGCTTGTTGATTCCAACGGCCAATCATCGTCGCAGCAACCCCGGCTTACCCTTCCACAGCTCTATAAACAGACCCAAGACTCGGTGGTGGAGATACAAAGCACGGCTGCAAACCCTGACTCTTATATTATAATAAACGGTGTGCCATCCAACGAAAATACCACCATGCTTGGCTCGGGATTTTTTTATGATGATAGCGGCCGCATAGTTACAAATGCGCATGTGGTAGGAGAGGATCATGTGGTACATGTAACCCTCACTGACGGCAATATCTATACAGCAAAAGTAGTTGGAAAAGACCCGTACAATGATCTAGCCGTGGTGCAGATAATTGATAATTTTACCGGTGAAAAAATAATACCATTGCAGCTCGGAGACTCTTCCCACCTTGAGGTAGGGCAGTCTGTAGCCGCAATAGGCAATCCGTTTGGTCTTGAGGATACCATTACTAGCGGCATCATATCGCAGCTTGGCCGGTCTCTTGTTGACGAGGAAACGGGCAGATTTTCCATTCCTGATGTCATTCAAACCAGCGCTGCAATAAACCCGGGAAACTCTGGCGGACCGCTTCTTAACATGTTCGGTCAGGTAATAGGGATGAACACTGCAATAAAGACTGATACGGGCAACTTTGCAGGAATAGGGTATGCGATTCCGTCAAACCAGATTGCCAGGATAGTGCCAATCCTCATAAAGGACGGAACGTACAAGCATCCCTGGCTGGGTATTGTGGGAAGAAGCCTGACGCCGGATATTGCCCTTGTAAACGGGCTTGCAAGAAACTTCAAGGGTGTTGTAGTAGAGAAGGTTTCAACAGACAGCTCTGCCTCCAAGGCAGGTCTTGAAGCTGCGACTGATGATCAGGACGGCATGCCACATGGAGGGGACATAATAGTCTCAGTTGACAGGCATCCAGTCAAGTCTGTTTATGACATCCTGAGTTATCTGGATGATAACAAATCCGTAGGGGATACAATGATTCTTGGAATAGACAGGGACGGCAAGATGATTGACGTAACTATGACATTACAGGCAAGACCTCCTCCTGTGTCGCCTACTCCTCCAACCCCAACATCAAGCCCTGATTTTCCACAAATCCCAAGCTTTCCACAGATTCCAGGGTTTCCACAAATTCCGAACTTTCCATAAATCAAAGGATTGACTGGATTATGACGGTAAAGAGAACGGCGTGGAAAGTTTGGCATCTTTTCTTATCAGATGAGAAAATTCATCATAAGGAATTTCTCGCGGTGGTTTTGTCCTTTCGACTGCCGATTTGACATCTTTTTCATATGTTTCAACAATCTCCCTATCAATTCTTCAAGTATCTTGGTTAAGTAATGTTGTATTAGGAATTTGGCTTCAATTTTGTGTCTTTCAAACACTTGAAGGTTTTTGTGCCAATTGTACCAATTCATAGTCCAGTCTTTTTTATCAAAATCTATCGCTTGTTAGATAATTTTCTCCAAATACCAAACAAATCTTCTATAGGCATGGATTTCTTCTTTTTGTAAAATTCTATATGATCATCCATCGTTTTTCTTGTCAGTTCATAGAGATCTTTGTATTCTTCAAACATCGAGTCATTTCTCTTATCCATTAAATTAAATCATAACTTATTTTTTAATAATTAGGACTATTAAACCTCTGTCAATCCATATATTTCCCATATTTATGGCATATATTATTGCTATAAAATACTAAATATTAATATATTAGTCTATATTATACTATATGTATGAATAACGAACCGAACACAATTTCAACAGCAACCCTTGTGTGGCTGGCAACAGCTCTCTTACATAAAGAGAGGAAAGAAGCTGAAGCATTTGAGTCAAGTGAGATTTTTGAGAAGGTAAAGAGTCTGGATCTATCGTCAGTATCTGACTCGACAATAAAAATGCACATTTCATTACACTGCGTTTCAAATGCACAATCTCAGCCAGACACCCACAAAAAACTCTTCAGAATCGCAAGGGGATGGTACAGACTTTACAGAGAGGGAGATCTATTTCACCCAAGCAGAGCACAGGGGAGAGTTCTACCTATAGCCGAAGAATTGCCATCAAAATACAGGCATCTGATTGAATGGTACAATGATGATTATTCAAAAAAACAAACTCAACCAGCCCAGCCTAACAATGCAATATTTGTAAATATTGAAAATAATAAAACAATAATGCTACCAAATGAAATTGCCGAGTTTTTGCAGGTAGAGGACGGGGATTATATTGCATTTATTACAAAATCAACAGATGAAGTTGTAATCAAAAAGGCCAGAATGAAGCTAGAAATATGAAATGAAGCAATATGATGGATAACATGGCAGAGGACTCGATACAATATCTTTTACAACCAATGTCCTGATAAATGGGAATAGACAAGAAAGAAAAGCTTTTGTTTTACATTTTTTCTGTAAGGTTATGACAGCTCAATCGGTGGCCTCGCTTAGCTTTTCGGATGCCCAATGAGCTTGTGAGCATTTAATAGATGATATCTACGAATTTGTTGATTCGATCAATATTGTATTCCCAGGTCATGGCTATGACGTATTGGCGCGGCTCATTTGGTATCTATGAAAGCAAGTATATTAGCTGCACATGGTCCTTTCATCCAAAGTTATGTTTGTGAGACATTCATTGGTGAATTTCTTCATACTTTCACTCATATTGTGTATCCAGATTTCTTGTATGGATTTTTTGTGTTGTTGACGATATCAGGTTTGTAGACCTTCTCGGCTCAATCTTGTGGTTCGATTTCTTCAGAGTAGAATCTTCTGTCGTCTATCTTTCCTTCTTTTCTGCGCTTTTCAATTTCTGGAGAAATCCAGATGCTCATTATGGAATTTAAAAAATTCTTGGTCCCTTCTTCATCTAACGACATTATTCTTCTCTCAAGTTGTTTTCAATGTACTCAATAATTTCACTTTTCATTCTGGGATTCAGCGACGCCGTGGTGTTCCCTTTGTGCAAAATCAGAAATCCCTCATTTGCGAGCTCCTTTACTTTTTTCTTGACGTTCTTTCCGTTGTTCCTTACCACCTGTCCAAGCCAGTTTGCCATGGTATCGATAGGAAAATAGTGCTCTCCCCACCTTCCCTTACGCATGATGAAGTTGAGAATGAGGGCCCTGAGTTCAGGGTCTTGGTAGTCTCTTTTCATAAGTACACTTAACATACCTTTAGAAGTCTAGATTTAAATACTTTTGAAATGGTAGTAGTAGTATGGATAGCACCGGGGGTAGTAGGGGGGGCAGCGAATACGCGTCACTGATAACAAAAGTTCTAGGCTATTCCCCAAAGATGAAGATCCTCGATTATCTTCTAGATTTCCCAACAAACGATTTCACAAAGAAAGAGATCATAGATGCACTGGGGATGAGCAAGCAGACCTTCTACAAGTACTTTGACGACCTGGAGGATGTTGGAATTGTAAAGGTCAACAGAACAATTGGAAAGGCAAGGCTCTACATGGTTAACCGTGGCAATCCTGTTGTCAAAGATCTGGCGAATCTGGAAAGAAAAATATCCATGCAAATAGCTGACGCAGAAGAAGAAAAGCTCGGCAAACCAATCCCTGCAAAATAATCATGTGATCAAAGAGATGGATATCTGATCAACCTTTTAACTCTGCCACGCACATTGGAAGATAATGGTTAAAACAAAATCAATCGAAGAATCTGTAGAAAACTACGTTGGCAGCATATCAGTTGGCATGCTCAAGTACAAAAAACACCTAATGCGCGATAAAAATTTCAGCGAAGCCGATGCCATTGATAAGACATTAGAATATGGCATGGGGATGCTAAGATCTGGTTTAGGCGGTACTATCACACCGCAGCGAGCAGCAGCATTGTTTAGAGAACAGGCCGACATTAACACTGCACTTGCAAACATATGTGAAAAGGAAGAACATTCTTAATTAATATCAAAAAATAAGACTGTTCATTGATTGAACACCGTAAAAGAATTGGAAGAACTATAGAAAAAACTATTCGTAGACAAATGCATGACACGCTTACAATAGGAATCACTTTTGACACTAGGAAAGATTTCAAATTCGAACATGATGATCCATGGGACTGGGATATTGAACTCCAGGTTTCAATGTCGGTCGATGACATCTCAAGAGCACTAGAGGATCTGGGCCACAAGACAGTTTTGATTGGAAGCGGTACCACTCTAGTAGATAATTTCTCAAAACACAAAAATGAAGTTGATCTCGTTTTCAACATCGCGGAAGGAAGATTTGGAGGGGTAGGGAAGGGCAGGTACCTGCATTGCTTGAGATGGCAGGCATTCCATTTGTCGGTTCTGATTCATATGCTACATCAGTTGCCATGAATAAATGGCATACAAAAGTAATTGGGCAAACTTATGGAATACGTACCGCACCGTTTACCGTCATAGAAAACACGGGTTTCATAAAAAAAGAAAACATCCAAAAATATCCTGTGATTGCAAAGCTTTGCTATGAAGGCAGCAGCATGGGATTGGACGAAAAATCAAAGGTTTACGATTTTAATAGTCTGCAGAAACAAGTCAAGTATCTTCTTAGAACATACAAGCAGCCTGTCTTGGTAGAGGAATTCATAACGGGAACCGAGATTGACGTGCCAATCATAGGAAATAGACCAGAGACAGTCTTTGGCATCGTTGGCATCTCTCTTGATAACAAAGAGATGGGAGACCGTCATCTCACATCAAAGATAGTATATGATGACAAGTATTGTTTTCATTATCCAATGAACGCCTCTTTTGAAACGGAGGCAAGTCAAATGTCTCTAAAAATGTACGATATTTTGGGATGCAGGGATTTTGGTAGGATGGATATGAGAATCAATTCCAATGGGGAGCCATATCTTCTTGAAGCACATGCACTTCCATATATCGGAAAACATAGCAGCTTTAATCACATAGCAGAAAAAAATGGAATGAAGTACAGGGACATGATTGGTATGATTCTTGACAATGCAATTGCCAGATACGGTTTTAATTAATCCCAGAGGTGTATGTCACATGTATAGTAATCCAGTTCATAGAACCATTTTTGTAACCTCTCAGTTTTGAAAATCTCTGAACTTTTCCTGGCGATTTCAGCAGATTCCTTGCCGAAACCTTTTCTGTCCAGTATTTTTGATAATAGTCGGTATCTCTTTGCAAGGATCAGTTCATCATCGTATTTGTAGTTGTGCGGTTTGAACTTCTCTAGCCACACCTGTGCCTCATCAAACTCGCCTAGCTCGTAATGTATGGCTGCTCGGTTTAATCCATAGTAGTCATTCATCAGGCCTTCTGGATATGACAGAACCAAAGGTTCAAGATGTATTATTACTTTTCTTGCTCTTTCTACATCGCCCGTCTGTCTTAACACATTTGCAATGTTCATGTTGACAAATATTTCGTTAAACAGTTCGCTGACATTGGCGTTTGCATCCTCAAAAAACTGCAAAGCCTTGACATAGTCATCCCTCTGTTGGTAGACCAGACCTAAGTTGTTGAGAGGTATGTCTACCTCCGGTGAATCCAAGCTTCTGAAGATCTCAAGGCTTGAACCAAGGTACTTTTCAGCATCGTCAAACTTTGCAATGTAAAAGCTCTCTGCGCCCATGTTGTTAAGACACCTTGCTTTTTCTATCTTCATTGAATATCTTTCAAATGAATCAAGTGCGTTTTTCATGAACTCTATCGCTCTTCTAGATTCGTAAATGATACCAGACTTTCTCTGCAGCTTGGCCAGTCCTATTGCATCGTTTGCCAAGTTGAAATTAATCTGACTCTTTCCAAACGCATCTGCGGCCTTTTCTCTGTGGCCAAAATGATCATAAACCGTGGTAAGAAAAGAATAGGCCTCTCCCAATTTGTTTACATTTCCAATTTTTTCATAAATTCTCAAACTCTCCTCTAACGAAAAAATTGCTTTTTTTCCTGCATCGCCTGTTCCTTCGTATCTCCAGCATCTTCCCAAAAGCAGATTTGCTTCTGCCTTTTGTATCTCTGACAAATTAGATGTCTGAAGCAAATTATTGAGGTTTATAATGCATGATGACGTGTTGTTATTGCCAAGCAACGATCTTGCATATCCAATCTTGAGCAAGATGTGCGCTGACTCTGAAATCTGTACTCTTTTTTCCTTTATCAATTGAAAACATTCTTCGTATTGTTTTACGGAATTTGAAAAAAAGTAGTTATCAAATGACGTTTCTGCTGACAGTTCTAGATACTTTAGTGCTTTCTCCCACTCGCGACCATTGTAGTAATGATACGACGTGATAAAGGGATCTTTGTGTTTGCCAAAGTTGTTTTCTAGGAATTTTGCAATCTCTCTGTGGCATTCAACTGCAAGCGTGCCAAGCCCTGAATAGATCGTCTCCTGCGTCTTTCTGTGGTCAAAAACAAAAGTTGTACTGTCTCCTACTCTCTTTACTATGGAATAGATATTCTCTAGGTCCTCAAGCATGTGAAAGATCTCCATCTTGTCTTTTCTCATAAAGTTGCTTATCGTATCCAGATCAAATTGATATCCAAGCACAGATGCATATGCAAGAAGGTCTCTTGCGCCTGGCAAGTCTCTGTAAACCTTCCCTAAGCGCTTGCAAATTGTCTCAGACAAGTTTTCTGGTAGTACGTTTTCATTTAACAAATCAGAAATTACCCAATAACCATTATTGTCAATAGTTGCTGCTTTTGATTCTCTGAAGAGACCAAGGAGTGATTTCAGGAAAAATGGGTTTCCGCTAGTTTGCTTGTACAGCAAATGCACCACATCCTTGCTGAACTTGTGTGGTCCAAGGAAACCCTGTATGAAGTTGGGGTATAGTTTTTCCGGAACTGCATCCAGTTTTATTATTGCGGATTTCTTACTGTCAAGTTTGGACAGGGTTTCAAAATATTTCCTTGCATCTAATTCCTTTTGGCTTGTAACAAATCCTGTCCTGTATGACATGATGAACATCACTTTGTTTGTGACTTTTCTCATTAGATATGACAACAACTCAAGTGAAGTACTGTCAAACCATTGAATATCTTCTGCATGCAGCACGATTGTTTTCTTTCTTATAATCTTTTGAAATATTGCTAAATAATTAGAAAACGCATAATGGCTATTATCCACGGAATATCTGTCAACATCAGACATTCCGCGAATGGTCTTTGTGATTTCCTGCGCTGCACCAACATAAGGTTCCAATGTTGGGACAAGTTTGGCCAAGTTTAGAATTGTATCAAGCAGGTCTCCCTTGGTAAAATCTCGATAATCTGATAAAAGCACTTTGACCATCTCTAAGAAAGGAAACAGTGGTGATTCTTGCTCCTCGTATCCTTTTGCAGTGAGTATGATTATGTCATCTGATTTTACTGAAAAAAGAAATTTGTTCACAAGAGAAGTCTTTCCCATTCCTGCTTCTCCTAGGACAAATACAAATTGGCTCTGTAAGGAATCGTTTACCTTGTAGAAAACCGCATTCAGAGTTTCCAGAACATCTTCTCTATCCAAGAAAAACTCTTGGCTTGTTACCGTTTTTTCCTTCATTGGGTTAAGATTTAAGCTGCTTTAGAACTAATTATGTTTTGATATGAACATAATTTAATGCACATAAGGTGTATTCATGCAACGAGATCATGTTAAGATTAAACTTGCCGGTTACAGAGACGCTGAAAGTTTTCTCAGACTTGAGGCAAAGTGCTTTGACATGAAAGCGAACCGTGACACGATATATTTTTGGACGCCTGCAGTGAGTTACCTTTGGTCATACAAGGCAGAGATGAACGGAAAGATTGTCGGTGGAATAATTGCAACACCCACTAGGGATGGATGTTGGTATATCAATTCCTTGTTTGTACACCCAACATATAGAAAGCACGGTATTGCTACTAGGCTAGTTTCAAGAATCATCAAAGTTGCAGGAAAGAAAAAAATCATTCTTGATACTTTTAAGGACAGGCCGTATCTTTTAGAATTCTACGGCAAGCGAGGGTTTAGGATCAAGAAATCGATGAGAAATTACTACAAAGACAACGAAAACCGATATCTCTTGGAGCATGTGTGATTTTCTACAATCTGTATTCGAGAAAAGGATTATTCATACTTTACAACCGAATTATTTTATCCTTCCACTAAATGAAATTAACCGTTTTTTCTTTTTACAAATAATTTATTTGAAACAAAATATCCCAATTCCCAAACGAGTTTGATCATGTGACAAAAATCTTGCTCTAATTTACGACTACTTTTGGTTTCTGTAGGATCGTATGAACACCAAGAGTCTGGCAAAACTTTTTCATCTTTGTCATTTATTGTTGCCTTTGCGGTTATGAATTCCATTCCTGCATCATCCGATATGTCATATACTTCTTTTTCAAAAGATTCACTCATGTCTTTTTTCTTAGTTAAAGAATTATATCCAAATAAAAATCCACTATGCGCAACCCTGTTTCGTTTCTATCTTGTGTTAAATAGATCAGAAAATCTCTTGTTCTCTTTCAAATCTATTTTCAGTATCTTTTTGTAAACTTTATTCAGATCCTCAAAATTACCTCTTCCTCTTTCTAATGCAAAACTGATCAGATCTTCTTTTGGAATATCGAATTTCTTGATTTCTCTTCCTTTTATTTTGGTATTTGTTATGTTTTCTTTAATAGCGATGAAAATAGCTTCACGTAGAAATTCTTCTAATATGCCCCATATGGAGATTTGACACAAATAGTAAAAATTGGGAATGATAACGGCTGCCATGGTATACGACTTTACTGAAATCTCTTGAGTCGAGCTTCATCCACCTGAAAAATATTTTCAAAATCTTCTTGCGGTCAAATGTCGTGTGGGTCTCACGACCTGAATCATCGGAATATAATTCTACAATCTTTGTAACAAGATTATCTACATCTGACTTTGTCACATGTTTCCATTCTACTGGAAGTAATCTGCTCAATGTCAAAAGAACTTGAAGATGTTTGAGTCTTGTCGCTTTTGTAAGAGACTCCCTTATCATCAGTCTGTCGTACTCTTCGATTATTTTTATTGTGTCTTCAGATATTTTCTGGTCGTTGCGAATTAGTTTTTTTAATTCCTTCTATTCTCCTGTCATAATCGTAAATGTCGATTTCATTTTTTGTCAATCGAGAAAACTTTTGTTTCAAGTATGCATATTACGTCGAACAGGGCTTTAAAGTGAATTAATGGCGCCAGGTAAGAGTGTTAAGATTAGTGCTTTGCAGTAAGCCTGTCGTGAATCTGAGCCAGGATCAATTCTGCCTTGTCTTTATTTTCAAACGCCTCCTCTTTTTCATCCATGATTGCGTCAATCTCGTAGCTCTTGTCGACCAGCACGTTTGCAACATGATCGTCAAGTGTGGCGTTTCCTATCAGATAATATGCAAATACTGTGTTCTTCTGTCCTATCCTGTGCAGCCTGTCCTCAGCTTGTCTGTGTATTGCAGGACTCCAGTCAAGCTCGGCAAATATGACGTATCTTGCCTTGCTTAGGTTTATTCCGACGTTTCCGGCCCGCAGTCCTGCAATCATGAGCTTTGTCTCACCGTTCTGGAATCTGTCTATGTTGTCCTGTCTTTCCTTGTCCGACTGTCCCCCTATGATTGACGAAGGAGAATATTCATGAAGGCTCTTGTGCAGCAGGGCATGTATTGCCTTGTGATGGCAGAATACAACGACACTTTCCTCTATCTCCATTATGTTTTTGACAAACTCGATGACATGGGGCAGCTTTGCAGCCCCGGCTGCCTGTCTCTCGCTCTGTATTGCTCTCTTGTATGATGAAAACTTGTCAAATGCAGACGTTGCAGTTTTTTGCTCTTCTTCAAGGCGCTTCCAAATCTTGTCAAGCTCTGAATAGTAATAGTTAATGTCAGAGTCGATAAACTCCTTGTATCTGACCTTTTCCTTCAACTCCTTTAATACGTCTGATTTTTTGCGCCTGAGCATGACATGTTTTCGCAACTCTTCTCCCAAACTTGCCCGCTTATTTTCAAGCACTATTGCCTTGCCTTTTTCGTTTACATAACAGAAATACTCGCAAAACTCGTCAAAGCTTCCCAGCAGTCCCGGCCGCAGTATGTCTACTATGGGCCATATCTCAGAGCCCCTGTTGTAAATCGGAGTGCCGGACAGACCAATTCTGTATTTTATGGATTCAAGTCCTGCAAGTTTTTTTACTGCGGAATATTTCTTGGTTGATTTTGAACGAAGGTGCTGCACTTCATCGCATACCAGGGTCTTTATGTTCAATTTTGAAAGGTCGTCCAGTCTCTTGTATAGCAGATCATAGTTTATGATGTAAATGTCATACTTGCCAATCTCCTGTGACTTGCCTGTTCGAATGAGCACTGATGATGGATGCTGGTCTTCAACAACTCGGCCGTTTCGGCTCCTTTTTTTCAGGAACTTCTGGATCTCTCTCTGCCAGTTGCTCAATGTTACAAGAGGTGCAACTATGAGAGCTGGAAATGTTTGTTTTTCTGTAGCCAAGTATGATAGAGTCTGAACGGTATTATGGGTAATGATGCCATTGGCAACATAGTTATGAGTATCTGGAACAGACAAGTCGTAGACATAACCTGCATAATGCTTTGTCTCGATCGATTTGATTGTACACCAGTTGATCGACTCCAAAGACATTTCTCGTAACTGACTTGAAAGTTCGTACTCGTGAAGTGATTCCAACTTGTTGGAGACAGAAATGGCCAACTGTTTACTCATGCCTTGCGTGTACTTGTACGGAGTGTAGAGGTCAAGTGAACGTAATGGTATTCTAGTCTCTGCAATTTTTCGAACAATTTTCTGCGATGGTATGCCTTCAATGTCTGTATTGTGCTTTTTTGATGCAAGTTTTTCTAACGCCCTTTGTTTGTATGCGGTAAGAAGAGTGAACTGTTCGTGGAATTTAGATACAGAATTTCCGCCAAATGTGCATGTGTAGTATTTTCTACGTTTTCTAGAACCGTTTGATGCATATTTCTTTGCAATTCTAATGCGAAGCCAGATTCCAAAGTGTAAGAGAATTTCACGCAACGTAAATGCGATGGATTTGCTTGCCGTAGTTAGTTCACAGTGAGTCTTGCCTACGTGGCCTTCTGCATCAAAAATGGCCTGAACAAACGTCTTCTGGGTTTCTAAAGGAGCCTCGAGTATTGCTCTTGGGACAATTTTGTCCTTTGATTTCTTGCCCCACTTATATCCCCATTTTGAAAATAATTTGTAAAATTGAGTTGTAGCAATAACGAAAGTTGTTTTATCCTTTCTTGGTTTGGGCAGTTCTATTCCTTGACATTTTCCTAACTGTCTCACTCTTGATAATATTTTTGAATCAGAATTATAAAATCTTCCATGAGGATATCTATTATTTTCAAAATACTCGTATCCCTCTGAAATCTGCCATGCAATTAATTCAGCCACCTCTGGTGATAGCGAATTTTTTCCTACATGCAAAGTTTTTGAAGGAACTGCCACCTTGTCGTCCATGCTTAGTTTTCCAGCCATCTTCCAGCCTTCTGGTGTGTGCAATCTATGACGTTTTGTACATTCTATCGACAAGCCGTCTGCAAGTGTGATCTTTACTATATCCTCGTCTATCTTCTGCCGAAAGACTCTTGAGACCTTCTTAGTTACAATCTTTCTTCCATCAAATGATTGGACATTGATTGGGACTTTTAGTCGGCCCCATTCCTCATGTCTACTTCTGTCCGTTACTGTTGCTTCATCCCAGATCTCTTTAATCGTAACTTGGCTATTTCTGGTACTTATCAAAGTATTTTGTACTATGCATTTTCCCAATCCCATTTCGTCAGCCAATAGTGCGTTGCCAGAAGATTTTAACAAAAAGTCCAGTCCCTCTCTCTGAAAATTGAGCAGGGTTCCCCTGAACTGCTCGCCAGGATTTGCCTTTCGCAGCTTTTCTATTCTGGTCCATTTTCTTTTTCGAACTGTCATATGCCTTGTCTTTCTCTGCCAGATGTTTCTTGATTTTATCTCTAGCGGGTACGTCTCCATTATCCATTTTATCTTCTGGACGTTTTGCTCTGTATCGGGAACTATGGCCTCTTCAGGTCCACCACCGTACCAGGCATGAGGTATGACCCGCGCCACCATGCTTACGGCCCTCGAGCCGGTAAGCTTCCAAGTCCAGTTTTTTGAGTAAATGTCCAAGACATACTCTAGGGTTCCAAATTCTTTCATGGCTGGTAATTCTCCGAGAGTTTGCTAATTGGACTTATGAATCTTTAATTTTTGGGCTAAAGTGGAGATCTTGTTATTTTATGTGGGAATTGAACTAATTTTGACGTAAATGATCCCGTTCGGTAGAATAACTTGAGGGAAATTAAAATTAGTTAATAGATCATGAGGCTTTGGCAGGACTCTTTGTCAGTCTTATCTTCTGTGTGTTGTCGTCATACCTTAGCAGGAGTGCATATCTGCCCCACTCGACTATCCATGAAAAGGTCTGCTCGGCATTAACGTCTGGCATCTCTTGTCTGATAAAGGACAGCAGATCCTCTTTTGTCACCGTGCTGCCGTGTTCTTTTCTTATAAAGTTCAGGATTCCCTTGATCTCGCCCAAGTTGGATACGGCATTGTAGAGCTCTCTTTTTCTTCCGCTTATGCCCTTGGAAAGCAACGTTGTACCTTCACTTGTCAGGATAAGATCACCCGCGTTTACCTGGATTAGTTTCAAAAGCTTTGCCGCGTCCACTGCCGGAAGTATGTCGTCAAGCTCCAGTCGTAGCTCATCTGCTACCTTTGCCAGGTCTACCTTTCCATGAAAGTCACGTAGTATCTCTAGGAGACCAATGACCGTACCTACTTGTGCACGGGGAATGGTCAACCTTCATTCCTCCACAAAACAAATTCTGGTCGATTTTGCAACAAATAAACGTTCATCATGCGATCAACCCTGTTATCTCGTCAACAATCCTGTAAATCTCCGGGCTCCTGGGGTCGCGCGGTCTTGGCAGGTCTATCTTCACCTCTCTTGCTATCGTGCCAGGACGTGTTGTTAGGACTATTATTCTGTCTGACATGTATACCGCCTCTTCCACGTTGTGTGTGACCATCACAACTGCTTCGGGTGGAAGGTCGGGGTTTTCCCAGAGGTGAAGCACCTCTTCTCTGAGGTGAGTAGATGTTAGCGGGTCTAGTGCGGAAAAAGGCTCATCCATCAAAAGTATCTCTGGCTCGGAAACCAATGCTCTTGCAATTCCGACCCTTTGTTTCATACCGCCTGACAACTCTCTTGGATACGCTTCCTCGTATCCTTCAAGGCCTATTACCTTGACCATGTCCGTCACTCTCTTTTTTTTCTCTTCTTTTGAAAACTGTTTTCCTTCAAGCCCTATCTCTACATTTTCTTGAACATTTAACCATGGAAATAGCGCAAAAGTCTGAAACACCATTGACATTGCCTCGCATACTCTGCCAATCTTTTGTCCGTGATAGTACACTTCTCCGTCCTCCGGATTTGTCAGTCCCATCATTATCCTGAGCATCGTGGATTTGCCACATCCTGACGGACCGACAATGCTGATGAATTCGTGCTGTCTGACTATCAGGTTGATATGTTCCAGTACAACATGCGGCCTCTCTGTCAATGGACCGTAAGCTTTTGTGACATTGCGGAGCTCAACCAACTTTGCAAGTTCTACTTGTTCTGTCATAGTGTCATCACTCAATAGTCTAACCTATACTTTGAAAACATTATCTTGTAAAGACGTTTCCAAAGGGTTCTGTTTAGCCCTACTACCACAGCTACCATTACTATGATGAGAACCGCAAGGAGGCTGACACTTCCTATCTCATACGCTGCCTTGTTCATAAGCGCCCCAATTCCAGGAACCGACATTGTTTTGTTGCTGTAAGTAATGTATTCAGATAGTACGAGGGCGTTCCATCCGCCTCCCCATGCAGTGATACTGCCTGTGATAAATGAGGGAAGTATTGCAGGAAAGATGAGTTTCTTTAACTTTTCCCATCCCTTTATGTTGTAAGCCTTTGCAGCCTCGGTAAGGTCTGCGGGAATGGACCTGACTGCACCAAGTACGTTAAACAGAATATACCATTGCATGCCGGTCATTGTAAGAATGACTGAAGTAAGCTCCAGTCCTCCAGGCAGATTCATGGTTCCAAGTACAATCAAAGGAAACAGGGCGGTTGCTGGCAGCGATGCGACTATCTCCATGATGAAGATCAAGCCTCCGAAAGACCTGGGCTTGCCTGCAAGCTTGAGTGCAAGGGGGAGAATCCATGCTACGCTTATCAGGTATGCTGCAAGCAGACGAAGCAGCGAGTAGCCAAGGTCCACTGGTATCTGGCTTGCAGCACTTGCAATGTCGGGTTTTTTGAGGTCGTTTGAAACAGTTGCAGGAAATGATGCAATTCCAACAAGGGCCACCCAGCCTGTTACCACTAGGGAAACCGCAATAACTGCTATGATTGCTATGATGATGTTTCTTCTGTGCCTCTGAATTATTTTTGGCTCTTCTGTGACGTGTTTTACTGTTGTAACTATCGGCCTGAGTCTGCTTGTTGGAATGACATGTGTCAGACCTGCGCGTCTGACTTGAAGCAATGCAAGATTGCGGCGGATCCATGTAAACCTGGGATCCGGCAAGTTTTTGTGCGGTTCGTCTTCTGACGACATGGATTCGTATTTGAACCTGCCTGCATATCTTCGCAGAGGCTTCCACAAGATGAGGTCAACAAATAATATAATGCATACAAGAACCGCCAGACCGAAGATGGTTCCTTGATAATCTCCCGCAGAGGTGGACTTGGCAAGATAGCTGCCTATGCCAGGCAGTGTATATTGTTTTGATCCAATGGAAATGAGCTCTGCCGCCACGAGGTAATACCATCCGGTCGCCCAGGATAGGATGCCGTTGTAGATGAGCTTTGGTATGGCTGCCGGAAGATACAAAGTCTTGAATTTTTTCCAACCCTTGACACCAAATGAACCTGACGCCTCTTCCAAGTCTGACGGTATGGAAGAGACGGATTCGTACACTGCAAAGGCCAGGTTCCATGCTTGGCTTGTAAAAATAAGAAATATTGCAGCCATTTCGACGCCTACCCAGCTCTGATTGAAAAGTGCGATGAAGAAGAAGATGGCTGCTGGGAAGAATCCGAGGATTGGAACCGATTGTAATATGTCAAGAATTGGCATCATTATTTTTTCAGCCTTTTTGTTTCTTGCAGCTACGACTCCATAGGATATGGCAAAGATATACGATACTATGATGCCTATGGTCATCCTGACAAGAGAATACCCAGAGTCAACTAAGACATGCACAAAGTCTTTTGGAAGAAAGCTTGACAGAATTGGATCTAGGACCATGTTCATCCTAGGGCACAGTGAATGGGTTTATACGCATTGTGTTTTGGCAAACTCGAAGGATCTTCATATGATACTTGATCAAATTTGCCTGATGACTGTTGGATGGTATGTCTGGAATCATTCTCAATATGTTTTTCATAGGCGCGCAAAGATCATATGGTAAAAATATGCTTCGTTCTGACCAACTTGTAATAGCATGAAGGTACTGGTAGATGAAATGTATGATGGGATGGATGTAAGGCTGAAGGAATTTGGATACGAGGCATTTAGCGTAAAAAAACTGATTATGGAAGGAAAGAAGCTTGCCAGCGACTATTCTGTGATAAAATATGCTGAAGAAAACGGGATGGTGATGATAACCGGAGACATTGAAATCGGCAAGGCCTGCAAGGAAAATGGCATTCCATGCGTGCTGCTTGACACTGACGCGTTGTTTAAAATCATCTTGGAAGAACTGGGAAACTTTAAGAACCGCTGACTTTTCTTTTCTTCCAGTATATGATTATGCCGATGACCACGACTGCTATGACCATAGCATCAACATAATCCGAGTATCTTCTGATGCTGTCCCATTCTTGGCCCAACTTTATGCCCACAAATGCCAGGGCTGTATTCCATATTGCAGAGCCAATCAGGGTAAATACTGAAAACTTCTTCAGGCTCATCTTGGCAGCCCCTGCCGGCAGGGAGACGTATGTTCTTATGGCCGGAAGCAGCCTGCTGATGAAAATGGATCTGTCCCCGTATTTTTTGAAATAAGACTCGGCAAGCTCCAGATGGGATTTTTTGAGTAATACATACCTGCCGTATCTTAACACAAAACCTCGTCCAAGATATGCGCCTACTGCGTAGGCAATCAGAGATCCGACAAGATTTCCTATTGTGCCTGCAATTACGACTGGTACGACATCAAACTTGCCAGTTGAGACAAGATAGCCTGAGAATAGCATGATTACCTCACTTGGTATGGGTATGAGCGCGCTTTCTGCAACCATGAGGAAGAAAACCCCCAGATATCCGGAATTTGATATGGTCTGAATTATGAAACTAGTCAGACTGCTAAGAATCTCAAGTGTAACCAACTTCTAGTATGAAGCCGTTTGAATAGTGAATTATACCTATCGAGAGATTTACCACATGCCGCCAGTTGTAAAACCTTGTTCGTCAGACTTGCGTTGTGGGGCATGACGGTGAGCCTTTTTCATGTGTCTGTCTAGGCGCACAGGATCGTGGAACTCTTGGCCGCATTCCTTGCATTTTGTTTGAGGCTGCTCGTCTTTTTTCTTAAACAGGCCCATGCGTAGATCTAGCAAAATTGCGCTAATATTTCTTTTCCATGTTGCACGTATGCCTTGAAAAAAATCTATCTGTCAGAAAATACGATACAGTATGTTGTGATAAAATGGCACCTGCGTAGAAATTACGCTACGCAGTGGGTAACCAGGTAACTGGTATTACAAAGTGAATTGGATCACGCCACAAGATAAGGCTTTGTTTGCAGTTATGCGACAGACTTTAAAAGTACGTAATCGATGGTCCTGCTCTCGGAGACTTCCCGCATCTTTAGCAGTGATCTGAAGAGGATCTTCTCTACGTATGACGGGTACCTCTCCAGTATCTTTGGCCTCAAAAATTTCCTGTTTTTTACATAATAGTTGGCAAGCGGCTCATATACCTTTGAGCCTATGAGATCTACGGACTGGATCCTAAAACCAAAGTCACTGATGGCCTTCTTGAGATCCTCGAGCCCATGGTGTTCAGATGACCATGTAAATGACAGTATCCCAAGCTTGAGCATCTCAAGAGATCTTGACTGCGACATGACAGGCACTGCCAGCGCAAGTATGCCGTTTTCTTTTAGCACACGCCTGCTTTCTGACACAAACTCTGAAAATGGTTTGAAATGTTGTGCTGATTCCAGTGCGATTATTCTGTCCATTGATTTATCTGCAAACGGAAACTTTGTGGCAGTAGAGTTGATTAGGTTGATTGTTTCTGATGCATGATTCTGGTGCGATGATTGTGAGTTTTCTTTGAGAATACTTGAGGCAAATCCAAGCTGGGTTCTGTTTACGTTCAGGCAGGACATCTTGATGTGCGGGAAATTTGTCTTCCAGATTGTGGCAGGCTCTGAAAAGCCGCTTCCAACGTCCAGAACGTTTCTAGCTGTATTCAATTCTGCCATATCTGCAATCCTCTTGCAAAGCTGGACCTGTGCCTTGTGCGGATGAACCGTGTCATCATCCCAGTATCCAAAGTTAAGCATGTTGCCTTCTGTGGAAATCTGCATCAGCGAGGAAAGTGAATCATAGAGATTCACCACATCGTCTTCGTTTCGGCGAAACGTCCAAAGAAGAACATCTACCGGATTTATGCTTGCCAGCCTCTGACTGTGCTTTGACATTTACAAAAGTATGTTACAATTCAGTTTTAAAACTCTTCCACAAAAAGAGTTCATCTTTTTATTTGGGGTGTGAGTGTGGTATGCCATGGATGCCTGCGATGCAAGAACCCGCGCATACAAAAACGGCAAAACATTTGACCAGTGCAGACAGATTGCCCAAAACCTTTCCGCTGATCTTGCAAAGAAGATAGAAAAGACTGGGATGGTACAGTGGAGCGAGATTCTCCAAGTATCTGATCATGACGAACTGGTCTACAAACTAACTCTCAAGTATCTGCGGCAAAATGGTTACAACATAGGAGATTGGAAGACCCCTCGTGTTACAAAATCTACTGTTTAGACTCTAGCGCACAGCTGCCACTTTGCTCTTTTCTTATCTTTCTTGCCATTATGTATGGAGTGGCAAGCAGAATGGGAATTGAGACAGCTATGAACATTGTCTGTAACTGCGCCTCGTAGCTTGTCAAAAACAGCGTCACGCCTGTCGCGCTTGCCCCAAGCCCGAAAAGCATTGTAAACGCAGTGCCTGCACAGGTCGGGCATCCGACAAAGAGTCCAGTCACTGCACCAAACGTGCCGAACCTGCCTGCGCTCTTGGCAGCCGTAAAGGTGGTTGCGGCAAGTGCAAAGTTAAGCCCTACAAGAAAGGAGACTGTAACCAGAAGAACCAGGTTCAATGGTACAATCTGCAACCCAACATGCTCTGTGAAAAAGGCAAATATCATCGGCATGTATCCCGGCAAATCGCAGCATGGGGAAAGCTCTATGTGTGGAGGGGTTGGAAAGCCATAATCTGTTGCATTGAGCTCGGGTTTGTAGAGGATAACTCCTGATGTCAGCCCGAAAAATATTCCGTATCCTATGGCACTTATGACAAATATGCGCTTTGCCCTTTTGCTGTTCAAAGAATTTGAGATTATGGATGAAATTGATGAATCGGGAATTTCTATCTTGGACTTGAAAAATTTGTACAGGCCCCATCCTATGGCGCCAAATGATGCAAATAAGATGAAATACGTCGCATATGCCAGATTTGTAAGTGCGGGCATGGCTGCAGGGGTTACAGTGATCTCATTGTTTCTTGCGTACGCAAGAAATGACACTGTTATTGCCAAAAAGCCTACTATGATGAGCGCCCGGTGTGATCGACGTACCGTGCTTTGTTTTTCCAACGAATAAAACGATGCATGGTGACATTAAATTCTATCTGTCTTTTTCCAAAGTGTTTATCTCAGATGAAGCTTGATAGAGATTTATCTTGAAGATAGACGAGCCTCAAGACTCTGACTATGCGGAAACTAAAATCACACATGTGGGATTTGTCGATCCTTATGGCGTGGAAGGACTTGTAATTCTGCGATCTGACGACGAAAAGGAATTTCACATGCGCGCCTTTTCGGGCGAGGTTGCAAGACACATTTCAAACTTTGTCGAGGGGGATAGGGGCGCCATACCTACGATATACAACATGATTGAGGAAATATCTGAGATCAACGAGCTTGTGCTTGTTAGAATTAAGGTGTATGAGAGCGGAAGCGTGTTGAGGGCAAACCTCTACTTTACGGGAAAACACGACATTGTAATGCGCAACTATAGGGCATCTGACGCAATCGCGCTTGCAACGTTTTACAACGTGCCTATACTTGTCAGAAAAAATCTCTTGAAAGAAAAGATGGAGGCCTAGGTCACTATATGTTCCAGCTTTCCTTCCTGCTGTGCCTTTCTTAGTTCCATTGCTATCCTTCTACCCACGCCAAAAGTTTCTCCATACTTGTACTTTGTATACGGACTGGTGGTGGCAAGAATTGGGTTTCCGGGAACCCTGAGAGACACGTCATACACAACTATCTCAAGATCCTTTGTGATTACACTTTGAAGTGAGAACGGGCCTATGATTCCCGGGGCGTATTCTCTTTTCACAGCTGCTACAAACTTGTCTCCTGCCTCTATGACTTTTTCAAGCAGCGACTCTCGTATGCTTGCAGGAGTGTGTCCAACCTCTATGTTTTGCAGCTCTATGTTTGTCTCAAGCTGCTGTTTTGCAGGCAATGAAACAAAGTCATGTACATTTGTCTGCAGCCTCCTCTCGATTCCAAGAAAGTCTACCTCATCTGATATGGGCGTGTGAAAATAATTGAAGTTAAAGTATGTGCCTACCACAAACTCCTCAATACTTGCAATCTTTAGCGCTTCCCTTGAAATCAGGTCCTGCCTTATCTTTTTTTCAGCCTTGTCCTTATAGTCTGCATGTGATGTTGCAATGAAAAATGCCCTCTCAAGCTTGCGGGACTTTTCCTGCACCTTTACTATGACAGGCCTGTCTATGTCTTTTGGGCTCTTGAATATTCTAGGACGCCTTATCTTGGCCTTTTGAAGAAGATAGTACTGGTTTTTCTTGTGCGAGCGCTCTTCTGCCTGAAAGAGTGCCCGGTTGCCAAACAGGGGAACCTTGAACCTGTTTTCTACTGCATCATATCCAAGATATGCGGTAAGGGCCCTGTGTGGAATTATGACTATATTCTCTGACCTCAATTTTGACTGAATCTTGGGCGACAGCATGTCTTTGAATTTGTTTACTATGATTATCTCGTCTGCAATCCTTGAAAATCTCTTGTATGGTGCCTCCCTGCCTTTCTGGCATATCACAGACGTTCTAAAGTTCTCATCCTTTGCCCCGTCCATAATCTCTAGGGCAGAGTGGCTTCCAAGCGCGCCTATGGAAAGATCAGTGTACTCTCTTGCTATTTTTTGAATCTCTGATCTTTTGATCATGCGGAATCTATTTTTGAATGGGTAAAAAAGCGTTCTTTACTTGAGCTCTTCCTTGTCCTTGAATTCTTTCAGCTCTTTTTCGGACTCGATCCTGCCTTTCTCGTATTCGCCCTTGGCCTTGCCAAATGTTCTAGCCAGCTCTGGGATCTTCTTTGCTCCGAAAATCAATACGCCGATAATTACTACGGCAATTATTACATTCTCATATGCCATGAGTGCTATTAATGCGGCAGATCAAGATTTAAGTGTTCCAATCTTGTTTGCACGTTTCTCTGAGAGAAACATGCCTATGAGGTAGAGGCCTATCAGAGGTCCTGCAACGAACCACATTGTAACCCCGCTGCCGTCTGGAGTTATCGCAGCTCCTAAAATCACAATTCCAATCACGGCCCACTTTATGTTGCGCCTCCAAAATTTTTCCTCAACCATGCCTGATGCGGTGACTGCATACATTATGAGCGGCAACTGGAACGATACTCCAAAAGCCAGCATGAACTGAAGTATGAATGTGATAAAATCTACAATGTTAAGAAAGGTTAGAAGACCTGCAGATTCCCCGTACTTGTAAAGAAATGCGAGCATGTATGGGGTGACGACAACGTATGAAAATATGCACCCTGCTGCAAAAAGACCGATTGCGGGAAGGGTAATTGATTTTATTATCTGGACCTCTTTTTTGGCAAGGGCCGGGGCAAGAAACCCCATGAATTCTTTTACTATTACGGGCATTCCTATTACGATGCCAAGCATGACTGCAACATAGAACTGGGCAAAAAATGCCTGGGCCGGAGCAGTCTGAATCAGCTGTACATATGAAGGGAGCAAGTGATGCTTCATTGATTTCATGGCCTGTGCAGCCATGTTGTCAAACGGACTAAAGGATGGGTAGTACAGATGAACTCCATTGTAAACAAACGGGGTCAGGTGAAATCCTAGGATGACAAACGTGATTATGCCTACAGCAATTACCATCCTGAAGATTCGCTTTCTTAGCTCATCAAGATGCCCCATGATTGTCATTGACATATCTAGAGATCTTGAATTTGTCAAAACCATAATTAACAGTATCTTTATGGAACGTATCTAGTCTCAATGTGGTCGCTTAGATTATTCTTACAACATGAATTTCCTTTTTGTCTTGAAATATGGCATGCTCTAAAAACCTGCTCTCGCTTTTCTCGGTAATAAAATAATGCGAGATAAATGGTGATACGGTATGTAGACACATCCACTGTTCAGACCAGTAGCAATATGGGTTAAAGGTGTAATTGCAAAATCATTCCAATCTAACCCCTCTTGCCAAAAGTAGATGATTTCATGATATGATCAAAGTATGAATTGACAAAACCGTTACTTGCCGGGTATCGGAAGGATCTTGCTTGAGGGAAGGTTGCTCTGCTCTTGTTCCGGGACTGTAAAGTTCTCTAGCTCTACGGTCAGTTCAGTACTTGCCTCGAACGTGTCTCCAAGCTGTACTGCCAGATCTGCTATCTCGCCTGGCTGGTAAATCTCGCGTGAATTCTTCAAAAATATTCTGCTGCTCTTCTCTGCAGGTTCCCCGCCAAACTTGTCCTTTAGGAACTTGGTTATCTTGCCTACCTCTTCTGTCGGTATCATGTTGTGGTAAAAGACAATTCCGTGAATTGATGCATAATCCCAGGGCGTTCCATTTCTGTAGCAGAAAACTCCAAAATGCGTTCCTTGATCATCTTTGGAACATTTTATCTCCCAGATCAGAACTTTTTTTGGATCATATTGTGCCTTTCTGAGATCATCTACTGTTAATTTCCAGTATCGTAATCTACTCATCTGGTCATTGAAATAAATATGCGATTATAAAATTGTGTCCATGGAACTCATTCCTGCAGGCCGTCTTGAACTCTTGTCTGAAATGGAAGAAAGATACGAAAAAAAAGACAAGGAATATTTTGTCAAGCTGCTCAATAATGAGGATTTTGTGATCAGGTGCAGGGCAGTCTGCATACTTGTGGACATGGGTGGAGAGGATGTCGTTCCGTATATTTCCGGTATTCTGAAGAATGATTCTAATGAGTTGGTAAGACATGAAGCTGCCTTTTCACTTGGCCAGATGTGTCTTCGAAGCGGGATAAAGCCTCTCGAGGACGCAACGCGCAATGACTCCAGCCTGTTTGTCAGACACGAAGCGGCAGTAGCCCTTGGCGTGATTGGCTCTCAGGATGCAAGAGAGACTCTACAAAGAGCACTTCTGGATTCAAGCGAACAGGTAAGGGACTCTGCAGTCGTAGCGCTATCCAACCTGAAATTCATGGAAAGTCTCTGCAAGAACGAAAAATTTGCAAAACTTACTGGCGGCTAGATCGGAACTACCTGTGTTCCTTCTGGATTTGATCTGAAATCATATATCGCATCGATGTTAGAGTTTTCAAATATTTCAGAGTCATGCGTTATTATGATGAACTGAGATATCGCATCGACATTTGATTCAAAAGCCTGCGAAAGTACGTTTACAAGGGATTTTCTTCGTTCATGATCCAGGTGCGTGGTAGGCTCGTCAAGTATTATGAAATTGAGGTGGGACGAGCCCATGAGATGTGCCATGCCAAGACGCAATGCAAGTGCAACGCTTACCTTTTCTCCGCCGCTCAAAGATTCCAATTCGAGCATAGAGTTTCCAGAATAGCATGCGATTCCAATGTCACGTGCCTTGTCCTCCAAGCTTATTCTCTGAATCTTTACGTTAAATGTGGAGAGATACTCTGAAGCTTTCTGCGATATCATACCCAAGGCCCATGAGCGAAGGCTTGTGGCAACGGGGCCGTCTCTGTTGTAAATCTGGCTGCGTATGGTCTCAAGTGTTGATACGTATTGCTGGACATGATGCAACTCGCCTAGGATTTTTGAAATTTTTTCAGATTCTTCCTTGTAAAGTTTCAATCGAGTTGTTACAGCACCGAGTTCCTGGTCCATGGTGCTGACAAGCGCGCGCTGTCTGTCTAGTCTTGACTTGAGGTCTCTGAAAGCAGTGATATCAAAACCTCTTGTTTCCTCTATCAGGGAAGATATTGTTTTTATTGCATTGGTTGAATGCTCGTCAATTGCAAACTGTGTTAGGTTTCCAGAAGAATTTGCTTCCAAGGATACATCCCTGACGTTTGTTTGCAAGCTGGATATCTCTTCTCCGAGTCTTGAAAGATCCTCTTGGTTTTTGATGTTGTTTGAAGCCAATATGCTTTCCGCTTTAACAATCTGCTGTAGTTTCAAATCAATCTCTTTTTTCTTGCTCTGGGATGCCGCCTCTTCTTTTGATACTACTTCCATCTTTTTTGTCAGTATGTCAAGTTCTGCGCGCAGATGTTCCTGTTCAAATAACGGATTTATGCGGTCTACTTTGGAGTCGCAAACAGGACATTTCCCGTCAACTAGACGTATTCTTCCTGCAATCTCTTGCTGCCCGCTTATCCTGGCTATCTTCTCCCCGGTTTCTTTTGATTCTATCCGTATCTCCTCAATCTCTTGCTGTGTCTGTTTACTGTCTGTCTCCGCTCGGGGTTTGGCTGCCACAATGGACAAACTGCTTGAACATTCGGAAAACTTTCTTTCTTTTTCCGCAATATCTTTTTTGATTGATGTTACCGCATTTCTGAGATATTTTGAAAGATCTTCTTTTCTGCTTTCAATCTCTTTCATCTTGAGTTCCTTTGGTGCCTCTACCTCTATCTTTTTTTGAAGCAAAATAAATTCCTGCTCCTTTGCTCTTTTTTCCTCCTCGATCTTCTTTTTTTGTGGCTCAAGTGACGCAATTTCTTTTGATGTTGTCTCTACCTTGTTTTGTAGCATCCCAACGCTTGTGTCATCATAATCAAGCCTTGTCCTTACAGATGCCCTAAAGACATCGATTGTTTTTTTCATGATCTCGTACGCCGTATCAAGCTTATCTATTCCTATTATTGCATTGACAAGTTCCTTGAATTTTCTTGGGTCTGCATCGATGATTGATTGCAACTCTCCCTGCTGTACAATTGATGCCACTTTGAGTTTCTCAAAATCCAGGCCTATGAGAGACTCTATCGTCTGAGTCATGGACTCGCCAAATTGCCTTCTCTCTCCTGCCGCAAGAGGGACTGGTTCCCCGTTTGTTTTTTCGCACAACTGGGCTGAGACAGTTCCCTTGGCATCTATCTTGCGAACTGCCTCAAACTGTCTGCTTCCTATGGAAAACTCTACCTTGGAATATGCTTGGCTGCATCCTCTGCGCAACAATCCTTTTGTCGACTTTCTTATGTGCTCTCCAAACAATGCAAATGTTATTGCATCAATTACGCTTGATTTGCCGGCCCCGTTCGGGCCTACAAATACCGTTACGCCGCTGCCAAAGTCAAGTTTGGTGTGCCCGTGAGAGAGAAAATTTTCAATCTCAACTGACTGTAGCATTCCCAACTCCCTTTTTGAATTGAATGTAGTTTTCGTTGATTGCGTGAACTGCTTCCTCCGTGTTGCCCTTTGTGAGAAGCGGCAACAATTCGTTTATTGCAAAGCTTGCAAGCTCGACAGAGCCCAAGATGTCTCTTGCTATTTTGTGCATCTCTTCTTCTATCTTCGCCGGCCTTTCCATGAATACCGAGCCATTGGCCTGCTCAGAAGCGATGTGCTTCCAGAAACATCGTAAAGTAATATCTGACAGCTTTGCAATCTGGCCATGGACGAATCCGGATTCGGCCTCTCCTGTTATCTTTATCTCAACTATTGGCTTTCTACTGCATGTCTTGATCTTCTCGGAGAGTGCGTTTATCTCGTCTGGGAGATTGTCAATGGATGTCCTGACAGACATTTGCGGTCTGGTGTCAAGCTTTATCCAGTTTGGAGAAGCTTCTGCACGGGATATGTCCACCTGGTAGAACCCCTTCTGGGTCTCCTTTATTGTCTCACTTGATGTCATCTCTATGGAGCCGGGATATGCCAAAGGGCCTCCTAGGTGCGGGTATCTTTTCAGTTCCTGCTCGTGCAGATGGCCCATGGCATAATACGTAAAGTTTTTTGGAAGTTCAGTGGAATTTATCTCGCCTGCAAACTTGTTTATTTCTGATATTCCTTGATGCAGTACCAGTATCTTGTGCCCTCTGTGATCTCTTACCGTTGCATCAGCAGCGGCAAAATCGCTTTCAAACGTATGAATCTCGCTTCGTCTCCGCTTGTCAAAGCCCATGATTAGGACATCCTTGTAAAAAACCGGCTTGCCTCTTCCGATATATTTTGAAAAATCAAGATTGTGGTATACAAATGGAACCGGTGTAGCCCTTATCCTGCTAATGTCATGCTCTCCCAAGACAAAAAATGATTCTATGTTGCTCTGTCTTAGCCTCTTTAGTGCATTTGCCAGCGTGACAATTGCCTTGCCGCTTGGGTTTGGCACATGAAAAACGTCTCCTGCAAATATGACAAAATCCACATGATCTTTTATCGATGTATCTATTGCCTGGTTGAAGGCCAGATAGACGTCCTCTTCGCGCTCCTCTGAGTGGTACTGCAAAAATCCAAGATGCGTGTCAGAAATATGTGAAAAGATCATCTCAATCAAGCAGCAAGTCTTTCTGTACCAGTCCCTGTGTAGTTTCCTTGGCAATGTCTTTGAACTTGTCTGTCTGACTCCATTCTGACACTGCATTCAAGTCCGAGCCTGAGCGTTTGCCCTTTACCTCGTCTATGTGAACTATGGACGGAAGGTTTACCCACTGGCCTATGAACAGGGCGTCTCCTATGTTCAAAGACGATAGCTGGGATATGAGGTCCCTGCTTAGTGATTCTGCGGCAGATGCTATCTGTTGCTGGTCGTCGTCCTGCACAATCTTCATTATGGCAAGCGAGCCCATCTGGCTGAGTACGTTTGGATCTATGTTTCTTGGCCTCTGGGATACGACCCCCAGACCAATTCCAAACTTGCGCCCTTCTCTTGCCACCTTGGATGCCCAATACTTGGTATCAGTATGCTCTCCCTTTGGTATGAATACGTGTGCCTCTTCTATTATGACAAAGATTGGGGCAAGAAACTTGTAGCTTCGTCTGTGGGCCGTCTTGCCTTTTCTTTCCCAGACTGACTCTTTTCTCTGCTGTAGCAATTCCTGTAAATAATATGACAGTCCGGCATTTGCCTGCCGCTCGCTGAGCTCTGCAATGTTTAGCACGTTTACCCTGCCTTCCTTTATCATGTCTACCGGGTCTCCACAGTCGGGATCGAGTATGTCTGAAAACCTGTGTTTTGCATCGTCTATCTTGTCAAGCACCCTGCTTGCGCTGTCAGCATATCCCTTTGTTGTGCGGCCAAATGCGGCAACGTTTTCTTCAAGCGACGTCCAAAACTCTTTTGACTGTTTAACCGATTCCGTAAATGATTCCCTGAGAACCCTCTGCTGCTTGTCTGCATTTTCTCGAAGCTCGATTACCTCGGCAAGCTTGTCCGCTGGCAAGAGCCTTGGATTTATCTTTGCCAGCATATAGTTCATCTTGGAGACATCAAGATTCTCGTAATCATTGTGATAGTCAAAAATGACAAGCGTGCCGTTCAGAGATGCGACATGTTTTGCTATCAGTGATACGAGATTGCTCTTTCCCATTCCAGTCATTGCAAGTATTGCCAGGTGTCTTGACACTATCTTGTTGATGTTTATCTTGGCCTCTGTGCTGGTGTTTCTCAGAAGCGAGCCTATTCTAATCCACTCGCTTCCTGACGGGCCAAATATCATTCCAAGGTCCTGCTGTGTTGCTTCAAGCACGGATGTACCGGGCAGCGGGGGGACTGCGGGAATCAAGACATGGCCCTTTTGCAGCTTGTCCAAAAATCCCAGTATGCCAATTTTCACCTTGTAATTTTTATCCCTTGAATTAATCTCTGCAACTTCCTTGCTCTCTATTGCCTCGTCAAAGTTTCTGACATCTGTCAGGGCTTCACTTGATATTGCAGACTTTTCCACAAGGCCCAGAATCTTGCCGTCTTGCGAATCAATGATGACATATTCTCCTACGGAGAGGGGTTTTGAAGACTGGGCAGTTACCTCGGTTGGCTTTGACTCGCCAATTATCACTCCAATTATCAACTCAGTACCTCCCTTGAACCAATCTCGTTTGATAGTCCGTACAGGCTGACAAGTCTTGACAGGTCAGAATTTGTTATCTTGCAGTTCTCGTGAGCAAGTTTTAACGCATAAGGATATCCGCCAACGCTGTTCTTTGTCAACCTGTCAAGAAGCAGTTTTATCTCATTTTCACTAATGCCGGAGCCGAGCATCTCAATCTTGATGAGTGGCGTAGAGTCCCTGAGTCTTGCATAGACGTATGAGACAACTTTTCCCGGGCCAAGATCCTTATCCACAAATATCTTGCTAAAGCCAGGCCTTTTCAACGCATGATTATAATAGAATATGTCTCCTGCAACAGAGCCTAGTTTTTCAAACTGCTTTCTTGCAGATGATGTCTTTGATATGAATACGACATTGTTTCTCTTTTTTATTGCAGACGTAATGGTGTTTCCAAGAGATACCTGTCTTGTAAGAAACTGTGAATAGAGAGAACCGTCAAGTGCCACCAAGTCTGCCTTGTCAACTGAAGCAGCACAGGCGTCAACTTCCATCCTGCTTGCCTGCGTCTCAAGTTCAGGTGCGGGCTGCCCGAGTCCTTGGTTGTGAGCTTCCGTTATTACCGTGCCGTCTGATTTTACCGATACTCCTGTGACCACCCATAGTTCCAACCCCTGAAATTTTGTACTGTTGTAACTGCTATCTATGCCTGCAATGTCTGCATCCTTTTTCTGTGGCTCGTAATCTATCCAGTTTTCTCGCGCGGTCTGTATTATAAGCTCGAATTTTTCTCCCTTGAAGATGGATCTTGCCTCTTCCCGTTTTTTTATAGCGTCCCGATATACCGTATTGAGCACAAGACACCTTTTGTTTGTAAGGATAAAATGTTTCGCGTTTGAAACGGATTTATCCTAAAGCTAACGCGCAATCAAACAATTTTAATGCAGTAACTGGATAGTCATACTGTTGTTCAAGAATGAAAAGACATGGGGGACATTTGTAGAAAACAACTCGACTGACGAGTTTCATAAAAAATTTGATGGTGCTATTGAGGAAATCAGGAAGGATTTTGGCAGAAACTACCCTGTGATAATAGGTGGAAAGGAAGTCTTTTCAAACAACCAGTTTCAGGTACGCTCTCCCGCGGACAAAAATCTGATACTTGCAAATTTTCCACTTGCATCAAAGGAGGATGCACTGCATGCAATAGGGACCGCCAAAGATGCCTTTTACAAATGGTCGCTTGTAACCTACGAGAAAAGGGTGCAGATATTTCGAGAAGTGGCAGACATTTTCGCCCAAGACAAGTTCCGCCTTGCGGCAATACTGAGCTTTGAAAACGGCAAGAACAGGCTAGAGGCCATGGGGGATCTGGATGAATCAATAGACTTTATGAGGTTCTATGCAGAGCAGCTTGAGGAAAACCAAGGGTTCTCAAAGGAGACGCATAGTGCAAACAAGAATGAAAAGACGCGCAGCGTGCTAAAACCATATGGAGTCTGGGGAGTGATATCCCCGTTCAATTTTCCGTCTGCAATATCAATAGGAATGAGCGTAGGTGCTCTAATCATGGGAAACACTGTAGTACTAAAGCCCTCAAGTGACTCGCCGATTTCTGCATTCAAGTTTGTTGAGGCAATATATAGCAAGCTTCCTCCGGCTGCAGTAAACTTTGTTACGGGCTCTGGAAAAATAGTGGGGCAGACCATACTTGAGAGCCCGCTTGTCAGCGGCATTGCATTTACAGGTTCCAAGGAGGTTGGAATCTCAGGCTTTAACACGTTTGTAGGAAGTACTCCTCGTCCGTTCATCTCGGAAATGGGGGGAAAGAATCCTGCCATAATTGCAAAAACTGCAGACTTGGAAAAGGCAACAGACGGGGTACTGAGGGCCGCATTTGGCTACAGCGGACAAAAATGCAGCGCATGCTCTAGGGTCTATGTTCAAAAAGACGTGGCAGGCCAGTTTGTAGAAAAACTTGTTGCAAAGACCAGGCTGCTGAAGATCGGCAAGCCGTGGGAGAAGGACTCGTATGTAAGCCCCGTGATAAACGAGTCTGCGATGAAGAAATTCCAAAAGGCGGTAGACCTTGCAAAAAAAGGTGGCAAGATAGTTTGCGGTGGGTCCATCCCGTCTGATCCGCAACTCAAGAATGGAAATTTTGTCGAGCCAACAATTGTTGTAGGGCTTCCAAAAGATCACGAGCTTGTAAGGGAGGAACTGTTTGTACCGTTTGTCTGCGTTGAGGAGTTTGATTCGTTCGATGAGGCAATTGCAGAATCAAACAAGAGCAACTATGGTTTGACTGCGGGAATTTTCAGCCAGGACAAAACGGAGATTGAGTCATTCCTCAACAAGATAGAGGCAGGCGTGACATATGTAAACAGGTCTGCAAGTGCCACCACTGGAGCCATGGTAGGGGCCCAGCCGTTTGTAGGGTGGAAGGATTCCGGGATCTCGGGCAAGGGGGCAGGCGGTGCCTACTATCTCTTGCAGTTTGTGCGGGAGCAGACTCAGACCCGATGCGAGTGAAGAAACGAGCTGCCAAGAAGCAGTATGTTGCGCTTTCTCTCCTTTAACCGCCTAATCGAGTAGGGAAGCCAGTTGGTTCCGTACGGGATGTATTCGGATATTGCGAATCCTCCCTTGATCAAGAGTGGCTTGAGCTCGTCGCGTATCCCCTTTAGCATCTGAAACTCGAATTTTTTTTCATGATTTTTTGAAAGGCTCGTGGCAAGCTCAATCATCCTGGAATCATGCGTCGCTATGGCAAACTCGTTGCCGTCTGAAAATAACGTCTTTACAAGTTTTTTATAATTTTCATCAACCTCGTGCCTTGTCTTGTAGGCAGTTTTCTTGCTTTCGCGATATGCCCCCTTTACGAGCCGAACCTTTGCGCCGTGTTCTAGTAGCATCTTGAGGTCTTGCTCTGTGCGCTTGAGGTTTGCCTGCACTGCTATCCCGAGCCTTTCGTATCTCTCAAATAACTCTAGATAGATCTTGATTGTCTCATCTGTATACTCCGACGATTCCATGTCTATCCAGACAAAGGACTGGGAGGCAGATGCCTTTTCAATGATTTTCTCAAGGTTCTCAGCACAGTATTCGAGACTCTTGGAGAGGCCTGCCTGGGTTGGCTTGACTGATATGCCGCCTGAGATCTTTGCCCTGCGTAGGTTTGATACAAGCGTGAGATATTCTGATACCGTATCAGAAACCTGGTCCTTTGAAACCATGTGCTCTCCAAGCTTGTTGATTATGGCATCCATGCCTCTCTTGTTTGCGTCTCTTGCAGAGCGCAGGGCCTCTTCCATCGTATCTCCTGCAATCCACTGCTTTGCTATCCTGAAAAGGAATTTCTCTATGAGCGTAGATTCATGAGTTGCCATTTTCAAAATCCCATCTTTGTTTTGGCAAACTATGTAATTCAATTTTATGCTGACTGCAAATAATGCCGATAACAGATTTAACGTGGTATGATGGCAAAAGAAACATCTTGAAGAGAATCGGGCTTTTGGGGTGCGGTGCAATTGGAACCGAGATTGCAATCGCAGTAGACTCGGGCAAGATTCCTGCAAAGCTTACGCACGTGTTTGACTTTTCAAAAGAGTCGTCTGAGCTTCTAGTCTCAAAGCTGAAAAACAAACCCGTGATAACCGAAAATGCGGGGCTGCTTGCCGCATCCCCTGTCGACCTGATAGTGGAGGCAGCATCACAGGATGCAGTAAGGGATAACGCACTTTCCATACTGCAGAACAGAAAAGACCTGATGATAATGAGCGTAGGAGCGTTACTTGATGAATCAATATTTGACATTGTCGTAGAAGGCTGCAAGGATTTCAACAAGCGTGTCTATCTGCCGTCTGGGGCAATAGCAGGCCTTGATGCAATACGCGCAGTAAAGGACGAGCTGGACTCGTTGACACTGGTCACAACCAAGAACCCAAGGGCACTCAAGGGGGCCAAGTTTTTTGAGACTTCAAAGATAAACCTTGACAGTATGACCGGGCCTGTCGTGATATACGAGGGGGAGGCACATGATGCAGTAAAGATGTTTCCTGCAAACATAAACGTCGCAGCACTCCTAAGCCTGGCGGGAATCGGGAGTGCAAAAACTAGGGTAAAACTTGTGGCAGACCCCCAGACTGACAAGAACACGCACGAGATAGAGGCTCGTGGCAAGTTTGGCAAGATCTCAATCAAGGTTGAAAACGTTCCAAGCCCAAGCAACCCAAAAACAAGCAGGCTTGCAACACTTTCTGCAATAGAGTGCCTGAGAAAGATTTGCGGCAGCGAAATCAATGTGGGAACATAAACCGCAGTGTTTCAAACCAGAGTAAAACATCTTCAACCGTCATTTTCATAACTCCATTTGTTATTGTTTTTCTGCAACGTACTTGTCATAGTATGGACTATTTGGAGAACAACGTTCACCTTGAATTATACCTGCAGTTTTGTTATTGTCAAACCAACTAGTTTTAGAAGGGCAAAATATGCCGCCGCAACTTAGATTTTCACACATTTGTATCACTTTCGGCATTGTATGACCGATCCAACATGCTGTAAGTGATTTGACCTGACCATCTGGAAAAGTAGCTATAAAATGTCGTGTCTCATTTATCTTGAAGTATCCATCATAGTTTACAATTAGTGGATGATGACCGCTAGTAGAATTTATTGCTCTTGGAAGCACGTTATTGCAATTTATCCCATCAACTTCTGGTGTACTACTACCCGTGTATGCGAATTTCACACCGTCAAATTCAACAGGTTTGTTTACTTCAGTAGTAATGGGAAATCCATCATAAATTCTGCTTTCGTTGTCTACTTCCATGTTTAAACTATAGATGCAGTTAGTCGAATTGCCTTGGCATTCTTGAGGTCGTATTGATTCATTTTGGAATAAAAGAAAAACATACACTGAAATGGTAATTGCCAAGACAGATGCCGAAATTATAGTAAGAAGATGTGTCTTCAAATGCACTATCATTCATTCTTCAAACTTTAAAAAACTGGCGTAGATTCTCTCCGCTCACTCGTTTGCAGCTATTTCTCAAAATAACAAGTTCTGTAAACTTGGAATTCTTCCATATGGATGAAAATGTTATGCCTGAAAAACGAACCCGTGCCTATCTGAGATATCTCTTGTACTCCTTGATGTATCTCTTGACAAACCATTGCAGAAAGATCCTGTCATTTTCTTTCATCTGTGATCTCTCAAGTGCGTTATAGTAACTGTCTCTATACTCGTATGGAATATCCAGCATCGGATATTTTTTTTTACCAAGTATGAAATTCATGACAAGCCTTGAAACCCTACCGTTGCCGTCCCCAAATGGGTGTATTGTGACAAATTTCAAATGGGCAATTGCCGCCAGCTCAACAGGATGCAGCTTGTTTTTGTTCTTGTTGTACCACTGGAAAAATTCCGTAAGCATTGGGGAGATCTCTATAGGTGACGGTGGCATGAACTTACTGCCACCTATCTTTACTTGATACTTTCTTGTCTTTCCAGCAATGTCCGGTTTTGTTTTGTTAAAGAGTCTCCAATGCCAATCAAGAACTTCCTGCAGAGATATGTCCTTGTTTGATTTTAAGATGTCAAAAAAGAGGTCCCTGTGGCTTTGAGCTTCATACACATCCCTCATCGGCTTGCTCTTTGGGGTAATGTCCCTTTCCAGGAGGTCGGCAGTTTCTTTATGCGTTAACGTGGAACCTTCTATCCTCTGCGTATCGTAGGTAAAATTTGTTGCAAAGATCTCGATCTCCTTCTTCCTCACGGATTCCGGCATCCTCTTCTGGTTTTTTGCATAGCTTCTGCTTATCTTGTCAATATCTGCATACCATTTGTTTCTGTATATGTCGTCAAGCAGCCTTTGTTTTATCTCGTTGATGTTCTTTGGTATTTTTGTACCTAGGTAGATCTCTTTTTTTTGTACCTTGTTGCCTTCTCTTGTACTGTGCTCAAGATAATGGTATGTCTTTCCATTTACGCTTTTTTTCCTTATCGTTACCATGGGTATAGTTACCCCTACATAATTATATAGTAATCGTATTTATTGAATATGTAGGGGTAATCAAAAACATGTAGCCTGAGATAGCACGCCCTCTAGGTCTGCTGGTTTTCAAAGATGCGGCAAATCGTGGCAAATATTGCCACCACGCATTTGTCATGCCGTTAAATTTGTCTGTATCATGACACTTTAAATGGAAAGGAAGACCAGCTTTACTCTGAATTGGATTTAAAATCAGAAATCCTAAAACTAAAGGAGCAAAAGGACGTATTGATTCTGGCCCACAACTATCAGCTGCCCGAGGTTCAGGATGTTGCAGACTATGTGGGAGACTCGCTTGGCCTTTCCCGCCAAGCTGCAAAGACTGGACAAAAGATAATTCTATTTTGCGGAGTGCACTTTATGGCAGAAACCGCAGCAATCACATGCCCAGACAAAAAGATTCTGATTCCCGACCTTGGTGCCGGGTGTTCACTTGCTGATACAATAAACGCAGACCAGGTGCGCAAGTGGAAGAGCGAGCACCCGGGTGCAGTAACCGTAGGATATGTAAACACATCTGCAGAGGTAAAGGCAGAGCTTGACTATTGCTGTACATCGTCAAACGCAGTAAACGTAGTACGCTCAATCCAGTCTGACAAGGAGATTTTGTTTTTGCCAGACATGTTTCTTGGCTCGTATGTGGCAAAGATGACTGGAAGAAAGAACATGTACATCTGGGCAGGAGAGTGTCACGTGCATGCAGGGATAAGGCCACAGGAGGTGCAGGAAAAACTGTCACAGTATGCAAATGCCGAGTTTCTGGTCCATCCTGAATGCAGCTGCACGTCTTCTATCATGTATGACGTGGCATGCGGTGATTATGATACAAGGCAGGTACAAATTTTGTCAACCGAAGGAATGATGAACCACGCAAAAAATTCCACCAGCAAGAAATTTGTGGTAGCTACTGAGACCGGAATACTGTACAGAATGAGAAAGCAAAACCCGGAAAAAGAGTTTATCGCAATGTCGGATTCTGCTGTCTGCAAGTACATGAAGATGATAACGCTTGACAAGGTTTACGCATCGCTCAGGGAAGAAAAGTACGAAGTCAAGGTGCCAAGAAATGTTGCCCAAAAGGCACAGCTTGCAATAGAGCGCATGCTTGCAATCAGCTAAACTTCCATGCTCAGGTCAAGCCCGAGAACCGAGCTTGTCAGCTTGCCAACTGATATCATGTCAATTCCAGTCCTTGCATAATTTTTCACATTAGAGGCATCGATTCCCCCGGATGCCTCGATTCTCACTCTGTCACGAAGGCCTAGATGTTTTAGCGTCTTGATTATGCGCAAAATCTCTCTTGGAGGTATGTTGTCAAGCATTATGATGGATGCACCTTCTCTTGCTGCCATCACGGCATCGTCAAGACTTTCAACCTCGATTTCAAACCTCCTGTGGCGTTTTTTTGCAGCACGAACTATATCCAGCAGCGAGCCTGACACTGCAAGGTGGTTGTCCTTTATCATGACCATCTGGTCAAGCGAGACGCGGTACCTCTTGCCTCCGCCGATCTCAACTGCCTCCTTGTCAAAGATGCGCAGACCGGGGGCTGTCTTTCTTGTAGAGTAGATCTGGGTCCTGGATTTTGTACTCTTGACAAGTTTTACAAAATAGTTTGTCCTTGTGGCAATGCCGCTCATCCTGGAAAGAAGGTTGAGCGCAGTCCTCTCACATGAAAGAACAGAGTATGCAGGACCGGTGATTGTCATGATGGTATCGTTTTGATTTACCTTGTCGCCGTCTTTTTTTAAAATCCTTACCTGACACTTTCTTGAGGAAAATATCTCTCTTGCATATTGTACTCCTGCGACGATTCCGACTTGACGGGATATTATTCTGGCAGATATTTTTTTTCTTGGAAGAAGCTTACTTGTAATGTCGCCTCTGCCAATGTCTTCTTTGAGAAATATTTCTAGTGCTTTTTTTGCACGAGCGTGCAATCTAAGTTACCTTGAGCGCGTATTTTCCCTTCTCGGTTATTCCTAAAGATTTTGCAACTATCGAATTCGTAGGATCTACTATGAGTACGGCGCCGCGCCAGTCCGGCGTCAGGTCTGACGATTTGCAAATCGGGCACACCTTTCCAATTGTTACGCCTTTGCACTTGCGGCAAGCCATCTCTCTGACCATGTCTTATCACTTGGTCTCTGCAGGCTTTTTAGATTTTTCAGCCTGCTGTGGGGGGCTCTTTGCTTTTTCAGCCTGCTGTCCTGCCGGATTCTTTGCTTTCTTTATCTCCTCTGCAATCCACTCGTCTGCGCCAAGGAACGGCTGTCTGCAGGTGATTCCTACCTTCATTGCAGCTGTCTTGCCAAGCGATACTGCGGTAATTCTTGCCCGCAGGGTGGTGCCTATCTTCATGCTTCTTCCGCTCTGATTAGCTAAAATCATGCCAGACTTTACGTCGCTCTTCAGGTAATCGTCCATTATCTGTGACAAGTGTAGTAATGCATCGGTTGCGCCAATTCTTACAAATGCGCCAAAGTCTGTAATCTCGACAATCTCCCCCCGTACGATCTCCTGCAGCTTTGGATAGAATGTGAGTGCGGTAAACTCTACCCTGTGATAAGTTCCTCCATCTCCTGCGATTATCTTGCCCATTTTTTCCACCTTGGTATCCATTATCATGATGACATAGCCAAGCTCCGGGTTTATCATGGACTCGTACTTTTCCCGCAGTATTGTGATGGCTGCCTTTTTGAGCGACTCTCCAAACAGTTTGGGGGGTACTCTAACTACATCAGTAAGGGTTGATATAGAAAACATCCAAAAAAAGTGATTAAATTTGAATTTATGAATCTTTGGATGTGCAAGATCGTAAATTGTGCGCAATCTGGACACTGATGATACTTTCCATGCCACTGCCTCCTACCATTTCCTACACGATGGATCTAAAAAGAGGCGCCAGTCTTCCAAGGTCTGTGAGTGGAGCAGCGAAATCTTCTATCCCAGATGTCACTCCGGTACAGTCATCTGCAAGGAACAACAATATTCTACATTATGAGCAAATATGGTTTATTTTGCTGGAGGCAGAACCTGCTCCTTTTTCAAGTCACGCAACAGTATGACAGATATTACAACTATTCCTACCTGTATGACTTTGGTCAGAATATCCATGGCGCCAATGTCATTTTGTATGCCTACTACCGGCAGGCTGACAGTCCTTGATATGACATACAGTATAATCAGAAAGGCCGAGACCAGAATTGAAATTACGTAAGGCGCCCTGCTGTGCAGCCTGTTCTTTAGCATCCATATTGAGAGGGGAATGCATACTATTCCGGCAGTTGCAAAAAACATCGTCTGCACCTGCGACCCAACATCATTGGATCCTGCAGATTCGGCATACGACGACGCAAGATAGATCATTCCACTTGCTGCCATGAGAAACGATGTTATCAAAATTGATGATCTGGTTGATCTCTTCATGATATTCATAGGGCTTTCTTTCTTTAATAGGCATCCACCGTTCCTACATCTGGGAATGGATTATTTTTCTCCAAACTTTTGCCAGAGCCTTACTATCTTGTCATCCATTTTGATGCGCTCTATCTTGTATGATATCTTTCCATCCTTGAACCGTATCTCAATCTCGGAAACAAGCCCCCTGTAATATCTCTCGTCCAGCCCTTCAAGTGTACGCACAACCTTTGTTTTTTTTATCATGTTCATGTACTCTAGGAACTTGATCTTCCTGTATGCGGTAGAAGCTGGCATACCAAGCTTTGCAGCAATCTCCTGCGTGGTCATCTCGTTGCCTTTTAAAAGTATGATTATCTCTCTGCTGTATCTGTCCCCAAGTACTGAAAGTATGTCGTCATCGCTTTCCATTTCAGCTTTTCTTGACTGCCAGAATAAGCACTAGGAACCCCGCTATCTCAAACCCCTCTTCAATGATTTTTTGCAAGTCCTCGCTTTGAAGGAAGGAAAAGGTGTCTTCGATAACTGTCTCACCTATGATTAGAAGCGTGAATCCTATCACCAGTAGCAGCATGGGCGGATATCTTGTCCTCTTAAACGCCCTTGCGGCAAAAAATACAAGCAAAAACCCGACTATCAGATGTGCTGCCAGCAGAACATAGTGAGTAGTGGATGGATCTAACATTTCTCATCTAATCCGGATACCGTGGAACCATGAAAGCCGGACTTGACATGCAACGGTATCATCTTTTATCTGGTGTTGTTTTCCGTTTTTAAATTAATGCCCGTTCCCAACAACGAAAACGGTAACCAGACTCTTATAAGATAATGAGAAAGTATCTGTCATGAACAAGAAGATTGTCGCAGGGGCAGGCATTGCAGTGCTTGTTGTTGTGATGGCAGTTATAGGTGTCAAGACAATTGCAGGAGACAAGGCTGCAGAGGTTCCCGGAGAGGAACACATGGAAAATGCATTACACATACAAGAGTCTCACACAACAAACGCAACTACATCCGCAGAATCTGGATCTGCCGAGTCTGGATCTACAGAATCAAGCGAGTCTGGACCATAAATCCGCAACCTGTCTTAACTATTGCGATGTTGTGAAAAAAGGTGCACCTCAAGTTTTGATGATTGGCGCATTCTGTTGCAGATCATCATGGCATGACAGGGACTCCCAGCGCACCTTCTGCAAGGGCCGATTTTCTTGATTTTTAAAACTCTGCCTTTTTCATCTTGGAGCCGCATCTTGGACAGAGAATGCCATTGAACTTGTTGCTGCACACAAGGCAGACATATCTTATACCGTTGCCGAGAAATCCTCCGCCTGTGCTGCTGCCCATGCCGCCGCCCATTCTCTTCAGGGTTCCATTTCTTAGGATTAGCGGATAGAGCATGAAGATTGCAATTGCCGCAACCAAACCAAAAGGCCATGGCAGGATCATCTGCAGCCCGATGCTGATTGCAAGCGAGACAAAGATTGAAACGACATAACTTCTGTAGAATGGCTGCATGATATTCGTATGGCATAATGCGATTTAAGTCATGTTGTACTGACAACATGATTTGTCTGATTGTATCCACCCATATGCGTGCACTTTCTGCAGGACGGATTTTCTTGTTTGCTGGTCTAACTTGACCAACCATCCAGTTTAAAAAAAGCAGACAGGTGGTAAGAGCAGTTGACACGATACCGTCATGCTATATCATACAGGCTGCGCGAGGTACCGATAAGGCAGATAAAGGTGTGGAGCAGTGCGCAGGCAAGAAAGCTTGACAGGACAGGAATTGCCGAGCTTGCAAGGTCAATCAGGAGCGAGGGCCTCCAGAACCCACCGATGGTCCAGCAGGACGGCAAGAACTCGTACCTTCTCATGTCGGGCCAGAGGAGGCTTGCGGCCCTCAAAAGGCTTAGGACAAGAAAGGTTCCTGTCCTTGTCCTGACAAAAAAGACAGCGTACCAACTTCAGGATGCAAAGGCGGCATCTGTAATAGAGAACATTCACCGCCGAAACATGAATACAAGGGATGTTGCATCGGCGTGCAGTTTTCTTGCAGCAAGGATTGGCAGGTCAAAGGCCGCCCAGTCACTTGGCATGTCGGCAATAACGTTCCGCAGGTACCACGGCTTTGCAGGAGTGCCAGAAAGACTGAAGGAACTTGTCCCGAAAAAACTCTCGAGGGACCAGGCAACAAGACTTTACACGGCAGTGCCAGATCTTGCACGTGCATTGAGGATTGCAGGGAGGATGTCAAGACTTGACTCATCCTCACGAAGAACATACCTTGAATTGTTGTCGCGCAACCCGAACCTGTCACACAAGACCCTGATGAAGAGGCTCAGGCTGCATCACATACAGAAAACCATACTGCTCAAGATCCCAAAGGGAAAGGCGCACGGTCTTGCCGTGCAGTCAAGGCGTCACGAGATGGAGCCACAGGAATTGGCAGGCAAGATCCTGTCGGACTGGCTCAAGAGAAAGGGGTACTAGATACCATTGCACGCCATGATTCCAAAAACCGAGGGAGGGAAATAAGAGAATATGTCAGCAAGCCCAGTACGATATGCACTAAAGCAAGAAATAAAGCAAGAACTTGCTGAAGAAATCTACACCGAAACCAAAAAACTGCATAAAGTTACAGATAAAAAAACAAATAAAATGATAAAAAAAATAAAAAAGGCTTTTGCGTCACAAAAGTCAGGCAGTGCCAAGGCAAAACCCTCAACTCGATCCCCTGCAAATTCAACGAAATAGGCTTCGGTGTAAATCTTGGGGTTATTCAATAAAAAGAAACTGGCGTTTGAAAAAATAGAACTTTCTAAATCGAAAATAAATTCGGATGAAACTGCAACAATTACAGTTAATATTAAAAACTTTAAGGAAAAAGTAGATGATATCTCAGTAGTAACAAAGACTGAGGATGCAAGTAATCAGTATTTGACTATCAACAAACCCTCTCTTAGGCTTCCTTCTCTAGTTTTCCCAAATAGTAATACCGGAGATCAAGAGATTACAATAAATCCTTACAATATTCCTATTCATAAAATGGAATTTAAGATAAGTATTGAAGTATACACAGATAGTTCTAAAAAACTAATGCTCAAAAAAGATTTTAATTTAACTGTAAACAAAAAAAAGATGTAGGACCCACTAAGAGATTTTTATTTTCAGTTCAACGCACAACGAATTTTTTAGATTTTAAAAAATTAGGTTCAAAGTTTAAATAATAAAATCTGAACGAGACGAGCTCAAAGGGCTAGAGGTTGTCGACGGCAGCCGTATCTTTCTACTCCAGCATGGGTTCGAGTCCTAAGAGTTCTGACAGATCTGTAATGGACATAGCCACAATTTTTTATCTGAATTTAATTCTGTAAAAAATAATCAGGAAGAAAAGGCTGATTATTAAAATTGGAATTGCAAATGGAAATTCCGGTACAGATGCAGGAAGTACCTTTATGATTCCAAGCGTGTTTGAGCCGTGGTCCACAAACAGAATGTCTCCGTCCGAGTCACTTGTCAGCCACTGAACCAATGAACCCTGCGGCAGGTCGAATAGTTTTATTTCCCCTGTTGCTGTATCAGTTGCTGCAATCCTGTCAAGAGTATGCTGCGATACCCACAGGTTGTCATAGTTGTCAAAAGTCAGACCTGCTGGAAAACCGCCAAAGTCCATGTTGTATCTTTTGAATGTCTTGGCTACCGGGTCAAACTGTGAAACTGTGTACGCATTGTGTTCCGAGAAATAGACCTTTCCTGTAACTGGATCAGACAATATGCTGACAGGAACGTCAAACGTAAGCCGGGCCGGGCCAAACTCGGTGATATCGTGATTGGCAGGATCAATGCTTGCTATTTTCCCCAAACTTTCGGCTATCCACACCCTGCCGTACTTGTCAGACGTAATTGCAAGTGGAAAAGAACTTGTTGGCGGAAGATTGACTGCATTGAACTTGTCTACCTTGGTGTCAAATTCCAATATGGTGTTTTGATCAGGAATGGCAATCCAGACATTGTCCAGATCATCTAGGGCTATTCCTGACGATGTCTCGTTACTGGGAATTGGATAGATTCTGTTTGAGCCGTCATCTGGATTGAATTCACCAAGGGAGTTTATGCCTGGGTCGGCATACCATAGGCGGCCTTTTGAATCCATCGCAATGTGAGTCACAAAATCGACTCCCGGCAGGCTTCGTATTACGAATCTACTAGAGTTCAATTCAAATTCCAGTATCTTGCTGCTGTTAGCCGTGATATCGCCGGTCCATATTGCATTTCTGTGATTGTCGTAGAATAGAAATGGTGACAGCCTTGTCTTTTCTGGAGGGTTGATCTCTGTTATGTTTATAGCTAATTGGTCTAGGCTTGATGAATCAGAGCTGGCTTCAAATGAATCTCGAATCCCGGCCATGCTTGAAAGAAAAAAGATGGCAAACACTATCAAAAAAATTTGAAGCAACTTTATCACAATTTTATCAACTCTGCTCGTGTTATTTGCCGATTATGCCAATGTCCTCATGATTGTTCATCATTGACATCATAGACCTTCCTGCCGGGATCACGTGGGTGTGCATTGTATAGTATCCTTTTTCTGGCAGATCAAACTGCACTAGATATTTTCCTGAACCAATGTTTTCTGCGCTGAACATGGGTCCTATCATGTCCATTGTGCTCATAGGTGACCCTCTTTCAATTCCTACTATTACCTGTGCGTTGGTCAGGGGCTCCTTGGTTTCCTTGTCCGATACCAGAAGAGTGATGGACTGTTCTTTGCCTGCAGATACCACCTGGCTGGAACTGGTCTTGATTATGACATCTTGTGGTACATCACTCATTGAATTGCGATTCATTGTAGAGCCTGAGTTCATCGAGCCCCAGCTCATCATCCCGCCCATCATGGAGCCCATGCTACCAGAATCCATCATGGAATACGCTTCTATATTGTTCTGTGATGCGACATAGACAATGGCGCCTGCTGCGGCAAATACTCCCAAGGCAGTAATTAATACCATTACAAGTTTTCTCATTCTGACGATCTTTCATAGTCATGTCAGATATATGAATCCGATATTTTACAAATGTAAAGTACTCGCTTTATCTATCACTTTTTCGTCTATCTGTACCATGGCTAGAGATCCAGTATGCGAAATGGAAGTAGACGAAAAGAGTGCACCGTCATCAAAACACGGAGGTCAGACCTACTACTTTTGCTGCCCATCTTGCAAAGGCGAGTTTGAGAAGAATCCTACCAAGTATGCTTGAGCGTATCTCTTTCCCAGCAGGCAAAAGTAGTGAGCTTAGAGGGATTTGTTTTATGAATCTATTACTGGACTAGCCAAAAATAAATGTAGAATGCTTATCGCAATACTATTTTGTAGTAATAGATAATATTATTTTGTCATCAGGTTCGAGGATATGATTTTTGTAATCTGATACTGGCTGACCGTTGACTGTCATGGTTACTTGCTTGTAGCCATCCAGATTCATCCCCCATATGCTAAGAAACTCGCCAAAGGTATAGTATCGGTTTGCATAAGACTCTACATGGATGGTGCCAGAAGTATCATGGGTGTGCAACGGGGCCATACCCTGCATGCCATACGAATCAAGCGAGTGATCATTCCACAAGGCAGGATCTATTCCTATCTGTGCGGGCACTGTAGCCTGCTTGCCATCCGCTACAAATGTAAGCTGTGGATGAAAGTGCATCATGCCCATAGAGTCCATTGGAGGGTTAGAGTAGGCATTACCGGTCAGGGTTTTTGTTGGTTGCTGTGTCATCACTACTGCGACCCCGACAGCTATTGCTATTGCCACGCCTATTGCAATTAATTTAGGCTTCTTTGATCTTGTCATGTTCTCTGAATTCTTGTCTTGTTTTATCTTCTCTGACCTCTCTTCAAGTGTCACTTGTTATGAGGGATATAAAATATCAGCAGTTTACAATTGTAAAATCTAAACAGCAGGTAACGCGAAAAACTATCCTTGTAGAATGAACATACATTCCTGATTGTCACACTTCCAAAGCATTGACGGCGTAGATTTTTCTCCAAACTTGATTCCTTTTGTAGAATAATGAAGCTCTATTCTGCCTTTCTTACAATGCGGGCAAAGATCTCCTATTCTGATTTGATCGTGATTTAAGATATTTGGGTATTGAAGATCAGCATTATCCTGTGAATTTAACAGCAACAGCCGCCGCCCCGATCCTTGTCTTCCTGCTGCCTTGTCATTTGTGCATCTGCATATTTTTGCGCATGTTCATCTGAGCAGAAATACTTGCCAAAACTCTTGATGCTGGATTCCTTTTTGACATCCATTCCACAGATGGTACAATGTTTTGTTGATCCGAACACGTTTTACGTGGAAATTGATGATATTTTAATACCATAGTTTACAAGTGTAAAAAAATCAGTTGTGCTTTCTCTTAGGCGACCATCTCTTCATGGCAAGCAGCGATATGAAAAGCTGGTTGGCATAGGACTGATCAAGGGGTAATGCCCGTCATTGACCTTGGCATGATCGAGAACAAGACAAGTGAAAAGCTGGACCAGTTAAGGCTCAAGACAATCAGGCATCATGATATCAAGATAAGCAAGGATATGATAGTAAAGATGGTATGCGGCTATTGCAAGGGCCCAGTACACGACAAGCCGCATATGCTAAAGATAGCAAATCTTGAAAGATCCTCCTGCTGTACATCATGCAGATCGCTATACAAGGAAAAGTACAAGGGGAGGATTGACTCGCTTGCAAGTAGAAACAATTTCTGAGAGGTTTGTCATAATGGTGGGATCAGCCAATGCAATATTTCTGGAGATGGAATGCCAAGACCGTAGATTATCAATGGTATTGCCGTACTAGTAAGAAGTATTCCTGCTACTAGTCTTGTCATTCTCAAGGGAATTTTCTTTACAACTCCTCCTCGTAACAAACCTATCAGCAAGCCTATCGCAATAAAGAATCCGATCAACGCACTTGTTACCTCAATTAGACTAAAGGTAGCTAATGCAACAGAATTTTCTACGGCCTCTAGTATGGCTATGTAAAAGTATGTTACTTTGTATTTTGAGATGTCTTCTTTGGTTTCATTTTCAAAGAACTCCTTGAACATTGTTCCACTGAAAAATAATAATCCTGCACCCAGGGCAATCTCAAGCGGCTTTGTAGGTACAAACCCTGCTACTTTAAGAAAGACAAAGTAAAGAATTACTCCCATTATCAAACCAAGAATTGTTATCTTGATCGTCTGTCGCAGTCCGATTCTACTTGCAGTTCCTATGCCTACAAGAACCTGTTCTCCTCCCTCTACAAAGATGTACTTGAACGATGTGAAAAATACGATTAATTCAAACATTGCTTGGTTAGCAATTGTTCTTAATATTAACAGTCGATTCCGCTGATAGAAATTCAAAGCTACTGCAAAAAAATCTCATGGCATATGATTTTAATAGTAAAATGTTCAATGTATAATCCATGAAATGTGCTGACTGTCAATGCGTTCCAGAACTGTGCAGCAAGCAGTACTTGGCAGATTGCAAATTTTGTGTCAAGGATGACTGTTGCTGTGTAGAAATTCACCTCAACGGCAACAAGGCTACTATTGTGAAATTTTTTTGGAATGCAAAGAACATGTATGCGTCTGCACTTGCAATTGAGATCCTATGCATAATGTCGGCGGAGATTGGCCAGAACAGCAGCTTCTTTTTGTTCGGATACAAAAGTCCGTTTGGAGTTGCCATGTCATACATCTTGGGTTACGGTCTGGCAGGATTTACAACGTTTGTAACTATACTTGGAAGATACAACCTGGAACGTGTTATGGATGGGTGCTGTTCTGTCTTGGAGAATGAAAATGATGGATTTGTCTCTAGCCTCAAAATCACTTTGAAAAACTTTGCAATTGGAATTGAGAAAATCCCTCAGATATACAAAATGCCAGACTTTAGGCAGATAATGAGATCAGGCCTTTGTGTCTTGATTACAGGCGAGAGTGTCTGCATTCTGACTGCAGAGACCGTTAATCTTGCGTTCTTTAGACATGCCTTGTGGTTGTCAATACCGTTATCATTACTTGCTGGTGCCTTTGCAATCACAATAATGGAGGCCTATAGAAAAACCAAAACCCAGACCACGCTAAAATGCTGTAACTAATGCATAAATAATTTCGTATTACATATGGTACCATGTCTGATGACATTGCTGTAGACGAACTAGAAAATATGCGAAAAATGATGCAGTCTTACATAGGCGAATTTGACGAAATCGACGGTAAAATTTCCAATCTAGTAAAAAATTCCATGACCAAGACAAAAGGTATACTCGAAGAATATCCGGAGGAGACCCAAAAATCCATACTCGACGGGCGCGACAAAGCCATGTCCATAGGATTCATTGCCATATCAACAATGGCACTCATCATCAGAAGATTCCGAACTGCGTCAAAGCTGGTTGATCTGTTTATTCAATTGATCAACCGTTTTGTTTCCCTTATTACAAGACATGAAAAACTTTTCAAGATAGACTCTGTCCAGGTTACAATAAGCCTGACGCCTTCCGTAGTAATAACATTCAAACCGTAAAAATCTTCTGATGCGATTTTGCACAAGCATTATTAACGAGTAAAAGACAGCATAGCTTATGATGTCATGCGGCACTGGAAGAATTTCAAAGAAGAAAATTGCAGTCTTCTCAGGGGCCGGTGCTGGGGCAGCGGCAGTCTTTTACCTTGCATTTGCGACTCACAACCCCACCATTGCAGCAGTGGCGCCGACGTTTCTGACGCTCGGTCTGTGTCCTGCAATGTGTGCTACCATGGGAGGCGCCATGTGGTTTGGCAACAAGTTTTCAAAGAAAAAGAAAACCTAGTTTTTTTACAAATGTAAAGGTCTGCATTAAAATATCATCTGTGCCTAGGTAAAAGTATGACATATGCACATCCTGAGGTTTTAATTGATACAGAAACAGTTTCTAAAAATCTAGACAACAAGGCAATAAAGATAGTGGAGGTAGACTATGATCCAGAAAATGCATATCGCCAAGGCCACATCCAAAACGCATCTCTGATCTGGTGGAAGCGAGATATCAATGACCCAGTCACTCGAGATGTTGTATCTAAATCTCAATTTGAAGAATTGATGTCTAAAAACGGAATATCTACTGGCTCAGAGGTCATCCTTTACGGAGACTTCAACAACTGGTTTGCCGCCTTTGTTTTCTGGATATTCAAATACTATGGGCATGAGAAGGTGAAGATAATGAATGGTGGAAGGAAGAAGTGGGAGATTGAGAAACGACCATATGCAAAGGAAGAATTGCAGATTCAAAGAACAAGGTACGTTTCACAACCTCCAAACGAAGGAGTAAGGGCTTATCTCTTTGACGTAAGGCGCGCACTTGAGAAGAAAGACTCTGTACTGGTAGATGTCCGATCACCCAAAGAATTCACAGGCGAGATCACTGCACCGCCTGAATATCCTATGGAAAATGCCCAGAGAGGAGGACACATTCCAAGTGCAAATAACATTCCGTGGGCCACTGCCGTAAATGACACAGACGGAACTTTCAAGGTGGTAGACGAGTTAAAGAAGAATTACGAGTCAAAAGGGGTCACCCCAGACAAAGATGTAATATGTTACTGCAGAATTGGAGAACGTTCTTCTCACACCTGGTTTGTCCTAAAGTACCTCTTGGGATATCCTCAGGTCAGGAACTATGATGGTTCATGGACCGAGTGGGGAAACATGATAGGAAATCCAATTGAAAAGTAAAAAATCCTCCTCAGGATTCTGAATATAGTGTCATACAAAAAGCAGATTGCAGCAGCAGTGTTAGTAACACTTGCGCTAGTGCTTGCTTTTGGCAGTCAAACCCATCTTTTCCCATCTAAAACAGAACGCGAAACATTAACCAATAGCAGTACACAGGACGGTGTATCATCTGGCAAAATTAGTACCAAGCAAATAATCTCATTTGTCAAACCTATGGAAACTCCATACATTACGGAATATCCCTTGCCAAACGGAACCGGCCCAAACAGCATTCTGGTAGACAAGAAGGGTATCGTATGGACTGTTGGCTCAACTTTGCATGTTCTGTTCAGGCTCAACCCAAAGACCGGCGAGTTGCAACAGTATCATATCCCAGGCGAGAATGGAAATGATGACCACATGTCTTGGTCTATGCTGGAGGATAAGGATGGCTTTATCTGGTTTTCCCAATTTGGTCCGGACCCATTGTGGAGATTTGACCCCAACTCTGATAGTTTTACTTCATTTCATTCTCTAAGAGCACCGCCTTTCCAGATGAAGCTTGATGCAAAAACCGGTAACATATGGTTCACTACGCTCACAGAAGACAGCGTGGGATTGATACAGATGATTCAGAATGGTAGCGATCCTCATATGGATTACAAGATAAACGAGTTTTCCATCGGAAACGAGACCTATCCTAGTGGCCTTGCACTACGAGGAAGTTCTGTATGGGTAACCGAACTTCAAAAAGGGAAGGTAGCAGAGTTTGAACCAGTACGCGACAATAGCACCGGAGAGATAACGGGAATCAAAAAAATAGAGGAGCTACCAACAGCAAATGAGACTCTTTTCTATGCTCCGACTGACATACTGTTTTCAGACAATAACACGGCATGGATGACAGAGCACGGGTCTAGCACCATTGATAAGTTTGATGTCAAATCCCAGCATCTTACAAGAATTCCTACAGCGCAGAATGGTTTTCATGTAGCGTCTCTTCCCTTCTGGCTGCGTGAAAGTCTTGATGGCAGTGGCATATGGTTTGATGAGCACGAAGGTGGAAGCATCGCGTTTCTTGATACAAATAACAACACGCTGACAGAATACAAGCTTCAGAACAACTCAGAGGTAGTATACATGCTAAATCTGGCACTTGATCCGCAAGATCCTGACAAGGCATGGTTTTCTGAATGGAATGCAGACAAGATAGGAGTTGTAGAGCGTACGGCAATTCCATTTGATATCCATTCTGACAAAAATGAGATACTGTGGAACGACAAAGAGGATCAGAAGAATTTCAGCACAGACATAGAGATTAAAAAAGAACAATCTGTTCCACAGGGTCAACACTTGCTATCACTCAACGTTTCAAGTTCTATGACGCCAGACGGCGAGCTTGAAAACATGACAGCAAACTTTTCACAAAACAGAGTCGATCTAAATTCGAGTCAGTCAGTTCATGACATCCTTACGCTGTACGATGAATCTGTACAGCCAGGAAATTACACCCTTGGTATAAGCGCAGGTAACGGCCTGGTCACAAAAACCATTTTTTATGAACTGATGGTTCAATAGTTTTTTACAAATGTAAAGGTCTGCATTAAAATATCTCCAGATATCGCAAGGAATACCATTTAATATCAATAAACTGGCTTTTGATTAGTTGGAAAAGCAGACTGTTGCTCAGCGTTCTCACAAGATGCTCATCATCATAGGATCCGTGGCAATGCTGATCTCATTTCTGGCTTACTGGAACAACCACTCGCTCATGGTAACACCCAATGCCATGCCAGCGCTGCAAAGGCTTGCAATAGTGGCATACGTGATCATGCTACTGTCTTTTGGTTCTATAGGGTGGGGTCTGCACCGATTCTACAGGGCAAAGATAAGGGATGCGGACGATTCCACGTCTTCAATAATTTCAAGCGTGATTAACAGCAGGAAATCAAAGCGGATCTTTATCATCAGTGCCATAGGATACGGCCTGTTCTTTGCGTTCGGCTCGGGCATAATACTATACAAGCCAGAGATAAACTTCACCGATTACGGCCTTTCAGTGCCAATGGCAGAGATATCTCCATGCTGTGGCCTCCCGGGGCAGATGCCCATGATTCTTGCCACATTCACAGAGCACTGGGGCTTTCAGCTGATTCCACTCAACCTATTGTTGTGGGCAGTGGTAGCTTTCCTGGTGGGACTGAACTTTACCATGATGGCAAAGGCGTTTTCAATTGCAAAAAGGAGCAAGGGGCTTGGAATCTTTGGTGCAGCTACAGGCTGTTTTGTTGGATGTCCAACATGTGCCGGAACAATATTCTTCCTGCTTGCCAACATGGGAATTACAGCTACCACTACTGCAACTGCGGTATTTCTCACCACATATGGTTTGCAACTTCAAACCATATTCATGGCCATATCCATTCCGGCATTGCTGGCAACTCCGTATATCATGGCAAAAGCTATACGAAAGTCTTCCAAGGAATCGTGTTCAATAAAATAAGAAAATCATACAAAAAGCATGATATATTAATTTGATAGTTTACAATTGTAAAATTTTCTCTGGCAAAAACGTTTAAACTATAAATTAGATGAAATGGCTGTCAGGTAAGACTAGGTGAAAAAATATTTCAGAAGGACCACGCAAAGTAAAAATTGAGATCACAAAAGGCACTATTCTTCTTTTCGCCGTGTTTCTTGTCATCGGGTATTTTGCTGGTGTAGTATTTCCTGTCAGCAATTTTCTGGACAAAAATATCGCGGTACCAAATCAAGCCAAGCTTGCATCTTATGCCAGTACAGATCAGGCCTCAAGCCAGGTACTCAAGATTGGCCTCCCGCCTTTTGCCATACCGCTTGGTTCAGACTCGGCGCAACTTAACATCGTAGAGTTTGGCGACTATCAGTGTCCGTATTGTGAAAGATTCTTCCAAGATACAGAACCGCTCATAATGCAAGATTACGTAAACACAGGCAAGGCAAAGTTTTATTTTCTAGATTTTACAATCATAGGTCCTGACTCTCTTACGCTATCTAATGGTGCATGGTGCGCAGCTGATCAAAACAAGTACTATGAATATCACCACTATGTCTATTCGCACCAAGGTGAGGAAAACTCTGGCTGGGGAATGCCTGAAAAGGTCAAGGCACTTGCCTCAAACATATCCGGGCTTGACATGCAACAGTTTGATGCGTGTCTTGACAGCAAGAAATATGAATCAAGGGTTCAGCAGTTAACACAGTTCGGCCAGAGGCTTGGAATCACCGGTACACCAACAATCTTCATAGGAAACAACGAAAAAGGATACCTCACCATTACAGGAGCCCAACCCTACGATGTAGTCAAGCAGGTCATAGACAAACAGCTGGGTTGAACATGGGCGTAGCCATCATGAAGGGCGCATTTCGCAGAGTTTTTCAAAATCCACTATATGTGGCAGCGTCGACTCTGATCTCTGCCTTCACATTTTTCATCTTCATATTGGTCAACAACTTTTCAACGTTTGTCACGGTGCTTGGTCTTGACTCTTCTCCAAGATTGCTCCTCGAGGTTACAACGAACGGAGCTGCGAACATACTTGGTGCGTCAGGCTCAGCCATGTTTGCATCTATAATTACAGTCTCCATACTTTCTGGCATCACTATATCCATGATAATATATCAAATACGAACCACAGGATCCTTTGGCGGCAAGAAAAATCTGGCAAGCTTTAGCGGGATTTTTGGCGGTACGCTTTCTTCTGCGTGCTCCGCGTGTTCAACTACACTGATATCGATCCTAGGAGCAGCAGGAGGACTAGCCATATTTCCTCTCAAAGGGCTAGAGTTCAGCTTGCCAAGTATCGGCATACTTGTTGTATCGATGTATTTCATCTCCAAAGGAGTAATGGGATCAGGAAAGTGCAGTATATGAGATTGGAAATACCGACAAAGTATTTTGCAATAGGAGGAACAATAGCAGCCATTGCAATAATTTCTCTTGTCTTGATTAATTACCATCTACCTATTTCTGATTCTGTATCTCTTCAACACGCAGACAGCAAACTGCTTGAGATTTACAATTCCATTCCGACTCAGACAGGCAAGAACATTTTCATGAATCAAAGTAAGGGCCTTACCAAGCCCGTAGATCCTGAGCTGGTTGATCTAGACAGCCAGATAATTTCGTGCAGTGCTAGTGTAGATAGTCTACTCACTTCGTCTCCAAATATTGGTGACAGCTGTACCGGCCCAGGCGTGAATCTGGACAACATAAGCGGAAAATATCTTAGTGGCCAGTGCTGCGGGGTTCTTCAGAATACCACGGAATACCATGAGCATCTAGAAAAACTCCAGCAGTATTCGAACATACCTGACATTCCGCTAAATCCCTACAAGACTCCTGTAGGTGTAGCAAAGAAATGGCTCGACTATGACAGCAAAACCACGCTTGACACATCTGAACAAACAGTATACGATAAAGCAATAAAAATTTCAACAGAGGGGCCTTGCTGTTGTCACTGCTGGCATTATTATGTCAACGAGGGCGTTGCCAAAAAACTCATACACAGCTACGGATACAGTGCAAAGCAAGTTGCTGACTTTTGGAATGTTTCTGATATCTGTGGAATATAAATCCGCAGATCGTCTACTATTGTTTTGAAATGGTGAAATCATCTCATTCTATCAAAATGCGCTTATACAAATTTTGCAGATCAGTTATTGCAAGATTGTTCTGTGATGTGGATACTGGTTGAAAACTCCGCCTGGATCATATCAGGTTTGTCTGTGATCTTGGATGTGTGGCAGTGCATCTGGCCGCAGCAGTTTTTCGATGGATTTATTTCATATCAATGTTTGAATACATTGTTGAGCAACTACAAAATTCCCATCTCTGAAAATATTACTTTTGCCAGTCATACACTTGATTCTTCCACTGCATCGTTTGTTCAGATGATGCACACGAGCGTGCAGCCCGCATCTGCTCTCATCCGGGCAAACCAGCACGCGAAAATGCCCCGCAGGCGGACAGTTTTACGAACAAATCTGTCCATGAAATGGACAATTGGACACCTCGAATCAAAAAACACGTCATGCCGGAACAGAAGATAGATTTGTCCGGTACACATGTCAAGACCTGACAGCACACTCCTCCAAAAGTTAACCCAAGCTAATTTTTCTGCATGACGCTGTTTGCCTATGTTTAAATATCGTTCAGAAGAATTTTTTATCGTATGGTCTCAGTCGACCAGGTCTTGCAGACATTGAGCACGGTAATTGATCCTGATCTGAAAAAGGACATTGTCTCAATGGGAATGATAAAGGATCTGGAAATCAACGGAAATGATCTCAAGTTTACACTGGAGCTTACCACCCCTGCATGCCCTTTCAATGATCAGATAGAGCAGGACGTTAGAAAGGCGATATCTACAATATCCGGAGTGTCAAAGACCGACATCAAGGTCACGGCCAGGGTGATGGAGGGACGTGCCCTGAGCATGGACGAGATGCTACCTACAGTCAAAAACATCATAGGAATTGCAAGCGGAAAGGGAGGGGTTGGCAAGACGACAGTTTCAGTAAACCTGGCGCTTGCCCTTGCACGTACAGGGGCAAAGGTTGGAATCCTGGATGCAGACATTTACGGCCCAAGTGTACCGCTCATGCTTGGCATGGGAAAGGCCGCAATGGAAGTCGAGAACAACAAGCTGCAGCCTGCCGACTCTCACGGGCTCAAGGTGGTATCATTTGGATTCTTTGCAGACCAGGACCATCAGGCTGCGATATACCGGGGCCCGATAATCTCCGGAATACTAAAACAGTTCCTGGTTGATACAAACTGGACTGATCTTGATTATCTTATTGTAGACCTGCCGCCAGGTACGGGCGACATCCCACTGACACTTGCCCAGACAATTCCAATCACCGGCATAGTGGTTGTAACAACCCCGCAGGAGGTTGCAAGCAATGTCGCAGTAAAGGCATTTGGCATGTTTCAAAAACTCAACGTGCCAATCATCGGCGTAATAGAAAACATGAGCTACTTCAAGTGCGACAACTGCAGCACAAAGCACTACATCTTTGGAAAAGATGGAGCAAAAAGAATGAGTGAAAAATATGACCTGCCGTTTCTTGGCGGGATTCCGCTAAACCCTGGAATAATGGAAAGCTCTGACACCGGAAGGCCAGCGATTGTAACCGATCCCAACTCGCCCCACGCACAGGCATTCATGGTTGTGGCAAAGAACATTGCAGCAAGGTGCAGCGTGATTGCAGCCCAGCTTGGCGAAGAGATGAAGGCAGAAGCAACTACATAAAAAGAGAACCGGATAACGTATACCGTGCGCCTGCCAGAAAACATGCGTGAGGCCCTCAAAAGACCGATGGGACTGCTGCTGCAAGACTCGGATGTGACAAGAGAAAATGTTCTAAAAACCATCAAAAAAGAAACGTTTCTGATAACGGTGGGAGATGCCACAACGGAGAAGATGATTAAATTCGGGCTTGGCCCATCGCTGCAGATTGTCGATTCCCTGGAAAAAAGGCGCAAGAGAGAACTTCCGGCGGGAAATGTGAGTACAACCCTGCACTGCACAAATCCGGCAGCTCAAATCACTGACGAGAGCATCAGTATAATAAAAAAGGCACTTGATGAAAAGCCGCCTGTGAGGATACTGGTAGACGGGGAGGAAGATCTGCTGGTGCTGCCTGCTGTTCTCTATGCCAAAGACAATTCCGTCATAATGTACGGACAGCCAAACGAGGGACTGGTCATGATAGATGTGAATGACGAGACAAGAAAGGCGGCAAAAAAAATCATGGATTCAATGGTCTGAACATGTAGGTAACCGATTGTTTTATCTAGGTTTTCTTTTCATTATTACGACTGCAACGGCACAGCCTGCTGCGGCTGCAGCGCCAATTCCGACATACACAAAGGTGTTATCGCCTGGCAATACCGACGGTGCCGGCACAACTACTTTGAACTCTCCTATGGCAATAGGGCTGTCCGGACCATATGCAGAAGTGGGATAATTCGCACGGAAATACACCGGAAAAAGGCCGTCGTTTGGAAACGCATAGTTCACTGAAAATCTGCCATCTGTCACCATTATATTGCTAAAGTTGTAGTGTCCGCTTCCGCCAGTGAATCCGACCACGTTGCCTATGGTAACAAACGCGACATACTCTACTGGCTTTCCATCAGTCGAGTTTATCACATTGAACATGAGCGTGGTATAGTTATTGATTATCGGGCTTGATGGCACATATCTGAACTGCATGATTACCCCGTTTTGTGCAAACTGTTGGACGGTATTGTTTCCGGTCTGTCCATACGCCATGGAAAATGCTAGTGTGGATATTCCAAACAAAATTAGAACCAGCAAGAAGGACTTCAACTGATTTAACGTGTGTACATCTACACTTTTAATATTTTAGAGAAGATTCTTTTTATGACGTAACCGCTGCTTGTATTGTGGGTATGATGAGCCGGTGGCTGTATGATATGTGATTAAGCTACACAACTTCTGACCCTTTAACCACTTTTTTGGTAAACGTGAAAAAGTACACAAACCCTGACACGATATTTGACAATTCCGATTAAACCGCTTCCCAGGATAGGATGAAATGATGAGGCTGGACCCGGATCTCCGGCTGCAGATACTTGAAAGAGTCGGAATCTACTCGGCTAGGTTTGGGATTGAAGAACCGCGGGTGGTCCTGAGCACAAAGGAGGTGCTTGAGCTGCCAAAAGAGATCACGCAGGGAAGAAGGACTTCGGCATACAAGTATCTTGGAGTCTCTTACATGCAGCATAATTTGGTATTCATCAATGTAAAGAAAATTCCCGACGGCAAGACACTTGACAATACCATAGTGCACGAGTTGATGCATATGAGGTTCCCTTATCTGAGCCATGGAAAGCGCTTCAACAGGCTGGTAAGGCGTGGCCTGGCAGGAAAGATTTTCAAGCCATACCAAAAAAGAGTATAAAAATTACAATTAAGTTTGTTTTAACTCATATCATTGTAACATTCCATGTAAAAGACAGGATAAATTTACATAAATACTTGGTACGAGCTCCACTCTCGGATGGCGCTCAAAGAGGTTGCAATACCTGTGGGCGCCTCCATACTGTCATTCATAGTTGCAGCCGTCCTTGCAGGCTGGGTATCAAGGCAAAAGCCAGGAACCCAGCAGATGCTTGACATCTCAAATGCAGTAAAAGAAGGCGCGGTGGCATTTCTAAAGCGAGAGTTCAAGATAGTTATACCAATTGCAATTGGAATTGCAGTGATTATAGGCGTGGCAATTGGCTATTCAAACGGAATTGCCTTTGCAGTGGGTGCAGGCCTGTCTGCCGTTGCAGGCCTAGTTGCGCTCAAGATAACAGTAAAGGCGGCAGTCAGGGCAGCCAATGCCTCGGGAAAGGGACTGGGTCACACGTTTGCACTGGCATTTAGAGGCGGGGCCACGGTTGGCCTGGTGGTCCCGGCAATGGCGCTGCTTGCCATAACCCTACTGTATCACTTTTTCCATAGTCCTATTACAATTGCAGGCGTGGGAATTGGCGCAAGTCTGATTGCCCTTTTCATAAGGGTGGGAGGGGGAATATTTACAAAGGCTGCCGATATGGGGGCAGACCTTGTCGGAAAAGTCGAGGCAAACATACCTGAAGACGACCCGCGAAACCCTGCCACAATTGCAGACAATGTGGGAGACAACGTGGGGGATGCGGCAGGGATGGGCTCTGACATTTACGAGTCTTATATTGTCACAATGCTTGCCTCGCTGCTGCTGGCAGCGCTTATTGGAAACGAACAAAACCTCTTGTATCCAATGCTGATTGGAGCATCCGGGCTGATTGCATCAATTGTTGGAATATCCACCATTGGTCCAAGACGTATGGATGACGTTAACAAGCCGCTGGCACGCGCGTTCTATGTATCTGCCGCAATTGCCATCATACTGAATTTTATCTTCACCTGGTTCTTTTTTGATCATTCTGCACTGTCATATGCAATGTTTGGCAGCACTGTTATCGGAGTCATACTGGTTCCGGTAATACAGAGAATAACAGATTATTTCACAAGCTATAGATTCAAGCCTGTACAAGAGATCGAAGCATCTGCAAAGTGGGGCTATGCGTCCCTGACCCTGATGGGAATAATTCAGGGGATGCGTTCAACCGGTCCGTTCATGATTGCAATAGTTGTGTCTCTTGCCCTTTCCTACGCCCTAGTGTCGTCTGCTGCAGGCAGTCTGCAGGGAGACCAGTCGCAAGCCGTCCTGTATGGAATCTTTGGAACATCGCTTACTGCCATGGCGATGCTAAGCCTGGCAGGAATCGTACTGAGCATAGATGCGTTTGGACCTATCAGCGACAATGCAGGAGGAATAGTAGAGATGACAGGCATGGGAGAAGAAAACCGCAAGGTGACAGACGAGATAGATGCGGTAGGAAACACCACAAAAGCCGTGACAAAGGGATTTGCAATTGCAAGTGCTGGGCTTGCCGCGCTTGCAATGATTCAGGCATTTCAATACGAAGCGGGAAAAATATTTGACTTTGTCGGCAACAAAATAATCCGGCATGATCCTGCAAACGCATTGCACTATGCACTAAACTACAGCCTGTCAAATCCGGCCGTGGTGGTCGGGCTTTTGGTTGGAGGCCTGCTGCCGTTTTTCATCACAAACCAGCTAATGTCGGCCGTCACACGGGCTGCATCAAAAATGGTCGAGGAGATAAGAAGGCAATTCAAAGAGTCCCCTGGTATCCTTACCTACAAGACAAAGCCTGACTATGCCAAATGTGTGGATGTTGCAACCGTGGCGTCACTGAGGGAACTGTGGAAGTCTGCCACCATTACCATAGCATCTCCTATTATTCTGGGGGTCGTGCTTGGACCTCCCGCAGTGGTGGGATTGTTGATGGGCGCAGTCATCACGGGAATATTTCTTGCCTTCCACCTGGCAAATACTGGGGGCGCGTGGGACAATGCAAAAAAGTTCATGGAGATCAAGGGAAAGAAGGGTACGGAAGAGCACAAGATTGCCATCGTGGGAGACGTGATAGGTGACCCGTACAAAGATACCGCGGGACCTGCACTCAATACCGTCATAAAGCTGCTAAATACCGTGGCAATCGTGTTTGTATCTGCGTTTATTGCAGTAATAACGCTCTAATCTGCAGCCTTTTTGTCGTCTATCACTATGGTCATGTCAAGCTCGTCTATCTGGGCCTCTATGGTCTTCTTCATCGCCTCGCTGTGCTCCTGGCAGAACTTGAAGAACCCGTCCACTGTCTCAAAACAGCCGCATATCCATTTTGTCATGATCTCGCCTTCCACGGTCAGCTTGTTGTACTTGTCATTTTTTGTCACGACTCGGGATAATGCTAGACAATCTAAAAAGAGTTTTCAAAAATAGTAGAATTAAAAATGAAAAAGCAGCGCTTATGGACAGCCTTCCATCTTCTGGATGAAGTACCCTTTTGACTGGATCTCATTGGCAATTGGCGGAGGCGCACCTTGTGAGTGGCAGAACTGGCACTCTTCAGTTGTAACCTTCGAGTCTCCCTCACCAATGGTCTTCAACCATTCTCTTGCATACTGGATTGCCTTTTGATGATCTTTGACTGCAGTAATGACATCAAAGTGCATAGTGTGACCATCCTTTGCTTCCACGTATGTATCGTATACATGAATTTCCATGTTTTTGATGGGCAGAAAAGGGATATTTATTCCATGCAAAGTATGAAAATAAACATCGGGTAGCTAGACACGAAGCGATCTTATGAGTATCAGAGAATTTAATCTGAAAACCAACACGAACTGACCTGAACCTATTATATTGCAAACCCAATTCAATGAAAATCATGAATACGACCCAGATCTCCGCGTTATCATTGCTAGTCTTGCTCTTTATGTCATCATATGTGTTGTCTGCCCAGGCGGATGCTGGAATATCGATAATCAATCTTAAAGTACAGCCTTATGCAGTCAGAGTTGGGGACGTGTTTGTAATCAACGCAACCCTGGTCAATAACTCACCAAATACAATAAACGTCTTCAATGCATGTAGCATGCCGTTTACGCTAGAACTGGACAATCATACGGCGTCAAAGTTAAAAAGAGTGTGCAACTGGATGTCGCCACGGGTGATACTAAATCCCGGCGAAAGTGTCACTGGTTCCACGATGAATTCCCAAATTGCCTATGTGGCAGCATCGCCCGGTACTGCAAATGCGACCGTGATATTTTCGTACAGTGCATTCAACCCGACATCAAAGGATTTTAACAACAACTTTACCCATGTATCAAAATCGATTCTTTTTACAGTATCAGACCAATCCGCAGCATCTGTTGCCAAGTCGCCGCTTGCCCAGTTCAGGTCTGGGATTACAGCAAAGGACACAGTCTGCAATGAAGGCTTGGAGCTGGTCATAAAAGCAGAAGATGGATCTCCTGCGTGCATGAGCGCCAACACTGCGCAAAAACTTACCGAGAGGGGCTGGGCCCAGTTACTGAACAAATAGTGGCATACTTTCAACCCTTCGGTTACCTGCGCGTCTGAGACGAAGAAATTCAATTTTATCGTGATGTCTTGTTATAGAGTAATTCTTTTACGTAACTTCAGCGTATGACTGACATTGTGGGGCCAAAAAGCCGAATTCAAGTGTAAGGATTGTAGCGCAACCTTTGTAGACAAGGAGCATTTTGAACGCCATAAAAAAAACATACACAAGCAATAATGCTAAAGGATTGTCACATCGATGGGGATGACGGTCGATTCTAGAATATATGCCCTAAACTCATTATTGGAATTTGAATAGATGAGCCACGGGACTGGATTTGTCTCCATGTATTGGCGGTCAGTGGAAGAAGGATATGCTGTAGAATCAGGATGTGAATGAAATATTGCAATGACTTCCAGCCTCTTTTTTTCCGACTCTGCATACGCCTTGATTAGCTCCACGTTTGATATGGTGAAACTGACCGGAGAAGGCTCTGAATTTTTTGTCAGGAAAACCTCGGAAATGAAAAACCCGGTTTCCTCATTCTTTCCAAATAGTATGGCACAAGACTCGTTGGGCTCGCTTTGTTTTGCGTGTTTTTTTAGTATGTCGACATGATTTTTGGAAAGGACTAGATTTTTCTCCAATGTCATCCTACTATTATCTTTCCAGTCATCCATGGATGGATTGTGCAGAAGTACGACGTTGTACCGGCTGTTGTGAACGTGTACTTGAATGTGTTGCCTGGCTTGATCAGTCCCGAATCAAATGTTCCGGAAGGTCCTGTGCTTTGGTCCCCGCTTGTAACCGTATGGGCAGCACTGTCCTGGTTGGTCCATACGACAGTTGTTCCGACTTTGACGGAATCACTTGCAGGATCAAAGTATTTCTGGCCGGCGCTCTGTGTTGATGCGCCCTTTGCAATGCTGACGTTTGAAACTATTGGTTGTGTTATCACTATCTTGCCAGTCATCCATGGATGGACCGTGCACATGTAATCGTATTCCGTTGCATTTAGCTTTGACGTGTCAAGCGAATATGTCTTCCCAGATGTAATAAGGCCTGAATCAAACACAGAACCGTCTGGTGCGTTTGTGACTGTGTGTGCTGCAGTATCGTTGTTTGTCCACTTTATTATGTCGCCTTTCGGAACTGTAACCGTATTGGGCGTAAAGTTTGGATTTCCCTTGATAGAGGCGTTGACTGGTATGTTGACTGTGATTACCGGAGCAGTAGGCAATGCCTGGCTTGATGATTCTGTGGCATTTGTTGCGTTTAGCGGATGCAGCGAGAACTGGGCACCCGGTCCCAAAAATCCAAACGCCGTAAAGGAGCCTGCACCTACTGCCATGGCGGCCAGAAATATGACAGATATTGGCTTGAGATATTTCGGCATCCTCATTGAGGCAAATGCTATCACGATAGTTGGTACGATTATGATGATCAAAACTCCGATAAATCTTGGCAATGACGTTATGACTGTATTCAGACTTAGTGCATAAGCTCCGACCGAGCCTGCAATTCCAAAGATCACAAGAGTCGTAGCCTTTGCCCTTGCGCTGGTTGAAATTCCGCCGTTTAGGATTCCAGCCGAGAGAAATACCATTCCGAATAGCATGGTCAGGCCTGAAAGTGCCTGCATTCCTGTAAGGAAGGTGTCAGCAATGCCCATGTAGGATAAAATGACTCCTGACATGCCGATAGCAGTCAGGCCCATGCCCGGCATCATGAGGTCCCAGTCACTCATCGTCATAGTGCGATTAGGTGAGGTACTTAATTCTTTTGACCTTCGTTGATAAGCTTCGAAGAAATTAAATTCCCACAAGGCCCGCTAAGGCTAGTGGGATTAAAAGAAGTACTGGAAATATCAAAACCCCGTATAGTAGTTTTGCTTGTAATTACTGCGATAACCTCTATGTATGCTGCAAGCAAGTTGATAGGGCCGCAGCTTAACTACATAAGCTTACTGCACCTCATCGTAGCCGGATCGCTTTCCTCTGCAGGATCAAGTGCTCTGAATCATTACTATGATCGAGACATCGATCCGTTGATGAAAAGAACAAGCAAGAGACCCATTCCGTCTGGAAGAATGTCTGCAAGAAATGTTTTGCTGTATGGTCTTGCTGTTAGTGCGATCTCTGTAATTTATGCGTGGTTTACGCTGAACGCGCTTTCGACATTTTTCATAGCGCTTGGAATCTTTTTCTACGTGATAATCTATACCGCATGGCTCAAGCGCACCAACTCGTCAAATATTGTGATTGGTGGATTTGCCGGAAGCTGTGCAGCGATGGCTGGCTGGTCAGCAGCAACCGGCTCCATGGATGTCTTGGGCGCGCTTGTGGGGATACTTGTCTTTGCATGGACGCCGTCTCACTTTTGGTGTCTTGCGATGAAGATAAGGGACGACTATGCGGAGGCTCACGTGCCGATGCTGCCGGTGCTGATTGGAATGCAAAAGACTTCAAAATACATACTTGCCAACACCGCCATCCTGCTCCCGTATTCTCTGGCACTTGTAGCGTTTGGCCTAGGCTATGTCTATCTTGCAATCGCGGCAGTATCGGGAGGACTCATGCTGGTGTATCATTACAAGCTGACAAAGAACCCCACTTCGGACTTTGCATGGAAAGCTTACAAGGTGACCGCCCCGTATCTTACAATAATTTTTGTAGGAATTGCACTTGATGCGGCATTTCACTTTCCAGTATTTGTGAAATAATTTATTCTTCCAGATCTTCCTGCTCTACGCCTGGAAATCCTGCCTCGTATTCTTTTTCCAAGCTTTCCTGGTTCTGTTTTTCTATCTCGTCCTCATCTGCTTCTTTTACCGAGATCTCCACCCTTCTTTCGTCCTTTGTCAGCCATGTGACCTTGACGAGCCCGTAAATTTCCAAGTTGAGCAGTGTCTTGTTGAACTCGTCTTCAGGTATCGAGATTCCGGATTTTACCAATGCTTTTGAGAGTTCCGAGTCTGTCATGGCTCCTGCGTTCTTTACTATTTCATATACTGAATTTCTAAGAGGCATGGTTGTCATATCTTAACCGTAAAATGCTTTGTCAATTGGCTTTGGCAGCGCGTATGATATATTGTCTTTGATTGACGTGTACCAGTCTTCGACACCTTTGGTGATGGAAGGCTTGATGACCTTTAATGCTGCGGCAAAGTCAGCATTGCCAATCTTTGACGCGTTGTTTCTCATTGCCTGCACTGCAGCCTCCCTGCATACTGCCACAAGGTCTGCGCCCGTGTGTCCTTTTGTTGCAAATGCAATCTCTTTCAAATCAACGTCTCCAGACAGAGGCATCTGCCTTGTTAACGTCTTGATTATCTCAAGCCTTCCTTTTTCTTCAGGAGCAGGTATGAAAAGTATCAAATCGAGACGACCGGGTCTGAGAAGTGACGGGTCTATCAAATCAGGTCTGTTGGAAATTCCTACAACAATGACCCTTGAAGCTCCTCCGTCTTCCATCTCTGTAAGCAACTGGCTGAGCAGTCTTTCTCCCACGCCTCCTTCTTCTGGAGATTTTGATCTTGCCAGAGAGTCTAGCTCATCGAAAATTATGATGCACGGGGATGAAGCCTTTGCTTTTCTGAAAATCTCCCTTATTGCTTTTTCAGACTCGCCTACCCATTTTGAAAGAATCTCTGCTCCTCGTACCAATATCATGTTGCCGCCGCTCTCTGTTGCAAGCGCTCTTGCAAGCAGGGACTTGCCACACCCTGGAGGGCCGTAAAGCAGCGCACCTTTGGGAGGCTTGATTCCCATCTTTTGAAACTTTGCAGGCTCTTTTATTGCAGTGATCAGGTTATCGTTTAGCGTTCTTTTTGCATCATCCAGACCTCCAACATCCTTCCACCATACTTTTGGACTCTCGACATAGAACTCCCTCATTGCAGTGGGTACAATCTCATGCATTGCATCGTAAAAGTCATGAAGGTTTATGGCCATCTTCTGCAGAACTTCGGGCGATATCTTTTCAGCCTCCGTTTCAATTTCAGGCAAAAAGGTCCTAAGTGTCTTCATTGCAGCTTCCCTGCAAAGCGATTTAATGTCTGCACCGGTGTAACCGTGAAGCTCTGCTGCCAAGATCTTCAGGTCTACATCGTCTGCAAGGGGCATGCCTCTTGTGTGAATCTGAAGAATCTCGAGTCTTCCATCTGCGTTTGGCACTGATATCTCGATCTCCCTGTCAAACCTGCCAGGCCTTCTAAGTGCGGGGTCTACACTTTCGGGTCTGTTGGTTGCACCCAATACTATGACATTTCCTCTGTCTGTCAAACCGTCCATCAATGCTAACAGCTGGGCCACCACTCTTTTCTCGACATCGCCATAAGCCTCCTCTCTTTTTGGAGCGATTGCATCAATCTCGTCTATGAATATCACACTTGGAGCATTGTCCTTTGCCTCTTTGAATATGTCTCTGAGTCTTGCCTCTGTCTCTCCGTAATACTTGTTCATTATTTCAGGTCCGTTTATGGAATAGAAATTGGCCTCAGATTCGCTTGCAAGTACTTTGGCAATCAGTGTCTTGCCGCATCCGGGAGGGCCGTACAAGAGAATTCCGCTATGCGGTTCTACGTTTAATTGAGTGAAAACCTCCGGGTGTTTCAGAGGAAGCTCCACAATCTCGCGCATTCTGTTTATCTGAGCCCTGAGTCCGCCTATCTCCTCGTACGTAACCCGAATCTTCTTGTCTACAGAGGTTTCGGTCAAAATTGTAAGCGAAGTTCCACGCTCTATCTTGACAACTCCCTTCGGTGAAATCTTGTGAATCTTAAAGTCCATTGAGTTGCCCAGTATCATTACCGATATGTCGTCTCCTTCTGAAAGCGGCAGCCCCTTCAGTCTGTTTTTGACAAAATCTGTAAACTCCTTGTCCACTGTGACATTTCCGTTTACTGGCATGAGTACCACAGTCTTTGCTGGCTTTGCTACCACCTTTCTAACGTTGACTAGGTCGTTTATTCCAACACCAGAGTTCTTCCTTGTCTGGCCGTCTATTCTTATCATGTCTGGTGCCTTGTTGTCGTCATCAGCGGGCCACACTATTGCACAACTGGATTTTTTCCCGATGATTTCTATCATGTCGCCTGGTTCAACTTTTAAAAATTCCATAGCTTCTGGTTCTATTCTTGCTCGTCTTTTGCCTACGTCTCTTTGCTTGGCCTCCCCGACGCGCATTTGGAGTAGCTCGTCTTTTCTCATTGCAGACACCTATTTTGCGTCTACCGAGGCCCGACTTATTCCGAGCACCTCGAACTCCCCCACCCCTTCGGCTGAACGGACGCAGTTTTCAAGCGAGTCCATCTGTCCTTCCCTGTCGTCTAGAGAGAATTCTGCATTAATAAAATAAAGGCCAAAAGCAAGGGGCTCTTTTGTGTATTTTCCAAGTGTTATTCCGTCTTTCAGAGTAGTGCCGATCTTCTTGGCAACCCCGTCAAGATCAATCTCAGTCCCTGTTGGTAGAATCTTTGCTCGTAGTGTTAAACGCGGCATCTTCTTTATGGTCCTTCAAAATTGCATGACTTGCACGTATATGTTCTGGCAGCTTCTCTGCAGCTTTCGCATCTCCAGAGCAGTACAGAACCACAGCCGGGACAGTTGAATTTTACACATTTATCATTAGGCATTATGGGTCTATGACATGAACTGCATACGGGCAGTGCAATAGATGACGACATGCCTGAACTGACTTTCTACCGAATTTATATCTTCCTTATTAACTAGATGTGTTTACCCCAAAAGTCGTCTCAGCTCATTTCCCAAAATTGTCTGAACAGCTTTTACTGATCCCTTTACTCCTAAAAGTTTTGCAACAGACATGGTATGAAAATCAAAACTTCCCTCCTTTGAAATTTCATTTAAAACTTCGGGGGTTATTGATTCAAAAAGACTGTTGATTGATTTGTTGTCCAGTCTTTCAAGAAGAGATCTTGCCAGAAGCATCTGCTCAAACTCTTTTCCAAATTTATCTGTCCATTTTTTCTGGTATTCCTGCAAGGTGCCTTCTTTTCCAGTCTCTAAAAATTTTGATATGGCATTTCCGGCAAATATGCCCCCCAGCCCTGAAGAATAGATTCCTCCTGCGGTTGTGGGTTTTGCCTGTCCGGCGGCATCTCCGACAGTCACAATATTTCTTGTCACAAATTCTTTGATTGGACCCTTAATCCATATGGGAGCAAATATTTTCCTTACAGCGGAGTATCTGCCTTTCTCTTTCAAAAAGTCTTCTAGCACCGCTGCCGAGTTTATTCCCTTGCCAGCAACTCCCACCTTTGCCTCATCGTGCCTTGTTGGTATGACCCATGCAAAGAATCCAGGATATTTTTCTTGATCAAGATACACCTCGACTCTTTCCTTGTCTATCCAGTCTGCATACACTTCGTACTGTGCTGATTGGAGAGTTCCTGTGCGGTCTTTGTTAATCAATGACGAAACGCCCCTTGCATCAACTATTGTCCTGCATTTGATCTCACCGTCACTTGTCCTGACCCCGTCCTTTGTTATCTCCCTAAGTGAAGTTCTCACGCGTATTTCGGCCCCGTTGACCTTGGCCTGGTGGGCAATCTGTTTGTCAAACTCTCTTCTGTCTAGGACTATGACCTGCTGTGGCCTTGCGTCAAGCACAAAGTCTTTTCCTGACGGTGCTGTTACTCGCGCAGACCTTATCTTGTTGTCAAGCGTTGCCCTGAAAGGAATTATTCCAAGCTCGTCCATGCCGGATGTGCTTACAAGCCCACCGCAGTGTTCCGGAGTGCCAATCTCGTAATCTTCCTCTATTACAAGAACCCGGTGGTTTTGTGCCGCAATCTCTCTTGCACACAAAAGACCTGCCACGCTTCCCCCTGCGACAACTACGTCATAATCCACACCATGATACTTTTCGTCAATTATTTATATCAAACATCAAGCGTTACATCAGATTCCAATGTCTTGGACATTTCGAACTTCTAGTGTTGTTTGAGCCTGTACTTTGGCGCACAATCTTTGTGGAACCACTTGTCACCAAATATCACATCGCCTTCCACAAATCTCATCTCCGTGTTGCAAAGAGAGCATGACGGCCTGATGGTTTTTTGAATGGCTTCCATTATGTTTCCACGTATTGCGCTTTGAATATAACCTGCTGTCTGTAACAACGGGACAAACTCTTCATGCGGTTCAAGACGCAAAATTCCGCTGTATGGCAGCAAAAGCAAACCCAACTCAAAAGTTTTAACATGTGCTGCTCTGATTCAGAATTGGTATGGGCACAGTAAAACAGGTAATAGTTGTTAGGCGGGATCTTGGAATGGGCACGGGAAAGATTGCTGCTCAGGTGGGGCATGCATGCGTTCTAGGAGCAGAACATGTCAGAAAGTCAAACAGGGAATGGTATGACGAATGGGCAGAATCCGGCCAAGAAAAAGTTGTACTCAAGGTTTCAAGCCTGTCAGAGCTTGAAAATGTGAAAAAACATGCAATATCGCTAGGCCTTCCGTGGTCCGAGGTAACAGATGCCGGCCACACACAAATCGAGCCAGGCACAGTTACCTGCATATCTATAGGGCCTGCTCCGGAAGATACAATTGACAAGGTCACGCAAAATCTGAAATTGCTCTAGATCTGTTTTTCACGTTCTCTTATTTTTCCGTCAAACGATGCTGTAATGTTCTGTCCCGGCTGTGCGTTGCACGGGGGTATCTTTACGACAAAATGATCTTTGGTTTCAACATAGCAACCGCTCTGGTCCACTGCCTTTACCGTGACCACCTCGGTTACTGTACTGGGAATGAGATTCCAAAACGGGAAGACAAGCGTAGTCATTACCGCTATTGCCGCTGCAATCCCTCCAAATATCATGGTCTTCTCATTCATACGTCTGATCGAAGTAATCCCGTATTTAGCATTATTGCGTAAATCTTGGTTGACTTGCTAAAAGTGAGAATATTAGAAATGCTCTTAAATCCTTAATCATCGAAGGATCCTGTGTTCGTAGCTGTAGTTGACATTCAACTAAAAAAAGGAATGGAAGCAGAATTCAAACAATGGGTCAACGAATCAAACAAGGACCTTGCAAAGTTTGACGGGTTCGTTAACAGAAGACTTTTGGCCACTCGCATGGGAAAACACACAATTCTTGTAGAGTTTGAAAGCCAAGAAAAATTTGAAAAAATGCACCAAACCCAGGAACATTCCAGAATACAATCAAAGGGTCATTCATACATGGAGACCCCCCCAAGGCCAGTGTTTTACGAAGTAATTGCCAATTAGCAAGACCTCGGTACTTTATAAAAGATGCATCTGTAATGCACAAATCTCACAGATAGCGGATCTTTATCCGATCATTCATCATAAATAGTGAATCTTCATGTGGTTGTTGTGTACCGTCTCAAACTGGGTGACATGGCCGCAGTGAATGCAAGAGAAAAACTGGTCTGATCTGCCATGTGGAAACGACTCTAATTTGTAGCCATCAAGCGAGACAACTGTGACTACCATGTTTTTCTGTATGACTGCAAAATGCCTTTCACGCCCTATTGATGCAAGGAACATCTTGATTGCCGTGATGACGTTTGTGGCGTCAATCTCCTCATCCTCAATGGGTGAAAGAACAAACTCGTGCAGTTTCAGGGCTGGAACTGCTCCGACTTTGTCAGAGGTGTATATGGCCAGCGGGGATTTTATGGAGGGGACTTCTCTGCAGTTTACCGTAATCATGTTTATCAAAAAGACAGAACTGTATTTTAGTTTAACAACTCATCCTAGGACTTTTTTCAGTACTGAAAAGTTGCCCTTGTAGAGTATCTCTCTCTTGCCTGATTCATTTATGGTTCCGATTTTGCGTATTACCTTGCGATCTGCCAGCTTTTGCATCTTTCTATATGCCGTACTTGTGGGTATGCTGCATTCTGTGCAAATCTGGCTTGTAGATTTTGCAGTTGTCATGATGGATTCCAATATTATCCTGCTAGCTTTATCGGACAAAAGATCCTGTATCTCCTTGTCTTGGCCGCCTTGGATCTCTAACATTGATCCTATTCTTACTTGTACAATTTAATGGATTACTTAACTAAGTTAACTGAGTCCTCTGCATGTTCCCGGTTCTGCCACGCTGAGATGTGTCAATTCTACATGCGCTTCTGCAAAAAACATGTCCAGTATGGGCAAAGATTTAGATAAATAACTTGGAACATTCTGCTAGTGACTGACATATATGAAAACGCTGCAAACGATTTTCTTGAGCTTGCAAGCGAGCAGCGACTCAATATAATCTTCAAACTACTGGAAAAGAAATCAAAGATATCCAACATGGCAAAGGAGCTGCACGCCACAGTGCAGGAAGTCCATAGAAATTTTGAGCGTCTTGCAACTGCCGGATTGATCATGAAAGACAAGGATGGCATGTATGACCTGACTACATATGGAAAAACCATGTGTACCCAAGTTCCGTCCCTCCTGTTCCTCTCCAAGAACAGAAAATACTTTGAGAATCATGATTTTGGTGACGTGTCAATGAAGTTCATACAAAGAATCGGCGCTCTTGCTGGAGGGCAACAGGTCAAGGGATTCGTCAAGGTCCTGGAACAGTGGAAGGCAATCTACAAAAATGCAGATGAATTTGTATACGAGATCTTTACAGAAGTGCCCCTTGATCTGATAGAGCCGCTTCTTACCAAAGTGAAACAGGGGATAAAACTACATTACATTTTTTCCGAACCTGTCATCGTACCAAAAGGCAGGAAGGAACTTCTCAAAAAGCTGGGCATGAAGGAACTGCTTGAGAAGGGCCTAGTTGAACGAAAAATGAGAGCCGGCACAAATGTGGTAGTGGTGTTAAACGAGAAAGAGGCATGCGTCGGTTTTCCTACTCTGGACGGGGTTGCAGACATGAGGGAGATGTTTTACAGTAGGGATCCCTTGTTTCACGAGTGGTGCCTGGACTATTTCAGATATTGTTGGTATAACTCGGACTCGTTCCAGGAAAGCAAGATCCAAGAATAGCCGGCGGTATGAATTTAATCTGCCATACATTCTAAAGCCTCATTGCTTGATTTTACTGCAAAATATATCCGATGCATAAACTGCAAGTCTGCTTTATCAGTAGAATCCATGGCAGGTGAGACAGAGGTTGAGGAGGGGTTTCTAAATTGCACCAGTTGCAAATCTGTCTATCCTATAATATGTTCAGTGCCTTTCATGCTTGATGACATGCCTTCGTATTTTTCAATTCGTATGTCTTTGGGCGGCCAGCTTATGTTGCTTGCCACATCGTCCAAAATGAAATCATTTGTAAAAGAGACCCTGAGAAAAATAAAGCATACATCAGAAGATACATCTGACCTTGAACGAAAGTGGGTGGGAATCTACAGGAATAGCTTGCGGTCGAAATTTTATTCCCGCGTGAGGGATCTGATGCAAAAACTACCTGCAAGCAGCCTTGTGTTGGAACATGGATGTTCCATAGGCAATATGGTAAGAGAGTCTGCAAAAAGAAACTCTGTGGTATTTGGTATGGACAAGTCATTTTACGGCATAGTGGAGGCAAAAAAGAATCAGAGAAAAAACTCTGATTTTCTTCTAGCTGACTCGCTAAACACTCCGTTTGGAAGCCAAAAGTTTGATCTCGTTATGGCTTTGAACCTGCTTGACATTGTGGAGCCGAGTAAACTCTTGAAGATCATCTCGCGTCAGACAAAAAAGTTTCTCATGTTGTCTGATCCGTATGATTTTGACCGGGGAAAAAACTCTGTAAAGACAAAGACAGGCCCGGAAGAGCTGAGATCATATCTGAGAAACGCCGGGTTTGCTATAGTTCAAGGCACGGGCAAGCCTAGCTACATACCGTGGAAACTGAATGTCAATTCAAGACTGTACCTAGATTACAAGGTAGATGTGATTGTTGCGCGGAAGAACTAGATCTGCTGCGCTATCTCAGGCGAGCGCTGGCTGATCATCTTGGACAATCCTCTCATATAATTCTGGGCAAAGGTTGTCACAGGCTGGGAGGAATACCATATGCATCCTAGTACCTCGCAATCATGACAAGTTTTGGCAATCTCCCACTGGGGTGCACTCCAGATCTCATCTACGCTTTTCTCGAGAAGGTTGTATGTGTTCTCAGGACTGCTATATTTCCAGCATGGTACCATGACAGTACCATTTCCATTTACAAAGATGCTTTTCCACACGCCGCATTCATCATACATCCCACGTCCGTGCTTGATTATCTGCTCAAAGTATTGCGGTGGAATCATTATCTGCGGATCTTCCTTGCTATGTATGTGTTCAAGGATGCTCTGGCAAACTTTTATGACTGTATCCCTGTCAGGCAGCAACGAATAGTCAACATCTGATCTGTCCTCCACAAACGTCAGGGAGACTGCGTTTACACCAAGCTCCTTTGCCCTTCTAAAATAGGATTTATCGATGAATTCCTTTGTGTTAAACTTGGTTATTACAGAGTTAAAATAATGTGGAACTTTGTGTTCCGTCAACAATTGGAGGTTTTGCATCACCCGCTGATAGGTTTGCGGGTTGACACCGCGAACTTTGCAATAAGACTCTTCAAAGACAGAATCTATGCTGCATGTTATGAACTGGGTGTATCCCTTTAGCTCGTCAAGGTCTATCGTATGCAGCAGTGAACAGTTTGTAATCAGGGTAATTGGCAACTTGAGGCTGTGCAGATGGCGCACAAGCTCAATAAAGTCTGGCCTGCTTGTAGGCTCCCCACCTTCGATTATGGACCAGATGCAGTATTCTGCAACCTTGTCAAATATCTGCCTCCATTGACCCGTGGTCAGGTCGTTTTTACTTGCAAGTTTTAGCTGCCCTTGCTTGTCCGAGTCTCCAAACGGGCACATGGGACAAAAGTAATTGCAATAATGCGTGAGGCTAAAGACTGCAATGAGAGGCCTCCTTTTTCCAATTGCCCTGTTAAGGGACCACTTGCCTACCCTGTTGATCGTTCTTACGATGTCTACTACCACGATTCTAGGTTGCTCCCAAATGTATTAAAATCTTGTAACTTTTTATCCATTTTACACATCACGGTTGAACTAATTTATTTAAAAGGAGAGTACAGTTTTTAGCATGCGCACGCTGGTCATGGTAGCGGTTTCTACTGCAGCAATCGCGATAGCGTCTTTCATGCTTGTACAGCAAAACGTAACACAGACAGTACATTCTCAGGATTTTGTAATATCAAGCACCGCATTTGAGAACAATGGAACAATCCCATTGCAGTATACGTGCGACGGAGACGGTATCTCCCCGCCTCTTGTCATGTCGGGCGTTCCAAAGACCGCAAAAAGTCTTGCACTGACCGTAGTAGATGTTGATGCTCCAAGCGGACCGTTTACACATTGGACAGTATGGAACATTCCAACTAATGTTACCGCATTTTCCGCAGGACAAGGCATTCCATTTCCCCAAGGAATCACAAGTGCCAAAACTCATGGATACAAAGGACCATGCCCGCCATCTGGAATCCACAGATACTTTTTCACTGCTTATGCGTTGGATTCCGTTCTTGATCTCAATGAGAATGCAACAAGAAGCGATCTTGAGCAAGCCATGAGTGGTCATGTTGTAGGCACGACTGAGTTGATGGGAAAGTATTCCAAACATTGATTGCTCTCTGATTCTATTTGAAAAAACGGGGTTCAAAATATATCGAAAGATCATAGTGATTTGGGATTGAGTCAAGACAATCTAAAAAAACACAATAGCGTCAGATCAAAATTTAAAACTTTTGTATGTTTCAGCAAAAATGATGAGGAAAAAGCACATATTTTGGAATCTGCGCTTGCGGAAAAAGGATTCGGTACATATCTAGTAGATGTTGAATCTCATGATAGTTTCCTTTCATCTGAACTCAAAGACATGATCCGTTCATCTGTCTGTTTTATTGCTATTCTTACCTCGAAACTTCTTGTTTCGAGTCTGTTTAATCAAGAAATAGGCTATGCTCAAGGTAAGGGATTACGCGTTATTCTGGTTGTCAACACCAGTCTAAAAAATGATGTTCAGAACATCAAGACAAAACTATCTATAATAGAATTTAATGAAAATGATTTCAAACAATCTTGTCTTTTGGTTACTGATAAAGTATCAAAGATAACAGAAATTCTGGACGAACCAATTGATTTTGAATCATTTCTTGATTTCTATACTGAGAGTAAAACAAAACCTGGATAGTTCTGAATCTCTGAAGATTCGTAAAAAAACTGTAGAAATCTGTGAACAAGATGGTTCGCAAATCTGCTCGTAATGGTATGTCTCGAAAAATTTTGGATTCAAAATGTGCGATATTCGGATCTTCTTTTTGCCTAACTGTTAGAGTTATAAAGGCGTAGTGAAAGAAATTATGTGGCTATGGCATTAGCCTTGGGACAAAATTCCTAAACCGCCCCAGAAGGAGCTGATAATGTCTACCTAATGAAAAATTAAGAGGTAGACAAATGAACAAAAATAAAAAAAAACCAAGTTGCAGAATGACTTCATGCACAACAGTCAAGGCTTTCTCCATATTACCTCAAGTCAAAAGCAAAAAGATCTTTGAAGAATATCTCACCTATGGTATGATCATTTTCATATTGTCTAGTTTGTATCTAGTGCACAGCCCTGCCTTTGCACAGTATTACGATAAGACCCCCGAATTTACGCAGACAGAATCTAACAGCCAGCTGGTCGTAGGAAAAGCAGTTTCTTCGGATGGCTCTGTTCATGTTACATTGATATCTACGCCAATAGAACCAGATCAGCCTCTTGCTCTCCAAATATCCTTTACAGACCCACAGGGAAGGTTGATACCGTACGAAAATTATGGCATAAGGGCTCAACAGATAGAAGGTAATGGCGCGTGGATACTTTCAAACGAGTCTGCGCTCGCAGCTGATGGAAAAGATATTCAGGTTACAAGTGATTTGCAAAACGTAAGCCCCGTTAACTTTCAAATCCAGCTGCAAGGATCAGGTGCTCCAGATACTAGTATATCGGAGTGGACAGGGCCAAACGAGATAGTAAGCATAACAATTGGCAATCAATATAGCGCACATACGGCAGTGTCACAAGCTCCTTCTGGTACATCACAAGTTGTTACAATCCCATATGGTGCGTACAATCCGCAATTTGACACCTCGGCCCCATCTTGGTATGCACCGTCCACTGTGACTATATCTGTGAATCAGAGTGTAACTTGGATAAATCAAGATAAGGAGATCCATACTGTAACAAGCGGTCACTCTTCAGGCAGAGCAAGTCTTCTTGGAAATAGCGTTGGGCAACCAAATGGTCTTTTTGACAGTGGCAACATCCTCATTGGCAAATCTTGGACCCACAAGTTCACGACGACTGGAACATTCGAGTATTACTGTAGCTTGCACCCATGGATGCAGGGTTACGTGATAGTAAAGCCAACAGAATCTGTTCCTGTTGATGCATATGGGAACGAGATTACAAAATTTCCAGTCGTACGACTCACCCCTGACAGGGCATACGAGGTAGATCTCGATTGGGAGCCACATTACATTACAACTGGGAAACAAATTGTGTTCATATATCAGGTCTACGACAACATCAAGTACGAAGCAATTCCGGCTCACTATGTATTTACAATTATACAAAATGGACAACAACTGTACAAAATTGAAGACTCGACACAGTTTGGAGGGGCATACCAGTATTTTCGATTCGACAACACAGGGCCCGTGACCTTTGAATTTTCTGATATTGCACATACCGATCAAGATGTGCAGTATACTACTGTAGTAAATCCTGGCAACTCAACAGATACAAGTGATATGAATATGCCAATGGTTGAGCCTGCAAGAAACATGGATGTGAATTTCTGGCTAATGCCAATCTTCTTTGTGCCGGCTGGGGTGGCAGTTGCAGTCGTATATGCCAAGAAACGCATGAGGAATGCAGCAAAGACACATTTCCGTTCTTCTGACAGGCCCAATGATAAAACTTTAGCAAAAAAGACTCCGATATGAAACTGAGCATGGAAGATTTTTCATATGGTACTGTGAAAACCAAAAATGTAGTTAATTTAAGTAACTGCTATACTAGTCAGGTATGAAAATGATAGAGCTTGCTTTTCTTGCAGTAGGGGGAACGGCGGGAATTTTCCTAAGATATGGTATTACAAAATCGCCGCTGCTGTTTGGAGCATTGCCTGTAAACATACTGATTGTAAACGTCATAGGAAGTTTCATTCTTGGCGCATTTGCAGTCGTTTCTCAGCAATGGAATCTGGATGAGAAATATGCACTGTTTGTAGCAATTGGGTTTTGTGGAGGGCTGACCACAATGTCCTCATTTGCGCTTGAAACCTCAAACATGATTGATAACAAGCAATACCTGATGGTGGCAGTCAACGTTTTGACAAACGTGGGATTGTCACTTGGGGCAATATTTGGCGGCAGAGCTTTGACAGGCCTGATTTTGAGTGGAGGGTTTAGATGAGAACACTGGACATGTGGGCGCTTGTGATAAGGATAAAGCGCAATGACACATTCAAGGGAAAACGCGTCCATAACCTGATACTTGACATTCTTAAGAAAGGCCATATCTCTGGCGCCACTGTGTGGACGGGGGTATCTGGATACGGCAAGCGCGGAAAATCCAATTTCCAAATAGAAGGAATATCAATCAACATGCCGCTGGTAATAGAAGTAATAGACGATCTGAAAAAAATTGAAGAGATACTGCCAGAAATCAAAGAAATTATTGGCGACAATGGTCTTGTCACAGTAAACAAAATAGGCGTTGTATGACGTCTCATGATTCCGTATCTTCACTTGTATATCCCACAAGATATTTTACTGGTTGTGAATTTCCACAAGTAAAATGAAGTCAATAAACTATACCCTGCTTGGAGATGAAACAATTGCCAAGGATCTAGGAAAAAAAGGAACCACCACTGATATCACAATATATGATAAAAAAGATACAGGTTTTGTAAAGACGTGGACTTTGCCCACGGGCTTTCCAGAAAAGATACCTCCGCTACTTCAGGCCATAAACATGGGGGAATACGTGATATTTCATGTGTCAAAACTTGACAAGTTTACAGGTGAGCAGATTGTTGCCCTTGACGTACTTGGTAAAACCAAGGGACTGCTGACCCACTCCTATGATGTAGACCAGGAAAAACTTCTCTTAATGATAAAAGGAACGGTTGTAGAACAATACAAGATTGTGGAACAATCAAACCTGAAGCAAGAGATGGATGCACTGGAGCCGGTATCTGGAGACGGTCCGACAAGAATTCCTATTGACCATTGCTTTGACGTGAAAGGCGTAGGCACGGTCATACTTGGCAAAGTGGCCCAGGGAAAGGTCAAGGCGTATGACAAGCTAAAACTTTTGCCAAAGGGAGACGAGGTTCTGATAAAATCAATCCAGATGCATGACGACCCAGTGGAAGAAGCTACGTCTCCAGCACGGGTTGGGCTTGCTGTAAAGGGAGTAGTATCAGATGACGTCCAAAGGGGGGACCAGCTGTCTTTGGGCGAAGGAATCACAGTGTCTCAGGACATTGCACTAGATTACAAGCAAAACAAGTTCTTCAAAGACAAACTTACTGAAGGTCAGACATTTCTTGTCAACATAGGACTGCAGACAAGGGCAGCAAAAATAACCTCTCTTAGCCCTATGAAGATCTTACTTAACAAGCCTGCATCATTTGTCAAAAATGACATTTGTGTTATTCTAAAACCCGAGTCTGCAACTATACGCATAGTAGGCAGTGGCCCAATTGTTGCATAGGCACACACATGTTAGAAAACTGACTGCCCCTACAGGCTCACTAAAATATCTCTAGTTGGCTGTTGTGTGTATGGCTGGCTTTGATATGACTGCATTTGTTTCCTGGTGTTCGATATCTGGCATCTTGATTGTTGTGACAGCGCTCGTTTACAAGAGATTTGCAAAAAATAACAATGAATCACATCAGACTTGAGAAGAAGGGCCTCAGAGGACTTGCGGTAGCAGAGAGCTTTCGAGAGACTGATCCGGTATCTTGCTTGGCAGGAGTGGTGATGAGAAGGGATTTTGTCATAGACGGGTTTGTCTTTGGCAAGGCTACAGTTGAAGGCGATGATGCCACAAATACAATACTTGGCATGTATGAAAAACTGGCCCGCCAAGACATCAGTTTCATCCTGCTTTCCGGACTGATAATTTCCATGTACAATATTATAGACATCAGAAAACTATGGAATGAGATCAAGATACCGATAGTTGGTGTAACATACGAAGAGTCAGATGGGATAGAAGATGCAATAAAACATCACTTTCCCGACTCTTACGAATCAAAGATAGCTCAATACCAAAAGCTTGGTCCCAGAACCAAAATATCGTTACATACAAAACATGACATTTACCTACGCCTTGAAGGGTGCAAGGTAAGTGAAGCCAAGAAACTTCTTGACGCATTTACACTGCAGGGGGCGGTACCTGAACCGTTGCGTGTGGCACAACTTCTTGCCAAGACAGATCTGAACTTGTAATTTGATTATTTCCGCTCTTCTTTGCTTATGGTCCACTTGCTGTTTGTCAGCCGGGAAGATGTGAACTCTATCTGCCCAAGCAGCCTGTCGCCTTTTCGTACCATGCCGTACTCGTGGCGGGCGACCTTGACAATCAGCCTGCGTGTCTTGTATCCTCCCTCGATGACTTTGATCTTGAATCTCTTGCTTGCCTTGATGACTAGGTCACGCGCTGCCTTTGAGTCTCCCATCCATGAAAACATCTCAAACGTGCCAAAACTTTTGCTTGTTATTTCATAATCGTATAGTTTTGCCTCAAACTTCCACTCCATCTTCTTTGCTTCTTCGTTCATCCAATCTACTGCCTGCCTTCCATATCCTTTTTCAATACCAAAAGATTCTGCGTCTGCCAATTTTTGTTATCATCTGGAAAAGAGCTGAATATAACTCAAAAGTGATTCCATCAAATGTGTTATTAGCCTCACAATAGTGTAAAAAACAATGGTTAGGACTGCGGCAGACGTACGTAAGGCAGTTGAATCAAACTGGAATGAATATCTCTCAAAATATGCCAACCTGTTCTCCTCAAACTACATAGAGGGTTCAAGTCCGCCATCTGTTTTTGTCGGCTCTTACGGGTATCCAAAGGTCTTGGCGGGGCCGATGGTGCCACCTGTACACGGGGATACGCTAGTTATGGACATGCCTGAATCTTGGGTTGGAAAGAGCTTGGAGGATATTGTAAACTATAGGCTGTCGCTTGTGAGGGGAATACAGGCAGTAAAGGTTGGCGAGCCGCATGGGAGGTACATTGAAAGCTTGCAAGACCTTGTCATGTCGTCTCGCTCGACTGACTCGGAACTAGAGTTTGTAAAAAATGCTAGGTCCTCTTCATTTGTCGATTCTGAAAATGCTCCGTTTGGGCCGGTTGGGGAGATAAAAAATGCCAAGTTTTCAATCTCCTCTTCTGACAAAAACATTCAGAGAATGTTCTATGACAAGGATGTGCTGGCACAGGATGCCGTACTTGAGCTCTACAACAGGGGAATAGAGATAAGCAAAATCCAAAAATGCTTTAGCATCGGCATGTTTGGAAAAAACCGCAAACTTGTCCCTACAAGGTGGAGCATAACTGCAACCGATGACACCATCTCAAAATCACTACTAGAAGAGATTGTGGCTTTTACAGAAATAGACAGCAGTCGCCTTTTTACATTCGAACATCTCGGAAACCTGTATGCGATAATCCTGTTTCCAAACAGGTGGATGTTTGAAATGCAGGAAGCATGGTATGATCAAAATGGAAACATCGGGTTTGGCTCTGACTTTGAGGACATGCGCGGACTCTCACACTATCCAGAAACTGCCGGTGCGCATTTTGCCTCAAGGCTAGCTGTAGCCGAGTATCTCCTGGCAAATGAAATACAGGCAGGAGCAATGGTGCTTCGCGAGATACGGCCGGAATATGCGGTACCGGTAGGAGTCTGGCAGGTACGCGAGGGAGTGAGGACGGCATTAAGGCAGAGCCCAACACTGGTGTCAAGCTTTGAACAAGGACTGGATATTGCATGCAAGGGTCTCAGTGTGGACAAGAAAGAGTGGCTTGCGAGAAGTAAACTGCAAAAAGCAAGGAAACAGAAATCGATTAAAGATTATTTCTGACTGCTAGAGTTTTTATTGAACGCGTTTTGCACTAGATTGTTGCAAAATAGAAGCGTACTTGTCGCTATAGCGATCATTGCATCTCCAATAATGTTTGCGCTGGCCGTATTTCCTGACACGTTTAGCCTAGGCTGGAACCAAGGCAGGGGAGGATTCCTGTTTGCCATGGCGTTTATTGCAGCAGAGCTGATAGGACTCAAACTTGAGATTCCAAAGAAAAGGCTCTATGCGGCAATTCCTGTGGCAGGCGTCGCAATTGGATATCTGGTCGGCATAGAATTTGGACTGAAAAAATTCCTCATCTCAATTGCACCCCAGTTTCATGTTCTATTGTTGGATTCGTGGACTTGGATGTGGGACTTTATTGTGATTGCAGCCTTTTTCATGATAACGCTGACCATATTGTTTGGTAAAAGATGGATAAGGATATCTCCTGCTGGGCCTATCTATGCAGCAGGCACTGCCATCATTCTCTCGCTTGACGCATTTTTTCCATATGACTCGCTTGGACCGCTACAATACGTGGTCCCGTATCTTGTAAAACTTGATGTCTTTTTGATCACGACCTTCAACCTTGGCGTGGCCAGCGCACATGGCAACATCATGTTCTTGAGTGGTGACCACGGGCCGTTTGCACTCCAAGTATTCTGGCCCTCTGCTGGCGTGCACAGCATAATAATTTACTCTCTTGTCATGATGGCATTCCTGTTCAAGATGAACATACAAAGAAACAGGAAGGCCGCATATTTTGCACTTGGAGTAATAGGAACAATCGGAGTAAACGTGATTCGAATACTCTCTCTTTCCCTGTTTGTGCTCAAGGTCTCAACTAATGTAAATGAATTTCAGTCATTCCATGGTATTGCTGGGGAGATAATGTTCCTTCCATGGCTCTTTGTCTTTCTACTGATTGTGACATATGTTGAAACAAAGCGATTAAAAAAAAATGAAATGAAAATTGCAAAACATGAATGAAATAAAAATCAATAGAGGTGTAACCCCAGGCGCGTACTCGATAGAAGACATCTTTACAAATCTGAAGAATGTCAAAATACTCCAGAATGTTTTTGGCTCAATCAAGGAACTAGAAGATGTTTTTTCCAAAACTAGGCTGGTCGTAGACATAAACAATCACTATATGCATGTAAAAAATGAAGATGCCACCATCGTAGTATCATTAAACCACTTGAAGAATTCAGATGATGTCACGCTGTATCTTGATATAGTGCACGAGCTTGTGCATGTAAAGCAACAGAGGCAGGGCCTCGACTTGTATGACAAATCATACTCTTATGTGGATAGGCCCACTGAGATTGAGGCATATGTTGTTGCTGTTGAAGAGGCAAAAAGACTGGGAATGGGGCATAATGCAATAATGGATTATTTGCAGGTAGAGTGGATTACCTCGGAAGAGCACAAGAGGCTTGCAACACACGTAGGGCTAGTACATTAGAAAAAATTTGTAATATCTGCCTGTCCTGACACTTCTGTAAAATCTGAAACCTTGACTCCTAGTCTTCTAACTTGCAATCTCTGGTCCTCCAGTGATTCCTTGAGCAACTGGATGGCGGTCTTTTTCAGTTCTTCAAGGCTTGACGTTGGGTTTTTTAGCATTCTTGACTTTGTTCTGTTTGAAAGATCTTCTTGTACAAACTGTATTCCAACTGACTTGAAGACAAGATTGTCTTTTACAATGGCATCATGTATATCCACGCATAACCGCTCCAGATCTTTTGATAGTGATTCAAGATCCTTTGTATCCTGCTTTAACGTGACTATTCTGCTGTATTGTATTGGGTCTCCCCTAGGGGATACCGGATACTCATCAATTCCCCTTGCCGCATTGTAAATGTAGGTTCCAGTCTTTCGGCCAAATAGACCGTTAAGTGCAAACACGTCCAGTCTTTTCAGATCAGATATGGTCTCGAGTCCCAATTCATGAAACTTTTCTTCGGATTTTTTTCCAATGCCTGGTATGACCTTGATTGGAAGCGGGTCAAGAAACGACTCTATCCTGTCCGGCTCTACGACCGTCAGGCCGTCTGGTTTTTTAAAATCCGAAGCTATCTTTGAGACAAGTTTGTTTGTCGAGGCTCCTATAGTTGACGAAAGTTTGATCCTACTGCGTATGGAGTTCTTTAGCTGTTGTGCAAGATGCGGTACTCTGGCAAACTCTCCTTCTGTCTTTTTTGTGACGTCAAGATATGCCTCATCCCTTCCAACGTATTCGAAAATGTCTGCATGTTTTCTAATTATGTCCATTGCAGCTCCGGATACTTCGGAATAATATTCAAAATCCGTAGGCAAAAACGCCGCCTCTGCGACATCCTCCAGTTTTCTCCTTGCAAATTTTATGGGCATGCCGGATTTTACACCGTATTTTCTTGCCTGATAGTTGGCAGTTGCAACCGCGCCGCTGTCTCCGCCTCTGTCGGAGAAGACGCATACGACCACCGGCCTTGTCCTCAATTCAGGCCTTCTCAACTCTTCGCATTGGGCGTAAAAATAATCAAAATCTACATGTAAAATGACTCGCTGGTGCACAAATTTCCTATTGTGTCATTTTGCTTATTATATTATTGGTGCGGGTTACGACTTTTCTCAAATTACATCTAAATACCGTTTATGACCCCAAACGTGGGTGGACTATCCAGTTCTGATAGAAAAAGAAGGAATCAAACTGCAGACTGAAAAAATGGAAGTTGACAAGCTGTATTACTGTGTATATCAAGACAGGGTGATGCTTTTTTTCAAGGACAAAAACGATCTTCTGAACTGCTATGAAATAGAAGAAAAGGAAATTGTTGACGAAGTAAAACAATCGATGCCAGAAGACATAGAAAAAACACTTGAGAAATACATCAAAGAAAAGAATCTTAGTTCCTAGGCCTTGTTAGTGTATTTTTTGTTGTACTAACCATTAAATAAAACACATAAAGAGTCTGGTTTGTGACAAGACCGCCAAACATTGTCTTCATTGGTAAAAAACCAATCCTGACATACGTAAATGCTACGTTGACACTGCTTGCAAATGAGCCAACCGTGACAATAAAAGCGCGAGGCAAGAGCATAACTGCCGCAGTGGACGTATCCCAGATGATAGTCAAGAGAATGAACGCGGTGGGCTACAAAGTCAGCGGCGTTAGGATCTTCTCAGAAAGAATGGAGTCAAAAGACGGAAAAGAAAGAAATGTATCAACTATAGAAGTTGATGTCTCAAAACCGGAAAATGGCTAACCTGTCTATAGAATGTGATTATTATAGCGGTAACGCGTCAATTAGAAAATTTATGCCAAAATAAACCAAAACCCCACTTAGTATGATCATGAAAATCTTATAGTTTTTTGCAGAAAGTATGCTCTTTCCACGTTTTGACAAAAATCCCGTCGCGCCAAGCCATGCGTAGTCCATCCATATGTGAAATCCAAATATTGTGCCTATTCCGATGAATGAATACATTGTCAGGGCATCTGAAATTAATTTGAAGCCTATGGTGAACCACCAAACCAAGAAAAATGGATTCAACGCGCTCAGCAGAACTCCCATAAAGAGCGGGCCGTGTCTTGGTAATTGATCCGAAGAGTATTTTCTGTACACTGTCCTTATCTGTAGCCCTGCAAAGACAAAGAGACTGATTGCCCCAAGTACAGAAATGTATTCCCTGAATTGCGGCAACACATCAAGGGATATTGCACCAATTCCAAGAAGCACCACGAGCGGAAGCTCGACCAGTGTGTGCCCGTATGCCATCTTGATTCCTGATTTCCAACCATCTCTTATCCCATATGCCACATTTGCCGTAAATAGGGGGCCTGGAGCCATGACGCCGGAAACTGAAATCATAATGACGGTTATTGCAAATTCTAGTATGGTCATCATGTTATCCTGTTAAGGATTCAGTATGAGAAAATTCTCGAGGAAGGCCCTATCTTGTTTGCTAGAAAATCTAGAACTTCATGCACGCAATTCATGTACAAAAATTTGTCATGATTGCTTCTTGATATGTCAATACAATATCTCTTGGATGTCTTGTTGATGAAAACAAATTCTTCCTTGTTTTCTATCCTGATTCCCTCGTCAGAATCTAAAACTTTGAGATGTTTTTCCAGGCTGTCTTTTGAGATCTCTTGCTCTTTATAGCTCATCCGTATATTGCATCTCGCAGTGGACCTGCATCCTCTTCTGCTTGCTTCATATGCTGTTCGACATTTTCCGCCTCGCTGACCAGATTTCGGAAATCACAGGACGCACCTGGTACAAGTTTTGACATTGCCATGCAAATCTCTGCCCCTGCCCTAAAGTCAGGTCCTGTTTCCTGGCCTTTGTACAAGAGCACTATTACGCTAGTCTTTGCAAGCAATCCCTCGTTTAACAAGATGCCCGGTATTCCCGGAACTGTGCCATTCTTGAGTATCGGAATCTGAGCGCCTGCCAGTCGTTTCTTTGCATCGTCATTGCTTGCCACTCCTATCACAAGCGGCTTGTCATCAGACTTGACGGCGGAGCTGCTAACTATGAGCGAACACTTGTGGTCACTTGCCCACTTTAGCATTGTCTTTGCAACCTCTCTGTGAAGTGATTCGTGTGGAGTAAGGTATGACGAAAATACCGCGACCTTTAGCTCCTCATTGACAAATATTCTTGCGGGAAATCCAGGCACCTCATCTCTTATGATGCTAATCGGTGGAAAGAGATCAGAGTCAAGTACTCCTGCCAATTCAAACTGCGACGTCGTGTTTATCAAAGACTCGGTGGCTATTGCATTTGCCAGTCCTGCATAAGGAAAACCATCTATGACAAATCCTCCCTCGATGTTAATTGATTTGAGTTCTCTGACAATTATGTCGTTTGTCATAAATTATTCTATTACGTACATACTTTTAAATCATGGATATCGTTTTATGTGCTGAATCTTATTGGTAAACATGGATGCATTGTATATTCTCATAAACTGTGATCTGGGTTCTGAAGTGGAGATCATAAATGAACTGTCCAAAATTCCAGAGGTAAAGGAAGTCAGAGGAACATACGGGGTATATGACATATTTGTCAAGGTTCAAGCCGGCTCGAACGCCACGCTGGAAGAGATAGTCACACATAAGATAAGAAAAATCCCAAAGGTTCGTTCCACCGTGACATTGACACCAATCATGTCTCAGGGTGGAAGATAAGAACATCATGATAAAACTCTACGATTCTTTTTCTTCAAGCAAGGACAATTTTGAGCCGTTTCAAAAAGATCTGGTTCGCATATTTATCTGCGGGCCGACCCTGTATGATTTCACCCATCTAGGGCATGCTAGGATTTTTTTGACATATGATCTTTTGTGCAGGCATTTGAATGAAAGGGGGTATGATACTGACGTCCTAGTAAACATGACTGACATAAATCAAAATGTTTTCAACAAGGCAAAATCAGAATCGCAAAACTATCGTTTGATTGCCAAGTTTTATGCAGATAGGTTCTCCGAAGATCTTGCAATGCTTAACATCGGGAGCATTAGCAGGCTTGCACATGTATCTGATTATGTCAGCTATATAGAAAACCACATCTCAAAATTACTGGATGACAAGGCTGCCTATTATGCAAACGGAAATGTCTACCTTGATGCGTCCAAAGTTAAAACATATGGCATACTGTCAAAGCAATCACAAGACCAGCTGAGGCTTCATAGGTTGGATATAGGGCCCAACAAGAAAAACCCGGAAGATATCATGCTGTGGAATTGTTCTGAAAACTTTGACTTTACATGGTCAAGCAGGTTTGGAGAGGGAATACCTTGGTGGCATATGCAAGATACTACCGTTGTGCTAGAAAATTTTGGAGCAAATTACGACATACATGGAGGCGCAAGAGAACTACTATATCCGCATCATGAAGCCCACCTTGCCCAGTATGAATTGCTTTCAGGATCTGAAAGACCTGTCAAAATTTGGATGCATGTGGGGCTTGTCCTGTCGTGCGGGGAGAAGATGTCAAAATCTCTAGGAAATGTAGTGTGGTCGCGAGATCTTGTAAAAAAATATGGCCAGAATCTATTGAGGCTCTATATGTTCTCAAAACATTATCAAGAGGACATTAATTTCAACGAAAACCAGATTGCTGAAAAAAAGCCGATCTTGGATAAAATCTACCTTGCTGGCATGAAAACCACAGAAAAAACAGATCCTGAAATTTCTAGATTGATTGAAGACTTTCTTGCATCACTTGACGATGATCTTAATTCTCCAATGGCGCTTGAAATATTTGAAAACATGTGTTCCAAAGTAATTGCCGGAAGCGCCGTTACCTCTCTTGATTTTGAACGAACATGCCAGGTATTGGGAATAAAGATCTAGCGTCAAGGTCAGAGGCAGTGGACCTTGCTTTTACGAGCCTTTGGAGCAGTTCATTAAATCTTGAGTGTGGAACTCTGTTTCTCAATCAAAACCTACCAAACGACCCTTTTTTCAACAAGCTTGTCAGTCTGACATGTCTTGATGACGCAATGCTGGAAAACTCACTGAAACTCTTCAAGAAACATGATACCGTTCCATACATTTACACGTTAGATCAACCTGAATTTGACAAAAAATTGCTTGAAAAACATTTCAAACTATATGATACCCAGCATGTCCTGACTAGAATTCCAATCTCTACTGTAAAGTCCCGTGCTCGCAAGATATCAAAAGGCGAATCAATGATATGGTCAAAAACATTTTGCAGTGCATACGATTGCAATGAATGGATTGCTACCGTAGACAAGATAGTACAAAACTCGTGTAACTCGATAGACTACTATATTGACGAATTAGCCAGCTCGTGCGTAGCTCTGTATGAAAGCAACTCAATGCTTGGACTCTACTGCCTTGGCACTGTGCCCGAAATGAGGAAAAAAGGCCTTGCTGCTTCGCTAATTGATCTTGCTCTAGGCGAGGTAAAAAAACGCAATCTGGGATTTTTGATGCTTGAGACGTACCGAAAAGACAGATTGCTTGATTTTTACTTTAAACTGGGATTTGAAGATATTTACCACAAAAACGTCTACACTACTTGATCTTGGAAAGCAGTGCAGAGTAGAGAAATGGCATAATTGTCGTAGCTTCCGCATGTATTGTGGTCTGTTTTGCATTCTGGGTCACCTTGCCCCATGATATTGCCTCCCTTACAAGTGCACCGCTGAGGCTACCGTCAAACTCTTGTGCGGTTGTAATGTACACTGCGTAATCCAATCCATCCCTGTATTGATTCCACCACAATGTATGATGTTTTGATATTCCTCCGCCTATCATCAACGCGCCAGATTTTTTTGCCTTGAAAATTAATCCAGACAGCAAATCTCCGTCTGCTGCCACATTCAATCTAAAGTCGCTGTGCTTTTGCGTAAACATCCAAATCTGACTGCCCACTGCACCGTCCATTATTCCTGGAACTATGACAGGTATGTTGTTCTTGTTTGCCCAATACAGAAAAGAGTCCTCGCCGAGGTTGGAGCCTATTGCCTTGCAAACATCATGTGTTGACATTTCTTTTTTTCCTTTAGAGTATTCTTTTTGCAGAAATGACTGTACCTTTTCCTCAATCAAAGGACCGTAACTTTTGAGCGGAACCAGTACGTTTCCCAGTCTGTGTATGCCCTTGTCTGCCAATTCGCTATCGTCAAGGGTAAATGAGCCTTCCAAGTAATTGGAATAGTGTCTTGCAATGTCATGATCAAGAGCGCCACAAGTAGTGATGATGACATCACACATCTTGTTTTTCACCATATCGGTGATTATCCCCCTGAGTCCTGTGGATACAACTGCCGCTACAAAAGATAGGAACTTCAAACACTGCTTGTCTTCGATCATTGAAGAAAGAATATTCAAACCCTCTGCTAGGTTGCGTGATTCAAAGCCTCCGGATTCAGACATTTGATCAAATATTGAATTTATGGTATCGTCCTTTTTTATTGCGATGTCTTTTACCGGTCTTCCAGATTTTGTCACATGTCACAAATCCAATCTGGGGTATAAAATCCTCTGCCCGGACAAATCACAATTAATATGTAGGAGTAATTTGGTAGTTATCGAATAAGTTGGGAAAGAAGATCAAGATTGCCATAGCTGGTGTAGGCAACTGCGCATCTGCGCTAATTCAAGGAGCAAAATACTATACTGATAATACTAATGATACTGTAGGGCTTACTGCGTACAACTTGGGTGGGTATGAACCTCGGGACATTGAAGTAGTAGCCGCATTTGACGTGGCAGATACCAAGGTAGGAAAGGATGTCTCAGAGGCAATATACGCAAGGCCAAACAATACCATCACAGTTGCTGACGTGCCACGTACCGGAATTACGGTTCAGCGCGGGCCCACAAAGGACGGGCTTGGAAGACACCTGAGCAGAATAGTTACACCTTCCCCCGAACCCGATGTGGATGTCAAAAAAGTACTGCTAGATACCGGTGCAGAGATGCTTGTCAACTATCTTCCTGTTGGGAGCACCGAAGCCGTAAGGCATTATGCAAGCCAGGCCCTTGAGGCAGGAATCGGTTTTCTCAACGCCATTCCAGTTTTCATAGCGTCTGAGCCAAAATGGCAGCAGATGTATGCAGAGAAAAAAATCCCACTGGCAGGAGATGACGTAATGAGTCAACTTGGCGCCACAGTAGTTCACAAGACGCTTGTCAAGCTCTTTGTGGACAGAGGTGTACTAGTAGACGGCACGTACCAATTGAACATTGGGGGCGACATGGACTTTTACAACATGCTCGACGAGGAGAGGCTCGAAGACAAGAGAATCAGCAAGACAAGTGCAGTGAAGGCAATGGCAGACTATGACATACCAATGAGGATAGGCCCAAGCGATTATGTAGACTTTATTGACAATGAGAAGATCTGCTACATAAACATCGAAGGCAAATACTTTGGCAGGATACCTATCAAACTTGATCTGAAACTAAAGGTAATTGATGCCTACAACAGTGCAGGCATAATGATCGATGCAATACGCGGACTGAAGATAGCGCTAGACCGAAAGCTTTCAGGGCCAATGACCAGCATCTCGTCCTACTGCTTCAAGCATCCGCCGATACAGATGCCTTACACTGAAGCAAAGAAGGCATTTACAGAATTTGTAGAAGGCAAACGCGAACGATAGATTACACATTGTAATTATTGTTAGCCTAGTCAATGAAACTTGTCAATAATCGGTTATTTCACATGTATGGCCACCGGTTTCATTGGTACACATACGCAAGCTAGAGATCTTCGGCTTCAAATCGTTTGGATACAAGAATACTGTAATCAACTTTGAATCTGGTCTCATAGCGATCTCCGGTGCTAACGGATCTGGCAAAAGCAACATTCTTGATGCGATCTCATTTTCCTTGGGTGAAAACTCGCCAAAGGTAATGAGAGTGGACAAGTTACGCTCTCTGTTGCATGACGTGGATGGTGCCAGCCATGGGGCAAAGATAGCACGGGTGAGCTGCCATTTTGATAACACTGACAGAAAGATACCTGTGGATTCTAGCACTGTAACAATTACAAGGGAGATGGACGAATCTGGTGAGAACATCTACTATCTGAACCAAAAAAAGGTACTAAGAAACCACATCTTGGATCTGCTGGAGGTTGCAAACTGTGGAATACACAAGCTGAATATCGTTCAGCAGGGAACTATCACGAGAATCTCAGAGTTCAATTCCGAAGAGAGACGAAGAATAATTGAGGATATCGTAGGGCTTGCCTACTTTGACGAGAAAAAAACAGAGGCTTTAAAACAACTTGATGAGGCAGACAGGCGGCTTGAGATAGCCCTTGCCAGGATGGATGAGATAAAAAAACGCATTGACGAGCTGGAGGCAGAGCGAAACAGCCAACTCAGGTATGATTTTCTGGACCGCGAGCTGAAGAGGCTTTATGCCATCCAGTCTTCAAACAAACTGAGAGATATCGAGGCCCAGAAGGTATCCAAAGAGAGAAGCCTAAACGCCATCCAGTACGAATACAAAAAACTCGACGAGCAGCGCGGCCAGATAAGGGACGAGATAAAGAAACTCGAGGAGGAAAAGCAAAAGTTCATGGAAGAAGTCAACGCGTACAACATTGCCAAGGCATCAATTGATTCTGAACTTTCTGCGGCAATGCACCAGTCAGAGACTGCAAACAGCAAGCTTGCTACAAATGCAAGGAGAGTCGCACAAATAGAATCAAGGCTTCCTGAAATCCAGACTGATCTGTCAAGTCTACACGAAAAGCGCTTTACGCTGGAATCTCAAACCATGGAACTGAAAAACTCAATCAACGCTGTTAACGAGTCAAAAAAAAATACCAATGCCGAACTTGTGCTGGCAGATTCTGAAATCAACCAAACACTCAGACAACAGTCCCAGGTTACAAGCAACAAGATAAAAACTGACGAAAAAGTAAGACATCTTACAGACACGCTAAACGAAGCCAAACTGTCGCACTCAAAACTTGAACAAGAGCGCGCAGACATACAAAACAAGGTTGATCAAAACTCGCTCAAGGCAAACGCACTGAATGATGAAAAAAATAAACTAGTAGACCTAGAACAAAAACTCAAGCAAGTACGGGTAGGTCATGAGTCTGCTATTGGAGAACTAAAGTCCAGGCTTTCTGATCTGCGTGATAAACGTGCCAAGGCAGAAAAAGATGTTGAAGAGACTACTGTGATTTTTGAAAAGGCAAGTAAGGCTGCGGCGCAGTATGAAGCCAAGATCAAAGTTGTAAAGGAAGTAATGCATGAGGACTATTCGATTGCAAAGCTCAAGGAAGACTCGAAGAGACTCGGGATACAAGGTCTTGTTTATGAATTGCTTTCTTGGGACAAACAATACGAGAGAGCAGTTTTATCGGCTGGCTCGGACTGGCTAAAGGCACTTGTTGTAAATGACTTTGCCACGCTTCTTGGAATTGCAGAATTTGCACAACAAAGGAATCTCCCAAAAATCAGAATCATTCCTTTAGATGCCGTAACGAATTCCAAGGCGACAATCAAACAAGAAGATGGAATACTTGGAATTCTTTCTGACTTTGTAAAATGCGAAGAAAAACTAGGACCTCTCAAAAATTTTATCTTCGGACGCATTGGCTTGGCAAATTCGAAGGAGGCAGCCTACGCGCTGTCAAAAAAGGGATACAGGGCAGTCACGCTTGATGGACAATTCTTTGAAGCTGACGCAAATGCGGTAATAATAGACATCAACTCAAAGGTCTCAAATCTTACAAAGATAATACTCCTTAGCACCTCCGTGGACGGTCTTATCCAGTCACTAGAACTGTTAAGGAAGTTCATCCAAAACAAGAAAGGCCAAGTAAAGAAAATTGAGCGCATAGCAAGAAATCTGGAAAATAGGTATGGCGCATCAGAAACCGGGCTTGCCAATGTGGACCTGAGCCTTACCGATGTAAAGACCAAACTAAAAGAAATTCATATGTCTCTTGACCAGATATCATCTAGAATATCGCAACTCAAGCGCAGGGACGAGGGCATAACAGTCGATCTCTCAAAGGCCGAGTCATACATTGCATCATTGGAAGAGAGGATCTCACTGACCAAGGAAAACTATGCCGAAGAAGAACAAGAAAGAATCGCAAGCGTGCTATCGTCTCTGAATGAGAAGCGCTCCTCTCTATTGAGTGCGCAAAGTACAATTTCCACGGAATTTCGTGAACTTACAGCAAGGCTTACCGAACTTGTCAACGAGGAAAACTCACACAAGGCAAACATGCGACGCCTGTCTGAAGAACAGTCATCGCTAAACCATGAAAAACACGATCTCGAGGTACAGTCAAGAACGCTATCAAAGGAAAAAGAAAACACTGACGCGTCGCTGGTTCTGCTAAGGGAAAAAGAACAGCAGTTGATATCAACATCTGGAACTTCTGTGTCAACACTCAAAGAATACGACGCCAAGCTAAAGGGCCAGTATGAAACCGAGAGAACGCTTACAAAAGAGATTAACGGAATGGAGAGGCAGTCTGACTCTATACTGAGAGACGTCAAGGATCTTAATGAAAACGGGGAAAGAATTCGCAAAACTCTTCTTTCATATGGATACAACGAACTGCTCGAGTCATTTGATGTAGACCATATTCTTGTAGAACTTGAGGCAGAAAAGAAACAAATGTCAGGCTCTATCAATACGCGAGCTCCTGATTTGTACGTTGAAGTGTCAAATGGATATCGTTCCATGTCGACAAGAAAGAACGAACTTGAAGCCGAAAGAAACTCTATTGTCAAATTCATAGAGGAGATAGACAAGGACAAACGACAAACATTCTTGGAATCTTATGACAAAGTTGACAAGGACATACGGGAGATTTTCAGCAAGATGACTGGGGGAAACGCCTGGCTTGAAATTCAAAATGAGGACGACATATTTTCATCAGGGATTTCATACTTGGTGCAGTTTCCAAACAAACCAAAAAGAGAGTCCACCTCAATTAGTGGTGGAGAGAAAACTCTTGCCGCAATCACCTTCCTGCTTGCACTTCAAAAACTCAAACCGTCGCCTTTCTATCTGCTTGACGAAGTTGACGCACACTTGGACGCATTGAACACGGAAAGGCTGTCTAGAATACTTGAAGACAGGGCAGGTGGAAGCCAAATAATAACGGTGTCGCTAAAGGACTCTGTAGTACAAAAGGCAACACTGATCTACGGAGTGTTTCCAAGAAATGGCGTATCGCATGTTGTGTCCCACAAAATATCTAATACACAACAGGTTGCAAACTAGTTTATCTCTACAAAACAAGCAACAGATCTCTGATTTCCAACCTGTTCTAGGCTTGGCTCTTGCTTGCATTTTTCAATTGCATAAGGACATCTTGCCCTAAACCTGCATCCTTGATACACATCAATATCGAGAGGATTGTTGATGCGAATTTTTTTCTCACCGTGCAAGTTGCTGGGGTTGGGCTCTGAGATTGAATCAATGAGTGCCTGTGTATAGGGATGTTTTGGTTGCAATAATACGTCCCCAATATTTCCAACCTCTACGATTTTTCCAAGATACAGTATGGAAATAACATGTCCGACGTATCTTGCAGTGGAAAGATCATGCGTTATGTACAAGAATGATATTCCGTGTTTGTCCTGCAATTCTTTTATTAATTCCAAGATCCCGACTCTTACTGAGACATCAAGCATTGATACTGGCTCATCAGCTATGACCATCTTGGGCTTGGTTGCAATGGATCGTGCAATAACCACACGCTGCCTCTGTCCTCCTGACAACATGTGTGGGTATTTTGAAGCAACCTCGTCGGGGTCTAGCTTTACATCTCTTAGTGAATCATAGACAATCTCTTTTCTCTCACTTGGCTTTCCGATACTGTGTATATCCAAGGGCTCTCTTACTATGTCAAAAACTTTCATCCTCGGATCAATTGAGGCATAAGGATCCTGGTGTATCATCTGGCATTCTTTTCTTATTTTTTTGAGACTTGGTGTGTCGGCGTTTATCTCGGTGTTGTCAAAAATTATCTTGCCAGAGTCAGGCTCTATTGCTCCAAGTATCAAACGAGCCATGGTTGTCTTGCCAGATCCGGATTCTCCAGCCAAGACCAAAGTCTGGCCCCTTTTAACTGAAAGTGATACATCGTCAACAGCTCTTATGGTTTCCTTTTGTCGCATGAATCCGTCCTTTGTAAAGTATTTTTTCAGGTTTCTTATCGATAGGATCTCTTCCACTTCTGTTACTTGTCCGTCAAGTATATCAAGAAAACTGTGGGAAAAGAACACGTATCGTTAATCTACGGTGATTATCATTGATCGGGCGTGGCCTGCCTTGGGTCAAAAATCAGGCATTAGGCGATCACTTGGTCAAATTCTTAGTATCGCAAAGTTTTAAAGGCTATGATTTATGATACAAAAACGTGAACGTTAAACTCCTAGCCGCGGTAATGATAACCGGCTTAGTTCTAAGTGGAAGTTCTGTTTACCTAAACAAGGTATTTGCAGACGATCAATGGTCTAACATTGCACAGCGCCAATTGATTGCACAGCAAAAGGCAGCCCAAGTTTACTCTGACAAGTATATGTATAACGACATTAATGGCTCGCAAAGAAACTGGTCTGGCTTGACTTTTACTAGTACTGATGAGGATACAAAAGGACGAGACTTGGCAGCAGCTTCACAGGCATCAATGCAAAACGCTCTATCTGAGTTTGACAAGATTCACATCACCCAACTTTCCTCTTTGCAGGCCACTGGGTATGCAGGATTAAACAGCACGACAACTGATGAGCAAGGCAGAGACCGAACTGCTCTGATTGCTCAGGCAAGAGATCAATCTCTAAATGATGCTCAGTACATCGTATCAGAACTATCAAAAATAGACAAAGCGTACACTGACATTCAGAATCAGGGAACAACACAAGGATATTATACTAACAGACAGGCACAGATAGAAAATACTTGGGATTCTATGGAGGCACGAGCAGGTGCACTTGTGAATGCCCTTACAAAGGTTGATACTGACTATGTGAATCTACAAACAGGCGGTACCACAAATGAGAATACCCAGGGCCGTCAACTAGATGTTGCACAAGCAAATGCTCTAAACAAAGCCATTCAAATATTCCAAGAGATTCATGCCAAACATCTTGCAGCAACTCAGTCAACCGATTATGCAGGATTGACAAGTTCAACTACTAATGAACAAAACAATGACAACAGGAACACCGAGATTGAAGATGCAAGCCAACAGGCATTGCAGAATGCATTGAATACATACAACTCGTACTATAACGGTATAGGCCTAAATCAGACACTCTATTCTCACTAAAAATTTTTTAATTTTTACTTGCTCTCTTCATAGAGCCAGCATGATACATGCCCTGTACTAGTTTTTGTCACTGGAGGTTCTGCCTTGCATCTTTCTTTTGCCTTTGGGCATCTGTCATAAAACCTGCATCCTGCAGGAGGAGATGCCAAGCTTGGCGGATTGCCTTTGAGCGATATCAAATCAGATTCGCCATTGATCTTTGGAGTGGATTTGAGCAATGCTTGGGTGTAGGGATGCTTGGGGTCTGAATATACTTCCCGCATGGAGCCAAATTCCACTATCTTTCCTGCATACATTATTGCAACCTTGTCCGATATTTCTGAGATTATGCCCAAATCGTGGGAGATTAACACTAGTGACATGCCTTCTTTTTTCAGCTTTTTGAGCATACTGATAATCTGGGCCTGTACCAAGACATCAAGTGCAGTAGTGGGCTCGTCTGCAATCACAAGTTTTGGCCTCAAAAGCAATGCTATGGCAATCACTGCTCTCTGTTTCATGCCGCCACTAAGCTCATGAGGAAATTTATCCAGTACTGATACAGGCAAACCTACTGAATTTGCTGCATCATTTATTGTCTTGGCACTGTCCCCGCAATAGCCATGAACTTGCAAGATCTCTTCAAACTGCTGTTTTATGGAAAATACGGGGTCAAGTGAGTTCATGGCTCCCTGAAATACCATTGCTATTTTTTTCCAGCGAATGTTGCTGGCAAACTCTTCCTCAGACATGTTCAAGATCGACCTGTTGTCTAGCCGTATGTCTCCTGAAACAACCCGCCCCCCTGGAACTGACCGGACTATGGCAAGCCCTAGAGTACTTTTCCCACAGGCACTCTCGCCTACAATTCCAATCGACTCGTTGTCTTCAAGAGAAAAGGAAAGCCCGTCCACTGCATTGACTGCCTTGCCCCCAGACTCGTACTGGACTATGAGATCTCTGACAAAAAGTGTTACCACTAGATAGTGTATGAAATACAAGTAAATCTGCTTTTTGAAAACTGCCTGATCGCAACAAAAGTCTTGTAACTATATAGTTCATGTGTCCTATATGCATCAGACATTTAACTGTGCAACTTTAGAATAGCTATATGACACAATGGATGACATGGATAAAGTCAAACGAAAAAGAAATCTTGTCACTCTTAAACGCTCTTGCATGCAAGGCAGAAGAAGCATCAAAACTATTGGTTGGAATATTTGAAAACTTTGAAAAACTAGGCGAAAATCATTCTCAAATAAAAAAGATAGAGCGGGAAGCCGATGGGCTGACACATTCTGTCTTTGAGGAACTAAACAAGACATTCATCACACCGCTTGACAGGGAGGATATTTCCCGTATCGCATCAAAGGCAGACGATATAATTGACTATATCGAGGGCATATCCGGCAGGATAGTTAACTTCAAGATAAAGTCTCCTCCCCCCTACATGCTTGAGCTGGCAAAGGAGCTTCAAAATGCCACAAAAGAGATCAATCTCATGATTACAAGCCTCAATAAACTGAAGGTAAACAAATCTATAATTGAACACTGTCGTGCTGTTAGTACTATAGAACACAATGCAGACGACATTTACAGAAAAGCCGTCGGGGAATTGCTGGAGACGACTGATGTTATCAACATTATAAAGCTGAAAGATATCTATGAATCCTTGGAAGAGGCTTCAGACAGGTGTCTTGACGTTGCCGACTCCATAGAAGACGTGGTTCTAAAATACACGTAGATCTTTATGATTGCACTTGCCATAGGAGCCATAGTAGCGGCATTAGTTTTTGATTTCTTAAACGGCTTTCATGACGCTGCAAACTCTATTGCTACCATAGTTGGAACAAGAGTTCTCAGGCCACTCCCCGCCGTGGGAATAGCCGCTTTTGCCAACTTTGCAGGCCCGTTTCTTTTCGGCGTGGCAGTCGCAACCACAATAGGAAAAGGCATCATTAATCCTGACTTTGTAACACTTGACATAATCATAGGTGCCTTGGCTGGTGCAATCGTATGGGATATCATAACGTGGGTACTGGGGTTGCCAACCTCGAGCAGCCATGCCTTGGTTGGAGGAATACTGGGCGCCGGCTTGGCAGGGGCTGGAACAAAAGCCGTGATTTTTGGAGGCCTGCAGACTGTACTGACTGGGATTGTAGTCTCGCCAATAGCTGGACTGGCAGTTGCATTTCTGATTGCACTGTTGATAATGAGAATCTTTGCAAAAATGCGACCGCATACTGTCAACTCTGTCTTTGGCAAGCTTCAGCTTGTCTCGTCAACATATTTCTCGCTTACACACGGAGCAAACGATGGGCAAAAGACAATGGGTGTCATAGCACTCATCCTGCTCACCCAAGGCGTCATCACCACGTTTTCCATTCCGACATATGTTATACTAATGGCTGCAACCGCCATGAGCCTTGGCACATTCTTTGGAGGCTGGAGAATTGTAAAGACAATGGCCATGAAGATTACAAACCTCAGGCCATATCAGGGATTTTCTGCAGAGACAGGAGCTGCCACCATTCTGGCAACCCTTGCCTGGGCTGGCGTGCCGGCAAGCACTACTCACGCAATATCTGGAGGAATTATGGGAGTTGGCGCTGTCAGAAGGCTGTCTGCTGTCAGATGGGGAGTTGGAAAAAGAATTGTATGGGCATGGATAATCACAATTCCTGCCAGTATGTCAGTCTCGTTTGTCATAACATGGATGATAACCGGACTGAAATGACTAGTCGTTTGCAGACCCACAGATATTGCATCAGCAAAGTAAAATGGATCGCAGTCGGAAATTAACCTAAAACCCACTAGTGGCGGGTAGACCATGAGAGGATTAATACGCACTGTGTTGGTAAAAGTTCCAGTAATGTGTATGCTTGTAATACATACACGTACGTATCTACTTTATTGAATTTAAATCAAAACATGCAAGTGGAGGAAGTGTCAGCGGACAAGATGTGGAAGGCCATAGAAACGTTCGGAATTAAACGCGCGATACTTGATCCACACAATAGATTGTCATCCGGTACCATTCATGATCTGTATTTGACAATAAAAAATGGTAGTGATCAATCATTTTTGAACAGAAAGAAGCTCAATCGCAGATTGAACAGTGCCTAATTTCGTAGGGTTTATCTTCCAGTTAAAGTTAAGCAAAAATCGATTTTCCTTGAGGACCCCGATTTGTAGCTTTGATGCAATGAATGGCATTCTTTGCCCACAATGCGAGTCCAAGCTAGATTCTGGACAACTCACAAAGGCAGACGTAGATGCATCCATAAAACTTGTCCATCTGTCTCAAAAAATACATCCAATTGAAAAATTCACGCTCAACTCGTGCCAAGAGTCAAATGGAAACTATGTGCTGTATCTTAGCAGCACCGATATCATGACTGTGAGACAAAGCAGAGAGCTTTACAGGATACTGCAAAACGAGTTTTCAGGCAAGATTTGGCTTGTCGAGGAAAGATGTGACGACAAAAAATTCATAGAGGACATGTTCTTTCCAATCAAGACACTTGCAATCAACCAACTATGGGTCCCCGGGGGAGTTAGAAAAACCAAAGTCATAGTTTCAGGAAGAAAGACATCCCGGTTCCCAATTGATATAGATAAATTAATTGCGATATCAAAAGATCTTCGAAAGATAGAACTAGTAGTTGAATTTGAGAGAAAGTGAGAAAATAGATTGGATTTGAAAAGAACACACTACATTGGAAAGCTAAACGTGTCAATGAAAGGCCAAAAGGTGGTAATTGGAGGCTGGGTGGAAGATCTTCGTGAGCTTGGCAAGCTCACCTTTCTTACGTTGCGAGACGTGACAGGCGTAGCACAGATAGTAGTTGTTGGCGAAGATGGTATCAGACAAGTAAAGGACCTCAATAGGCAAAGCGTAGTGCGCGTCACAGGAATCGTCCAGGACACAAAAGCAAGAGACTTTCCATTCGAGGTAAAGTCAGAAAAAATTGAAATTCTTTCCCGTGCAATGCATCCGTTACCGATTGACCCAATTGGCAGGCTGGAAAGCAATATAGACAACCGGCTAAACGCAAGAGCGCTTGATCTGCGGAACCAGAAGACCGCATCAATTTTTAAAATGCGGCATCATACGCTGCAGTCAATACGTAAAACTTTGACAGAACTTGGGTTTATTGAGGTCAATACACCGAAAATAATTGGAAGTGCAAGCGAGGGAGGGGCAAACCTATTTTCTCTGAAATATTTCGACAAGCAAGCATACCTTGCACAAAGCCCGCAACTCTACAAGGAACAACTAACCGTGGGTCTTGAGAGAGTTTTTGAGATCTCGTCATTTTATCGCGCAGAAAAATCACACACTGTAAGACACCTGACTGAATTTACAAGCGTTGACATCGAGGCAGACTTTATGGATTATCTTGATGTGGCAGAGGTTTTAGAAACGGTTGTCACAAACGTCTTTGAACACATTGAGAAAAACTGCGTAGAAGAGCAAAAAATTCTTGGAATCGAAGTAAAAAAACCAGATGCTCCATTTGAAAAAGTGACATACAAACAAGCCATAGAAGAGCTGAGCCGGGAGGGACTGGATCTTGCAGAGGGAGACGACTTGCAGGACTCGCATCTGAGAAAACTTGGCGAGATACACCATGGGTTTTATTTTCTAATAGACTGGCCCATGAAGCTAAAGCCGTTTTACATACATGAAAAAGAAGACAATCCGTCGATGTCCAAATCCTTTGATCTGCAGTATGGCTATCTTGAGCTATCTTCTGGAGGACGGCGACTGCATGATCCAAATAAGATTAAGGCGAGATTGATCGAGCAGGGGCTAAATCCATCCCAGTTTGAGGATCACCTCAAGGCATTTGACTGGGGAATGCCCCCGCATTCTGGATGGGGACTGGGCCTTGACAGGCTAATGACTGTCCTGACCAAAATCGATAACGTCAGAGAGGTAGTGCTGTATCCAAGAGATCCAGAAAGACTGTTTCCATAAAAGGATAAATCTGGTTTTCACTAGGTTTACTTGTGCAAGAATGCGATTTCTGCGGCTCTGATTTTGGAGACCACACGTGCTATTTCTGTGACAAACATTGCTGCAATTCTTGCATGACAAACGACAGGACACGTTGCAAGAAATGCTATGTGGCAAAGCGCAAGCTTGGCTGGAGAATCTTCAAGAAAAACAAGGTGTTGCTTGGCTTTATCGGGTTTGTGTGGGCATATACTGTTTTTCCAGTGCCGCTGATCAAGGGAATTGACCCTACCTTCTACTGGGTGTGTTTTGGAGTGGCAATCATGATAATGATTCCAGTAGGTCTTGCAATGTTCTTCTGGTCAAGAGAGCCTCCAGCGTCAGACCTTAAATGACCTTTGAGATGACTTTCTGGGTGAACTCTCTTGTGGTATTGTTTCCGCCAATGTCCTTTGTCTTGATTCCGTCACTTACCACGCTGTAGACTGCCTCTTCTATCTTTTTTGCTATCTCAAGTGACCTGACATCATTATTTTTCATTGCCAGCCACTCAAACATCATTTTGGCAGACAGGATAAACGATGACGGGTTTGCGGCTTGTTTTCCTGCAATGTCAAATGCCGCCCCATGTACGGGTTCAAACAAGGCAAAATTTTCTCCAATGTTGGCAGCTGGTGCCATCCCAAGTCCTCCAACTACCTGTGCTGCCTCGTCTGACAAGATGTCTCCAAACAAATTGGTTGTCACAATAACATCGAAAGACTCGGGCTGCCTGATTAGGTTCATTGCGCACGCATCGACATACATCTGTTCAAATGCAATGTTGCCAAAATCTTCTGCCACCTGTGCACATGACCTAGAAAAAAGCCCGTCTGTCTTTCTCATGACGTTTGATTTGTGAACGCAGGTGACTTTTCTCTGCCTGTTTCTCTGAGTTGCTGTCATAAATGCATATTTTGCGATGCGTTTTGACGCATGCTCTGATATGGTTCTTAGTGCAACTGCCGAATCTCCGACATCAAACTCCATTCCTGTGTAAAGGTCTTCCGTGTTCTCTCTTACTATGACAAGGTCGATGTTTTCTTTGAGGACTGGCATGTTTGGATATGACTTGGCAGGCCTAATGTTTGCATAAAGATCTAGTGCTCTTCTTAGGAACACGATGACGTCTGCTGCACTCTCGCCCACTGGTGCCTTGAGGCAGGCATCTGATTTTTTTATTGTATCAAGCGTAGAGTCTGGCATGGCCCTGCCAGTTTTTTTAAGAGCGTCATCTCCTGCTTCTACTGTGGTGATTTCTAGCTTTATTCCGGCCTTGTCATTTATTGCGTGTAATACATTTGTGACAGATTCCGACAGTTCAGGACCTATGCCGTCTCCTGTTATGAGCGCGACTTTGTACATCTAGAGTCCCAGGTTTTTTTGTTTGAGAATTTTTTTGAGCATGATTCTGTTTATACCGTCAATCATTGCCTGAACGCTTGTTATGACAATGTCCTCACCAATGGATTTTGCAGAGGCTTGGTTGCCATAGGAATCTTCCACCTTTATTGTCACTTCGCACAAGGCCTCTGATCCGCCTGAAATGGAATCTAGTTTGTATTCTTTTATTCTTACCTTGGAAATTTCTCCTGTAATCTTTTGTATTGCATTAATTGATGCGTCTACGGGACCTACTCCATAGTCGGTACCTATGAAATCTTTTCCTTCTATGTTTAACTTGACAAACGCATACGGCATGTTGCCCATTCCGGTTGATACCGAAAATCCGGTCAAATGAACAAGCCTTCTCAAGCCTTCCTGATGCATGACCTCTCCAGTAATGGAGAGCAACTCAACATCTGTGACATGCTTTCCCTGGTCTCCGAGTTTTTTGACCTGTTCTAGTATCTCGTGTGTCTGCTCCTTTGACGGCTGGATGCCGTATTCCTCTAGCATGGCAGATATACCATGTGCCCCTGCGTGTTTTCCTACCTGGAACCACCTTGTTCTCCCAACAAGCTCAGGACTGATTGGCTCGTATGTGAGAGGGTTGTTCAAGACCCCATGCGTGTGAATTCCTGACTCGTGTCCGAATGCATTTTCGCCAACTATTGCCTTGTTTGGCTGTACCTGGACTCCAACCACTTTGGAAACATATCTTGATGTTTCATAGAGGAGCTTGGAGTTGATGTTTGTCTCAAATTTGTTATCAAACTGTAAGCATTGTAGCGCCATGACAAACTCTTCAAGCGATGCATTGCCTGCCCTCTCTCCTATGCCGTTTATTGTGACATGTGCACACTGTGCCCCTGCCTGGATTCCAGATATTGCATTTGCTACTGCCAGCCCAAAATCATTGTGGCAGTGAACGCTTACAGGCAAATGGGTGGCGTCTATGGTATCCTTGGTTATTGCGGCAATGTACTGGGGTGTCGAATATCCAACTGTATCGGGTATGTCTATCCTGTCAGTTCCGGCGTCTGTGACCGCGCGAAAGACTTTTTTGAGAAATTCCCTGTCAGTTCTTGTAGCGTCTTCAGCGGAAAACTCCACCTGTAGTCCTCTGGACTTTGCATATTCTACTGCTTCCACCGCCTTTGTAACTGCTTGTTCGCGTGTGAGATTGAGCTTGTACTTGAGATGAATGTCTGATGTTGCAATAAACGTGTGTATGTATTTCAATCCGGAATCAACTGCTGCATCAATGTCTTTTTTCTCGGTTCTTGCCAATCCGCAAACCTCCGCTCGAAGTCCTGCATGTGCAATTTCTTTTACCGCTTTTTTTTCACCGTCTGAAATTATTGGAAATCCTGCCTCTATGGCGTCCACTCCAAGCTCGTCTAGCTTTTGGGCAATTGCAAGTTTCTGATCTGGTGTTAACGCAATTCCAGGTGTTTGTTCCCCGTCTCTTAACGTGGTATCAAAAATTCTAACTTTCATTGCCTACTCCTCGCTCTAATGCACAAATTCCAGTCCTTGTTATCTCAAGTATGCCATATCCTCTCACGAGGTCCTCAAATGCGTTGATCCTGTCTGGTGTTGCCGTGATTTCCACAATTATTGAGGATTTTCTTACATCATGAACATTGCACTTGAAAGCGTTCGCAAGATCTGTTATCTCCATGATATCTGACGGCTTGGTTATCTTTACCTTCATTAGTACCAGCTCGCGATATATGCTCTTTTTTTCCTCTAATAGTTTTACTTCTACAGTGTCTATCATCTTGTCAAGCTGTTTGATTATCTGGTTGAGTTGTTTCTCGTCTGCAGACGTCGTGATGGTCATCCTGGAAAATTCTGGATTCTCAGTTATCCCAACAGATATGCTGTCAATGTTATAGTTTCTTGACCTGAATAGATGTGTGACCTTGAACAAAACACCGGGCTTGTTTTCTACTAGTACAGAAATTATTGACCACATGGGCATTCACTATGATGGTAAGATCATGTCCTTTAGTGGTGTTCCTGGGGCCACAAATGGCAAGACGTCTTCTTGTGGGTCGATTGGGATGTCTATGACCGTAGCTATGTTGCTTTTGAGCGCAGTCTGCACTGCCTTTCCAATCTCGTCTATGCTTTCTGCTCTTATGCCTTGGGCACCATATGATTCTGCTAGTTTTACATAGTCTGGGCAATTCTTGAGGTCTATTCCAATCATGCGCCTGTCGTAGAATGTTCTCTGCCACTGTGCAACCATGCCGAGTGAAAAGTTGTTCAATAGGAATACAATGACTGGCAAGTCATCTAGCACTGATACAGCAAGCGAGTTCTCTGTCATGTTAAAGCTGCCTTCTCCTGCAATGTCGACTACTGGAACATCAGGCCTTGCAGCCTTGGCTCCTATTGCTGCTGGAAATCCCCACCCCATGGTGCCAAGACCGGTGGAACTAAAGAAAGTACCAGGATGTATCACATCAAAGAACAGTGATGCCCACATCTGGTGCTGGCCCACCTCTGTCGTTACAATTGACTGTGCAGGGAGGACCTCTCTTAGTTTTCTTAGTACTTTGGCAGCACCTAACGGGTGCGGATGAAGTTTTAGGCTTTGTCTAAAGTATTCTCTTGTCTCATTTACTCGCTTTATCCATGGGTTGTCTCCGTTCTTCTTGGCGGCCTTTTGGATTAGCATCTTTACCATGGTTCTAAGCGATGCCTTGAGGTCTCCTACTACTGCCACATGTGTTGTCTGGTTCTTTCCTATCTCTGCCGGGTCTACATCCATGTGTATTATCTTGAGGTTCTTTTCAAATTCCTCAAATGTCCCAACCGACCTGTCTGAAAACCTTGAACCACATGCAAGCACACAATCGGCTTCCACCATTATCTTGTTAGCTTCTGCATGTCCGTGCATTCCTATAGGTCCTAGCGAAAGTGGGTGGTTTTCAGGAAATGCACCTTTTCCTTTGAATGTTGTCACGACTGGAATCATTAGCAGTTCTGCAATCGACTGAAGCTCTGCAAACGCGCTTGAGATTATCACTCCCCCTCCTGCCAAGATGACTGGCCTCTCAGAGGATAGCAGCATGTCTATTGCACGTTCTATTTTCCCAATGTCTGGGTCTATCCAAGGATGATACCCCCTGATCTTTACCTCTGTTGGAAAAATCATCTCCGCTTCGTTTTGCTGCACGTCCTTTGGAATGTCAATTAGTACGGGGCCTGGCCTGCCTGTTGCAGATATGTAAAACGCCTTTTTTACCACCTCTGGAATTTCTGAAGCAGTCATGGGCTGAAATGCATATTTCACTATTGGATTTGTAATTCCAATTATGTCGCTTTCCTGAAAAGCATCCCTCCCAATCATTTTTGTCTGTACCTGTCCGGTAATGGCAATCATTGGGGCAGAGTCTGCCTGCGCGGTTGCAATTCCAGTCACAATGTTTGTTGCTCCAGGACCGGAGGTAGCAAAGCACACTCCTGGTCGCCTGCTTACTCTCCCAAAACCGTCTGCCATATGTGACGCAGACTGTTCATGTCTGACAAGTATGTGTCTGATGTTGCTCTTGTAAAGCTCATCATAAATCGGAAGGTTTGCCCCTCCGGGAAGTCCGAAGACTATGTTTGCACCCTCTTTCTCTAGGGCAACCATTAAAGATCTAGCACCTGACATTTTTTCCATAATTTTTAACTCCAAACAATTGCTGTAGTCTACAGCAGAGGGTCGACTAGCAGCAGAATACCAGAAATGCTTGCCGAGCCTCCTAACTTCATTTTAGTCTATGAGTTTTGCGTCGGATATAATTTATAAATATTGCTGGAGAAAATGAACAAATTAGTAAAAAGGACGTCTGTACTCTGCGAATATTTCAACACTAGAGCGCCTTTTCCTTCCAGTCTTTCACAAGACTTAAACTAGAACTATCTGAAGCAATAGCGATTTTGGGAGATAAAGACGAGATACTTGATATAATTGCAATCTTCTTTAATGCAGGAAAGACAAAGAATCTTGCCCCGCTGGGTGCAATTCAGCTTGATGATTCTAGATTTTCAAGCTACAGCGACGTGCCGCCATTTGACCTAAAGGATTATGCAACCACAATTGCGTTGCAGCAGCTCAGGTTTGTCAGCATATCTGACTATGAATGTGAGGTAAAAAATGCGCGGGCGGATATATTTGATAACTGTGCCGTAGCAACCTTTACTGTCAGACAAACCGGCATGATTGTAGACAACTATAGCTTTCGTGGGCAGCACCTGTCAATGGAAAGCAGAGGAACTTTTGTCCTGGCAAAATCGCAAAAATGGAAGATCGTACACGTGCACTTGTCTAGGATTTCTGATTAGTTTTTACGACTGGCTTGGCAGTCTTTTCAATGCCTTTTAGTTTCTTGAATATCTCGTGGGCTTCCTTAACAGTTGCATTCTGGTGCACTATGGCTTTAACTGCCTTGATCATTGCCACCGGATGATCTGACTGCCAGATGTTTCTTCCCATGTCAACACCTGATGCTCCTGCCTGTATTGCATCAGAGGTAAGCTTCAACGCGTCCAATTCTGTTGCAAGCTTTGGTCCGCCTGCAATTATTACCGGCACCGGACAGGACTTTACGACTTTCTCGAAATTATCACAATAATACGTCTTGACAAGATGTGCACCAAATTCCGCAGCAATTCTGCATGCTAGGCTCAGGTATCTTGCATCTCTTTTTTCCAATTCCTTTCCTACTGCGGTAACTGCAAGAATCGGTATTCCGTACTCCTCGCCTTCATTTACAAGGTTTCCAAGACTGACAAGTGACTCGTGCTCATATGGAGCGCCTACAAATATTGACATTGCCAGTGCTGACACGTTTAGTCTGATTGCATCCTTGACAGATGTTGTTATCTTTTCATTTGAGAGGTCTTTGCCAATTATGCTGGAACCGCCGGATACTCTGAGTACCACTGGTACAGGATATCCGGGATCTACTGATGTCCTCAGAACACCGCGGGTAAGCATTAAAGAATCTGCATGAGGTAATAGTGGGGCAATTGTCTTCCTTGGATCTTCAAGTCTCTCGGTAGGACCTAGGAAATAGCCATGGTCTACGGCAAGCATTACGCCTCGTTTGTCATATGGTTTTATTATTCGCGCAAGACGATTTTTTAATCCCCAGTCCATGTATTCTTCCAAAAAATTTGCCTTAGTTAAGCGTTTCTGAATTTGTAACAATTATCTTCATGGAATCATTTCCCTGATGGGCATACTCTAATGCCTGTGCAGATTCGGAAAGGTTGAACCTATGTGTAATCAGTTTATTGACATTGATTTTTTTTTCTGCTATTAAATTAAACGCGGCATTTGTATCTGATTCAGATGCGGCATAGCTTGGAGTTATTGTAATTTCTTTAGAATACACTTTGCTAATGTCTATTGACATCCTTGCATCTTTTGAAGGCACGCCAAATAATACGACAGTTCCGCCTTTCCTGACAATCTCCAATGACTGGGCAATTGCACTTGTACTGCCAGTCGCAACTATTGCGACATCCACTCCCCTGTTTTGTGTACTATCCAGGATCTTTTGCTGTGCTTGAGGATCTGTTGAATGAATGGCGGATGTTATTCCAAGCTTCTTGGCAAAGCCCAGTCTGAAATCGTTTATGTCAAAACAAAAAATATCTTTCATCCCAAAAGCCTTTCCAAGCATGACATGCATCATGCCTGTAGATCCGGCTCCGAGTACCGCAACCGAGTCTCCCTGCTTGAATTTTACCCTGTTCCATGCCCTGACGCAACATGCAAGGGGCTCTATCATTGCAGCCTCGTCAAAGCTAATGCTGTCTGGAAGTTTTATCACGCCACCATGTGATACATTCCATTCAGGCACCAGAAATTCTTCAGCCAAACCGCATGGACTCAGATTTGTCTCAGAATATTTCTGACACATTGTCTCATTTCCATGCAGACAATAGTGACACGAATAGCATGGTACGTGATGATGCACAAACACTCTGTCTCCTTTTTTGAACTCTTTTACGCCCGGCCCTGCCTCTAGGACGATGCCTGATGGCTCGTGTCCCAGTCTCATGGATGGCTGGCTATACTGTCCGTATATTTTTTCCAAGTCAGATCCGCATACTCCGCATGCCTTCATCGTTATCATGAGATCGACGTTTCCCACTTTGGGCCTCTCGACATTTTTGATCTCTACAGTGGACGGTCCTTTTACATATGCTGCTTTCATGGTATCCTGACTCAATCTTGGATTCTTTCTTATTTGTATTCTCTGGTCTCTTAATGCCAAATTATTTGAATGATTTTTGCTATGCGATCTATTTTATCTCTAATTTGAGATCTATTGCCTAAAAATAACGCAACAAATTAAAAAATTAAAAAATTCGATAGCGTACAACATGTCATTTTCGTGATGGCAATTAAATTAGGCTCTTTTTGGCACTAGTCATTATGGATTTGTGGCACGATATTGAAACAGGTCCAAAAATACCATCAATTCTCAACATAATTGTAGAGATTCCAAAGGGCTCTCAGAACAAATACGAATACGACAAAAAAAACAACATCATAAAACTAGACCGTGTCCTCTTCTCTCCTCTGTACTATCCGGGAGACTATGGGATCATACCGCAAACATACGCTGAAGACGGCGACCCACTGGACGCACTTGTCTTGGTAACGAATCCAACCTTTCCAGGTGTGTTAATAGAGGCAAGACCGATTGGTCTGCTAAGGATGAAGGACTCTAACCAAATGGACAGCAAGATTCTCTGTGTGGCAAAAAATGATCCAAGGTATGCAGGCCTAAGGGACATCACGGACCTGGAAAAACATCATCTAAAAGAAATAGCACACTTCTTTCAGGTATACAAGCAGCTTGAGGGAAAGAAAGTCGAGATTGTAGGATGGAGAAATGCAGCAAGCGCCAAGAAGGTTGTACTACATTCAATAAAACATTACCAGAAAACTTTCAAAAAGTCATTTTTAATCTAGCCTTTTATCTTGATGCAAATAGTCTTAAACCCATGAACGCCAAGTAACGGTATGAACGAGGGCGACATTGCACCTGACTTTGAACTTGCCGCAAATGATGGCAGTATTGTTAAGCTGAGCCCTTTTAAAGGACAAAAAAAGGTAGTGCTGTGTTTTTATCCGAAAAACCACCTATTTGCATGTCCTTCGAGGAAGACCTTCCAGATGGCCGAAGCAACGATAAAGGCATATCCAAAAATTGTGGAGCAAGGCGCAGAGCTTTTTGCCATATCTGTAGATACAGTTGAGGATCAGAAAAAATTTGTTAACGAATATCACGTTCCGTATTTGCACCTCAGTGACACGACCAAGTCTGTATGCAAGACTTATGCCGGATTAAACTTGGCAGGGTTGGCAAAACGGTCAACTTTTGTCATAGGCAAGGACGGAAAGGTGGCCAAGATATTTCGAGATATCGATGTCGCGTCACATGGACAAGAGATCATACAAGCGTTGCAGTCTGTATCGTGATTTTTCCTGTTTTCAATAAATTTTTAAAGATCTGAAATTAGAATGGAATCGTGCTAGATCTTGTTGCAAAAAAACTATTCCTTACCAGAGGTAAGGGCGTACACCAGGACAGGCTGACAAGTTTTGAATACGCATTACGCGACGCCGGGATTGCCGGAACTAACATCGTTTTAATTTCAAGCATATTTCCACCTGGTGCAAAGCTAATCTCAAGGGCAGAGGGGCTTAAATTGATACGTCCTGGTAGTGTGCAGTTTGTAATCTATGCCAGAAATGAGACAAATGAACCGCATAGACTATTGGCATCGTCCGTGGGAATAGCGGAACCAAAAGACAAGACAAAGTATGGCTATTTGTCAGAATATCACTCGTTTGGGGAAACCGAGAAAGAGGCAGGAGAATATGCCGAGGATATAGCAGCTCAGATGCTAGCATCATCTCTTGGAATAGAATTTGATGTAAACAAGAGCTGGGATGAAAAGAAACAACAGTGGAAAATATCTAATCAGATATACAAGACAAGAAACATCACCCAGAGTGCCGTTGGAGATCCGCATGGTAGGTGGACAACTGTCTTTTCAGCCGCTGTTCTGATTCTCTAGTCCCCTTCTTCTCATAAAGAGGTAAACTGCCGCACCTCCCGCGATTACAATTCCTACTATTACATATGTGGAATAGTCTGGATTATCTGTATGCGGAGCGCCACCTGAACTTGAATTTGTTTGTTGGTTTGGTTGTGATGACGGGGGGCCTATTGTGAGTGCCAAGTCGTCGTTTGTTGCAGATGTTGTTGTACCGAAAATGTAAATTCCAGTAACCTGTTGCCCTGAACTTGGATCAAAGACCCATCCGGACTTGTTGAGGTCTGTTGGAATGCCCTGACTGTTTGTAGGCACTGTATTGCCAGCGTCGCTTGTTATTGACGTATCATTTCTTGATAGTACTGAAACTTGGACAAGTGAATTGAGTGGGAAAAAGCCCCCGCTAAAATAAGATGATCTGTTTAATTGGCTGATTCCGAAGAAATCAAGTGGCCTGATTGCTGTAACCTCTCCTTTGATTGGCGAGTGGGCAGATACCTGTAATTGATATATTGACCGACTGTTTGTTGTAGTGGGCGTTATTGCAAAGGTTACGGTAGAGTTGGTAGCATCTGATAGTTTTCTTGCTACATCGTAAAACCCGCCGCCATTCCGTATTTGCTGTGGCAACAATATGGATGTTAACTGATCAAATAGATATGATGACTTGAGCTGTGGCGCAGTATATACCGCGGAAATTGTCCTATTTCCTGATAGTGCACCCGAAGTTCCAAGTGCACCACTCAGCTCCCCCTTTGGACGTATGTAAACTGAATTAAACGTTGCATCAAGCAAGAATGCCTTGTTGATGTCTCCAATGAGGCTGTCGCCAATTGTACGAGTAACAGTCTGTATTTTGGTGATGTTATAGGATTCTATGAGCGCTGGGGAGTAGATTGTTATCAGGACACATGTCTGTCCTGTGACCCCTGGAACACACGAATCTGTGTTAGTTATGGCAATAGATGTGACGTTTGCAGTATTGGCAATCTTCTGATCCAACGTGGTAGGAACACGCATCTCAAGCGGGCTGGTGCTACTGAGTGTGACAAACGCAGTGGTCTGGTTTTGTATTTTTTCATCAACAAGCACCTGGGCAGTTTCGCGGTACGTTGCAAGCTGAGGTTGCTGTGCATATGCGCCAGCAAAAGTGCTCATTACAACTGCAGAAATCAACAAACCTACAATAACGGACTTCATTTAATGCAACTTTCGATCTCGAACTATTAAGTCTACCCACGAAGTTTTTCTATCTTGACTGCAAATCTCTGAAACGGCTCTTCCTTAAAGTGTTCTTTACATACAAGCATGGTCTCTCGAGGATCCGGGCCGCAGTCATAAGTAATCAAATATTCTGGCTCTTTATTGCAACATCTGGGATATTTCACTTGTAGATTACTTTACATTATAAAATAAAATAGTTTTAGATCTGCTCCCAATAGTTTAAATTATAATGAATCGTTCCAGTCACTGACATCGGTTCAAACCGTAGGGGAACATGCCTGGCAGTCGAGGGCGCTTGACTGCCAGGCGCTTTTAGTTTATGATTTTTTCAAGTGTTCTAGTTTGATTTCTTATGTAGTCAAATCCTTTCTGCCAAAACCCCTCAGACGTGATGTCTATGCCGTATTCTTCAAGCAGTTCTTCAGGCTTTCTTGACCCTCCAGACGAAAGGATCTTCAAATAGATGGGAGCAAAAGACCCTCCATCTTTCTTGTATTGTTGGAACAGAGACAAGGATAGCAGGTTCCCAAAAGAATACGAATAACAGTAGAATGGAGAGTGGAAAAAATGCGGGATGCACGTCCACTCAACTGCAAAATCTGGAGATATTGCAAGAGACGACCCAAACTGTTCTTTTAGAATATTCATGTATGTATTAGATATGTCTTGTACTGTTGCACCATCACCTATCTTTTGATGCGCGTCTATCTCAAAGACAGTAAAATAGGACTGTCTGCCAACCGTGGCATAAAGATCATCAATATGGTCAACCAGTATGGGCTGCTGTTCTTTTTCAGATACTTGGCTTAAGATCCTGTCAAATAGCAGCATCTCGGAAAAAGTGGATGCAGTCTCAGCCAGGGGAAGGGATGCTTCTTGTATGAAAATTGACTTGTCTGATGCCGCTATGCTGTGTATTGCATGACCTATTTCATGGGCCATGGTGAAGACATCGTTGGTTCGACCCTTGAAATTTAGTAAAACATACGGAGTTATTTTTGGTGTTACAGTGCTGCAGAAGGCACCACTTCTCTTCCCAATTCTTATCTGTGAATCTACATGGTTTTCCACAAACACCCTTTTTGCAAATTCTCCAAGCGTAGGACTAAAGTCCTTCAAGGTCTGAAGAACGGTTTTGACTGCCTTGTCGTACGTGTATCTTTTCTCCTCTTTTTTCTGAATAGGCGCATACAAATCGTATCTTCTGAGCTTTTTTACTTTCAAAAGGCTGGCCTTTAATGAAAAAAATCTTCGAAAGACACCTGCATTATCTTTGCACACTGAAATTAGCGATTCAACCGTTTTATCATCCACATCGTTTCCAATATTTCTGACTGATATGGGAGAAGAATATCCTCGAATCTGAATGCATTCGTCTTTCCAGTTTTGGACGATGTTCTGGTATATCTCACCTAGAACTCCCTTGTTTTTGTCAAATTGTGATAACAGTGATTTGTACGCAATTTCCCTTGTTTTTGTCTTGGGGCTTCGAACAAGCTGAGTAATCTCCTCTCTCGTGTACGTTCGCGTCCTGCCGTCAATCTTGACGGTAAACTGGAACGCGTTTGTAATCTTGTCATACAATTTCACTAGGGCAGAATGACCGGTCACATCAAGTGTGTTTATTATCTTTTCTTCTGGCTCTGACAAAGAATATCTTGCCAACGTCCTTTTGTGTTTGAGGAACTCGCGAAGCTCGCCTGTGTTTTGCATCAGTCTGTGCGCGTTTTTCCCATCAATCTGCTTCTTCCACCACTGGTCAAAAAACAGAGTTCTGTTGTCAATTTCTGCACCAAATTTTCTCATCTTGGTGAGAAGCGATGTTGTCTTGTCAGACTGCGTGTCTGATGAGTATTCAAGAGACGCATATCCTGAAACAATGCTGAACCTCTCTATTATCTCCTCGAGTGAATGCAGCATGGCAAGAAATTTTTTTTCTGAAATGTTGGAAGAAAGATGGGGCTTGTTTTTCTCAAATGCCTTGACTTTGGATTCTATGCCTTGAAGTCTTTTCTCAAACAAATGCGAATATGGATCGTCCACAAGCCCGGTTAGATTCCATTTGCCTGTGCTGAAAGGTCGCATCCACTTCGAGTTCTCGATTCTCATTAAAATACTATGTGACAAAAATCAATCATGTATATGTAATATGAAAAGTTTGGTTGCATTGAATTTTTTTTATTTTTTGATCAGGTGCAGCTTAGTACAAATTCTACGCGTCTCTTATATAGAAAAATTACAATATAGAACTAATGAGTATCACAGCATGGCAATGTTACAGATGTAACTTGATTTTCAAAGAAAAATCCCATGTTGAGATGCACAATCAAGTCTCACGCCACCATGCAGTGGAAGTAAAGATGGTTTCTCCATGAATGTGTTCTTGATGCATCTAGAAAATACGGTGTTGGGATGTTGTTGGCAAGTATTTATTTAGCCCAGAATTAGATTACCCGTTCGTGGACCCGCATAGTTTTCATGGAAAAGACATCAGACACTTGAAAATCAAGCCCAACATGGGCGTTGATGACCTGGTGGATATCTTTGCAAGTACGGGGTATAATGCAAGACAGCTTGGGGAGGCTGCAAAACTTTATCGTAAAATGATACGGGACGATGCCACAATCTGTCTTACCATATCTGGGGCTATGACGCCTGTAGGCTTTGGAGGTCTCTTTAAGACTCTCATCGAGAGGGGATTTGTTGACTGGATAATCTCGACTGGAGCAAACGTATACCATGAAGACCACTTTGCGTGGAATCTGCCCGTAAAGCAGGGCCACTTTGAGGTTGATGATATGATATTGTATGAAAAGGATATTGTCAGAATAAGGGATGTCTACATCAAGGGTGAAGAGACGCTCAAGGCAGAAGACAAGATAGTGCAAAAAATGTTCACGGATAATCTGACTGACAAGCCGTTTACTACTGCTGAATTTTGTAATGCAATGGGAAAATACTCAAAAGAACACTCAAAACGCCCAGAACAAAGTTTTGTAGTGTCTGCGTATGACTATGATGTTCCGGTGTACATCTCTACGCTGAAGGATTCCTCTCTTGCACTTGATCTTGCTCCGCTGCGGCTTGCAAACAAGGCATACAATCTAGATTTTGTACGGGAAATAATAGAGCAGGCTGCGATACTTTACAACTCTAAAAAAGCTGGCATAGTGGAGATTGGAGGCGGAGTTCCAAAAAACACCGCACAGCAGACAGGGCCTCTTTTGGACCAAATACTTGGTCTGGGCCATGGTGGTCAGAACTACATAATACAGATAACTGATGCAAGGCCTGATACCGGAGGATTATCGGGTGCCACACTGCAGGAAGGAAAGAGCTGGGGAAAGGTAAAGGACGCCCACGAAGACGTCATAATGGTTTATACCGATGCGACAATAGCATTTCCTGTCTTGTGTCTTTATGCGTTGAGCACTGAAAAGCCTCGAAAACCAAAACGCCTCTACAAAAAACTAGACAAGTATTACAAAGATCTTGCCAGAGCTTATTCTAACAACAGTAGCGCAAAGAAATAACAAAAAATGAAAAATAGAAGATCTAGAGTTTTGGAATTGCTCTAGTCTTTGCAGTGAATACGACGACACTAATGATTGCAATCACAAGTACTAGTGACGCCACCGGACCAAATTCTGGAACTGCCTGATTTCCTGTATTATTTCCAGTCATGTTATTCATTCCGGTCATATTGTTGCCGCTAGTCGGTGGTGGGTTAGTTGCTCCCGCTGCTCCTACAATTATCTGTCCGGTCATCCATGGATGAACTTCACAGAAGTACGGATAGGTTCCCGCTTTAGTAAATGCAGGTGTTGTGTATGTGGAACCTACCTTGATCATACTACTGTCCCAGATAGTTCCAACTGAAGTATCTGACTCGTTTCCGTCATAATATGTTGCAGTGTGTGGAACAGTATCAGCATTTGTCCAAGTTACAGTGTCTCCAACATTGGCGTTTACAACTTGTGGGTTGAAACAGGTTGTTGGACTACATTTTCCAGCTGTACCGCTTGCACCCTTGCTAATTGTTACCGGGACGTCTGTTGCAAAAGCTGGTTGAGCTATTGCAATTATGGCAACTAGAGCCAAAACACCAAATAGTGCGCCCATTGGTTTTGACTTCATCGAATTGTTTGACAAATCAGGGCATTATAAAGGCTCTCGTTTTTTGCACGTGATAAACTCGCAGCAAAAAAATTCGATTAAAACCTGTCGTATCTGGCCCTTTCAACATCGCGCTCGTCCTTGGTTGCTTTTTTCCATTCCTTGTAATGTTCCTTGCAAAGGACTGTCTTTTTTCCACCCGAAATGCTCAGGCCTGTGCCCTCCACCTTGGATGTGGTAAGGGAGCGGACCCCGTCCTTGTCGCAACCGATGACGTTGCATTTCGCACCTTTTGCTATGATGCCCATGAAAGCCATTCAACTGCATATTATTTGAGTATTTTTGGTCTTCTATGGGCGTAAACGCTTTAATCCCAATGAGCAACTGGAGTAAAAGATGCTTAACAACTTTAGGGAAAGACTAAAGCATATTTTGCAGAATATAGGAAGGGTATTTGCATCTACTGGTCTTTCTGCAAACTTTTGGACAGCTGTAGGACTCGGGTTTGCCTTTGCGTCTGCAATAGTTTACGGAATTCACTTGCAGTATTCTTTTGTTATCGGCGGTATTCTTTTGCTGATATCTGGGTTTTTTGACATAGTGGATGGCCAGGTGGCACGAGTCACTGGAAAAACATCAAAGAAGGGCGCCTTTCTTGATTCTGTCTTTGACAAGATTGCCGAAGTCGCAATATTTCTCGGCATCTTGATTGGAAACTATTCTGAAGGATATCTGGTTCTCTTGGCAATAACACTGTCACTACTTGTAAGCTACACTAGGGCAAGAGCAGAATCAATTGGGGTCCAACTGCAGGGAATTGGGATAGGCGAGCGGGCGGAGAGGCTGCTGGTGATAGCAATAATTGGAATGGCGGGTTTTCTCAACTATGCAGTAATGATAGTAATTGCGATTGCGGGAATAACACTCATCCAGAGAATAGTTGCTACTGCAAGAAAGATAAATGACTAGCGCAGTCTGCCAGTCTGGCGCCTGGAATCTGCTGACCTGATCTTTAGTATGCCAAAGTGAATTGCACATGATATGCAGTAATATTTCAGTACTGTAGGCGCCGCAATGTAGGCTCCCTGTGCCCTGAGTTCTTTTGCAAGGCTGTGCTCAACCAAGTTCAATCTTGATGTGACCTTTTTTGCCTTGTCACGTGGTACTGTGGCTCCGCAGTTGGTGCACTGGATACGATCGGAGGATCCCTTGCCGCCCTTTTTTCTGCCCCTGCTTGCACGTTTTAATGGCATACGGGTATCTGCAATATGCCTCTAAATAAACGCATTTGAGTGACTATCCTTTTACAAATCTGTTATTTTCTTAAGAAATTTAAGATACTTGAAAAATTATAATATGCATGCGGGGCCTTTGCCACGTGTGTCTTAGCTCAAATGTTGAAGTCGTGATAGATAAACGCCAAGTAATCTGCTATTCCTGCCTCCAAAAGCAGAATAGGAAAAAGGACTAAATGGACAAGCATCAGGGTATAATTGATGAAGATTACCATCATGTCTCATTGTACTGTGGATGAGATATCGCGTGATGGCCAGGTTGTAGAAACCCCTGGAGGACCAGCTGCCTATTGCGGCATTACTGCAAAAAACATGAAATTCGACGTGGATTTGCAAACCCGGATTGGACCTGATTTCAAATTCAAGCATGATCTTGAAAACAAGGGACTGTTTCTACCTCAAGATTCTGCTTCAAATAATCAAACTACACGTTTTTTGTTAAAGATTCTTGGGGTAGACAGAGAGCTATATCTCAAAGCAAAATGTGACGCGGTGGAACTTCATAATTCCGACGCGGATGGGATCATAATAAGTCCGGTATTTGACGAAGTATCTGAAGACGCACTTGATAAGGTAAGGGAAGACTCTGATTTTTTATTGCTTGATCCTCAAGGATATCTCAGGCGCATTGATAACAATAACAAAATATATCTTGAGAAAACACTACTTGACATCTCAAAAATAACTGCAATCAAAACTGATCCTGATGAGGCGTTTTATCTTACAGGGTTGAGAGAAAAGGAAGCCATGCTTGCGCTACAAAAAAAGGGAGTAAAACATGTACTCTACACCAACAAACAAGACATCACAATGCTTGTCAAAGACAGGATGTATTACTTGCGCATCCCAAACATGACAATCGGTGATACCACCGGCGTGGGAGATATATTCTGCGCAGCATTTGCATGTTCCTATCTCAAAGAAAAAGATTCTCTGTGGGCCATTTGTTTTGCAGTCGGTGCAGCACAAGCCGCATTGGAAACGAAAGCAACCGGTCTGTCAAAAATACCCAACTCTGGTGCCATACAGCAAAACGCCGCTTATCTGTATAACCTTGTAAAATTCTCGCAAGTTTAAGCTTTTATTGTGCGAGGGCTCACTCACTGACATGAAAGTAGCCATCTATAGTCAAGAACAGGATCACACGGTAAAATCAGTCAAACTCTCGCTTGAAACTCATGGAATCGAATCCATGGTTTTGGGCAACAAAACGCTTGGGAAAGAGGTTGACTGTGTAGTTGTAACTGGCGGAGACCGAGGAGTGCGATCCTACTTTCATCGTTTCATGAATAGTACTATACCGGTGTTAGGAATCAACGAGTTTGAATCAAGTGGTTACATGGCACAGACTGACCTCAAAGAGTTTCCGACATACCTCAATAGGCTAAAAAAAGGAGATTTTACAATAGAACCGTTAACTAGAGTCGGAATAAAAATAGACGGAAAAAATGTCTATCCTGCATTAAATGATGTTGCTATTTTTTCTTCAAAAAGTGCAACATTGGTAGAACATGTCTTGCGTGTAAACGGCGAAGAATTCTGGCATGACAGCAGTGATGGCCTGATCGTGTCCACTCCTATAGGATCATCTGCATATTCCATGTCGGCAGGAGGGCCTGCAATTTATCAGGGCTCACGCGTGCTCTGTATTGTATCTGTAAACTCTCTTGATATCACAAGACGTCCATTGATAGTTCCAGAAGACAGCTTTATAGAGATAAATGATATCTCTTCTAGTCTGAGATGCGAGGTTGTAATGGATGGAAAAGACAGATTCAAAGTTGATAAAATGGTAGAGTGCACAAAATTTCCGCAGCCTGCCAATGTCATAAGGATGAAAAAGGACTCTACCACAATTTCAGCTCTTACCAAAAAGGTAAAACTTGCAGACGAATTGCTAAACATGCCTCCAAGCTCTAAACTGCTGCTCAAGACATTGGAGTATGAAGGTGCGCTCACTCAAAAAGAACTGGCGACAAAAACATTGCTTCCTGACAGGACGGTAAGACTCGCACTTAGGCATCTTCTTGATAAGGGATACGTAAAAAGAAGAGTATCGCTTAGAGATACTAGACAAAGAATCTACGAGGTTCCAAAGTGATCATGCGGAAGATGCCTGTATGAAAGCTTCAAAGGATGCTTCTGGATAGCCCGGCCTACTACTAAATTCTGGATGGAATTGTACCCCTAGGTAGAATTTGTGATTTGGTATCTCGAGAATCTCCATGCGTTTTTTGTTGTCGCTGTGGCCTGAGAAAGTCAAACCCTTTGCATTGAAAAGTTCGAGATATTTTTGGTTAAACTCGTATCTATGTCTGTGTCTTTTAGATATGGTGTTTGATTTGTAAAGCTTGAATCCAAGCGTATTGTCCTCGACTATAATCTCGTTTGCTCCAAGCCTGAGTGAGCCGCCCTTGTTTTCAATAAATTTTTGTTCAGGTAGAAGATCAATTATTGGGTTTTCTGTATTCGGGTTTATCTCAGTAGAGCTTGCATTTGTTAGCCCGCATACATAGCGACCAAATGCTACTGCTGCCAGCTGAAACCCGAAACATATTCCAAGATATGGTATGTTTTTCTCTCGTGCAAAGTTTGCCGTTTTGATTATTCCTTCTGCACCGCGTTCGCCAAACCCGCCTGGGACAATTATTCCGTGATATTGGGAAAGCCTATCTATGCTGCCGTTGAGCTCTTCGGAATCTATCCAGTCTATTGTTACATTCTTGCCAATCTTGGCACCAGCATGTTTGAGTGCGTCATTTACACTAACATAGCTATCAGTTAATTTGACATACTTGCCAACCATTGCAATTCTTACTTGGTCTTTTAAATTGGCAAATGAATCAACTATGGCGTTCCACTTGTCCCAGTTGGCTGAAGTGTTGACAAGTCCAATCTTTCCGAATTTTTTGAAAATCACATCTATTATTCCTTGATCGTACAACATCTGTGGTACCATAAGTATGGACTTTGAGTCATGGCATGAGAAAACGTCCCTCTCAGACACGTTGGAAAATAGCGAGATCTTTCGTTTTGCTGATGTCTCAAGAGGTCTACTGCATCTTACTGCCATCAAGTCTGGCTGGATGCCTATCCTTCTCAATTCTTGGACGCTGTGTTGCGTAGGTTTTGTTTTTTGTTCTCCAACCACATCAAGAGACGGGGCTAATGTCACATGTATGAAAATCACATTGTTTGTTCCTTCCTCAAGTCTCATCTGTCTTAGTGCTTCTAAGAACGGTAAGCTTTCAATATCTCCCACTGTGCCGCCACACTCTACTACTAACATGTCAAGACTCTCACTTTTTGCAATGCTTCGTATCCTGTCTTTGATGGCGTCTGTCACGTGGGGTATTATTTGGACGCATGCTCCGAGATACTCGCCTCGCCTCTCAGCTTCTATTACACTTGAGTAGATCTGGGCCGTAGTGATATTGTGGGTTCTTGATACGCTTTGATTTAGAAACCGCTCGTAGTTGCCTATATCCATGTCGCATTCTCCACCGTCGTCTGTGACAAATACCTCTCCATGGGCAATTGGATTCATGGTGCCAGCATCATAATTTAGGTATGGGTCAATCTTGACGCACGAAACTTTTTGGTTTGAAAGTTGAAGCAGTTTTGCTACAGATGACGATATAACTCCTTTGCCAAGTCCAGACATGACTCCTCCTGTTACAAAAATGTACTTTGTCTCTATCTGCATATCTATGATGGATTGATGGTATTTTTATTTCTTATTCTAAGATCGTTGCTTTCTTCAGACTTTTTGCAAATGAAGTGATCTTGCCTTGAATCTTTGCTTTGGGCGTCTCGGCTATCAACCTCAAAAATGCACTTGCAACAATTATCGCGTCTGCGCCTGTCTGCAAGATTGATCTTGCCTGATCTGCATTATTCACTCCAAACCCAACTCCTAGAGGTATCTTTTCTTCTAGGATCTTCTTTGCATTTTTTATGGCATCATGTGTGTACTGTTGAAACTTTTGCTGGGTTCCGCCTGTTGTTCCATACGTTGAAACTAGGTACACAAAACCAGTTGATGCCTTGGCAATTCTTCTTATCCTCTCTTCTGAAGTATTTGGCGATATGAGAAAAATGGCATCCATGTTATTTTTACGGATTACATCGAGATACTGATCTGCCTCCTCGATTGCCATGTCCGGGAGTATTATCCCGTCTATTCCGGCCTTTTTCACCGTGGAGATGAACTTGTCATATCCTCTACTGTACAAAAGATTTGCATACGTCATCAAGACCAATGGGACATCTGTCTTGCTTCGAATCTTCTTTACTATGTTCAGAAACCTTTCTGGATTCATTCCTTTTTGTAATGAGTGAAAACTTGCACTTTGTATGACTGGACCGTCTGCCAGAGGATCTGAAAAGGGCAAGCCTATCTCAATAATGTCTGCTCCTCCCTTCACAAGGCTTTGTACTATGCTTACTGTCTCTTTGTCATTGGGATATCCAGCCATTGCATAGGCTATGAGTGCCTTTTCATTCCTAGATTTTAGTTCTGAAAATTTATCTCGAATTCTTGACATTTTCGCTCATGTATTTTTCTACCACTTCGACATCCTTGTCACCTCGTCCTGATAGCGTGACAACAATAGTTTCACTCTTTGACATCTTTTTTGCTAATTTTATTGCATATGCTACGGCATGCGATGACTCTAGTGCCGGTATGATTCCTTCATATTTTGAGAGCGCCAAGAAAGCATGAACTGCATCACCGTCACTTACAGTATCGTATTTTACTCTTTTAGAGTCCTTAAAGTATGAGTGTTCAGGACCAACTCCCGGATAGTCAAGCCCAGCCGCTATGCTGTGGGTGTCCTTTATCTGCCCATGTTTGTCTTGTAGCAGATAAGTCAGCATGCCATGAAGAATTCCTTTTGATCCTGATGATAACGTGGCAGAATGATGTTCTGTCTTGATTCCCTCCCCGCCTGCCTCTACTCCAAACATGGTTGTATCTTCATCAACTAGAGGATAAAACGTGCCAATCGCATTTGAGCCTCCACCGACGCAAGCTACTACGGAATCAGGAGACTTGTTCTTCAGTTCCTTCATTTGAGATAAAATTTCATCTCCTATTACTGCTTGAAAGTCTCTGACCATTACCGGATATGGATGAGGACCTACGGCAGATCCCAAAAGATAGTATGTCGTATTTACATTTGTTATCCAGTCTCGTATTGCCTCGTTGATTGCATCCTTGAGTGTCTGTGTGCCTCCTTTTACTGGATGCACTTTAGTTCCAAGAAGTTTCATTCTAAAGACATTCAATCTCTGCCTCTGTGTGTCTTTGTATCCCATGTATACTTCAGACTGTAATCCAAGAGCCGAGCATGCCATGGCAGTTGCTACTCCGTGTTGTCCCGCGCCTGTTTCGGCAATGATTCTTTTTTTCTTCATTCTCTTTGCAAGTAGTCCTTGTCCTAGTGTATTGTTGATCTTGTGGGCCCCGCCATGCAGCAAGTCTTCCCGCTTTAGGTATATCCTGGCACCTCCTACAAATTCAGTAAGATTTTTGGCAAAGTAAAGAGGGGTGGGTCTTCCTGCATATTCTCTCAAGTAATAGTCTAATTCCTGTCTAAACTCCTTGTCATCTTTGAATCTCAGGTATGCCTCTTCCAGCTCCTCGACTGCCGGTACCAGGGTCTCAGGTATGAATCTCCCACCAAATTCTCCAAATTTGCCATCCTTTGGATATGCTAATTTCATATTGCTGACACCAAACTTGAAACTAATCCCTTGATATCTTTACTCTTCATAATGCTGCTGCCTACAAGAAATGCACTGGCTCCGCACTGGCTCAGGAATCTGATGTTTTCAGGTGTTTCTATGCCACTCTCAGAGACTAGTATTCTGTTGTCTTTTTTATAACCGCCCAGAATTGACTGCGTTGTCTTTAGATCTATCTCAAGAGTGTCAAGATTGCGATTATTTATCCCGATCAAATCTGCCTGCGTCTTGACTGAATCTTGGAATTCCTTTTTTGTATGAGATTCTATTAGGACGAGAAGGTTCTTCTTGTGTGCATAACTGATAAACTCGTCAATCTCTTTTGCAAAATTCTTGTCAAAAATTGATTGGATTAAAAGTACAATATCTGCTCCAAGTCTTTCTGCCGCCTCTATCTGCACCTTGTCTATGACTATATCCTTCATTAACATGGGTGCTTTTACATGTCTTCTGATCTCCATAAAATACTTGGGAGAACCATTGAAGAGATAAGGCTGTGTCAGTACAGAAAGCCCCATTGAACCTCCGTCTATCATTGATTTTGCGATTGAAACTGGATCAGAAACATGGCGTATGTCTCCAAGAGATGGGGACGAAAACTTTACCTCTGTAATAAGTGACGCATGCGGATTTTTCTTGATTTCATTTATGATGTTTCTGTCAGATTTTTCAAGTCGATTCTCTATCTCGTATACTCCTTCACTGATTGCTTTTTGGGAGTTTCCTGCAAGTTTTTCTAGCATATTTTTCAATTGCAGTGAATCTCCTCAATTTTACTGACATCCCCGCAGTGCTTGATAAAATTTCTAAAGAGTTCAAACGACTTTCCGCTGTGGATAGTATCAAACGCAATATCTATTGCCTCGTCAAATCTGTCTGTAACTCCTCCGACGACAAGACCTGCCGCCGCATTCAATGCCGTAACATCTATCATGGGTTTTTTTCCAGTGTTGTTTAGGACTGAAACAAATGATCTGATTGCTTCGTCTTTGGTTGATATTTGGATGTCCTTGAGATTGGCTCTTTGCAATCCTAGTTCTGTAGGGTCTAAAATAAAACTGTGAATTTTTCCGTCTTTCAAGTAACACACTTGGTTCTTCGCTGTAGTCGACAACTCGTCTAACCCATCATCGGAGATTACGGTCATTACGTTTTCGGCCCCACGTGACTGTAGAAGTGTTGCAACACGTTGCAAATACGTTGGAGAAAACACGCCTATCAGTTGGTTCTTGACCTGTGCCGGATTACTCAATGGCCCAAGCAGATTAAACGCGGTTCTTATCCCGAGCAATTTTCGAGCCTCTGCAACATTTTTCATGGCAGGATGAAACTTCTGAGCAAACATGAATCCTATGTGGAATCTTTCAATCACTTCTCTGATCCTGCATGGCTCCATGTTTAGGTCATAGCCGAAATATTCAAAGATGTCTGCACTTCCGTTTATGCCTGAGGTTGATCTGTTGCCATGTTTTGCCACGTTTCCACCACTTGCTGCGATTACAAATGCCGAAGCTGTTGAGACGTTAAACGTGCGCATCTTGTCTCCTCCGGTTCCGCAGACATCAATTATCTTTCCGCTGCATTTTGGCGCAATACAAATAGAATGTGCTTGCATGACGTCAAGCATAGCCAAGAGCTCGCTGTCTGATTCTCCTTTTGCTGTGAGATTCCTGAGAAACTCGGTTGTCTCCTCAACCGAGCTCTTACCATCTAGTATCTCACTCACGCTGCTGCTCATCTCATCATAGCTCAAGTCTTTGTTGTGGGAAAGTTTTGTTAACGTCTCAATCATTTTTAATCATCTTTATGAAATTGCCAAGAATTTTCTTGCCCTCCTCTGTCATGATTGACTCTGGATGAAACTGGACTCCTTCTATTAGGTACTTTTTGTGGCTTACTGCCATTATTTCCTTATCGTCTTGGGCCACTGCGGTTATTTCTAATTCGTCTGGAATTATTGTTTTATCTCCAACAAGCGAATGGTATCTTGTCGCTCTAAACGGGTTTTGTACTCCATCAAATAACGATGACCTGTAGTGCTCGACCGGGCTTGTTTTTCCATGTCTGACATTTCCGGCATTTACGACCTTGCCTCCAAACGCATGTATTATCCCCTGGTGTCCCAAGCATACACCTAGTATTGGCTTTGTAGGTCCTATCTCTTTTATGACCTTGGTGCAAATGCCAAAATATTTTTCATCTTCTGGGGTTCCTGGTCCTGGTGAGATTATTATTGCGTCATAATTTTTCTCTTTGATCTCGTCTAGCGTTATCTTGTCATTTCTGATCACGTCAGAGTCCACCCCAATCTCTCCTAGTATCTGTGCTATGTTATACACAAAGGAATCATAGTTGTCAATAATCAAAAATTTCATTTGGCGGCCTCCTTCAGTGCTGTTATCATTGCGTTTGCTTTGTGTTGGGTCTCCATCCATTCATTTTCCGCTATGGAATCTGAAACAATACCAGCTCCTGTCTGAATGAACCCACTGGTCCCATCCATGAAGATGGTTCTAATGGCAATAGCAAAATCACAGCATCCGTTAAAAGAAAAGTATCCTACAGCTCCTGCATAAGGACCTCTTGCGCCCGGTTCTAATTCGTCTATTATTTCCATAGCGCGAATCTTGGGTGCGCCTGAGACGGTGCCTGCAGGAAAGACTGCTTTTATTGCATCAAACATGTCATATTTTCTGTCAAGTGTACCAACAACATGAGTCACCATGTGTTGCACGTGGCTGAATCTTTTCACTGACATTAGCTCCTTTACATGTACAGAGCCATATTTGCAAACCCGACCTATGTCGTTGCGGCCCAAATCTACCAGCATGGTGTGTTCAGCCAGTTCCTTTTCATCATGAAGCATTTCGTTCTTCAGGCTTTCATTTTTCTTTTCATCGTTTGTAATGGGACGTGTTCCGGCTATTGGAAAAGTTTCAACAATATTTTCTGTTATGCGTAACAACATCTCCGGGCTAGAGCCTATAATCGTTCTTTCACCTAGTTTCATGTGATAAAGATATGGTGAAGGGTTGATCTGCCTAAGAGCTTTGTACACCTTGAGTAAATCGCCACTTGCATTGAAATTGAATTTTCTTGAAAGTACCACCTGAAAAATATCTCCATCGAGTATGTATCGCTTTGCCTTGCTTACCATGTCCTCAAAATGATTCTTGTCTAGGTTTTCCCTAATCTCCGATACTGAAAATGTACCAAAATACGTATCTTCATTGGAGAACCTCTGTAGGTTGTTTGTATCATAATAAAAATAAAATATTTTTTTCTCCTTGTTGTCATAGAGTATTCCATCATCGTATACGCCAAACTCCATCAAAGGTAACTTGTTTTCAATATGCGATTCTGGAATGTCCTCCCACAATCTGATGGCATCATAATTGATGGCACCCACGGCACCGCCCACGTATCGGTATTTTTGATCGGGGACCCGGCGTTGTATGAATTTCTTGATCTCTGATAACGGATCTTGTGTCTTGATGGTGGTTGTTGAACCATTCTTGTAATGGAGCGTTACTCTGTCTGAAAATCCCTTTATCACTATTGCAGGATCGAATCCCATGATTGAGGTTTCTGCAAGTTCTTCAGGCCCGGTTAGTGATTCAAAGAGGAAAGAATGGTCAAAATGTCTTGAGATCTTGCTATACAAGTCAAATTGGGAGCCAGGGTAGTCTAGGGGTATTACTTTAAGATTTGAATGCCCAAATGTGGCCACCCATGACAAGACTCCTTTCTGACTATATTTAAAAATTAAGCCGTCTTTTGAGGCCAAAATTACCGTATGGTACGGTACCTTTATATGCAATTGAGACGATCTGTATGCCATGTCTCAGATATTGGTCCCCAGAACGGATGGACGTAACGTCTTGCTCTTCCAGGACCTGTATTTTTCCAAGAAAAAAGTCCAGGTAAAATCTACAGTAAAGGAGGCCGCATGCGTCATATGCGATAAGAGCCTAGACGAGGGTATTTCAGTTACTGCAAAAAAACTGGGAGAGAAAATGAGGTTTTTCTGTCAATATCATCTTCCAAAAAACTATTGAAAGGATCTTTTAATTTCTACCACTTGGGTCTGGTTATTGCGCCTTCTGACGCCGAAGTAACAAGCGACGCAAATTTTGCCAATGCGCCGTTTTCATAATTGGGTTTTCTTGGCCTCCACTGCTTTCGGCGCTCTGCAATCTCATCCTCGGATATCATGATGTCCATGCTGTTTTTTGCAATGTTAATTCTTATCTCGTCTCCGTCTTTTACTAGTGCAATGTTTCCTCCCACCGCTGCTTCTGGAGATGCATGGCCTATCATCAGTCCTCTTGTAGCTCCTGAAAATCTGCCGTCTGTTACTAGTGCTACTTTTTCTCCTAGTTTTTGTCCGACTAAAGCTGCCGTTACTCCAAGCATCTCCCTCATGCCAGGACCGCCCTTTGGTCCCTCGTATCTTATTATGACCACATCGTGTTCTTTAATCTCGCGTCGTGATATTGCATCAAACGCGTCTTCTTCTCTGTCAAACACTTTGGCTTTGCCTACGAATTCTATAGTGTGCATTCCAGCGACTTTGACCACTGCACCGCCTGGGGCAAGGGAGCCACGCAATATTGTCAAGGTTCCTACATCGTGAATCGGTGATTCTATGGGTTTGAGAACCTTTTGATTTTCGCTAAATGAAAGTTGTATTGCGTCCAAATTCTGTTTCATGGTTTTGCCTGTCACAGTCAGTGTATTTTCATTTAAGAGATTTTTCTTCTGTAAACTCTTCATCACTAATGGAACTCCTCCTATTTTATCTAGATCTAGCATAACATAAAATCCTCCCGGTCTCATGTCTGCAATATGGGGTGTTCGTTTTCTCACTTTTTCAAAATCCTCGAGGGTAAGGTTTATGCCAATCTCTCTGGATAACGCCAGTAGATGTAATACCACATTTGTTGAACCGCCTATGGCATTTGCAATGGTTATTGCATTTTCAAATGCCTCGTACGTAAGAATGTCTTTTGGCCTTATTCCAATTTCAAGTAAATTCATCACAGCTTTACCACTGTTGTAAACAAACTTTTCTCTACGTGGATCCTCTGCAGGTGGAGAAGCACTTCCTGGCAGTGCAAGTCCTATGGCTTCGCTGATTGATGCCATGGTATTTGCAGTATACATTCCTCCACAAGAACCTGCGTTGGGGCAAGCTACGTTTTCTAAATTTTTGAGTGCCTCAAGGGTCAGTTGACCGGCATCGTATGATCCTACTGCCTCATATACATCCTGGACTGTGACCTGTCTTCCTTCATAAATCCCAGGCATTATGGTTCCGCCGTATACAAAGACTGAAGGAATATTCAGACGCGCCATTGCCATCATAGATCCTGGAAGGCTTTTGTCACATCCTGCTATGCCAACAAGACCGTCGTATTGATGAGCCCTTACCATCAATTCGATAGAATCCGCTATGACCTCCCTGCTAACCAGTGATGACTTCATGCCCTCATGTCCCATTGCAATGCCGTCACTTACTGCAATGGTGGAAAACTCTCTTGGAGTTCCGCCTGCTTCTTGAACTCCGGCCTTTGCATGTAATGACAACCTGCCAAGATGGATGTTGCAAGGAGTTGCCTCGTTACCTGTATGTGATACTCCGATGAATGGTTTGCCAAGATCACTGTCTGTTAGTCCCATGGCCTTGTACATTGCCCTGTGAGGTGCTCTAGCAGGTCCCTCGACCACGTTTCTGCTTGATATTTCCATTAGATAACAAGAAAACTAGATTGCAGTATAATTTTAGCCTTCTTGAGAACCATGAGACATTCTGATTTTTGGGAAGCGCCTTTTCAGGGATTAGACTGGTTACTGTGAATTTTTGGCAGACTGATGATAAATGTTGTGCCATTGTTTATTCGGGTTTGTATATTTATGGAACCGCCATGTTTTTCTACAATACTTTTACAGCTTACCAGCCCCAAGCCAGTTCCTATCTGTCTTGTAGTAAATAGCGGCTCGAATATTTTTGGTAATACATCTTGAGGAATTCCATGCCCTGTGTCTTCTATCTCAATAGTTATTGCTTTTTCTTCATTTTTTGCTCTGATGTAGAGATTTCCTATTCCGTTCATAGCTTGAATTGAATTTAGGATCAAGTTTGAAAAAACTATCTCCATTTTAGATGCGTCGCATACTATGTTTATGTCTGCTTTAGGGAGATCTATTGTAACCTGTTGAACATTAATCTTGGATATGACTGCATCAAAAATGTCAAGCAGCGAACTATCTAAAAGCTCTAATGGTTTGGGCCATACGTATTCCAATACTTCTTCAATTTGATGAGATATCCTGACTGCAGCTCTCTCTATTCTTTCATAGTCTCCTCTTGTCTTGTCGTCTAAATTAATAGATCTCATCTTCATCAATTCTATGCTGTTTTTGATTACCGATAGCGGGTTTTTGAGGTCATGTGCAATACGGGCAGAAAGGACCCCCATATCGCTGATGCGCTTTATCTTTTGCTGCTCGATTTCCTCCTTTGCTGTGTAAATATCAGTCATATTTCTAAGCGAAGCTATACGACCAATTAGATTTCCATCCTTGTCATAAAGATTGGTGGCACTAAGCAATGTTGGAAAAATGCTCTCATCTTTTCTTTTAAGCCAGATCTCTCTGGTCTTTATTACTCCTGTATTCTTCCAGTCTTGCAACGCACCTTGCATATCCTTGATACTTCTTTCTGCAGTATGCGTGAACAATGATTTTCCAATAATATCATTTTTTGAATAGTAGAGATTTTCAGCATATGACTGATTGCAGTCTGTAATGATTCCGCTCATGTCAATTGTGCGCAGCAGGTCTGGGGAATTGTCATAAAGGCTTCTGTATCTCTGTTTTGTTTCCAAGAGAGTATCATTTGCGGTACGAATCTGATCATATTGTTCCTGCAGGCTTTTTTCATGTTCTTCTAAAAGTTTTTGTGTATTGTGGATTTCAGAAATGTCGCGAATGGTGGTGTTGCTGCCAACCAAATTGCCATCTTCATCGTAGAGGCTAGTGGCGCTAAGAAGAGTAGGAAACATTTTGCCGTCTTTTCTTTTAAGCCAGATTTTCCTATCTCGGACACTCCCGCTCGTCTTCCATGTCTTAAACGAGTCCTTCAACGCGTCTAGGCTATCCTCTGCCACGTGTTCAAATATGGATGCACCGATAATCTCCTCTCTGAAATATCCCAGGGTGTTTGCATAGGTTTGATTGCAGTCTATTATGATTCCTTTCAAATTTATGGTGCGCAGCAGATCTGGTGAATTATCATACAAATTCCTGTATTTTTGCTCGGCTCTGTGGTAGCGTTCTATTATGGTGTCGAGATTCTGCTCAATAAAACTCTCATATTCGGCATGATCTTTCTCGATGTTGTATTTGGAATATGATTCCATGTGTTACCTCTCCAGATCATGACACCAGAAAACGTGTTTTTTCTGTTGTGTAAAAGCTGCAAACTCGTTCATATTTTTATTTTCTTGTTCTGTTATAATCAATGATATGACTTTTGGTCTGAACAAGCTGGGTACAACACCTGTAGTCTGGAAGGAAAGTCTGGAATTTGTATATTTTATTGTGGCATGTGATATGAATTATGACACTGGAATCTGTATTGTTAACGGGGATGACAGTGCATTGGGATCTGTCACTCCTTGCCACACGAATATCTGTGCAGTATATGTTCCGGAAGATCTTGGTATCCATGATTGGCTTAGGCTCATATTTTGGTTAGGTGATAACGAACCCGTAATCCAAGATAATGAAGTGGCAATTCCATTGCCGTCTTGAATTTGTACAAGATATGCGAATGCCTGATCTCTTTTCATCTTGTTTGTAACGTCTGATACAATTGCTACTTGCTGCCCTACTGTTATTTTGCCAAGTGTTTTGCCCGTGGAATCAATTATTCTCGCATTGCTGGCAGGCACTCTTTCTAGTGGTGGCAAGGTTGTGCCGACTGTAGTAGTTGCAAGTAGCCGTAATTGGCCTGATGGTGAGGCTGGCGGGGGTAGAGTTCTATCCGTATATTCGCCAGTGACGGTATCTCCTTCAGATACATGTAGCCTGTTTCCTGAGGAGGCATACTGCGTGGTAAAAACTACTGTGCCTTGAAATATTCCGGATCCCTTGTCTGTTTCTGTCATGGCGAGTTTGATGCCACCAGAATCTGAATCTGACCAGACGCTTGTATCAAATTTGTTTAAAGCGTCTGGATTTATGCTCATATCCGGGTCTATTATTTGCAGTACTCCTTGACCGTCTGATGGATAGCTTGGTTGTAGCCATTGTATCTGTCCTACGTGCCATCGAATCAGTGCAGACCCTGTTACTGTCTGGTCTCGTGAATACTCGAAAGATACCGAAACGCCGTCATTTCCAGTACTTGGGATCATGCCTCCTGTGGGCCCACACGTGGGGTTGCATGTAGACATGGTGCCGGAAGGATTCTCACCATATCCGTCAATTCCTGACGTTCCTTTCTGAGTAGGGTCTCCAGTAAGATCGACATACCCAGAAAAGATTCCCGTGTCCACGCCTGTTTCTGATAATTTGTATGGTATGCAATGCCCTGTAGTGCACACATTTACCTTGTCATCCTGTGTCTCTCCTATTGTATCAATCAAGTTGGGGTCTGAATTAAAGTCCGGGGCATATACAGTAATGTAAACACGATCTGTCCATGAAAACACCTTTTTGTTGAACTGAATCGGAGGATTGTTTGCACCTGATGTGGTTATTCCCTGGGTAGAAGTCTGCGCATATGAGGTGGCATTAAGCACGAGTAAAAGGCAAATGGAACATAATACTAGGGGAGCAGCCGTGCCGAATGCCTGCTGTATCTTGTTTCTCAAGTGATTCTTTCAAATATGATGTACATTTTGTACTTTGTTATTTTTGATTGATCTGCGGATGCGTTCATTTTATATTTTTCAGGCTTAAACGCCAAGTAAATCCTGTAAATTATAGGTAGGATAAGTTCTCAGACGATTCATCCTTGCTTCTTTCTAGTATGGAATAGATTGGAGTCTCAAGTCTTGTTAGCGTCTTTTTCTTGATGAATCCTACTGTCATGATATCTGCCCTGAATATCTGGTGGAGCAACCAGTCAAAGGCAACTTTGACTTTCTTTTCGTTTGTAGGAAGGTTTAGCCAGTAAAATAACCTCCACAAGAGCCATGCCTGAAATCCATATACCTTTCTTCCATTGATAAGTGCTACTCCGACCCTCTTTCCTATTGTGGCCATGACTCCCTTGTTTTGATAATCAAATTCTTTCATGGCGTTTTCTTGACCGCTTATTTCAGCAGACAAGTTCTTTGATACTGTTTTGGCCTGCCTTATTGCAATTTGAGCTGTTGTCGGATATACTGCCCCGCTGTGAGGGTCAGCCAAATGAGCAGAATCTCCTAGCGCAAATATGCTTGGGAGGTCTTTGAGTCTGAGATACTGGTCAACTATTAGGCGACCTGATGCCCCGTGTTCGCACTTGAGGGCGGCTATCAGGGGTTCTACTGTAACACCTCCTGCCCACACTAGTGTTGCACAAGGAATGATTGTATTGTCGCTAAGTAAGACATGATCTTCTCCTGCATCGACTGCCTTTGTATTTGTCATTACTTCGATACCTGATTTTTGTACATAATCTAGGGCAAAGTTGCCCAATTCTTCTCCTACTTCAGGCAGGATCCCGTTTCTGGCTGATACAATTATGACACGTATTTTTCCCGAATCGATATTCTTGTAAAAGTTTTTTGCAGCATCATGCAAGAAATGGTTTATCTCCGTTGCAACCTCAACTCCTGCAAATCCACCTCCAACAACAACGAACCTTAGAAGCTGTTCTTGCAGGATCTTGTCCTTTTCCTGATCCGCGCATTCTAGGACGCTTATTATATGATTTCTAATTGCAATGGCGTCTTCTAGAGTTTTAATTGTAAATGCAAACTCTTCAATGTTTACGTTTCCAAAAAAGTTATCTTTGCTTCCCATTGCAAGAACTAGATAATCATATTCAAACACAGTTTCCTTCTGATCAAATATTCTGATTACGGTAACTTTTTTGTCTTCTATATCAATCGCGGAAACTCTAGCATGACAAAAATTTGCTGTTTTGCAAAATGTCCTGATTGGAGTTGATATGTCGCTTGGATGGAGCATTCCGGACGAAATTTCTGGAAGCATCGGAGTAAAAAGGAAAAAGTTATCTTGACTAATCAGCGTCACTTCTGCATTATTGCCTAGTTGGTTTTGCACTTCTCGCAGTACATTGCTTCCAGCAAATCCTCCTCCTAGTATCAAGATCTTGGGTCTGCGGGACTCTTTTGGACTAAACTTGCGTATCATTTTAAATATCTCTTGACACTTGATCCGAAAAATGAAAGTGAAGTTACATCACGCATACTCGTTTGGTACTGTGTCACCAAAGTCAATAAATCTGTAGCTTTACTGGTATGAACAAACCGACTAGAATATGTCTACCTCTGAACTGACGTTAAATTGGGTCAATTATTTCTAATTTAATTAACACTTCTTCACAATTCTACGCATTTTTAATAATTTTTTATCATAGGATAGTGGATATGTCAAAGACTGCGATGTCATTAGGAGTGTCATCCTTATTTCTATTAACTATGGTTCCTGCTTATGCAGAAGTAACTTCGTTACAATCTGATAGAACCTCATACTCTGTTGACATGAATGTGTACTTTACAGGAACTGTTGACAGTACGGATTCACAGAAACTAGTGAATCTTTTGATCCAAGATCCTAATGGCAAGATTGTTCTGATGACTGGAAGATTTGCGGCACAAAATGACACTTTTCAGATAATCATTAATACTAATGATCCTAGCCAGTTTCATCTCAAAGGAACATACAAGGCGGTAGCCTTTGTTGACAATGAGTCAAATGGCAAGACCGCCTCGTTTGATTTTTCGCCTAATGGCTCGCCAGTAATTCATCAGACTTCTGGATCTCAGGATGTGTCTGGCAAGAATACTTTGCAGTCTGTAGGTCTGAACCATACATCTCAATTGCATGAAAATATGACCATTGTTGATATGGTGAACACATCAAAAATTACAAAATCAGAATCCAATCACGCACAGTCGAATGGATATGATGTGGAGAGCGTTCTTTATCCTTCTATGGTAGCTTGCGGGGCAGGAATAGTTGGGTTTATAGTATATCTGAGAATGCAGAGATCTAAAACAAAATCAGAACAGTCCAAGAAATCCCTGTCATTAAACCAAGCCGTTGATGAGAAAGAAGATTATGCGTTAACAGTTCTAAAAAATAGGCTGGCTAAAGGCGAGATGACTCTAGAAGAATTCAAGGCAACAAGAGATGCTCTGGACGAACCCTAAGGTGTAAGGCTAAAAGAATCTACTTTGGAAAGTTGCGCTGCTATTTCGGTGGAGTTTTCGTTGCCATATGATATCAAAATCCTGTCATTGTCATTGATTACATAGTTGCTGATGTCTTGAACCTGGTGATGATTTATGAAGAACTTGAGGCTATATTTGTCGTCAGTACAGAAATTACGCTTGTCTGGAAACGTAAAACATTTGTCAGTCAACCCTATGTGTAATGAATTAAACAGAAATCCTAGGGTCACGTTTGCCGCATGCATGTGGATCGTCTCTCCGTTGTCCTTTTCAAAATCGATATATTTGCTCTTTATCTGGTAGGCTGGAGACGAATAATCAAACTGCTGACCGAAAATCATAGTTAGTAATCCTGCATGCACATCCACTTTGCCAAGTGGGCCTGCGCCCTGAGGCATTCCTTGTGGCACTACGTGTGTTGATAACTCGTAGAAGTTATAACTTGAAATGACAAGAACTGCTACTATGCCGCCCAATACTGCTAACCCTATTGCTTTGTACTTGAACTGTTCTTTCTGGCGTTTTTCGTAAAAGCTCTCTCGTTCTTGTTCTCGCTCTACTCTCTCTTTTTTACCCATTTAACGATCAACGTCAAAATTCTACCCTAATTAACTATATCTGACAAGGAAAAAGGAATGGCGGACAATTCTTGTGCTTAGGCTGACTGAGATCGAAAAAAGTTATGAAACTTGAGGAGTTACTGCCTAATGATATCCGAATGGAATGTACGATATGTTTATTCCGTCGATTACCTTTGCAGTGCCAACTGATAATTGCTTATCCCATGCTGTTAATATTATCCATGATGTGTCCATGGGCTTGTTTGGTGTCATGTGGAATGTCACATACATGAATTTTTGATCGTATTTGACATCTGCTGTGACAGTACCAAGTATGCCGTGAGGATCATATACTACGACTCCGCCTGTCTTTGAATATTGTACCCACGTGTCGCTATCCCCTGCGCTCGGATTGTAACCCTTTATGTTGAGGAATAGCGCTACGCCCTGAATTTGGTATGTTCCGCCATATTCCCATAACTTGGCTGTTATGGTTGTAGGTGAACCCACGTAGATAGTCCTGGTCGGTATCTGCTGGACATATTTTGATATGTCGTATGCATGTCCATTGATGGTTAAACCGTCATTATATGAAAATGCGGAACCGCCAAGTGCCGAACCGGCATATGTACTACTCCCAAATGATGGTGCATATGATGCCCCATAACCGGATAGTGCATAAACAGACGAATTGGCTCCTACAAGCGTTAGTACTAGTGCAACAACAATAGTGCTTGCTACAGTAGATTGCTTGTGCATTATCGAAGGTTGATTACTCGCATACATAAGCGTTTTCTATATTCTATGATTTGCTTGGCTTTGACACGTACTATATTTCATAATTGAAATGTAATTAAATCTGTTTTTATGTAAAAATCTGTTTCTAACATCATATGAATAAAAATGAACACGATGAGCTATTTGACAAATAATTCTTGAAATTATCGAGTGGCGCCTCATAGTATAAATAAAATGGAGAAACGGAGAATCTCATGAAGTGTCTCTTCTGTGATATTTCTGCAGGAAAAAAAGAAGCACATCTTATCTATGAAGACAAAACTCACATTGCAATAATGGATAAATATCCTATACAGATGGGCCATTCACTTGTGATTCCAAAAGAACATCATGAAAAAATAACAGACATGTCAACAGAAAACGTATCTTTGCTTTTTTCCAAAGTTCCAGTTGTAGTGCAAGCCATACTGAAAGCTACTGGTGCAGATGGCTTTAACATTGGGCAAAATAATGGCAGAGCTGCAAACCAGATAATACCTCATGTTCATGTTCACATAATACCAAGATATGAGAAAATGAATAATCCGTGGAAAAGAAGAATGATTGCAACAGATGAAGAATTGAAAAAGCTATCTAACAAGATCAAGAGTTTAATTGAGCTAAGATAATTCTTTTACCATGTATTCCATGTCTGACTTTGTCAGTCCTATGTGTTTTTTTGCATCTCTTCTTGCAATTATCTTTCCATTTTCAAAAGCAATCATTGTTGGAACTGCCTGAATGTCAAACCTATCCCATAACGGATTCTCATCTTCGTCTATTAATGATTCTATTTTTCTGGCGCTGGGCACGTTTGCATCTTCAAAGGAAGGCTTGAAATTTGCACAATAGGGACACCAACTTGCATAAAACAAAACAAGCGTTTTCCTTCCGTTGTTTAATATGACAGAATCAAATTCTTCTGGTGTTACATGCTCCATATTGAAAATCATGCTTAGAAATTATTTAGAGTTAACGCATATTGTGAGCCGGATCATTGATTCGGATTGTATCTTAAAAACGCACCAACTTTACCTATGCTTGAAAGCATTGCACCATGTTCTGTGGTGCCAGATATTACCTCTATTTTTGTTCCAGCTTGGTCTGCAAGCAAAGAAAGATAATCTACAATATCGCGTTCTGACGATTCAAGATCCATGCTTTTGCAGCTCGGGCAGGGTTTGCTCATGAGTTCCTGCATTCTGGAAATGACCTTTGGCCTTTCAAGTATTTCTGACTGGACGTTCTGGCATCTCTTGCATGTAATGTCGATCTTACGTAAATTGGTGTCATCTGTTATCAATATGGTGTCTGCCACGTTTCTTTTGAGTAGGTCTATGATGTCATTTAGGCCGTAGGTAGCAAGCCCGTTTGTATTGTGGATGTCGTGAAATAATTTCTCCACCAGTCTTTTCTCCTCGACCATCCTGAAATCTGTAAGTACGTCTTGCGCTCTTGAAAATGCCTCTCTGACTCCCTCTGCGCCGGCATATGACGTGTCCAGAGTGGCTATTATCATGTTCTGAAGCCTATATTCGAGATATTCCTCTTTTATGAAATTCTCTTTTGTTGGGCCTGGGCCCGAAACAATCAGTCCTTTTATCTGATAAATATCAATAAAATATTCTTTTGTCGTATGCGCAATTCTGTTATAATAATCGTTAAGCTCCATCTCTCTTAGTCTTTCAAACCTTCTTGCTGACTGTCCTCCCTGCCTGTGTTTTCCGGCAACTCCAGATGATGTTTCAGATAGTACGTCTAGCTTATCTCCATGCAAAAGTCCCCATCCTGTATCCTTTGCATCAATTGCAAGAAACCCTATCATGTTTTCTTCTTTTAACATGTCTTTTAGGATATCTACATGGAAATGATCATCGCATCTGTACAGGAATGTCTGCAATTCCTTTGGTGGCTCGATTTCATACAATTTGATCACCTCGCTACCTATTGGACCGCCTCCTTCCGGAGGAAGTGCACCACAGAACATCACAAGTCCGTTGTCTGGTGATTTTTTGTATAGTTTTAAACGTTGTATTACTCTTGATAGGGCATCTACTACATGCGTGCGGGTCAGATCAGACTTTATGTTGTCTGCAGTTCCCTGCTCTTCTCTCAAGCCGTTTGTGACTTCGTGCAAGGCTTTTTTCGGTGGCACATAAAGTGAAATCAACTCTGTACCTCGTCCGCTTTTGTCAGACAATTCTTCGAGAGTTTTTCGTAATCGGTATAACTTTACAGAGTCCTGTTTTTCAATTTTTGGCTTGACCATGTTGTTTCTTCCCAAGTTAAGTTAGATGCTATCGAGCACTTGCTGGAACACAGAAAAGGGCTGTGCCCCTTCCAGTTTGCTTGCCTTGTTGTCGTAAAGTATGATGAATGTCGGAGTTGCATCAACACCAATTTCTTGGCCGAACTTTTGATTATCCAACACCTTGTTTTCGTATTTCTTGTCGTTTACACATTTGTCGAACTGGCCTAAATCCAGACCAACATTTGTTGCAAACTGATCAAGAGATTTTTGATTGACCCAGCCGGTCTTTTCACCCCCCCAATTATTGTATAACTCATCGTGATACTGCCAATATCTGTCTTGATCTCCTGCACAATAAGCTGCTTGGGCAGCCAAGACTGAATCAGGTCCATTTAACGGAAAGTCGCGAAAGACAAAGTTTACCTTTCCAGTGTTAACATATTCTTGTATTATCTGATCTTTGGTATTTTCGTGAAACAAATGACAATAAGTGCATTGATAGTCTCCCCACTCTACAATTGTGATTTTTGCATTGGGATCTCCTAGCATGGGAGAGCCATTCTCGACCAGTGATTGCATTGATACGACGGAACCACTCTGGTGTGGATAAAACAGGTATGCTGATACTGCAATAATTGCAACTACAGCTGGTATTGCAATATAGTATTTTTTCATGTTGTTGCTGGATTTAATGCCAATATTAGGATTTGTCGGAACTTGCTTTCTATCTTTTGCTTAGTGTGATTTAACATCAAACAATTTGGAAATCTTCTCAACATAAAGATGGGTATGTGTTCCTCGACTAGAGTCTGGTTGCTAATATCATTGGTTTGGGGTCAGGATAATTACGGGTTCTGGTTTTTTTATGCTGATGTCTGCTTTGCTGATCCTGCTCTTGTATACTTTGAACCTTTTTCCACTATCTGACAATTCCCATTTTTCAACTTTGACAAGAGCAATACCTTCCAAGTCGGTAATCTTTTTGTATACTGAGCTCAACGGTATGCGGTATTTCTCAGATAGCTCTATTGCTGTCTTTCCTTCTTTCACAATTGAAAACAATATTGTTCTAGATTGGGCATCTGATAATGCCTCCAATACTTTCTGGTTTACATCATATTTCTTCAATTGTGAAAATGAAATTTTCTTCAAGTTTTCTGAATTAGGTGGGCCTAACTATTTAAACCAGATGAGATGTTCTAAGAATCTGGAACAACTCTGTCATTTAAATAAAGTTAGCTTATCCTAATCAAAGTACGATGGATTACTGGCAGCTCATAATGTTAGGCGCTATTGCAGGTTTTACAATTTTCCTGGGTCTGCCACTTGCTGTAATGAAAAATCTGAGTGCAAAGAAGAAGGGCTTTCTGAATGCTATTGCGCTTGGAATCTTGGTATTCCTGATAATCGACGTGTTCAGTCATGGTTACGAATCTGCGTCGGATGCAGCCACTGATGCACTTGCAGGCAAGTCCCCTGTTGGCAATGCCGTGGTTGATCTTGTAGCGCTTTTTGGCGGTATCGCAATTGGATTGCTCGGACTTACGTGGTTTGAGCACAAGACAATGACAAAAAATGTACCTCAGATTCTTTCGCTTGAAAATATTCAAAAAGGCGATGAACACCTTCGTCAGTCATTTAATGATACTAATGCATATCGACTGGCAATGATGATTGCTGTAGGCATAGGGGCGCACAATTTTAGTGAAGGACTTGCTATCGGGCAGTCATACGTTGCAGGAGAGATAGGTCTTGCAATTCTTCTGATAATTGGATTTGGTGCCCATAACACAACTGAGGGGTTTGGAATTGCTGGGCCGCTCACGGGGGTCTTGAAAAAGCCAACCGTCAGGTTCTTGTTATTGGCAGGTCTTATTGGTGGCGGACCTACTTTTGTGGGTACAGTACTTGGAAGTTTGGTGTTCTCAAATGTCGCATACATATTATTTTTGTCAATTGCAGGAGGGGCCCTGATATACGTATCAATGCTGATGTACAACTCAGGAAGGAAGCAGACAACGAACAATGTCATGATGCTTGGTATCTTTGTCGGTGTCTGTGCCGGCTTTGCTACCGATCTTATAGTGACATTGGGCGGGGCATGACATTTACAAAACAAAACTATCAGCAAAGATGAAATTTTCTTTTACATAAGGTTAAATGCGTCGGTTCGGACGATTATTCGTCATTGACCTTGACGATCACAAGCATTAGACCACTATCTTTTGCATTTGTTTTTTTGGTAATTCTGTCTTGTTTTGGAGGCACGTTGCCTGCGCTAAAACCGGTACAAGCAATGGAAGGATTAATTCCAAAACTTGAACCTGTTCAGCACGTTTCATCAAATCCTAATCTGTATGTATCTGCAGAGAATCCATTGTTCAAAAGCTATTTTGCAGGTCCTATGGTAATTGAGGTAATTGTAACTGATCCTAATATACAAAGACTGGATCAATCGTATGGCGAACCTGTTGTAACTGTTAATGGAAAGAGACTGAGAATGGCACAGGGCACTGATGGAAACTGGTATGGTTACTTTGCTGATAGGAATCAAGCTATTGCTGCAGCTAATACGGCTATACTCTCTGGCAAAGGACTCAACTTTGGGGGCTTTTGTGATCCTGGAAGCTCATTTTCGCCAAAATCAGGTGTTGACTACTCGCAGACCAAGGGATTTACAATAGCTAGGGGAGGATTTGGTTCAAAAAATGATACTAATAATGGCGGCGCTAAAATCACTCCATCCAATTTTGCTTTTTGCACAAATACGCCTGGAACGCTTACTACAAATCAAATGGAACACGTGATACGAGAAAATAAGACTCTGAACACAAACACGGGTGGATTTGCAGCAAGTACCGAATATGAAAATGCTTGGCCAATAATACAGCTGTATGATTTCTCCTCTATTCCTACCCCAGTTACAGTTGATTATCAAAAATCAGGAGGAGATCAAATTGTCAATTTAGTATTTGATCGAATTCCATCAAATTTGATTCATGTGTATGCTGATAGGCCTGATTTTCCTAGAGGTTCGCAAGTGCAGGGCGACTTGCTTGATCCACAGCTTAACATTGATCCAACCTCAGAAGATTCTTGGACTTGGGGAGCTTCCATTACTAATAATACATTATACTACATGGCCTTTGGAAGGGATGGTCAACCGGATGCAGATGGAACTCCGGCCATGCAAAACCTGATTGGCAATCTTACAACTTTTATGTTTAACCATAATGGCAGATTGACAGAAAATCCAAATCCTCAAGGAGTAGTTGTAGCTAAACAACAAAGCAATGGAATTCAAACCTTATTTGCTGATAATTATGGACTTATGCGTACCAAATCCATCGATGCTCTTTCTGTTCCAATCACTATTAGCGAACTCACACCAAATTCTGGTATATTCTCTGACTATGATCAAGGTGGTATAGCTGACATAATGATAAAAACTGATGCACCTCGCGATAAATCATTTACCGTTACTTATAATGATCGAACATATAGTGTTGTAGTGAAATTTCACACCGCCACACTGACTATGGGGTAATGCTTACTGTATCGACTTTGATTATGAGCGAAATCTGTTGATTTATGAGATTAGAATTAAGGAAATTACGTGATTATTCTTTGTAATTTGTTTTCCTTTTTGGCCTCTTTGATTTCACGAGCTATTCTTTTACCCATGCTCATAGGCTCGCCGTATGTCAGACTTGAATATGGTGACCCGTCTATGTAGAGATTTGTTCCTGCCACTATCCTGGCCGAAAACTCAAAAGTAGTAAATGTAGAATTATCATCATATACTCCTTCTAGGCAAAATGGTCCTATCATGCCTGGTGGAACTAATTTTTTGGCAGATTCTATGAACCTTTCACCCATCGCATAGACTTCTTCTAGCAGGGATTCTCTTAGCACTAGTGGGCTATTTCCAACCACATTGAATGACGGAATTCTATAGGTATCTAGCTGTTGTGATGCTGGAATTCGTCCCAATCCATCTATGTCTGATTCGTATCTACGATCTACGCCAAAAAATTCTAGTTGTCCTTTGATGGCAGAATGAAAATATTGCAGGTATGCTGAAACCCCGTAAGCGTATTCTTGAAGATATAGATCATTATCATTTTTAATTAAACCGTCTGAAATTAATTGGTCTCTTTTTTTTTCGTAATCTTTTTCGCTTGTTGTTAAAAAGTATCCTTTGCCTCCGGCAGCTCCGTGTCTCTTTGCTATGCTCAATCCTTTGATTTCTTTAGGGCTGGGGATGGATCTAGGTACATTGAGTTTTGAATCTATCATCATCTCTTCTTTCATTTTTCTGTCTGATTCCCATCTCAGGATCCAACGATTTCCAAAAATTGGCGTTTTGATTGATTCTATCTCAGACGAAGTCATCTGTGAAATTAATGTTCCATGCGGGATTACAATAGCGTCTTTTTCAGCAAGTTGCGTTGAACAGCGTTGATCCAATATGTCATTAAAAGAATTCACTAAAATCAAATCGTCAATAAAAGGAAAACGGCGATATAGTGATTCTCTTTTTTTCTCACATACCAGAAGTGTTTTAAACCCCTCATCCTTTGCCCCTTTTAATACTTGTAATGCACAGTGAGATCCGAGGGTTGCAATAGATGTCATCTGACGCTTCTAAGATGTTAGTTGTTTATGAAAGTTCCATATGAGAGTTTGCTGTAAACTGTATTACGTCATCTATTAATTCCATTGTCAGTGCTGTTTTCAATTCCTGGGGCATGTTCTTCACTATGAAGTCGATTATGGATTTTTGTTCCATGTTTTTGCCATTCTTAATAGCGTATGAATATAAGATCATTGCATGAGATATCGCGACTGCGCATTTTTCTCGAGTCGTTAAAGTCACGATGATTAAATTCTAAAATTTTAATTTTAATTTTATGGTGGCAAGAAATGTTCTTCTATCTGTTCAATCTATCTTTAGCATTGGCTGTTTATTGTCTATTTAAATACAGGACCTTTCCAGTTGATGCGTATTTTGTTATTATATTGGGGGCGCAAATTGCGCTTGGCACTAGACGGTAAAATCATGGTTTATTATTACGCTATAGATAAAATTTTGTTCTATTCACCCAAAATAGATAAGTATTGGTACCGTATGAAGGGATCGTGGGAAATCCAGAGTCTGCAGTATTTGTCGGAAATACAACGGGTTATGAGAAAATAGGTTCAATTCTATCAGTTAAGAATGTCAGTGCACTCAAACACATGGAAAATGTGTTATCTGTATTATCTAAATCGGATGCACTGGAAATTTTTGTACTGGCAAAAGATGGTTTCAAATCCGAATTGGACACTCCACAAAAAATAGGTCTTACCAAGAAGCAGTACTATACTAGATTAAAACAACTCTGTGATCTTGGTCTGCTGGTTAAGAAAGAAAATACATATACACATACCAGTTTTGGAAACGTCGTTCATAGAAAACATGTTGTTGGACTTTTAAACAATGTTGTAAACATAAAAGAATTGGAAATGATTGATTTGCTGAAGAAAAGCTCAAAATTCGACTCTCAGGAAATATCTGATTTTCTAACAAAAATCGGATTTGATGATAATAATGTACAAATTGAATCATCTACAACGAAAATAATTTCAAGCTATGACGACATGGTTGCAAAGGCAATTGAAATTATAGAATTTGCCAAGAAAGAAATCATACTGATGAGCAGATCCCCAAACGAACTAATCCTAAATTCACTGCTAAAGAAAGCAAACATGGGAATCAAAGTCCAAGTCATTGGGGATATAGATGTGGTAGGAAGATATATTTCTCAAGAGGCAAGTAAAATGATAGTTTCAGATAAAAACACCAATGAGAGGAATCAGGTAGTCATCAATCCGTTTTATCCTATCAAAATAGAGAGAAAGTATGGCAAAGTACCTTTCAGTCTACTTGTGATAGATGCATCTCATGTTGGAATAGAAATCATTGACAAATATCATCCTGATACATTTAGCCTATCTATTTATGCTAATGATCGAAATATGGCAAAACAGATGAGGAATGTTTTTAATAACTCTTGGCAAATCGCGTCACTTACTCCTCCACAATTATCTAAGAAAATTGATTAGCTGTTAAAAAGGAGTTATCGCCTAATTCGGGACTTGCCACATTTTCATGCATTTTTTAAACATTGTGAGTGCACATAGGCACATTTTTGATAAAAATACTGAATGTTGACAATCAGGCGGCTGATTCAAAGTGAATTACGCGACAACCCATCTGTTAAATTACGGAACTTAGCAGAGTTCCGCACATCAAAACAAGCTGTATTCCAAAGAAACTGAATCTCAAAATGGTTCTAGTTTTATTCATTTTTTCTTTATTGGAAAAATTTTTTGATACTGTTCGTATTTGTTTTATTGCATAAGAACAAACCATTAACCCAAGAATCATGGCTATTATATTCAATCCAAACGTGAGATATGAAGTAAAAATCATGCTTCCAATAAACAATGTCACTAATATCATAAAAAGAAAACTCCTTGGTATGCCCAATACTATGGGGATGGTCCTTCTTCCTGCCTCCTTGTCTCCCTTCATATCTGTAATGTCTCCAAGTGGACCTAGTAAGAAATAGAAGAGAAATACTGTAAACGAGGACACAAATGCCAAGGGTGGCACATTGCCAACAGCTAATGATCCCATGATGGAGGCGATGAATCCTCCCCCTCCGGTAATTGCAGTTTTTAAAATAAATTTGTCTTTCAGATGCGTTCTTGGATGAGAATAAACGATTGCTAATGCTATTGCTAATGAATCAGCTAAACCCGTCTGCCAGTTTATTGAGAATGTTAGGATGTTAGAAAGTACAAAAAAGAAAATTACATAATTTCTAGTGGGCCCATACATCTCTCGTGGAATTTCGCTAGATTTTTTCCCATTTCTACGATCAATTTTTTGATCAGTAAGATCATTGTAGACGTAACTGGCTAGCGCTATGGCATATACTGCAATCAGCAGTCTTGTTACCACTGAAAAATTAATTTCATGCATGGAATTTGTAATCAAAAATGTTCCAAGTGCTGCTATGACAAACCCGTAGACTAGACTTCGAGATTTAGCTAATGAGGCAAATAGATGCGCATATTTCTTCATTTGAATGGAAAATGTGGGCGACTCAATTATCCGCACTTTTACCTCCTCCGGTTATATCCTTCAAACAAACATTTATTCACCATATATGGAGAATACTATTATCTATTATAACTTTTTGGTGAATTTGACTCTTTTGTGATGGTAATTATATCATTTAATCATAATTTCATGAAAATTTATATAAAAAAAGAAATTATGATATCAAGTTCATGAGCACGGGTATCAGTAAATCGGTTCATCCAAAAACAGGATTTTAAATTATAATGATCCTGCTCATCATTTGGGTAAAATCAAATTTAATTCTGAAAATGTTCTGTCACGATACATAAATTAACACTAACAAGAGCACATTTGGTGAAAAGCATGATAGGTGAAGATCTCGGAACTTGGAGACGAACAGTCTATTCCAATAACATCAATCCGTCCCTTGAAGGAAAAGAGGTGATAGTCATGGGGTGGGTATCAAGCGTAAGAGACCATGGGAACCTAGTGTTTGTCATGCTAAACGATAAGGAGGGAGAGATGCAAATTACGGCAAAATCCGGAGTATGTTCTGACGAAATTAAAAATGCGCTTGTAAAAATAAAAGAGCAGTCAACAATTGCAATCAAGGGAACGATAAAGCCATCAAGCAAGGCTCCAAACGGAGCTGAAATCATTCCTTCTGAAATGAAAGTCTTCTCTAGCGTTGAAAAGATTGCCCCGTTTACGTGGCAGACAAAAACTGTTGCAAATATTGATACCAGGCTTGAGATTAGAGCAATAGATTTACGGCGAAATGTTTTGCAACATGTGTTCAAGATGCGAAGCCTTGTCTTAAAATCAATCCGTGAATATCTTTATGAAAACGGCTTTCTGGAAATTAATACTCCAAAAATGATTGCTACTGCCACAGAGGGCGGGGCTGCACTGTTTCCTATATTCTATTACAACAAGGAAGCTTTTCTTGCCCAAAGCCCACAGCTTTACAAAGAACAACTGACACTAAGCTTTGAGAAAGTATTTGAAATTGCTCCAATATTCAGAGCAGAACCGTCGAGAACCAACAGGCACTTGTCAGAGGCAATATCGATAGATCTTGAGGAAGCGTTTGTAGATTATAACGACATAATGAAACACATTGAGAACATTGTACTAAAATCCATTCGTACAGTATGTGATTATATCAAAACATTAAAGGGAGCAGAATACCAGGTTCCAGAAATTCAAAGTAGCATACCGCAGTATTCGTACTCTGATTTGGTTGACAAGATGAAAAATGTTGGGGCTAAGATAGAATGGGGCGATGATCTCTATCCGTCTCAACTGAGGAAGATAAACGTCTCGGGATTTTATTTTATCAAAGACTGGCCACTTGCTCCAAAACCATTCTATGTTAAAGCAAAGGCAGATGATCCGAAGGTTTCAGAGTCGTTTGACCTGATGTATGGGGACCTAGAGTTGTCCTCTGGAAGCACGAGAATTGAGAAAAGAAACGAGCTTGAGGAAAGAATGAAAAACAAAGGATTCAAACTTGATGCCTTTGATTACCATCTAAGAGTATTTGATTATGGAGTGCCGCCGCATGCAGGATGCGGAATAGGTCTTGAAAGGTTGATGATGGCACTAACCGGTACAGAAAACATAAGGGATACGACATTTTATCCAAGAGACGTTGATAGGCTTACCCCATAGTGAATTGAGATGGTAGACAGGAAAGAAATCGAACATCTCGGAGATTTGGTCAAAGTCGATCTCCAAAACCCTGAAAAATACATACTGCAGGTGGACCAGATTCTGAATTATTTTGAAAGGCTTGACAAAGTAGAGCATGACTCTGACAAAACGCTAAGAAAAGAAATATCATATGATGATTTGCGTGAAGACAAGTATGAGAAATTTCAAAGTGGTGGCAAACCGCTCATAGATCATCTAAAGAAAGATCAAAATAACTTTGTTCGCGCTCCAAAGATGATTTGAATGAAACTTGGCATATCTGCAACCGAGTACTTGTCGCTTGTACGTAACGGTGAGATTTCTGTCGAAGAATTTGTGGCAAAGACAATAGATAGGATTCAAGCAGTGGAAAACAAGGTACATGCCTACATTACAATAGACGCCGAAAATGCCCTGGATAAAGCAAGACTGGTTGATAAAAAGAATCGGGCAAAGGAAAAAACCGGCATCCTTCTTGGCATGCCAGTATCTATAAAAGACAACATATGTACTGCGGGACTTAGAACCACCTGTGCCTCCAAAGTGCTTGAAGATTTTGTCGCGCCATATGATGCTACTGTTGTGTCCAGACTCAAACAACAAGATGCCATAATAATTGGCAAAGCTAACCTAGACGAATTTGCCATGGGCTCAACTACCGAGTTCAGTCATTTTGGCCCAAGTAAGAACCCCTGGAATACTGAATACGTTCCGGGGGGATCATCAGGTGGGAGTGGCGTTTCTGTAAGCTCCCTTGAATGCGTGATATCTCTTGGTTCTGATACTGGAGGCTCTGTTCGAAGTCCGGCCAGCTTTTGCTCTGTGGTAGGTTTCAAGCCCACATACGGTCTTGTTAGTAGATATGGTCTTGTCTCATATGCAAATAGCATAGAACAGGTAGGGCCTATTGCAAGAAAAGTCGAAGACATTGCTCTTGTGATGAATGTAATTGCAGGGCATGACCCGCATGATGATACGACAGTGAAAAAAACTGGCGAGGATTATGTTGCCGGTATTGATGCCGGAGTAAAAGGGAAAAAAATCGGCCTAGTGCAGCAAATGACTGGAGACGGGGTGGACAAGGAGGTCTCGACTGCAACAAACAAAGCAATGTCAAAACTTCAGGATCTTGGAGCTGAATGTATTCCAATATCACTTGATGCGGTGGAACATTCTGTTGCGGCATACTATACAATTGCTTCTGCTGAAGCAAGCAGTAATCTTGCCAGGTATGATAATATTAGATATGGATTTGATTTTGGTACTGAGGGCTATGAATTCAAAGCATATGTCTCCAAGGTTAGAAGCAATTTCGGACCAGAAGTGACTAGGAGAATGCTGCTGGGGGCATTTGTACTCTCTGCAGGATACTATGGCAAGTATTACCTAAAGGCACAAAAAGTCAGAGCTATGATGAAATCCCAAGTAGATGAAGCCTTCAAAAAAGTAGACTTTCTTGTAGCACCGACAATGCCAATCATGCCTTTCAAAATTGGTGAAAAAATAGACGATCCGCTAAAGTTGTATCTACTTGACATCAATACTATTACCGCCAATCTGACAGGAATTCCGGCAATATCAGTACCATTTGAAATCTCAAGCACTGGATTGCCAATTGGGATTCAACTCCTTGCAAACTCTTTCCAGGAGAAAAGCCTGCTGCAAGCTGCGTATGCACTGCAGCAGACTGTGAATCTGCCGGAGGTACCGTTTTGACAAAGATCGGGCTTGAAATTCACTGCCAGCTGACAAAACTGGAGAGTAAGCTCTTTTGCAGCTGCAAGGCAGATTACAGGAACCTGCCGCCAAATTCAAACATCTGTCCTGTCTGTGTAGGGCTGCCAGGCTCGTTACCTGCACTCAACAAAAAAGCAGTGGAAAAGGCATCTATGATATCGATAGCGCTAGGATGCAAAATCCCAGAAAAAATAAGCTTCTTCAGGAAAAATTACTTTTATCCTGATCTGCCAAAAAATTTTCAAATCACCCAGTACAATGCATACGGGTCAGCCAGCATAGGCTCAGATGGAACTGTGCAAATAGAGGAAAAAGAGATCAGAATAAGGAGAATTCAGCTGGAAGAAGATCCTGGCAGACTTGTATACGAGGGAAGTTCACAAAAAACCCAGATTACACTTGTGGATTACAACAGGGCTGGCACCCCACTAGTTGAGATAGTGACAGAACCGGATTTTGAAAATCCGCGGCAGGTCAGAATTTTCCTTAATGTCCTCGCAGATTTGGTTGAAAATCTTGGGGTGTCTGATCCATACCTTGAAGGAGCCATGAGGGTTGACGGAAACATCTCGGTTGAAAAAGGAAATAGGGTTGAGATAAAGAACGTTGGCTCATTTAGGGATGTGGAAAAGGCGCTGCATTTTGAGATAACAAGACAGCAAAGCCTTGTAAATAGAGGAATAGAGGTTGCAGCAGAGACAAGACACTGGGACGACGCAAGAAAGATCACGGTCTCATCAAGATCAAAAGAAGAAGAACATGACTATCGCTACTTGCCAGAAGCAGATATTCCAATTATAAGAATTGCGCAAGACAGAATTGAAAATTTAAAAAAACAGATGCCGGAAAGCATTGCAGCCAAAAAGGAACGTTACATCAAAAAATATGGCATTCCGCAACAAGTCGCTGATGTCTTGTCATCTGACAAGTTTTATTCTGATCTGTTTGAAAAATCCCACACTGAATACAACGCAAAAGAAATTGCGAACATAATTACAACAGATCTGATGGGATTTGCAGATACGAGAGAAAAGAAAGCCGAGCTAAAACTTACTAATCAAAACATTTCCGACTTGGCAGATGCCATAGTGAGTGGTGCCATGACAAGAAATTCAGGCAAGATTGCACTGCAGGAGATGGTGAAAACCGGAAAACCTCTGTCAGACATAATGTCAAGTCTGGATCTTGGCAACATGAATGACGCATCCTCTCTTGAAAAAATAATAGACGAGGTATTTGCAGAAGAGGAGAAGGCAGTGTCAGAGGCAGGACAGAATCCTGATACAATAAACTATATTGTTGGAAAGGTAATGCGAAAGACAAAAGGCAAGGCTGATCCGGGCATGACGCTTGAGATTATACGAAAAAGGCTATCTTTTTAGGCTGGTCTCTTCTGTTGATTGTTTTTCATTCACTTAGTCAACACTAATATTCATACAATTTATAAGTAGAATTTGAGATTTTTAGAAATATGAGAATAGATTCATGTAGGACTTGTGGTACAGATATGGAAGAATTTCAACGCTGTCATGCATGTAATGAGGTAATCAGGCTGATATGCAAGACGTGTAACAGAGCCAGTGAGGCCCAGATACACAAAGACTGCGGAGTTCTTGATAATGCACTGATCCTGAATTGATGGGATTTGTTGCCGTGAGCTAGTTTTGGAAAGTTAACCAAGTTACTCTAACGATAAATAGCAATATCAGGTAGGAAAACTGACGAGAACGCTAGGTTACTTTTTTTGACCTAATTTCAGCAACCCCATCGAGGCGTTCTCGCCAACTGAAATATTCTATGATGCCAAGAATAACGATGAATTTCCATAACATTATATCTGTGGTATAGCGTGAGCGTTTCTGATGAGTTTTACCGATCTGTATATGAACAGAAATCCCTTGATTACCAGCCCAAACGATGAGGGGGATGTTTCAGCAATTGTATACGGAATACCATTTGACTCTACCCACTCATTTAGACCTGGTACTAGATTTGGTCCAGATGCAGTCAGACTTGCATTCAATAACATAGAGATCTTCTCCACTCGGTTCAATGTTGATCTGGAGTCCATAAACATCGAGGATCTGGGAAACACAAAACATACTGTTGTAGCAACCGAGGTATTGGACATGATAGGTAAGATTACATCTGAGCTTGCTTCGCGCAACAAGCAGATGATAATCCTGGGCGGGGAGCATCTCATCACGTATGGAACATACATGAGCTTTCCAAAAAATACTGGTTATATCGTGTTTGATGCACACTATGACCTGCGAGATGAATATGCAGACATTAAACTAAGCCATGCGGCTTATCTTCGAAGAATAATTGAAAAAAGAGGAGCCGACAATATAGTTCACGTTGGTGCACGCTCTTTTGTCAAGGAAGAACTTGCATTCAAAACTGAACACAATGTAAGAACTGTAACTGATAAGGACATCCGAGAAGGTAAAGGGCCAAAACTTGTTAAAGACGCACTCTCAACATTTGACAAGGTCTATCTCAGCATAGATCTTGATGTGCTTGACCCTGCATTTGCACCAGGAGTTGGAAATCCCGAAGCTATGGGAATTACCTCGCGGGAGCTATTTGATATGGTATACGCAATGGAAAACACCGTGATAAGCTGTATGGACATTGTAGAACTTTGTCCTCCGTATGATAATGGGGCTACTGCATCCATGGCAGCCAAGCTGATGGCTGAAGTAATAGCCATGAATCTCTCACGCAAGTAATTTTCAAAAATTTCGTTAACCTGTTGGATTGTAACTATACCATTATCTGAGGTCTCTTTGAAACGTATCTACTCATATTCATTTTCAGAAATGGCATGTTTTGTGTCTCTTCTTTGATTTCTCTGATGAGTTCATCCATAGTTAATTCCTTCACGGTGCCAGTCTTTCTGTCTCTAATACTCAACTTGGAGGCATTTACCTCTTTTTCCCCAATCACGATGATGTATCTTATCCAGTCTGTCTCAGCATCTCTGATGCTTTTTCCTACGCTTTCATTTCTGTCATCTATATCTGCACGTATATCGTGCTGGGATATTTTATCAGATAGTTTTTCGCAGTAGTCAAAAAACTCTGGTTTTACCGGGATGACTCTCACCTGTGTAGGCGCAAGCCACAGAGGCAATCCTGGCTTTCGTCCTTCTCTTTGATCTTTTGCAGCTTTTTCAAGTAGCACGTATATCACTCGTTCGACTGCTCCGCTTGGAGAGTTGTGTAGTATGATTGGGTTTTGCGGCTTGTTTGTTTCATCAATGAACTCAATATTGTATCTCTTACCATTTTCAACATCAATCTGATCAGTTGATAGCGCTGAGGCCTTGCCTAGATTGTCGACATAATTAAACTCCCACTTGAGGACAAAATAAAAAAATCTCTCCTTCCACATCTCTACAAGTACAGGCTTTCCCATCTTGCTGACGAGCTCCTCGACGAGCTCCTTGTTCTCGTTATAGAACTCCTCTGTAAATCTAATTGCCATCTCAAAATCCGCTTCATCCAGTCCGAGGCCTTTGATTACCTGTCTTGACAAATCAAATCTTTTTCGAAATTCTTCTTTTGCTTGCTTCATGTCTTTGCACATTGCATGACAGTCAGGCATGGTAAACGCCCTCAATCTGCGTAATCCAACAAGCTCACCTGATTGCTCTCTTCTAAAACTATACCTTGTAAGCTCATACAGTCTCAGAGGTAGATTCCTGTACGACATCTGAAAGTCCTTGGCCATTAGAAACTGGCCGAAACATGCAGCAAACCTAAGGAAAAGCTGCTTGCCTTCTGAATTTACGTTGTATTGTCTTGCTGGAAACCTATTGAAGTAGCTTTCCATGCTGGGATGATGCGAATCATACATGATTGGAGTCTCAACTTCAAATCCTCCGTATTCTACAACTTTTTCTGTAACGTATCGCTCTATGAGGGATTTTATCAGTCTGCCATTTGGAAAAAATCGCATATTGCCTGCATCTGATGCTGGCTCGTAATCTGCAATGGCTAGCTTTTTCATCAATTTCACGTGGGGCGGCGGCTCGTCTACCGAACGTTTTTTTGCAGCTTCATACTTTGTAAGAACCTCCAAACTTTGGTGTTTTGCAAAATTAAACTTGTCAATATCATGCATCTTGCCGTCTGGAGTCATGATGTGCCAAAAGGACTGGATTTTTGACTCTGCCTTTAGTGCTTCTGAGGTGAATTCTTTTTCTTCGCCTGCCGATATGGTCTTCGAATGCTCAGCAAGTGGATGGCCTTTTACTTGAATCTTGTATGATTTGGTCCATCCAAACGGAGCCCTTTGAATCTCAAGCCCCTTTTCTTGCATTTCCATCTCTTTTAAAACTGATAATGCCGTGTTCGGTGATGCAAGTTTTGAACTCAGGTGCGCATAAGGATATAGTAATAATTTGTTGCAGCCAATCTTTTTCATGGATTCTGAGATTTCGTTCATTGCTTTTTTTGCTACATCGAAATTGTCTCCTTCCTCAACTGCCACAAATGCCACAACCACTTCATCGAGATGCTTTGGTTGAGGATCGATTTCTTCTGCAGATTTTATTTCTTTTTTAACTGGTGTAAACTCTATGTAATCGCAGTGGAGCTGCAATATACGCATGCACTGCACTTGATCTTGTTATCGAATTAAACCTTATGCCATATAAGGAACTATCCGAATGAAAAATTCTTCCGTTTGAATAAAAATTAGTGCAAAGACAAAATAGGTGCATGCTTTTCAAAAGGCTTGGATCGGTGGTCTAGCTGGTAGGATACCGCACTCACACTGCGGTGGTCAGGGGTTCAAATCCCTTCCGATCCACTACAAAATAATCTTGATACATTGAAATACATCGCAATTTGCAAACAAAACACGGCAAAAAACAATCTAGGCGTCTTGAGCTTTGTGTTGGCAGCAATAGGATTTATCTTGATTATTCTGTCTTTTATGAACATCAAAAGTTCAAACTATCAGTACTATACTGAAACAGCTTTTGCATTGCTTGTTGCCTCGATAATAAGTGGAGCCATTGCAAAACGTAAGGCTAAACAGGCAAAACCCGAAACATAGTAAATCCACATGTCCCATCGTGAGATGTTATGACTAGTTCTTATGCTCCATCTTCTTTCCACAATTAGTACAAAAGCTTACGTTTGTTCTAATCAAAGATCCGCATTGTAAACAGTTGTTTCTAGTAGGTATCATGTCTGAGTTTATCTGTTCTGCTCTCTGCAATGTTCCTGACATTATAAAAGAGTCAACAGAATGACCCGACGGTGCTATTTTATTAGTCTGTACATTTGTATTTTCTACATACATGACAGTCCCTGCTCTTCTATCTGTTGATTTTTTATCTCAAACAGCGCTTTTATTAATAAAAATTCCAGCGCAGAAAATTGCATTACTCCTTCCTGAGTCTTATCAAAAAACTCGTCATCTGTAATTCTTTCTTGTTTGTACGACGTATCTAATTCAAGAAAGGAACTGCGAATTTGATCATATCAGTTGAAGATGTATTGTATCTTGTCAAATGTCAAGCCTAGTGCATCTACGTCATCACATGCCCTTTGTCAACTGCTGTAGGTTAATTATTTCCAGGTTTGCTAACGGTTTGTTTTTTATCTTTCGTGTTGTGAGACTTTTGACGTTCATTTTTTTCCCAAGGAAATATTATGTATTCATTGCCCCTTGTCTTCCTTGCATAAACCAGCTGTTTTGGATATCTTATTCCTTTCCGCGCCATCAGAGTTGCATATACAAAAGTACTAGGCGACTTTGTCTTGAATGCTATCTTCCTAAATGTTTTGCCTGAATCGTATATGTCGTCCACAAACAATGTCTTTTCAGGTATGAGATACTTGTCTACTAGTATTGTCTTGATATCCAACTGATCTGCCAACAGTCTGGCAGGAATCAATCCTCCCCTTGATACCGTGGCAATCTTGTCGAACACAACGTCCGTGTCTCTCACTTTTCCTGCAAGCGTCCTTGCACACCTTTCTATCTCTGACCAACTAAGAGATGAACTGCCTATCCACTGTGAGTCTGATCCTATCACTATCCAATTTTTTAGCAGGCTGAATATCTCTCTTTGGCATGATAAAATTTAGACTGAGCTAAATAATATAGCCTAAGCTAAATTTTTATATGCAGTCTAGAGTCTCTCAAATTGTAAACCATGACAGAGAACACTACCAAATTAGACAGATTCTCAAAAATCAAAGATGCCTATCGTAACAGTAAACTTGCCCAATTGTTCTCCTACATGGGGCCTGCCGTAATCATCAGCATAGCTTACATGGATCCTGGAAACTATGGAACGGACATTCAAGGGGGGGCATCGTACAATTACAATCTTCTATGGGTAGTCTGGCTCGCAAGTGCAATGGCAATGCTTTTGCAGTATCTGTCGGGCAAGCTTGGGATCGCCACAGGGAAATCTCTTCCGGAGATACTGCGTGAAAAACTCAAGAAAAAAACGTACATTGTTCCTTACTGGCTTGCGACAGAAGCTGCTGCGGCAGCAACCGATCTGGCAGAATATCTGGGAACTGTCATAGCACTGAATTTGTTATTCGGCATTCCAATGATTTACGCTTCCATATTTGGGGCAATGGATGTTATTTTGATACTTGCCCTTACGACAAGAAGATTTAGGATCATAGAACAAATGTTCATGTTGTTTGTATCAGTTATTGGAATTGGGTACTTGTATGATCTATTTCTAACAAAACCCGATCTACATTTAATCGCATATCATTCGATTGCGCCAATACTTGATGGGAATGGCGCTCTCATGGTAGCGGTTGGTATAATCGGGGCTACCGTGATGCCACATGCACTTTTTGTCCATACGTCTCTTGCAGCAAGAAAGGTGAATGACAAGCCACTACCTGAAAAAAGAAAAGCCAGAAAATTCCACCTGTATGAGTGTATCATGCTTCTTACCATTGCCGGTCTAGTAAACGCGGCAATAATGATAACCGCGGCAGCTGCCTTTCATCCTCACAACTCTGGCATTTCTTCTGTATCTGATGCATACAAGACACTGGTTCCTCTGTTTGGCATTGGGGCAGGTGTCATCTTTCTCGTGACCTTGCTGTTTTCTGGGATCTCCTCTTCGGTAGTAGGTACCATGGCAGGTCAAACACTGTATGATGGGCTGTTGGGAAAAAAGACAAACATCTGGATTCGACGTTTCATAACGCGATTTGTCAACGTTATCCCTACAACGATTGCTCTACTGCTTGGAATTGATCCATTGAACATGCTGGTTTACAGTCAAGTCATACTCAGCTTGATGATTCCATTACCGATGGTTCCGCTGGTGCTTTTATCAAGAAATAAAGCGATGATGGGTGAGTTTGTTAACAGGAAAAGCACCACCATTCTTTCGTTTGCATTTGTGGGGATAATCCTGGGCTTCAACTCGTATCTGATAATTGCCAGCCTTTAGACCCGCTCAAATCTTGACTTGGTCATGTGACTATCTTGAACATGATGCTTCTTTGTTTTAGGTTTGCTATGAGTCGCTCCGCATGTTTTGGATTCTCAGTCTCAAGACTGAGTGTGACACCTGCTGTTCCTGCAGGTATGTTTGAGCTCAGCCTGTCATGGGCTACTTCTACTATGTTGACACTAAGAGAGGATATCACATCTATCACTTCCTTCAGCGCTCCTGGCTTGTCTGTAAGTACGATGAATATCTTTACCATCCTGCCCATCTCTGTCAAGCCTTTGGCAACTATCTGACCAAGCAGGTACATGTCTACATTGCCTCCTGAAAGTATGGGTACTATCTTCTTTCCTCTAGCAGGTTTTTTATCAAGAAGGTATGCAAGACTCACAGCTCCTGCCGGCTCTACTACAATTTTAGCTCTTTCCATTAGGAGAAACATCGCCTTGACAATCTGAGAATCGTCTACAAGAACAATATCGTCTATCAACTCATCGATTATCTTGAATGTCAATTCCCCTGGTTTTTTGACTGATATGCCGTCGGCGATTGTACGCTGGCCCTTTACTGTCTCAAGCTTTCCTGAATCAAAGGATTTTTTCATTGCAGGAAATGCCGATGACTGGATTCCAATGACCTTGACATGTGGTTTTTTTGATTTGACTGCACTCAAAACCCCAGCTGCAAGTCCGCCCCCTCCTATTGGAACGTAGATTTCATCTACGTTTGGAAGATCTTGCATTATCTCTAATCCGATTACACCCTGTGCCGCAATTACATTCTCATCATCAAACGCATGGATTATTTTGGCACCAGTACTTTTGGATAGTTCTTGAGCCTTTGACCAAGATTCGTCGTAAATGGTCCCATGTAATACCACGTTTGCGCCATATGCTCGAGTCGCAGCCACCTTGGCGGGAGACGCAGTAACTGGCATGACAATGGTGCACGGAATTTTTTCCAATGATGATGCAAACGCCACTCCCTGTGCATGGTTTCCAGCAGATGCCGCAATTACGCCTTTTCTTTTTTCTTCCGCAGATAAAGTGGCAATCTTTGCATACGCCCCGCGTACTTTGAAGGAACCAGTTTTTTGCAAGCATTCTGATTTTAGATAAACCTGAGATCCTAGCATCTGACTAAAAGTCCTCGATATCTCCAGAGGTGTCCTGCGGATGACATTTCCTTGGATCTTTTGGGATTTTACAATGTTGTCATAGGTAAGATTCAACACAATCTCAACTCCAATTACCGTATATTTGGTTTCTTAAATAGTGAAGGGACAAAAAACGTTGAGCATTTTTGATTTTTATATGCAATTAATACGAAAATTCTATTTCTGATTTCTTTTCTGATAATATTTTCAAGGATCTGGAAAAGGCTAAATAGCATTTGGAAGAGATCTCAGATCTAAGTCAGGGGGTCGGCATTGCGTCAACTCCCCAAATGTGATGCGTTGCATCAGTTCCATGACCCCTTGACTAAAAGTATGATTAGATAAAAAAGACTATGATATAAATAATTTTTTTTAAGATTTTAAAATTTTTATTATTTCATCCATTCTGCTTTGTAGCTTCTCCCTTGTTTTGGCTGTAATTCTTGTCAGATTGATGTTTCCTTCTCCCTTGTCGTTCTTCACACGCTCTAAATTAAAAATGCATAAACATCCTTCTTCTGCGGCAATCATCTTCATCTCATCTATCATGACAGGGGTTGTATGGTATATCTCAAGCAGAAGATTATCAAGTTCTTTGAAAAGCTTATCGCGATTTTCCGTTAGTCCGTTTATTTTTTTTTGATTTGTTTGTAACGTATCTATCAATTCCCTGGTCAATTCATTATGCTCAAACAGGATCTCGAAAAGTTTTTGCTGATCCATTCCTTCATAACCCATGCTCTTCAGTTTTTCTTCAATTTCCTTGTCACTTTCTGGAGCCGTGTTCTCTTCAATGTTTTTTATCTTGTCACTTATATCGGACAGCTCTTTTTGTATATTGATTACCTTGTGGTCTGGTTTGTAATAGAGTAAAGCATGGTATTGGAGAGACATGTGGCAAGATAGGGTGTAGTTGTCCTCGTTTACCTCAAATTTGATGAAATTGCGTCTCAGATCTTGATCTGTAGTGACCGATACACCATTGGTTGACCAATCATCAAGTCTTCTCAAAATTGACTCGTAAAACTGTCTGACAATTACTGGGTCGAAGGACTCTTGGCCAGATATGGTGCCGTCTCCCAGCATGACCTTTACAGGCACCTTTCTAACCAAGACCGTAATACGTTCAAGAAACAACTGGCGTATCGTTTCACCCTTTTCTGACATGGATCTTGCAAAGGGATCTGACAAATTTGATGGGATCTGCATGTTTTTTCTCAATCCTCCTTAAATAAAATTGATAGGTAGTTTAAATATCAATAATATTGATTTTTACTTGTACGAGATGGCAAAACCATCATTTAAGAAAATAATCTGTTGGAATTGTGACGTAGAAATTATCCAATATTTTGATATAAAGTACAAAGGAGAAAGAGGACAATGTCCAGTATGCGGAGTCAATTTTCCATTGGAGTGATTCATGCATGAGCGAAGACCCAGAAATTAAACCAGAGGAAAAAATCTCTACGAGCAGTATTGTGGATATGATGCTAAGCGGAGGGAGGACTGGGAGTCTGGATGCAGAGTCGCTTATCAAAGAAACCCAGAAAAGAGTCTGGAGTTCTCTGAAGAAAGGATACGAATACCAATATGCCATTGATGAATCTGATCAGTTTCTTCGCGAACATGTATCAAAAAGGATGCATATGATAGTTCTGTTTGTAGATCTAGTTGGATCAACAGAAATGTCTCTGACACTCCCGGCTGAAAAGTTAGGAATAATCATAAGTTCATTTTCGCAAGAGATGCGATTTGTAATAAAAAATTATGGTGGGTACGTACTCAAATACGTAGGTGATGCTGTAATCGGATATTTTGTAGCAGAGGAAAATCCCCTAGTTGTTTCTGATAGTGCAGTTAATTGCGCCAAAACAATGATCGATGTAATAGAGAGAGGGATCAACCCTATCTTGAGCGAGTATGACTATCCAGAATTACGTGTAAAAATAGGCATGGATTTTGGTGAAAATGCCATAGTTCGATATGGATCTGATAAAACAAGATCGCACGTCGATATTCTGGGTCCAGCTGTTAGTATTGCTGCAAAAATCACCGCGCTAGCTAGGCCAAACCAGATTCTAATTGGAGAAGACGTTCATGAAAAACTCCATCCGTCATTGAAAGACTTGTTCAAAAAAGTAGAATGGCATGGAAATCAATGGAACTATCACAACAAGGAAACTGGAAAGATCTACGATGTCTTTGCATTACATGTTTAGGCGGTAAACTTATCAGGACATTCAATATGTTCATAATGATGATCGGTAAACTTTTGATCGACAATATACATTACAATTTTGTATAAATCAGTTGAAACGATATTTTTTTTACACTTTATACAATTTAACGACATTGTTTTTGCCATTTCCTTGATCACGATCTGACTATTCTATAAGGATCTGCGATCAACGTAATTTGATAAAAAATAACTCACACTTGACATGACAGGTTATCTAATGAACGAGCCCGTGCGTAAACATGAAATAAGGGCCAACTGGACTTGCCTCTATGTGGGACTATTTTCACGCTAAAAAGGCACTTGAACTTGGTCATCCATTTGATATGGTGCATTCTCCATTTGCTTTTCCACTACTACCTCCAAGGGCAAATCCGCCGCTTGGCATATCAAACACAGGTAAGATCAAAGATACCATAGTGCACGACAGAGACCTGATGATGAATAAATTATACAATCATCACGAGATGTTTCAGCATCATGCATCAGGTCTGTTCAATATGGCCCCGAATCAATTTGCGCCTGGTCACCCATTATATAAAAAAATGCGGACACTTGATGCATTGCGAGAAGAAAACGAGAAATTGAGACAAGAGAATTCCCTTCTCAAGACAGGTAAGAACAAAGAAAAGAAAAACTAGGTCGAACTTTATAAAGCCAAACCCCATTACCATTGCTGTGAAAAAGACTCCAAATCAAAAATGGAACGAAGAGATCTCAGTATACAAAAAGAAATGCCAACGCATTCTTGATACGTCTTCTTCAATTAGATACGTTGGTCTGATAAACAAATATGGAAGAACATTGACTGGCATCATTAGGCCAGGAACTAGCATTCTTCTCAAACCCGAGTCTGCAAGAAATGAATTCTTTCTGGTGTCCACAATGTTCAACATGCGTAACAAAATAGATGACACAATAGGCAGAATGGATTATGCAACATTCAAGCACGACAAAGTGACCTTACTGGTTTTCCAAAGTAAAGACGGGATTTACTATGTCTCGCTAAACAGAAATACAACAGTAGATGGGATTGCAAAAACCCTTGCAAAGATTAAAAAAGTAATTTAAAGTGGCGCAAAGCCATGAAATCCACGTGCTTGTTGCGAACCGCCGTCATATGATGGCTCAAATAATGAAATCATGTACTTGTCTGGATCGAGTACTATGCAATTCTTTCCTACTCTGTGTGACGTAATTTCTCGATGTACTGTGACACTTCTTGTCTTGAGCTCCTGCACAGCTGATTCTATGTCTCCTACTACCAAGCCTACTACGATTCCGTTTTCAATGGATGTTCCAGTATTGATTAGCCTTGATGCGGGATGCAATATCAATGTGGCTCCATCTCGTCCAAGCTCTGCCCAGTCTCCTCTTTTGTTTTTGATAGGCAGACCTATGACTTCGTTGTAAAACTGGACTGACTTTTCCAGGTTGGAAACTGCAATTATCACGCTACCTAGATGCTTTATGTTCATATCCAATCTAGATATTCCGATGTTAAAACTATTATGTTATACGACTTGGACCATGGTTTCTGTCCGTTCCACGCCTTTTATGCTCTGAATCTCAGTTGTGACTTGTTTGATTTCAGCCAGCTCTTTGACATCTATTAGTGCTACGGCATCAAACTGGCCGCTCACAGCGAAAGAGTCATAGACTGACTTTACCATGCGTAATCTTGCAGCAATCAGCCTTTTGGGGGATTTTACCAGGACTACGGCTTTGACCATCCTAGATCGACCTCCACTTCGATTAGCGTCTCTGTAGACACAATTTCTTTTATCTTTTTAAAATCTATCACGATGTTGTTTATCTCGTCTATAGTGCCCTGTAAAACCACTATGATATCTGCCCTACCAGTAACTATCATAATCTCTTTGAGAGTTTTTCGTACTTTGCGCAATATTGTAATAACGTTATCTACTTTGCCTGGTTTCACAGTAATTAGGCAGAGAGCTCTCACAACTCCTTGATCCCGCTATGACGGATAAGTGTTTATAATCTGAAATATAATAATGGCGACCAGAAATGACTCAGTCGTCGCCTGCTTCTTGAGATCTCGCCTCTTCAAGATATGCTTTTCTTGCTTCAAGTTCAGCTTCTTTATCTACATTTGGGTCGTCTTCCACAACGATTATTCCTGAATCTTCTTCTATGATGTCTTCCTTGAGCTTGGTCTTCTCCTTTGGTTTTGTTTTTGTTGTTTCTTTCTTCTTACTCTCTTTCTTTGCTGGCTTTTTTGTCTCCTTTTTCTTTTCCTTGGCCATAATAACGATTAACCAACAATGTATATCATGCTTTTAAACTTGTCTTATTGAGTATTAAAAGGAAAGAAATTGCTTTTATTAAGATCTTGCGGTCTCGGCAACTTTTTTGACACTTGTTTTACATTTTCATCTTTTTTATCTTTTCAATTATGAGATGATGAGCAGACGTAGGTTCTGTAGATAGGATGAGGATCCCGTCTTCTTGAAATATGGTCAAAAGTTTTACCTTCCCCTTGGATTCTACTATCCAATCCGTATTGCCCATCTTATCTGTAAACATCTTGTCCATCATGGCCTTTACAACAACTTGATGATGAGCCAGATCTGCCAATTGTTTGTCAAGCAACGGTATTACGCCATCTTTTCTTGCTGATGACACAAGCTGATCATTGACAATCTTGCCAGCAAACCTGATCTGTGGATCAAGATCCAATATCTTTTTACAATAATTGTTTACATTTGTGATGCTAATCTTGACTCCCTCGGTGTTACTATGCAATACACACGTCTCGTATTTAAGACGATGATTTCAAACGTGATCTGAAAATAACAAGTATTTTTATTAACAATACATGGCCTCTCTAGGGGATGGCCGGAAAAAACAGGGTAGCGATAATACTTGCTGCCATCTCGGCAGTAGGCGCATTGGGCATTCCTCTAGGTGATCCAAAATTCATCGTACAGGCTCTCATCTTGGAGGGATGTTTTATTGTACTGGCAATTTTGACTGCAAAAAACTACCCGCGTGTTTATATCGCAAATTTTGTGGTGGCGGGAATCGTCATAGCAGGAAACAGCGCATTTTACAAACACATAGAGATAATGGCCACATTGCATCCCCTTTACAATGCCATAGTGTTAATCACAGGTGGATACGTCTTGCAGGTATTGCTCTTGATCACAAACTATCTTGCTTACAAGCAATACAAGCAACTAGTTCAAAACGATAAGACAAGTAAAAAACTGTCTTGATATTGTTTTAAAGTATAAGTGCCACCGGCGGGACTTGAACGCGCGACAGCTCGGTCTTCAGCCGAGTGCTCTCCCGGGCTGAGCTACGGTGGCACATCAAATCATCCAATTAGTGGGGAATTAAAATGTGTCTGTTTTATTTTTTCCATGCGACATCTTTGATCTTCTTTCGACTATTTACTGTCCTAGCTATTACAAAGAGAAGATCCGATAACCTGTTTATGTACACTTGGCAGTTTTTGTTAATCTGTTCTTTTTCTAAAATCTGCAGAATGTTTACTTCAGCTCGCCTACAGATGGATCTGGCAATGTGAATTTGAGATGCAAGCACGTCTCCTCCTGGTAGTATGAAATAAGTTATTGGAGAAAGATCAGATTCTAATCTGTCTATTTGATTTTCAAGATATTTGATCATGTTTTCTGTCACTCTGTTCGATGAATCTTTCGAGTCTGGATTTGCAAGATCTGAACCAATTGTAAAAAGATCATTCTGTATTTTTATTAGAATACTCTTGATATCAGGATCTAATCTGGATGATAGAACAATACCTATGGCAGAATTTATTTCATCGACAGTACCATATGCCATTATGCGGGGGTCTGTTTTTTTTACACGCTTTCCGCCTATGAGTCCCGTAATGCCGTCATCCCCCGTCTTTGTGTAAATCTTTGTCAACAAGTAGCAGACATCCATGTCATTTTTATCTTGTTCGCATGTGATGCAAAACAAAAACCTAAAACTAATGATATATCCAGAAATACACGATACTATGTTATCTGAATTCTTCTATATTGTGTCTGAACTAAAAAAAGTTCAAAGAAAAGGATGGAAAGAAAAAGTAGGAATAACACATCCGGAATCTGTATCTGACCATTCCTACGGTACTGCTGTAATGGCAATGATATTTTCAGACAATGCCGGCATGAATACTGAAAAAATGCTAAAGATGGCGCTTTTACATGACCTTGCCGAATCGATCACAGGCGATTTCATGCCAGGTGAGATTTCAAAAGAAAATAAAAAAATTATGGAAAACCAAGTAATGGATGAGATCCTGTCAAAACTTCCACCTAATCTAGCAGACAAGTATGATTCCATATGGAAGGAATATGTGGCATGTATGTCCAAAGAATCTGTCTTGTTGCATGAGGTGGATAAACTTGAAATGGCAATTCAAGCAACAAAATATGGCAATGAAGGTTTTTTGAAAAAAAATCTTCAGGAATTCATAGATTCGGCTAGAAAAGAAATCAAGTCAAAAGAACTCTTGGCAGTCTTGGACGCACTATCGTATAAATAACAAGTTTACCTGATTAATGTTATGCAATACTTTGTTGCTTTAAAAATCGGTGAAAAAAGAGTCAAAGCTGCGAGAGAATATCTTAACAAAATCTCAAACGGCCAAGCAATGCCTGCCTTAGCTCTGAAAGACAATCGATCCAATGTGTGGGAGCCAGTAGGAGAAGAAAATCTTTACGCAGTGCTAAATGATGCGGGAGGATATGTCTTGACAGATGTGAGTGGATTCATGATTGTACTGTGTGATAAAAACGGGATATCAAAAGCAATTGTAAGGGGCTTGAATGCAGAAAACAAGGATACAATTATCAAAATGTTGCAATCTGGCAATGTATTGGAATACAAAGGTCAGGTATCTCTACCAGTATAGGATCTTAATATTACTGTCTTGCAAGATAAAAAACATATTTTAAAGTTATACTGAGATTTTGAAGTTGGTATATGGGATGATAAACTGATGAAACTACCTGCACTTGCAATCTCGAAATCCAGTTACGTTATTCCGATAATCCTGTTTCTATGTTCCTTTTTCATCTATGGGTACAACTTAGCAGGACAGCCTTGGCACGGCGACGAAATTACATATCTGGGGTGGGGTGGAAATTACTTTAACCTGATAGCAAAAGGAGACCTGAATAATCCATGTCTGATATCGCTTGATAATTGTAATCTCTTGTTTCACATACCTGCATTTGGACTCACGTATAGCCCACTTAGAAATATAATGATAGGTCTTCCAATGTATCTAGTACACCAGGAAAGCGGAAATTTTTACAACTGGTCGTGTTACTGGGATTGCTACGACCATAATGAGAGTCCCACAGTTCAAGAAATGACTGCAGGCAGATTATTCTCCCCACTTTTTGGTTCATTGAGCATAGTGTTTTCATTTCTGATAGGAAAAAATCTTTTCAATAAAAATGTGGGAATCCTTGTTTCTCTTCTCTTTATGTTTTATGATCTCTGGATGTGGTATAGCCGTACCATAATGGTCGAAGTACACTATGTATTTTTTGCACTCTTGTCCGCGTTGTTATTGCTTTATACTTTTAAAGGTGAGCGACCGCGATTTACATATTTTATACTGAGCGCGATTGTGTTTGGTGTTGCGTTAAATTCAAAAATGCTCGCAGTAAGCTTTTCAGGACTGTTTTTTGCGCTCATACTGTTCAAAGGATTATCTTGCTACAGATCAAATCTTACGAAAAAAAAATACCTTGCCAAAACCTGTCTTATGATCCTCTCATTCTTTCTAATGTCCTCGCTAGGCATGTTTCTTGTTCAACCTGGTTTTTATCAAAATCCAATAAACGAAATCAAAACGATAAAAGCCGACATGGATAACTACAATCATGACGTATGGTATATTGGCTATCCGACTGCCCAAAACCTGCAGCCGAAATCACTGCTGTCGATTTTTCACTATGTTGTTTTTCCGAGTTTTATAGAAAAACAAATCTCTGATCCGAGCCTTAATCTGAACGGAAATTTTGGCTGGACTTTTCCTCCAACGTATTCCAGCATACCAATGACCGTTTTCTTTTTTGCTGGCTTTGGATGTATCATCTATAGGACAGTCAAATCAAAAAATCTAATTTCCGGTGAGATGTTGTTAATAGTCTGGTTTTCAAGCACGCTTGTTCTCACGCTTGTGATTGTCAAAGACTTTTCTCTTGAAAGGTATCTGCTACCGCTTGAGACATCGATTATTTTTATTGCCTCGTACGGAGCTTGGAATTTCACAAAGAATCTACAAAATAACAAACTAAAGGTTGTTTTTGCTTCATGTCTCATATTCGTTCATTCTTCGACTGCTCTACTATACTGGGAGAAGATCTATTTTTCTCCTGGCACTACATGGGTCAACCCTCTTCATTATGGTACCCTGCAAGATTCTCTTGATAACCCCATCACATTTGTCATAAATGCATTGTTTGTCTGTTACTTGACTGTCATGTTGGCATTTTGGTCACAAAAATCAATCCGTGCTAAGATTCGACAAGCTGAATGAATGTATGTGTTTTGACCTTAAACGTTAAATTAGTACAAGTACCCATTTTCATAAAATGGCCAAATTTCAACACATAGTGGAGGTAAGGGGACATCTCATCGATTCTATGATACTTACTAAAATTTTTGACGTGGTGATGGACTTGCAGGGCGAATTTCATGTCCAGAAATTCACCGTTGGAAAGAAAAAGAAAGACGAGAGTTATGCAAAACTTCTCATCCAAGGCAGGTCCAAAGAACATCTAAATCAAATTCTGCAATCCGTGTATAGGGAGGGCGCCACTTCCAAGATACAGCAAGAAGTGGTGTTAAAGGCGACCCAGAGAGACATGGTAATGCCAGATGATTTCTATAGTACAACAAACAACCATACCGACATCTTTTACAGGGGACATTGGATTAAGGTAGAAAATATGATGATGGACAAATGCGTGGTAGTAAAAGGGAATCGTGCTTTTTGCACTCCAATCCGTGAAATAAAAAAGGGAGATCTCATAGTGGTGGGCGAACAAGGAATCAGAATTACGCCTCCAGAAAGACCGAGGGAGGGTGTCAACTTGTTTCAATTCATGGGCAGCGGCAGCTCTAGTGAAAGGCCAACTCAACACATAGCTAGAAGGGTAGCAGAAGATATTTACGAAACAAAAAAACAGAAAGGAAAAATTGTTCTAGTTGGAGGACCGGCTATAGTTCACACTGGAGCATCAGATTCCATTGCATCGCTTGTCCGGCTGGGATTTATTGATGCAGTGCTTGCAGGAAATGCACTTGCTGTTCATGATATAGAGTACTCCACTTTGGGTACCTCTCTTGGCATGAATGTGAAAGATGGTACGCTTGCTGTCAGGGGACATAGAAATCACATGCAAGCAATTAATTCAGTATTCAAGGCAGGCTCTATTTCAAAAATGGTTGGAAAAAAGGCATTAACCCGAGGTATAATGTACGAATGCGTGAAGAACAATGTGCCCTTTGTTCTAGCTGGTTCGTTACGTGATGACGGTCCATTACCTGATGTTATAACTGATATGACTGTAGCACAAAAAAAATACAAAGAGGTACTCAAGGATGCAAAGATGGTCATAATGGTTGCAACCATGCTTCATTCCATAGCTACAGGAAACATGATCCCGGCTGATGTCAAAGTTGTTGTAGTGGATATCAACCAACCAACCGTGACAAAACTAATGGATAGGGGTACATGGCAAGCATTAGGCATAGTAACAGATGTAGGTGCATTTCTACCGCTTGTCACTCAAGAGATTAAAAAACTCACGAAAACTGCTTGATACTACTGTACTTTAAAGCCGCCATCTGTTTCCTGCATTTGATAGTGACTTTTTTAAGATACGGATTCGGTATTGTGCTATGCGATTGAAAGACAAAGTAGCAATAGTAACTGGAGCATCAAGCGAGATAGGCCTCGAAATCTCAAAAAGATTTGTGGAAGAAGGTGCAAAAGTAGTCCTAATTGGAAGAAACAGGGACAAATTAGAAAAGACACGATCCTCAATAAAAAATTACGAATCAAACACCGCTGCTATTCCGTGTGACATCACAAATGAATCTCAGGTCATCCAGACAGTTGATCAGATAAACCAGCATTATGGCAAGATAGACGTTCTTGTTAATAATGCAGGAACAATCAACGATCCAATCCATTTTCACGAAATGAAGGAATCGGATTGGGTATCATTAGTAAATGTGAATATCTTTGGTACATTCAAGATAACAAAGTCTGTACTTGTAAAGATGCTAGAAAACAAAAAAGGGTCAATCATCAATATAGGGTCCATATCTAGCGAAAGAGCAATCCCAAAAGTGCATCTGACAGTTTATTGTACGACCAAAGCTGCAATTAACATGTTTACCAAGGGTATTGCAATAGAATATGCCAGAAAAAATATTCGCTGTAATTGCGTAAATCCTGGAATAATCAACGCTGGAATGATAAAACCATATCTGGACTATCCAGAAGCAAGAAAGATTCTAGAAGATAGACAACCCCTAAACCGGATTGGAGAACCGATCGATGTGGCAAATGCGGTGGTTTATCTGGCATCGGACGAGGCAAGCTGGATCTCAGGCGAAATACTAAACGTAGATGGCGGCAAGTCATCTTCCGAAGGATAGATCGTAGACATCATTAGAAACATCGCGCCTACTTACAATCTGTTCCTGCTGACTGAAAATGACTAAAATACAAACATGTTAACTAGTAAAATTAATCGAGGGTCTTAAATAACTATAATTCTTCGGTTATTTGTTGAAAATAGGCCTATTTTCTGTGCTTTTAGTTTCTATCATGTTATTAGGTACAATTCCCGTATTTGCGCAAACTAGTACTTCAGTTACTGTGACTACCGACAAACCAGTCTATTCTGACGGTGATCAAATGACCATATCTGGAACTGTAAACGCCCAGCTTAATGTCCCAATATCCATAGTCGTAAGGGATCCGTCAAACAATATTGTACTGATCGGTCAAGTATCTCCTGATGCAAATAATGACTATTCTACACTGGTGACTGCCGGAGGGAATCTGTGGACTGCAACAGGCAAATATGAAATTGACGTGACTTACGGGAGCAAAGATAATACTGCAAAAACTACTTTTCTGTTCACTGGATCTCTGTCAACCATGCCTGTTGTTGTCAACGGTCAAAGCTATAACGCCACATACAAAATAACAAATGGCAAATTATTGGGAATACTTCCAGACATCTCTACCAAATCAATCTCTATACGCATACAGCCATCTGGAAATGGCACACTGTCAATTATATTACCAAGGTCTTTGATGGACGCAAAAAATAATGGACAAGATGGCCAATTTGTGATACAAAATAACGGCGTATCCACCTCGTTCAACGAAACAAGGACTGATGCCACTAGCCGAACTCTTTCCATTCCTTTTGGATCTGATACAACTCAGATCACAATAATCGGTACTCAAATAGTCCCAGAGTTTGGTACCATATCAATTATGATACTTGTCATTGGCATGGCGTATGCTATTCTGCATTTTAGAACCAAGATGCAGAGTAAAATCCGGTAATACGATTACTGTGCATCTCAAGCATGGTTAAACACTCTGGTACGATGTTCGTACTTTAAATTGCTTTTTCATTTTCTTCGCCTGACGAAATGTCTACTGCTCGAGTCACCTGCGAGATGAATATTTTGCCGATTTTCGCATTATCTCGTATTATGTGTATCACTTCATTTTCGTTTTTTTCTTCTACTATTATTTGAATGACGAATTTATCGTTGAATTCTGGAACGAACATTTCTGTCCCTTTCGCTGTATGAATCTTTGGATTTGTGTTCTTGCCGCGGCCCCTTACTTTCATTATTGTAATCCCTCCGACTTGGATTTTTTTTAGTCCATCACTGATTGCTTTGACATCTCCCTGTCCGACTATTACTTCAATTTTGATCATATGGTGCAAATGATGTCCTGTCTAGATAACAATTGCGGCAAAGTGATTACTAAATTACATTTTCATCTTTTTTTTCTGTCTGGATATCAAACGCTTCTACCACTGGCGTGATGAATATCTTGCCAAGTTTTGCCCTTGAACGCGCAATCTCGACTACCTCATTTTTTTTGTCGTCAGGAACTATTACTTCTAGAATGAACCTTTCGCCAAACTCTGGCGTGAAAATCTCGGTTCCCTTTGCTGCATGGATTTGCGGATTGACTGTTTTTCCTCTTCCCCATCCCCTGTATGCTGTAATTCCACCTACTGACAATTTCTTTAACGCGTCGCTAATCGGTCTCACGTCATTTTCAGGTAAGATGATCTCTATCTTGATCAAAGTTGAAACAAAATTCTGATACGCATTAAAAAATCTTGTGCAAGATTCTCACAATCTGTTTTAAAATATGAAAAAGCAATTAATTTTTATACTACTCTTTTTCTAATAGACCAATCTTGCCAATCGACACAGGAGACACGGCATGGATGCTGATCGCATCTAGCCTAGTACTGTTAATGATCCCAGCATTAGGATTGTTTGAAGCTGGTCTATTGAGAAGAAAAAATACGGTTTCAGTTTTCATGCAAATCTTCTTTGGGCTGGCAATTCTCAGTGTGATGTGGTTTACATTTGGGTTCAGCCTCTCATTTGGTCCTGATACTGGTGTTGGCCTTGTTGGAAACATGGACTGGATCTTCCTCAAAAATGTCCCATATGATAGCGGATTGCACTATGCGCCAACAATTCCAGGAGTGTTGTTTGCAAAATTCCAGATGATGTTTGCCACTATAACCCCATTATTGTTGACAGGCGCGATAGCGGAAAGAATGAAGTTTAGCGCCTATGTCTTGTTCATTGTAGCTTGGAGCGGTCTTATCTACTATCCACTGGTCCATTGGGTATGGGGTGGTGGATGGCTAGGAAAGATGGGCGTAGTAGATTTTGCCGGTGGTATTGTGATCCACACCAGCGCAGGAATGGGAGCGCTGGCTGCTGCTTTGGCTCTTGGAAGAAGAATGAACTATGGTCCGTCTATTATGATTCCTCACAGTATTCCTCTGGCAGTTTTAGGTTCCTCGCTTTTGTGGCTTGGATGGTTTGGATTTAACGCAGGAAGTGCATTGGCGTCAGGCAGCCTTGCCGGAAATACTATCATTAACACCCATATCGCATCGTCTGTTTCAGCCCTAATATGGGTGGGCTTGTCCTGGATGAAAACAGGCAAACCTAGTGTAATTGCCGCAATCAATGGTGCAATTGCGGGCCTGGCCGGAATAACTCCAGCTTCTGGATATGTCAGTGTAGAGCATAGCTTCGTTATAGGAATCGCAATAGGTGTGATATCGTATTTGGGAGTGATTTTCTTCAAAGAGAAACTACACATTGATGACGCGTTAGATGTAAGCTCAGTACACGGCGTGGCAGGAATTGTTGGTTCGTTGGCAATTGGAGTCTTTGCAAGTACCGCAGTAAATGCAGCAGGACCCAACGGGTTATTGTTTGGAAACCCGCATCAATTGCTGGTCCAGGCAATAGGAGTGGGAGTTGCAGGCGTCATGGGCTTCTTTGGAACCTTTGCCATATTGAAAGTACTGGACGTGCTCATTGGAATACGTGTGTCCCCAAAAGTGGAAGAAGCTGGATTGGATATCGAAGAGCATGCAGAACGGGCATATTCTGACGAAGACGAATTTGGCAAGATGTAGAGGCCGAATCTTAGCTTATCTCGTAATTGCAGCAAAGACACTTGTATCTTATCTTTTCATGTGGTTCAATTTCAGACGATACCTCATTTTGTATCACATCCATTGGGGAGCCGCATCTTGGACAGTCCATATCAGTTCCAAAAGAATTGGTCCAGTCCTGTTTGTTTTGGTGCTCCAATTAACGTATTAAAGTCCAAGTCCATTGACGACAATATCTGATCAAAAGTACTTTCCATAAACTCGACATATTTTGCAGTGTCGATCTCATCTGGTCGTGCCATCTCGACAGGTTTTACGCCCGGTTTGTTCATTATTTTTACATATGATATGATATCACCTTTTTTGATCTCTCTTGAAGACTCTAATAATTTGGCGGCACGTATGTGCTGCGGCACCGTCTTGACGTACTCTGATGGCGACTTGCTTATCATCACATTAAATGCCAGTTCATTGAGGGGAATCTGCTTTGCCTTGAGGCGTTTGGCATACTCTGATATCATGTCTCCAATTTTCTGTTTTGACTGCGAGAATTCTGCTTCTGATTGCACATTAGACAAAATCCCGAGTATGTCGTAGAAAAGGCTTCGAATGAAAGGTGGGGTGTGGGATTTTTTTCCTGTTAAACCCTTTACATCAACTTTGCCATCTTTTTGTACCCCAAGATAGTTTTTCTTCCTTGTGCTGAAGACCACATATCTGTATTCCTTGTCAAGGTCAAGGTCTACGCCAAATTCTTCTTTTGCCCAGTCTACTATTTTCTGAATCTGTTCTCTAGTGGGACCCTTGAGAAATAAGGAATCAGTATCCCCATACAAAACCTCAATTCCAATGGATTTGCATTTTTCAATAGTTTTCAAAATCGTAAATCTGCCTACCGCCGTAGTGGCTTCTGCAACAGGCAAACAATAGAGTGGAAATATTTCAGCTCCCATCACACCATAGCTTGCATTGAGTATGACTTTGAGCGCTTGGCTTACGACCATGTAGAGTTGTTTTTGATCCTCGCTAAGAGATGGGTTCTTTGACAAGCTCTTGTAATAGTTTACTCGTAAATCACGCAGAGAGCCGATCAATATTGCAGTCAAACCGTCTTTTTTTAGACAGACCCAGTGGGCGGTTTCAGGAATCATGTTTTTTTTGCATTCGTCGTGGACACATCTTACAGTTTCATATGATAGGTTGCGTACTTTGATTATGCTCGGATACAGGCTGGCAAAGTCCATGACAAACACATTGAAATGTATGCCCTCTTTTGGTTCTACCACTAGTCCTCCGCGATATTTTTTGTCTTTTATCACAGCCTCTGTTGACACGGCCCCTGATTTTTGCTCCAATTCCTCTCTTCTTGGAATCAAAAAATTGTGATTCCTGTGTTCATAGTAGAACAAACTACGAATCCACTGAGACACGCCCATTCTGGATATGTCATCAATTGGCATTCTGCCAATTCTTGTTATGACTACAAGCAAATTCATCAGCAAATCATTGTTAAAGCTAGTAAGTTTTTGTGTCAACCTTGCATCATTAAAACAATAGTGAGCCAATTCGCTCAATGAAAGATCATTGAGGTCTCCTTCGTGCCCTATTTTTGATTCATCAATAAGTCCCTCTGATATGCTATTAAGTGAAAAATCGTTGTATTTGTGGCTAAACGCATAGATTTGAAATGAGCGATTGGAAAATGTTCTGTACAAATCAATGTGCACTCCCTGTTTTAGCGTTGCAGAGTCGCGCATCATTACGAGGGGGATGTTTTTTAATTCAATCCCAAGGCGCTCTGCTCTGTTGTATATGTACGGCATATCGAAATCGTCTCCGTTGAATGTTATCACAAAAGGATAGCTAGTCAAAACGTTAAATGCGTCTCGTATCATGTCTCCTTCTTTGTCTTCATCATAGAATGTCATCTTGACATTGTCCGGAATATCACTAGTGCCAAGTATCTTTCCCTCCATCCTTAGAACAAATACATGATTGAAATCATTGCTACCACAAAATCCTATAGCGGTAATTTTTTTATCGGCTATCTTGGCGTCAGGTATTCTTCCTATGTCCGATTCCACTTCGATGTCAAAGCTTATTCTTTTAATCTTTGGAATTGGCTGATTGAGGAGATTTGCCCACTGGGTTATGTGGTCTTGAAATCCTTTCTGATCGATTATCCCAACGCTTGTTATTTTATCATACAGTAGTCCCTTTAGAGCGAGTTGGACTTCTTCTGGAATCTGATAGGAGAATTCTTTTAGCTTGCTATTTTCTATAATATAGTATCTTCCAACTATTAGCGAATTATCATACAGATAGTTTTCATAATATTTTATGTCTGATTCCCACGTCTCTATGATGTTTCGTATGCTTTTGTCAGTCTGTGTGCCACCTATTGCTAGGGGATCTGTAACTATAATCTTTGTCAAGTCAACGGTCTTGTCCTTTATCAAATCCTGTTTTTGAAATTTTTCCAAGCCTATCACGTCTTTTCTATCCGAAAGAAACTTCAACTCTTCGGGCGCAAGTCTTGAGTAACAATACGGCTTGTGTCCCGTATTGTCTGTCCATAGCAATACTTTCTGTGATACTGGTTCATAGAATTTGAGTATGGCAAGTTTTTTCTGACCGTCATAGGTTGCAGACACCAGCAGTGCGGGCGGCATTGTGGTAGTTACTTCGTCTACCGCTTTTGATGATTGCATGCCTGTCTCACTTTATCAAGTTGGGGGTGGACTCTTCTAGCAAAACTCTGACCCAGTATTTCATCCTGTTTTTATCCATGACTGTGACTTCAACTTTGGCATCTTGCAAGAGTTGATAATCCGTCTCAGGATATGAATCAAGACATACAATTCTTCTAACGCCTGTTGTTATGGCCATTTTACTGCATTCCAGGCATGTCACAAAAGTGGTGTAAAGCGTTGTATCTTTCGTGCCTGCTCCTACTCCGAGAATTGCGCAGTGCATTATTGCATTTGCCTCTGCATGGTTGCATACGCATCTGTCAAGTGCTTCTCCCGACGCTATCTTTCCCTCTGCCCGTAATTGGCATCTCTTACATCCTCCCTCGTAACAGTTCTTTACTCCGGGTGGCGTCCCATTATATCCTGTGGCGATCTGTCTGTGGTCTCTTACTATTACCGCGCCAACCTGCCTTGTAATGCAGTTTGATCTTAACTTTGCAAGTTCCGCTTGAAGCATAAAGTATTCGTCCCAAGTTGGACGTTCAAACTCTTTTTTCACAAAAGAACTGTAACTTGCTGTAATATAAGATCTACAAGAGTCTGGTATGTTAAAGTGTGAGCTCAGAGTGGCAACACGCTTGCAAGAACATTTTTACTTGTCCAAGGCAAGTTGAACATACTTGAGTATCAGATGCATCGAACATCCGCTTGTCAAAAAATCAGCCATTGAATATAGGGAATATCAAGTTAATTTGGCAAGGCAGGCAATTGCAGACAATTGTCTTGTTGTTCTTCCAACCGGTCTTGGTAAAACCGCCGTAGCCCTTCAGGTCATGGCCGAATTTCTTTCCAGGCGAACAGGCGGCGTATTATTTCTGGCACCGACAAGGGTATTGGCTCATCAACACTATGAATTTCTAAAGTCAAACCTATTAGTAGATGACATTGCTCTCATTACTGGAGAAGACACAATAAGCAAACGAAAAAAACTATGGATAAACAGTGTGATATGCGCTACGCCAGAAATAGTCAAAAATGATCTTGACCGTCAGCTGGTGTCACCGTCACAGTTTGTCCTTGTCATATTTGATGAGGCACACAGAACAATAGGGGATTATGCGTATGCCGGTATAGCAGAACGATTCTCTGGCACTAATGTCAGAATGATGGGAATGACTGCCACGCTGCCAAGTGAAAGAGAAAAAGCCTCTGAAATACTTGCCATATTGAAGATCTCAAGCATTGCGCAACGTACCGAAGAAAGTCCCGATGTGGAGCCATACGTACAGCAAACAGACACTCAATGGATACGTGTTGAACTACCATATGAGATGAAGCAAATCCAGTCCCTCATAAAATCCTCCATTGACTTGCAATATGGCGAACTTGTAAAACTTGGGCTACATTTGTCAAATACTAGGTCGTTATCTGAACTTTTGCGTGTCAGAGATTTTGTATTGCGGCAAAACCGTAGGGCTGCCAAGCCCCTTTTTACAGCGATAAGACTAATCCACGCACTGAATATCTTGGAATCACACGGTATTACGCCATTTCTGAGATTCTGTGAGCGGACAAAAGAGAAGAAAGGAGTCGGAATAAGAGACTTGTTTGAAAACAACTCAAATTTTGAGAAGGCGGTTAGACTGGCTATGACTGCACAACAAAAGGGCATAGAGCACTCAAAAATTGCAAAATTAAAAGAGATACTAGGGGAACTTACTGGAAAATCTTTGATATTTACAAGCTACAGGGATTCTGTTGAAGTGATACATGAAAAGCTAACACAAATGAACATCCCGGCAGGATTTCTCATAGGAAAGGCTGGAGAGACTGGGCTCAAACAGAAAAAACAGATAGAGACAGTACAAAAATTTAGAGATGGCCAATACAAGGTACTAGTTGCTACAAGGGTCGGAGAGGAGGGCCTGGATATATCTGAGGTAAACACGGTGATCTTTTTTGATAACGTTCCAAGTTCGATTCGTTATGTTCAGAGAAAAGGACGTACTGGAAGAAAAGACTATGGAAAATTGATAGTCTTGATTGCGAAGGACACTACAGACGAAACGTATTATTGGATAGGTAAACGTAAAGTGAGCGCTGCAAAGAAGATGGGTGAAAAAATGTCCAAGTTTCTTGAGAAACAAGATGTGTCAAAATCCGGCCTTGATGCCTTTCTCTAGTCATGTCTAGCAATTATTTTAAAGACTAGGCAACATAGAAATTCATGACTAAAATTCATGCAGAGATAGGTATACTTCCGATAGGAACTCCAACTACAAGTCTGGGAAAGTATGTTGCACAGGGGCTGGCAAGTTTGAAAAAGATTGACGGCATACGATACGAAACAACACCGATGGGAACCATGGTTGAGTCTGAGGATATAGACAAAATTTTTGAAGCAGCAAAATCCATTGCCAACGCAATATTTGACATGGGAATTTTAAGGGTGGAAACAATTCTCAAGATTGATGAAAGAAGAGACAAAAATAATTCCCTTGAGGATAAACTCCGATCGATTGGCAGGTTCTGATGAGTGCATTCAAAGGAAAGAATCTACAGTTAAATACCCTGATCTTGTCAAAGTTGCCAATGCGCTGGATGTTTGTAGGCATGTTTCTTGCCTTGTCCGTATCAATGTCTGCAAATCTGGCGTATGCACAAGACACATCTGGGTTATCAGCAAGCACAAACAAACAATCATACATGCCGGGAGACAAGGTTATCATCACCGGCACTGTTTCACAAATAACTGACGAAAACCCTGCCACGATTATAGTGCGAAATCCCATCGGTAATGTATACGAGGTAGGGCAGGTGGATTTGATGAATAATTTATTCATCCATGATTTTGTGTTAAGTTACGATGCACGAGGCGGTATCTATACTGTCAACATAAGACAAGATAATAAAACTACACAAATTCAATTTCAAGTGGTTGCAGGAAAAACACAAATAATTCCTGTATTTGACAGCGAAATAAGAGTTAGCGGGGAAAATACGAATCTCGTAAAATATGGAAATGTTGAAGTGTCTACAGTAGATAGCTCAATTACCATACAAATGGATACGACCAAAATACAAAACGGTTCTATTACGGAAGAATACCACGTTCCAAAACATGTGATTGATACCACGGGGGGGCAGTTGGTGATAAAAGAAAACGGAAATGATGTTGACTGCACACAAACTGAAACTGATGTGGAAAGAATTGTACAGTGCCCAGTTCAGGCGGGAACTAGGGAGCTGACCATTGTTGGAACAACTGTAATTCCTGAATTTGAGGCTGCGCCATACGTACTAGTCTTGAGCATAGCGGCATCTGTAGTGGTTTTTTCAAGAAATAGGCCGCTCCATAAACTCAGATAAGTTATTTAACGGCATAATTCTGTCGAAACAATATGATTGCATACATTTTAGCGACCTGTGTTCCTGGAAATGAAAAAGAGGTAATTGCCAAAATGAAAGGATTGCCAAATGTTACCGAAGTCAATGGCGTCATGGGAAAATATGACATATTTGTAAAAATCGAAGCTAAAGATCCTTCCAAAGTGGATGCTGCAATTTCCAAGGCAAGAAATGTGGAGCACATTACAAGCACTGTAACCATGCCTGCAATATATGGGCAGGGCGGTACCGTGGATGACGCGTAGAGTGCATCTTTTGTACTGTCGTTTAGAAATTAAACTGCATAACAAGATTATTTAGAAAGATGCGCGAATTGTATGTGTTGAAGATAGTTGACGTGACGGACCCCAAGAGATTAGACCGCGGCCCTGACAAGACAATAGTTCTCATGTCATCAGGAAATTTTATGGAACGCGGATATGAAATTAGAAACATCCACCTTAACAGATATTTGCAAGCCAAAGACTCTCGGCTTGGGCCCTACTCCTTGCTTACTGTATATGTAGAAACAGACAAGGGCTCCATTGAAATGACATATGACGAGGGATATCGTGGCGAAAATGCGCTTGAGGAAGCGGCTGCCTTTTTGACATCGCATCTTGGAATCTCAGGTTTGATTTTGCGCTCAATAATTCAACTTGAGAATGCCTTGGAGAAACACGTACAATAAATAGAGAGATTATATTTTCATGCCAATTCAAATATATTGTTGAACTTTGAGCGCAAGCCAATAGAACCCAATCCAACATGTGCCATGTGTGGAAAGACAATCAAATCTCACACAGCTGAAGAAATGACAAAATGCGTAAATGAGCGCAGAGATGCAAACACAAATACAAGATCAAAACCACAGTAAAAAATCATGAAACAATTCAGGCATTCTTTTGTAGTTGATTCTAATATTGATGAGGTATGGAAATTTTATACAAACATCAATCATCTGAAGATAATCACTCCAAAACAAATGAAAATAGAGATATTGAAAGTTACCAATGAAACCATTAAAGAGGGGGAAGAAGCCTGGCTGAAAGCCAAGATAATTACAGATTCACAGTGGCATTCCAAGATAACACACATGAGACCATATGAATATGTGGACGAAATGATGAGCGGCAGATTCAAAATATGGAAACACTTGCACAAATTCAACAAAATAAGCGAGGATAAAACCGAGGTGATGGACCAGGTAGATTTTCAGTTACATCATGGAATGATTGGAAGGCTCTTTGAAAATTATGTTATGCGCCAACTTTCTGAGATTTTTACATATAGAAAGCAGGCAACAATTGATGCCTTGCAAAAAGAATCATAAATCCAACTCACTTGCATCTTGTAATTTTTCAATTAGTTCTAAATACGTATAAGGGTCTAATTGCTTTGCAAAACATTTGTCTATATTAATCAAATAAACGGAATGCAGTCTGGCATTTAGTATGTCGCTTGTCTCTATGGGAGGATTTTTGTAAAATCTGTCGCAGAGTTCTTTTATCTTTTGAATTTCATCACTTGTTCTCTTGCTTGGCGGTTTGAGAAAAAGTCTCGGTATTGGAAGAATGCCAACCACCGGGGTGGCAAGTGCAAACTTTGAGCAAAACTGGCTATATCGTGCAATTTTGCTTGCTATCCTTGCGGCGTAATAGTCAATTGTATCAAGTGCATGATCAGGCGGGGTAAATCCCGTTTCTATCTCCATTATGAAGGTGCCATCTCCTTTTGTCGCAAATACATCGCATACAAGAATTTCAGAAAGGTGTTTTTCTATATCTACCGCATACCCTTGTGCAATAAGATTGGATGCACAGATGATCTCAAGCACAGAATGATTAATTTTAACAAGGTTTTTTTGATATAGTTCAATAAGCCTCTCGCGTACAAAATTTATCCTAGATTTCACTTCGGGAGTTTTATCTCGCGTTAATTTCTCAGCCACTGTGTACACGTCATCTGTAAACTTTTCTATGTCCAAAATCTAACACTGTTCAACTATTGCTGGGTTTTAAGAATATGGGTAAGTGAATTGAAATTCTTTCAGAGGATTTTTTTTAAAAACATTTTTTATCAAGTTGGGGGATTCAACTTGCATGGACAACCTATCCAATAATGATAAACTGGTACTGCTGCAGCATGCTATAAACAAATATGAAAATGAGAACATGTTAATAGAAAAGCTCAAAGCAGTTCTGGAACAAAAAGACATAGACAGAGGAATTGCTACGCTAATAGCTACACAGCAAGTAAGAAGAATCGGTCCAGACGTACTTCAAAACAACGTGAGCCACATAGGAGAATTGCCTGATCTGCCTGTCTTTCTAAAACCAATTATAGACAGTCTGTGATATCAATCGAATAATTTAGAAAGGGATACTTGTCAAAAATTTTTACATGGAAATAAAAAACATCACAGTTTTGGGTTCTGGAATAATGGGTCATGGGATTGCCCAAGTTTCTGCCATGTCTGGATATGCCGTGGTATTGCGAGATGTTGAACAACAATTTCTGGATAAAGCCATGGAAAAAATCAAGTGGAGCCTTGAGAAATTAGTATCAAAACAGAAAATTTCTGAAACTGAGGCGCAAAAAATATTTTCAAGAATAACACCAAAGGTTGATCTCAAAGATGCTTTGAAAAATTGCGATTTGATGATTGAGGCAGTTCCAGAAATCATGGACTTGAAAAAAAAGGTATATGCGGAAGTAGATGCCGTCGCAGGTGAAAATGTCATTTATGCATCAAATACTAGTACGCTACCCATTACAGAAATTGCCAACGTTACAAGCAGACCAAATAAATTCATCGGGATTCATTTTTTCAACCCTCCACAGCTTATGAAACTGGTTGAGGTGATACCGGGGCAGAAAACCCCGAAAGAACTGGTAGATTTGACAATGAATTTTGTCAGGTCTGTATCAAAAGAACCAGTCCTATGCAAAAAGGACGTGGCAGGATTCATTGTAAATAGAATATTCATACCGCTTGTTCATGAAGCTGCTTGGGCAATGGATAGGACAAAATCTTCTATGACCGAGATTGATTCGGCGGTAAAATTTACACTGCATTTCCCAATGGGGATATTTGAGCTTGCTGACTTTACTGGACTTGATGTTATTCATAAGGCAACAATTGAGATGCATTCCAGAGATAAAAAAGTGATTAACCCACATCCGCTGATTGAAAATCTGTTCAACCAGAAAAAACTGGGACAAAAGACTGGAAGTGGATTCTACAACTATTCTGGTGAACAATATGAACGCATAAACCTGACCGAAGATCTTGCAAAAAAATTTGATCCTATCCAGTTACTTGGAACCATATTGAACAACGCCTCTTGGCTTGTAACAAACCAAGCAAGTGACGTACCCGAGATAGAAAAAGCGTTGAATTTAGGAATGGGATTGAAAAAACCAATCTTTGAGACTGCAAAAGAATCTGGAATGAAAAAAATTGTTGAAGGACTCAGGACCCTTTCCAAAGATCACGGTAAATTCTATGAGCCGGATCCATATCTTTTGTCTATTTCGAATTAATTCTGTCTAAAATTAGTTTGACAGCCTCTCTTGGGGATGAGGCTCCGATTATTTTCATCTGTTTTCTATGATCTAGATACTGGTCTGCATATCTGTCTGCTATTCCGCCAGTATTTTTAATTGCAACCATGGGTCGTTTGTACATGTATGCCGCGCAAGCTTCTGATAGCGTCCCTGACCCGCCTCCAATGATTATCAATCCGTCTCCGGAAAGAGCTGTTAGAAAATCTCTTGCAAGCCCAATGCCGCTTGGGATCACAACGTCGCAATATTCATTTGCAAAAGAAGAATCTGCCTGCGGGATGATTCCTATTACTAGTCCGCCTGCCTCTTTTGCACCATGTGATGCTGCCTTCATTACTCCTCCTAGGCCTCCAGTTATTAGAACCGCACCTGATTTTGCTACTTCCATTCCAGTTTCATACGCTATCTTTTCAAGATCTGGAGTGAATCCATTTTCATTATTTCCTATGATCAAAATTTGTAGTCTCTTTGCCAACGGCTAATGTTGGATGAACTATAATAAAAGCTGTAATTTGGATTGGAACATCTATTTTGATTCTGTCGGGGCAGGTTTTTTTTCTTCGACTTTTGGGTGGGCTTTTGTTTGACGTGGTTTTCTTGTTTTCTTCGATGGTTTCTGTATTGTTTCATTGGTAGACGTGGTGATAGTTTTTGATGCTGATGACTGCGGTTTGTTAGCTTGTTGTGGCCTGTTAGCTTGTTGTGGCCTGTTAGCTTGTTGTGGCCTGTTAGCTTGTTGTGGCCTGTTAGCTTGTTGTGGCCTGTTAGCTTGTTGTGGCCTGTTAGCTTGTTTCTGTTGAGAATTCTTTGAATTAGATATTGGTCTCATTTTACTCCATAATACATTCATCCTAGCCCTATATCCTTCCGCATATTCGAGTTCTGAAGGAACTAAAGTGGCAGGATGTACAAATCCTTGGCTTCTAATTGCGATTGTTCGTTCTACGGCAATTTGTCGTATGTAGTCCCAATCAGCAGAAGCAAATCCATCTACAGGCCCAACAAGTTTTCCATCATGCATGCTAAATACAAGTGCTGATACTATTGGTATTGCATAATTGATGCTTGCAGGAGAATTCAGCTTGACCGGCATCAAAGGAACGTGATGACTTCCCCTGGTATTTCCAGCTACAAGATGCGGGTTATTAAAGGCGGCACCTACCTCTTCTGTTGCCGGAAAATCTTTTTGGGTTCTAATTATACAAATCGGATCATCTTTTCCGACGTATTTTCCAGCTATGTTGTGCAATCTGTCTGTTGAAGCTGCAAGTATAGGCTGGTTATCTCTGGCATGTACGCTTGAAATGACATATCTCCCCGGATACATCAAGGCGGCCTCCAAGGTTGGTTTGTCTTGCCACATCATCAACTGAGCTATTTTGCCCTTTTCTACATCCATGACATTTATCATTACGCCGCTTGAAAGACTCCTATTTACAATAAGTCCGGTGTTGCTTAGTGTATCCACGAACATTCTGTAAAAGGGATAGTTGAATGCTCCGGGTTCTGTTTTATCTGCTGCATAAATTGTAAAAGCTTCATTTGGCCTTTCTTCAAATGTCATTTCTGCCACGCCTGGGCCCATTCCTTTGACGTTTCCTGAAAACGAATCCTTCAGAAGATCTTGACCTGCACCATAAAGGCCTTCATTTTTAGCCACTTTAGTAGCCGATTCAAAGGCTCTCCAAGCAAGTTGGTGAATCTCTCTATTGTCAGTACCTCTGGTATGCGTCATAACAATGTGGATGTCATCTCCACAATATCCAATGTAAGAATCGATTAAGAGTCCTTTTCCATTTTGTGCCATTTGGGGTTTTACAACGTTTCTAACAGCATTCAGCAAACCGTCGCTTGGTCTTGTATGTCCTCCAATTCCTCCGACGTCTGCTTTGATTACAGTTACAGTGATTTTCATTCCGTTTCTACTCATGAAATTCCTCGATTTATAGTATGTGAAAAATCCTATGGAACAAAGGCCATGACCACCAATTATTGAAAATTTACTGAAAATAATTTCAAAAAAATCGAAATGGTAATAAAGCCCAAGTCTTCAAGGGTTCGGTATGAGCGCTGCAAGCAAAAAGCCACATTTGAACATGATAGTTGTCGGTCACATAGACAATGGAAAATCTACCACCATGGGTCATTTCCTTATGGATCTGGGTTTGGTAGATGAGAGAACAATTGCTGCTCACGCTGCCGAGTCAGAAAAGACCGGTAAGGGTGACACTTTCAAATATGCGTGGGTTATGGATAATATCAAAGACGAAAGGGAAAGGGGTATCACAATAGACTTGGCGTTTCAAAAATTTGAATCTCCAAAGTATTTCTTCACATTGATAGATGCTCCAGGACACAGAGACTTTATCAAAAACATGATCACAGGCGCATCAGAAGCAGACTGTGCCGTACTAGTGCTTTCTGCAAAAGAAGGAGAGACAGATACTGCAATAGCCCCTGGTGGACAGGCAAGAGAACACGCATTTCTGCTCAGAACACTAGGAGTAGGACAATTAGTGGTAGCCATCAACAAGATGGATGATAGCAACTATTCTGAACAAGCCTACAAAGCGGCAAAAGAAAAGGCCGAAAAACTGCTCAAATCCGTAGGTTACAAACTAGAACAAATCCCAATAATTCCGGTTTCAGGTTGGAAGGGAGATAACTTGGTAAAGAAATCCCCAAACATGGCATGGTGGACAGGAAAGACACTGTACGAAGCATTTGACGATTTCAAACTACCGGACAAACCAACCAACAAACCGTTAAGAATTCCAGTACAAGATGTTTATACAATCACTGGTGTTGGAACAGTACCAGTAGGTCGTGTAGAAACAGGAGTTGCAAAACCCAACATGAAGATAGTTGTAATGCCATCAGGCGCCGCAGGCGAAATCAAGAGTATTGAAACACATCACACTCAAATGGAATCTGCCGAACCTGGTGACAACATTGGATTTAACCTCCGAGGCATAGAGAAAAAAGACATCAAGAGAGGCGACGTCATCGGATCTCCAGACAGTCCACCCAATGTTGCAAAAGAATTCAGAGCACAAATCATTGTCATTCATCATCCAACAGCTATTGCACCAGGGTACACCCCAGTAATGCATGCTCACACAGCTCAAGTTGCAGCTACAATAGTTGCGTTTGAAGCAAAAATTAACCCACAATCTGGCGCAGTAGAGGAAAAGGATCCCAAATTCCTAAAAGCTGGAGATTCTGCAATCGTTAGAATCAAACCAGTAAGACCATTGCCAATTGAGACATTCCAAGACTTTCCAGAACTTGGAAGGTTTGCTCTCAGAGACATGGGCGCAACAATTGCAGCTGGTATAGTAAAAGAGATCACTGAAAAATTCACAAAATAGTGATCTAAATGACACAAACAGCCCGGATAAAACTAACAAGCACGAGTTTACAAAGGCTGGATGGGGTCTGCAGTGAAATTAAAGGCATAGGAGAGAAGACTGGTGTCAAAGTTAAGGGACCAACACCCTTGCCAGTAAAAAGACTCAACATAGTAACACGCAAGTCACCATGCGGACAGGGAACACACACATACGAAAAATGGGAAATGAGAATACACAGAAGAGTTATAGATTTGAGTGCCGATGACAGGGCCATTAGACAACTCATGAGGATCAAAATCCCAAATGACGTCTATATCGAGTTGACACTCAAATAGATTTTGTTAACCTTAAATTACCAAGTGATTTTCTGATAAAACATGTCTGAACCTATGCAAGAAAATACTCCACAAGAGGAAAAACCAACTAGTTTTAGCGTATCTTATTCTTGTATGCGATGCGGTACCCGCGTGAGCCAATCCGAATTAACTCGACTTCCAGAAATCAAATGCATCTGCGGCTTTCGAGTGTTTACCAAAGTCAGACCGCCAGTAGTAAAAACAGTAAAAGCTTACTAACAGTCTCCTTTCCCGCTGTATCGATGTGCTCGCTGTAAATGAGTCCTCATTTCTTCCATGCTTGAAAAATAAAGGTTGCATTCTTTGCAGTCATACATGGTACCGTCATGTGAAATCTGTTCGTGGTGCATCAGTTCCTCTTGCTGACCGAACTTTCTACCGCATTTCTGGCATTTGTGTCTCTTGAAAATGTGCAAAATCTATCCCATCCTTGTTTTTTGAGAGTCCCAGCACTCTCTGCACAGTTGCCCGTCGATGGCCCACTTGCTTTTTGGGTTGTACCTTATCGCGCCGAGTTTTTTACTGCAGATCTTGCAAAAGTCCTTTAGGTTCTTGTATTCGCTGTCCTTTTTATCAAAACATGTTTTGCAAAGCAAACCTTTCATTTCCCACTGGTATCTTGGCTCCCACATGTCTGGAACGTCTTTTTCTGTGTTGCAGGCAACACATTTCTGTCTCAAACTCATATCGTAGAATCTCTGCATCTGTGTGACATAACAGTCCCCACACAGATGGCCTGCGATCTGCCATTCATTTTTTGGCTTGTGTTTGTGAGTGATCTGTTTCTTACATATGGAGCATATGGCTGACTTTTGCCCAAACAAGTTCATGACTAAAAGTGAATCAAATCCATTAAAAAAGTTGATGCATGGATACGTGAGTGAAAAAGAAAGACTTGGCGGCGTTTTTATAATTCGCCTAGAGCTTCTTCTATAAGCTGGCTGGGGTTGAGCATGCCTTGTTTTTTTGCAATCTGCTCAATTTTGCCGTACTGTTCTGCTGTAAAGCAGACTGGCATGGAACGATCTTTCATGTTTTCATTAGAACCTTGTGATTTAATATCTTTTTTGTTGATTATCAGTTGATCGATCTGCTCTAAAAATTCTTATTCTTTAAAAACATACTTGCGTTGTCCGTGCATCTCTGGAGTCTTCTCCACACCTACCAAGACAAACTCTTTTTTGCTGTCTAAGAGATTTTCGCTAGGCCCTCTCTTATTTTCATGAATCTCTTCGTATTCCTCAAGTGAGATCTTTATTCTGTTTCCTATCTCAGCCTCTAAGTTCATGTCTCTTATAATCTCCTTATAGGTGGGCATGATTATGCCGCTAAACACCATGGCACTACTACCGCTGCCATACGACCCAAATCCGAATCTTTTTCCCTCCAAGTCTGTTCCTTTTTGAAATTCAAATTCGAGGCAGCTTCTAAAGCCCATGTAAAGCGAGGCAGTGTACAAATTCCCAACCATCCTGGATGCAATAAGCGAACTTGCAAGTTTTGAATCGTATGCCTCTTGGAATTCGTCTGTTTGCGTAAATCTTTTTGTAAACTCGTGATCTTTTGCCATGAATTCCTCGTCGGCAAGAACCGATTCTATGGTGCCACGAGGATCTTTGGGGGCGGGTTCGGCCATTCCCATGGTCTCGATTATTTTTTTCCAGTATGGCATGTTTCTCCACTCATGTCTTAGTAGGTAGGCAAGAGCTTTCTTGCCCATGTTGCTATATGGAAGATGCATGTTTATGAAATCAATATAGTCAAGGATTGTCTCACCATCCTTTAGCTTGATGAGTCCTGTGGAAATTGCTTTTTCCCTGTATGACATTAATGCCTTCTTTACTTGGATCATGTAAAGCAAGTTGGAATACTGGCCGTTGACTATTGGAGTTTCCTTACCAAAAGGCCTGTAGAAGTCATATTCGTTTTTTATTGAAGTTGATGTCACTTTTGGATCAAAGGTCATGATTCTTGGTATGTCGTTAAGTAACATTGCTACGGCCCCTGCCCCCTGGGTGTATTCGCCACTAGAACCAAGATCATACTTGGCTATGTCTGAAACAACCACGAGTGCATGCTTTCCCTCTGCCTCTCCTGCTCGGATCCAGTTTGAATTGTCATACAACGCATATGAGCCGCTCACGCAGGCAAATTTGCACTCTATACCTCCACAATGCTCAAACGAGTCATCCCCATATACCTGTTCCAACATTCCAATAACATACGAATTCATTGCCTTTGATTCATCCAGCGAGGATTCAGTAGCCACGTAGAGTCTTCCTATGTCCTTTGGGGCCAGTTTGTTCCTCTCCATTATTCTCAAACATGCATTTGCTGCCATGCATGCCGGATCTTGATTAGTGTCAACCATTGCCATCTTGGATATGCCTAGTCCACGTTGAAGCTTATCTGGGTCCATGCCACGAGCTTTTGCAAAATCTCGCGCGTCTACAAACAATCTTGGAACGTAGATGGCTATGTCATCTATACCTGCAGCCAACAGCTAAACCTCCGTTGTAACAAATATAAGCATTTTGAGAGTCAATTTTGATCTTCCATAGTGGTAGTTTTTATTCACTTTTTTGCCAAAACCGATGAAAAATACTTTACGATTGTAGCTTAGATTTGAAAATCTCGTCAAATACTGAGTATGGTTGAGCACCCACTACCTTCGTAACGGAGTTGTCTGGTCCAATTATGAAGAAATCAGGAGTTCCAGTAAGACCAAGATTGTTAGCGTCTGAGACACTATTGCGAATGATTGGGAGGTATTTTGACTGAATCATGCATTGGTTGAACTGATCTTGATTTAGCCCTAATTGCTTGGCAAATTGTGTCATGTTGGATGCAGAGGCCCAGCCTGTATTTTCACCTGACCAATTGGTATACAACATATCGTGATATTCCCAAAACTTGCCTTGTTCTTGCGCACAATGTGCGGCACTAGCGGCAGTAACTGAATCTTGGCCTATTATTGTAAAGTCTTTGAAGTACATCTTGACCTTGCCTGTATCAACATAGTTCTTCACAATATCAGATTCGGTATTATGAAAAAAGTTATTGCAGTAAAAACATTGATAGTCTCCAAACTCTATCATTGTGATAGGTGCGGTTGCTGAACCGAGAACTGGAGATGAGTTGGATGTTATCATGTCAAGCCCTATCTTTTGACTTGCATTTTGCGCAGTCATCTCTGGCGAAGGATGTGACTTGGTAACTGTGTCCTGTCCATAAATAAAAAAGATCACCACAATGGAAGCTATCGCAATACCTGCCCCTATCCCAATGGACGGCAGGTGAACTTTCACAATCCTATCAGAATTCAAAGTCTATTTAGTTCTTCTCAAAGGGTATCTAAATAAGAGGGCGCACTCTTGCAAAAATATGAAGCGGGTTTTTGTAAATGGATATGGCTCCATAGGTAGCAGGATAGCGCAATTCATAACAGATGACAAAGACATCGAGGTAGTCGGAGTAGGAAAATATTCACCTGACGACAAAGTTTCGGATGCCATAGCAAGAGGCTTCAAGGTGTTTGCGCCAAAAAATAAACTAGACAGTTTCAAAAACTTCAAAATCTCAGGCAGTATAGAAGATGCAGTATCAGACTGCGACCTTGTCATTGATGCTTCACCGGGAGGACTGGGATACACAAATAAAAAAACACTTTACGAACCTGCTAATGCGCGAGCAATATTTCAAGGCGGGGAGAAGATCACAGGAGAAAAATCGGTGGCACAGCTCATTTTTAATTCACGTGTGAACTATGAAAAGGCGTTTGAGAGACGGTTCGTGATGCAAGGAAGCTGCAATGTCACAGGAATGGGAAGAATAATCCAGCCATTAAAAGAAAAATATGGAAAAAGAGTAAAAAGACTGGATGCTGCGCTGCTCAGAAGATGGGCAGATCTGGAAGACTCGAAAACAAAAACTTCTGATTCCATAGAATGGACCGTCAAACCTCACCATGACGACGATGTGAAAAGCTATATGGGTGCGGATACTCCGTTGTTTATCAGGGTTTTCAAGGTCCCAACAAGGCAAATGCACGTACATTTGATGGACATACGATTTGATGGCCCTGCACCAAGCGTAGATGAAATAACCAACCTTTACAAAAACGAATACGGTGTGGCTACCCTGTATGGCGCCAAGGGAACAAAAGATATCAGAGATTATGCAGAATCAATCAATTTTAGCTTCAAAGACACCAACATGATTCACATACACGCAGATCTTACGGAAGTTCAGGACGATGTTGTAAAAATAACATATTCTGACGATCAGACCGGAATAGTGGTTCCAGAAAATCATCTTCTGATGCAGGCCATGTTGTTTAATAGAAAAAGAGAGGATGCGTTCAAACATACTGAAGATCTATTTCACATGGCAGAGAAAAAGAAGGCACTTGAAGATCACTTTAAAAAACAATAAACGCATATTGTTTAAAAAGAACGAAATGCAGATCATCGTAGATTAGATTTCAAATTGGGGTCTGCAGAAAAAAACAGAGAACATAGACATCACGATGTGTTAAACAAGGCTCAATTCGCGGCAAGACAATCCGTAATTACGCTTGCCGCAATAGGCATGGTAGAGCTAGTTGTAACTACATTTACTGGAAGTACGACGCTCACAGCAGATGGATTGGATTCGCTTGCAGATTCCATGATCTCATTCATAGTGTGGTTTGGAATCGGCATGGTTAGAAAACCCAAGAGCAACTTGTTTCCTCTCGGATATCTAAAAGTGGAGGTACTGGCAGCTTTTACTGCCGCCATCATAATCATAGTCTTGGGAGCCCTCATCACATACCATGCAATTGGTGTCTTGCTCCATCCTACAATGCCACGTTATCCTGAAATCACAATGATCACGCTTGTTGCAGCAGGCGGCATCTCATTGCATAGGGCATTTTCAATAAGAAAGGTTGCAAACGAGTCAAACCTCATATCGCTCAAGCTTGACGCCAAGAATTCAATCAAGGATGGCACGGCGTCTTTCGTAGGGTTTGTCAGCGTACTCATTGGCACTTATACGAGCTTCAAGTTCATGGATGCCATAGGGGGCATAATAATTGCAGGATACATATTTTTGATGGCATATACCGCGATTCGAGAATCAACACTAGTTTTGGTAGACGCAGTGGACAATCCAAAAATGACAGACAACATAAAGGAATTCATACTTTCAAGATTCAAAATAAAGACCAGGGAAATATTTCTAAGACCAATAGGAAAAGAGTTTAATGCTGAAATACACGTCGTTTTTCCAAACGAAACAAGTCTTGGCGAGATAAGTCAGATAGTTAAAACAATATCTGCATCTGTGAAAAATGAAATGCGGCTGGCACGCGTCATAATAATTCCAGAGCCAGAGAACTATTAAGACCGGGGCGGGTTGGCAAACCTGTTCTGCGGATTTTTATGATAATCGACAGGTATGGCGGAATCTTTCTGCCTTCCAGTCAGGATTCCCACCACAGTATCGTCCTTTTTTATAGTACCTTCCTGCACAAGTTTTTTAATTCCGGCTGGAACAGCACCTGATGCCATTTCGCAGTCAAAACCGTTTAGACCAACCAGTGCCATACCATCCAACATCTCGCCGTCTGACACCTGGGACACGACGCCGTTAGTAAATTCTAGCGCCCGAAGCCCCTTTAAGATATTAGCTGGCTTTGCAATTTGGATTGCAGTTGCTTTTGTCTTGGGCCTTATTCCTTTTTCATCCATAAAGTCATAGTATCTTTTTATCAAATCTATGTCTGGCCTTCCTCCATTCCATCTCAGACTCGTCTCCTCGAATTTTCCGTTGTAGAGTGTATGGAGCGTATTTGCGCCCTCAGAGTTTACCACTGCTATGCGAGGGATTTTTTTTATCCAGCCCCACTCGTATAGCTCCATCAAGCTTTTTCCGCAACTTGAGGCATTCCCAAGTGCCCCTCCAGGATACACAATCCAATCAGGAGCACTCCAATCAAGAGATTCAAGAGCTCGAAATACGATTGTTTTCTGCCCTTCAATTCTAAACGGGTTTATGGAATTGACGGTATAGCCTCCTACCTCTCCTGCCTGCTTGAGCGAAGCTGAAAGAGCATCATCAAAATTTCCCTTGATTTCTATTACCTGTGCACCGAACTGAAAGGCCTGACTCAGTTTTCCAGGAGCCACTTCCCCTGCTGGTATGTATACGTCGCATTCCATGTTTTCATTTGCAGCATACATGGCAGCTGACGCTGAAGTGTTTCCAGTCGACGCACATATTATTTTCTTGATGTCAACAAGCTTTGCATGTGTAACGGCAGTAGTCATGCCGTTATCTTTGAAAGATCCGCTAGGGTTGTATCCTTCTGGCTGGAGCCACATGTTTTGTACTCCCACATAGTCTGAAACCTTGGACATGTGATACGGTTTTGACAGTCTGCCTTCTGCTCCGTCAAGTGATACTAGATATTTTGAACATTCATCTATGTTTTCAGTATCGATTTGACAGAAATTCAATAGTTCCCGGAATCTCCAGACTCCGCTTTCATTAAATATGTTATTTGCATGATTTCTGCGCTTGTAGAATATTTCTTTTAGCGAAGGATTGGGTTTGTTTTTGTATTTGACATCTAGAAGATGTCCGTGTTCGCATTCTATGCGAATATCAGTTATTGGATATTCCAAGCCGCATGTTGGATCAATACATTTCTGAAATGCTCCCGACTGCATTATGAAAAATTTAGATAGTAGTTATTTAAAGCTACAGAACTCCAGATGTCAACCAATTAACCATATTTGTACAAACCATGTCTAGACATAAAATAATCCCAAGACGGCCATCAACATAAATGCCATATTGACAAACAGCCAGTATTGAAGATAGTTACAGTGTCTTATGGATCTGCCATCGTAATAATTTCGGCAATAATCCAGTACTTGGCGCAGACTGGAATAGAAAATTGCAACTCGATGGCAGGAATTGTCTCCACTTATACCTCAAAGGACTACTCTCTTGGTTGTCAACTCTTATCAAACGTGCATGCTGGAACAATAATTGCAGAGATAGCAGGAATGGCCATTGTCATATTTGGAATATTATCAAAACCAAAAATTAGGTGAGTTATTTTTTAGGGCCAGAACGCATGTGAAAGTTCACACAGCATTTGCATTCCTTTGAAATGCAGTCTTGTTCAGAAACGTGACCGCATATCCCACATTCACAATGAGTTTGCATGTTTCCTTCTGGGTATTATATGTCATTTAACCAATATGAGGGTTATTTTCGCACCATGCGCTCAAATTGAGCTACTTTTTTGATTTTTTGTTCTTTGTAGCGGTCTTTCTCTCAGTCCCCGCCCTTTCTTCGGCATGTCTGGCTTTTGCTTCTTCAGTCTCCTTGCTTTTTTCGTCTACTGCCTTCATTACGGCTTGGATGAGTGCGTCAAGATCACTGTCAGAAACGGCAGGCTCTACTGCACTTGCTATTTGGTTTATGGCGTCAGATATTGCCGAACTGACCTCTTCAAAGCTTTCCGGATCCTCGTACGCCGCATTATAGAGGGCCTTGAGCCTCCTTACGTCGGAAAGCAGTTGATCAGTCAGGGTTAAACGATGTTTTTTACCGTTTAGTGTTATTTCCTGACTTATCATGCATGGACTCTTCATCCTACTTTCATAAAGTTTTCTGTAAGCAAACTGCATGGATCCCTCCTGTGGCAGTCGATAAAAAGGCATGTTCAATTTCTGCCAAATTCTCGAACTTGCTCTGAAAATCAGGTCATTGACTAGACTAATATCCGACAGTAGGAGACATGTACTGTGGAAAATAAAAACGCACAGCTCGCCCAGAGATTTTTCATGACGGGAGTGAGCTTGGTTACTTCGTATGGCCCGCACGGAAAAAATGTCATGGCTGCAGAATGGACACTTCAAATCTCATACAAGCCCATGCTGATTGCAGTATTCGTCCATTCTGGTTCCAATACGTTGGAAAACATCAGAAAAACAAGAAAATTTGGAATCAATGTGGCATCAGAAGAGCAATCTACGCTGGTCAGCATTGCCGGCGGATATTCAAGGACAGAAATTGACAAGCTAAAAATTCGAGACTCTTTTCTCATGCTCAAATCAAAGAGTACGCCACTTCCGATGGTTGCCGGATGTGTAGTTAATGCAGAGTGCAAATTGATTACAATCAAGAAAACAGGTGATCATAACATGGTGATAGGAAGGGTCACTTCAATAAGACACGATGAGACAAAAAAGCCTCTCATATATCATCGCAACAGATACTTCAAAATTGGCAAGATGATAGAACCGATAAGACATAAAGTAGCAGTCAATAGGAAAACATTTGACTTGTTTTGTTTGCCAAATCAAAGCAAGTTTATTTTAAAATGTGTGGGAGTGCTTGTACGATCAAAAAATAAAATATTGGTTTTGGATGGAAAACATGGAAACTCTGCCAATATGATTCCATACGCGCATACAAGAAAATCCGCGGATAACAAAAAAGAGCTTGAGAAGCACTTGACAAATGCAAGACTTGGAATAATATTGAAAGAAGAACCAAAAATAAAAAGGCTGGTTATAAAAAATAGAGGTAAAATTCAGAGAATCAATTTCATATTGTTTGATGGGATCCTGAAAGATAAATCAATGCGTTACACTTGGCACTCAACCAAAGGTAACACGTTATTACAAACTCTGATCAAATGACAATGTAGTCTAGCGCCGTCGCGTCTGCAAGCAGTGAAGCATGTCTGGCGTTAAGTATGTATCCGTTTTTGATATCTGACGTCTGGACCCACCTATTTGTGGAGCTATAATGTCGCTTTTCCTTCATCTCTTTTTCAATGTCTTGCAGATCAAATTCTCCTTCCTCTACTTGTTGTGTGCGTATGTGTTTTACTGTAACAAGAATTTTCTTTACTTTTACCCGGACGCCGAATCTCCAAACATGATCTGAGGTATCATCTTGGACCTCCAAGAGTTTTAATTTAATTTCCTTCGTTCCTAACGCATCATGGCTTACCAAACTTCTCTCGTCTACAAAATCTTCAAAACTCATTGTTTTAATTATAAAACTTGTCATTAAAGAAGTTATTGCATCCTGGCAAATGTGGAATTAGTAAAACCCATGATCTTAATGGATGCGACTGTTTTTGGCACGAAATGGCATAGTACAGTCGTCCAGATGCAGTAGCTTCCGTTTTCCATCTACAAGCAGGTACGTCATTCCATCATAAGTGCATACAAAATCAGTAACAGGATTAGATCTATCCCAAACCTTGTAATATTCCCTCAGCTCCCTATGCTCGTATTTGCCCTTGCCTATCCTTTTTTTTGATAAAAACTTGAATGCGATAACCATTTTTCTTGTTTGGTAGAGCTCAAAAGTATGAATCCATTTTAGACATCGCAAGATTTGATCATATGGTACATAAAGGGCAGTGTTTGTGCCTGATTTTGCCTCAATGGTATAGATTGTATTTTCTTTTGTGCTCACTGCAAGTATGTCTGGCAATCCAACGCTGGGGGACCCCAACCGAAACGCTTTCCAACCATCTACCGCATTAAATCTTTTAACTAGCGTATCTTCCCAATTATATCCTCGTTGTCTTCTTGTCCTAGCCACTCTCTGATTGTCAGATTTGGTAGACCCTGGTCTTGCCACCTTGTTTTCGATTCCTGTTCCTCTAGATTTTAGCTGTTCCATCTCCATGTCTTACATTTGATACTTTTGTTCCAGTAATAGACTAGAAGGTAATTCTAATAACACCAATTGGACATTTTCGGTGAACATGCAACTATCAAAATGATATACGTGAAGACAAACCTCAGGATTAATATGGTGTTGTTGGAAATACATTCTGTGTCTTATCAAGATCCGCTCACATATCTAAAATACAAGGGTTATGAGGACCTTCTCAAGGTAATTTTATATTCATCACAGTCCATGCTTGGAGCAATTCCACTCATTTATCACATTAATCATAGTGGCAAGAATGTAATTTTTATTCAAACCGGAGCTGTGGGAGGAATAACAATTCATTATCTCATGGTGCCTGAAAAACCAACGAAAAAGTTCATCGAATTAAAACGTCTGACTGGGGATTTTTCTTTTGTTGAAAAAATTGGCAGTGATAGCATGTCACTGTACATCCCAATACTGGAACTAGAAGGCTCTACCCTCAAGTTTCCCTAGTTGTGTCAACTTGAGAATCATTCCAACGCTTGTTTTTTTATCTTGAAAATGAATTTCTCGCCATCTTCATAGCCGCATCTCTCCAAAGTTAGATTCTGTCCCATCTCTAGATCTGATGGATTTGTGATTTTTCCTACGAGTCGTATCTGGCCTTCAATCTCTGCCACGCAGAAATATTCTCCGTTCTTACACGAATATTCCAATAATGTGGCATCTCTAGACACTTTTCTCCATGTAACGCTGCCAAAGCAATTGTTGCAGTATTCGCTTGGAGGCCAAACAAGCTTTTGGCATTTTGGGCATTCGCTACACACAAAGTTATCGTTTTTCAGTTCCTGTTCAAATCGATTCATGATTGCAATATTAATACAGTCGAAGACGTTGCCGCTGCCGACATGTTATGGACTAGTGCAGTACGAGCTTTCTCTACCTGTCTCTTGCCTGCAGTTCCTTGAACCTGTTGAAACATCTCTATTGTCTGGGCTATGCCAGTGGCGCCTAACGGATGACCTGTACCAATCAATCCCCCCCTTGGATTGATTTTCTTATTTTCAGTATTGTACATGTCTCTAACAAAATCAGCTCCTCTCCCAGGCCCAACTAATTTCAAATCTTCTAGTGCCATGATCTCGCATATGCTAAAGGCATCGTGCACCTCGGCCACATCTACGTCGGATGGTGAATTGCCAGACATTGAATATGCGTCAGATGACGCAAACATCGTGCTTTGCATGGAAGCAAGATCTTTATTTTTTGTAAACCCAGCCGAAATAGATTTTTGCCCGATTCCTTTTATCCATACCGGGTTTTCAGTAAATTTTCGAATTATGTCTTCGGAAGCAAGTAGAATCGAGGCGGAGCCATTGCACGGCATGGAACAGTCTAACAATCTCACATTATCAGTCAGATTTTTTGATCTCATTACTTCATCAAAAGAATATGAATGATCAAAGCAGGAATTCGGATTATCTAGAGAATTTCTGTGATTTTTTGCTGAAACGTATGCAAGGTCTTCCATGGTGGTGCCATATTTCCTCATGTGGGCACTTGTAAAAAGAGATGACCAGTATATCGGGTGTTTGTATTGTCCTCTCGATTTATCCCAATCCAACACAAGGCCCGGACTGTTGGTTTTTTCCGCACCTGTTACTAGCGCTACGTCTGCAAGTCCTGACGATATGTATGAGAATGCAGATACTATGCAATTTGTTCCTGAGTTGCACAGGCTTTCAACTGAATGAGAAATTTTGGGAGAGATTCCTGATAATTCTGAGACTATGTTAGCCAGATATTTATCGTTTGCATTAGTAGATGTCAGCACGACATCAACGTCCTTCTGAGTCAAGTTTTTAGTGTTATCAAAAATGGGCTTGATAGATGAGATCATTAGCGATTCCATGGAGGAGTCTTTTTTGGTAAATTTGGTCAAACCTGATGACGCGATGCCTACTCTTCTCACACTACATCTCGCTCCTCAGTGTAGAAACCAATAGTTTGAAAGATTCGGTTACGTTTCCTACTGGATTGAATTGAAGTATTGGAAGATTCACTCCAACTTTTACAAACTGTTTGAGTTTTTTAGGTAATTCGTTTGGAGTTCCGCACAATGTCAGGGAATCCGCCATAGAATCAGAAACATGGCGGTAATTTTCAGTCAAACCTGACTTTTTGTACTCGTCAAATATCTCGTCTGTTTCCTTTCTATATCCATTTGCTGCCAAGAATTCCCGGTAGATTTTTCCAACAGATACATAAAATGCTAGCGTCTTTTTTGCTCTGGTCCTTGCCTTCTCCGCATCATCTGAGACACAAGTTATCAGTTGGCATGCAACATCGATTTTTCTCTTATTCTGCATCCTTGTGATTGTTCTTTTCATCTCGTCTATCGGCCTCAAATAAAAAATGACCCCATCTCCCAACTCCCATGCCGCATCCATCATTTTTTGGTTGATTGCTGCAAGATAGATTGGTATCTCTTTTCGTATTGGTTTTACTAATAGGCTAAAGTTTCTAAGGTGAAAGAATTCTCCATCATATGTTACTTTTTTTCTAGATACGATCTGTCTTATGATGCTGACGTATTCTCTCATTCGTAGCACGGGTTGTGTAAATTTCAAGCCGTGCCAGTCTTCCACAATTGCCTGACTGCTAGTTCCCAATCCCAAAATCAGTCGCCCATTAGAAACAGCGTCAACTGTAACTGCATGCATTGCTACAAGTGAAGGTGTTCTAGAATAGATGTTGATAATCGATGAGCCAATCTTTGGCTTTTTTGCAATCTGTGCCACGGATGATAAAACAGAACTGCATTCCATGCCCCATGTCTCTGGAATCCAGATTGAGTCAGGGCTGTGCTTTGACAGCATTTTTGAGCATTCCAATACCTCTTTTATGGACAATAAAGAACCAAGACTAAAACCAAGTCTCAACATGATCACTTTACACTAAGAAATTTCTCGTACTTGACTGCGCGCATCTGATCCGTGCACTCGTTCATGTCCTTATGCGAATCAATTGAATGCCAAAATACTTTGTTGTATCTAATTGCATGCAATCTATTCATTTTAGATAATGCCGGAAAAGTTGTGTTTTCTATGTTTCCAGTTTTTGGAAGCAATTTGATGGTGTTATTTTCTAGATAGTATACTCCTGCATTCATCCAATAGTTGGATAACTCTGGCTTTTCCTCGAATTTTTCTACGCGGTTTTCATTAAGGTGCACTATGCCAAAGTTGGTTTTCAGCTGGATTACTGCAATAGAATTTGGATGTTCTTTGAGTTTGTTCAGATCCAAGTTGGTTATTACGTCTCCATTTATCACAAAAAAGGCCTCATCTCCTATATACTTGCGAGCATTGTAGATTGCCCCGCCTGTACCAAGTGGCGATTTTTCTATGGAAAAGCTTGTTTTTACGTTCAAACTTCTAGAGTCTAGAAAACTTACTATCTGTTCTGCCCTATAGCCTGCGCATATTATAATTTCATCAATCTTGAACTTTTTGAAATACCTTATCTGCCATTCTATTATCGGCACATTACATACTGGTACAAGTGGCTTTGGAAGGTAATCAGTCAGAGGCCTCAGTCTTTTTCCCATCCCTCCGGACAAAATTACAGCCTTCACATACAAGTCCCATGTAACTTGGAATTAAAAGATTTGGAAAACCTGAAGCAAAAATGACATACAATTGCGGCGTACAGGCTTTCTTTAGAAAAACAATCCACATCAATCATATTATTTCCGCATTATCAAATTGATTTTGAGTCCCCATGTAATTTTATGAAGTCCAACTAGTCTTTCTGATCTTTTCTTGGCCTTTCAGTTAGATAATAGTGCAATTCTGTATAAGCACTCTACGCAATATTCTTGTTCTTCTGTATGTTCGCAGTCATACATCTTTTTAGATTCCTGTCCACATTTTGCACAAATATGCACGACTTGTTAAGTAAGTGCCAATGTTTGAAGATTTGGTTTGATAAAAACAAGATGTTGTACGGTGTCTATCTTTTTGATCTCTTGATTTTTAGGCCACCCAAAAAGATGATTATGATCCCTATCCCCAGCACAGGACCGAAATCCCGCATGGTTTGAGGACTCTGAAATTGATTTCCAGACATGGACAAAATTACACCAGTGCCGACAACAATCATGGCTCCTCCTATGATTATCAGGACGCCGAGCATGCTGGACGCTTCTCTTCGTGTAATGAAAAATGACGCGATGAGCATTGCCGACGGTATTATTCCAAACACAGAACCACGGGTCTTATCATCCATTGGAAGAAAGCCGGTATTTCCTTGTGAACTTGATTCCGGCCCTGCCACAACAACATCAGCACCATATACCGCTAGCATGATTATTGATATTATCGACATTATGATCGCAGCCTTTAGAGCCATGGCCTAGCTCCATTTGAAGAGGTAATAAACTTTCAAGCGTTTTAACGTGTACGGCAGATCTTGTCTAATGCAGGGTTTTGAGGAAATTGAATATTATATCACCATATGCCAGCTGAACAACAAATCCTGAGGCAATATAGATCATGTATGGAATTCCAGGTGTTACCCAAGTGTCATGCGACACACAAAACTCCGCACTGTCGGCATTTTTTAATGTAAAATCCAACTTTTTATCAGAACCATTGCGTTTTTCAATCGAAAAACTAAATTTTGGATTTTTGGCCCTGTATCCAATAAATAATGCAAATATCTTGTTACGCCGGGTTTCACTTTCGAATCCTTGAAAAATATTTTCATGTCTTGCCATGGCCACAATGTTCCTTGAAATGTTAAGAAGTATCGGTATTACAGAAAGTATGGCCGAATTGGTCAATGTGGTAAATGGCGTGATTACCCCATTTGAGGTTGAAAATTCGGGAGCTAGCGAAGCAAGAACAATCAATCCAAACGCATCTGCACCTCCGAAAAAACCCAGTCTCCAAATTAAGATGACTACAGGTGCAATAATCAAAGAAATTCCGATATTTACAAGAAGCCTCGGCATGTCTGGCGTAAAGAGGATCAGAATGGCAGATATGCAGCCAAAAACTATCCATAAAAGGTCATGAATTTCCCTGTTTTTCAAATCTGAATAAACTGCATATCCGAGCATGGATAAAGACAAAACAATCCTTGCCGCGTCAATTCCGCTGTCGGGTACCATCCTATAGTAAATCCCGACAAGATCAATAAATTCAGAGATCTCAAAATTATTTATCGATATGCCTGAAATATTTGAAGCTATCAGGCTCCATCCTGCTTACAAATGCGCAAAGTTATGGTCACAATTTAAGAAAACAAGCTTCAATCAGATCTTTTACATGCCGACATCTCGGGTCAAAGTGTGTCTTTCTTTTGAACTAGATATGAATTCGTTTTATCCATATCAAATATCCCTGTGACAGGAAATGACAATGCGAGTCATTGTGATATTCGGGCATTAAATCAAATGATGAATTGATGGGAGTTCGATATAGATCTGCATTCAAATGAATTTTCCCATCAATTCGATCACTATTGGCCGAAATATGCCTATTAGATAGTGTATGTAGTTTGCAGATAAACAGATTGATCATGAGTCTAAACAACACGACGATTCTGCGTTTCAGACGGCACCATAAAGTAGTGTTCTGCATGTACATGCAAATTAACTCATACTGCAAAAGTGGTTATATTACAATGAAAATAGTTTCATAGTTATCTTCTAAAATGACCCAAGTATCGTTTTTCTATTATTTTTCATAATTATGCGGGTTGACGTTTGTTTATTTTGTACAAACATCTTCTCATATCCCTCACACGTTTGTAAACTAATGAGATGAACTCACTTTCACTGAATCACAAAGGCATCTCCATCCAAGTCAAAAGAGATAGACTGCTTACTGGAACACTCGAATCAATCTTCTTATATACTCGCAGCGATCAGATCCGATCCTCGATGGTCTGCATTACTTCCAAGGTTTTTCATGCAATTAATGGATTGACACCGGACTATGATTGTAAAGATGTAATGACGCCATGCTTGATACCGAATAACCCCCGACATGCGACTTCAGCCACTGGAGGTAGTGCGGCTTGAACATAGAAGAGGATCTAATTTCAGCATTGAAGTATTTTGGGCTGGAGGGAGACGATGCAAAGATCTATCTCGGGCTATTGAGAACGGGAGAGGTGACAGTAGGCAGCCTATCTGCCAAACTGGATGTAGACAGGGGAAAGACATACAGGGCGCTTAACAAACTCAGGAATTTTGGATTGATAACTACAACATTATCAAACCCTACCATATGCAAAGCAGTAGACCCACAAGAGGCGCTGAAAAACATAATTTCGAAAAAACAAGACGAAATTACTACAATGGAAAAACTGTCAAAACAGCTAGTTACAAACTTGGATGAATTGAAGCGTCCAACCCCTGCAACCGAAGTATCTTCTTTTTCGATAATACAGGGACGATCAAACATTTATTCTCGCATAGGTAAAATGATAACCGAATCCTCTGACGTGGTATATATCGTGACTACCGTGGAAGACATCATGCGCATGTATCATACTGCCATACCTGAGAAAATCAAAGAATGCACCAAGAAAGGAGGAGAGGTTAGAATAATAACAGAAGTTGAAAACAAACAATCTATTCAGCTTGTCAACAGATTGGGAGCTAGCGAGATCAGGCTTGGGAGACTTCCTTCCAAAGGTCGAATGGTTGGAGAGAAAGACAGACAGATCATCATGTCTGGATCGATGAAGGGCTCAATGGATCTAAATGACGATACCGATTCCATTGTACACACCAATTCGATAGAAATAGTCAATAATATTTTCAGTCTCTGTTCCCACCTGTGGAAAAAATCGAAACCCCTGGAAGTAGCATACCAATCAGCCTGACTCGGATTTTAGACGCCTGTAATTGTGTCAGTGCGCTTTTCACGCACAAATTCGTTCAAAAAAGCCATACAGGATCTTATATGAGAAATTTCGTTATCAAAGCATGTATTGAGAAGGCTATTGATAATTGTAATTATCCTTGCCAGTCTTGTGATATTACGATCATATGCAGATGATGTAGGCACGTTTGGAATTAGACTTGTGCCAAACAAGATGATTGAAAATTCAAGTGGTATTTTAGAGGTATACGCACTGTATGGCGGGCACATCTTTCCTACGAAAATCCGAAACATGGCATTTTCTTCTACAGATTCAACCATAGTCCAGATAACGGGTCTAGAATACAATGATACTGGTTTTATGACACATATAAAAATCAAGGCAAATAATCCTGGAACTGCAAACATAGTGATTGCCGCGCCTGGTTTCACATCCCAAGAATTTCCAATAACAGTATACAGTGATGAATCCGCGCCAACTAGTTTGCTTATTAAAGCCACTCCATCAACATTCTCGGTTAATGGTCCAAAGACAGGCTATTTTGCGGTTGAGCTTGTAAATAACAACGGCCTTCCGGCACTTGCAGAAACCGATGTACCGGTTACCGTTGCCACAACCAATAGCAAAAGCCTCGGTTTGACCATGTCTCATCTCACCATTAGCAAGGGACAGTATTACGCAGTAGGACAATTTCAAACTGATCAAATTGGATCTGCCAAAATATATGCATCTGCACCTTCGTTTCCGTCAGTAAGCACAACGATTACTGTAATATCCACAAGCGCATTGACTATTCAAGCCTATGTGTATCCGACAAAAATCAACAATTTTGCGACATCAAACGCATATGTTGTTGCACAACTAAAAGATGCATCAGGCAATGAGGCAATAGCACATGAAGACATTCCAATATCAGTAATGATAACAAACTCTACTGCAACCGGCCTAGTAAATACCAGTCCGCAGGATCAGCTCATCGGCTCCAACAGCCCGCTGATAATAAAGAAGGGAGATTACGAAGGGTATTCCACGATTCAGGTAAATGCTGGGCTAAATGGCACATTTAACGTTGGTTTATCTGCGCCGGAAGGATATATCGTATCAAATCACACTGCAGATTCCACACAATCATCAACAACCCCTGTGCAGATAACCACGGTTCCTACGAAATTCCTAGATGATAAATCTGCAAGACTCGACATGTTACCCATATTGGCAACAGGAAATAATGAATTGGTTGGAATCATGCATCTAGAGGATCCTAGTGGATATCCAGTCATTGCAAGCAGGGATCTTCAGATTGAAGTTGATTCTTCAGACCCGAATTATCTCTCTATAAATCCAGTACACATGAACCAAGGAGATGCAGCCGTACCAGTATTTGGAAAAACTGGAAATATTGCTCCCCCAACATCTTCGGTGTCATTACACGTCGTAACTTATAATGACATTACAGTGCAGGCTACAATAGGTGAACCCGCTACAAACTCGTTCAAACTTGTTGCAGATCCACTCGTTCCAAAAATACAAAGCCGGTCTGATTTCCCTCTAGCTTTGTATCTTGTTGATTCATCCGGTGCATTAACGTATTTTCCAAGCGATTACGCCCCTACCATACTGCCTAATGACTATTTTCAAGTAGAACCTAAAAAAATATCAAATGGAGACACGACGGACTTGTTCAATGTCAAATCCCTCAAAGAAGGGTCTACAACTCTCAATATAATAGCAGGAAGTTATTCGACTAGCGTATCATTGAACTCTACTAACGCATCTCCAGCGTCCATAGGCTTGGATTATCCAAATCCGCTAGTTTCCAATCTCAGCAATCTCATGGACGTGCAGGTTTTTGACTCGCACTCAAATCCAATATACGTGGTTGAAGATACCAATATGAAGTTAGTTTCAAGCGATGACTCGGTAATACTTCTTCCGACAAACATGACAATTCCAAAAGGCAGTTATCATTCAAGCTTTGAAGTAGTTCCAAAATCGCCTGGTACTGCCACTGTTTCACTAATATCTGACAATCTGGCACTTGCCACGTACGAAATCAGCGTTGAAGACATGGCTCCCACCATGACCATTAATTCATCTTCAACCGTATTGCCTGGAGAAACGCTTGTTGCAACCGTCAAAGCTGAAAGATATGGCCAGCCACTCCCAGGAATGAATGTAGACTGGCAAGTATCAGGTGCCAGCGTACAGAATTCTGACAAAACAACAAACAAGAATGGAACTGCCAGCATAGCACTCACATCAGGCTCTTCAGGTGTTGTCAGCATTACGCCTTCAATATCAGGATTTGGGTTTGTACCGTCAAAACTTAATGACGTAATAAAAATAAATTCGACTGGTATTGCAACAAACAGCACTAATTCTACATCCGGTTCACCAGTAACTCCTCCAAATCTGAAATCCTTTAAGATTAATGGAATTGATCCGCTGCCCTTTGCAGTGGTTGGAGCAATAGCAGCTGGAGGAATAATGATGAAAAAGAAAAATATTCGTCTGTTCAAGAAAAATTCTCCAAATGCCAATGGTATTAGAAAATAGATTCTTGGTAGTTTTTGTCATAACTGTGAGATAACGATTTTTCACAGATTTTCTCGTCAGTGCAATAACATCAGACGCAAGTCTGTTCAATGTGAACATACTAGAAAATATCATTCGTATATTTCAATAGAAATGTGTTTCATATGTTTCAAGCAAATGATGGCATTGTAAGTTTTACAGTCGGGGTTGAAAAATGAATAATAATTTTGTATTTAATTTAAAAAATAGATTATACAAGTCAAACAATGCCAGGGCTAGAGAATATGACACGTTATTTTCATCTTCTAGCAACCAAAAAAACTTGAAACTGAGTGACTGCACCATCGAGGACATTCTTCCACACCTGTTAGTGTATTCATCCATGGCGACTATTGACAGCAAAGAGAAGATGTGGGTTGCTACTTCGATGCTTGTAAGATTTCTAGAAACATTCACAAACAACTTGGTTGCAATGGAAAATGACTCCCCTGTAGGCATGCTTGGAGGGCATGAGGTACTCAAAGAACTGGCCAAAAACCCTACGCACTCGTTTTTTTCGGATCTGACGGTTCGACAGGTAATGAATAAAAACTTGTACATCGCATCTCCTACGACCAAAGTCAGCGATTTACTCAAAAAAATGCAGTACATGCAACGAGATTTTGCCTTGGTTCAAAATGAAGACGGGGGCCATTCTACAGTATCTGCAAGACGTTTGTTAGAGGTGGGCGTTTTATGTGATACTAGGATGAAGGTTTCTGACATACCTGCAAAATCAATTCCTACTTTTAATCGAGATGATACCATAGAAACAATTGTGAAACAAATGCTTCAAAATGACACTGAGATTCTAATTCTTGAAAATACTCCTCAATTTGTTAATCCGCAGATAATATTTAAGAAGATTGTAGAATTGAACTACCTGGATAGTGTTGATAACTTCTTTGATCTGAAGGCAACTGCACTTAATTTAAAAAATGGAAGAATAATTTCTGAAAATACGACAATCCCAGAAATGTGCAAAATTATGCTTGGCATGAAACATTCTTTTGTTATGACTCTAAACAATGTTCTGACTCCGTGGGATCTGGTTTTGGCTCTTAGTTAGGTGTATGTATGTTTAAAGTGGAAGGTGTTTTAATAAAATGCAATTAGATCAACAATCCTCAGATAAGGAGAGGTCAATCAAACAACTCAGATCGCAATTACTGTCACTTACAAAAGAACTTAACAAGGCAACAGAACAACTGCAACTAATAGAACTTCATGCGATAGATCCCAGCCAGTCACGCAGCGACCGCATTCATCCTGAGGAGATGAGTGAATTGATAAGGAAACAAAACGAGATCTCACGCGAAATTATCATAGTGAAAAAAAGAATACAGAAACTCAGCGCAAAAACAATACTAAAAATGGAATTGGTGGTATTACCAATCATTGCAGTTTTGTTATTTTATGGAGTTACCAACCACTATCAGAAAAACCTCATTGATGCCACAGATCACATGAAAACACGGTACTTGATAGAAAATCTTCAGGGGCAGACCGGCGATACTTACAAGCATTGGAATATCGCCAAAAATACACCGTTAACAGTCAGCATAGTGAATCCAGATCATCTAAGTCAAGAAAAAATTAACGTTATAAAAGAAGCTATACTTGGAACAAATTCAATATACATTAACAATGATCTACTTGGCAAGCCACCGCAGGATGGGACCTCGGAATACTATGCTGGCTGGCAGGGGGCTCTTAGAGAAATCAAGGATACCAAGTTCTACGTGCCAAACCAATTTAACATTGTAGAATCAGATAATGGGCCGGGTAAAATTGTCATAATTTTATCGCATCTTGATGATCCCAACGGCTATTCAGGATATACCAGATCCATTGTAGACAACTCACAAATCTTGAAATCATTTGTTACCATTTATGATGCAGATAAGCTTTCAAACAACCAACTTGCCGCAATAGTAAGGCACGAATTTGGCAATGCGCTAGGCTTTCCACATACAAACGATCCGCAGGATCTCATGCATGCTACAATTCAAACAGATTATCCATACATATCAAAATGTGATGTTACCACAATACAATCCTTGTATGATGGAAATACAAACGAGGCTGACTTTTGTCACGCTTAGGAGTTTATCCGTAGAAAAAAACACAGAACAGAAGTTTTTTAAAAAGTCCTTCCTTTCTGTAACCTGCACAACACATCAAAGTACGCTTTAATTTGTGCATGAGATGGGTTTAGCTCTTTGATTGCTGCAATATCCACATTTAGTTTTTCTAATTGCAAATAGATGTCTTTGTCTTCAATTGTATCAACCAATGCCTGCAATGAAAACGGCTTTTGCATTATCTCTGTAATCTGTCTAAGCTTTTTTATCGAATCAAGAAAAGTCTCCTGAATGTATCCTGATGCAAATATGATTCTCTGATGTGGGTTGATCTCCAGGATCTCTTTTGCCACTTCAATGCCATTTTTAGCTGGCATTTGATAGTCTAAAACAACAGCATCAAATGGGGCAGTAGAGTCATTTGCTGGTTGCTGTTCTGATTCTATCGCATATATCTTGAGGCATTGTCCTCCGTCTTTGCAGGTTATGACATCATGGCCTTTTTCCTCGAGTGCAAACTTGTATTGCTCCAGCAGATCCGTTTCATCGTCAGCTATGAGTATTTCCATCCTCTAATCCAAATGATATTAACCGTATATTTTATTTGCGGAAGTTTGTACATTTCGCACAAACAAGCATTAATCCATGTGGAACACGTTTTCAATTCAAGTACTGGGAACTTTCTATCATTCCCAACATGCAGGTTCCCAGTCCTCATTTTTTTCTGCATGGATAAACATATTGGAACTGTTTGTTGATAATGCACTCCAACTGAATTAATTATGTCATATCTTCATTATGTTATGTATGAGAAATGGATACTATGCCATAGCATTAGCAGGACTAATCGCAAGTATTTTTCTTATTCAAAATGCTTTGGCTTTAATGACTAACATAGATGTTGGCTGGGGAAGTAGTGGAATGGCAGTAAACCTGTCAAATAATAGGATCTATGTCACAAGTTATGTGTTTGGATTTGTCACAGTGATTGACGGATCAACAGACAAAATAATAACAAGCATTCCACTTGATCAGAATAAATTTTTGATTGGCTCGGGTCCCGTACACATCGATACCAATCCGCTTACAAATACAGCCTATGTCACAAACAGATTTTCAAACGATGTATCGGCAATAGATCTGAGTACAAATAAAATTGTGGCAAATATACATGTACAAAGCAATCCTTGGGAAGTGGCAGTAAATCCGTTCACTAATATTGTCTATGTTACAAATTTGATATCAAATTCACTGTCAGTAATTAACGGGTCAAATAATGCAGTGATAGAAAACATTAAGGTTGGCAACGGCCCTTGGAGCGTGGCAGTAAATCCGTTCACTAATAGAATCTATGTGCCAAATAGCCTTTCAAACTCTCTCACCGTAATTGACGGCAGCACAAACAAAATAATTTCCACCATCCCAGTGGATGGAGGCCCATTGGAAGTTGCAGCAAACCCCATTAGCAATTCCGTATATGTGACTTGCTGGAACTATGGATCAGTGGCAGTGATCAATGGCACCACAAATAAACAGATAACGACCATACCAACAATGAGCGGCTCTTCATCAATAGCAATCAATCCAATAACTAACCGAATCTACGAAGCCAATGAGCAGACAGGCATAATATTTGAGATAGATGGCAACTCCAATCGCGTACTGGATGAAATAAATTCTGGGATATCTGCCAAAAACATTGCAGTAAATTCTCTTACCAACAAACTATATGCATCTAGTCTTTTCTCAAATAACATTGTTTCAATATCGCTTACCAATTCTAGTAGTAGATTAAATTCGGAATCTGACAATCAGTCCAATGTCTCATATCCTGATGCATCCATGGATAACAGTGTCTCAGGTAATAATTCCAAGATCAGCATAACCCCAGACCAATTAAGACAGATCATTGGAGAAAATTCTACTCTAAGCATCACGCCTGAGGAGCTTCAGAAATTGACTGGTAGTAATGCCACCATGAACATGACTCAGGACCAGTTACAAAAACTCATTGGAAAAAACAATAACTCATCGCTTGGAGAATTTGATTCAAGTAACAACACCATGAGCATCACGCCTGAGGAGCTTCAGAAATTGATGGGTAGTAATGCCACCATGAACATGACTCAGGACCAGTTACAAAAACTCATTGGAAAAAACTCTACGTCAGGTATGACCGCGCAAGAACCGCAATCAGTACCATATGAAAATTCTACATCAAATGTTAATGCGGATTTATCGTTTTCCAAGGAGGATCTAGAGAACCTTGCCATATCGCTTAGCAAACTCGCAAATCAGGCTGACAATTCTGCTCAGGAAAATAATTCAAGTCTAAACCTTCTGCATGTTACGTGCACCATAAAAAATAAAGATCTTGAAAAGTTTATTGAAAACTCTTCAATACCACTGTCAAATTGTAGAATTAGCAAATAAGATTTATGGGTTTTAATGCTTCTGTAATTTGAATGCAGAATTTCTAGCTCATTCAAATCGTGCAATCAATTACTTTTAAACCATGATTTCCATCATTTTTCATCAGCGGTTAAAACAAAAACAGGTTTTGTTTAATCCGAAGATGTGATAAAATGTATTCCGACATTGAAAATTCCAAATTGCAGATATCTCTAGTATCTGGAATCATCACTAGTATGATGCAAGAGATGGCATTAATCACTAACTTTGAGCTCACAAAAATAAACATCATTCAGGATAAAAAAAAGAAAATAGAATCATTGCTATCATTATATGACAAATTAACATTACACAAATATGATGTCGTAAATAATCAACTATCAATAGAAGCAAAATTTGGTTTATGTAATTTTTTTTATAATGTAAAAAATTTTGATAGATCACTTGACTTAATAGACGAAATAATAAAATCACAACCGCATAACACAAAAGCAATCCATTGTAAGATAATCATTGAGGAATCTAGCAATAGGCTGGAGCCGGCAATAAAATCATGTGAAAAAATACTACGGATTGATAATAGAAATACCGGCATACTATTACAAAAAGGCGAGTTACTTTCAAAATTGGTGCGAAGAGTGGAAGCAATAGAATGTTTTGATAACATACTGAATATCAATCCAAGACACATGTTGGCATTGTACAACAAGGGAGTTTTACTATCTGAGATGACCAGAAGGGAGGAAGCAATACAGTGCTTTGACAGGGTATTGGCAATAGACACAAACCATGTATCGTCATGGTACAACAAGGGAGCGCTGCTCTCGGAGGTCAATCCTCAGAAAGCAATAGAATGTTTTGACAGGGTATTGGCAATAAATCCAGGCCACATGCCTGCATTGTATAACAAAGGATTGGCATACGAATCGTTAGAACGCATAAACGAAGCCATCACATGTTATGACGCAGTCTTGCGCATGAATGAGAATCACCTGCCATCCCTGTTTCACAGAGGCATTGTGTTGGCAAAATTAGGTCATGTAGAATCTGCAATAGTTTCCTTTGACCACGCACTGAATATCAATCCAAGACACATGTTGGCATTGTACAACAAGGGAGTTTTACTATCTGAGATGACCAGAAGGGAGG